>CP066552.1:1200000-2400000 GCA_016415585.1 Pectobacterium carotovorum | reverse complement strand
CTTCCAGCAAGTAAATTTGCGTAAACAACATTAGTTGAGAATAAAAAATTCATGAATGATTCTATTCCACTTGCAATTTTAAAGATAGTACCGTCATCTTCGCATCCTTTACTTAAGTAACCATACTTAAAAGCGATACTTCCCTCATTAATTACGCTGGCAATAGGACTCATCAATGTCCTGCTTACAACTCTCATTTTATCTGTAAAAGTCAAATTCTCTCTTTCATCATAACATTCTAAAAGATATTCAATTTTCACATCATCAATTTCAGTAGTACTTTCTTTATCTACATGTTCATTATTTTTTGGCAAGTTAACTCTTTTATTTATGTGCACAAATACATTATTTGAGTTATTTTTATTCGTCAACATCCATTCATTTTTATTATTACTTTTATTCAATATTTCTTCCCTTTTTTTTTTGTATGGAAATATATCATCTTGTTTATCAAAATTCGCCACAAAAGTATCTACAAAAACCATATCCTCTTTACCAACATTAGCTGCAATACGCCATAAACCACCCAACACATCTTCTTTCAAAAAATATGCATCCTCATTTGAAATAAGCTTATCTTCTTTCCATTTTATTATAAAACGTTCTAGTCTACGTATATATAACATAAGAAATCTTATGTTTTTTTCTTCGACTGTTCTGTCTTGACTTAAATCAAAATAATCAGCCAACTCATTGTAAATAGTGTGGAGTTCACTTCTAATTTTTTCACAACGCATTGGTTGTAAAATAACATCAATAATATTTTTCTTGATAAGCGAATTATCAATGAAAAGTTCTTTAATATTTCGCTTAGATCGATTCTCGTTTGCACTACCCAAATAATCAACAGTACTATACTTAAGGTCTGGAGTAGGGGGAGTATTTATTATTTTCGGATTTTTTTCATATTCCTCATTTGAAATATCACAAAATTTTAAAGATTTCACTGTCGAAACATCAGTCAATTTATCAATTTCTCTATACTGGTCACTATATCCATTACCTGCATCAGTGCTGTTATACTGGTCATAAAATGGAGGCATGGGCGGTGTCATTTTTGTCGCTATAACGTCACTCACATCGGTGCTTGTACTGTTATTTTTCCGCGCAAAGTACATAGTGGCGCTCCCCGCAGCCCCCCCTAAAAGTAGACCTCCGACAATGGCCTGTTTAGGGGTTAAACGAATACGACACGCTTGTCTGTCGCTGCTTGAATTTGCTTGTGTGATATTTTCACAATTTTTCATTATTTGTTTGCCTTGTAGGCAAACTTTATCGAGCTCTGCGAGTTCTACGTCCTCCTCTTTGCGTAATGATGGTGCCAGGGATGGAAATATCTTCCTCAGATTTGATATAAACCCACCATGATGCTGGGTGTTTTTATTGGTTTTTGTACAAACTGAAAACTGTTCGGATGAAGATGATATTGATGAAATAGCGTTATTCGACAGGCAAGTTTGTTCTTCTTTATCATTTGGAGAAGAATATTGATAACTTTCGCCGATCAAAGGCCGGTGGCTATTGTTAGGTTCAAGCATAATTAAAGACGCCTTTATAAAATTAGAGTAATGGTTTACGTTAATTTATTATTCATATAGAAAATAGTGTTGCTTTATCAAAATCTTTATCGTCAAGGACAAGATAGATATAAAGTGGAAGTGAGTCTATAGAAAAGAGTAAAGTGAGGATTAAAATCATCGTTTATTGATAACAACACAATGCCGTATATTATTATCGATTTTTACCTAGGGAAATATTACGCTAATTTTTAGTGTAGGCAAAAAATTCAAAAATTCGCAATCAAATACCTGCAATCAAAACGCGGCTGCAGAGCAGCCGCAATGATAAACACTATTCTCACCCGAGCGCGCTTAACATTTTTTTTCGTTCAACTGGTTTTCAGATCTCGCATAACGCTGTGCCAACGCAGCGCAGACCATCAGTTGAATTTGGTGGAAAATCATCAGCGGCAGCACCATCGCACCGACAGCCGCGGCAGGGAATAGCACGTTTGCCATTGGAATCCCATTCGCCAAGCTTTTCTTCGAACCGCAGAACACGATGGTGATTTCATCGGCCGTGTTAAAACCCATCTTACGTGCAACCAGCGTATTCACCACCAGCACCATCGCCAGAAGCACTATCGAACAACCGACGACGGCGAGTAATGACCAGACGTTGATCTGCCCCCAAATCCCCTGCACAACCGCCTCGCTAAAGGCGACATACACCACCAAAAGAATCGATGACCGGTCAGTAATATTAATCAGCTTACGGTGACGTTCAACCCACTTGGCAATCAACGGGCGAGACAGATGCCCTATCACGAAAGGCACCATTAACTGCATGATAATAGAGCCAATAGCATGCAGCGTATCCGTTTCTCCCCCTTGAGTATGCATCAGCAAACCGACCAGAATCGGCGAGAGAAACACGCCCAAAATACTGGATGCCGAGGCACTACAAATCGCCGCAGCGACGTTACCTCCGGCCATTGAGGTATAAGCAATGGCCGACTGCACCGTAGCCGGTAGCGCACACAGATAGAGGAACCCCAGATACAAGGTCGGCGTCAGCACCACGGGCGACAGCATACTCATGCCCATTCCCAGCAGCGGAAACAGAATAAACGTGCTGGCAAATACTACCAGATGCAAACGCCAGTGCCCCATGCCAGTAGTAATCGCTTCGCGCGATAGCTTCGCTCCGTGCATAAAGAACAGCAGAGCAATCGCCGCAGTTGTCAGATGCTCAAAGAAAACCTTCACGGAGCCTTCAGCAGGAAGAATCGACGCTGTCACCACCACGAGAATCAGAACCAATAAAAATTTATCAATGCGTAATCGTTGTAACCACCCCATACCCGACACCTTTCTCCTGGCTTGTTATTAGCCGAATGAACACCCTAACAAGACGGGCGATTTAAAATCGCCCGTTTAAACAAACCATTAACTATCTGGAATAAAACACGCTAAATCTAGCTATTTTTCACCGTGACAGCTTTTTTCTGCTCGTGGGAAAGTAGCCCTAGTTCGATCAGTTCCATCACCTGAATCGCCTGATGCACGCTGACGGGGTTGTCGCCTTTACCGAGCAGCGCATCGCGCACGGCAGCATAGTAAGCCGGATAATTACCCGGAATCGTGGCGATCGTTTGCTCCGCCGTTATGCCATCACGCGACAGTGTCAACACGCCATCGTGCTTATCCTGTCCCCAGCCAGCCAGCGGTGGGCGTTCGCCCGTTTTCAGGCGATCTTCCTGTGGGTCAAGACCGTATTTTACAAAGCTGCCGCGTGTGCCATGCACGGTATAGCGGGCAGAAGCCGCCGCCGCCAGCATGCTGGCGTGCAGGACAACCCGACGTTGCGGGTAAATCAGCGTCGCGTGGAAATAATCTATTGCCTTACTCCCAGGTCTCAACCGTGCCATATCCACCTGAATCGCCACCGGCAAGCCAAACAGCTCCAGCGCTTGATCCAACAAGTGCGGCCCAAGATCGTACCAAATCCCGCTCCCTTCACTGCCGTCTTCACGCCAGCGCTGGCGGACCTCGGGGCGGAAGCGATCGAAATGTGACTCCATATACACCACATTTCCTAACGTTCCCGCCGCCAGCAGCTGTTTCAGCGTCAGAAAATCACTGTCCCAACGGCGGTTATGGAAAACAGAAAGCATTTTTCCGACGCGGTCGGCTATAGCGCCCAAATCGTATGCTTGTGACAACGTCACCGTAAAAGGTTTATCGACGACGACATGCTTGCCCGCTTCCAGCGCCTGCTTCGCCAGCGGGAAGTGTGTATCATTGGGGGTAGGAATGACTATGAGGTCAATATCGGGATCGTTAAATAACGCCTGAGGGTCTTTCTCTACTCGCAGATTTGCCCAATCTGCATGCACTTTTTCAGCACTGCTGCTGGACACTGCCACCAGTTCCATACCTGCCGTCCCTGCAATTAACGGCGCGTGGAATGTCTTACTGGCATAGCCATACCCCAGCAGCCCAACACGAATGGTCTCACTCATAACAAACTCTCTTAGCTTATTTTGCTCTGTGATTTCTCACTCAGTATATACCTGTCATCTACCAGAGTGCAGTAAGCGAGTACCATTCAAAATTTTGTCATACTTGTCACTTAACAGAAACATCAGCGTAATGAAGGGTCAACACGCTATCGAGCGCAATATTCTATTTTAGTTGAATTTTTGGTTAATTTTATGAAGATCCCCCGTTTTAAAAAGCGGGGGATTTAGGCGACATGCAGCTCCAAGCATTTAACTTATTTAGAACAGATAACGCGCACCCAAAGTGAATTCATTGGACACCAGACGCGCTTTCATTTGTTCGTCTTTCAAGCCTCGAGCATTGGTAAAGTTGTTGTAGCCGCTTTCGATTTTTCCCATATCAACATAGCGATAACCCAAGTCGATATTAAGATTTTCCAACAGTGCATAGCTAGCCCCCGCACCGATGGCATAGGTGAGGCTGCTATTAGTATTAGAGGCATATTCACGCGCCGTCGTTCCTTGCCAGCCGCCAGCTTTGATTTTACTGACGCCAAGCCCCAGCGTGCCATACAGAGAAATATGATAGCCTAATGAATAATCACGGTAGACATTGAACATCATGCGTTCGACATCGGTTTGCAAGTGATTAAAACTGCTAGAGAACATGGTGGAACCGCTGGTGTATTCTGTTTTTTGCTTAAAAACATACTCTGCCTCTGTTCGCCAACCATTGCCGAACTGATACCCTGCTGCAATGGCAGCTGTGCCCAAATGTTCCTTTTCCTCACCGCTAACAAACTGCCCGACACCAGGACGGCTGCTCGTATCCATTTCTTTAGCCCGCTGTTCGATCTGCAAATATTTCGCCGTAGCGTAATAACCGGCAGGGAAATCGTCAGCCATGACACTGCCAGAGACTAAGATCGGCAGGCATGCCAGTAAAACAGATTTACTATTCATTTATTTCTCGCTAAGAAAAAGTGATCACTATTAATCGGCATTTAGATCGTTCTGATTATTTTTCAATGCATCGAGCGCACACTGTTGATCCAAATTCCCGCCAGGTGCACCACCCACACCAATCGCGCCGATGGTTTCCTCGCCCAATTTCACCGGTACTCCACCAGCCAGCAGCAAAAATCCTGGGATATCACGTAAGTTGGCTGCACCCGCGTTAGCCTGTGCGCTCTTCATGGCATTTTCAGTGGTATTGCGGATTGTGAGCGCGGTAAATGCTTTCAACCGGCTAGCCTCCACAGTATGTGGGCCAGCGTTGTCCATTCGTTTGATAACCAGAGGAACACCAGCGCGATCGACGACGGTCACAGCGACATTATAATTATTCGCGCCGCATGCCTGAATAGCGCTTTGCGCTAGCTTATTTGCCACATCAAAGGAAAGATTTTTTTGGGTTAGAATACCGCTGGCCACGCTGGAGAATGACGTCATACCACCGATTAAAATGGCTACTGAAATTATGCGTTTCATTTGAGTCTTATCCTTAATTTATTCCTTACGGGAACTAAGGATAATAAAAGTCAAAACTTCAACAGACCATTGGTAAAACCACCCATCAAGCTAGGTGGTTTTACCTAAATAACACCCTATTCTGGCAACCTTATTGCTTTTTTAGCAACGCAAGTTCCCCATAGAGACTCATCAATTTAGGCAGTGAATTAACCTCAAGTTTGGCAAATAGATTAGCGCGATGCGCCTCGATAGTTCGCGGTGAAAGCGAAAAGTTCCGCGCAATCTCTTTACTTGAGCACCCCTGCATACTCAGTTCAAAGACGTCATTCTCACGGGTAGTCAATGTGGCGAGCCGATTTTGCATCAATTGCAATTTTTGCAATTGCCTCTGTAATTTCTCTTGCTGTTCCAATGCACACCCAACGACGTCAAACAGTAAATCCGCATCAATCGGTTTGGTTAGAAACTCGAAAGCCCCACTTTTGAAGGCCCGTCTACAGAGATCAACATTGGCGTGGCCTGTCATGATAATCACTGGAATTTCCAGTCCCTGCTGTTTCCATTCATCAAACAGCGCAAGCCCTGTTTTACCAGACATCCTGATGTCCAGTAACATGCAACCCGTTAGCACATGTAATTCCCCCGCGCTCTGCAGGAAGGATTGGGCATTGTCATAAGTTTTCGTCATCCAACCAACAGTACCTAATAGCACGCTAAGCGAGGAACGGATCTCCGGTTCATCATCAATCAAATGGATATACTGTGTCATCATCGCTCCTGAGAAGATATCGGCAACCAGATCTTGAAGCAAGCACCCTGTCCCGTATTGGAGGCCTCTATAGTACCGTTAAGGCGCTGTACTAACGCGTCTGTCAGAGCCATCCCCAGCCCGATTCCGTTGGCACGCGTAGTGAAAAATGGCATGAACACCTGTTGCAAAGCTTGCTCTGATAACCCAATGCCGCCGTCAGTAATGGTTAATGTTATGCCGCTACCTGTTGCACCAGCTTCTAATGTGATCCAAGCCGTGCAGGGGCTGTTACTGAGTTGTGCTTGTAGCGCATTATTGACAATGTTGTGTAAAATTTGTTCTATCCACAGCGGAGGGGCAAACAGCACAGGTAGGTTATCTGGGATGCAGCAACTGATTTTAACCTTTGCGCTACGAATCTCATTGTCCAACAACATCAGTACGCGAACCCAAAGCCGACTCAGCGAAACAGGCTGATAGTCGGCCTGCTCACTGGTCAACTTCTGGCGAAATTGCTGTAGCAACGAATCCGTGCGTTTAATTTGTACTACAGCGGATTCGAGCAACTGTGGCAATGATTTAGTGCGCTGTTGCTGCAATAAGCGTAAAGCTGTCTGGTTATAGCTTAAAATAGCAGTGAGGGGTTGATTAAGCTCATGGACAATACCAGCGGTTAGCTCTCCCAGAGTATTCAGTCGTGTTAGTTCAGTATAATGAGCACGTAAATCAGCAATATCCCGCCGACGTTTATTCGCATAGTATTGGCCGACTAAGTACAGCCCCCCTCCCCAAAACAGCGCAGGGGACGCAATAACAATCCAAGGCAGTACCGCCCAGTTAGGATTATCGCCTACCACGAGCATAAATGGCTGAGACTGGCTGGCAATAACCTTATTCCACTGCCAATAATACGGATGGTTCGCTACGCCCCGTTCGAATAATGGCTTGTTGTTCCACAGTATGGCCAAATGACAGAACGCATTTTTTCCCGCAATATCTCCGATCAGGCTATTAAGATCGATCAACAACGACTGGTTATCGGCATTGATCCAGTAGCGTCCATTTTGCTCGATGACGATCGGGCGCCGCGGCTCAATATTTGAGTGTGGCCGCCAGCGAATGATTTGTGGAAAAATATTCTGCACTTCCCAGCCGTGCCGACTTACTGACAAAAGCGGCATAATCGCGTCATGCTGCGATAATTTCACCGTGACATCGTGGTAAATAATGTGGAAATCGTTACTTTTCTCTTCGTATTGCAGATGCAAAGAATAGGCTATCACTCCGCAGCTAGACAGCAGAGTGAGCAGTAACCAGCCTATAATTTTGCACATACCTAATCTGTATCCTGCGCTACATTTGATGTTCTGGCATGGCGTCAGCACTAGGGGTTATAAGATGAGAGGTGAAACATCAATACAGCATAGCGAGCAGCCACCACGAAGCTCTTACTCATGTAGTTCCCCTTAGCTTATTTTATTTTGTCGTTTCTGACTTCAGTATATATCCGTCATCCGCCAGATTACGGGGAGTAACAACAGCCAGAGGGGATTTGTCTCGTTTTTTGATATATCAGTCGCTTATCACATTCAGTATTCGCTCTCCCCACGTTCCTGGCAGCGTTTTGGCCGCCGGATAGTTGATTTCACTGCTGCGACGACGGAAATCGCTGGGGCTGACGCCGACCCGTTTACGGAACACGCGTGAGAAATACAGCTGGTCGTCATACCCCACCACGCGGCCAATGATGGCGATAGATTCCTGCGTTGTCTGCAATAATAGCTTGGCGCGAATCACGCGCTGATCTTCACGCCAGCGTAGAATATTAATACCCACCTGCTCACGGAACAGATGCGCCAGCCGCGACGGCGACAGGCAAACGTGCCGCGCCACTTCATCAATACGCAGTTCTCCGGCCAGATTGCTGGTAATAAACTGGCAGGCCTCTATCACACGCGGATCCATGATCTTCTGCGGGCTTTGCGGATCTTCTTCCATCGCGCGGAGCAACAGACGCTCCAGCAGATTCATACCCAACTCTTCGGAAAAACGACGTCCGGAACGCTGCGTCTGCTCGATATTGGCAAATAGCCTGTCGAATTCCAGCAGCAGTTGGTTATTCGGCAGGCTCATGCGACCAATGCCGCTGCTTTTGGTATGCCATTCCAGCCAGTCGGCCCAGTAGGCGCGCGGACGAAAATAGACCCAGCGGTGATACCAGCAATCGCTGCTCGGCGATCGACCATAAAAATGCTTCGATTTCGGCGGGAACAACAGCAGGTCACCGGGATTACAGAAAAAGGTCTCATCACCATCAAAGACCTGACCTTGTCCTTTCATGGTGAGGTTAATGATGTAGCCTTTCATCCCATCGGGACGATCGATAAAGAAGTCGAGCGGCCCTTCTGCCAGAATCGGCGTCAGACCTGCCACAAGGTAAGCGTTGAACGAATATCCCGGCAGCAGCGGATTAGGCTGAGATTCATGCGCCATACGGTGATACATCGAGCCTCCGGTACACGCTAATTATGAGAGAAAGCGGCAGAGTTATTCATCTGCCGCACAGGGATTTATACCGTTTTCTTCGCCAGCTGTTTGTAGCGGTCAAAGATAACCGCCGCCAGCAGAATCAGACCGCGCACCACATACTGGGCAAACGGCGAGATATTCAGCAGGTTCATCGCGTTCTCCACCGTACCCAAAATCAGCACGCCAGCCACCACGTAGGAAATTTTACCAATCCCGCCTTTCAGCGACACACCGCCCAGCACACAGGCAGAAATCACGATCAGCTCATACCCGATGGAGGTCATCGGTTGGCCGCTGGTCATGCGCGATGCCAGAATGATCCCTGCCGCCGCCGATACCAGACCGGACAAGGCGAAAATGATGATCTTGGTACGTACAACTGGCACCCCGGCCAGACGCGCCGCCTCTTCATTGCCCCCAATCGCCAGCGTATTACGGCCAAAGGTGGTTTTGTTCAGCAACAGGCCAAACAGAATCATGCAGCCGATAGTGATCCAGATTGGCGCGGGCAAACCCAGCCAGTTGGCATAGCCCAGTTCGAAGAAGCGTTCGTCTTCAATCCCTACCGCTTTACCATCGGAAATGATGTATGCCAGACCACGCGCAATCTGCATCGTCGCCAGCGTGGTGATCAGCGCGTTAATCTTCAAACGGGCAATCACGAAACCGTTGAGCAAGCCGAACGCCACGCCCAGCAGCAGCCCGGCACTGACGCCGATCCACAGGCTTTCACTGATATTGATCACCACCGCCGTCGCCACGCCAGCACAGGCAATGATAGACGCGACCGACAGGTCAAAGTCACCGGAAGCCAGACAGAACAGCATCCCGCAGGCCACCATGCCGGACATGGAGATCGCCAGCCCCAGCCCTTTCATATTGATAAATGAGGCGAAGTTCGGGACGAAAATCGCGCAGCCAAGAAACAGCACGGCAAACACCACCAGCATGCCGTAGTTATCCCAAATGCGGGATAATCCCGCGCCGTTTTTCTTTTTTTCTGAGGTTGCAGACGTAACCGTTGACATTATTTTGCTCCTTCGCGGTCAAGCAACCGCAGATTCGATATCGGGGGTTCGTAACATAGCCAGACTGAGCACCTGCTGCTCTGTGGCATCGGCGTGCAGCAATTCGCCGGAAACGGCACCTTCGCGCATGACGATAATCCGGTCGGCCAGCCCAAGCACTTCTGGTAAATCGCTGGAGGCAAACAGCACCGCGATCCCCTGATTCGCCAGTTCATAGATGACATGATAAATTTCGTGCTTCGCGCCGACGTCGATGCCGCGCGTAGGTTCATCGAGCAAAATGACCTTCATCTCTTCGGACAGCCAGCGGCCAAGAATGGCTTTCTGCTGGTTTCCCCCGGAAAGATTCATAATCAGCTGTTCATCGGACGGCGTTTTGATGTTCAACGCCGCAATGCGCTTCGAGGCGTTATCCGCCTCCCACTGATTATTAATAATAAAACCGGCTTTCAGGCTCTTGCGCCTTGCGCTGATATTGATGTTGTCACGCACCGAGTGCACCGGAATGATGCCGTCCGCCTTGCGATCTTCCGGGCAAAGCATCACGCCCTGGCGAATCGCATCAATCGGAGAATTCACCACCAGCGGTTTGCCATCCAACAGCACCTGGCCGCTGGTGATTTTGGTCGCGCCAAACAGCCCTTTCATCAGTTCGCTGCGGCCAGCCCCCACCAGACCAAATAGCCCGACAATTTCCCCCTGCTTCACGTTCAGGGAAACCGTGGATTTCACGCCCGGCGCTTTTACGTCTTTCAGCGTCAAACGCGCTTCGCCATGCGGACGCGGCGTATAGCCATAGATATCCCCCAGGTTACGCCCTACCATCGCCTGTACCAGCGACTCATGGTTCACCTGCTGCATATCGTCGAACGTGCGCACATAGCGGCCATCTTTAAACACGGTAATGGCATCGCTCAGCGCAAAAATTTCTTCCATCCGGTGCGAAACGTACAAAATGACCCGGCCTTCACTGCGCAATTCCGTAATCACGCGGAAAAGCTGCTCGATTTCACGGGCAGACAGCGAACTGGTCGGCTCATCAAAAGCAATAATTTTGGCATTACGGGCCAGCGCCTTGGCGATTTCTACCATCTGCCACTGCCCGATAGACAGGTATTTCAGCGGGGTATCAGGATCGATATCCAATCCCAAATGCTGCAACTGAAGTTTGGCTTCATAGCGCAGCAGCGAATAGTTCACCATGCCGTATTTATGCGGTAGTTGACCTAAATAGATGTTCTCGGCGACCGTCATTTCCGGCACCAGATGCAGTTCCTGATAAATGATGGCAACGCCCGCATTCAGGGCATCCATCGTGTTGTTAAACTGCACGGGCTTGCCCTGAATATGAATTTCGCCCGCTGACGGTGAATAGTTACCGCTCAGGATCTTTAACAGCGTCGACTTGCCCGCTCCGTTTTCCCCCATCAATGCATGGATCTGGCCGGCATGGCAGGAAAAACTGATATCCGAAAGCGCCTTAACACCGGGAAATTCTTTACCAATCCCATGAAACGACAAATAGGGTGACTGTGCTGTCATGTCTGTTTCCTCATAACGATGCAGGTAGAGCGCGGATAACGTCGATCAGGATAACTTCGACCAGCGTCATGCCGATCGGCGTTATCCGCGTCTTGACGAAATCAGGCGTGATTACATCAGGCCTTTTTTCTCCAGTTCGACCTTAAAGTTGTCACGAGTGATCAGCACCACGTCGGTCACTTCGGTGAATTTCTCAGGCTCCACGCCTTTGGTGACCCAGTCATTCAGCATCTGGATACTCTTGTAACCGTGAATATCCGGGCTCGGCAGCAGTGAACCAAAGAAGCCTGTTGCCTTATCTTTGGACAACTCGCTGACTGCATCCACGCCGTTGATACCGATCCCAATCACGTTTTCCGCTTTAAAGCCCTGACCTTCCGTTGCGCGTACGCCACCCAGCACGGTGTTGTCGTTCATGCCGATAATCAGCCAGTTTTTCACGCCAGGATGCTGAACCAGCATGGAGTTAGCGGCATCAAACGCACCGGGGATATCGTTAGATTTGGTCGGTACTTTGTAGATCTGTTTTTCCGGGAATCCTGCGGTTTTCAGCGCGTCCATGGAGCCAGTCGTACGGCGACGTGCGGTGTCCAGCTCATCAGCGGTAATCGCCATCACGGCGGTTTCCTCTACTTTCCAGCCGCGTTTGTTCATTTCTTTATACAGCTCCTGCCCCTGACGCTCGCCAATTTTGGTGGCCGCCATCATCACCAACGGCACGGTATCCATCGGCTGGCCTTTGGCATTCACGAACTGGTCATCAACCGCGATCACTTTCAGATCGTAGCTGCGCGCTTTCGCCATAATCGCTGGCCCCAACTTCGGATCCGGCGTACAGATAACGAAACCTTTCGCGCCACTGGCCGCCAGACTGTCGATCGCATTTAGGGTTTTTTCACCATCGGGAACCGCGATTTTTATCACATCAAAACCAAGGTCTTTTCCTGCTTTATCAGCGAATTTCCATTCTGTCTGGAACCAGGGTTCTTCCGGCTGTTTAACCAGAAAGCCCAGCTTTAAGTTCTCTGCCATAGCTGATTGTGACATAACAGCAGCCAACCCGATTGCTGCCAGCGCCTTAGTGAATTTATGCATGATGTTCTCCGGTGTAATTATCTTTTCATTCGTCAGCAACGCTGAAACGAGTTCGAGTTCCTGGTAGGGTATTTCCGGTCTGGATAAAGGAAAAACACAGACTTAGCACGATTCCTTTACTCAGTAGCATTCAGACGCTTTATGTTTTAGTCGTTATTCCCGGCAAGAATGTAGAGCTTTATCACAGTCCGGAACAATGACAGGTTTGTGCATACATTTAGCGAATTTAACCAATCATTAACCTTTGACCCGCTTCACAAAATGGCTGCTGGCGACAGAAAAATACATACTTCCAGCTAACCGCTCCTCACCACCTCTCGTTATCCCTGCCATCGTAAACAGCAACGATCTGGGATTAATGAGGAGCAAAGCATGAGTGCGGGTGCTATTACGATTGGTCTCGACTTCGGCAGTGATTCGGTACGCGCCTTAGCCGTTGACTGCCAAAGCGGGCAAGAGCTGGAAACAGAAGTGGTCTACTATCCCCGCTGGCGCGAGGGGAAATATTGTCAGCCTGCCAACAATCAGTTCCGACACCATCCGCTGGACTACATCGAATCGCTGGAGCAGGCGGTTAAGGTCGTGGTTTCCCGCCTGACGGACGAACAGCGGCAGAGCATCATCGGTATTGGCGTGGATTCAACCGGGTCAACCCCCGCGCCGATTGATGAGCAAGGTCAGATCCTGGCGCTACGCCCCGAGTTTGCCGACAACCCCAATGCGATGTTCGTGCTGTGGAAAGACCACACGGCAATAGAAGAAGCAGAAGCCATCAACGCGCTGTGCCGGAGCGGCCAGTTCCCGGATTACACTCGTTATATCGGCGGCGTTTACTCGTCTGAGTGGTTCTGGGCCAAGATCCTGCATGTCTCGCGCGACGATAAAGCTGTGCGTCAGGCCGCCGTTTCCTGGATCGAACTGTGTGACTGGGTGCCCGCCCTGCTTTCCGGCACGCAAGCACCTGCTGATATTCGCCGTGGCCGGTGCAGCGCCGGACACAAATCACTCTGGCACCCGAGCTGGGGCGGATTGCCGCCGAAAGACTTCTTGCACGCACTCGATCCCTGCTTGACCGAGACATTACAGTACCCGCTGTTTACCGATACCTGGACCGCCGAACAGCCAGTCGGCACCATCACCGCCGAGTGGGCACAGCGGCTCGGCATCCCCGAAACGGTCATTCTGGCGGGCGGCGCGTTTGACTGTCACGTTGGCACCGTCGGCGCGGGCGCACAGCCTTATACGCTGGTCAAAGTGATTGGCACTTCTACCTGCGACATTCTGATCGCCGACGACGCACGCATTGCCGATCGCACCATCGCTGGTATCTGTGGGCAAGTCGACGGCAGCGTTGTTCCCGGTTATATCGGTCTCGAAGCCGGGCAGTCCGCTTTTGGTGATATGTACGCCTGGTTTGGACGGCTGCTGGGCTGGTCGTTGCAGGAAGCAGCGAAAGACCATCCTGAACTCAAAACGTCATTACAGGCGATGGAAGCCAAACTGCTGGAGCGACTGACCCACAGTTGGGCAGAGAACCCCACGTTGGATCACCTGCCGGTCGTGCTGGACTGGTTCAACGGTCGCAGAACGCCGTTCGCCAATCAGCGACTCAAAGGCGTGATTACCGATCTCAATCTGGGTACCGATGCCCCCACGCTGTTCGGCGGTTTCATTGCTGCGACGGCCTTTGGCGCACGCGCGATTATGGAGTGCTTTGAAGATCAGGGCGTTCCCGTCGAGAACGTGCTGGCGCTGGGCGGCATCGCGCGGAAATCCCCCGTCATCATGCAAGTGTGTACCGACGTGATGAATCGTCCTTTGCAGATCGTCGCCTCCGATCAGTGCTGTGCACTTGGCGCGGCGATCTTTGCCGCCGTCGCCGCTGGCGTTCACGGCGATATCCCAACGGCACAGCAGCATATGGCCAGTGGCATAGAGCGCACCTTAATGCCGGACAGCCAGCGCGTTGCCCGTTATCAGCAGCTTTATGCGCGCTATCAGCAGTGGTGCCGCCTTGCGGAACCGGCCTATAGCCCAGCGTCTACGGCAAAAAACTAATTTTTATCCCTCTGGGGATCACGTTACAGGAGTCATCATGGATCATTTTAAGCAGCTTGAAGTCTGGTTCGTCATCGGTAGCCAGCATCTCTACGGGCCGGAAACGTTACGTCAGGTAAAAGAGAACGCAGAAAAAGTCGTCGCCGGATTGAATCAACAGGCCAACCTGCCGGTTAAACTGGTGCTGAAACCGCTGGTGAAAACGCCGGACGAAATTCTGGCGCTGTGTCGCGATGCCAACTATCAGGATAACTGTATCGGCCTGCTGACCTGGCTGCATACCTTCTCTCCAGCCAAAATGTGGATCGGCGGCCTGAGCGTACTCAGTAAACCGCTGCTGCAATTCCACACCCAGTTCAATGCCGAAGTGCCGTGGGACACCATGGACATGGATTTCATGAACCTGAACCAGACTGCACACGGTGGACGCGAATTTGGCTTCATCGGCGCACGGATGCGGCAGGCGCATCAGGTCATTGTCGGTCACTGGCAGGATAAGAACGCGCATGTGCGCATCGGTAAGTGGATGCGGGTTGCCGCCGCTATTCAGGAAAGTAAGCAACTGAAGGTAGCACGCTTTGGGGACAACATGCGTGAAGTCGCCGTCACCGAAGGCGATAAAGTCGGCGCGCAGATCCAGTTCGGTTATTCCGTCAGCGCCTGGGGTCTGGGCGATTTAACCGCCGTCGTCGATGCCGTATCCAAAGGCGATATTGATGCCTTGGTAGAAGAGTATGAGGCTAGCTACCAATTGACAGACGCGGTGAAACTCAATGGTGCCAACCGCCAAAACCTGCTGGATGCCGCCCAGATCGAACTCGGAATGAAACGCTTTCTGGAACAAGGTGGTTATCACGCGTTCACCACCGACTTTGAAAACCTGTACGGGTTGAAACAGCTGCCGGGGCTGGCAGTACAGCGTCTAATGCAGCAAGGCTACGGTTTTGGTGGCGAAGGCGACTGGAAAACCGCCGCGCTGCTGCGCATTATGAAAGTGATGGCGGGCGGGCTGTCGGGCGGTACGTCCTTCATGGAGGACTACACCTATAACTTCCAGAACGGTAACGATCTGGTCGTCGGTTCCCACATGCTGGAAGTGTGTCCGACGATTGCAAAAGAGCAGAAACCGATTCTGGATGCGCAATACCTAGGCATTGGCGGAAAAGCCGACCCTGCCCGTTTGATTTTCTCAACGCCGGCTGGGCCGTCCCTCAACGCCAGCGTGATCGACATGGGCGACCGTTTCAGAATGCTGGTTAATCTGGTCGATACCATCGAACAGCCGCGCCCGCTGCCGAAACTGCCGGTTGCCCGTGCCATCTGGAAAGCGCAGCCGTCACTGGAAGTGGCGGCCGAAGCCTGGATTCTGGCTGGCGGTGCGCACCACACCGTCTTTAGTCAGGCGTTGGATCTCGAACACATGCGGCTCTACGCCGAGATGCAGAACATTGAACTGCTGGTGATCGACAACGACACCCGGCTCCACAGCTTCAAAGATGCCCTGCGCTGGAACGACGTGTACTACAAACTTTTTAGTTGATAGACACGATCATTAGGGGCAAATTATGCATTAATCATCTGCATACAATCTGCCCCTCTTACCGTTCTCTAGCCCTCAAAACCTTTCCTCTCTTCTGATTCTCACCTCACCGCCTGATACCTGATGTTGCCTTAAAATCAGCAATTTTTCTCCTGTCAACTCATCATTCATCATCTTCTTTCGTTTGTTAATAACAAATAAACGTACTTTTTCCAGCGCCCTCTAGACAGGCTTTCTTGCTTGCATATAATTAATCGCCTCAGCCACATAACTATTAGATTAATTACCATGACCGCTCATGACTATTTGCTTAAATTCAGAAAAGTCAGCTCAACAGAAAGTCTTGAAAAACTCTTTGACCACCTCAATTATTCTCTGACAGATAGTAAGGAAATCATCAATATGTATCGTGCAGCGGATCATCGGCGGGCTGAGTTAGCATCCGGCGGGCGCTTGTTCGACCTCGGCTGCGTGCCAAAATCCGTCTGGCATCACGTACTATAGTTATCAATAATCACCTGTGAAAAAAGAATAGTTATGCAATAATTTCCTTTCGAGCTATTACTCAGAACGCGCCGCACGCTGTTGTATGATAGCTCAGCCCGTCCCTTATTAAGAGAATCTGATCTTCTTATCCTAGAAGGGGACAGCGATAACCCTACTTTGAGTATGTTGTCGAAAGCCTAACAATGCCTGATAATGATTCGGTTTTTTTTTTCTAGGCACTGTAATGACCGAATACGCATTGCTCTTTGTTAGCATCCTTCTGGTAAATAATTTCGTCTTAGTGAAGTTTCTTGGGCTGTGCCCCTTTATGGGCGTGTCCAAAAAGCTGGAGACGGCGATTGGCATGGGCATGGCGACCACGTTCGTCATGACTGTCGGCTCCATGTTCTCGTGGTTGGTCAACGAATTTATTCTCGTTCCGCTCGATATTCTCTATTTGCGCACCATGGCGTTTATTCTGGTGCTCGCCGTGGTGGTGCAGTTTTCCGAGATGTTCGTGCGCAAAGTCAGCCCTGAGCTATATCGCCTGCTGGGGATCTTCCTGCCGCTGATTACGACCAACTGTGCGGTGCTTGGCGTCGTTCTGCTCAACATCAATCTGTCACACGGTTTCCTGCAATCGACGATTTATGGTTTCGGCGGCGCGGCGGGCTTCTCGCTGGTGATGGTGCTGTTTGCAGCCATTCGGGAACGTCTTGCCGTGTCGGATATTCCCGCGCCCTTCCGAGGCTCGTCTATCGCACTGATCACCGCGGGTCTTATGTCGCTGGCGTTTATGGGCTTTACCGGACTGGTGAAATTCTGATGATCGCTATCTGGATCGCCATTGCAGCACTAAGCGTACTCGCGCTGGCATTCGGCCTGGTGTTGGGTTACGCCTCCCGTCGGTTTGAAGTCGAAAACGATCCGATCGTGGAAGAAGTGGAAGCCATGCTGCCGCAAAGCCAGTGCGGTCAGTGCGGTTACCCTGGCTGTCGGCCTTATGCCGAAGCAGTCGCGCTGAATGGTGAAAGTATTAATAAATGCGGCCCCGGCGGCGAAGCAATGATGCTGAAGCTTGCTGAAAAGCTCAACGTCGATCCGCAGCCGCTAGAAGGCGACGCCGATGTTCAAGCCCCCGCACGCCATGTTGCCTGGATCGATGAAAGCAACTGCATCGGCTGCACCAAGTGCATTCAGGCCTGTCCGGTTGATGCCATCATCGGCAGTACCAAAGCGGTACACACCGTCGTCAGCGATTTGTGCACCGGCTGCGATCTCTGCGTCTCCCCTTGCCCGACGGACTGTATCGAATTACGTCCTATCGCGCCGACTCCCGCTAACTGGAAATGGGATCTCGATACGATTCCAGTACGCGTTATTCAAGTAGAACGACATGCTTAAGCTGTTTTCCGCCTTTAAAAAAGACAGAATCTGGGATTTCGACGGAGGCATTCATCCGCCGGAAATGAAGACGCAGTCCAGCCAGACGCCACTGCGCCAGATTCCGCTGCCAGAACAGTTCATTATTCCGCTCAAGCAGCATCTTGGCCCAGAAGGCGAGATTTGTGTCAGCGTCGGCGATAAAGTCCTGCGCGGTCAACCATTGACGCGGGGAAAAGGCCGCACCTTGCCCGTTCACGCACCGACGTCGGGAACGGTGAATGCGATTCGCCAGCACACGACGGCGCACCCTTCGGGTCTGTCAGAGCTCAGTATCATCATTGTGCCGGATGGCGACGATCGCTGGTGCGAGCGCCAGACTTTTACGGATTATCGCGCACAGAGCACCGACACCCTGCTTGCCCATCTGCATCAGGCTGGCATTGCGGGCTTAGGCGGTGCAGGTTTCCCTACCGCGGCCAAGTTACAAGGCGGGATGCGCGGGATTGAAACCCTGATTATCAACGGCGCAGAGTGTGAACCCTATATCACCGCCGACGATCGACTCATGCAGGAGTGCGCCGAGGAGATTATTCAGGGCGTCGAGATTTTGTCGTTTCTGTTGCAGCCGAAACGCATTCTAATTGGTATCGAAGATAACAAACCGGAAGCTATCAGCGTCCTGCGGCTGGCCTTGGGTAAGCGCAGCGATATGCATCTGCGGGTCATCCCAACCAAATATCCGTCAGGCGGTGCCAAGCAGCTCACCAAGATTCTAACCGGCAAAGAAGTCCCGTTTGGTAAACACTCCGCCGCCATTGGCGTGTTGATGCAGAACGTCGGCACGGCCTTTGCTATCAAACGTGCCGTGATCGACGGCGAACCGCTCACCGAACGCGTGGTGACGCTGACCGGTGAGGCACTGCGTCAGCCCGGCAATGTCTGGGCTCGACTGGGGACACCGGTACGTCACCTGCTCAAACAGGGCGGCTTCCACGTCAATAAGCAGCCGATGGTAGTGATGGGTGGTCCGCTGATGGGCTTTACCCTGCCGTCACTGGATGTCCCTATCGTCAAAATCAGCAACTGCCTGCTCGCACCGTCACATACGGAAATGGAGCCGGTTGCCGAAGAACAATCCTGTATTCGCTGTAGCAAATGTGCCGATGCCTGTCCGGCGGGACTCTTACCGCAGCAGCTTTACTGGTTCAGCCGTGGGCAGGAACACGAAAAAGCCCGCAATCACCATCTTTTTGACTGCATCGAGTGTGGTGCCTGTGCTTACGTCTGCCCCAGCAATATTCCGCTGGTACAGTATTACCGTCAGGAAAAGGCCGAAATTCGGGCCATCGACGAAGAGGCACAGCGTGCCGCGCAAGCCAAAGTACGTTTTGATGCTAAACAGGCCCGTCTGGAACGAGAAAAAGCCGCTCGAGAATTGCGCCATAAACAGGCTGCGGCTGGCGTATCCACCACGGATAAAGATGCCGTTCAGGCGGCGCTGGAACGTGTACGTCGTAAGCAAACCGCCGCAACAGAGGTCGGTTCGTCGATCACGGTAATCCCCGATGCAGAGCCAGATAACAGCGCTGCTATCGCCGCGCGTGCTGCCCGCAAAGCCCTAATACGTGAAGAACAGCTGCGTGAAGAACGGGCACGTGAAAAACAGGCGCAGCAGGAAACGCCTGCGGCCAATGTTCCTTCTGCCGAGCTTGACGACCCACGCAAAGCGGCGGTAGCCGCCGCTCTTGCACGCGTTAAAGCCCGTAAAGCCGCGCAGCAATCTGTAACAAATACGGAAGAACCGGTTTTATCGGCTCCCCCTGACGTGGTGGCAGAACCGATTGCCGTTGTTGAAGTACAAGAGCCAGAAGATCCACGTAAGGCTGCCGTGGCTGCCGCTATCGCGCGCGTTAAAGCCCGTAAAGCAGCGCAGCAGCCTGCAACAAACACGGAGGAGCCTGTTCCGTCGGCTGTCCCTGACGCGGTGGCAGAACCCGTCGCCGTCGTTGAAGTACAAGAGCCGGAAGATCCGCGTAAGGCTGCTGTGGCTGCCGCTATCGCTCGCGTTAAAGCCCGTAAAGCCGCGCAGGCATCGTCATATCAAGAGGAATAAATGGCTTTTAGAATTGCGAGTTCACCGTTCACACATAACCAGCAGCGCACGCAACGCATCATGCTGCTGGTCATTCTGGCCTGTCTGCCGGGTATGCTGGCGCAGTATTACTTCTTTGGCTACGGTAACCTGATTCAGGTCGGGCTGGCATCCGCCACTGCGCTTATCGCAGAAGGCGTGACATTGTCACTGAGAAAATTCGCCGTACGCACCACGCTGGCTGATAATTCCGCCCTACTGACCGCCGTGCTGCTCGGTATCAGCCTGCCGCCGCTAGCCCCCTGGTGGATGGTGGTCATGGCAACTGTCTTCGCTATCATTATCGCCAAACAGCTGTATGGCGGTTTAGGGCAAAACCCGTTTAACCCCGCGATGATTGGCTATGTGGTGCTGCTGATCTCTTTCCCTGTCCAGATGACAAGCTGGCTGCCGCCTGTGCCGCTGCAAACCATTGCCGTCGATTTCCATGATGCGCTAGTGATCATCTTTACCGGAAACACGCCTGACGGGCACACCATACAGCAGTTGATACACAATGTTGATGGCGTCAGTCAGGCCACCCCGCTGGATACGTTTAAAACCAGCCTGCGCTCAGGCCAAACGCCGCAGGACATTCTGCAACAGCCGATGTTTGCCCAATCGCTGTCCGGTATCGGCTGGCAGTGGGTGAATATCGGTTTTCTCATCGGCGGACTGTTTTTGCTGATGCGCGGCACCATTCGCTGGCATATTCCGGTCAGTTTCCTGCTGTCGCTAATGTTCTGCGCCGCGCTAAGCTGGATCATCGCGCCGGAGAAATTTGCGCCACCGCTGCTACACCTGCTGTCCGGTGCCACTATGCTTGGCGCATTTTTCATTGCAACCGATCCCGTTACCGCGTCAACCACGAACCGGGGTCGTCTGATTTTCGGGGCGCTGATTGGGTTACTGGTCTGGTTGATTCGTACCTACGGTGGCTACCCAGATGGCGTCGCGTTTGCCGTTCTGCTGGCAAATATCACCGTGCCGCTGATCGACTATTACACCAAGCCGCGCGCTTACGGCCATCATCGCTAAGGAGCAGACCATGTTTACCACTATGCGCCGCCACGCGATGACACTGGCTCTGTTTGCGGCATTCACGACGGCAATTACAGCCATCGTGAATATGTTAACGGAACCCACAATTTCGCATCAGGCGATGCTGCAACAAAAGATGCTGTTGGATCAGGTCGTTCCCGCCGAGTTATACAATAGTGACATTCAGAAAGAGTGTTACGTTGTCACTAATCCAGCATTGGGGTCGTCAGCACCGCACCGCGTTTTCATCGCTCGTCAGAATGGTGAACCGGTCGCCGCCGCACTGGAAAGTACCGCGCCGGATGGTTATTCTGGAGCGATTCGGCTGCTGGTTGGTGCCGATTTTCACGGTAAGGTACTCGGCGTCCGTGTCACCGAGCATCATGAAACACCGGGGCTGGGTGATAAAATCGAAGTGCGGATTTCTGACTGGATCACTCGGTTTACTGGGCTAATGGTACAGGGCGAGCATGACGCCCGCTGGGCAGTGAAAAAGGAAGGCGGAATGTTTGATCAATTTACCGGCGCAACCATTACGCCACGCGCCGTTATTAATAGCGTAAAACGCAGCGCCCTTTACCTGCAAACGCTGCCATCACAAATCAATACGCTGTCCGCCTGTGGAGAGAACCAATGAGTCAAACCAAAGCACTTTTCGTTGAAGGGTTATGGAAAAACAACTCAGCACTGGTTCAATTGCTGGGCCTGTGTCCCCTGCTGGCTGTGTCATCAACCGCGACTAACGCGCTGGGATTAGGGCTGGCAACCACGCTGGTTCTCACCTGTACCAACATGGCTGTCTCCGCGCTACGCCGCTGGGTACCTGCGGAAATTCGTATTCCCATTTACGTCATGATCATTGCTTCGGTGGTCAGTACCGTGCAGATGTTGATCAACGCCTATGCCTACGGGTTATATCAGTCGCTAGGGATTTTTATTCCGCTGATCGTGACGAACTGTATCGTTATCGGTCGGGCAGAAGCCTTTGCTTCCAAGAATGCGGTTTTCCCTTCCGCTATCGACGGTCTGGCAATGGGGTTAGGAGCAACCAGCGCACTGGTGGTACTCGGTTCTTTGCGTGAGATTCTGGGTAACGGTACGCTATTCGACGGCGCGGATTTGCTGCTAGGCAGTTGGGCTAAGGTTCTCCGCATTGAAGTGGTTCATCTCGATTCCCCGTTCTTGCTGGCGATGCTACCACCAGGTGCCTTTATCGGTCTGGGACTGTTGCTGGCAGCGAAATATTTGATCGATGAGAAAATGAAACAACGCCGAACCCGTGCTGCTGTTGCCGAAGGAAAAACGGCATCGGTGACGGGTGCCGTAGGGGAATCGCTGTGAACAAGGCCAAGCGAATTGAGATCTTAACGCGTCTGCGCGCCAACAATCCCCATCCGACGACGGAGTTAAATTTCAGCACGCCATTTGAGCTGCTCATCGCCGTACTGCTTTCCGCACAGGCAACCGATGTCAGCGTCAATAAAGCAACTGCAAAGCTCTACCCTGTCGCCAACACGCCGGAAGCCCTGCTTGAACTCGGTGTAGACGGTGTTAAAGGCTACATCAAGACGATTGGCCTGTTTAACAGCAAAGCAGAAAACGTCATCAAGACCTGCCGTTTACTGCTGGAAAAACATCAGGGACAAGTTCCAGAAGATCGCGCGGCGCTGGAGGCCTTACCCGGCGTAGGACGGAAAACGGCAAATGTGGTTCTGAATACCGCGTTTGGCTGGCCGACGATTGCCGTTGATACCCATATCTTTCGCGTCAGTAACCGTACAGGGTTTGCTCCGGGTAAAAATGTCGAACAGGTAGAGGAAAAACTGCTGAAAGTCGTTCCGGCAGAATTTAAAGTCGACTGCCATCATTGGTTAATTCTGCATGGTCGTTACACCTGTATTGCCCGTAAACCGCGCTGTGGCTCCTGCCTGATTGAGGATTTATGTGAATTTGGCGAGAAGGTCGACGCCTAATCTGCTGTGGTCTGGAGCGCCAGACCTTCCTTTCTGTTATCCACACTCCGCCTTGTCTTGCGCTCTCTCACTCTCAACGTGACCCGCGTGTTCTCTGCATTTTATTGCTCAGGCAACTCTGCTCTCTGGCGATTTATTCGATGCGTTGTAGCGTATTCTTCTACTAAAAAACCTGTATAAAAATACAAGTAACCACTATTTAAGGCTAATAAATTATTTTTAATAGAAAATTTAGTGATTGAAAGTCACCTCCCGTGATTATGTCGTATTTTATTTTATTGTACGCATTTGATGTATTTTTATACTCACTGCATATCTAGTGATATGCAAAAGATTAAACCGCATATTCATTCATAATTAATGATATTGTCTTGGTTTCAATAAAAAAGCAGATTATATCCCTTTTTGAAAAACCGAATACGAAAAACCGAGATAATCATTCAAAGCGAAAGAGAGTTATGAAATTAAACTCTGCATAACATTTAATTTATGGTTTTATCCCGCCACAAAAACCACTTGTAACAAAATATTTAAAATAACTTGTCTATCCGTAAAATCACGTCACTATAGCGCCGTTTTTACTCCCCATAGCTCGTCAAAAGAGGTTGCAGTTTTACTGCTTCACTTTTGTTATTTTCTCGTTAAAAAACGAGATAAGTAAAATTAGAGGTCTTTGTGTCAACAGCAAACAACAACAGCGAATCCCCCGAAAGCGTCAGCATGAACGCATTCAAACAGCCAAAAGCGTTTTATCTCATCTTTAGCATCGAACTGTGGGAACGTTTTGGTTACTACGGTTTGCAAGGCATCATGGCAGTTTATCTGGTCAAAATGCTGGGCATGTCCGAAACCGACTCCATTACCCTCTTCTCCTCATTCAGCGCGCTGGTCTACGGTTTCGTTGCCATTGGCGGCTGGTTGGGCGATAAAGTCCTCGGTACTAAACGTGTGATCGTGCTGGGTGCCATCGTGCTGGCATTTGGCTACACCATGATTGCCTACTCAGGCCACAGCGTGACATGGGTCTATATCGGCATGGCAACCATCGCCGTCGGTAGTGGGTTGTTTAAGGCGAACCCATCAGCCCTGTTGTCTACCTGCTACGATAAAGATGATCCGCGTCTGGATGGTGCCTTCACCATGTACTATATGTCGGTGAACATCGGTTCCTTCTTCTCAATGCTGGCAACACCATGGCTAGCAGCCCACTATGGCTGGAGCGTAGCCTTTTCCTTGAGCGTGGTCGGCATGATTCTGACACTGGTTAACTTCATGTTCTGTCGGAAATGGGTCAGTGCACACGGTTCTCATGTTGATTTCCAACCGATCAATTTGTCAAAGCTGGCAATGACCCTCGTCGGTATTGTCGCACTAGTCATATTATCAACCTGGCTGCTACATAATCAGGACATTGCTCGTTGGATTCTGACGCTGATTTCGCTGGTCGTTATTGCTATTTTCACCAAAGAGATATGTGCGGTAAACGGCGCTCAACGCAGGAAAATGATCGTTGCACTTCTGTTAATGCTGGAAGCGGTTATCTTCTTTGTATTGTATAGCCAAATGCCAACCTCGCTGAATTTCTTTGCTATTCGCAACGTTGAACACTCCATTTTAGGCTTTACCTTTGAGCCAGAGCAGTATCAGGCGCTCAACCCGTTCTGGATTATGGTTGCCAGCCCGATTCTGGCGGCGGTTTACAACAAAATGGGCGACCAATTGCCGATGGCGCACAAATTTGCGATTGGTATGGCGTTGTGCTCCGGCGCATTTCTGGTGCTGCCGTGGGGTGCCAGCATGGCAAACGACCAGGGTATCGTGTCCGTCAACTGGCTGATTCTCTGCTACGGCTTGCAGAGCATCGGGGAGTTAATGATTTCAGGTCTGGGTCTGGCCATGGTCGCTCAACTGGTGCCACAGCGTCTGATGGGCTTCATTATGGGTGCCTGGTTCCTGACATCAGCCGGAGCTGCGATTATCGCAGGCTACGTCGCGAATATGATGGCCGTGCCTGAGAACGTCGTAGACCCGCACGCGTCTCTTGAGATTTATAGCAATGTCTTCATGCAGATTGGGATTGTAACGGGCGTCATCGCCGTTCTGATGCTGCTGACCGCGCCGAAACTGACGCGTATGACGCAGGATGTCGAGGATACCTCTACGGATGTCGTCACAACCCCCGCCTCTATCTGATAACCAGTCTAAACACCTCACTCAAATGATAATGATAGAAAGCCAGATAGTGTCTGGCTTTCAGACTGCTGAGACAGGGTACTGTCTCACTGCGTTGTATGTTTTGGGTATACTCTACTATTAAATAATCAGAATTTTATATTATTTTCTATTTGAAAAGGTTATTTTTAATGTGTTTTAGAGACATGATAGAGTATTAAAAAGGATCGAGGGTAAATATTTTACATGGAAAAATTAAACCAACTATGATTTATTTTATATAAGGATAAAACAATGTTATCAGTCCAGTTCAATTATTCTTTACCGCAAATTTTAAATCAGCCAGCTCATATTGTAGACTCTATTACTTCGCCTCCGAGTAACGTTTCTCAAAATATAAGAAGCATTCGAAATACTGACATCCATTGTGTAAATGTTTCTCACATGGATACGTCATATGATCATATACCTCATGGTCGTGGACGGAAACTCGAAAGCATAAAAACCTCCTTTAAAAACAACATAAAATCATTAAAAAAACACCATATAAGCATCAATACAAAAACTTATACTCAATTAGGCCCGTCAGGGCAGAAAGAAATAGAAAAAGCTATAGATAAAAGATACCTATCTTTTGAGAATGGCCCCTGGGTTGGAAAAAAAGATGAGAGCGCTTTACGTTTTAATCTTCCAAAATATAAAGGTAATTTCAGAGTCGAACTTGCGCATAGAAATAATTTGAATATGAATACCGATTCTATGTATGAATTTCAGATGAGAGCAAGTTATGCAGCACGTAATGTGATTTTTTTTCAGGTAAAAGAGAGTGGCGGTGATATGAAGACCAATGGCCGAGGAAGGCCTCCAGTATCTCTTCATCTAAAGAATGAGAAAGAAATACATATTGCAATTAACTCGGAAAATGGGAATGTATTTAAAAAAAAATAGCGAATCTTATTTGCCCTCAAGAATGGTATAAATTCAAAATCAGGATAGTCTGGAACAGAAACCATCCGAGTATTCAGGTGGCTGTTAATGGGAAAAATGTGTTTGAGACAAATGTTTCATTTGGCGCACATAATTCTAAAAGCCATTATAGCAAATTTGGTATATATATTCCTCAACAGAAAAACGAAAAAGGGGTGGAAGATACATCACTTCTATTTGATAACATTAAAGAAACTCATCGTACTTTCAACCATAAGACTCGCCACAATAAGTTTAATAAACCATGATTTATTAAATAACAGTATCACGCTATGTATTATTTATGGCGCACGATTAAGAATGTTTTCTGAGTTTACATGCTGTTATTGTGAACTGGGCAAGTCCATTGTCACTTAATTTGATCCAAAATTTGCGCTGATTGCGAGTCGAAATAATTTCGATCGAGTGCCACTACAATTAACAAACCAGCAGCTATGGTCGCGTTCCGTTCAGAATGGCTAACACCTGTTGGTGCAGATCCGGGTTACCGGTTGCGACCACCGTGCCGCCCGCTTCCGCTCGTTGTCCGTTGAGATTGGTAATGATGCCGCCCGCCTGCTCAATAATCGGGATCAGCGCAACAATGTCGTAGGGCTGCAATGCAAATTCTACGCAGATATCAATCTGGCCTGCTGCTAGCATCGCCATCGCATAACACTCGCCGCCGTAGCGCGTCATGAGCGTGCTTTCTGCTAGATCTGCGAAGCAAACCGCGGGGTGCATAGCCAGCACTTCCGGGGCGGTGGTGTGAAGAATCGCCTGTTCGAGCGACACACCTTTGCGCGTGCTTAAACGCTTTTCTCCCTGCCGATCGCTACGCCAGGCTTGTGAACCATCGGCCCAGAAACGCTCTCCGGTGAACGGCTGGCTCATCATCCCCATCACGGCACGTTCATGGTGCAGCAGGCCGATGAGCGTTCCCCACACGGGTAAACCACATAAGAAAGGCCGGGTTCCATCAACCGGATCCAAGACCCAACGCACTGGGCCTTCCCCGCTCAGGCCAAATTCTTCGCCCATAATCGCGTGATCGGGGTAATGACGCGTGATGTGCTCACGGATGACCCGCTCAGCCTCTCGGTCAGCTTCCGTGACCGGATCAAAACGAAAACCCTCTTTCGGCTTCGTATCAATTTGGTTTGCGGTAAGGGCTCGAAAACGCGGTAACGTTTCCTGACTGGCCAGCGTGGCGAGTTCATCAAAAAAGGCAATATCGGGAAGCGACTGACTCATGGTGTTTTACCTTCCTATCGCGTTGGCATGATGACATCGTTGGGCATTGACGATGATAAGCTGCGATGCTCACCATAGCTCGATTATGCGTTATTTATTCGCTCGATTATGCACAAAGTAGTAGACCACCACAATTCACATTCTTCGCATTGTTGGAAAAAAATAGCCCCCAAACGTCTCCGTCAGGGGGCTATCGTAGGAATCGCTGAACAACCTTATTGCCTTTAGTTCAGATCAGATCCGTTGCTGGCGATGACCTTTTTATACCAATAGAACGATTTCTTTTTCTTTCTGGCTAACGTCCCTTCGCCTCGGTCGTCGCGATCGACGTAGATGAAACCATAGCGTTTGCTCATTTCACCGGTAGAAGCAGCGACCAGATCGATGCAGCCCCATGAGGTATAGCCGATGACGGGAATACCGTCACCAATCGCATCCGCCATCGCGCTGATGTGTTCGCGCAGGTAGCTGATGCGATAGTCATCATCAATCTCGCCCTGTGCGTTAATCTCATCCTTCGCACCTAGCCCGTTTTCTACCAAAAACAGCGGCTTCTGGTAGCGGTCATACATCATGTTCATGGTGATACGTAGACCCAGCGGATCGATTCCCCAGCCCCATTCACTTGCCTTGATATGCGGGTTCTTTAACGATTTAACGATATTCGCCGCGCTGCTATTCTGCTCATTCATATCCGCTGAAGCACAGCGGGAGGCGTAATAGCTGAAGGACACAAAATCCACCGTGTTCTTGAGAATCTCATCATCGCCCGGCTCTGACGCAATCGTGATGCCCTTCTCTTTAAACAAACGCCCGGTATACGCCGGATAGGTGCCGCGTGCCTGCACATCAATAAAGAACAGATTCTCTCGATCTTTATTCAGCGCCGCCCAGACATCTTCCGGTTTGCACGACCACGGATAGAAATTGCCGCCAGCCAGCATGCAGCCGACCTGATTTTCCGGGTTAACCTCATGCGCAATTTTCGTCGCCAGCGCGCTCGCCACCAGTTCATGGTGCGCAGCCTGGTATTTCACCTGCTCCTGATTTTCCCCGTCGGCAAACACCAGTCCCGCGCCAGAAAACGGACTATGCAGCAAGATATTGATTTCATTGAACGTCAACCAGTATTTTACCAGCCCGTCGAAGGCTTCAAAACAGGTTCGGGCATAGCGGGCGAAGAACTCCACCATTTTCCGGTTACGCCATGAGCCGTACTCGGTGACCAAATGCATCGGCACATCGAAATGGCACAGCGTCACCAGCGGCTCAATGTTGTACTTCCTGCACTCGGCAAACACATCGCGATAAAAGGCGATGCCGTCCGCGTTGGGCGTCAGCTCATCCCCGTTCGGATAGAGACGGCTCCAGGCGATAGAGGTACGGAACACCGTGAACCCCATTTCCGCCATCAGCGCGATATCTTCCTTATAGCGATGGTAGAAATCGATCGCCTGATGGCTGGGATAAAACTCATCCTCACGCAACGCAAAGCGCGGTTCTTGCCCTAGTTTTACCGGCAGACGATTCACACCGTGGGGAATCATATCCACCGTCGTCAGCCCTTTACCGCCTTCAAGGTACGCGCCTTCTGCCTGATTGGCCGCAATCGCGCCCCCCCATAAGAACCCATTGGGAAATGTTGATGCAGACATACGCTCTTCTCCTTCGTACTTCAGCTAATTAGTGCTTCATTTAATTCGTGTTCACTGCGTGCGGCGGCGCGGAAACCTTGTCGCCCTGTACGCGTTTCTCTTTCGGTTGTTCTTCTACCGGGATGTCTTCAAAGCCCAGCAGCAAGGTGACAAAGAAGGAAATCACGACAGATAGAAGCATGACGCCGAATACCCAGGCAATGCTCATCGGATTGGTCGGATCGAAGAACTGCACGCTGGTAAACAGCCCCGGCGAGGCCATTGAATGGCTTGCCAGACCGCCGATACCGGCAACGGCACCACAGATAAAACCGGTGATTAAACAGGCGATCAGCGGACGCTTCAGACGCAAAGCCACACCGTACAGCGCAGGTTCAGAAATCCCAGCAACAATGGCCGATGCCGCCGCAGCCAGCGCCGTCTGGCGCAGTTCCGGGTTTTTGGTACGCCAGGCGACCGCCAGTGAAGAGCCACCCAGCGACAGGTTTGCACCGATTTCAGACGGCATCACCATGCCTTCTTTGCCCGTCTCGGCGATGGTTTGAATGATAGTCGGAGTAAACACACGGTGCATACCGGTCATCACCAGCAGCGGCCAGATAGCGCCCATGATGGCAACGGACAACCAGCCCAGATAATCATGCACGGTGTACACCACCGCAGAAATTCCGCTACCAATCCAGACCCCAATCGGGCCGATCAGCATGATGGCAATCGGAGAAGCAATCAGCACGATTAACATCGGCTTCAGGAAGTTTTTGGTCACCGCTGGCGTAATGCGGTCTACCCATTTTTCAATGTAAGACAGAATCCAGGTCATACACAGCGCCGGAATCACGGTGTAGGTATACTTCACCGCCGTGACGGTCAGCCCCATAAACACCACCTGCTGACCCTGCGCCGCTTTTGCCATCAGATCGATAAACGTCGGATGCACCAGCACCCCAGCGATAGCAATCGCCAGCGACATGTTGGTTTTGAATTTTACCGCAGCAGACGCCGCCACCATGATCGGCAGGAAGAAGAACGCGCCGTCGCCAATCACGTTCAGAATCGTTATCGTCGATGCGCCCTTCTCAAACAACCCGGTCATATCGAGGATCATGGCAAGCAATTTCACCATCGAGCCGCCGATAATTGCCGGAATGAGCGGTGACATCGTGCCAATCAGCGCATCCAGAATTCCCGCGCCGATGCGTCGCAGCGTAATTTTATTGTTCACTGGTACGGCTTTTTCAGCCTCCGCGCCTTCCGGCAGCAGTTTCACCACTTCGGCGTAGGCCTGAGAAACGGTGTTGCCGATGATGACCTGACACTGGTTATCATTTTTCACGACACCCAACACGCCGCTTATCGCCTTCAATTCGGCCACATTCGCCGCATCATTATCTTTCAGCACAAAGCGCAGACGGGTCATACAGTGCGTCACGGCGGCGATGTTATCAGCACCACCGATGGCATCGACGATCGAACGGGATACAGCCGCATAATTCTTTGACATGGATAGACAATCTCTCGTAATCGCGCACGCTACATCCAATTCAACACACCGCTCAACGAGTCCGAAACGGGAATATCACTTGATGCACGCACATTTATTATTCAATTTCATACAGTTATGAAAGTATTCATGCCGGTATCCCTGCTCCATGCAACGTGATGAAACCCCGATGGGTAACCGGTTCCACATGATAGTGTTTATATATGAATGTAATTTCAATAGATTAATTGTTAATATTTTACTTATGTGACCACGATCGCCATAGAAATGTGATCCTTCTCTCGATCGCACTCGCATTCATCCCCTTGCGGCCAACACACAGGCAACTTGACGTATGACGGAGATAAAGTGTGTAAAATGAGGGGAGTACTCAACGTCTCAGGATGTCTCATGTCGACAATGCAGGAAGTGGCGAAGAAAGCAGGCGTATCAAAAGCGACGGTGTCGCGCGTGCTATCGGGCAAAGGCTATACCAGTGAAGAAACCAAAACGCTGGTTTATCAGGCCATTGAGGAGACGGGATATCGGCCCAATTTACTGGCACGGAATCTGGCGACCAGCAAATCAGCCTGTATTGGTTTGGTGGTGACCAACACACTCTATAACGGCAGCTATTTTAACGAACTGCTGTCACAGGCCGCCAAGAAACTGGAAGACAACGGGCGTCAGTTGATTCTGGTCGATGGCAAACACAGCGCTGATGAAGAAAGAGCCGCGATTCAATTCCTGCTGGGGTTACGCTGTGATGCGATCATCATCTATCCCCGTTTTCTCAACGTGGATGAAATGGACGACATCATCGAGAAGCACAAGCAGCCGATCATGGTGGTCAACCGTAAACTGCGTAAACACCAGAGCCACTGCATCTGCTGCGATCACAAAGGTTCCAGCTATAACGCCACACAGCATCTGATCGCACGCGGCCATAGAGATATCGCTTTTATCACCGGTTCGCTGGATTCGCCGACGGCTATCGAACGCCTTTCCGGCTATAAAGATGCCCTGACGGCAGCCAATATTGCAGTACGGGACGAGCTGATTGTGAGAGGAAAATGGACACCGCGCAGCGGTTCGCTCGCCATTAACGTCCTGCGCGATAACCGGGTATCGTTCAGCGCCGTTCTCGCCAGCAATGACGATATGGCGATTGGCGCGATAAAAGCGCTGGATGAGGCTGGCGTTGCCGTACCGCACGACGTTTCTGTCGTCGGGTTCGACGATATTCCCACCGCCCCGTTTTTGAAACCGTCGCTCTCCAGCGTCAAAGATCCGGTGAGCGATATGATCAACGAAGTGATTAACCGCCTGATCGCGATGCTGGACGGCGGTTATTTCTCGAAAGAAAATCTGTTCTTGTCGGAGTTACAGGTCAGAGATTCCATTCAGAACGGGCCGTACGGTAATCAGTCCGTTTGAATCTGCTACGGGGTCATTTCAGACCCCGTTTTTCACGGCAACACAGACTTAGAATTGCCATTGTACGCCCACGCTGTAGCGCGTTTGATCGCCATCCCGATGACCGAAACGGCTACCAACTTCGGAATACAGATTGAGATTTTCTGCTGCAAGCCACTGTACGCCGACCGTCGCCTGACCAAAATTCTTATCCTGTTCCCCTACCGCAATGCGGCGGTTTGCGCCATCGATGCGATCTTTCACCGTAAAGCTGGAATCAAGCCCATCGGCCAATTCACGCACCCACGCCACTGTGGCATAAGGTTGCAGCGACATTTTATTGCTGAATGCCATATTGCCACGCACGCGCCAGCCCAGAGTGGCTTCCAGCGAATCAACATCCTGTTTTTCATACCGTACGCTAGTCCGCAAGTTGCCTTTATCATCAAACGCATTGATGCGATAACGTGCGTAATCCAGCCCAACAACTGGGCCGGTACGCAAGTCACCCAGCGGGAAATCATAGCCGCCGGTGACGCGAGCACCGATGAACTGCGCTTCGGTGTTACCATCCAGCGTGTTGTCCAACAGAACCGGGCCACCCGCAGATTGCAGATAAACCGAACGGCGTGACGCAATCGCCGCCCGACCCGCAGTCACTTCGCTGCCCAGCCAGGCTGGCCCGCCCTGATTCAGCAAACCGTAGACGCCAGCTTGCCAGGTATCGCTTTCAATATGACCATTCCGTTCAAGTTTATCTTTACTACGCAGCAGGCTCAGACTGCCACCAATCGTGACACCGTCACGTAATTGATAATCCACCAGTGCATAAGCCATCGCTTGACGAGAGCGCTGCTGCGGTGCGCGGTCAAAACCGTTTGACGGCATCACATCGCCCTCAACCCCAATCGCGGTATCCAACGTGCCCGCGCGGCGAGGGGTATTTTGCAGCAGCAACCAGCGTTGATTATGCAAATCACTTAGTGACTGGCGTTGACGTTTCAGGCTCTCTTCCATCGCCTGCTGCATCGCAGCGGCGGAATACGCCGAATGCAGTAAATCGGTATTGGAGATTTCCAGCAACAGCCGTGTCACGAGCCGCGAAACATCTCGCAGGCGCTGCTCGACACGTTCCTGACCCAGCACGCTGGTCAGAAAGGCCTCGTTATCAACGGTAGGGTCATGCCATGTCGCGCCACCCGGCACCGCAGGATTTGTGGTTTGTGTATAGCCGTCCTGATCGCCAATATCCCAGTTGGTCGCCTCCATATAGAGCACAGGAATATCAAACGCTTCATTAAAGCTATCGCCGTCGCTACAGCAGCCGGTTCCTGCAGGATAACTCGCATTCAGTCCTGGATTGGTGAACAGTTCGATACCCAGTTCGTTCGCAATACGCAGCGTCTGTTGACGCAGGTTGGCTAACTCAGGATTCGCCGCGCTGTTATCGCCGGCGTGGGCGTAGAGTTTGTCACCGGTAATCATGCTGTCCATGTTAATCATGGCCTTAAGGCCGCCCGCGGTTCCCTGAGCGATCAATTCATTAACCATCGCGCGCGAGCCGCGCAGCCCTTCCTCTTCCGCGCCAAAAGCGGCAAAGACCAGCGTTTTTTCCGTCTGAATACCGCTAAAATTACGTGCCACTTCCGTCAGGATGGCGGCACCAGATGCGTTGTCGTCTAGACCTTGCAGCGTTGGCCGCCCGAAGAAGGTATCAAAGTGCGCGCCAGTAATAATGTATTCACTGCTCAGTCCAGTATGATAAGCCAGTACGTTTTGTGACGAACGCGTCGTACCACCTGCCGTCCAGGAAAAATCCTGCCTGACCGTGGTATAGCCAGACGCCATACGCTGCGTCATCCAGTCCGCCGCACCAGCAAAATTTGCCGTACCGCGATAGCGCCCCGGATAATCATTAATGAGCGTATCCACTGTCTCTTTCGCATAATCACCGTAATCATAAGCCCAGGCCGGTACACATAAACACACCATCCCTACCGCCACTGCCACTTGCTTAAACATGCACACCACTCCCTTTTCTCATTATTAACATTGGCTATTCTCGCCATTTATCATTCTTAACAACGACGCCAGAGGAACTTTATCCAAATCATGTCTTTGTTAAAGAAAGAAAAATAGCAGCAATATTCATTCCAATGCTATGGCACAGAAGGAAATATGATGAAATATGTCAATAAGCGACAAGATGAAAATGAGTGTTCGTAACCGTGTAGTATTGATTAATCATAGGGTTAAGCATGAATGGCATCGGGTACGGGTAAGTGACTAACAGGGAAGGAAAAAGGATGGAAATGCAGCGAGTTTGGGGAGGATACGTTGATGAAGACGCTTTTATGAAAATAAAAAAGGCAACCTACGCACCGAAAACGATCGTTTACAGTACGTGATTGCCCATTTTTATCCGCTTGATACCGTCTTAAACGTAAACATTAAGCTGGTTATTTGCCGTTGGGCGATTAACCCCATCGGCTATGGGTGGCTTAAAGACCGACCCGCTATTGTCGTACGTCATCCGGGTTCGGGTAGACGCGTCCTGATTAGGGTAACCAGACAGCTGAGACGAGCGGGAAATGCCCTGAACATGATCAGGTTTGTCAGGCATTGAGCTATATGACACTGGATAAACTAGGTTGAGACCAATCATTTTTCTTCCCCCTATTCATCTTCTCTGCCAGTAAAATTTATCTTGCTTATTACTGAGTATAGAACAATCAAGCAGGGGGAATATGTAAGGTTTTGTCTGAAAAAACACCGCTGGTGCGCCACTGACAAAGTGAAAGAGAAGACAAACAATCAGCGCTATCTTTTTTATTTTTTATCAGTGAGTTACTTGTTTTTCTCCCACGCGCGCAGCCGTCCAGCCGCATTTTTATAAGGCGAGGCAGTGTTAAACTGAATCATCCGACCACGCGTCCACTTACCGTACCAACATTCACCATAGAGCTGTGCATCGGTATAGCGCTCCACCAGCGCGATAAGCGCCCGTTTATTCGCGACAAGCCGTGCGACCAGTTCAGACCAATCGGTAATATGAGCGAAGTCCTGATAGAATTTTTGCGCGAGTAAACCAAGCTGATTCCACTGGTAACCCGTCTCGGGGAAATCGATGGGGTTACCCTGCTCTTCGTCCTCATGCCATTTCAGCACCAGATTGCCCCAACCCAGCAAATACGCCACCAGATTGGCCGCACTCATCTGCGTTCCCTGCGCATGCCCTGCCATTTCCGGCGAGAATGCGCGATCGGCGGGAACGGCCTCGATTCGCTTCATTAACAGCACAAACTGACTGTTGATTGCCTTGATCAAGGCTTCCTTGCTTTCTGGTACCGCCATCATCTCCCCCCGACTATTCTGCTATACAGAATCAGGTTACCGATCAAACGGCAGCACCGCCTTGTCATCGCTCACGTTTTCAGCGCTGTGCCAGCAGCCGAATCGATGCCTCACGCTCGCGGGGCGACGTCACGGGCGTATGGATGATGAACTCGTCCACGCCAAAGCGCTGATGGTAGCTTTCCAGACGCTGATGGATATGCTCCGGCGTACCGTAAAGCACATTGCGCGGCTCCTGCACGATACGGAAATCCGTCGCGCCCGCCTGCCGAACGAAGTTATCGGCCTGCTCCTGGCTGCCTACCGTCAGCGGCGGCTTGTTCTCAATGTAAACTTTATAGTTATGCTGCGTGCTGGCCAGCGCCTCCGCATCCTCATGACGTTCAGCGGCAATCACCGACAGTGACAGCAGCGTCTGAGCGCTGGCGGGCTTCAACTCCCGATAGCTCAGGAGAGACTCCGTCAGCAGCGTTTCACTCGCGTTAATGAACCCGGCGAACACAAAATTCCAGCCCAGTGAGGCCGCTAACCGCGCGCTCTCCTGACTGGCACCCAGCAGAAAGCGCTGTGGCGTCTGTTCAGGTAATGGCGTCGCGTTCAGGCGTTCGGCCGTCTCGTCATGACTATCGAGAAAGCGGTTTAGCTGATGTAGCTTCTCCGTAAAGGCAACCCGCTGCGTCTCACCGATTTCCTGCTGTAGCGCCAGCGTCGCCAGCGGCAGCCCGCCCGGTGCTTTGCCGATCCCCAAATCCACACGCCCACCCGCCAGTGCGCTGATCACATGGAAATTCTCCGCAACTTTATACGGACTGTAATGCTGCAACATCACGCCGCCGGAGCCAATACGCAGCGTTGTGGTGTGCGCCAGTAGCCAGGTGATCAAGACCTCGGGAGACGATCCCGCCAATTCATCGGAATTATGATGCTCGGAAACCCAAAAGCGATGATAGCCAAGCGCTTCCGCCACTTTCGCCAGCGACACGGTTTGCGCCAACGCCTGCGCCGCGCTCATTCCTTCGGCGATGGGGCTTTGATCTAATAAACTGAGCTTATATCCCACGATGTTTCCTTATTTTCAGCGGCTATTCGTTAGCGTGCTAGCGCTATTCACAGCAATAAATAGTCATAAAAAAAACAACAGTCATAGCGAAAAACAGAATAAGAAGAATGTTGCATAAAGGTGTAAAAAATAAATATTAATAACAGAATTTGTTAGCAGAAATATTCATAATAAATAAATACAAAAAAGCGCCATCATAAAAAGACATGAAATATAACCAGATGGTATTTATCCATTGCGTTTCTATCGGCTACCTTTAGCATGTTTAAGTTTTGTTAAGGAGGTGTATTGATATGGCTGAATCTATCCCCTGTTGTGATACGTCATTTGAGCAACAGTTAATTAACTGGCGACGGCACTTGCATCAGTACCCGGAATTGTCCAATCAGGAACACCAAACCACCGCGCACATTACCCGCTGGCTACAAGAGAAAGACATCCGCCTGTTGCCCCTTGCCTTAACCACGGGCGTCGTTGCCGAAATCGGTCACGGCAGCGGCCCGACGATTGCGCTGCGGGCCGATATTGATGCGCTGCCGATTGAAGAGTTAGTCGATGTGCCGTTTCGCTCTCAGCACGCGGGCGTCATGCATGCCTGTGGCCATGACTTCCACACCGCCGTGATGCTGGGTGCTGCCTGTTTGTTGAAAAAACGCGAATCTGTCTTACCGGGTAAAGTCAGGCTGTTTTTCCAACCCGCAGAAGAGGTCTCGACTGGTGCCAAACAGTTCATCCGCGCTGGCGCGCTCGCCGATGTCGCCGCTGTTTTCGGCCTGCACAACGCGCCTGAACTCCCCGCAGGCACCTTCGCTACACGCAGCGGCCCGTTTTATGCCAACGTGGATCGCTTCGCCATTCACATTACAGGCAAAGGCGCACACGCGGCCAAACCCGAACAGGGTATCGACAGCATCGTCACCGCCTGCAATATCGTCAATGCGCTGCAAACGCTGCCCAGCCGTAGCTTCAGCTCGCTGGAATCGCTGGTCATCAGCGTCACGCGTATTCAGGGCGGCAACACCTGGAACGTCCTGCCGCAAACGGTAGAGTTGGAAGGGACAGTTCGTACCTACAATGCCGCGATTCGCGCGGAGATACCGGAACGAATAGAGCAGTTGATTGGCGGCATCGCCCTTGCGCTGGGTGCAAAAGCGGAACTGAAATGGTATCCCGGCCCGCCTGCGGTTGTGAACACCAGTGAATGGGCCGATTTCAGCAAGCAAATTGCCCGAGACGCGGGCTATCAGGTAGAAAACGCCGAGCTGCAAATGAGCGGAGAGGACTTTGCGCTGTATCTTCAGGACGTACCGGGCACGTTCGTCAGCATTGGTTCAAACAGCGAATTTGGTTTGCACCATCCTCAGTTCAACCCAGATGAAAGCGCGATTGCGCCAGCCTCTCGCTATTTCGCACAGTTAGCGGAAGCGGCACTGCATCGCCTGAGTACCACGAAAATCACCTCACCACAGGCCGCACTGTCTTCATCGTAATATTTTGATCTACAAATACAATCATCTACAAACACAATCACCTCCGCACGATCAATTCGGCGGAGGTGTATTGATTATATTAATCCGATATTAGGAGAGACACGGGGATGAGGTTCCCGCAGGGACGCCTCACCCCGTGGTTGCTCCGGGTATCTCGATCGTCAAACGATCGGGATTAGGTGAGAAAGCGGTATGGGTTAACCCCGAACAGCATGATAACGACGGGAAAAATACACCAGACCATCAGTGCTTTCGCCCTGCTTAATCGCTAATACCCGGCAAATAAAGATATCGTGCGTCGCCGCGCTCACCACCTCTTCAACCTGACAGTCAAACGCTACCAGCGCGTCCCGCAACACCGGTGAACCCGTGTGTAACACGTCCCACTCCGCCGCTGCAAACCGTTCTTCGGTAGACGACGGGCTCCCAAACAGCGACGACAGCGCTTCATGATGGGCCGCCAGCGTATTGATGCACAAATGCGTATTCGCCTGAAACGTGGGATACACCGACGAACCGCGATTTAGACACACCAGCAGCGTGCCCGGCGAATCACTGACGCTGGACACGGCGGACGCCGTAAAACCAGCCTTACCTGCCGGGCCATCCGTCGTAACGACATTGACCGCCGCGCTCAGCCTTGCCATCGCATCACGAAACGCCTGCCGGTCAACCGTGGCAACCGCCGCAGAGAGAATCGCGTCATTCGCGGTGACGTGTCGTTCAGCTATCAAATCAGACATTAAATACTTCCTTTAGATACGGCGAGAAACATGATTATTAACATCATACTAACAAAACAAGTCATATCATAATCTGAAATTTTTGAATTTCATTATCCATTTTTGTTGTTTTACATCACGCCTCGCCTCATCAATAGTGAAAACACGCTATTAACGTCTTATTAACCTTTCATTGAATACGTGAATGCCTATTGATGGCTTGTTTATTGGCTGACGGTTTATTGATGGACTGTTTTCACTTTCATGGAAGTTCGTTTAATTAACAATAAGTACGCTCAATTAATAATAAGCACATTCAATTAATAAAAAGGTTTCTGACAATGAGTAAAAAACAAACATCTGCAAATCGACAATTAAGACTGGGTTTAATATTACAGGGCGCAGCGGGAAATATGTCCGCATGGCGGCATAAAAACGTCGTACCCGACGCCAGCATTAATTTTGGCTTTGTTTTGGATGCGGTAAAAAAAGCCGAACAAGGGAAATTTGATTTTGTCTTCGTGGCAGACGGCCTGTATATCAATGAAAAATCTATCCCCCACTTTCTCAATCGCTTTGAACCGCTGACACTGCTGTCCGCGCTGGCTACCGTCACCACACATATTGGCCTGGTTGGCACACTCTCGACGTCGTATTCCGAACCGTTTACCACCGCCCGGCAGTTCGCCAGCCTCGACCATCTCAGCAACGGCCGCGCAGGCTGGAACGTGGTGACATCGCCGCTGGAAGGATCGGCGAAAAACTTTTCCCGTCAACAGCACCCGGAACACGCACTGCGCTACCGTATTGCCGATGAGTTCCTTCAGGTGGCGAAAGGCCTGTGGGATTCCTGGGAAGACGATGCCTTTATTCGTGACAAAGCCAGCGGACAATTCTTCGATCCTGAGAAGCTGCACACGCTGAATCATCAGGGAGAATTTTTCTCGGTACAGGGGCCGCTGAATATTGGCCGATCCGCGCAAGGTCGCCCAATTGTGTTTCAGGCTGGCGCGTCTGAAGACGGGCAAAAATTGGCCGCCAAACACGCCGATGCCATCTTCACCCATCAACACACGCTGGAAGACTCACAGCGCTATTACCGCGAAGTGAAACAGAAGCTGGAAGAAAACGGTCGCCGAGCCGATCAATTGCACGTCTTCCAGGGCGTCAGCGTGATTGTCGGTAATGATGCAGAAGACGTAGAGCGCCAGTATCAGGAAACCGCGCAGTTGGTGACGATTGAGGATGCTCTCAATTATCTGGGACGCTATTTTGAACACTATGACTTCTCACAGCACCCGCTGGATGAGCCTTTCCCCGATATCGGCGATCTAGGGAAAAACAGTTTCCGCAGCACCACCGATGAAATCAAACGCAACGCGCAGGAAAAAGGCTTAACGCTACGGCAGGTCGCGCTGGAGGCGGCATCACCGCGTCCTGTATTCAGCGGCACGCCTGAGCAGGTAGCGGATGGTTTACAGCTCTGGTTTGAAAACGGTGCGGCCGACGGCTTCATCATTCAGGGCGGCACGCCGGATACGCTCAACCACTTTGTCGATCGCGTCGTTCCTCTGCTACAACAGCGCGGCCTGTTCCGTCAGGAATATCCCAGCTACACACTGCGGGAAAATCTGGCGCTGGATTATCCGGTGAATCAATTCACGCGCTAGTTCGCGCAACAGGAGATTCACTGTGAAGCGTTCCCCTTTTATCACGGTAACCCGCGTGGCGGCACTATTGAGTGCCACGCTGGTGGCAAACGTGCAGGCGCAAGACGCGGGATTCGTTAGCCGTATCGATCTGAAGGCCAACCAAACGCCTATTCGTACTGATAAAAATGCTGAGGCCATCGCGCAGATTCCGGCTCATTTCAAATTCGTCACGCCGGGTAAGCTGACGATTGCCGTCTCGGCGCTCAGCTCACCGCCGCTGTCGCTGCTGGCTGACGACAACAAAACGCTTATCGGCAGCGATGCCGATATTGCGCGACTGGTAGCCGACGGCCTCGGGCTGGAGCTAAAACTGGTGCCCGCCTCTTGGGAAGACTGGCCGCTGGGCATCACGGCAGGGAAATACGACGCCGCCATTTTTAATATCGCGGTGACGAAACTGCGCAAAGAGAAGTTCGACTTCGCCACGTATCGCATTGATACGCTGGGTTTCTACGTGAAATCGACCAGCAAGATTACGTCAATTAACAAGCCCGAAGACGTCGCTGGTCTGAAAGTGATTGTCGGCTCCGGCACCAATCAGGAAAACATTCTGCTGGGCTGGGATCGGCAAAACCGCGCCAGTGGCCTACCTCCCGTACAGCCCGTTTACGTCACCGACGATGCCGCCGCCAACCTAAGCATCCAGTCCGGACGCGTCGATGCGTTTTTCGGCCCCCATTCTATCGGGGCTTATAAAGCGGCGCTGACGGGCAAGACACGCATGGTAGGTAAAGGCCCGACGGTCGCTTACGTCGCAGTCACCACGCAGAAAGGCAACGGTTTGGCACAGCCAATCAGCACCGCCATCAATGGCGCGATCCACAACGGCAGTTACGCACAGGTTCTGGATCGCTGGGGTGAAGACGATGAAAAAATCACGCAATCCGTGGTGAACCCGCCGGGTATCGGCGATTAAGTAAACGCGACACATTCACAAAAGTGACGGTGTCACGAAAACCATTATAAATAGTCACCTGCAAGGGAAAAAAAATGCAAAAAGAGATCGCATATTCATCCAACTCACATCGCATGCGTCCATCGCGTTTGACAAGGCTACTGACGGGATCGCTGCTGCTCGGGACGCTGTCTGTCACGACCGGCGCACAGGCAGCCATCGACCTGAAAGCCAACCAACAGCCGATCCATGCACCGAAAAATGCGGAGGCGATTGCGCAGATCCCGACTGACTTTACATTCGTTACGCCGGGTAAATTCACCGTCGCCATCGCCGCGCTGGGGTCGTCACCGCCGCTGGCGTTTCTGGCCGACGACAACAAAACCGTGGTGGGCAGCGAGCCGGATATCGCCCGGCTGGTGGCCGACAGTCTCGGGCTGGAACTGAACATCGTTCAAACCTCGTGGGAAGACTGGCCGCTCGGCGTGGCCTCCGGTAAGTATGATGCCGCCATCATCAACATTACCGTCACCAAAGCGCGCAAGGAAAAGTTCGATTTCGCCACCTACCGCATCGACTCGCTCGGCTTCTACGTGAAATCCACCAGTAAGATTCAGTCCATTAAAGAAGCGAAGGACATCACCGGGTTGAAGATTATTGTCGGCTCCGGCACCAATCAGGAAGCGGTGCTGCTGGCGTGGGATAAACAGAATCGCGCTAACGGCCTGCCCGCTTTTCAGCCGGTTTATGTCACGGATGATGCCGCTGCCAACCTGAGCCTGCAATCCGGCCGTTCCGATGCCTATTTCGGCCCCAACGTGATCGGTGCCTACAAAGCAGAGCTGACGGGCAAAGTTAAGCATGTCGGTACGGTCAACGGCGGTTATCCCAACGTCGCCCATATCGCGGTCACCACGCGCAAAGGCAGCGGGCTGGTACAGCCGATTAACACCGCGCTGAACGGCGTAATTAAAAGCGGCGAATACGACAAAGTGCTGAACCGCTGGGGCGAAAGTATCGAACGCATCGATCGTTCAGAAATCAATCCGCCAGGGCTGGGCGATTAATACCGCTCAATGGCTATCGGGACCGCCATGAGCGACACGTCATGGTTACCGATAGCCCGTATACGCTAATGAATCAGGAGTACCCCATGTCCGACGACATTTTCATTGTTACCCAGCCCGAGGATCCCAGCGTGGCCCCGATTATCGACGGCCTGTTCGCGGAATATGAACAGCGCTATGGCGATTTTTTTGGTGAGCGGGAAAGCGATCCACCGGGCATCTACCAGCAGCCGCACGGTATTTTTATTGCGCTGCTGCGTCAGGGCGTACCGATTGCCACCGGTGCGTTTAAACGCTACGACAGCACCACTGCCGAAATTAAGCGGGTATGGACGGATAACTCGCTGCGCCGTCAGGGGCTCGCGGGGAAAGTGATGCAAGAGCTGGAACAACACGCACGGCGATTAGGCTACCAGCATTTTTTCCTGACGACCGGTTTCCGCCAGCCTGAAGCGGTGAGTTTATATCTGAGCCACGGGTATACCCCTCAGTTCGATATCACCGTCGATCCGGTGACCTACAGCATTCCACCTTACGACGGGCGTTTACCGTTTAAGAAAGCCCTGTTCGCCACGGCGACGCCACAGATTGCACGGCAAACGGAAGTCGAGCTTATCACCCGCCATTTGAAAGTGTGTTGACCCTTGCACACGGTAATAGCCCTATGCACTAACAACAAAACGCTATTTTTCAGCATCACATTCAACGGGTATCGATCATGACGCAATCTCTACACACGTCTTCTCAACAACCACCGCTGAGCCAGACACAGGAACCGCCGTTGAACATTGTTCCCGCGCGTTACCCTTTTCGCTTTGCCGGTGCGCTGTTTTCGCTATTTATTTTTGCCGGAATTATTCAGTCAATCGCGCTAAACCCGCGCTGGGAGTGGTCGGTCTTTGCCGAGTGGTTTTTTAATCCGGTGATCCTTGCCGGACTGGGACAAACGCTGCTGTTGACCGCGCTGGGTACGTTGTTCAGTATTTTTTTCGGCACCGCGCTAGCGCTGGCCCGGCTTTCGCCGTCTTATCTGCTTTCCACGCTGTCGTGGCTGTATATCTGGCTGTTCCGATCGCTGCCGCTGATTCTGGTGCTGATCATTCTGTACAATTTCTCGTACCTCTATGACGAACTGGCGCTGGGGATTCCCTTCACCTCCATCGTCTTCCTGAAATATCCGACGATTGATCTTCTGGATCAATTTTCCGTTGCCGTACTTGGCCTGACGCTGGTGCAATCCGCGTATACGGCGGAGATTATTCGCGGCGGTATTCTTGGCGTGGACGCGGGTCAGTTTGAAGCCTCCGCGGCGCTCGGCCTGCCCAGCGGTCGCCGCACCGTACGCATCATTCTGCCGCAGGCGCTGCGTTCGATTCTGCCCACCGGTTTTAACGAGATCATCAGCCTCGCTAAAGGTACCTCAATTGTCTACGTGCTGGCGCTGCCGGAACTGTTTTACACCGTTCAGGTCATCTACAACCGTACGCAGCAGGTCATTCCGCTGCTGATGGTCGCCACCATCTGGTATCTGCTGATCACCACGGTGCTATCCGTCGTCCAATACTACGTGGAACGCTATGTGTCCCGCGGTGCGGTGCGTGAAATGCCGCTAACACCGCGCCAGAAACTCGTCCGTTTCCTGACGCGCAAGCGCGCACGTTAACCCCCCAGATTCTGGAGATTCACCATGTCTGAAGCTATCGATTATTTTGCTCATGCCCGCACCACCGCCCAGCCACAGGCAGAAAATGCACTTGGGCTGATCGAAATCCGTAATGTAGCGAAACATTTCGGTCAGCATAAAGCGCTGGAGGATATCAATCTGACGCTGGCTCCCGGCTCCGTCACCGTGATCCTTGGCCCGTCCGGCTCAGGGAAATCCACGCTGCTGCGCACCATTAACCATCTTGAACGCGTAGACGAAGGATTTATCCGCATCGACGGCGATTACATCGGCTACCGTCGCAAAGGGAATACGCTCTATGAGTTAAAAGAAAAGGAAGTGCTACGCCAGCGCATCAACGTCGGATATGTATTCCAGAATTTTAATCTGTTCCCCCACCTTTCCGTGTTGGAAAACATCATTGAAGCCCCGCTGGCGCATAAGCTGTATTCGCGTCAGGAAGCGGAAGATATTGCCTTTACTCTGCTGGAAAGCGTCGGCCTGCGCCATAAAGCACAGTCTTATCCCCGTCACCTTTCTGGCGGCCAGCAACAGCGCGTCGCCATCGCTCGCGCGCTGGCACTTAAGCCGAAAGTGATGCTGTTTGATGAACCGACGTCCGCGCTCGATCCCGAACTGGTTGGGGAAGTGTTGGATGTCATCAAATCACTGGCCCAATCTGGTGTGACGCTGGTTGTCGTCACACATGAAATCGGCTTTGCGCGCGAAGTCGCTGACCGCGTCGTATTTATGGTAGACGGGAAAATTGTCGAAAGCGGCGATTCCTGGCAGGTGCTGAACCATCCTCGCCACCCGCGAACGATCAACTTTTTGAATAAGGTGCTGTGAGAAAACGCATTGAGCCAGATGACCCCTTCTGGCTCTATTTCACGCGTTGACCCAATTTATCAGTGATTTTTTCACCATCTTCTTTGGTGAATTCGCCTCGCTGCGGATCGGGGAGAATATCCAGCACCTGCTCTGATGGACGACATAGTCGGGTTCCCAACGGAGTAACGACAATCGGACGGTTTATCAGGATCGGATATTGCAACATGAAATCAATGAGCTGTTCGTCAGTAAATCTTTCTTCAGCAAGCCCCAGTTGTGTGTAAGGTTCTACGTTCTTGCGCAGCAAGGTACGAACCGTCATTCCCATGTCGCCAATCAGTGTGACCAATTCATCACGCGAAGGCGGCGTATCAAGATAGTAAATAATCGTGGGTTCTGCGCCGCTATTACGGATCATCTCCAGCGTATTACGCGAAGTGCCGCAGTCGGGGTTGTGGTAAATCGTTATTTTGCTCATATCAATATCTCATTACAACGTGATGGATAGCCGCAGCGCCAGCGCAACCAGCGTGACAAGCAGCACAGGCAGTGTCATGACAATTCCGATACGGAAATAGTATCCCCAACCGATCGTCATGTTTTTCTGTGATAACACATGTAACCAAAGCAGTGTCGCTAGGCTGCCAATAGGCGTAATTTTGGGTCCTAAATCGCAACCAATGACGTTGGCATAAATCATTGCGTCTTTAACAACACCAGATGCGGTGCTGCCGTCGATAGATAAGGCACCAATCAACACGGTGGGCATATTGTTCATGATTGAGGAAAGCAGCGCGGCCATAAAGCCAGTGCCAAGTGTGGCAGTCCACAGTCCTTTCTCCGCAAACAGATTCAGAATACTGGAAAGATATTCCGTTAACCCCGCGTTGCGCAGGCCATAGACCACTAAATACATACCGAGTGAGAAAATTACGATCTGCCATGGCGCACCACGCAGTACCTTACCCGTATTGATGGCATGACCTTTTTTTGCCACTGCGAGCAGAATAGTTGCGCCCACGGCCGCAATAGCACTGACGGGAATCCCCAAAGGTTCGAGGACGAAAAATCCGGTAAGCAGAAGCACCAAAACAATCCAACCCGCTCTGAACGTTGCCAGATCCTTAATGGCACTTGCCGGTACTTTTAACCGAGATACGTCGTAGGTTGCAGGGATATCCTTGCGAAAAAACAGGTGTAACATAATCAACGTCGCGATAATCGCTGCAATATCGACGGGAACCATAACCGATGCATATTCAGCAAACCCAAGGTTGAAAAAATCGGCAGACACAATGTTAACCAGATTAGAAACAATCAGCGGCAGGCTAGCCGTATCAGCAATAAACCCAGCAGCCATAACAAACGCCAACGTCGTACCTTTACTGAACCCCAAAGCCAACAGCATCGCAATCACAATCGGCGTGAGGATCAGCGCGGCGCCGTCGTTGGCAAACAACGCAGAAACGGCAGCGCCCAGTAAGACAATCCAGGTAAACAGCAGACGCCCGCGCCCGTTTCCCCATCGAGATACGTGCAGTGCCGCCCATTCAAAAAATCCTGACTCATCAAGCAGCAGGCTGATGATAATCACCGCAATAAACGTCGCCGTCGCGTTCCAGACAATATTCCAAACAACCGGAATATCGCTGAGGTGAATAACCCCGCAGAACAGCGCGAATACGGCCCCGATGCTGGCACTCCATCCGATACTGAGACCTCTGGGTTGCCAAATCACCAGGATCAAGGTCAGTAAAAATATGATTCCTGCCAATAACATTTCAAACCTCATCATATATGGAAAAAAGAATATACTCCTTCCTATTTCAGCATGAAGAAGAAGCAGATTTAGCCAGACACCGACGCACGTCATCACGCAGGCATTGCCATGCGGTATGAATCGTTTCTGCAGCCCAGGCAGGCATGTGTGGAGACAATCGATAATGAATCCATTTTCCTTCACGGCGGTCTAGAACCAAACCTGACTCACGTAATATCGCCATATGGCGGGAAATTTTAGGCTGAGATTCCGTAGTCGCAGTACAGATATCACAGACGCACAATTCTCCCGCTTCTCTAAGCAGCAAGATGATGGATAGCCGAGTATCATCGGAAAGGATTTTGAAAAGTTGGACGGGCTGTAACATTTTTGGTCCCAACGCACTCAAGATACACATATGATAATTCATATATGTTAACTTTGAAATCACCCAATGGAAAATACAGTAAGGCAAACACGAATCAAATCGCCACCAGCCCTCGCACGCCGTCCTGTTCCATCGTTTCACCCCGTCCGCGCTGGATGATTTCCCCGCGTGACATCACCAGATAGCTGTCGGCCAGCTCGGCGGCGAAGTCGTAAAATTGCTCGACCAGCAGAATTGCCATATCGCCACGCTGTGCCAGTTGGCGAATCACTGCCCCGATCTCTTTAATCACCGACGGCTGTATGCCTTCGGTTGGCTCATCCAGAATCAGCAACTGTGGTTTACAGGCCAGCGCACGACCAATCGCCAATTGCTGCTGTTGCCCGCCGGACAAATCGCCGCCGCGCCGCTGTTTCATCTCATCCAGCACGGGGAAAAGCTGGTAGATCTCATCCGGCACCTGCCGCGCCTGTTTTCCCGGAAAGCGCGATAGTCCCATCAACAGGTTTTCTTCCACCGTCAACCGAGGAAAAATCTCCCGCCCCTGTGGCACGTAGGCAATGCCAGACTGCACGCGCTGATAGGGTTTGCGCGAGTTAATCGCTTCACCCTGCCAGCGAATTGTGCCGGACTTCGCGGGAATCAGCCCCATCAGGCATTTCAGCAGCGTAGTTTTCCCGACGCCGTTGCGCCCTAGCAGACAGGTAATCTCGCCGGGTTTCACCTCAAATGACAGGCCGCGCAAGATGTGGCTGCCGCCGTAATATTGATTCAGTTCAGCAATCTCTAACATGTTAGCGCCCCAGATAAACGTCAATCACCTGTTCATTCGCCTGTACCTCGCGCAGCGATCCTTCCGCCAGCACCTGCCCCTGATGCAGCACGGTGACACGGTCGGCGATGCTCTCGACAAAGCCCATGTCGTGCTCCACGACCATCAGCGAGTGTTTGCCAGCCAGACTGCGGAACAGCTCGGCGGTATAGGCCGTTTCTGCGTCCGTCATCCCGGCGGCGGGTTCATCGAGCAGCAGCAGATGCGGCTCCTGTACCAGTAACATGCCGATTTCCAGAAACTGCTTTTGCCCATGTGATAACAGCCCTGCGGGCCGTTGCCGTTCGTGGCCTAGCCGCAGCAGCGCCAACGTGTCGTCAATCCGGTCACGCTGCTCGCTGTTCAGTCTGGCACGCAGGCTTGCCCACACTGATTTGTCAGTTTTCAGTGCGATTTCAAGGTTTTCAAACACCGTCAGCGCTTCAAACACCGTCGGCTTTTGGAATTTTCGGCCTATTCCCGCACGCGCGATATCTACCGGCGATAGCGTCGTCAGGTCGGTATACTGATCGTAAAACGCTTTGCCGCTATCCGGTCGCGTTTTACCAGTGATGACATCCATCAGCGTGGTTTTCCCTGCGCCGTTTGGGCCAATGATGCAACGCAATTCCCCGACACCAATCTGCAACGAGAGATCGGTGAGCGCACGGAAACCATCAAAGCTCACGTTAATCTTGTCGAGTTGCAGTATCGGATCGGTCTGATGCCGATGGCGATCCGACGGATGCGGCTGCGCGAACTTTGGCTCCATCAATACGGGCTGAGTCGCGACGGTTTGTGCAGGCGCGGGAACCGATGGCCCAGATAAAGACTCAGTCATGTTTCTTCCTCGTCAGCAATCCAATCACGCCACGCGGCAAAAACAGCGTGACGAGAATAAACATCAGCCCCAAAAAGAACAGCCAGTATTCGGGAAAGGCCACGGTAAACCAGCTTTTCGCACCGTTGACGATCCCTGCGCCGAGCAGCGGCCCGACCAGCGTCCCACGCCCACCCAGCGCCACCCAAATAGCGGCTTCGATGGAATTGGTCGGCGACATTTCGCCCGGATTGATGATGCCGACCTGCGGCACATACAGCGCCCCCGCCAGCCCGCACAGCACGGCGGAAAGTGTCCAAACAAACAGTTTGAAGCCTTTCGGATCGTAGCCGCAGAACATCAGACGGTTTTCCGCATCACGTACCGCCGTCAGCACGCGACCAAATTTACTGCGCGCCAGCGCAAATCCCACGAGCAAGCTGGCGATCAACAGCAGCACGGTAGCGACAAATAGCCCAATGCGCGTACCGGTGGCCGTAATAGGGAAACCCAGCAGCGTCGTAAAGCCGGTAAACCCGTTATTGCCGCCAAAGCCGGTTTCGTTACGGAAGAACAGCAGCATCCCGGCGTAGGTCAGTGCCTGCGTCATGATCGAGAAATACACGCCTTTGATTTTGGAGCGGAACGCAAACCAGCCGAACACAAACGCCAGCACGCCCGGTACCAGCACAATCAGGCACAGCGCCCAGACGAAATACTGGGTTCCCGCCCAGAACCACGGTAGTTCCGTCCACGACAGAAATGACATAAATGCAGGCATTCCCTCACCCGCCGCCTGCCGCATCAGGTACATACCCATCGCGTAGCCGCCCAGCGCGAAAAACAGGCCGTGACCGAGCGACAGCAGCCCGGCATAGCCCCACACCAGATCCAACGCAACGGCGACAATCGCATAGCACAGGATTTTGCCGATCAGCGTCAGCGTATAAGTGGAGATCGCCAGAGGATCCTCTGCGGGCAACAGCGCGAGAAACGGCAGGATCAGCAAGGCCAGAAACGCGATCGACCCCAGGCCAAGCATGAGTCGCGGTGCGCGCTGCGTCAGGGTTATCGTCATGGGTTGCGTAATAGATTGCGTCATCAGTCAATCACCCGTCCTTTGAATGCAAACAGCCCCTGTGGCCGTTTCTGAATAAACAGCACGATCAGTACCAGAATGACGATTTTACCCAGCACCGCGCCAATCTGCGGTTCGAGCACTTTGTTGAGAATGCCAAGGCTGAATGCAGCGACCACCGTCCCTGCAAGCTGCCCGACGCCGCCCAGTACGACGACAAGGAATGAATCGATGATGTAGCCCTGTCCCAGCTCCGGCCCGACATTGCCCAGTTGCGACAGCGCTACGCCGCCCAAACCAGCGATGCCGGAGCCCAGCCCGAAGGCCAGCATATCAACGCGGCCGGTCGGCACGCCGCAACAGTCCGCCATCGCCCGGTTTTGCGTCACTGCCCGCACATTCATGCCAAGGCGGGTTTTATTGAGGAGTAACCAGGTGAGCAGCAGCACGCCGAGGACGAACACAATCACCGCGATGCGGTTATACGGCAGCACCAGATTTGGCAGCAGGCGCAGCCCGCCAGACAGCCATGCGGGATTGGCGACTTCCAGATTTTGGGTACCGAACAGCATACGCACCAGTTGGATCAGCATCAGGCTGATACCCCAGGTCGCCAGCAGCGTTTCCAGCGGGCGGCCGTAAAGATGACGAATCACCGTGCGTTCCAGCACCATACCGACGCCAGCGGTGATAAAGAAGGCAACAGGCAGCGCCAGCAGCGGATAATACGCCAGCCAGCTCGGCGCATGCTGGCACAGCGACTGCACCAACCAGGTTGCGTACGCGCCCAGCATCAACATTTCGCCGTGCGCCATGTTGATAACGCCAAGTAGCCCATAGGTGATCGCCAGACCCAGCGCCGCCAGCAACAGGATTGACCCGAGCGACAGCCCGGTAAACGCCTGCCCCAGCAGATCGCCGACGATCAAACTTTGCTTAATCTGATCCAGACTCTCCGCCGCCGCCGCCCGCACGCCGGTATCCGGTTCGTTCTGCATCTGCGTTAACGGCTGTAAGCGCGCCTGCATCTGCGGATCGCCGGTCTGCCCTAAGCGTTTGACCGCCTCAAGGCGCACCCGCGGGTTGGGATCGCTCAATTGCCGATTCGCAATAGCGATATTCAGCGCCTCATGTACCTGCGCATCTTTCTCTACGTTAAGGAGCTGTACCAACAGCGGCAGCTGTTCCGCACTGCTGTCGCTTTGTAGCTGCCGTACCGCATTCAGGCGCGTTGCGGCGTCATCGCTGACGAGTTGATGCGCGGCCAGCGCGGTAGCAACCAGACCGCGCAGGCGGTTATTCATAAACAGTTTTTTGGTCGCACCAACCGGTTCCGCGTTCCCGTCCAGCGGCGTTAATGTGCCCTGCACATCCCTAAACGGCTGCTGGTTCCGATCGAGCACCACCGATTCATCGCGCAGCGCCTGTAAAAGCAGCAAGCGTGCGGGTTCTGGCGCGGCGGCCCATTGTTGCAGCAGTTCAGCCTGCTGCGTGCGGCTGGCGGCGGCGAAATCGGTCGCAGGCCCGGCCTGTACCAGCAGCGGAAACATCAGACACAGCGACAGCACAAACGTAGATAATCGATGACTCATCATCGCAATGTCCGCCATATAAGAGAGGGAGTATCCCCGTCCGATATGCTGGACGGGGCGTGTAGAGACGACGTTTACTGTGCTGCTTTTATTGGATGATCGGGCTTCTTATCGTTACCGGCGATGTACGGGCTCCACGGCTGGGCACGAACCGGCTTATCGGTTTGCCAGACCACGTTGAACTGACCGTTTTCCTCAATTTCGCCAATCATCACCGGCTTGTGCAGGTGGTGGTTGGTCTTGTCCATCGTCAGCGTAAAGCCATCCGGTGCGGCAAAGGTCTGGCCGGCCATCGCGGCGCGCACTTTATCCACGTCCGTAGTACCCGCTTTCTCTACCGCCTGCGCCCACATATGAATGCCGACATAGGTCGCTTCCATCGGATCGTTAGTCACCACCGTGCCCGCGTTCGGCAGGTTTTTCGCTTTGGCATAGGCTTTGTAGGCTTCCACGAAGTCGGCATTGGTGGGGTTATCTACCGACTCAAAGTAGTTCCACGCGGCTAAATGCCCGACCAGCGGTTTGGTGTCGATCCCGCGCAGTTCCTCTTCACCGACAGAGAACGCGACAACCGGCACGTCGGTCGCTTTGATTCCCTGATTCGCCAGCTCTTTATAGAACGGTACGTTGGAATCGCCGTTGATGGTGGAAACCACCGCCGTCTTGCCGCCCGTCGAGAACTTCTTGATGTTGGAAACGATGGTCTGATAATCACTGTGGCCAAACGGCGTATAGACTTCCTCGATATCTTTGTCCTGCACGCCTTTCGAATGCAGGAACGCGCGCAGGATCTTGTTGGCGGTACGCGGATACACATAGTCAGTACCCAACAGGAAGAAACGCTTCGCCGCCCCACCGTCTTCGCTTATCAGATATTCCACGGCTGGGATCGCCTGCTGATTCGGTGCCGCGCCGGTGTAGAACACGTTCGGCGACATCTCTTCGCCTTCATACTGCACCGGATAGAACAGCAGCCCGTTTAACTCTTCAAACACCGGCAGAACCGATTTACGCGATACCGATGTCCAGCAGCCGAACACCACCGCCGCTTTGTCCTGCGTCAGCAGTTGACGCGCCTTCTCGGCAAATAGCGGCCAGTTCGAGGCCGGATCGACCACCACCGGTTCCAGTTTTTTACCCAACACGCCGCCTTTGGCGTTGATTTCATCAATGGTCATCAGCGCCACATCCTTCAGCGGCGTTTCCGAAATCGCCATCGTGCCGGACAGCGAATGCATAATGCCGACTTTGATGGTGTCCGCCGCCTGCACACTCCAGGTCAACCCCATACCAACCACTGTCGCAGAAAGCGCAAAAACTTTTAGCAATGAACGTCTTTTCATTTATTAGCCCTTAAGTCGTGTTGAGTGAGAATGGAATCGTGTGATGCGTCAGGTGAAACAGATGCGGTTGAAACAGATTGAGGCCGCGCCTGTTGTAGCATATGTAAGGTGATCTTTCTGACTTCGGCCTTACTGACGGCGATGTGGTCGGTCAGAATGCGCTGCGCCTCCTCAGTGTGCTGTTGCAATATCGCCAGCAAAATGCGGGCATGTTCTTTATAGGTCGCGTCAATACGATCCTCGCGGGTGAAATCGAGGCGGCGAATAATGCGGATTTTCTCCGTCAGTTCGCTATGAACCCGTGCCATTTCGCTGTTGCCTGCCGCCATCACCAGCCCACGGTGAAACCCTTCGTCGTAGCGGGAGACGATCTTGCCGTCGTCCAGACGCGGTTCCTCAATCCAGAAGCGTTTTAGATCCGCCAATAGCTCGGCGCAGCGCCCCGGCGGCATCCCGCACAGCCGCCGAATAGCTTCGCGCTCCAGCACGATGCGGAAGTCATACAGTTCCTCGAAATATTCGAAATCAAACGGACGGACCTGCCAGCCGCTGCGGAAATAGACTTCGACATAGCCTTCTCGCTCCAGCCAGAACAGCGCCTGACGCACTGGCGTACGGCTGACCGACATCCGTTCGGCAATTTCATTTTCACTAAAGCGGTCGCCCGGCATCAGGCGAAAGTCGAAAATGTCGTTTTTCAGCGTTTGATACACCCGCTCCGCCAGCGCTTCCGGGCGATCTTTGCTGCTCTTTTGTGTGCCTGTTCGCATCGTTTTCTCCGCCTCGCCGTTGATTCAGCTTGTCCTTTTATTCCAGTCTCTATTCCAACCACAGCAAGGCATCACCGGGGCTGACCGGTCGCCCCGGCTGGCAGCCGATGCGTTTCACCCGACCAGACTGCGGCGCGCTAATCGTCAGCTCCATCTTCATGGCTTCGACGATAATCAGCGGCTGTCCGGCTTCGATGGCATCCCCCACGTTCACCAGCACTTTCCAGATGTTGCCGTTCATATCCGCGCTGACCTGAAACGCGTCTTCGTCGCTCTCTACAGGAGCGGCAGAAACCACTTCCTGCGGCGTGCTGTCATCTTCCTGCTGCCACAACGCTACTTCCGTTTCAAACGCCGAGGCCTGACGCTGGCGGAACGCGGTAATATCGTCGGCCTGCTCCGTCAGAAAACGCGAGTGTTCAGCAAAATCAAACTCGGTTTCTTCGATGCGGATCGCCGCGCGTCCTTCGCGGAAGTCATCGCGCAGCGCCGTCAGTTCGGCTTCGCTGACCGGATAAAACCGCACCTGATCGAAGAAGCGCAGCAGCCACGGTTCACCCGCGATGAATTGATCGTTTTTGAGGAATTTGTTCCAGATAGGCAGCGTGCGCCCCACCAGTTGATAGCCGCCCGGCGAGTCCATGCCATAGATGCACATGTACATCCCGCCAATACCCACCGTGCCTTCGGCAGTGAAGGTGCGTGCAGGGTTGTATTTGGAACTCAGCAGACGGTGGCGCGGATCGACCGGCACCGCACAAGGCGCGCCAAGATAAACATCACCCAATCCCAGAATCAGATAGCTGGCATCGAAAATGATGTCGCGCACGTCATCACGGCGTGGTAACCCGTTAATGCGCTGAATGAAATCGACGTTATTCGGCAGCCAGGGCGCGCTCGCACGTACGGTCTCGCGGTAGCGTTCCACCGCGCCGAGCGTGGCGCGGTCTTCAAACGCCATCGGTAAATAGACGATGCGCGACGGCACTTTCATCTGGCTTACGTCGCCAAGCTGACGTTCCAGATGAAGCAGCACGTCCAACAGCGACCGCTGGCGGATAATTCGGCTGTCGTAGCGCACTTGTAGCGAACGCACGCCGGGCGACAGTTCTTCTATTCCCGCCGTCTCAGCAGCGCGGATCGCCACCATCAGCAGATGAATACGCAGCCGCAACGCCAGATCCAGCACGTTATCGCCGTATTCGATCAGAATGTAGTTATCTCCCGCCTGACGATACACGGCGGCTGGAGTGGTCGCCGTAGCGGGTACCGCAGCCAGCACCGTGGCGGAGCCGAATGCCGTTGTCGCCAGCGAGGGAACGTCAAACGCAGGGGCATGCGCCGTACCCAGCGTAGAAACGCAGTCAGACTGCGCCTTTTCCAGCGCCAGCGCTTCATCCGCGCTGATCGGGTGGAAACGAATACGATCGCCCGGCTTAACCTGACCAACTTTCCACAGCTCCGCTTTGGCAATGGTGACCGGGCAGACAAACCCGCCCAGACTCGGCCCGTCCCGCGTGAGGATCACTGGGAAGTCACCGGTAAAATTCACGGCGCCAATTGCGTATTCACAGTCGTGAACGTTGGAAGGATGCAGACCCGCCTCGCCGCCGTTCGCCCGCGTCCAGGTGGGTTTTGGCCCCACCAGACGCACGCCGAGTCGGTTCGAGTTGTAATGCACCTGCCATTCCGCCGCGAAAAATTCATCAATCGCCGCGTGGGTAAAGAAATCCGGCGCGCCGTGCGGGCCGTAGAGCACGCCAATGCGCCATTCGTTGCCATACTGCGGAATCAGCGCGGCGTCCACGGCCTGCGGTGCACTCACAGGCGCGGGTGTGGTGCAGGCGGGCAAGTCGGGTTGAGAAATCGCCAGCATATCTGCCACGCGCAGCGTTCGTCCGGCGTGGCCGCCAAATTCCCCGAGCGCGAAGGTCGAACGACTGCCGAGATACTGCGGCACATCAATACCGTTACGCACCGCCAGATAGGTGCGACAGCCGGACTGCGCGCGCCCCAGCGTCAGCGTTTGTCCGGCCTTTACCGTCAGCGGCTGCCAGTATGGCACCATTTCGCCATCCAGCGTCGCCGGACAATCAGCCCCCGTCAGCGCAATCACCGCCTCGTGGTGGAAACGCAGCGTCGGGCCTTGCAACGTAAACTCCAGCCCTGCCGCAGCTTCATCGTTGCCGACGATACGGTTTGCCAGACGGAATGCGAAATCATCCATCGGGCCAGACGGCGGCACGCCGATATCCCAATAGCCGAGGCGTCCGGGATAGTCCTGCACGCTGCTCCAGGTACCGGGCTGAATCACTTCAATCACCGAGGCAGATGGCGTAAAACTGTCGAGCATCCGCGTCCACACGGTTCCATTACGGAACGCATCGGTAGCGATAATCTGGCGCAGGTAATCAAGGTTAGTGGCAATACCGTGCAAACGCGTGGCATTCAACGCTTGTTGCATCTTCTCCAGCGCCAGTTCACGGGTTTCCGCGTGAACGATCAGCTTGGCGATCATCGGATCGTAATACGCCGACACCTCGGTGCCGGTGCTCACCCAGCCATCAACCCGCACGTCATCGGGAAACGCGACTTCGGTCAGCACGCCGGGGCTAGGCTGAAAGTTTTTCAGCGGATCTTCCACATAAATACGCACCTCAATCGCGGCGCCATGCGGAGCCTGCATCAGTTGCGCCCAGTCCAATGGTTCATCCGCCGCGACGCGCAGCATGCATTCGACCAAATCCAGCCCGGTGACGCACTCCGTCACCGGATGTTCAACCTGTAAACGGGTATTCACTTCGAGGAAAAAGAACGCATCGCGCTCGGCGTCGTAGATATATTCCACCGTTCCCGCGCTGCGATAGCTGACCAGTTCGCCCAGCTTCACGGCGGAGGCCAGCAGCGCCGCGCGCGTGGCGGCTGGCAAATGGGGGGCGGGTGTTTCTTCCACGACCTTCTGGTTGCGCCGCTGCAATGAGCAGTCGCGTTCGCCCAGCGCGACCACGCGACCTTTACCATCGCCAAAAATCTGCACTTCGACGTGACGCGCCCGATCGATGCAACGTTCAAGAAAGACACCTGCATCGCTGAAGAACTGTTCGCCCAAACGACGCACGCTCTCCCACGCAGCGCGTAACGCCACCGAATCTGAACAGCGCGTCAGACCAATGCCGCCACCTCCGGCAGTGCTTTTGAGCATTATCGGATAGCCGATGTCTTCGGCGGCGGCCAGCGCGTCCTCCAACGAGGCCAGCAGCGGCGTTCCCGGCGTCATCGGCACACCAGCGGCAGCGGCTAATTCACGGGCACGGTGTTTCAGGCCAAACTCGCCAATTTGCTGCGCGGTTGGCCCGACAAACGCGATGCCCGCCTTTTCACAGGCGGCGGCAAACGGCAAGCTCTCTGACAGAAAGCCGTAGCCCGGCCAGACAGCCTCGGCCCCTGTCTGCTGTGCGGCAGCCAGTACCTTATCGATACACAGATAGCTGTCGCTGGCCTTCTCGCCGCCAATCGGTATGGCGATGTCTGCGTCTTTCACATGCTGCGCGTTTTTATCCGCATCGGAATACATCGCCACGCTGGTTATTCCCAGACGTTTCAGAGTGCGTATGGCGCGACAGGCAATTTCGCCGCGGTTAGCGATCAGCACGGTCTTAAACATGGGATACCTCCTGACGGGCAAGCCAGTGACGCCAGCCGCCGAATTCGGTGATATCCACGGCATCGCTCAGCGCAGCCGGTTCGCAGATAAAGCCTTTCACCTGTCGCCCGTCGATTAACGTCAGCGTACCCATGCCTAACGGCGCGGGAATTTCTGCGACAAACTCACCAAAGCGTGCCAGCGGGATGTCCCACAGTTCGACGATAATCGCCGCGCCGTCGGTGCTTTTCGCTAAACCGGGCTTGGCCGGTTGCGTGTTTGCCAGTGCATAAAGGCGATAGTTCTCCGACGTGCGCGTCTCTTCTACCCGCACGGCATCGCGGCGGGTCAGTTGGTGATTGAGCGGCATGCCCGTCAGGTGTGCGCCAACAACGGCGAGGCGAACGTGCAATGCCGAAGGCAGCAAAGTGCCTGATACGGCGGGCAGCGCTTTTCCCGTTGCGCCCAGCGTGAGCGCTAATTGCGCCTGCCAGCGCAGGCCGAAGCTGGCTAATGCGCGGTCGTGCCAGGCGGGCGCAATCAACGTGATCCCTGCCGGTAAACCATCAGTACGGAAAGGGGCTGGTAGCGCCAGCGCCGAGAGATCGGCCAGATTGGTAAAGTTGGTGTAAGTGCCCAACTGGGAGTTGTAGCGCACCGGTTCCTGCTTCATCGCCTCACGCGTGTGGATCGTCGGCGAGGTCGGCACGACTAACGCATCGAACGACGCCAGCGTCTGCTGAATCTGTCGCGCCAGTTCGGCACGCAGGTACTCCGCTTTAAAGGCCTCTACCGCGCTGAAACGCTCGCCGCTCGCCACAATGCCGTGCACCACCGGATCCATGTTTTCTGGCTGCTGTAGCATGTCGCCCACCGCAACCGTGCGTTCTGCCACCCAAGGGCCTTGATAAAGCTGATCGGCTAGCTGCGTGAAGATACTGAAATCGATGGGGTGCAGCGTCGCGCCCGTCGCTTCTAATTCGACCAGCGCCTGCTGCCATGCCGCCTGTGCGACAGCGTCGGCAAAAAAGGTCGGGTCGCTGGGGATAGCAAAGCGCGGCTTCGCTGGCAGCGCCGCAGGCGCACTGGCGGGATGACAGCGCGAGTAGGCATCCGTCTCATCGTACCCGCCAGCCAGTTCGGCGACGGTAAACGCATCCTCGACGGTCAGCGCAAACACGGAAATCGTGTCATTCAGGCGACAGGCCGGTACGACACCGCTTGCTGATAGCCACCCTTTCGTCGGCTTCAGGCCGACAATATTGTTAAATCCAGCGGGAACGCGCCCCGATCCGGCAGTATCCGTTCCCAGCGCAAAAGCAACCAGCCCACGCGCCAGCACCGAAGCCGATCCCGAACTGGAACCCCCGCTGATGTATTCGGCGTTAAAGGTATTCGGCACCACACCAAACGGCGAGCGCGTGCCGACCAGACCAGTCGCAAACTGATCGAGGTTGGTTTTGCCTACGACAATCGCCCCTGCCGCTTTCAGTTTGGCAACGGCAGTCGCATCCTTATCAGCCAGATAGGTAAAGGCCGGACACGCCGCGCTCGTCGGTAAGCCCGCGACATCAATATTGTCTTTGACGGCAAAGGGAACGCCGAACAGCGGTAGCGCGTCTGGGTTTTTACGATACTGAGGCAATAGCGCCGCGATCTGCGCCTGAAGGTGTTCAGGTGTCGCCAGCGCGATCCAAGCCGGATCGTCCGGCGACAAGCTGGCGAGCAGCGCGCCCAGTGTCTCGCCCACGCGATCGGCCTGCTGTTGGTAATGCTGTTTCCATTCCTGAAGCGTGAGTCCTGTCATTCTTGGCATGATGTGAATCCCATCTGGTATACAAGATTGAATTCACTAAAGCGAAAACCATGCCAGCTTTTACCCTGTTGATTTTTATGAGATTAGACTGAAGTGCTCAATTTTCATGCACAAAAAGGGAACAACCGTGCGCCATCGCAGAGCACGGTTGCAAAAAAGAGTGGGTCATTGATATACGGATAATACTACTCTCAGGCGATCTTTTTCGCGTCCTGCTGCGCCAAAATTGACAGTTCTGTCGCCTTGAAGATATGCGCTTGCGACATCGCGATTTCGGTACGCTCACGGCAGTCACGAAGAAAATCTGGGAAAAAGGGGCGTTCGACGCTGCCTGCGGGGGTGAAGCGCTGTTCGCCCTTGCCATTCACCAAATAAACGACGTTGCTTTCTCCGCGCGTTAGATCGACATATTTCCTGATTTCGATATAGCCTTCCGTACCCAGTATCGTCAGACGACCGTCGCCCCAGACGCTCAAGCCATCTGGCGTAAACCAGTCACAGCGGAAATAGCCGGTTGCCCCATTGTCGCCCAACAGCATAGCATCGCCAAAATCCTCAAACTCTGGCTGGTGCGGGTGGTGATAATTCGCCGTTTGGCTGGTCACCACTCGCGCGTTGGTATTGCCGGTAAAATAGAGAAACTGTTCAATCTGGTGAATACCGATATCGCAGAGGATCCCACCGTACTGACGCTTCTGATAAAACCAGTCAGGCCGCGCGCCGCGTTCACGGTGTGGGCCAACGCCGATTGTCTGAATCACTCGCCCGATTTCGCCCCGTTGCACCAGTTCACCGGCAAACAGCGCGCTATCCACATTGATTCGTTCATTAAAGTACACGGCAAACTTGCGGCCGGTTTCCGCTACCCGACGTTGGACGGCATCCAACTGCTCCAACGTGGTCAGCGGCGGTTTGGCGGTGAAGAAATCTTTGCCAGCATCCAACGCGCGCAGCGCCAGTTCGGCTCGGTCGCTGGGAATGGCGGCACAGGCAATAAGATCGATAGACGCGTCGGCAATCAGTTGTTCCGCAGAGTCAGCAAAAGGGACGGAGGGGAAAAGAGAGATGAATTTTTCCCGACGATTAATATCGGACTCGAACACGCCAACCAGTTCCGCGCCCGCATCAACCAGCTGCCGACACATGTCATAAATGTGGTTGTGCGCTAATCCAATCGCTGCAAATCGCCTCTTTTTCATCTTCACTTCCGCCGATACCGTCATGCCGAACGATTACAATAAGGCGGAAACCGAGCGGACTAAAGACAAAAGCCGCGTAACGCGTTAGAATTTTTCCTGTTTTTTTAACATATCCACATTTTCCGCAACGTAACTAAAGATAACCATGAAAAGAAAACGTATCCTGATCCCCCTTATCATTCTGATCCTGTTTGTGCTCTATCTGAATCGCGATGCGTTAAATCCGCTTGCGCCGGACTGTAAAAACCTCCCGGCGAATCAACCCAAACCGGAAGAGTGTAAAAAACCCGTGAAAGAAGTTGCACCTGGTTTTGAAATTTAGCTAACGTATCAGCATGGAGTGGGCGGTTTAGTGCTTTTGCCGCCTTTTCGCGTTCATTTTCAGGCAGATCGCTCAATAGTGCCGACCATGTCTCCAATGCCCTGCCGTTACTGTGCGCCGAACTATCGATCGCCTGAAGATCGACGGGCGGTTTGGGTTCCGCAATGAGTGAACGGTCTGCAACGTTCGGCACCGCAGGCAAAACACGAATGAGTGCCGTCGTAGTGCGTTCAGTGGAAACTCGGCGATGCCTCGCCAAAATCGATTGAACGCGAGCCTGACCGCATCGCTGGCGATACGCCCTGCTGTCCACCCGGCCGACTCGCCTCGGTATTATGCTGTGCAGCCGAAGACGCGGCACTTCCCCAACGGCTTCCGCCCTCAATACGATTGATCATTCACGTCCCCATTCTGCTGTTGTCAGGCTTAACAAACGGATCTCCCGCATCATCCGAACACAGAAAGGCCTGCAAATTTGCCGATCGCGGTATGAGTGGAGATGAGTGGCGTAAAACTACGATAAGTTCCTGACAATATTCAGGGGCATTTGATAGTGATTGGCGGCTTATTCATTTTTTATGGAAATCGCTTTCCACAGAATATTCTCGGAATGATGGCGGGAATAAGTCAGATAACAGATTAACGGTTGTTCAATCACATATCATTATCATCACTAACGTTCAAGAGATACTTCCTATGGCCTGACAACCCTGATCTCCGCCACACCTATTCCTGACTCTTACAATAATCAGACGAAATGATTACAAAAAATTTCAAAGAGTAACCAAATGTGTGATCAACATAAATGAAACAACGTTTTCTTTTCACCATAATGCCACTCACCCTAATTATCAAGTCTACTGATAATTAGATGAACCAGTAAATCTCGGGAATTATCAACATTCACTCATCAGCATAAGCCATTTCGCTGATTGAAATACTCATCAGCCACGTCGTATATAAGGAGTCATCGATGCATTGATAGCGAGCTGATTTACCCAGGGAAAAAGCCCTGCCTGACATTATAAATGGCGTCATCATCATTTCTGGTGATTCTATTTTTACGCCCAAAAAATGACATCCACTGTCTGGTTTTAAAGATAGAGACTGCGCTCGTCAATAATATTATTTATTCATCAAAAAAGAGAAAGATAGAATGAAAGTATACACACGTAACCTACTCATCGTTTGTGCCGGATTCACACCTTTCCTCACTCAGGCAGAAACCGACGGCAAAACCACTTTCCAATATGAACATAATTGGAAGACAGAAGACCGCCGCCACTCAGACTCCATTAAGCTCATTCATAAGAAAACCAACGGCTGGTCGTACGAAGTCAAATTCAGTACGTCAGCAGGCGGGAACAGCAACTACGACGTTGCCTATGATGACATGCAGGGCGGCTCTGGCGGCATGGTGATCGGGAAGGACTTCAAGCTAAGCAAGGCCGCCACCTTAACGCCTAGTTTTGAATTCTCCATCGGCAATGCCACCATGATGTATCAACCGGGGCTGAAATATAACTACCGCATTAACAGCGACTGGTCTACTTATGGCCGCTACCGCTATGAATATAAAAAGCCCTCTCGCAGCTCACGCTATTCGACTATTTCCACCTCTGACAAATATGGTTACGCAGGGGAATCTTATTTATCAAAATCCGACACTGGTCGTCATCGTCTGGATGCAGGGGTAACGTATTCTGGCTTGGATAATATTAACCTGACTTACGTCTTTAACTACTACATCGGTGATAACACCACAAAATCGTATAAATATAGCAAGGGTGAATTCACAGAAAGAGAATACGCGGTTTACGATAATGGGAAAACGGATTATGAACATCAGTTCAAAGTTCAATATAAGTTAAACAAACAGCTAACTCCTTACATTGAGTATGATGATATTAGCCAATCCAGCACATCATCAAGCCGTCAAGGGAAAATCAAAGTTGGTTTCAACTACGTTTTCTAAGAAACACAGAATTTTATAAAGGAAATATGCCGTATTTCCTACCATGTTGGTGAAAAAATGAATTCATGAATGAATTTTGTCTATCAGCGCACAGTTTTCATAATTAACGATCAATATTAATGGTGCCCATAATGAAAAAACGCTACCTTGTGGCCGGTATTCTCTTTGCCCAAATTTATGCTATTTCCGCGTCAGCCTCTGATACCAAACTCAGCTATGAACATAGCTGGGGAACCATGAATCGCTATCACGGTGATGAAATTGGTATGCGGCATTTTATGGATAACGGCCTGTACGTTGGCGTTGAGTTGAATTTTTATAATAAGAATAAAGATCTGACCATCGATGATGTCGTCTCGAATTCTTATGCTTTTTATACCGGCTATGCCTACAGCTTAACGCCTGAATTAACCCTGACGCCTAATCTGGAAGCGCGCTTCTATTCCGGCGGCACCAGCGGTGAAGGCACTGTAGGCGACATCGGCGCTAGCCAGAGTTCCGGCGCCCGCTATACGCCAGGTTTGAAACTGACCTGGGCGGTTACTGATAAGACGGATCTTCATGCGCAATATCGCTACGACCTCAGAAAAATCACCCGCAGCAAACGTACCAGCACGGATGATGACACTCACCGTCACCGCTATGAAGCGGGCGTTGCCTACAAAGGTTTCGACAATTTCACGCTGGTGTACACCGCTTACTACTATCACGCGGATTACGTGCTGCAAAACAACAAAAAACATGACTATCAACAGGATTTCGACGTGGCTTACACCATCAACGACAACTGGACAGCCCACGTTGGCGTTGAAGATGTCGCCAGCGGGCGCGATGTGAAATCGCGTGAAGGGAAAGGAAAGGTCGGCTTCACCTATACGTTCTAACAACGACTTACCTTTCTAAAACAGCTTACTGTTGCACCATATTTCTCGGGGATCCTGTTCATCAAGCGGGATCCCTTTATTACAAGCATGAATCATCACAGGTAAATAAAATGAAAAAATTTGCGCTGTCGCTCCTTGCGGGTCTGGTCGCTTTACAGGCCAGCGCCGCGACGCCTGACCGCCTCACCATCGTCAATCAGTATGTGGATAACGTGCTGACCAAAGCCGGCGACCACTATCACGGCCAGTCGCCCACGCCATTACTTGCTGATGGTGTCGATCCTCGCACAGGCAAACAGATGGAGTGGATCTTCCCCGATGGTCGCCACGCCGTGTTATCCAACTTTTCCGCACAGCAGAACCTGATGCGCGTGCTGGTCGGGCTCAGTAACCTGAGCGGCAACCCCAGCTATAAGCAACGTGCCGAAGCGATTGTGAAATACCATTTTCAACATTATCAGGATGAGAGCGGCCTGCTGATTTGGGGCGGCCACCGTTTTGTGGATCTAAAAACGCTGCAACCGGAAGGCCCCAGCGAAAAAGAGATGGTGCATGAGCTGAAAAATGCCTATCCCTACTACGATTTGATGTTCAGCGTCGATAAAGACGCAACCGCACGCTTTATTCGCGGTTTCTGGAATGCGCACGTTTATGACTGGAAGATTATGGAAACCAGTCGCCACGGTAAATACGGGCAAAAAATAGGTGCGCTCTGGCAAAGTCCGTTTGAGCAACAGCCGCCCTTCTTCGCCACCAAAGGCCTCAGCTTCCTGAATGCGGGGAACGATCTGATCTATTCCGCATCACTGCTGTACAAATACAATAAAGAAGACGGCGCGCTGGTCTGGGCAAAACGTCTGGCACAGCAGTACGTGCTGCCACGGGATAAAGCGACCGGACTCGGCGTGTATCAGTTTACGCAGGCGCTGAAGCGCGATGAAACTACCGACGATGCCGATACGCATTCCAAATACGGCGATCGCGCCCAGCGTCAGTTTGGCCCAGAATTCGGCCCCACTGCGCTGGAAGGCAATATGATGCTGAAAGGACGCACCAGCACAATCTATTCCGAAAATGCGCTCATGCAGCTCCAGTTGGGTAAAGATTTAGGGGCGGAAGGCAAAGAACTGCTAACGTGGACAACCGATGGCCTGAAAGCCTTTGCCAAATATGCCTACAATGAGTCAGATAACACATTCCGTCCGATGCTGGCTAACGGCAAAGATCTTTCCAACTACGTTCTGCCGCGTGATGGTTACTACGGCAAAAAAGGTACCGTGATCAAGCCTTATCCTGCGGATAATTCATTCCTGCTTTCCTATGCTCGCGCCTATACCGTGTTACCAGACGCCGAGCTGTGGCGTGTCGCACGCGGCATCGCTCGCGCACAGGGGTTAGGTGAGTTAGGTTCAGCACCGGGTAAAGACGTTAAAGTGGATCTCGCCACCAAGAACAACGATCCTTACGCTCTGTTCGCGCTGCTGGATCTGTATCAGGCTAGCAGAGTGAAAGACTATCTGTCGCTGGCGGAAAAAATAGGCGATAACATTATCAGCACGCGTTATCAAAACGGCTTCTTTATGGCCGAGCCCGACAGACAATATGCCGATGTCGATACCATCGAGCCTTATGCCCTGTTAGCGCTGGAAGCGGCAGTGCGCAATCAGCCACAGTCCATTGCACCGTTCCTGAATGGTGCCGGCTTCACCGAGGGTGGCTACCGTATGGAAGATGGCTCAACTCGCGTGTCCACTCGCGATAACGAGATTTTCCTGTTGAACGTTGGCGAAACCTTGAAACCCAACAACAAGAAATAAGCGTTAATCCTCAACATGCCAATGGTGGTTCGCTGCCATTGGCAACTTACTCATAAAATTGGACACGGTAACTACCTTGAAAGTTATCGATACCAGGTATCCCCGTCGAATTTTCAGCTCTCTATTACTATTTTTGGTTGCCTACAATTCAAATTATTTAGGGTATATATTTATCACAGCTTAAAATAGGCTTGTTTGACTAAATTTCCTGGGTGCCAACAAGCTGTTTTACGACGATTACCACCATCATTTAATGATGTCGCATAAAAATATTCAGCATACCGTCTATTTTTTATAATAAACATATCACCCACTCTAGATATATACCACATGCATGCATCATCAATTTCATTCTGAACTCCAGGTATCCAACTGCATACAGATCTTCTATTATCTGTAACATAATAACTTGCGTACATAAACTCTTTATAGAATGTATTGAATAAATAAACACCTTCATCTGCCTGTATGACTTTCCACCTTCCCTGTGAGACTTGCTGTCCTACTGTTTCCCAACCAACAATCTTTCTCATATTATTAGCATTATTTTTTACAACATCATCAAGTAATGATGAGGCGTAAATATAATTATTATATTCCGTGTTATATATATCAATCAAGTTTGCATTGTTAATGATTGTATGATCGTTAAATTTAACTATCGCATGAACAATATATTTACAGTTATCGGGAAAATCCATCGGAATTATTCCCAAGTAAGGAGTGTCATTAATAGTAAGTTCCGAGTTTATACCAACACCATCCATTAAATACGTATATATTGATTCATTTATATAGTTAGATAACTTGAAATTTGTTTCAAAAATGTCACTGGTTGGATTTATACTCAAGAAAGTAACGAATGTAACATCATCTACCTTTTTATTGGTTGATGTTGCTAAAACCAAATGTGATTCGATTTTTTTGATTTTTTCATTTGGATAGTTAGTGAAGATCTCACCATCACTGTAATCCTCTATCTTCATCTGGTCCCATTGAAGTCCATCTAATCCATTAACTCGAGAAACGATTACCATTTTCTTTCTAACATCGACTAATTTGGGTGTTCTACTCTGTTGCCATATATATTGCTCATACCCTCTAATATTAGAATTAAAGCAATCTCTGAATTCAGAGTCGGTAACTCCACGATAGCTGTTATATTCTTTCTGTATAGATAACAGTATTGTTTCCAATGGATGTTTCTCTAAAAAAATCTTACAAATTGATAGTACATCAGTCAATTTTATGTTTAAATCATATTCTCCATGATACATCCAAATTATACAATCGCTACTGTTCTTGATGCTACAACGAAGATCTAAAAATCGAATACCATTATTAAGTTGGTCTTCTATGCTCCAATTCTGGGTTCTCACCCATCCTTTTTTTACAGCGTTAGTATATGTGTATGTACAACTGTCGTGAGTTCCTGGTATCGACATCTTATTTAATGATGTATTATCTGGAATACTAGACATCCAATCTGTTAGACCCAGATTAAATCCTCCTAAAAATTTCCAATTTGCATTGTTTTCAGGTTTTGTCGGGAAATAGCGATAACCAACTGATGGATTCCCTGAACTCAAAAACTGAAAATAGTACCTATATTCCGGATAATAATAGATATCGCCAAAAAAACCTGCCTCATTCCACATTTTGGGATTTTGATATGAACCTCTTGGATAAATTCCTATGGCACTACATTGAATATTTTGTTTTTCATTATTATTCATTTTTTACCTTTTTATATTATTCTTGAACTCATTAAACGTCTGAAATTACATCTATTTATTGGAGAAGAAACTAATTGGTAAGGTTTTGTGTGCATCACTATTTAAAAAATTTAAACGGTAAGACTAAACCCTAAGAGAACTAAAAACCGCCCAACTTCTGCTATGTTCCTTACCATGCTTGTCAAAGCAGATAGAAAATCAGCTATCCAGTTGATCAATAAAAGATATTATCTCTACAAGATCGGCGTCATCATTATTTATATCATCTTTCATGTTTTCTATTTTTGCATTGAGCGGGGTAAGTATTTGGTTAATATCAATGATATTAACCACGGTTCCATCCAAAATCTTTTCCGTAAAATTCAATCGATTTATCAAATAACCATCACAAAGCCATTCCTCATAAGAATCCGGCCCCATACAAGCCATAATATATACACTAGGATCCATAATAAATGGTGATGAAGAAGGTGCTGACTTAACACAGCCTTCATATTTTTTCGTAAGCAAGTCATATTCATAATTAAGTTTATTAAGTTCTGATTTTATATCTGAAACCCCATGGGTGAGCTCCACTCTAATATCTTTAAGCTTACTATCACATAAATTTATAATGGGGATTTGTTCTTGACAAAACGTCAGAACATAAGATAACAAATTATTATAAACATCCTTTGATCTGTTTTTTTTGTACTCCGAAATTAAATTATTTGAATTGTTTATGAAGTAGATTAATTTGTTAGGCAATGCATTAAGCAAAGGAAATTGATTGATATTATAATCTAAAATCACCATATATGTACCAATATCAGAAAACATTATCTTCAACGAGTATTCTTTCCATTGCTCACAATACTCTTTTAGGCTATTTATTGTATTTCCTGGCATAACTCCCCCATTAATAAATGGATAGTATTAAGTAAGCACCAACATACACGGTGCTTACTTATTAAAATATTATTATGCGGCAGATGCTTTCGTTGCTTGTTCTAACTGGTCAGAAACAGAGGTTGTTTTATCTGTTGTCGGTTGAACTTGCATATACTGGCTTTTAAGAAGCTTAGCAGATTCTTCTATCGGTTGATTCGCCGATTTATAAGCAATAAGATGTTCTGTGAAACTCTCATCACTATCAGCATCGTTAAGATTTTTGTTTAGAATTTCAAGATTTGATGCCAAATCAGTCCATTGCTTTGAGATGTCAACCAGCGCTGTGGCCGCATCATTTGCGTGCTGAACTAAGCTTAGTAGTTGACCATTTACCGCTGTGGCTTGGGAGCTTTCTTGCTTCAAGCTATAGATTTCAGCTAGAAGTGTATTTTTTTGTTTATAGCAGTCAACCAGCGAAATAGTTGATGCTGCCTCCCCTGCAATGCTAGTCCCCACCACTCCCACACCTACCACAATAGCTGCGGTTGCCGCCCCTCCCGTAAATACCTCTGTCGCTGCACCAACACAAACCAAGACTGCACCACCAAGGATGCCGATTGCACTCAGAACTGATCCAGCAGTTAATTCATTAATTCTTTTATCAAGATCGGCGACCTGATTATTCAAATCGGTTATTTCACCTTTGTCTCCCGTAACAGCCGCTTGTACCTTATCGTTAGCACCAGAAAAATCACCAGACGATTTGGTAATATTTTCTCTGAAATCATCACATTGCTTTTTATAGTCTTCAGACTGATTCTGATATACTCCGCATTTTTTATGGATGCTATTTATAGATTCTACAACATCCTCTCTAGCAATAGAGTTGGGATAGAGTTTAATCGTCTCATCCGTGCGGTTAAAAACATCTAAAAGATTGTTCAAAGTGACTAAACATTGATTTTGGACGTTATTTATATAATCATTCGCATGATTGATGGCATCAGCTAAACTATCATTTAGATCTTTCTGTAAACTTTTTAAATGAGGATCAGCACTAAAATCAAATTTAGGCTGCTCGGTTAAGGCTAAACAATAACCGTTTACAATTAGAGCACTACTGACTTGATTATTACTATCGTTAATCTGCTGATCTGCTCTTTGACGCATATCAACGTATTGTAAAACGTGTTGAGTTTTCATATATTTATCCTTTTGTTTAATTTAGTTATTACTTATGTACATTTGATCACTGACATATTTTGCATAAACACTTAAATCAGCCCATAATTTAGATAATGCATTAGAATCACTCTCACTCATATTTAACAAACTATCTTTTAGATCACTATACTTAGAGTAAACATCCAACCACGCTTTTTCTGTATCCTCAGCCTTTGGATGAATCTCTTTATAATAATTATTAAAATCATTTGACTGTAACTCAATCGTTGTTGCCATAGCTATGGCTGCATTTTCCTTTGCAAGGGTTTGGTATAATCTGTCTAATTCAACAATATTTTCATTTATATCATCAAATATTTTTTTAACCTCGACCTCATCAGATCCAATATCTGCAATTATTTTTATATCGTCTGTCGGATCTTTTTTTAGCCCGTTCTCCCCTCTGGAAAGATTACGTTTTTCCACGCTATTATCTTTCATTTTTTTATTTGCCTGAAGTGGCATAACGGCATCTTTCAAATATTTAACGACTATCTTACTAATGTTTTTTCCAATGTCTTTATTTATTTCTAGTATTTTGTCAAGATCTTCTGACATTTTTTCCTGACACTTTTTAATCTCCGCCCTTGTTTTTTCTATTCCGTCAGAACCTTGTAATTCAGATATTCTATTTTGAATGTTATTAGAAAAAAAATTCGTAATATCACTATAATCATTATCAAATTCAGCTGTAACGGTGACAGAGCTCTCGTAGATATCATTGATTTTCTTTATAATAGATGATGCTAATTTAGCGTCATCAGCGATACACTGAAAACCGATTGATATATAATTACTGTTAATTCTAATTAACTGAAGAAAACTTGAAACTTTAGAATAAGAAATATTATTAAAATCATGAGCATAATTTTTAAATGAACTCTGCGTAAATATCAGAGAATTTTTTAAATTCAGATCAGTTACGTAAAGATCCACATTCTCTTGCTCTTCAATCAACAAAGATTGCTTGGTGTTCTTTATTGTCTTACTCATTAACGAAAAAATCGCATTTTTAACCGACTCAAAATCTAAGTCAATAAGATTATTATCTTCACTCATTTCATTCACCATAAACATGATTAAGCATTACCAGAAGGATAAATGCATTAATAATTTCACTGCTATTTATTTATTTTGATTTAATTCTTTTGATAATGGATATTTGAAAGTTCGATATATCTCCTTTAGCCATGAGCTAACCATGAATCAACCCCAGCCCCATATCAGCCACTTTTATTTTACGGAAAAATAAAAACCAACATCCCTAGAGACATTAGTTTCGATTAAATGAGAATGCTTCTGGATATTACCAAACATGGTGAATTAATCAATAGAGCAATAAGACATTTGCTAAATTTTAGGTACAATTATAATGAGGCTGCTAAGTGAAGTGATTTATTAACCGTAAATAGCTTTGAATACTCTGCGGATAATCAAATAAATTAAATGGCCTGTAGCAGTTAATAACTTCATCCTTAACTGTAGTTTCTCGAAAAATCAATAGGTGCTGGCTTCAATCTGCTTGAGAATGGTGATGGTCTGGCACCAGTAAAGCAGGATCTTTTCATAAAGAATCTCCTGTATTCAGATTACGAGAAAGTTCCACTTATAAACACTCTGCTTTTTCGGGGGGATTCCCTCCCCAGCTTTACCATTCACAGAACGAGAGCACCATAACAAAGTGTGATGTTATGCTTATACATAGTGCAATGCTGACCACTATTAATGTGATCAGCATAGGTTAAAGGTTCTCAAGTGCTAGTTAACCAGAGGCACCTCTGGGTTCACACCAAGCCAGCCCGGCGTGGGTTCGCCTTTCGCTTCACCGACATACAGGCTCATCTGTGCGCGGAAGCGCTCGACCGCACCGCGATCGTACATGAAATCAGCAAATGCCTGCGGACGAGTGTTACGGTATTCCCAGATATGTTTGTAACCTACTGGCGGCTCAACGTCGGTGCGCACCGACCACATACGCGAGACCTGAGTCTGCGTTTGCGGATCCAGCACCCAGCTCAGGTACAGCTTGGCACTTTCCGGGTGTTTCGCCTGTTTGAAGATGGCGGCACGTTGCGCCCAGGAGACAAAAGGATCGGACTTCGGCAGCACAAAGCGGGTCACAGCATCGGCTGCTGGCACAAGTGCACCGGAACTGGTAAAGGTCGCGCTGTATTTTCCTGTCGCGATTTCAGCGCCGGGCACGTTGGTGCCGCGCACATAGACGGGATCCTGCTCCTGCAATTTTTTCACAAAATCCCAGCCGTATTTATCCACGACCAGCTTGTACCAGAACAGTACCGCATCGTCGTCGTTCGGATAAGCCAGAATCAAATTGCCTCTCAGGTTGGGACGAAGGTAGTCATTAACTTCACGCGGCCAGGATTTTTCATCCAGAAGCTGGGTATTGACCAAATTACTGAATGCGATGACATAGGCACCGGTCCAGGCACCATCTGCATCACGAAATTCCGGATAAATTTTGTCCCAGCCACGCGCTTTGTAGTTCAGTAGCACACCTTCTTTTTTCCAGCGTGGGAAATTCTGCACCGTTTGCAGTTGCACCACATCAGGAATCAGGGTGCCAGTCGCCAGTTGGTTATCAATACGGGCGTCATGGTATTTGCTGTAATCGACAATCACATTCAGTTTCATGCCGGGAAAACGTGTCTCAAACGCCCGCTTGAAACCAGCCTGCTGTGACTGCACGTCGCCACCAGCATAAACGGTAACCGTACCGCCTTCTCTCAACGCACTCTGATAGATTTGATCCAGCGAGCGCGTCTCAATTTCAACGCCCGCCTGACTTTGCCCGACGCTGAGCCCGGCCATCATGGCCAGCATCAGCACTGTTTTCTTCAGGTACTTCCCAGTGTATTGCATTGTGATTTCCTTCACTTAATGAATAAAACCCGTACCGACAAACGACAGATAGCAGCCGTTAAAACGGCAACGGTCTAACCAGCGGATCGCGAATAAGCGATCCGCTGGATTGGATCGACGATAGGCGATAGGCGATCGTCAAAAGTAAAATCAGAACAAAAGCGCATGAGCCTTCGTCGCTATACATCCTGTTTTTCAAGGCTAAAATCCCTATTCCTACTAGGGATTTTAGCCTCTATTTTACAGGATTAAATAACAACGTATACGAAGAAAAAAAGAACAATATAGTTAAAAATATTGAATGGATAAATCATTGTATTCAGTTCAGTCACGGGATAGATGAAAACATAGGTGGGATATTATTTACCTTATAAATAATTTTAATTTAAATAGTATTATTCGGTAATAATTAAATTTGTAATGACAGCCTAAATTATTACGCATAATTTATTTTTCACCTACACTTTATTTGCAACGTAATACATTTGTGATAGCTGAATTTAATACAGAATCAAACTATTTAATAGGAATATATTTAATTTCAACTCCATTTTTAAAGATAAAAAGATATCTCCTGATGATATAAAAAGCTAGCCAAAGTCTCCTGACAGGTCATATCAGAACACTGGCGCAGAAATGTACTCCGCCCCGGAAGTACAGGATGCACTAAACAGCGCCCCTCAATCTTGTAGTGGCACAGTAAATTTGGCCACCTGATTAAGTTACGCAGGTAAGGACGAGGCCCGGCGACAAATCGGCGGTTATATCCTGAATTACTACAATAGCGTCAGACCTCATCATTACAACGGGGGCTAACACCGGAAGAATCAGAGAACAGATACCATTCTTACTGTAAAACTGTGGCCAGTATTACTTGACCACTACAGAACGACTCTGCTCCGACTGAACAGAAAGGGGGAGCACTGGTTCAGAAGACAGGAACTGAAGGCCAGTAATAAACCGGAATATCTCGGGCCGGGTACATTCGCCCGTGCAGAGTATTCCCGTTGTGACGGTCATTTTTACCTGCATAAAAAAGAGGCGAAAGGCAGAAAGCATCACCATGCCCGCTGCCGTATTAAGCGTAAGTCGCAGGAGCGCGACGGGCGCTCAGCAGCTAAAGACCCCTGGCTTATTTTCAGCAGTACAGATGAATTTAAGCCGCGTGAAGTGATGAAAATTTACAGCCGCAGAATGCAGATTGAACAGAATTTTCGTGACGAGAAAAGCGAACGCTTTGGTTTTGGTCTGCGTGCCAGTCACAGTGGTACGGTAGGACGCCTGTTGGTACTGAGTCTGCTCGCGACGCTGGCAACAGCAGTTCTCTGGCTTTTGGGCTATGAAGCTGAAAATAAAGGACTACACCTGAAATATCAGGCCAACAGCATCAAATCGCGGCGGGTAATCTCGTATATGACGTTAGCGGAGAATGTCCTGCGACACTCTCCGCTAATGTTAAGACGAACGGTGTTGAACACCGTTCTTAACCACCTCGCCAAAACCTATCGAAGTATGGTGTTGGTTTATTAGCGCTGATTTTGTGGGGATCCCTCAGCCAGTAACCCCTTCAAATAATCTTTATCAGTTTTTATAAGCGATCCCGAATATTTGAAAAAATTAATGTAGCATTATCACAGGCACTCAGTGAATGCCTGCTGTAATGCCTTATTTGATAACTGAGTTATCGATAGTCCTAATGGCTGTGCCATCTTGCTGCTTAATGATGTTTAAGTGGATGTTATCAGATTTACGCGCTGCCAAGACGTTAATATCTTTTTCATCATCACAATTGAAATCACCTTGTAGCGATAATGCCATAGCCTTCAAAGAGTCATCGGTAGAGAAAGGGACATACGACACAACGTTATCTTTATTAATGATTTTGACGCCTACTGCTCCAGTGACATCATTCTGATACAGATTGTAAACCTTGCCGTTGCGTGAGTCGGTGTCGACAAATACTTCAGTGCCGAGTGCTTTAGCACTCGTAATAACAATAGAATCAATATCTGAACCGGCTGACCCTGTATAGGATGATAGGCTCGTGTCTACGATTTTTAGATAGGCAAATGAATCTTCTGTCGAATCAATAACGTCAACATCATAGCCAATAACTGAACCACGAGTTGCGACGATACTGTCCGGCTCAGGATTGATCTCAGTAAATACCGCAGTAGCCTTGATCCATAAATTGCCATCATTAGAAACATAAGCATCCCATGATTCGTAAATCCCAACTTCATAAATATAAAAATCAGCGTCTGCTGTGCCACTTTTCTTAATAGCGTACGGAGCAAAACCGACAACCATACTGCCTGCTGAACCAAGAGATAATGACGCATTACCGATACTGTAAACAGTAGGCTCCCCCAAAACCCGCTCTGGCACTTTACGATTTGAGTCTACATTTTTCCCTGGAGTATAACTGATGACCTCTGTAGCAAAACCAACTGCATTGCCTGGGATATCAGGATAGCCTTTATAGGTCTCGGCAAATGCTGAAACCGAAAACAGGCACATTAACGCAATAGCGTATTTTTTCATTTCACTTCCTCTTGATAAAAGATCCCCACTATTGCGAGGAATAAATGGATTCCGTTCTACGTATTCCAGAAAGCTGATTGTTAGCTTGATCAATTGCCGTCAATAGCGGATCAATCCAATAAACAACCTGCGCATATGCCAGTCTGCAACCGGTGGCAGTGGAACCAATACCGGCTGAGTCAGTTCCGTTGGTAATGGAATGCATTGCGCTGGCACGTAAACGGTACGTGTAGCCAAGCAACCGCTCAGTAACATCATCGCTAACGCACTGACGACCGACCGGGTCACATTTGATAATTGTCCTGTAAACAGTCTGCGTTTCATCTGAATTCACTTTAATATTTGTGCTGTGCTGTGCTGTGCTGATCTGATGGGCAATTTCATTGTGGACGTCGTGATATTCCAGAGCGAAAATCACCGCTAGTGTGAAAACTCCGTATAACACCGCCTCCAACATTATTTTTCTCCAACAACCGCCCGTATACGCAACGCGTATCAACAAAAATACTGACTTCTACATTCAAAAAGTCAGAGATAAAAGCGGATCGATATGGGATTAGGGAACTGAGCCAACCTTTCACGAACAGCGATTTCTTTCAGAAAGGCTTTATCGCGATCGAGGGATCGACACTCAGAAACTACCAGGTCACAGATCGAGGAAAATGACTGACAAATATAACGATGACAGAGGTAAGGATTAGGTGATTATCGGCACAAAACTAGCCTAGTTATTGAACGGTTTTGGGGAAACATTTTGGGGAAAGGTTTTTAACACAAAAAATAAGGGGCCAATCGAGGCCCCTATTGTTAACCCATGCTTAACACTGGATTACATGTTATCGATGATGTCTTGCGCAAACTCACTACATTTCCGTAGTTTAGCGCCTTCCATCAGACGTTCGAAATCGTAAGTCACGGTCTTGTTCTTGATCGCGCCTTCAACGCCCTTAACAATCAGGTCAGCCGCTTCGAACCATTGCAGGTGACGCAGCATCATTTCAGCAGACAGAATCACAGAACCTGGGTTCACTTTATCCTGACCTGCATATTTCGGTGCCGTACCGTGCGTGGCTTCAAACAGTGCACATTCGTCACCGATGTTCGCGCCCGGTGCGATACCGATACCGCCAACCTGTGCCGCCAGGGCATCAGAAATGTAGTCACCGTTCAGGTTCATACAGGCGATCACATCGTATTCAGCAGGACGCAGCAGGATTTGTTGCAGGAATGCATCGGCGATCACGTCTTTTACCACGATCTCTTTGCCGGTGTTCGGATTCTTGATTTTCACCCACGGGCCACCATCGATCAGCTCACCGCCGAATTCTTCACGCGCCAACTGGTAACCCCAGTCTTTGAACGCGCCTTCGGTGAATTTCATAATGTTGCCTTTGTGTACCAGCGTGACGGAATCACGGTCGTTGGTGATCGCGTATTCGATAGCGGCGCGAACCAGACGTTTGGTACCTTCTTCGGAACACGGCTTCACGCCGATACCGCACTGCTCAGGGAAACGGATTTTACTAACACCCATTTCTTCACGCAGGAATTTGATCACTTTGTCTGCTTCAGCAGAACCCGCTTTCCACTCGATACCTGCATAGATGTCTTCGGCGTTTTCGCGGAAGATTACCATGTCGGTCAGCTCAGGCTGTTTAACCGGGCTAGGTGTACCTTCGTAGTAGCGTACCGGACGCAGGCAAACATACAGATCCAACTGTTGGCGCAGTGCAACGTTCAGAGAACGAATACCACCGCCGACTGGCGTTGTCAGCGGGCCCTTAATCGCCACACGATATTCACGAATCAAATCCAGCGTTTCTTCCGGCAGCCAGACATCTTTACCGTAGACCTGCGTGGATTTTTCACCCGTGTAGATCTCCATCCAGGAAATCGTGCGCTTGCCTTGATAGGCTTTCTTCACGGCGGCGTCAACGACGTTGATCATGGCTGGCGTTACATCGATACCGATGCCGTCACCTTCGATAAACGGAATGACCGGGTTGTTTGGAACAACCAGTTTACCTTGAGCATCAACCGTGATTTTCTGACCTTCTGTCGGTACAACTACTTTGCTTTCCATTAACCTCTCCTTCGAGCGCAATTTTGTTAATGACTTGTAAGATACGTGTCAATACTACTTGAATATTTAGCCCGCGCCAATCGCAAACCATTTGAGTATAATGCTTTTGTTATCCGCGACTATAAAGATGATGAATAAATTCTCTGTTAAAAATCACAAAGTTAAACGATTCAGCTCACAGCCAGCGAGAAAAAGGCCGCCTGACAACGCGCCGCGCCGCATCGTTTTGTTCAATAAACCCTTCGATGTGCTACCGCAATTCACTGATGAAGCCGGGCGTCGCACGCTGAAAGATTATATTCCGATTAGCGGTATTTATGCCGCCGGGCGTCTGGATCGCGACAGTGAAGGCCTGATGATTCTCACCAATGACGGCAAGCTTCAGGCACAGCTAACCCAGCCAACGAAGAAAGCGGCCAAAATTTACTATGTGCAGGTCGAAGGTATTCCTGACGCCGCCGCACTGACGTGCTTTCGTACGGGCCTGGACCTGAATGACGGTAAAACGCTGCCCGCAGGAGCGGAGATCGTACCGGAACCCAGCTGGCTGTGGCCGCGTAATCCGCCCATACGCGAGCGTAAAAGCATTCCAGACTGCTGGTTAAAAATCACGCTGCATGAAGGTCGTAATCGGCAAGTCCGTCGTATGACAGCGAATATCGGGTATCCTACATTGCGTCTGATTCGATACGGTATGGCCAATCAGACCGTAGAAAACCTGTTACCCGGAGAATGGAAGGAGATAACGGATGTTTAAACCTCATGTGACAGTCGCCTGTGTGGTACAGGCCGAAAACCATTTTCTGGTCGTCGAAGAGTTAATTAACGATAAATTATTGTGGAACCAGCCCGCGGGCCATCTGGAAGCTGACGAGACGTTGATTCAGGCGGCAAGCCGTGAATTGTGGGAAGAAACGGGCATTCAAGCCACGCCGCAAAGCTTCTTGCGTCTGCACCAATGGATCGCGCCCGACAGCACACCGTTTCTGCGCTTTTGCTTCGCGCTCGATTTGCCTACGCGGGTCGAAACTCAGCCGTACGACAACGATATCGAATGCTGCCGCTGGCTGACCGCCGAGGAAATTCTGCATTCGCGCCAGCTTCGTTCACCGCTGGTGGCCGAAAGTATTCGCTGCTATCAGCAGCCAGAGCGCTATTCGTTAACCGTATTGGGTGCGTTCAACTGGCCTTTTTAGACAGAAGTCTGTTTTAAACCTGCCGCGAATGGACTGACTACTTAACGGCAGGAATAGCGATGCAGCCCTCGGCTCAACATGCTAAAATATGCCGCTTGTTTTCGCATCAATGCGTCAGTAAATTTCAGTTCGTGAGACTCCCATGCCAGATAACAGCCAGAAAAAAGTGATTGTCGGTATGTCCGGCGGTGTTGACTCCTCCGTTTCCGCTTACCTGTTACAGCAACAGGGCTATCATGTTGAAGGCCTGTTCATGAAGAACTGGGAAGAGGATGACGACACAGAATATTGCTCAGCGGCCACCGATCTTGCCGATGCGCAGGCCGTTTGCGACAAGCTGGGTATCGAATTACATACCGTCAACTTTGCCGCTGAATATTGGGACAACGTTTTTGAACTCTTCCTTGAAGAATACAAAGCGGGCCGTACCCCCAACCCCGATATCCTGTGCAATAAAGAAATCAAATTCAAAGCCTTCCTGGAATTCGCCGCTGAAGATCTCGGCGCAGACTACATCGCGACAGGCCACTATGTCCGTCGTCACGACGTTGACGGTAAAAGCCGTTTGCTACGCGGCATGGACGGCAACAAAGACCAGAGCTATTTTCTTTATACGCTGAGCCACGAACAGATCGCACAAAGTCTGTTCCCGGTCGGCGAGCTGGAAAAACCGCAGGTGCGTAAAATTGCCGAAGAGCTGGAACTGGCAACCGCGAAAAAAAAAGACTCTACCGGTATTTGCTTCATCGGTGAGCGCAAATTCACCGATTTTCTGGCGCGCTACCTGCCCGCACAGCCGGGTCCGATTCTGTCCGTCGATGACAACAAACCGATGGGGCAGCATCAGGGGCTGATGTACCACACGCTGGGGCAACGCAAAGGTCTGGGTATTGGCGGCGTCAAAGATGGCGGCGAAGATCCTTGGTACGTGGTGGATAAAGATGTCGCCAACAACATTCTGTATGTCGCGCAGGGCCACGAACACCCTCGCCTGATGTCGTACGGTTTAATCGCACAGCAGTTACACTGGGTCGATCGTCAGCCGCTCACCGCTGAATTACGTTGTACGGTGAAAACTCGTTATCGTCAGGCAGATATCCCCTGCACCGTCACGCCACTTGGCGACGATCGCATTACCGTGCGTTTTGATGAGCCCGTCGCAGCCGTGACTCCGGGCCAATCTGCCGTGTTTTATCTGGACGAGGTTTGCCTTGGCGGCGGCATCATCGAAGAACGCTTACAGGAGTAACCGTGGCTAAGAACTATTATGAAATCACGCTAGCGCTAGCGGGCATTTGTCAGTCGGCACACTTAGTCCAACAGTTGGCCCATACAGGGAACTGTAATAACGATGTGCTACATACCTCGCTGAACAGCGTTTTGAATCTCAATCCGGCGTCTACGCTAGCCGTTTACAGTAATGACGAGCAGAACCTGAAAGTTGGGCTGGAAACGCTGCTCGGCATTCTGAATAGCAGCAGCAATAAAGGCGCGGGTGCAGAGCTATCACGCTACGCTTTCAGCCTGATTGCGTTAGAACGCAAGCTGAATGCAAAGTCTGCCGCGCTTGACGAATTGGGCAAACGCATCGGGCAATTGGAGCGTCAACTGGAGCATTTCGAGCTGCTTTCCGAGACGATTGTGAGTGCGCTGGCCGCGATTTATGTGGATGTCATCAGTACGCTGGGGCCACGTATTCAGGTTACCGGTTCGCCGGAAGTGCTGAAAAACAGTCAGGTGCAGGCTAAAGTGCGAGCCGCGCTGCTGGCCGGTATCCGCTCTACGGTTCTCTGGCAACAGATTGGCGGCGGACGCTTGCAGTTGATGTTCTCACGCAGCCAGTTGGTCAAAGAAGCGAAACAGATATTGGCGCGTTGCCCATCCGTTTGATGGTATTCTTGCCGCTATGATCGACGCTGGTGTGAGTAACGCCAGCGTCACGAAATTGATTATTGTTAATAATTCATTGTCCTTATCGAAATTAATCGTTATTGAAACCAATCTCAGGAGTTGCTTGCGATGGAATTATCCTCACTGACCGCCGTTTCCCCTATTGATGGACGCTACGGCGATAAAGTCAGCACGTTGCGCACCATTTTCAGCGAATTCGGTTTGCTGAAATTCCGTGTGCAGGTTGAAGTACGTTGGCTGCAAAAACTGGCAGCCTGTGCAGAGATCCAGGAAGTTCCTGCATTTGATGCTGACGCAAACGCTTTCCTTGATAAAATTGTCGCCGAATTCAGTGAAGAAGATGCGGCTCGCATTAAAACTATCGAGCGTACCACCAACCACGACGTGAAAGCCGTTGAGTACTTCCTGAAAGAAAAAGTGGCCGCGATTCCGGCGCTGCACGCCGTCAACGAGTTCATCCACTTTGCCTGTACGTCAGAAGACATCAATAACCTGTCTCACGCGCTGATGCTGGATACTGCTCGCCGCGACGTCATCCTGCCGCATTGGCGTCAAATCATTGATGTGCTGAAAACGCTGGCACAGGAATATCGCGATATCCCGCTGCTTTCCCGTACACACGGCCAGCCCGCCACACCATCCACTATTGGTAAAGAGTTCGCTAACGTGGCTTACCGTATGGAGCGCCAATATCGCCAACTGCAACAGGTTGAGATTCTGGGTAAAATTAATGGTGCCGTCGGTAACTATAACGCCCATCTGGCTGCCTATCCGGAAGTAGACTGGCATCAGTTCAGCGAAAGTTTTGTCACGTCACTGGGTATTAACTGGAACCCGTACACCACGCAGATCGAACCGCACGATTATATCGCTGAGCTGTTCGACTGCATCGCGCGCTTCAACACGATCCTGATCGACTTTGACCGTGATATTTGGGGCTACATCGCGCTGAACCACTTCAAACAGAAAACCATTGCAGGCGAAATCGGTTCCTCAACCATGCCGCATAAGGTTAACCCGATTGATTTCGAAAACTCGGAAGGTAACCTGGGTCTGGCAAACGCCGTGCTGGCGCATCTGGCTAGCAAACTGCCAGTGTCTCGCTGGCAGCGTGACCTCACCGACTCTACCGTACTGCGCAATTTGGGCGTGGGTGTAGGCTATGCACTGATTGCGTATCAGGCCACGATGAAGGGTATTAGCAAACTGGAAGTGAACCGCGATCGTCTGGCTGACGAACTGGATCACAACTGGGAAGTATTGGCAGAACCCATCCAGACTGTGATGCGCCGCTACGGGATCGAAAAGCCGTACGAGAAGCTGAAAGAACTGACTCGCGGCAAACGCGTTGATGCTGCCGGCATTCAAGAATTTATCGACGGTCTGGCATTACCAGAAGCGGAAAAAATGCGCCTGAAAGCCATGACCCCAGGTAACTATATCGGCCGCGCTATCGAAATGGTTGATGACCTGAAATAACCGTTATCAAGCCCTATCAATACTTCTCTCTGGCGGGGGTCCTTACCCGCCAGTTCTTAGACACATTAACAATTACCTCTCATTTTCACACCGTTTACATTCGGTTTACTCTCTCTGTGGATAATCCAGCGGATAAAATAGACTATTCTCCTTGTATATAACTATTATATACACGGCGAGGAATGCGGAAAAGATATGGTGTAATGAAATCGTTACGATAAACATCACCATTTCTATTCGACAGAGGATATAGCGATGCGGATTTTGGTCGTTGAAGATAATGTATTATTGCGCCACCATTTAACCGTTCAGATGAACGAAATGGGGCATCAGGTTGACGCAGCGTCTGACGCAAAAGAGGCCGATTATTTTTTGAATGAAAATATGCCGGACATCGCCATTGTCGACCTCGGGTTGCCCGATGAAGACGGCATGAGTATGATCCGCCGCTGGCGCGCCCGTCAGGTCAAACTCCCAATTCTGGTACTGACAGCCCGTGAAGGTTGGCAGGACAAGGTGGCGGTGCTGGAAGCGGGGGCAGACGATTACGTGACCAAGCCCTTCCATATGGAAGAAGTCGTGGCGCGCCTGCAGGCACTGATGCGGCGCAACAGCGGGCTGGCATCGCAAGTCATCAGCCTGCCGCCCTTTGAGATCGACTTATCGCGCCGCGAGCTGGTAATCCACGGCGGTCCAATCAAACTCACCGCGTTTGAATACACGATTATCGAGACGTTAATTCGCAACAAAGGAAAAGTCGTCAGCAAAGAGTCGCTGATGTTGCAGCTGTATCCGGATGCAGAACTGCGGGAAAGCCACACCATCGATGTGCTGATGGGACGACTACGCAAGAAAATTCAGCAGGCAGAGGCACCAGATGTCATCACTACCATACGCGGGCAAGGATATCGCTTTGATATAGATACCCCTTCAGGATCAGTATGAGCGATAGGAAGCTACCCTTCTCGCTTCGTATTCGTTTTTTATTAGCGACAGCAGCCATTGTACTGGCACTGTCGCTAGCTTATGGCATCGTTGCTATTATCGGCTATAGCATCAACTTTGATAAAACTTCATTCCGTTTACTGCGCGGTGAAAGTAACCTCTACTACAGTCTTGCACAGTGGCGCGATAACCAGTTGACTATCGTCACGCCCCCCGACATTGACATCAATTTCCCCACGCTGGTGCTGATATACGATGAGCATGGCAATATGCTTTGGCGCGAAAAACATGTTCCCGAGCTGGAAGCACTAATCAAGCCGGAGTGGCTGAATAAGACGGCCTATCACGAACTGGATACCGATACGAATACCAGCAGCGCAGTATTAACGGGTAACACCTTACTACTGGGTAGCCTGCGAGCGCTGAATGGCACGCAGAGCAATGCGTTAACGCACTCCATCGCCGTGAACGTTTATCCAAAAACCGCTCATCTCCCCTCGATCACCATTGTTGTCGTCGATCGCATTCCGCAGGAGCTGCAGCAGGAAGACGTGGTGTGGGAATGGTTCAGCTATGTGTTGATCGCCAACCTTCTGCTGGTACTTCCCCTGCTGTGGCTGGGCGCTCACTGGAGCCTACGTCCTATTCAGCATCTGGTAAAACAGATCGCCGAGCTGGAAAAAGGGACGCGCGATCAACTGGATGAAAACCCGCCGCGCGAATTGTTCAGCCTGGTAAAAAACCTGAATATTCTTCTGAATAACGAACGCCAGCGCTACCATAAGTACCGCACAACGCTCACCGATCTCACACACAGTTTAAAAACACCACTGGCAGTTTTACAGACCACGTTACGTGCGCTGCGAACCGGTAAAGAGATCACTATCGATCAGGCCGAGCCCATTATGCTGTCGCAGATCAGCCGTATCTCGCAGCAGATTGGCTATTATTTGCACCGCGCCTACGTGCGTTCTGAGCACAATTTACTGATACGTGAAGTGCACTCGGTCCCGGCGATGCTAGATGGCCTGTGTTCCGCATTAAACAAGGTATATCAGCGTAAGGGCGTAGTACTGACGCTCGATATTCCGCCTGAGCTGACCTTCGTGGGCGAGAAGAATGATTTTATGGAAGTGCTGGGTAATATTCTTGATAACGCCTGTAAGTACTGCCTAGAGTTTGTCGAAGTCAGCGTGCAATACTCCGATCACAAACTGCACCTGATTATCGATGACGACGGTCCCGGCATCCACGAAAGTAAACGTGAAATCATTTTCCTTCGTGGACAGCGCGCCGACCGTATGCGTCCCGGACAAGGTATCGGACTTGCCGTCGCCGTCGAAATTATCGAACAGTATCAGGGCGAGATCCTTATCAGCGACAGCGCTCTGGGTGGTGCTCGAGTCGAAGCCATTTTCTCCCGCCAGAACCTTAGCCAGAATGAGGGGTGAAAGACAGTACAGCGCGCGATGCTTCCGCTATACTTATCGCAAAAATACTGATTGTTTTAAAATACTGATTGTTCCAAGAAAAATCATGTCTTCAAGAACAGTCATTTCCTCAAAAAACAAGTTTCTGGAAAACAGTATGGACTATCAGCTCAATCTCGACTGGCAGGATTTTTTAGCGAACTACTGGCAAAAGCGTCCGCTCCTGATTAAAGGTGGTTTCACACATTTTATCGACCCGATTTCACCCGACGAACTCGCTGGCTTGGCGTTGGAAAATGAGGTTGATAGCCGTCTGGTCAGCTATCAGAACGGACGCTGGCAGGTAAGCCACGGCCCTTTCGAGAGCTACGATCATCTGGGGGAAAGCAACTGGTCGCTGTTGGTGCAGGCCGTCGATCACTGGCATGAGCCCTCTTCAGCTTTGATGCAGCCCTTTCGACAGTTGCCGGACTGGCGTACCGATGATTTGATGATTTCATTTTCCGTTCCCGGTGGTGGCGTAGGGCCACATCTGGATCAGTATGATGTTTTCATCATTCAGGGTACGGGGCGTCGCCGCTGGCGCATCGGTGAAAAAATACCGATGAAGCAGCACTGCCCGCATCCCGACCTGCTTCAGGTCGATCCGTTTGACGCCATTATTGATGAAGAGCTGGAGCCGGGTGATATCGTCTATATTCCACCGGGTTTCCCGCACGAAGGCTATTCGCTGGAGAACTCGCTGAACTACTCGGTGGGTTTCCGCGCGCCGAATGCTCGCGAGTTGGTGAGCGGCTTTGCGGATTATGTGCTTTCCCGTGAGCTCGGCAGCTATCGCTACAGCGATCCTGATGTACCATCCCGCGATCATATCGCCAGCGTACTGCCGCAAGAGCTGGATGCGCTGCAAAAAATGATGTTGGATTTGGTGCAGCAGCCGGAGCATTTCCAGAACTGGTTTGGCGAATTTATTTCCCAGTCCCGTCACGAGCTCGATCTCTCACCGCCGGAGCCGCCTTATCAGGCTGGCGAAGTGTATGAATATCTGCAACAGGGTGAACCACTGCGTCGTTTAGGTGGCCTGCGTGTCATCTGCGTTGGCGATAGCTGCTTCGTTAACGGGGAAAAAGTGAACAGCACGCACAAGGCAGCGCTGTTTGCGCTGGCTGAGCACCCTGCTATTGGTGCAGAACAGTTGGGCGATGCACTGGAAGATCCCTCTTTCCTCGCGCAGCTTACGGTGCTGATTAATAGCGGTTACTGGTACTTCGCGGATTAAGACCAATCTTGAATACGGGTTAGTACAAAGATAAGGCGGGAATGTCCCGCCTTATTCATCTCTGCAAAATGGAAACACTTACGGCTTCGCGCGCAGCGCCGTCAGTTCAGCAATACGCATAATCACAGACACCGCCTTCTCCATGCCTTCCAACGTGACAAATTCATGTTTGCCATGATAGTTGTAGCCGCCGGTAAACAGATTTGGGCACGGTAGCCCTTGAAATGACAGGTGTGCGCCGTCGGTGCCGCCGCGAATCGGCTTCATATTCGGCTCAATGTCACAATCCCGCATCGCCTGCTGCGCCAACGCAATAATGTGCGGATGCTGCTCAACCTGCTCACGCATGTTGTAATAGGTATCGGTAATCGTGACTTCAATATAGCAATCTGGGTGCAGCCCCGCGCCGACCTTTTCCGCAATATCCAGCATCGTCTGTTTACGCTGTTCAAAGCCGTTGCGGTCAAAATCCCGGACGATGTAATGCAAGTCTGCGCGTTCCACAGAGCCTTTCATGGTGTGAAGGTGGTAGAACCCCTGATAGCCGTCCGTCTGCTCCGGCGATTGACTCTCCGGCACATGCTGGTGATAGCGCGAGGCTAGCGTCAGCGCGTTCACCATCACGCCTTTGGCGCTACCGGGATGCACATTGTTGCCCACGATTTTCACCTGAACCGACGCGGCATTAAAATTCTCATACTCCAACTCGCCGACACCACCGCCATCCACGGTATAGGCCCACTGTGCGTTAAACGCTTTGACATCAAAAAACTGAGCGCCCTTGCCAATTTCTTCATCAGGCGTAAAGGCAACGCGAATATCGCCGTGCGGGAGCTGGCTTTTCTTCAAACGCACCAGCGCGGTCATAATTTCCGCGATCCCCGCTTTATCATCCGCTCCCAGCAGCGTTTTGCCGTCTGTGGTAATCAGCGTGTGCCCCAGTAGCTGGTGTAACACCGGGAACATCACGGGTGACAGCACTTCATCCCCCACGCCCAAAGCAATATCGCCGCCGCGGTAGTTTTCCAGAATCTGCGGATTAACATTCTTGCCGCTAAAATCCGGTGATGTATCCATATGCGAAATAAAGCCGATGGCCGGAACGGGCCAGGCAACGTTTGCCGGAAGCGTCGCCATCAGACAGCCCTGCTTGCTCAGCGCGACTTGCTCAAATCCCAGTTCGAGCAGTTCCTGCTGCAACGCACGCGCCAGTTTCAACTGACCGTCGGTGCTCGGCACCTGCCGAACGCCGGATTTAGACTGCGTATCAAACGAAACGTAATTCAAAAATCTGTCGAGTAATTTATCCATCTTATTTATACCCCCTGAACCCTGAAAGGCATTATGGATAGGGCTACCCCGGTAGATATTGCGTCAGGTCAGTTTTTTCCCGATTTAACAAACCGGCAGACCAGAATTCAGGCCAAAAAGCAGCGACCGTGTCACGAAGAACCTCTAAATCAGGTAACAATCAGGAAACATACACCCTAATTCATTGGCTGAATCACCCTCATTCGTTCACCAATCGGCAGTAAGTGGGTCACACAAGTTGGCGTCAGGCAGCGTTTCCCGTAAAATGCCGCCCTTAACTGCGCACGCTGGCTGAAAGGTGATAACCCTTGGTACGATCGCAACGGAGATACCGTTGATCGGCCAAATCAGGACATAGAGCTATATCTTAATGAAAGAAAACTCCCTGACTGTGCCGGTCGTTGAATTGCTCAACGTCCATAAAGGCTTTGATGGCAAAGACATCATTTCACATTTTAATCTCACCATTAATAACGGTGAGTTTCTGACGATCCTCGGGCCATCCGGCTGCGGCAAAACCACTGTACTACGCTTGATTGCCGGTCTGGAAACGGTCGATAGCGGCAACGTCATGCTGGAAAAGCAGGACATTACCCATCAGCCTGCTGAACAGCGACACGTTAATACCGTATTTCAAAGTTACGCCCTGTTTCCTCATCTCAGCGTGTTTGAGAACGTGGCATTCGGCCTGCGCATGCAGAAAACACCCGCCGAAGAGATTGCGCCACGCGTGATTGAGGCGCTGAAAATGGTGCAACTGGAAGAGCTGGCGCAGCGTCGCCCGCACCAGTTGTCCGGTGGTCAGCAACAGCGCGTTGCCATCGCCCGCGCCGTCGTCAATCAGCCGAAGGTTCTGCTGCTGGATGAATCCTTGTCTGCGCTCGATTATAAGCTGCGCAAGCAGATGCAGAACGAATTGAAAGCGTTGCAACGTAAGCTGGGTATCACCTTTATTTTCGTCACGCACGATCAGGAAGAAGCACTGACCATGTCTGACCGCATCGTAGTGATGCGAGATGGACGCATCGAGCAAGACGGCACACCGCGTGAAATCTACGAAGAGCCAAAAAATCTGTTCGTCGCCAGCTTTATTGGTGAAATCAATATCTTTGATGCCGTGGTGCTGGAGCTGTTGGACGAACAGCGGGTGCGCGCTCAGGTCGAAGGCCACGAATGCGTTATCACCGTCAGCTTTCCGGTCAACGTCGGCCAACACCTCAACGTACTGCTGCGACCGGAAGATTTACGCGTCGAAGAACTTGGCGACGGCATGCAGGCGGAAGGCATGGTGGGCTACGTGCGCGAGCGCAACTATAAAGGCATGACGCTGGAATCCAACATTGAGCTGGAAAACGGCAAGATGGTCATGGTCAACGAGTTTTTTAACGAAGACGATCCCGACTTCGACCATTCGCTCAACCAGAAAGTAGACGTCACTTGGGTGGAAAGTTGGGAGGTAGTCCTGCACGATGAAGAAGTCGCGTAAACGCTTTCAAAACACCATTATTACACTCATCGTTGCCTGGCTGGTGCTGTTTGTTTTCCTGCCCAATTTGATGATCATCGGAACCAGTTTTCTGACGCGCGATGACACCCATTTCGTCAGCCTGGTCTTTACGCTGGAAAACTATACGCGACTGGCCGATCCGCTTTATGCTTCTGTGCTGCTGCATTCGCTGAACATGGCGGTTATCGCCACGCTCTGCTGTCTGCTGCTCGGCTATCCGTTCGCCTTTATTCTGGCACGTTTACCGAAAAAAATTCAGCCGCTGATGCTGTTTCTGCTGATTGTGCCGTTTTGGACCAACTCGCTAATCCGCATTTACGGGCTAAAAATTTTTCTGAGTACACGCGGACATCTGAATGAGTTTCTGCTCTGGACGGGCCTTATCGATACGCCGCTGCGGATTATGTATACCTCTGAAGCGGTGATTCTCGGTCTGATTTACATCCTGCTGCCGTTCATGGTGCTACCGCTCTACTCCAGCATTGAAAAACTCGATAAATCCTACCTTGAAGCCGCACGCGATCTGGGTGCCAATAAGTGGCAAACCTTCATGCGCGTCGTCATCCCGCTGACCATGCCGGGGATTATCGCCGGCTGCCTGCTGGTGCTGCTGCCTGCCATGGGCTTATTCTTTGTTGCCGATCTGATGGGCGGTGCCAAGAATTTGCTGATCGGTAACGTTATTAAAAGCCAGTTCCTCAATATCCGCGACTGGCCGTTTGGTGCCGCCACCAGCATCTGCCTGACGCTGGTCATGGGCGTGCTGCTCTTTATCTATTACCGCACGGCCCGCCTGCTGAATAAAAAAGGAGAGCTGGAATGACCGGACGCTTAATCCGCGGTGGATTTATGTCCATCATTTACGCTTACCTGTACATCCCGATCGTTATTCTGATCGTGAACTCGTTTAATCAGGCGCGTTTCGGCATCAACTGGCAGGGATTTACACTAGACTGGTATCGGCTGCTGATAAACAACGACAGCCTGCTCCAGGCCGCACAGCACTCACTGACGATGGCCGTTTTTTCCGCGACGTTCGCCACGCTGATTGGCTCCCTGACGGCCGTCGCGCTGTATCGCTACCGCTTTCGCGGCAAACCTTTTGTCGGCGGCATGCTGTTCGTGGTGATGATGTCGCCGGATATCGTGATGGCGATTTCACTGCTGGTGCTCTTCATGCTGCTGGGCATATCGCTCGGATTCTGGTCGCTGCTGTTTTCCCACATTACTTTCTGCCTGCCGTTTGTGGTGGTGACCGTCTATTCGCGCCTGAAAGGCTTTGACGTAAGGATGCTGGAAGCCGCGCGCGATTTGGGTGCTAGCGAAGTGATTATTCTGCGCAAAATCATTCTGCCGCTGGCCATGCCGGCCGTGGCCGCCAGTTGGCTGCTCAGCTTTACGCTGTCGATGGATGACGTGGTGGTGTCCTCGTTTGTCACCGGGCCCGCGTATGAGATTCTACCGTTGAAGATTTACTCGATGGTGAAGGTCGGCGTCTCTCCTGAAGTCAACGCGCTGGCAACGATTTTGCTGATTCTGTCGCTCGTGCTGGTGCTCAGTAGCCAGCTGATTTTACGCGACCGCACCGGAAAGTAAGGTGGCGGCAAGCACGATAAATATCGTTTTTTCATATCTGCTTGTAAGGACCTATTCCAGTAGGCGTTATTGGTGCAGCCAGTTTGGACACGGACAGCGCACAGAAACCAGAGCGTACACGTAGTACGTGAGGATTTCGAGCACTGCCCTGGTTCAAAATGGCAAACAAAATAGCCTAATGGGATAGGTTCCAGGCGGGTATTTCCTTTGGGACTCGTAAGGAGGTAAACATAATGAAAAAGTGGCCACACCTACTGGCAGCCTGCGCAATGGCGTTTGGCATCAGCACCGCCAACGCCAACGACAGCAAAACGCTCTATTTCTACAACTGGACCGAATACGTGCCGCCAGGCCTGTTGGAACAGTTCACTAAAGAAACGGGCATCAAGGTGATTTACTCCACCTATGAATCCAACGAGAGTATGTACGCCAAGCTGAAGACCTATAAGGATGGCGCTTACGATTTGGTCGTGCCTTCAACCTATTTCATCTCTAAGATGAGCAAAGAAGGCATGCTGCAAAAGATTGATACCAGCAAGCTCAGCAATTTCCATAATCTCGATCCGAACCTGTTGCACAAATCTTTCGACCCAAATAACGACTACTCCATTCCCTATATTTGGGGCGCAACGGCGATTGGTATTAATCATGAAATGATTGACCCTGCCAGCGTCACCCGTTGGGCCGACCTGTGGGATACCAAGTACAAAAACAGCCTGCTGCTGACGGACGACGCGCGCGAGGTGTTCCAAATCGCCCTGCGTAAACTGGGTTACTCCGCGAATACCACCGACCCCAAAGAGATTGAGGCGGCCTATAAAGAGCTGCAAGCCCTGATGCCGAACGTGCTGACGTTCAACTCAGACAATCCCGGCAACCCGTTCATCGAAGGTGAAGTCAATTTGGGTATGGTGTGGAACGGTTCTGCCTACGTGGCACGTCAGGCAGGTACACCGCTGGATGTCATTTGGCCCAAAGAAGGCGGTATCTTCTGGATGGACAGTCTGGCGATTCCGGCCAACGCCAAAAACGTTGACGGCGCGATGAAGCTGATCGACTTCCTGCTGCGCCCGGAAGTAGCAGCACAGGTCGCGGAAACCATCGGCTATCCAACACCGAATCTGGCAGCGAAAAAATTACTGCCGCCGGAGGTTTCAGGGGACAAAACACTGTACCCAGATGATGAAACCATCGCGAAAGGCGAATGGCAGAACGACGTCGGCAGCGCCAGCACGCTGTATGAAACCTACTTCCAGCAGTTAAAAGCGGGTCGTTAATCGCGCACGCTATCGCGATGCAGATCGGCTAACTCACGGCGGCTTCCCTTATCGGAAGCCGTTTTTTTCATATCGATTAGCGAGCAATAATATCTCAAACCCATCAAATTGACAGCTAAAAGCATTATCCTGACGGCATTAGGAAAATAATTGCGCTCAGCTTCTTCTATAATGATTCCACACCCACCGGAATCACGATAAGGAGCACCACCATGCTGCAACTCTCCAGCCACAGTTTTCAGGACGGCGAAACTATCCCGGGCGAATTTGCCTTTGCCGTACCGGACGCAACTAGCCACATTGCGCTGTCTTCTAACCACAATCCCCATCTTGCCTGGCACGGCGCGCCCGAAGGGACACAGTCTTTCGTATTGATCTGCCACGACCCGGATGTACCCAGCCGCGGTGACGATGTGAATCAGGAAGGCCGCGAAGTGAGCGCCTCTCTGCCGCGTGTCGATTTCTACCATTGGCTATTGCTCGATATTCCAGCCAGCGTCAATGAAATTCCTGCCGCCTCTCATTCCACTGGCATCACGCCACGTGGGAAAGCAGGCCCGGATGCACCGACAGGGCTCCGACACGGCATCAATGATTACACCGCCTGGTTCGCCAGCGATGAGCAGATGAATGGCACCTACTATGGTTATGATGGCCCTTGCCCACCGTGGAACGATGCGATCGTCCACCATTACATCTTCACTCTCTACGCTATCGCGACGCCTGTTTTAGCAATAGAAGGTGAGCTTAATGGAGCGAATGTCCGCGCTGCGCTGGCTAGCGCGCCAGTATTGGCAGAAGCGACACTCACCGGGCTGTATACGCTGAATCCCGCATTGTTGTGATAACAATAAGTTATGATAATGACTTGTTATAAGAATGGCTGGCTATGAGCGTGACCGCTTTACGCCCCGCTTCTCCGTCTCTCATTGTAGAGACGGACTGGCGATTGCCATCAGGCCAGCCGCTGCAACGGTATGGCCTGTGCGCACTCGCTCAGCCCCACTTGCGTACACCGCAGCAGACAACGTGTTTCCATTTCTATGAGGCCACACTTCTGCTGGTTCTTTCTGGCCAATTAACCATTCTTGAGCAGGATACAGCGACGGTTATCGACACATCGTCTCAGCTCTGCCTGATTACACCTGACGCAAGTGCCGATTTGACGAAAATGCCCGGTGGTCACGACTCCGCTTTCCGGTCAATCTTTCTGACATTTTCGCCCACGCTTTTGGCGCGTTTTTATCATCGCTATCCTGATGAATGCGTTCCGACTTATCCTCCGCGCCCCTTCACTACTCTCGCACTGGATGACGATCTCACCCACACATTGCAGTATCTGGTTGAGGGAATTACGAGCAACGTACTTAATGAATCGCGTCTCGAACTGCGGCTGATGGATATGCTGCTTGTGCTGTCGGAACGGGGATACCGCTTTGGCGTACCGCCACAGCCCGGCGTTACCGCTCAGCTACGTACGCTTATCAGCGAAGAGCCGGAGCGCCACTGGACCGCGCAGTCTGCGGGGCGACGACTGGCGATGAGCGAAGCCACGCTGCGCCGGAGGTTATCCGCCGAGCAGACACGCTTTGAAGTGCTGTTGCTGGAGACGCGCATGCAACACGCGATGATGCTGGTACAGACGACATCATGGAGTATGCAGCGTCTGGCCGAAGCCTGCGGGTATAAATCCTCAGCGCGTTTTTCCGAACGGTTTAAAAACCGTTTTGGCTGTTCGCCAACCAAGATCCGTTAATCCGTCATTGACGGTACAGCGCGATCATCCTGTAACACTCAACAACAACCATCGTCAAAAATAACGATCAGGTTCAAAAAAAAGCGCCCTGTTGGAATAAACCCACAAGGCGCTTGATGATCTCAGATGATCAGAACGATTTTAGCGTATTACTTTTTACGCTTTACTCTTTCTGTTCCTGTGCCAAATCGTTAGCGATTTTCACCGTTTCATCCAGATAAGGATCGGGTGCCTGATAGTCCTTCGGCAGATCTTCCAGCGATTTGAGCAGTTTTTTACCTTCTCTCGCCAGTCGATCGTTAATCCGCTTCAGACGCATCGCTTCATCATCGTCATTCTCTTTCTCGCGCTGGGCAAGATTGAGCGACACGAGGTTGCGCTTATCCTTCATCGCGTTGTAGCGGGCAATATCCTGCGCCACATACTGGAATTCAGGATCTTTGGCGATACGCTCCTGATGATGTTCGTTCAGTTTGCTAATCAGTGCCTTCAGATCGCCGCTCTTCGTGTAGTTGGCTGCTTTGATGCTGTCCCACGGTAGCGCGTTGTCTTCAAACTTCTCACCGGTATCTACCGTTTCCGTGCCGGTTGGCATCATCACGTCAGGCGTCACGCCTTTCATCTGCGTGCTGCCGCCGTCAATACGATAGAATTTCTGAATCGTATATTGCACGGAACCCAGCGCTGGCCAGTCAGGACGCAGCATCTGATCGTAAATCCGATTCAGCGAGCGATACTGCTGCACAGTGCCTTTACCAAACGTCGGTTCACCCACGATCAAAGCACGGCCATAATCCTGCATTGCCGCGGCGAAGATCTCAGAAGCGGAAGCACTGAAGCGGTCTACCAGCACCACCAGTGGGCCTTTGTAATACACAATGCCGTCGGTGTCGCTGTCTTCGCGCACTTTGCCATTGTTATCACGCACCTGAACCACCGGGCCGCCAGGGATAAACAGACCAGAAAGCCCTACCGCTTCCGTCAGCGCGCCGCCGCCGTTAGTTCGTAAGTCAATCACAATGCTGCTGACGTTCTGTTTTTCCAGCTTCTGGAGCTGAACTTTCACGTCATCCGTCAGGCCGACATAGAAACCGGGGATATCCAGCACGCCGACTTTATCCTTGCCGACCGTCTTGACGGACATTTTAACCGCCCGGTCTTCAAGGCGAATGCGTTCACGCGTCAGCGTGACAATGCGGGTTTTCGTCCCCTTGCCAGCAGGCAGGATTTCCAGACGTACCTTGCTGCCTTTCGGCCCTTTAATCAGCGCAACGACATCATCCAGACGCCAGCCGATAACATCCACCATCGGTTTGCCGTTTTGGCCTACACCAACCACGCGGTCACCAACGGTAATGCTTTTGCTTTTCGCTGCCGGACCACCGGGCACCATGGAATTGATCATGGTGTAGTCGTCATCCATCTGCAGCACCGCACCAATTCCTTCGAGCGGCAGGCTCATTTCGGTATTGAATTGCTCGGTGTTACGCGGTGACAGGTAGCTGGTGTGCGGGTCAATTTCACGCGCAAAGGCGTTCATGACGAGTTGGAAAACATCTTCGCTGTTGCTCTGCGCCAGACGACGAATCGCAAACTGGTAACGCTTGGTCAGCGTCTCTTTGATGTCTTTATCATCTTTACCGGTCAGCTTCAGGCTGAGCCAGTCATATCTTACCTTGGCATCCCACAGGCGGTTAAGTTCACCCACGTTCTGCGGCCAAGGGGCTTTGCTGCGATCGAGTTCAAACGTCTCATTGCCCGTCAGATCGACCGATTTATCCAGCAGCGACAGTGCATATTGAAAACGCTCAAACCGACGCTTCTGCGCCAGATTGTACAACGCGTACGGAACATCCAGTTGACCGGATTTCAGCGCGTCGCCCAACTGGGCTTTTTGCCCGGAAAATTGTGCCACATCAGAGGCCAACAGCACGTTGTGGCTGTAGTCCAGCATATTGAGGTAGCGGTTAAAAATTTTCTCAGAGAACTGCGCATCCAGCATAAACTGGCGATAGTGCGAACGCAGGAAACGTGAGGCCACCCTGTCGCTAACGGTAGCATGTTGAGGTTCCTGATGTAGCTGAGGAATCTGTTCAACACGCGTAATGTTTTCATTTGCAAAACTAGAGCCCGCCAGCAGTAAGCCTGCGATGGCGGTTATTCTGACTAAGTTGTTCATGCCCAGGTTGGCCTCCGTATCAGAACTGCAAGTGTTCTGCGCGTACAATCATTGCCAATCCAGAAGCCAATTGTACTCTGACTTCGCCTTTGGCAATTTCAAGCACGGTGGCATCCATGGCGTCTTTGCCGGCTCTGACTTTGATTTCCTGACCGATTTGCAGTTTGGAAACATCCGTAACCGCTACCCGTTGAGGCTCATTACTGGCAGGCTTTGCCTGACGAGATTGAGCATTAGCGGATTGCGGAGAAGAGGACTGCGATTGGCCGGAAGAAGGCTGACGTGGTTTACGTGGTGCGCTGTTTTGGGATCCACGGTTTTGGGATGCATTGTTTGAAGCATCACGGCGCGGCGCACGTTTCTGAGCGGGACGAGGGGTACGCGCTGCTTCTGCCGATTCTCCGGCCGCTTCACGTTTTTTCGCCTGTTGCTCAGCACGCTGAGCCTGAACTCGTGCTTTAGCTTCTTCCAACTGCTTACGAGCATGATCGACATGCTGCTGTTCCAACTCACCGCATGGGTTACCATCCAGATCGACACGTTGAGCACCCAATTTTACACCGTACAAATATCGCCAGCTTGAAGTGTACAGACGCAGCGCAGAGCGTAATTGCGTCTTACTGACGTTATCGGACTCCGGCACACGCTCAATAAGATCCTGAAAAATACCGATCTTTAACGGACGAGTTTCACCTTCAGTGGTGAAACAAAGCGGGAACCGCTCTGCCAAAAAGGCAATGACTTCTTTACTACTGTTCAACTTAGGTTGATTTTCCATGAAATTTCCTGATTACAACGGGTTTGCCAACCGGCGCAGGCATGAACAGGCGTCATTATAATGACGCCATCGGCAATTGCCACGTTAACCTTGTCTCAACGTGAGAGAATTGATGAATGTCATCACATCGCTCGCTTCCAGTTGAGCACAAAGTACGCTCACCACGGCCTTCAGCCCTTCTTCATCATCCGCGTCAAAACGCTGATAAAGGGTACTGTCAATATCCAGAACGCCAATCGGTTGCCCGTTAACGACAAGCGGTAGCACAATTTCAGCATTACTCGCGGCATCACAGGCGATATGACCAGGGAACGCATGGACATCATCCACGCGCTGAATGCGATTTTCAGCTATTGCCGCACCGCATACACCTTTGCCAACCGGAATACGCACACAAGCAACCTTGCCCTGAAACGGTCCCAGAAAAAGCGTGTCGTTATCCAACAGGTAAAACCCTGCCCAGTTAACCCCATCCAAACGCTCAAACAGCAGTGCACTGCTGTTTGATAAAATCGTAATAAAACGGTTTTCATCCGCGATAAGCGATGACATATCGCGAATGAGATCCTGATAAAATTCTGGTTTATTCATAACGTATATCGTTGTCTTTTCAAAACAGTGCGAACCATTCCCGCACAGACTGCATTAGCATCGGTTACAGAATGCCATAAGATTAGCGCCTTCGCGCGAAGAATCATCCGCTTTACTGTAACGCTGTCGTGCATATCGTGCTATTTCCACCGACAAAATAATATCGGGTAGAGATCAGAACCTTATTATGAATTTATCATTCGTTAAGCCTTCAGTTACACTAAATCTACCCTAAATAATTCGAGCTTCAGGACAAGCGTTAACGTTTGAACACCACAGAGCGTTAGCCCCTTAGGGCTAGGCCTATTTATAAGCTTTGTTACGAGGCCCGTCGTTGGTAAGAGACAGGATGTTTCTCATTTCATCCCGAGGGGGCTTACTCAGATAAGTATTCGGGTGAGTGACAAATCAGTCAGGCAGATTGAACGCGGCTTACAGTGACCCCACGGAGCAAAAGCCGAGTAATGCAACCAATACACATGCAACTTGATGTATGGCGGGTATAGCAGTGAACACACTATCCATCATGAATATAACGGAACCCAACACCTTCACCGGATCGCAGGAAAGATGAAAATACATAATATAGCCAGCCCTGCGCCGTTTCCCTCTCCGCGACCGCCGTTAATCGATGGCGCGAAAAGTGCGGTATCCACCCTAGATCGCTACCATCGCTGTCCGGAATGCGATGCCTTTTTTGCACTGCCGCCGTTGAAGCGCAACCAGACAGCGAATTGTCCACGTTGCGATGCCAAAGTTAGTTCAGGCAGAGACTGGCCCATATCCAGGCTAGCAGCGATGGCCGTTGCCATGCTGGTACTCATGCCGTTTGCCTTCACTGAACCGTTGATTAGCATTCGCCTGCTGGGCGTCACCATTAATGCCAGCCTGTTTGAAGGCATTTGGCAAATCACTCGTCAGGGGCATCCGCTCACAGCAAGTATGGTCGCCTTCTGCACTGTAGGCGCACCGCTTACGCTCGTTTTTTCTCTGCTCTACCTGTTTTTTGCTCCCCGAATCGGGATGAACCTGCGTCCCATCCTGCTCATGCTAGAACGGCTAAAAGAGTGGATGATGTTGGATATCTATCTGGTCGGCATGGCCGTTGCCGCAATCAAAGTCCGAGAATTCGCGGATGTTCAGGCAGGAATCGGGCTGGTCGCCTTTCTGGCGCTGATGATCTTAAGCCTGCTGACGCTGATTCACTTAAATACCGACCAGCTTTGGCAACGGTTTTATCCGCGCATGAGGCCGTTGATTTCGCCGGATCGCTATCGAATCTGTCTGTCCTGCCATTTCACCAGTTCGCCAGACAATCGGGAGCGCTGCCCTCGTTGCCATATTCCGCTTCGCTTACGCCAGCGGCACAGCCTGCAAAAATCCTGGGCAGCACTGATTGCTTCCATCATTTTACTGTTTCCCGCTAACCTATTGCCCATATCAATTATTTATGTCAACGGCGCACGCACGGAAGACACGATTTTCTCCGGTATTCTTTCGCTCGCGTCAGGCAATGTTCCGGTCGCGCTGGTGGTCTTTATCGCCAGTATTCTGGTGCCGTTTACTAAGGTTATTGTGCTTTTCGGGCTGCTGGTGAGTATCCATCTCCGATCGGAAGGCAACATAATGATGCGCATGAAGATGCTGCGCGTTATCCGTTGGATCGGCCGCTGGTCCATGCTCGATTTATTCGTGATTGCCCTGACAATGTCGCTCGTCAACCGCGATCAACTCCTCGCTTTCACCATGGGGCCTGCTGCTTTTTACTTTGGCGCAGCGGTGATTCTCACTATCCTTGCCGTTGAATGGCTGGATAGCCGACTGATGTGGAATAACAATGCAAGATAATACGTCCAGTACACCAACCGAAGCTACCGTGAAAAGCAAGCGTCGCCTGTCGCCGTTTTGGCTGCTGCCGCTGATTGCGCTGATGATTGCTGGTTGGCTGATTTACACCAACCAACAGGAACGAGGCGCAACGGTCACCATCGATTTTGTCTCCGCTGACGGCATTGTCGCCGGGCGTACGCCCGTGCGCTATCAGGGCGTTGAAGTCGGCACCGTGCAAAATATCAAGCTGAGTGAAGATCTGCGCACCATACAGGTCGAAGCCAGTATCAAAAGCGATATGAAGGAAGCGTTACGCAGCGGCACGCAGTTCTGGCTGGTTACCCCGAAAGCGTCTCTCGCTGGCGTTTCTGGGCTGGATGCACTGGTGGGCGGTAACTACATCGGGATGATGCCCGGTTCTGGCGAGCCGCAAGAGCACTTTTCTGCACTGGATACACAACCCAAATACCGCGTGAATACCGGAGAACTGCTGATTCATCTCCATGCGGACGATCTGGGTTCACTGAATACCGGCTCACTGGTTTACTACCGTAAAATTCCAGTAGGGAAAGTCTACGATTACACGGTTTCTCAGGATCGCCGCGGTGTGATGATTGACGTGCTGGTGGAACGCCGCTTTACCCATCTGGTGAAGAAGAACAGCCGCTTCTGGAATGTGTCCGGCTTTAATGCCGACATCAGCGTCAGCGGCGCAAAAATTGAGATGGAAAATCTGGCGGCGTTGGTGAACGGTGCGATCGCGTTCGATTCGCCGGAAGAGAGCGAGGATGCCGGTGCCGAGCAATCCTACCGCCTCTACCCCGATCTGGCACAGAGCCAGCGCGGTGTGAAAATTACGCTGGATTTACCTTCTGGCGACAGCCTATCCGAAGGCCGCACCCCGCTGATGTATCAGGGACTGGAAGTCGGCACTCTGAGTAAAATCACGCTGAGCCCAGACGATGGCAAGGTCAGCGGGGAGCTCATCATCGATCCTTCCGTGGTTTCGCTGATGCGGGAAGGCACACGTATCGAACTCAGTAAACCTCAGCTTTCGCTCAGCGATCTGAATGTTTCACGTCTGCTGAGCGGCCCAACGCTGACGCTCATTCCCGGTGAAGGCGAACCACGCCAGCATTTTGACGTGCTGGATAGCGGACAACAGCAGCTCACCCAGCCCGGCGCGCTTTCTATTCAGCTCACAGCCGCACAAAGCTATGGCATTGATAGCGGTCAACCCGTGCTGTTGCACGGCGTGCAGGTCGGTCAGGTCGTGAAGCGCACGCTGGACGAACAAGGTGTCAGCTTCCTTTTGGTGATCGAGCCACGATATCGCCAGCTATTACACCGCGACAGCAAATTCATCGTTAACAGCCGCGTGAATGTGAAGATGGGGCTGGATGGGATTCAAGTGCTGGGTGCCAGCGCGCAAGAATGGGTAAGCGGCGGTATTCAGGTTTTACCGGGCAGCAAAGGTGACGTTCAGGCTCGCTATCCGCTGTTCAGCGATCTCGAAAAAGCCGAGGAAGGCATTCGCGGTGCCACGCCTTCTCCGACTCTCACCTTAGTGACCGACAGCCTGCCGGATATTCAGGATGGATCCATCGTGCTGTACCGTAAGTTCCAGGTCGGCGAAATCATGCGGGTACGGCCGAAGGCGGATACCTTTGAGGTTGAGGTTTATATTCGCCCTGAACACCGCAAACTGCTGACGGAAAACAGCGTGTTCTGGGCAGAAGGCGGGGCTCGTGTGCAGTTGAATACGTCGGGCCTGACCGTGCAAGCCTCCCCGCTGAACCGAGCGCTTAAAGGTGCGATCAGTTTTGATAATCTGGAAGGTGCACCGGAAATTAAAGGCGGTAAACGCGTCCTCTACAACAACGAAACGGCGGCGCGCGCCGTGGGGAGCCGCATCATTCTACGTACCTACGATGCCAGCAAACTCGCGCCGGGCATGCCGATCCGCTATCTGGGAATCGATATCGGTCAGTTGGATTCGCTGAAGTTGTCCGATCAGCGTAACGAAGTGCTGGTGCAGGCCGTACTCTACCCTGAATATGTGCGTAATTTCGCTCGCTCCGGGACACGTTTTTCCGTCGTTACGCCAGAAATTTCCGCCGCTGGTGTGAATCATCTGGAAACGCTATTCCAGCCTTATATCAACGTCGAGCCGGGTAACGGCAGCGTAACGCGCAATTTTGAGCTGCAACAGGCCACTATCTCCGACTCTCGCTATCAGGACGGCTTGAATATCAGCGTTGATGCGCCAGAAGCAGGCGCATTGCAGGTCGGTACGCCAGTGCTGTTCCGCGGTATTGAAGTCGGTACGGTAACTGGGCTGTCGCTGGGCACGCTTTCGGATCGTATCGCCGTGTCGCTGCGCATCAGCAAACGCTATCAGCATCTGGTACGCGACAATTCCGTCTTCTGGCTGGCTTCGGGTTACAACCTGGAATTCGGCCTGACGGGGGGCGTCATCAAGAGCGGAACCTTCCAGCAGTTCATTCGCGGCGGTATCGCGTTTGCCACGCCACCCAGCACGCCGCTCGCCCCCAAAGCACAGGAAGGAAAACATTTCCTGCTGAGGAACGAAGAGCCCAAAGAGTGGCGGCAATGGGGTACGGCGATTCCGACACCGAATAATTAACCTCACCACCGGACAGGGCAGCGATCGTTGCCCTGTCGTTTTCACGCGTCGCTTTGCCGTTTTCACATGATGTATGAAGGATCCGTGCTACACTTCGCCGCTTCTTCCCCTCGTTTTACTGAATAACCTGTACGGAACCACGCCGTGGCAAAATTTACCCCAGCCAACCTGCCTGCTGAATTTCTCGACACCATGCGGGACATCATGCCTTCATCGCTTTCGATGGAGGATTTTATTGCCGCCTGCCAGCGTCCGCTGCGTCGGAGCATCCGCGTGAATACGTTAAAAATCAGCGTCGATGCCTTTCTTCAGCTCGTGCAACCCTATGGCTGGCAACTTGAGCCGATTCCCTGGTGTCAGGAAGGTTTCTGGCTGCTGAATGCAGAAGAAGAAAATACGCGGCTAGGCAATACGCTGGAGCACCTGAGCGGACTGCTTTATATTCAGGAAGCCAGCTCCATGCTGCCCGTCAGCGCCCTGTTCCATCGTAACGATGCGCTTGAAACGGTTTTGGACGTCGCGGCTGCGCCGGGCTCCAAGACAACGCAGATTGCGGCGAGACTGAATAATGAAGGGGCTATCATCGCCAATGAGTATTCAGCCAGCCGGGTAAAAGTGTTGCATGCCAACATCAGCCGCTGCGGCGTCAGCAATACCGCGATTACACACTTCGACGGGCGGGTTTTCGGCGCGGCACTGCCGGAGTATTTTGATGCGATTCTGCTGGATGCCCCATGTTCGGGTGAAGGCGTGGTGCGTAAGGATCCGGCGGCGATGAGCCACTGGTCGCAAGAGAGCATTACCGATATTGCTGCCACACAGCGCGACCTGATTCTGAGCGCGTTTCATGCTCTGAAGCCCAGCGGCGTGATGATTTACTCTACCTGTACGCTGAATAGGCACGAAAACCAGCAGGTCTGCCATTGGCTACAGGCGCAGTTTCCTGATGCATGCGAATTTGAATCGTTACACGATCTCTTCGCCGACGCCGAACGCGCCACAACGGAAGAAGGCTTCCTGCACGTCTTCCCACAGATTTATGACAGCGAAGGCTTCTTTGTTGCCCGCTTACGGAAAACCGCCAGCGTGCCGCCCCTGCCGCGTCCGGGTTATAAAGTCGGTAAATTTCCATTTTCTCCGGTTGCCCCCAAAGAGGCTGCGTTACTCGCACAGGCAGCAGGTAAACAGGGTATTCACTGGGATGATACGTTACTTCAACTGTGGCAGCGTGATAGCGAAATCTGGCTCTTCCCTGCGGCGCTAACTTCCGCTTTCGGCAATATCAAATTCTCACGTATTGGCATTAAGCTTGCTGAACGCTTCCCTAAAGGTTTCCGCTGGCAGCATGAAGCGGTTGTCGCGCTGGCCGATCCGAATGCAGACAATGCCTACGCGCTGACCGATCGCATCGCCTGCGAGTGGTTTCAAGGTAAAGACAGTTATCCGGAACCGCTTCCTGCTGCGGATGAGCTGATTTTAACCTACCAGAACACATCTGTCGGTCTGGCAAAACGCATCAGCAGCCGGATAAAAAACAGCCTGCCGCGCGACTTAGTGCGGGATGGCGCAGCCTCCGCCCAGCCTCTTTCTAAAGAATAAATGCGGTTTCTACATCAGGTGGCGATAAAACCACCTGATGAACCGCCCATTCTCTCTTTCCTCACTGATTTTCATCTACAATTATTCCGACGTATATACCCTAAATAATTCGAGTTTCAGGAAGGCGGCAAGAGAGGGAATCCCGATGAGCTTACTCAGGTAAGTGATTCGGGTGACTGAACGCAGCCAACGCACATGCAACTTGAAGTATGACGGGTATAGAGAAAATCGGTAATGTCTGGAGAACAGCATGTTTGCGTTAGTGATATTTGTTTGTTATCTCGGGCATGGCTGTGACGACTTGGTCGTTGGTGCCTACAACACCGAAGCGCAATGTCTGCAAGCGATGGATGAACAGCGCCTGCGCCGCGCGGGTTGCTTCCCCATTGAAGAGTATATTGATGGCTTCTGGATCCCCGCCCAGGAGTACGCTGATTTTTAGTTTTCCCGCCTGAGTATTCTCATCGACACACACCAAAACCGCGCATGCCAAAATGAAAGTGATTAGCGTGTGCGGCATTGTATTCCGGCCCCAGCGAGTTACCGAAAAAACGACAGCTTTCCCTGAATGTGTTACGCAAGTAGCTGCCGCGATCGTCCGCTTCTGACCACTGATTCAGGACGCTAATCTGCCGACCGTCAGAGAGACGAAAAGCAGCAATATCCCATGCGTCCGCCGTCGCATGCTCGCTCAAACGTCCTTCCGGTCGGTGATAAACATTTCGACAGGCATAGCTGCCCATATGGTCGATGCGCGCTAGCGACGTGCCAAGCGACTGCGCCTGCGGCACCGCAATTTGCGAAACAAACATAGTGCTACTCAGCGCCAACGGACAACTGGCAAGAAAACTGGAACTGAGCCTGACCGTACCAAAGCCTTGTATCTGCACGGGTGACGCGACCGGACATTGTCCATTGATGTCATTGGCCTCGGAGAATCGCAGACGCCCGCTCTCCTGCGCCTGCTTTAACACGGTCAAACAGGCTTCAGGATCGTTGGCGACAGACTTCATTTTTAGCCGGGTAATAAACGTAGGCGGGTCATCGACGGACAGCGGAGAAAGGGGATCATAGCCGGGCGGGAGTTGACGTTGGATCCAGGGTGCCAGAGCGACTAACGCCCCCAGTATCACCACAACGATTACCCATCCCCGCATCAGCCCCGTCTCCCGATTATTGTCTTCTCCTGAATAATATTATGCTATTAACGCGAATTCGGCCGGATTCATCCCCAAAGCGATCCCCGCCTCCACGATTTTCTGCCACTCCTGATCGGACAAATCAATACCATCAGCGTTACGTTGCGCCTGCGAAATACGTTCCGGTTCACCAGCGATTAAAATAGGCTGTGTCGGATCGGGAGCCGTTGAATAGAGAACATAGTCCAGTCTCGTATTATTTTTGGGTTCATCCCAAAACAAGCCTCACTACCACACTATGGAGCCACTATCGGGGCACCGTTCCCAATTTTGTGCTCGCCTGCCGATGCCTCTCCCTCCGGTTGTGAATAGAATATAAGCAAATCAAGTGATATACCAATCAGTGCGATTGCTTTAACCATCTGGTGAAGGATCCCCTCAAGCAGTACCATCCCAGCATTGTAAGACGTACACAGACGGCTGACATATAGGGTTGCCTGCTTATCGGGCGTAAACAATATGGATTTTATTTAAATGAAAAAGACATCGCGTTTTCTTCTGGCGCTTGCCGGATTATTGGTTTCCGTTACTGCTTATTCCGCAACGCTCTCTCCAACTCATCCGGAGGAAACTCGGATACCGGCCATCAAACTGATCAATACGCCAGACAATCACTCGGCCTTCGTAACAGGCAGTGTTCCCGCTCTGGAAAAAATTACCGCGCAAAAATTTTGGCTTAGTAATTCCACTGAAGCCTGGGAGATGAACGTTCACCCGGCACCGCGCAAACAATATGTCATCACGCTGAAAGGCACGTTGAAATTTCGGGTCAGCGATGGTTCCACTTTTCTGCTTTCTCCTGGGACTGTCTTGATTGCCGCCGATACGCAGGGGGAAGGGCATAGTTGGGAGATGGTTGAAGGTACCGAGTGGGTCAGGATTTATATTCCGATTGTGGAAGATAGCGATTATTTCACCCCCAGTTCATCGGTTGCAGTGCCACCTAAAACACACTAATTCTTCACAACAAATGGGCGGCAGATCTCTGTCGCCATCTATTGACGAAGCAAGAATACGTAGCGAACAAGGTACACGGCACACAACGCGGGTTTCCAGCTTGGCTTTAGTACCAATAGTATTTAGGGCGTTGATTGAGTTCTATTTCTTAGCCGCCATGACCTTGCCTGCTAGTTCAGCAATAGAATTGACACCATCTAATACCGCTGGAATATTGTCACTACTCATCTGAATAGGATTGAATATTAATTTTTCAAAATCGCTTGGAAACCCAATGATTTTTCCGATACTATCTCCATCAATAAATATTTTCTTAGCCACTTCATTATTGCTCAGTCTAATAATTTTATCGAAATGTTCATTTTTTTGCTTCATGTAGTTTCTGATAAATTCACAAGAGGCAATGCGATGTTCTATTTGAACCAATTGTGTCTTGAACGATTTCACCTCAACATATGCAACTCTTGAAAAATAAAACAAAATAATTTCGAAGGCAATGATAGGTAAAGAATAAAAAATAGCACTTTGTAAGTTAAAGCTAACTAACTGCATATAATATTCGTAATGTGTCCAATCGCATATTTTCATGATAACAGGTGCTATAACATGAATAATAATTGATATAGAAAGAACAACCAGTGGAGTATATATTGCACGCTGCATTAATTTGTCATATCTTTTATTTCCCTCAGTCAATTGACACAATATCCTATCTTTTATTTTCACAAAAGTTTTTGTAAAAACATTAATTTGCGCTGTTGATTCCAAATTATTCAGAACTCTTTCTAGTTTTTCAACCTCACGCTGCAAATTCTTAGCTCTCTTGATTTGAGATGCTAAATCATTTACAACTTTTTCATTTTTAATGACTAAATCATAAGCAGTATCTATTTTTTTCCATCTAAAAAAAACTTAGCACTTTTAAAGAAAAAATCAATCTTGTAGGCTTCATAGCCGATATTTGATTCAGGCAAGAAAAAACTACAAACATAATCCACATGAGACTTATCTGGCCCAACAAATTCATTAATATAATCATAACCACTCCAGAATGAGACCTCCACATAAATGTTTAATATGTTCTTTAAAAACTCATCTATTATTTCACTGGGTATTTCACCTTTAGTTGATGCCTTTAACCTTTCAAGAGAATCATCATTTAATAATTTTTTATTTAAAAGATGGATGTTATATCTTGCATTCTTATTTAAATTAATTTTATCTTTAGAGTAAAGTCTAAAGAAATTTGCAGAAAGACATACAAACAATGATTCTTTTTTATCATCAAACAAACTCTCATTATATGTGGTATTCGTCAATTGATTAGCTTAGAAATATTTTGAAATAATATCATTTCTAATAGAATAAATATTATCATCATCAAATTTATTTTCATTACTCATTATTTAAATCCATTCTAGTTTAAGTAGCAATCTATTTTTTAATGTCAAATACAACGCCTGCAACAAAGCTTCTGCTCCCTCCCCCACCAGTCATATGGCATACGCCCATTAATCACATCATGGCAAAACGAACAACCCTATACTGCAGAAGTCATCACCTTTATACCCCATACCGTGTGTAGGGCTCGGAAGATGACACAATACCGTCGTTTCTGGATTGCCGTTAAAGATGCCAGAGATCTGCAACGTACAAGCCTACCCTCGGGCAGACTCACGTAACGCTTTGTTTCTGAAAGCAGGAGATTTTCTTATCATAATCAAAAGTTCATCAGTTGGCTAACGGCTTGTTCCATTTCATATTGATCAGCAAAATACTGGCTCAACGTCTCATTCCAGATTACGCCAAATACGCCGCGGTAAACCTTGTCGAACTTCTCTTGCCCCATGTTGACGAATGCTATGCTTAAGCGTGCCACCATAAGGATTAGGTGCCAGATCGTAAAATCTGGCTCTTACCATGGCGTGATTCAAGTAAGTATCTTTGGTTTTAACTACCTCTGGGTCAAAACAGCGCTTAAGCTGTGCCGTTGCCCCATCAACATAGTGACCAGCTTTCGGAATACGCCACTCAGTGCCGCCCGTACGAACCAGCTCAGGAACTTTAAAATTGACGCTATCGCCGTCGCCGGAGCCAAAAAGTGCAGCGGCATCACGTCATGACCTTTGATCACGCGCATTGTTGCAACCTGATGCCGTAATGCCAGCAAGACCGATTACATGATTAGCGCTGGCATTAGAAAAAATAACCAACTCGGAACAGTTGAGCTCAATGGGCTAACAAAAGGATTTGTTAAAGCAAGAAAAACATCGGGGATTGAATTAGATGAGAAGCCGCCGACGTTTCATGAAATAAGAAGTCTGGCTGGCAGATTGTATGAGAAGGAACGAGGAAAGAAATTTGCTCAGAAGTTATTGGGGCATAAATCAGCAAAAATGACGGAAAAATATCTGGATACGAGAGGGAAAGATTACGTCTATTTATAAAAGGCCGCATATCGAATTTCGTGGATTTTTCGTGCATTTTCGTGGTCTCTGAAAATAAAACCTTAAAAAACAATAGGTAAAAAAAAGACCGAATACGATTCCTGTATTCGGTCTAGAGAAATGGCTCTTGGGAGAGCCGTGCGCTAAAAGTTGGCATTTATACAAGCTGTACTAGCCCTGTACACTTAAGCTTAGCCAACTTCTTCGCATTTTCCAGCCTCAACCCACTCGCAATCATCACAAATGGAACATATTTCACACTTAATATTAGCCATAAATAAATAACTATTTAACATCAATAGGTAAATCAGCCACTTCATGGTTTAGCGGTCTGGCTAGCACAGGTGAGATGTGCAGAGCTTGATAAGCATATACTGGTGGCGTTCAGGGCGTTCCACTAGCAGCCCGTCCTTAGCACAAAAAATATGGCATCCATAGCCGCACGGCTATCGACGTGTTTACGGTGCCTTCCCTGCAGATAATGAAAATATTATCTGGTTGGGGTCTTGCACAGCGGTACTGGGAAAGTCAGTTATGTGGGCGGTAGCAGCAAAGGTTCTTCATTATTTATCAATATGTTGAAGCACCTGGAAAGCCGATACAGACGAGCCAAAACCATCACAGTGATTGTCGATAATTACATCATTCACAAAAGTCATGAAACGCTACGTTGGTTAAAGAACAACTCGAAGTAATGCCAAAGGCATGTGGCAACGTCGCTCAGGACAAAACAGGAAAGAGTAAGATCGAAGGGCAAAAAAAAGCCGACAAAACTGTCGGCATGGTGTGAATCAATTGTGCTATGCAGTAATTCAAAAAAGGAAGTAAGACAATATGGAGCGCAACGCCCATCGCTTGACGTTGCATTCACCTGCGGGAATGATAGTGCCGCACAACAGGGTAAAAAATGTTGATATTGCTCAATTTACGCGTGGTTTTTTAGCTGTTCACGGCAGTTTGTGATTATCTGCGCACCCGTTCGCTGCGAGTCGTTATAGCCATTTACTGCGTTTTAACCACCATGCAACGCCGCCCACCAATATCACCAACATCAGGCAGAACGTGAAAAAACCAAACGGCGCATCGCCGCCGGGAATTCCCCCTAAGTTGACGCCAAATAAGCCGGTTAAAAACGTCGTTGGCAGAAAAACCATCGCCAAAAGCGACATCGTATAAGTGCGGCGGTTCATCGCTTCGGTCATCAGCGCGGTGATTTCATCCGAAAGCACCGTGGTGCGCGCAATGCTGGCATCCAAATCCTCTAATCCGCGCCCTAACCGATCGGCAATCTCTTGCATTCTACGGCGATCGTCATCCTGTATCCAGGGAAGCTTCTCGCCGGAAATGCGGGAGAAAACATCACGCTGTGGCGTCATATAACGGCGTAACACGATAAGCTGTTTGCGAATCAGCGCCAGCTCACCGCGCGGAGGAATTTTTTGCTCCAGCAAATCCTCCTCCAGATCGATGATTTTCTCATGCAAATCATCAATAAACTCGCTGGTGTGATCGGTCAATGATTCCGCAATGGAAACCAGCCAGCTTCCGCTGTCCGTCGGGCCATTGCCTTCCTTCAGGTCGGTAAGAATTTCGTCGATAGCCAGAATCTTACGACGTCGGGTAGAAATAATCAGCTTGTCGGTAATGAACACCCGAACCGCCACCAGTTGATCTGGCCGCGCATTGGCATTCAGGTTAATGCTGCGCAGCGTGATCAGCGTACCTTCCCCCAAACGCGTGACTCTGGGGCGAGCGCTCTCCCCCGCCAACGCATTGCGTACGCTATCCGGCACCAGCGTCGTTTTATTCAGCCAACGCACGCTGGCGGGCAAGGTAGAATCTAGGTGTAGCCAGCAGGGTTTCTCGCTGTTAACCACATCCTGCTCGCCAATCGGAGTCACGCCCCCCTTTCCATCCAACTGATACGCATGAACCGCACCGCTGTGTTGCAACTCTTTTCCTGCCAAGGATTCCACGTTTTGCCTCCAACGGCCTTTACTATCAGGTCTTTTGCTATCAGTTTTGCACGCTACCGGCCGGAGTGACCATCACGATCGCTCCGGCTTTATCGACACATCATTCGATGGATTAATACGGTACTAATGCTTTTCGATATAAAGCATGTGGCTGTATGCCACGTCTTCGGGATTAGTAATGGGATAGCCTTTCACCCACGGTTTGATCAGGCGTCCGTTGGTATATTGATAGATCGGTGCAATCGGTGCCTCATCCATCAATATCTGCTCTGCGCGATTGTAATCCGCATTCAGCGCCTGTGGGTTAGTCTGGTTGCCAGCTTCATCCAGCACGCGATCGTAATTCGCATTTTTAAAACGCGCGATATTGCCGCTATGGTGCGATGCCAGCAGTGAGAGGAATGTCGACGGCTCGTTGTAGTCCCCCACCCAAGAGGCGCGTACAACATCAAAATTGCCGCTATTGCGGCTGTCGATGTAGGTTTGCCACTCTTGATTGGACAGACGGACGTCAACGCCCAGCGTTTTCTTCCACATGGACGCCACAGCAATCGCGATCTTCTGATGGCTCTCCGATGTGTTGTACAGTAGCGACAATTTCAGCGGATTATTTGAGCCATAGCCTGCGGCCGCCATCAGCGCTTTTGCCTGCGCATCCAGTTCATCCTGCGAATATTGCTGTAACAGGCTTTCCGTCGGTTTGAAGCCTGCCGTAACATCCGGCGTGAAATGCCAGGCTGGTTTTTCCCCTGTGCCCAGAACTTTTTCGGCAATCACTTTACGGTCAATGGCATAAGACAACGCTTTCCGTACACGAACATCATTGGTCGGCGCACGTTGCGTGTTAAACGCATAGTAATACGTGCCAAGCTGATCGGGTGTATAAACCTGACCGGGTAAGTCTTTTAGCAGCTTTTGGTACAAATTTTTAGGAAATGACTCGGTGATATCGATATCCCCAGACAGATAGCGTTTTGTCGCATTCGATTCCTGATTGATGGGAACAAAGGTCACTTTCGTCAGGCGTGTGTTGGCGTTATCCCAATAATATTGATTCTGCGTGAGCACCAGCTTCTCATTCACGACGCGATGATCCAGCTTAAACGCGCCATTCCCGACCAGATTTCCCGGCTTCGTCCAGTCGTTTCCGAATTTTTCTACCGTAGCTTGATGTACCGGGAACAAGCTAAAATTCGCCGTAAGGCTAACAAAATAAGGTACAGGCTTACTCAGTTGCACTTTCAGCGTGTGATCATTGACGGCCGTCACGCCAAGCTGATCGACTGGCAGCTTGCCCGCAAGAATCTGCTCGGCGTTCTGAATCCCCGCAAGTCGGGCAAACCAGGCGAATGACGAGCTGTTTTCAGGCGTGACCAAACGACGCCAGCTGTAGACAAAATCGTTTGCCGTAACGGGTTCACCGTTAGACCAGCGGGCATTATCTCGCAGGGTAAAGATAAACGTGCGGTTATCGGTCGTCTGCCAACGCAGCGCTACGCCAGGGACGATGTTACCCTTGGCATCCTGATTGACCAGCCCTTCAAACAGATCGCGCGCCACCTGCGCTTCCATCAACCCCACCGCTTTTATCGGATCGAGAGAAGCTGGTTCATCTTTAATGTGGCGGACGATTTCCTGTTTCTCAGCCAGAACTGTTCCCGCTGGAACCTGCGCCGCGACAGCATTGCCCGTCATGGCCGCCATCAACGCGGCATAAAATGCAGAATATCCATAGTGCATGATGATTTGACCCGAAAGCATAATGAATTGATTAAACAATATAATAGTCAGAAATTGTCGCAGTCATCCAGCGATCCCACCTCAATTTGTCAGCTTGCATCGCGGTTTGCGTCTCTGAGCCGATTTTTTTATGATGAAACGTATAGGTAATCACAGGGCGACATCATGGAAAATACAATCATTCCTCTTCTGGCTCGCCAGCAACGCGGTAATTTGCCTTCGCTGGGTGAACCTTACGGGAAATCTCTGCTGGGCGCACCGCTACTGTATTTCCCAGCCGAATTAGCGCCATCGGAAAGTGGGCTGATTATTGCCGGAACACACGGCGATGAAACCGCGGCGGTTGTGGCGCTTTCCTGCGCGCTTCGTACCCTTTTTTCAGGGCAGCGCCGCCATCATGTGATTCTTGCGGTGAACCCGGATGGCTGTCAGTTGGGCCTGCGTGCCAACGCTAACGGTGTCGATCTCAATCGCAATTTTCCGGCCAGCAACTGGCAGGCGGGAAAAACGGTGTATCGCTGGAATAGTGCCGCAGATGAACGCGATGTCGAGTTATCTACAGGGGAAGCCGCAGGTTCAGAACCGGAAACAAAAGACCTTTGTGCGCTGATTGAGAAACTTAATCCTCACTGGGTTGTCTCTTTTCATGAGCCACTCGCCTGCATTGAAGATCCGCAAAGTTCCGAATTGGGTCGATGGTTGGCACAACAGTGCGAGCTGCCACTCGTTTCGAGTGTCGGTTACGACACACCCGGCTCTTTCGGAAGCTGGTGCGCCGATCGATCGCTTCATTGCATTACCGCTGAGCTTCCGCCTATCTCGGCAGATGCCGCCAGCGAATGCTACTTGAAAGCGATGGTGGCATTGCTAAGCCAGCAATTTTAATCGTAATTTTTATACCAATGTTGCTAATGTTGCCCTAAACTGAGCAGCGTGTTAATCACCTGTAATTAAGGACGCAAACATGTCACAGAACGTACATTTTCAAGGCAATCCTGAGCCAGTAGCAGGGTCATTCCCAGCCAAAGGAAGCAAAGCCCCAGCATTTACTCTGGTGGCTAAAGATCTGTCCGATACCCCGCTGAGCAACTATGCTGGCAAGCGCAAAATCCTGAATATTTTCCCAAGCATCGATACCGGTGTTTGTGCCGCGTCCGTGCGCAAATTCAACCAACTGGGTTCTGAACTGGATAACACCGTTGTTCTGTGTATCTCTTCCGATCTGCCGTTCGCGCAGTCCCGTTTTTGCGGTGCGGAAGGTCTGAACAACGTCGTTGTACTGTCTACCCTGCGTGGCGGTGAGTTCAAAGAGAGCTATGGCGTTGCTATCGCCGACGGCGCGCTGAAAGGTCTGACCGCTCGCGCGGTTGTCGTACTGGATGAAAACGACAACGTGCTGCACAGCGAACTGGTGAACGAAATCACCACTGAACCAGACTACGACGCAGCACTGGCTGTTCTGAAATAAGCGATACTGGCATTACGTGAAAAACGGCTGCGCAAGCAGCCGTTTTGTTATTTGATATCGGTCTATTAACCATAAATATAATCGAGTTACTCTGTTAATTATTCCATCTCATTCAATCATGAATTTTTATTAATGTTTCTTGTATCATTATCATGATATGAATATATCGATTATGCGATAGCTCTTCTATTTCATATGGTTTTTCTCGCCAAATTTTAATGTCTCGTGCCATTAGTAATAGACACTGTATTTTGTATGGAATAATGATTAGTGAAGACAGAATGCAGTGCTGACATGGCTGACACTGACATGCGATGACTATTCAAAGGAATGATGACAGTTGAGAATATTATTACTTCCTCTTCAAATAGCCGCTTTATTTTCTGGCCTTGCTTTTAGCCAGAACAGTGAGGCGTCATTCACGTTTGATCCACAAAAGTGCCACGTCCCTGACCCTGAGGGCAAAGCCTATGTTGCCTTGCGGGATACGATATTCCATATCTCTATCGATCAACTCAGTATCCTGCACGACCCTGTTTTACGCGATGGAGAAACCCTGCCACTCCCGCCCGATCCTAGCGAGCCTCTCGGGTGTAAAGGCAATCCACTAAGCCAGCAAAGTTTATTGTTCAGCCGCAATTTCAACGGAAAGCTGGGAGATCGTCCTGACTGGCCCAAAGCCTGGCCGTTACGAAAATTTCAGCTATTCAGTTCAACGCCGAGCCATTGGGGACTTCATCTAGACGAGCGCCATGACAAGATGTGTGAAAATCGCTTAAAACAGACAGGTCTGGTTCCCAACATGACGGCCTGTTTATTTGAGAAGAACCCTGCACGCCCGGATCGATATGACGTGGAGGAGGCAGGAAGTTGGCTGATTGATCCTGAGGTATATTCTGCTCCGTTTAATAAGAGACTCGCTATTTTTTGTATGTTTGCCATTTCAGGAGGAACCGACTGCGAAGTCGGCTATAAAATTTTCCCTACGGTGAACCTTCACTATGAATTTAACCCCAAGGATTTTCCGCTGACTGAGGTTATTAACTTTGATAAATATCTGAGAGCCGAACTAGAACAGGCCGTGGTTAAAGATTACCCATGGAAGAAAAGCCCCCCTAATTGAACCTTATATAATATGGAGATGGATATATGGCAATTACCTATGAATATCATTACGGAAATGGCGGGTTCATTCTATCTGAGCCACAACAGAAAGAGCTTAGAACATTACTTGATAAACAGCTAACTCAATCTGGCACAGGAGCGAAATCGCTCGCTGTTCCGCTATATGATAAAATCCTCAGTTATCTTCCTGAACCTAGCATAAATGTAGGTGAATATTTTAAGGTCTATACTTGGTTACAGGGTGCGCGTGAAGTCAATAATGACTCAAGCGTATATTCCGTTTTCATTAGGAATTATACCAAGATACAGTATGAATTACGTTATGGAGAACTGAACGAACTCGAGTTAAGCATACTTAACAATAAAATCGATGAGGCATCAAACAATATAGGATTTGAATTGGTTAGAAATATACTTAACCACAATGGCTTACTTCCCGGATTAGAAGGACTAGGTGTATTAGATGGTGCTGAAGCTGCCAGAAAGGTATTTCAAGGTGACATCTATCCAAAAGGTGACTTTACGGGCTGGGCTGGCACAATGCTTTTCCCTTTCTTGGGTTATGATCGGTTTTATGAGGAGTGGTTATTAACCACAGAAGAAATTAATGCAGAAATCCGTACGGGGAGTGGTATTGTCGATCGCATCATAAAAGAGCATAGCGGCACTTATGACTTGATTGCCGCATTGCAGGCTAACCAGGAAACCATTGATAGTTATAATTTACTAGAATCTATTTATGCCGTTATTCGCAGTTTTGAAAATGTCGATAAATCACAGCAAGAGATTATCGAACAAACCAATAATTTTATTAGCACAGCCTACGCGCTGCCAGCCGATCATCCGTTCTTAGCCGGTAATAAATTACCTTATGATAAAGTCTTATTTCAAACTACAAATTTAGGATTCTCATCTGGTAGTCAAGGCGATGATGATTATAAGGATTTTTGGATAGGTGACAGAGCAAACTATCTTAATTACATCGTGCATGCAGGTATAGGAAATGACAACATCCTTGGTGTCCCTACGACTTATTTAGGTCTAATTCCTGGCAGTGCGATGATTGATGGTGGGCCAGGTTACGACACATTATCCTATCATGCGACTCGTGATGGTGGAGATAACGTAGTCCCCCTTAAACTCAGTATTAGCTTTGAGAAAATAGATAGCTCTTTATACAACTGGAGATTCTCTATCGATAAATCACCCTCTGAAGGATATAGTATTTATAAAGGGCATGATTATGCTTATAGCGTAGAGAAAGTCGAAGGGACAAATAACTCTGACACGATTATCATAAAAGAACTCCCTATATCTAATGAAAATATCATCGTGGACTTATTAGAGTCTAAGACTGGATATGGCGATACGATTGACCTTTCCCATATAAATCATGGCGTAGAACTTTCATTAGTCGGTAATGAAGTGGTCTTTCCCTTTGAAGGTGAGGGTAACGGATCCCTGACAATCAGGAATATAGAGAACATTATTGGCACATCATTTGATGATATATTATACGGTAATGGTGACAGTAATATTATTGTTGGTGGAAGAGGTGATAATATTATTTACGGTAACGGAGGGGCGGATAAATTTGTTATCACTCAAGGCGTAAATACCATAAAAGATGCCGATAGTGATGATAAACTTTACATTAATCTCTCTTCTATAAATCAGTTAACTAACCAAAGAGATCTCGGCATAGAATTAAAAGGTGGATTTATTATTCGTAGTAGCTCCCCCAACCCCGGAGGAGAAGTAATACTTCAAGACGGTGATACCGCTGTGTTTTATCCTGCGATCCCTAATCCGATGAATTTTTCGCCTGCGCTTGGAGGAAGCAGAAATATGATTGATGACACGTTGGGCGATCAATTCATTGTTCGCTACACCTTGTCAGGGACGACACTCTTCGTATCGGCTTCTTTTGCTAAGTTGGATCCCGCAGAAGCCATTATTGAAAACTATGATGCTGGCGATCTGGGACTGAAATTTAAATCGCTTGTTGTTCCTAACTATTCTAATGCGGCAGCTTCACATGCCGGTAATATGGAGCAGTTAGTTGACCAATACGTTCAATTACACTCAGAGATGATTACAGATCGTTTCACTCTCCCTACCTCTTCTGATTTATGGTATGCCTGAGACTGATATCCTTCTAATCATAACAAAACGGCTGCGCAAGCAGCCGTTTTGTTATTTACTCCTCGTCATCCCCCGACGATTTGCGTTGGCTGAGCCCATATTCCCGCAGTTTGTTGGCTATCGCCGTGTGCGATACCCCTAAGCGTTTCGCCAGTTTGCGTGTGCTTGGATAGGATTGATAAAGGCGGGTCAGCACGGAGCGCTCGAAGCGCTTGTTGATGTCGTCCAGCGAGCCATCAAGCAGAGTTTCATCTTGCGGCGCATCAATCGAAAACGCCGGGAGATCGATGTCCTGCATATGCAGTTCGTTGCCTTCCAACTGCGTTAGCGCTCGGTAAATGGTATTCCTCAACTGCCGAACGTTACCCGGCCAGCCGTACTGCGGCAGGAAATGTTCCACATCTGCGGCCAATTTGGGACGCGAAACCCCCTGTTCGTCGGCAAAGCGCGCCACGAAAAGCTCGGCCAGCGGCATAATATCCGCCGGACGTTCGCGCAGCGGCGGTAACATCAGCGTGAGTACATTGAGGCGATAATAAAGATCCTCCCGGAACTCACCGCGCTGCACCAGCTCCAATAAATTTTTCTTGGTCGCGCAAATCACTCGCACATCGACATGGACTTCGTGATCTTCACCGACGCGGCGGAATGTTCCGTCATTCAGGAAACGCAGCAATTTGGTCTGCATCTGTGCCGACATTTCACCAACTTCATCCAGCAGAACCGAACCACCGTTCGCCTGTTCGAAGAAGCCTTTCTTGCCTTCCTGCGCATTGAGATACGCGCCGGGCGCATGGCCGAACAGTTCGCTCTCCATCACGTCATCGGGTAACGCCGCGCAGTTCAGCGCCAGGAAAGGATTTTTGCCACGCGGCCCGCGCAGGTGGCAGGCACGCGCCAGCATATCTTTGCCCGTCCCCGTGTCACCCACGATCAGCAGCGGCGCGTCCAGCATTGCTAATTTGCGCGCCTGCTCAACCACCTGACGCATTTTCGGACTCACCGCCACGATATGATCGAATTCATTTTCATCGTTCACGGCGAGATTCTGCAACTGTCGGCCCATACGAGCGGCCGATTTCAGCATCACCAGCGCGCCCGCCGTTGCCACTTTCCCGGCATCATCTTCCAGACGGACTGGCGTCATTTCCAGCAAGAAATCCTGACCGCGAAGCACCACACGCTCCGCCACGACGGCGCTACTCTTCTCCAGCCAACTGGCGAAATTGAAACCGGGGATCATGCTGCCAATCGTCAAGTCGCTGATGGTCTCTGCCGATTGTTCAAACAGCGCCAGCGCCGCGGGGTTAAACAGCTCCAGCTTTCCTTTCATATCCAGCGAGAATACAGGTTCAGGCATCGATTCCAACAGCGCATTCAACGCCCGGTGCTCGCGCTCAGACGGCATGAATGCCACGGTACGCACATCGCTGACGCTGTCAATACGGCGGATTTCCGTCATCAGCAGACGGAAATCATCAAAATCGAGGGTGGCAAAATTGAGGTAGATACGACCAATAGACGCAATTTCAATGCCGCGTAAATCAATATTGCGTGACGCAAGTAGATCTAACAGTTCACGGACCATACCAATGCGGTCTTCACAAATCACTTCCAGATGCATCAACGGCTACCTTCTTCAAGAGACACGATATGGCTATTGCTACTGATAATACCCTTTCGTTTGCACCGGATGAAGTAAGGTGGCAGCAAAAGTTGACACATCTGTACGTTTTTTCCACGTCAATGACGAAACGGGGTTAAGACAGCGGCGTCGTTGCCATCGCCACAATGGTTCGAATGCCTTCCAGATAGTTACCGAGGCGTAAATTCTCATCAAAACTATGCTGATTATTGTCGGCATTCACCAGAGGAACGATGACGTAAGGCACTTTCAATACGCTGACCGCGCCGCTCATCGGCAGTGTCCCGCCCATCATTCGATTCTTCTCCGGTGCGATGCCGCGCGGTGCGGTTGTAGTCGCAACCGCCCAGTGCCCCAGCAGGGAATCGATCTCGGTTCTGGCCGCATAGGCGCTGCTCGGATAAGCCGTCAGGCTAAGGGAAATAAGATGCGGATACTGCTCGCGTTCGGCCTGCGTAGGCGCTTCACCGGCAATGATATGAAAGCCTTTGCTGGCGATATACTGGCGTAACAGCGCATACATATCATCCGGTGGCGTCTCCGGCACGGTGCGAATATTCACGCTGGCCGTCGCGGTTGACGGAATCGCGTTCGAGGCCTTTTTGCCCGTGTCGCCCGCTTTAATGCCGAGAATATCCAGCGAAGGATATTGCACCGCCTCTGCCGCATTGCTGGCGACCTTCTCTAACTGAGCAACACCAAAGCGTTTCTCCAGCGAACCCGAGGGCGGCGCGGTCTCTGCGACTTGTTTTTTATCGTTCTCGCTAAGCGTGACACGGTCATAGTAACCGGGGATCGTGACCTTACCGTCCGCATCTTTCATGCTAGCTAACAGCGTGGCCAAATTTTGCACCGGATTGGGAATGACATTGCCATAACCGCCGCTGTGCGCCGCCGCGTTCGCACCGAAAACCGTCATATCGATCTGGATTGACCCACGATTACCAAAGTTGATGCCAGGACGATTGCTGGACGGCATCGCGCCGTCGTAAATCACCATACCGTCACTTTTCAGCAGCGTCAGATTGTCAGCCATGACCGTCGTCAGACCGGGCGAACCTTTTTCCTCTTCAGAATCCAGCAGCACTTTGATGTTGACCGCAGGCTCAACGCCCTTATCTTTCATGGCGTCCATGGCGGCGAGAAACATCACGATCGGCCCTTTATCATCGGCCGATGCACGAGCAAAGAGGCGCCATTCTGGATTGATATCCCCTTTCAGAAGGCGTGACTCAGACAGCGTCTGCCATTTGCCCGCAGCGTCTTTTTCTTTCAGTACAGGCTGCCACGGCGGCGTTTGCCACTCGGACGGATTCACGGGCTGTCCGTCAAAATGCATGTAGAACAAGATAGTTTTACGATCGGCTTTTGGCGTGCCCAGCTCAGCATAAACCAGCGGCTTATCACCATTTGCCAGCTGTTGCGTGGTGAAGCCACGCTTCTGAAAAGCCTTTTCCAGCCAGTCGGCATTACGCTGGATATCCGCAGGCACGGCAGCATCATTTGGCAACGTGAGTAATTCGAGATATTCAGGGAAGCTATTTTGCGCGTAACGTTCCGCATCGGCGGGTGCCAGTACCAGCTGTGCGCTGGCAGGTAAGCAACGATAAACGACGATGGCACACTACCTGCACCATCGTCTTCACCCCTAACGCCCTTTTTGCAGCGTTTCTTTCACCTGACCAATCAGTTCGCGGCGGAAATCACCGAGGCGCGGTTTGTCATCCAGCCACGGCAGCGGGCGACACAGTTCCATCGCTTTGATGCCCAGACGTGCGGTCAGCAGGCCTGCGCCAATGCCCTGCGCGGCGCGGGTTGATAGCCGAGCGGCAAGATCCTGCGACATCCAGTCCATGCCAATCTCTCGCACCAGCTCCGATGCACCAGCAAACGCGATATTGACCAGCACCAGACGGAACAGGCGAATACGGCTGAAATAGCCGAGTTCGATGCCGTACAGCGCGGCAATACGATTAATCAGACGTAGGTTACGCCAGGCAATAAAGGCCATATCCACCAGCGCCAGCGGGCTGACGGCGATCATCAAGGTGGATTCTGCCGCCGAGCGGCTGATCTCACGCCGTGCCTGTGTATCCAGTGCGGGCTGAACCAGACGCGCATAAAGCTCCAGCACTTCGCGGTCGTTGTGGGTTTCATGGAGCGAAGCCTGCCAACGCTGTATCGTCGGATGGCCGCTATCCAATCCCGCCTGCCGTGCCAGTTTTTCACAAAATTCGCGCCCACGCCCCACGCCGTGGCTGTGCAGCAAATCGCGAGCCACATCGCGCTCTTCCGCACGTTCTCTCAAGCGATAAAGCCGCCGCCACTCGACAGCCAGCGAACCGACGCCCGCCGCCACAATCAGGCTGCCTGCGGTAATACCGCCCAGCGCAATCCAGTCCTGCTGCACCCAGGCGTTATGCAGCGACTGCACGCCCTGCGCCAGCGCGCTGACGCCAAACAGCCCGATCCCCGCCATCACCATACGCCGCCACAGGCTGCGCTTCGGCCGCAGCGCCGCACTGATCACCTCTTCCGCCGCGCCTTCTTCCGGTACTTCTTCTTCGCGGCTGATAGGAGAAAACGGTGTGCCGCTCTGCTCATCAAATGCCAACCCGGCACGCAACTGCGGCTGTGGCTCTTGCGGTGAGACGTCATCGAACGTGACGCGGGGTTTCAGTGGCTCGTTCATCGCAATTTATCCTTTAACAGAAAGTCCATGACCGTATCCAACCGGATATGCGGCAACGGCGTGTCTACCGTCATTTCTCGCGGACGAAATTGATCGAAGTGGAAGCCCTGCGTTTGCCAGAATGCCGCGCCCGGCAAACGCGCAGGCACTTCACCGGGGTAGACCGTCAATGGTTGACCGTCGCTGAGTCGATGCCCTTTCAGCGCCGGAATTTTCTGACCCTGATGATCGACTACCCCGCTCTGCGTTGACTGGATCGACGCAATGCCTTCACAGCGCATATCGATGCCTTCAAACGCGGCGTTCTGCCACGCTTCCTGCACCAGTTGCTGAAGCAACGACACCAGATTGGCGTGCTGGTCAGCGGTAATGTGATCCGCTTTACTCGCCGCAAACATCAGCTTGTCGATGCAAGGCGAGAACAAACGCCGGAACAGCGTACGCTTCCCGTAATGAAAGCTTTGCATCAGTTGGGTCAGCGCCAGCCGCATATCGTTAAACGCATGAATGCCGCTATTGAGCGGTTGCAGGCAATCGACCAGAACAATCTGCCGATCGAAACGCACAAAGTGATCCTTATAAAATCCTTTGACGACCGACTGACAGTAATAATCAAAACGCTTACGCAGCATGCCGATGTTAGTTTTCTCATCCGCCTGCGCCAGCTTAGCCTCACCAATATTATTCACCTGCGGCCAAGGGAAGAATTGTAGCACCGGCGCGCCCGCCAGATCGCCCGGCAGCACAAATCGACCCGGCTGAATAAAGTGCAGCCCTTCCTGTTTGCAACGGTGCAAATAGTCGGTGTAGGCCTGTGCCACCTCGGCAAGCAGGTTTTCATCGGCCGAGGCCAACGGATCGATTTTCTCACACAACGCCAGCCAAGGTTTTGCCCACTCGATGCGCCCCCCTTGCAGCAAGCCGCTCATCTGCTGCGACCAGCTTAGATAGGTCTGATCCAGCAGCGGCAGATCCAACAACCACTCGCCGGGGTAATCGACAATTTCCAGATAGAGCGTCGAGGTGTCTTTGAAATGACGCAGCAACGAATCCTTGGAGCGATAGCGCAGCGCCAGACGGATCTCACTCACGCCGCGCGTCGGCGTCGGCCAATCCGGCGGGGAACCATACAGCGCCGCCATGCCTTCATCATAGGCAAAACGCGGCACACCCAGATCGCGCTGCGGCACGCGTTTCACACCCAGCAAACGCTCTTCGCGCACGGGGGAAAACATCGGCAAATGTGCACCGCTGTGGGTATTCAATAATTGATTGACGAACGCGGTGATAAACGCGGTTTTGCCACTGCGGCTCAACCCGGTGACGGCAAGACGCAGGTGGCGATCCACGCCGCGATTGACCAGAGAGTTAATTTCGTTCTGTAGTCGATTCATCGAATGAACCATCACTCCTTTGGTTGAGAGATATTCTGTTAAGAACTGTATGTCGTTGAAAACGATATATCGCTGAGAGATAGATATATCGTATCAATATAATAAAATCAGACAAACACCTCACTCACGTCGACATAAATTCAACCGTGCTCACCTATCTCATACCGTATTTTTACCGCCAAAATGTAAAGAAACGATAATTTTAAGACAACTCTTAGCAAGCAATAGGACAACTCTTAGCAAACAAATTGTTAACGTATATAACCTGAAATTGTACCAAGTAACCAATTGTTTCTGGAAACGAATGGTGTCCCAATAACAATTAATAATTCAGGTTAATTAATTATGCTATGGAATGCGTCGTTCACTGACGGGTATCAACCTGCGCGTCTCAGCCAGCTTGCGCTATTTATTTTATTGACCACCTCAGCAAGCAGCTGGGCGGCAGATAATAATCTGACGCCTCTTGCCGCACCGGACCGGGTGGATGAACAGCTAAATATCAACCAGCAGGATCGCCAGCGTGCGATGCAACAGCAATTAGCGCCACAAACGCCCGATGTGCGTTTGCAGGCTCCCTCTTCATTCTTTACTAAGCTGCAATTTCCTCAGGAACAACAGTGCTTTACGCTGTATCACATTATCCTGACCGGCAAAGAAGATTTCCCCTCCTGGCTACGTATCCCGCTGCAACAGCTGGCCGATCAGGGTAAAGGTCAGTGCCTGGGCGCACAGGGTGTCAACCTGCTGATGAGCGCACTGCAAAACCGTCTGATCGACCATGGCTACGTCACCGCGCGCGTGATGGCACCACCGCAAAACCTGAAAACCGGCACCCTGCATCTCACCCTGATTCCAGGCAAAACGCGCCAGATCACATTGACCAAAGAGAGCGATCGCTACGTGAGCCTCTGGAGCGCCCTTCCAGCGCGTGAAGGCGAACTGCTGGATCTGCGTGATATCGAGCAGGGGCTGGAAAACCTGCAGCGCGTGCCAACCGTACAGGCAGAAATGGCGATTGTTCCAGGCGAACAGCCAGGCGAAAGCGACATTAATGTGACCTGGAAACAGGAAAAAATGTGGCGTCTCGGCGCGACGCTCGATGACTCCGGCACCGAAACCACCGGTCGTTATCAAGGCGGCCTGACGCTGTATATCGACAATCCCTTCGCGCTCAGCGATCTATTCTACATTTCCGGCAACCATGACCTTGAATCCGGCAGCGAAAAAGGCAGCAAGAACTACATGCTGCACTACTCTGTGCCGTTCGGTTACTGGATGGCGGGCGTCACCGCCAGCGGCTACGACTACAACCAGAATGTGGCGGGCGCGTATGAAGACTACAACTACAGCGGCAACAGCAAAAACCTTAACTTCCAGCTGAGCCGGGTGCTGTACCGCAGCGGCAGTCAGAAAACCTCGATGAGCTATGAAATTTTGACGCGCGAATCACAGAACTTCGTCAACGATACCGAAGTGGATGTGCAGCGGCGTAAAACCAGCGCCTGGCGTCTGGGCCTGCAACACCGCCACTACTTCGGTGCCACCACGCTTGATGCCGCAGTGAGCTACCAGCGCGGCACTCGCTGGTTCGGCGCTATTCCGGCGCAGGAAGAGTATTTCGATGAAGGTACCGCGCTGGCGAAAATTATCCAGCTGAATGCACAACTCGATGTGCCGTTTACGCTGGGCAATCAGACCTTCCGCTACAACGTACAGTATCTGCGCCAGATCAACCACACCAAACTAACGCCTCAAGATCAACTGTCGATTGGTAACCGCTGGACCGTGCGCGGCTTTGACGGTGAACGCACCCTGACGGCCGACAACGGCTGGTTCGTGCGCAACGATCTGGCCTGGCGCACGCCGCTGCCCAATCAGGAACTGTATCTCGGCGCTGACTACGGCGAAGTTGACGGCTCGCGTGATTACCTCGCCGGAAAACATCTGGCGGGCGGCGTCCTTGGCCTGCGCGGCAACGCCTTTAACACGGGCTACGACCTGTTTGTCGGTGTGCCGTTCTCCAAACCGGAAGGTTTCCACACCAGCCCGGTCACCCTCGGTTTCAACCTCAGCTGGCAGTACTAAGGAGGCGCGTGATGAAGATTCCTGTTAATGGCTATCAGTTAACCGCCCCGCTGCTCGGCGGTCAGTTCAGCGAAGCGGAAGCGCTTGGCGCGGCGGTCTGGCTGTGGATGCATTCGGAACAGCACCGCGATATTCCGCTCAGTGTGCTGCCGACGTTGCTGTTGCCCGCCATCAAACATCAGCAGTTTGTTATCGCCAGCCGCGATGATAAGCCCCTGTTTTTCCTTAGCTGGGCGTGGATGGATGAAGAAGCGGAACAGCGCTACCTCACCGGCCCCGGCATTCTGGTGCAGCCGCAGGACTGGACCAGCGGCAACCGCCTGTGGTTCCGCGACTGGGTCGCGCCATTCGGCGATCAACAGGCGTTTCGCCGCATCGTCGGCGGCACGCTGTTTCCCCACTTATGTGGCCGGGCGCTGTACCACAAAGGGGCGGAACGCGGACAACGGGTACTGCAATTCCGTGGCGATGACGTCACACAACAACAATTCAGACTCTGGCAGCAGAACACGCCGCTGGTTGCTTAACATCACTTTTAGCAGGGATAACTTTCCGTGAATAAGAACCTCTATCGCATCATTTTCAACAAGGCTCGCGGCCTGTTAATGGTGGTTTCCGAAATCAATCGCGGCCAGGGTAAAAGCGGCGCAAACGGCGTCGGCCATACGCTGAGCCAGCTGATTGCCCGGATGAAGCCCACCGCCTTCCTGACCATGACCGCACTCGGTCTGGTCACGCTCGCGCCACAGGCGCTGGCGGCAGGGATTGTTGCCGACAAAAGCGCCCCAGGCGGCCAGCAGCCGAATGTCATGCAGAGCGCCAACGGCACGCCGCAGGTCAATATCCAGACGCCGAGCGCGGGTGGTGTTTCGCACAACAAATACACCCAGTTTGACGTCGATAACAAAGGTGCCATCCTCAATAACTCGCATAAGCAAGTACAGACCCAGATGGGTGGCTGGGTGGCGGGTAACCCATGGCTGGCGAAAGGCGAAGCCAAAATCATTCTTAACGAGGTCAATTCGCGTGACCCAAGCAAGCTGAATGGCTACGTCGAAGTCGCAGGCCGTAAGGCGCAGGTGGTCATTGCCAACCCGGCGGGCATCAGTTGCGATGGTTGTGGCTTCATTAACGCCAACCGCGCCACCCTGACCACCGGCACGCCGCAGATGACCAACGGCGAACTGCGCGGCTACCGCGTGGGCAATGGTGAGATCGTGGTTGAAGGCGCTGGCATGGACAGCAGCCGGCAAGACTACACCGATCTGATTGCCCGCACCGTGAAAGTGAATGCCGGTATCTGGGCGAAAGATATGACCGTCACCACCGGTAAAAACGAAGTGGCCGCCGATAACAATAGGGTTGTCGATAACAATAGCGTTGTCGATAACAACAGCGCCACCGCCAGCACTACAGCGGAGAGCGACAGCAGCGACGTCAAGCCGACGCTGGCGATCGACGTCGCCCAACTGGGCGGCATGTATGCCGGTAAAATCCGTCTGGTGGCGACCGAGCAAGGGGTCGGCGTCAGCAACAAAGGCACACTCGGTACGCAGGCGGGTGATATCACCATTAACGCTAATGGCGACATCGTTAACAGCGGCACCGTCAATGCCGGACAGGACCTGCTGCTGGGCGGTAAAAAAGTCGATAACAGCGGCACCCTGTTTGCCCAGCGCGACCATAGCACCACCGCCAGTGACGAGGTGACCAACAGCGGCCTGATCGCCGCCAAAGGCAACACCCGTGTGCGCGGCGCCACCATCCGCAACAGCAAAGGCGCAGCCATCGCCGGAGGGATGAAAACCGATGGCACGCTGGCCGACAGCGGCAATCTGACACTCGCCAGCGACGGCAAACTGACCAGCCAGGGTCAGACGCTGGCCGGTGGCGATCTGAACGCCAGCGCCAGCCAGATTGATCTCAGCGGCAGCGATACCGCCGCGCATCACGCCACGCTGACCAGCAGCAGCGATATCATCACCGACGACGCGCAGTTGCTGGCAAGTGGCGACTTGAAACTCTCTGCTGCCGGTAAACTCAGCAACGATCGTGGCGTCATTAACGCCAATGCGCTACAGGTCAGTACGCCAGTTATCAGCAACCGTGGCGGACAGTTACTGCAAAGCGGCGACCGCGATCTGCAACTCAGCAGCAACAGCATTAATAACCAGAATGGCCGCATCGCGGCCAATGCCAAAAAATTCAGCGTACAGAGCGCCAGCCTGAATAACCAGAGCGGCACCATCATGGCGGCCGGTTCTGGCTCGCTGGATGTTGCGGCCAGCAATGAACTGAATAATCAGAACGGTACGCTGGCCGCCGCCAGCGATCTGGCCATCGCCACGCCGGTGTTGCACAACAATCTGGGGCAGATCTCCGCCAATAAACAGCTGACACTCGATGAGCAAAACACCAGCGCCCTCTCCCGCGCCGCAGCCACCAGCAACGATCTGCGTATCAGCAATGAAGGGGGTCGTCTGGTGGCAGGTCAGCAGCTGATCTTCCGCGGTCGCGAGATTCATGGCAGCGGTGAAATTCTGTCGCTTGGTGATATGGATCTCAGCTTCGCGGACGGCTTCAGTAACAACAATAAAACGCTGGCGAACGGCGATCTGACGCTGAATGTAAACAATAGTCTGATCAATACAGCGCTGCTTGGCGCAGGCGGTAAGCTGAATGTGCAGGCCAGCAACATCGACAACCAAGTAACAGGCGAACTGAGCGCGCAGCAGACCACGCTGAACGCCAGCGATACGCTGAGCAACCGTGGCCTGATCGACGGCGTGCTGACCCGCATCAATGCCAGCACCGTGAATAATATCGGCACCGGCCGTATTTATGGCGACGGCCTGGCGATCAACGCCGCGACGCTGAATAATCTGGCGGAAAATAACAGCGGCGCCACCATCGCGGCGCGCCAGCGTCTGGATCTGGGCATCGGTACGCTGAATAACCGCGACCACTCCCTGATCTACAGCAATGGTGATATAGCCATCGGCGGCGTGCTGGATGCGGACATGCTGGCGACCGGCAAAGCGGGTGAAATCAACAACCACAGCTCGACTATCGAATCGGTAGGCAATATGGCGCTCAGCTTCACCGCGCTGAACAATATCAACGACAATTTTGTAACCCACTTCGTACAGCTGTCACAGAAGCAGAAAAATGAGTATATGGTGGTCGACCTGAATAATGGCGTTCACTATAGCCCTGACGACTACAACATCAGTTTCTACAAAAATGAAGTGCGTCATATCTGTATTGAAGGTGTGGTGTGTGGCCGTGACCACTATTATCAGTACAGCTACACCGAAACGGTGCGCGAAGAACAGATCGCACAGAGCGATCCAGCGAAAATTATCGCAGGCGGCCAGATCTCACTCGTCGGCGATAAGCTCCTGAACGACAAGAGCCAGATTATTGCTGGCGGCAGCCTGCTGACCGCCGTCAAAGAACTGGTGAACACCGAAGTCACCAGTCAGAAACTGACGGAAAAAGTCGGACAGGTGATTGAGTGGGATCGTATTCATAAGAAAGGCACTGACAGCCAGAAAGCCAGAGCGTCCGCCTATACTCCACCAACGGAAATTCAGTCCATCAGCCTCAGCCCGAGCGTGATGAAGGAGAATACCCAGGCGACCAGCAGCGCGCCATCGCTGGCGGATTATGCCGCACAGCGCGTGGAAGTGGCCGGACAGAACACCGATGTGATTCGTTCCATGACGCCGGACGCTTCCCTGCCAACCGGCAGCCTGTTCACTACCCTGCCGGACGCCATCAGCAGCTATCTGATCGAAACCGATCCACGTTTCACCAATCAGAGAACCTGGCTGAGTTCCGACTATATGCTGAGACAGTTGCAAGCCGATCCGTCGATTACGCAAAAACGTCTCGGCGATGGCTTCTACGAGCAGCGTCTGGTGCGTGAGCAGATTGTTGAGTTGGTCAGTCAGCGTTATCTGGCCGATTACACCAGCGATGAAGATCAATACAAAGGCCTGATGGAAGCGGGCGTCAGCTTCGCGAAAAAATTCAGCCTAGTACCGGGCGTGGCGCTCACCGCCGAGCAGATGAAACAGATCACTCAGGATATGGTGTGGCTGGTGGCGCAGGATGTGAAGATGCCGGATGGCACCACCCAGAATGTGCTGGTACCGCAGGTGTATGCACAGGTGCAGCAAGGCGATATGGACGGCAGCGGCGCACTGCTGGCGGGTAAGAACGTCAGCATCGGCATCAGCGGCGGCATGCTGAACAGCGGTCGCATCAGCGCCACCCAACTGGTCAGCATTTCCGGCGACGATATCGTCAATGTGGGCGGCATCATCGCTGGTAAATCCGTGTCGCTGCAGGCGACCAACGACATCACCAATACCGGTGGCACGATACGTGCGACCGATACCCTGCTGGCGCTGGCCGGACGTGATATCACCGTCGCCAGCGAGACCAACCACGCCGAGAGCCAGAACGGCAGCAACCGCTTCAGCCGTGACAACATCGATCGCGTGGCGGGCATGTATGTACAGGGTGACGACGGCAAACTGCTGCTGCAGGCAGGCCGTGATGTCAATCTACAGGCCGCGCAGGTGGTTAGCTCCGGTGAAAACAGTCAGACGCAGATCGCCGCTACCCGCGATATCAACATGACCACCATTACCACCGGCAGCAGCGACAAGGTGGTATGGGATAAAGATAACCACGTCACGCAGAGGCTGACTCAGGTTCAGGGCAGTGACGTCACCAGCGACGGCAATATCACGCTGAATGCCGGCAATAATATTAACGCTCAGGCGGCGAAACTGAATGCCGATCGGCAGCTTGCGCTGACGGCCACCAATGATATCAACCTCGGCAGCGCCAGCAGTCAGGAATATCTCGATATGAACTCCAAGGTGAAAGGTTCCGGCTTCCTGTCGAAACGCACCACCACCACCCGCGCCGGTTACGATGCCACGCTGGCGAACGGCAGTAGCTTGGGCGGGGAAAATATCTCCCTCACTGCGGGTAACAACCTGAATATCACCGGCAGCGATGTGGCGGCGGATCGGGATCTGGCATTGCGTGCCGGGAATGACCTCAATGTCACGGCGGCTGAAGAGAGCCGCGACAGCTGGTCGATGAAGAAAACCACCAAGTCAGGCCTAATGAGCAGCGGCGGCATTGGCTTCTTTGTCGGCTCGATCAAAGAGAGTTCGACCTCCGATACCGCGGCGCTGACCCACAACAACAGCACGCTGGGCAGCGTCGATGGCGATACCAGCCTGGTGGCGGGCAATCATATTGCCGTGCAGGGTTCTGACGTGATCGCCGGTAACGACATCAATATGGTGGCGAACAATATCACCATTGATGCCGCGAATAACCAGAGCACCACCGACACCACTTACGAGCGCAAACAGACGGGTCTGACGTTGGCGCTGTCCGGCGCGATTGGCAGCGCGATCAATACCGCTTACACCAGCGCGAAAGCCGCCGATGAGCAGCAGGATGGCCGTATGGCATCGCTGCAGAAGCTGAAATCCGGTCTGGCAGGCGTACAGGCCGCTCAGGCGGCGGTACTGGCATCGCAGAACGCCACCGACCAAAACGCCATTGGTGTCAGCCTGTCGCTGAGCACCTCGAAGTCGAAGAGCAAGAGCCACAGCGAAGCAGTCAACGCCTCTGGCAGCACCGTGCAGGCGGGCAACAACATCAACCTGGTGGCGACCGGTTCAGAGAATGGCGCCGATGGCGATCTGACCATCGGCGGCAGCCAGCTGAAAGCAGGCAACGATGTGCTGCTGTCGGCAAACCGCGATATCAACCTGCTGTCAGCGCAGAATACCCAGTTGCAGACCGGCAAGAACAGCAGCAGCGGCGGCGGCGTGGGCATCAGCATCGGTGCGGGCCAGGGCGGTGCAGGAATCAGCGTGTTTGCCAACGCCAGTAAAGGTTCCGGTAACGAGAATGGCGATGGCCTGACACATACTGAAACCACCGTCGACGCCGGTAATAAGCTGACGGTCAACAGCGGGCGTGACACCACCCTGCGCGGCGCACAGCTGAGTGCCGATCAGGTAGTCGCCAATGTCGGCCGTAACCTGACGTTGCAGAGTGAGCAGGACGTTAACAACTACGACTCGAAGCAGAAGAACAGCTCAGCAGGCGCCAGCTTTACCTTTGGCAGCATGACAGGCAGCGTCAGCGCCAACGTGGCGAAGGATAAAATCCACAGCACCTATAACAGTGTGCAGGAACAAACCGGCATCTTCGCGGGTGACGGCGGCTTCGATATCAACGTCGGTAACCATACGCAGTTGGACGGCGCCGTGATTGGCAGCACCGCCAGCGAAGATAAAAACCGTCTCAGTACTGGCACGCTGGGCTTCAGCAATATCGACAACAGTGCAGCGTTTGAAGTATCGCACAGCAGCGTTGGTATCAGCACTGGCGGGCTGGGCGCACAGGATCTGCTGAAAAACGCCGTGCAGAATCTGGCAGCCAATGGCCTGGGAGCGGGTGGCAGCGATGGGAATGCTTCCGGTACGACTTATGCTGCCGTTTCTCCAGGATCGCTGATTATCCGAGATCAGGCGAACCAACAGCAGGATGTCAGCGAACTAAGCCGCGATGTCGAGCATGCTAACCAAAGTATCAGCCCAATCTTCGATAAAGCGAAGGAACAGCAGCGCCTAAGCCGATTGCGATTGATTGGTGATATCGCGAATCAGGCTGTCGATATTACCCTGACTCAAGGCCAGATTCAGGCGAACAATGCGGGAATTAAAGAAGCTGGGGAGTGGGATGGTAAAGAAAAGCGTGATGTTTACTGGAATCGAGTCAAAAACACAGAAGCTTATAAAAGCGTGAGTGACCAGTATAAGGCAGGGGGTGATCTTGACCGTGGAGTTCGAGCTGCTGCGGCTGCAATTACTGCTCTGGCTGGTGGAGACCCTGCGAAAGCGCTGGCCGCAGGAGCTGCGCCTTATATGGCTGGAGTAGTAAAAGGCATGACAGTAGGTTTTGATGAAGACCCTACTGCCGGTCAAATTGCGGCAAATGCCATTGGACATGCTGTATTAGGCGGTGTGGTTGCGGAATTGTCAGGAACAAATGCTGCTGCAGGCGCCATAGGCGCGACGAGTGGAGAACTCGCTGCACGTGCTATTCGTGAATATTTATACCCTGGTATTAAAACGGAAGATCTCAAACCAGAAGAGCGCACTAAGATTAGCAATCTGGCATCACTGGCAGGAGCCCTTGCTGGCGGGCTCAGCACGGATACTTCTTCTGGTGTTATCACTGCACATGATTCCAGTAAAAATGCAGTGGACAACAATGATTTGTTAAGCCCTGGTATGATGTCCTGGGGTTCTGGTGCGGTGTCACTCGCCAAATATGAGATTGAGCAGGGTAAAACACCTGAGCAGGTCAGTGAATCACTACGCATCTACAACAGAGGCACCCTTTCCGAGAATCAGGATCCGGTAAGAGGATTATTGCAAGCCTGGGGCTTCTTTATGGTTAATGCCCTGACACTCGGTGGAGGTAGTACAGTGACAGGTGGAGCAATCACAGTCAATGGACTCATCGGTGGTGCAGCCAATATTAATAACCAGGTAATAACGATGAAACCGGGTGAAAAAATAAGTTACACCGATGCTTTAATTGCTACAGGCGTCAGCGCCGTCACCACTGGGAAGAGCTTTCTGGCAACCCAGGTTTGGGGGATGAGCGGAGCCTATGTTGGCAGTAAAATTAAGGGTGATCAAGATTCTACTGGGGCTGTTACTGGCGCTGGTGTCGGTAACGTTGCCGGTGCCACTACGTCGACCATTATCAGTGGCGCAGCGGGTACGAAATTGCCGAAACCTGCAGCGGATATGCTGGGAAGTACTTTTGGATCCGCTGTTTCTGAGGGGACCGGGACAGTAATCCAGAAAGCAATTGATAAGAAACCACAGGATCAACAAGGAAAATAAGCCGTGAGTACAAAAAAACCTCGCTTTAGTACACTTTTCTTTCTGATGGGAGGCTGCTTCCTGGCGCTCTCCTGCACGGTGGCACTTGTCTATTTTGGGGTATGGCTCTACTACCAGTTTATCCTGCAAATGCCATCAGGTATGCAATGGCAACCGTTACTGACTAAGGCTCTGCGAATTGGCATCGCTTCAGGGCCAGTCATTGGCCTGGGTGTCTGGATACATATGCGCATGGAATACAGTAAAGGAGATAAACGGTGAAACGGTTGCTGCGTTCTGCGAACGCAGCGGTCATTCTGACCGCTGCAGGCTGTGCCTTTATTCCAGACCATACTTTTTTCGTCCCCCCACCTCAAAGTGCTCATGCCCCATGGCTGAGGATTGTCGATAACACTGAGCAAACCAGCCTTTATCAAATGCTCAATGGTGAAAGCAAAGGTGGACTAATACGCTCCAGTGAGTGGGTATTACAGAATACAGTGGATCGGGGGATGCCAAAAGTTGCCGGAGAGAAATACAATATTGACTACTACGAAACGCAACTCATTGCAGGTGCAGAAACCGAAGTCGTCAATGTTTACGTTGAAGGTAAGCATACCTGCCTTGTGGATACTTATTTCACGCCGGAAGAAGGGAAGCTTTATCAGTTCCAACTGGAAACCGATACATTGCGGTTCCGCTGTCGCGTTCATGCCAGTGAAATCGTGAAAGACAGTAATGGTATGTGGCAGTTGAAGCCATTAAGTACGGTACGTTACACAGCTAGGGCAGACAGTGGCTGGCATCCGATGCACAGTGGCATTTAATTTTTAAATATCAAAACATAGTTGTACTGGATAAAAACTAGGTGCCTGAATTTGGCACCGTTTTCACTTGGTTTGCGATGGACAAACACGGCAGAATCGCCGTTATGGTAAATAACTGCTTTGGCAATTTACCTGATGCCCTTCTTGCAATCGCTGATGCTGAATCATTACTCGATCAACTAAATGATTACTTATGGGAAGAATCACAGATGTTTAGTTTTTACTCGAGAAATAAGGGAAGAAATACAACTTCTTATCTCTATCCTGCATCAAAATTCAGCCATATTCAGAACAGACAACAGGTTGAACAGTGGATTGATAATCACAAAATCAACGATCTATTTCCCAGAATGCATCGCGAAAAGCCATAGATTACAGTTCACATCCCATTGCGCATAAAATCATAAAAAGGTTTCATCATGATATTACAACTGCGTGACAGCCCTGTTCTGATGAAGTTTGTTTATCTTCTTTCAACCGAGCTTAAATCTAACCCTGAATATGTCATGCAGGTGCAACGATTAACGCTGGATCAATCGAAACCGTTTATGGGACTCAAAGGGACACATGGTCTTTTTGGTTCCAAAGAGTGGTGGAGTAGCATTGAACAGGGAAAAATGCGTTTACTGCACCGATCTGGCACGATCACAAGAACCTATGTAGCAGGACAAGATCCCTCTCCAGTAGATAATTGTTTCAGTTTGCTGCTGGATGATAGCTCTGTCATTGAAGAAAGCATTTATAGCCATATCGATGATGAAGATAAAAAGCTGTTCCGCCTGGGAGCCAGGGTGGATATCGTTTATGCACTTGATGAACTTAAGAGAGCATCAGCCAACGGCGATAAATGCTATTCTGATATCGTGCTGGAAATAGCGATTTCTTTACAACCAATTAAATGATAACGAAATACGCTAATTAAAATAATGACGCCTTTATAATATTGCACTCCCCACCTCTGGTGGGGAGCTGTTAGTCTTAAAAAAACTGAGCGCAGCGTTACTGTAAAATACTCATTACTTTTCAAACCCATTAGGAATGAAACAAGTGAAAAAGTTACTGCGAAATAATCTGGCAATGATAACACTCCTCTCTTCAGGCTGTTCGATTATGCCAAACAACTCTTTTTTCATTCCGCCCCATGAAACCAATAACTCCCCGTGGGTACGTATCGTAGATAACACAGAACAGACGAGTATTTACCAGACGTTAAACGGCAAACGCACTGGCGGTCTTATTCGTTCCAGTGAATGGGTATTACAAAATACCCAAGATCGTGGAATGCCAAAAATATCCGGAGAGAAATACGATATTGACTACTACGAAGCACCATTAGTGCCCGATGTTGAAACAGCAATTATCAACGTTTATGTTGAAAGCAAATACACCTGCCTTATTACCACCCGCTTTATTCCGGAAAAAGGCAAAAAATATGAATTCCAGCTGGAGACCGATACGCTGCATTATCAATGTCGTGCGATTGCCAGCGAAATCGTGCAGGACAGCAATGGCCAGTGGCAGCGCATACCACTGCAAAACGTGCGCTACAGCGCGAAAGAAGGAAATGGCTGGCATCCAATGCACAGTGGGATCGGATCATAGAGATTGCAGCGAAAAAACAGCGCGACATTATCCACTCTCGACTCAAGTCGTACGGTGGATAATGTCAGCGAAAGAGTATAACCGATGACAAATTACAGGTGACGAAAGCGGTTTTGGACGCCAAACGTATCCGAGGTGACATAGCGTTCAATGTTGCGCAGGCGCTGTTCGCTGGCCTGCAACGTCGCATCGGCTTCATTTAGCAATTGGCTAGGGGTACGAGCCGTCTTTTCATCCTCAAATCCCATTCCTGCCGGAGCCGGATCGAGCATAAAGGTCAGGATGATGTAAGCCACCACGGTGAAAAAGAACAGGCCGAAAAATATCGACAGCACCGTAATCAGCCGTACGAGCTTCACTGGCACGTCAAAATAACGTGCTAAACCAGCGCAAACCCCTTTCAGCATACCTTCTTCCGGTAAACGGTATAATTTTTTACCTGACCACGTATTTTTCATTACGATTTTCTCCAGTCTGGGTGTTCTGCATCCAGAATGTCTTCCAGTGCCCTGATACGCTCACGCATGCGGTTAGACTCTTCCGTTAAGCGTGTCAGACGTTGCATATCGTTTTGTCCCAGTTGAGCACTGTTTTTACGCTGACTGTAATGTAGCCAAATCCATATCGGTGCCACAAACAACATGAAAATGGTCAGCGGAATGGCAAGAAACAACGCACTCATTGTGTCTCCTTAGTTATTATTTACACGCCCTATGGCGGCTGCCGTTTTCTAACGACAGCCATCCGATGGCGTTTACGCTTTATTACTCTGCTGGCTTAACTTTAGCTTTAAGTGCCGCCAGCTGCGCGCTGATTTCATCGTCCGCTTTCAGCTCGGCAAACTGCTGATCCAGCGATTTTTGTTTCCCCAGCCCGTGGCTTTCCGCCTCCGCCTCCATCGTGTCGATACGACGTTCGAACTGATCGAAACGCGCCATGGCTTCGTCCAGCTTACCGCTATCCAATTGGCGGCGCACATCACGTGACGATGCCGCAGCCTGATGGCGCAGTGTCAGCGCCTGCTGGCGGGCACGGGTTTCGCTCAATTTGTTTTCCAGCTCGCCGATTTCACGCTTCATGCGCTCCAGCGTTTCATCCACGCTTTCGGCTTCATGCTGCAACATCGCGATCAGGTCAGTCAGCTTCTGCTTTTCAATCAGCGCCGCACGGGCCAGATCGTCTTTATCTTTGCGTAGCGCCAGCTCGGCTTTTTCCTGCCACTGATCTTGCTGACCGTGCGCTTGTTCAATACGGCGGGCAATCTGTTTCTTTTCTGCCAGCGCCCGCGCCGAGGTTGAACGTACTTCAACCAGCGTATCTTCCATTTCCTGAATCATCAGCCGCACCAATTTCTGCGGATCTTCAGCTTTATCCAGCAATGAATTGATGTTGGCGTTCACGATGTCGGCAAAACGAGAAAAAATACCCATAATTACATCCTCTTCATGATTTCCAGCGTCTGATTACGCCTGATTTATCACCGGGACCAGCCGAGCCAGTCGCGATCTCCCTATAGGTATATCAATAAGCATGCCAACTTTTAATTTTATTTAACTCACTGAAAATAAAAGAATAGATAACTTTGATTATTTTTCCCTTTCCGTTAGATTAGTCAAATACGCTAATAGTTAGTAAAAATAACACGGAGGGACATCATGCTTCAGGAAAAAGAGAACCTGCTCGGCGAAGCCAACAGCTTTTTGGAGGTACTGGAACAGGTGTCGCAACTGGCGCAGTTGAATAAGCCTGTGCTGGTGATCGGTGAACGCGGCACCGGTAAAGAGCTGATCGCCAGTCGTCTACATTATCTTTCTCCACGTTGGCAAGGGCCGTTCGTTTCGCTGAATTGCGCTGCACTCAACGAAAATTTGCTTGATTCCGAGCTGTTTGGTCATGAAGCGGGTGCATTTACTGGGGCGCAGAAGCGTCATCTCGGACGTTTTGAACGCGCCGACGGTGGAACGTTGTTTTTGGATGAACTGGCTACTGCGCCGATGCTGGTGCAGGAAAAATTACTGCGAGTGATCGAATACGGCATGCTGGAACGTGTCGGCGGCCGAGATCAGCTACAGGTTGATGTGCGTCTGGTATGCGCGACCAATGACGATCTGCCTGCGCTTGCCGCCAGCGGTAAATTCCGCGCGGACCTGCTCGACCGTTTGGCCTTTGACGTTGTCCAGCTCCCGCCGCTGCGTGAACGCCAACAGGACATCATGTTGCTGGCAGATAACTTTGCGATTCAGATGTGCCGCGAATTGCATCTGCCGCTCTTTCCCGGTTTTACGCCAGCCGCACGCGAGACGCTGCTGAATTACGGCTGGCCGGGCAATATTCGTGAGCTGAAAAACGTGGTTGAACGTTCGGTGTACCGCCACGGCGACAGCGAGCAACCTCTCGATGCCATCATTCTGAACCCCTTCCGCCGAACTCCCGCTGTTCAGGAAACGCCATCGCGTACGGTAATCGGCCAGCCGGATTTACCGCTGGAGATGAAACCGTGGCTGTTGGAACAAGAGAAAGGCTTGATCGAACGGGCATTGAATCAGGCAAAGTTTAACCAGCGTAAGGCTGCTGAACTGCTGGGATTAACCTATCACCAACTGCGTGGATTGCTAAAGAAACACGATATTGTGGTGAATGAGTAAGAGGCGGGAAAGAAAATGCGGGCGAATTAACGCCCGCAGAGGAAATGGATTAATAGGTTAACAGCACGCGATTACGGCTCCGTTCCCCATACCAGCGTGCCTTTATCGTGCACGGTGATCTTATCCCAGTTAGCGTAGCTCGTGACGTTAGCGCCGTATGAATAGTCGTTGGTTTCATTCACATTGCTCCAGTCACCGGCGTGGATACGCACCTGCACTTCACCGGTTTCCGCGCCCGGCTGAAGGGAGCCAGCTCCGCTGCTGAAGGTCACCAGAACATAGCGATTAGCCTTATCGGTGCTGGCGGCTGGCGTCCCCGTGCTGGTCACGATATTGTTAGGGCCGACGTTCGCCCAGTCAACAAAGAGGTTCGCGCCAGGTTTGCCATCATCATGGAAGTAGTAGCGTACTTGCAGATCGCTCAGTTTGATCGGCGTACTGCCGGTATTTTTGATGTTGACGGCCATACGAATCGCATCATCGGACGGGTTGTTATCCACATTACGATATTGCAGCACGACGTCACCCGTTGTTCCATTACCTGGGTTAGTCGGCTCCGTTGGCGTGGTCGGGGTAGTCGGCGTATCGCCATTACTCAGATCCGCACCTGCACGAATCTGCTCTCTGACAAATTTGCCTGACGTCGACAGGTTCTGCTCCGTCCAGCCGCCTGATTTGCTCGCCCCCGGTGCCAGCGCGGCGGACGCCTCTGACTTATCGGTAAGCGACCAGTTCACCCAGCTTACGCCACGGTTATTCAGGAAATCGATCCAAGTCTGCGATTCAGGTAGGAACGGCCCACCGTTGCCGGACGCATCGCTGGTGCCCCACTCGCTGACAAAAATCGCTGCGCCGCGACTTTGCGCATAGTCAATACGATCGCGCAGGAACTGCCCGTGCGTACCCGCATAGAAATGCAGCGCGTACATCGTATTCGGATCGGGCAGCTGATTATCCGCTGCATCGTGGATATCCTGACTCCAGGTGCCCGTACCGACGATGATAAGGTTATCGGGATCTTTGCTACGGATGGTGTCAGTCACTTCCAGCGCATAAGGCCGAATCTGCCCGTTCCATGTCACGCCACCGTTTGGCTCATTGGCGATTTCATAAATCACGTTCGGCGAGCTGCCATACAGCCCAGCCATTTCGGCAAAGAAGGTTTTTGCCTGTGCTTTATAAATATTGGGATCGTTATCCGACAAGATATGCCAGTCGATGATGATGTAAACGCCGAGGCTTTGCGCCGCCGCAACGGCCTCTTTTACCTTATTGGCGAGGGAGGGATTGGAAATATAGCCATCCGCCGCCGTGTACATGGCGACGCGGAATACGTTAATCCCCCAGTCATCACGCAGCCACTTCATCGAGTCCTTGTTGACATAGTCACCAAACCACTGCAAACCGTGCGAACTGACCCCTCTCAGCTGCACCCTTTTCCCCTGTTCATCCACCAGTCGCCCGTTTTCGATGGACAGCTGACCATGCGTTTCTACTGGCGTGGCGGATAATGCTGAAAAACTGAGTGACATCCCCAGCACCGTTGTTACCACACCTAACGTCAATTTCCTGACGATTTGATTCCTTCTCATCCACATATTCCTTATCTCCATTGTGAACCCACATGATCTTGGGTATAGGCATGATAAGGGAGATTTTTGTTCCCGCAAACAATTTAGGAAATATCCCAACCATATTGATTTTATTAATTATTTACAGGGAAATAGAAAGCAAGGTAAGTATCTAACGAGGTCATTTTTCAGGCAAAAAAAAGCCAGCACGTCGGCTGGCTAAAATAATACTGGAAGCAATGTGAGCAATGTCGTGCTCTCCTTCAGTGCCTGCGAGAAGCCACTGCTGAAGTGCGAAAATGATGATAATACTTATCAATATCATTTGTAAAGCACTTTGTTGAGAATTTTTCTCATTACCATGCTGATTATGGGGTTCCTGTCATCGCAATCCACAGAAAAAATGCCGTTCAGAATACGATTATTTCTGCCAATAACCTCTCCACTGACACATCTGATGCCTTAAGCGGTTGGAAAGTCGCCAGACGCGCATAACAAGAGTGGGGAGGATGCCAAGAGTGCGATACACTCTGTATATAACCGTCTTGACTGAAAAATCCCGTATGTTCGGAAAAACCTGTTTCGCACTGGCACTCACCTGGCTGGCTTTGCCTGCACTGGCTGCACCACCGTCCGTGCCAACGCCGCCTGCTCCGCTGGAAAATATTCGCCAGAGCGGTTTTGTCTATTGCGTCAATGATGTCCTGAACACGTTTAACCCGCAGATGGCGCGCAGCGGTGTCACCATTGATACGCTGGCGGCGCAGCTTTACGATCGCCTGCTGGATGTCGATCCTTATACCTATCGTCTGATGCCAGAACTGGCTCAGCGTTGGGAAGTCTTGGACAACGGTTCGACATACCGTTTCTACCTGCGCCGCGATGTGCCGTTTCAGCACACCGCCTGGTTCAGCCCAACCCGCAATATGAACGCTGACGACGTGATATTCAGCTTCCAGCGCATGCTGGACGAAAAACACCCGTATCATGATGTCAACGGCAGCGAATATCCCTACTTCGACAGTCTGCAATTCGCCGATTCGGTGCAAAGTATCCGCAAGTTGGGCGAATACAGCATTGAGATCCGGCTCAACAGCCCGGACGCCTCTTTCCTCTGGCATCTCGCCACACACTACGCGCCGATTCTGTCCGCAGAATACGCGCAACGCCTGACGAAAGAAGACAAGAAAGAGCTACTGGATCGCGAACCGGTCGGCACCGGCCCTTATCTGCTCAATGAATACCGCAACGGGCAATATATCCGGTTGACGCGCAACAGTGATTATTGGCGCGGCCTGCCACGCATGCGGCAGGTAGTTGTCGATCTCGGTTCCGGCGGTACGGGTCGCTTATCCAAACTGCTGACAGGCGAATGTGATGTCCTCGCCTATCCGGCAGCCAGTCAGTTGACGATCCTGCGTAACGACCCGCGCCTGCGTCTCTCGCTACGCCCCGGCATGAACGTCGCCTATCTGGCCTTCAACGTGCGTAAACCGCCGTTGGACGACCGCCGCGTGCGGGAAGCCATCGCACTGGCGATCAATAACGACAGGCTGATGCAGTCGATCTATTACGGCACGGCGGAAACGGCGGCGTCTATTTTGCCTCGTGCTTCGTGGGCGTACGACAATGAATCGCAGGTTACGGAATATAATCCGAAGAAAGCGCGGCAAATCTTGCAGGAACTGGGGCTGACTAACCTAAACTTGCGCCTGTGGGTACCCAGTGCCTCACAATCCTATAACCCCAGCCCGTTGAAAACGGCAGAACTTTTACAGGCCGATCTGGCGCAAATTGGCGTCACCGTGACCATCGTTCCGGTGGAAGGCCGTTTTCAGGAAGCGCGGCTGATGGAGCTCAGCCACGATTTAACGCTGGCAGGCTGGGCAACGGACAGTAACGATCCAGACAGCTTTTTCCGGCCGTTGCTAAGTTGCGCTGCTATTCGCTCCCAGAGCAACTACGCGCACTGGTGCGATCCCACTTTTGATGAAGTGCTGCAAAACGCGCTCTCGTCACAGCAGCTTTCTAAGCGGATTGACTATTATCAGCAGGCACAGCGTATTCTGGCAGAACAATTACCCGTTCTGCCGCTGGCGTCGTCATTACGGCTGCTGGCCTACCGCTATGACATGAAAGGGCTGGTATTGAGTCCCTTCGGCAATGCCTCGTTCGCGGGCGTCTTCCGCGAGGACCAACAGCCGCAGCAGAAGCCTTCTGCACCGGAAACCGTGGAGGAAGCACAGCCGTGATTATCTTTACCTTGCGACGTCTGGTGTTACTGATTGTGACCTTGTCACTGCTGACGCTGGTTGGCTTTAGCCTCAGTTATTACACGCCTAACGCACCGCTCAACGGCGCAGCGCTGTTTGATGCCTATCACTTTTACCTCACCAGTCTGCTTCAGGGGGATTTCGGTCGCTCCAGTATTAACGGACAGGCCATCAGCGAATTGCTGAAAGAAGTGTTCCCGGCCACGATTGAACTTTGTCTGCTGGCGTTTGCGCTCTCGCTGCTGGTCGGCATTCCACTGGGGATTACCGCCGGCGTAATGCAGAATCGCGGCGCGGACATTGTAATTAGCACGCTGGCGCTCATCGGCTTTTCCCTACCGGTGTTCTGGCTGGCGCTACTGTTGACGCTCTTCTTCTCGCTGCACCTCGGTTGGCTGCCAGTTTCAGGCCGTTTCGACCTGCTCTATCAGGTAAAAACCGTCACCGGATTTGCGCTGATTGACGCTTGGCTGTCAGATTCGCCACATCGCGGTGAAATGATCGTCAGCGCCATCCGCCACCTGATTCTGCCGATTACCGTGCTGGCTGTCGGGCCGACGACTGAAGTGATTCGCCTGATGCGCGTCAGCACTACGGAAATTATCAGCAAAAACTACATTAAAGCGGCAGCCACCCGCGGACTGTCGCGCTTTACGATCATTCGCCGCCACCTGATTCATAACGCGCTGCCGCCGATCATTCCCAAATTGGGATTACAATTTTCCACCATGCTGACGCTGACGATGATTACCGAAGTGGTCTTTAACTGGCCGGGTATCGGTCGCTGGCTGGTGAATGCCATTCGTCAGCAGGATTTTGCTGCAATTTCTGCGGGCGTGATGGTGGTCGGTGCAATGGTCATCACAGTTAACATCCTGTCCGATATTTGGGGTGCCATGGCAAATCCGTTGAAACACAAGGAATGGTATGCCCTACGATAACGTTTATAGCGAAAAGCGGCTGCCTAGCCGACTAGGCGATACCTGGCGGGCATTCCACCAGGATATGCTGGCGATGATCGGGCTATACGGCTTTCTGATCCTGATCGGTCTGTGCCTGTTCGGCAAATTTCTCGTACCTTATGAAGTTGACCAGCAATTCTTGGGCTATCAGTTGCTGCCTCCTTCCTGGTCTCACTACGGTGAAGTCTCGTTCTTTCTCGGCACCGACGATTTAGGTCGCGACCAGCTAAGCCGCCTGCTGAGCGGTGCAGCACCGACCGTCGGCGCCTCGCTCATCGTCACCTACGCGGCAGCGCTATGCGGCATCGTGTTGGGCGTTTTTGCGGGCGTCACACGCGGGCTGCGCTCTGCGATGCTCAACCATATTCTGGATACGCTGCTGTCTATTCCGTCGCTGCTGCTGGCGATTGTAGTCATCGCCTTTATCGGCCCTAAGCTCGAACACGCGATGCTCGCCGTCTGGCTGGCGCTGTTGCCGCGTATGGTGCGCACCATCTACAACGCTGTGCACGATGAAATGGACAAAGAGTACGTGATCGCTGCCCGCCTCGACGGCGCTTCCACGCTTTATCTGGTCTGGTTCGTCGTGCTGCCAAACATCGCTGCGTTGCTGGTCTCCGAATTTACCCGCGCGTTGTCGATCGCCATTCTGGATATCGCCGCACTGGGTTTTCTCGATTTGGGCGCGCAGTTACCGACAACCGAATGGGGTGCCCTGCTTGGCAACTCGCTGGAGCTGGTTTATGCCGCACCGTGGACCGTGATGCTGCCCGGCGCAGCTATCGCACTGAGCGTGTTAATCGTCAACCTGCTGGGCGACGGCATCCGCCGCGCGCTCGTCGCGGAAACGGAATAAGAGGCGACGACTCCCTATGCCATTACTTGATATCCGTAACCTGACGATTGAATTTCTGACCGCAGACGGCGCAGTAAAAGCCGTCGACCGCGTCAGTATGACGCTGAGCGAAGGGGAAATTCGCGGGCTGGTGGGCGAATCCGGCTCCGGTAAAAGCCTGATTGCTAAAGCCATCTGCGGGATCACCAAAGAAAACTGGCGCGTAACCGCCGATCGCTTCCGCTTCGATGACATCGACCTGCTGCAACTGTCGTCGCGCGAGCGACGTAAGCTGGTCGGCCATAACGTCTCCATGATTTTCCAGGAGCCGCAATCCTGTCTCGATCCGTCCGAAAGTGTCGGTAAGCAACTGGTGCAGGCGATTCCCGGCTGGACGTATAAAGGCCGCTGGTGGCAGCGGTTTAACTGGCGCAAGCGCCGCGCGATCGAACTGCTGCACCGCGTCGGGATTAAAGATCACAAAGACATTATGGGCAGCTATCCCTATGAGCTAAGCGACGGCGAGTGTCAGAAAGTGATGATTGCCATCGCGCTAGCGAACCAGCCGCGCCTGCTGATTGCCGATGAACCAACCAACGCCATGGAATCGACCACGCAGGCACAGATTTTCCGCCTGCTGTCGCGCCTGAACCAGAACAATAACACCACGATTCTGCTCATCAGCCATGACCTGCAAACCATGAGCAAATGGGCTGATCGGATTAACGTGCTCTATTGCGGTCAAACGGTGGAAAGCGCTACCAGTGAAGATTTGATCACCGCGCCGCATCATCCTTATACGCAGGCGCTGATTCGCGCAATGCCCGATTTCGGCCGCTCGCTGCCGCACAAAAGCCGGTTAAACACCCTGAACGGTGCGATTCCCTCGCTGGAACACCTGCCGATTGGCTGCCGGCTCGGCCCACGTTGCCCTTATTCACAAAAGCAGTGTATGCAAACGCCGCCGCTGCTCTCCGTTAAGAACCACTTATATGCCTGCCACTTTCCGCTCAACATGGAGGAACCGTGATGGTTGAGATGCTGCTTGAAGCCCGCAACCTGACCAAGACGTTTCGCTATCGGACTGGGCTGTTCCGTCGTCAGCATGTTGAGGCGGTGAAATCCGTCAGCTTTACGCTGCGTGAACGGCAAACGCTCGCCATCATCGGCGAGAACGGATCAGGGAAATCAACGCTGGCTAAAATGCTGTCGGGCATGATCGCGCCGACGTCCGGCGAGCTGGTTATCGATGACCATCCGCTGCACTACGGCGATTACCGCTATCGCAGCCAGCGCATCCGCATGATCTTTCAGGATGCGAGCAATGCGCTCAATCCGCGCCAGCGCATCGGGCAACTGCTGGATGTCCCGCTGCGACTGAATACCGACCTCAGCGCCGAAGCGCGTGAAAGAGCGATTAACCAAGCGCTGCATCAGGTTGGGCTACGTCCCGATCACGCCTATTACTATCCGCATGCGCTCGCGCCGGGGCAAAAACAGCGCGTCGGTCTGGCGCGTGCCCTGATCCTGCAACCGAAAGTGATTGTCGCCGATGAGGCACTGGCGTCACTGGATATGTCTATGCGGTCACAGATTATTAATCTGATGCTGGAACTACAGGAAAAGCACGGTATCTCTTATATTTACGTGACGCAGCATCTGGGCATGATGAAACACATCAGCGACCAGATTCTGGTGATGCAGGCAGGCGAAGTGGTCGAACGCGGCAGTACCGCCGATGTGTTGTCCACCCCGCTACATGACCTGACGAAACGTTTGATTGCCAGCCACTTCGGCGAAGCGCTCAGCGCCGACGCCTGGCGACGCGACGGCGCACAACGTTAATCTCCGCGCACCACGGCAGCATCCCCGCGACGGCCACAGGACTGTGGAAAAAGGGGGATACTGCTCGGAGTACCCCTACCGTCCCCAACATGGTAGAATCGCGCGGTTTATTCATCTCGGCCGTCACTTGCCGCGTACGTTTACGGGCACACTTACTGTTTACACGCACAAAAGTGGCGATCGCAGCAACAATGATCACAAGGATTACTGCTATGGGTTTTCTTACCGGTAAGCGCATTCTGGTAACAGGTGTTGCCAGCAACCGTTCTATTGCCTACGGTATTGCACAAGCAATGCAACGCGAAGGTGCCGAACTGGCCTTCACGTATCAGAACGACAAATTGAAAGCACGCGTTGAAGGCTTTGCCAGCGAACTGGGTTCCAGCATCGTTCTGCCGTGTGATGTCGCTGAAGATGCCAGCATCGAAGCACTGTTTACCGAACTGGCTAACGTATGGCCGAACTTTGATGGCTTCGTGCACTCCATTGCTTACGCACCGGGCGACCAACTGGACGGTGACTACGTTGATGCCGTTACCCGTGAAGGTTTCAGCATTTCTCACGATATCAGCTCTTACAGCTTCGTCGCGATGGCGAAAGCCTGCCGTAAGATGCTGAACCCGAACTCTGCGCTGGTTACCCTGTCCTACCTGGGTGCTGAGCGTGCTATCCCTAACTACAACGTGATGGGTCTGGCAAAAGCGTCTCTGGAAGCGAACGTACGTTACATGGCGAATGCCATGGGTGCTCAGGGCGTGCGCGTCAACGCCATCTCTGCGGGCCCGATTCGTACACTGGCCGCCTCCGGCATCAAAGACTTCAAGAAAATGCTGTCGCACTGCGAAGCCGTTACGCCAATCCGCCGTGTCGTTACCATTGAAGATGTGGGCAACTCTGCCGCGTTCCTGTGTTCCGATCTGGCTGCCGGTATCTCCGGTGAAGTTCTGCACGTCGACGGTGGTTTCAGCATCGCCGCCATGAACGAGTTGGAACTGAAATAAGTCATCAAAAGTAGCCTATCTCGGATAGGCTACTTTTTTATTTAAAAGATATAATTGCTTAAATTAACATATAAAATAATAATCATTAATATTTAAATACCCTAGATATAATAATTTAAGAAAGTAACCTCAATTAAATAATGACCAAAATAAAAAAATAAAAAAAATTTATTCTTGTAAAAACAAAATAACAAACTATGATAAAAATCTAGCGATTCATATATGCTCTCAGAAAAAAACCATAGCATGCGATTATTATTGCATAAAATATTATTTAGCGTGAACAAGTGAGGTTATCCCATGAGTGAAATTAATCCTAATGATACTAGATCAAGCCATAATGTTATTAATGTTACTGTTGTTATAGATACTGACTTTATTATTAATAAATTTATCGGAAGAAACCCCAGTCAGGATCAAAAGAAACCAACCCAAATTGGTCATGAATATTCTTACATGGTAGCAACCAATAAATCTGTCATTAAAGGTTCTGGTACGGCAGATCTTAATATAAAAGCCAATGTAGGGGATGTCATTCGTTGGACCGGAGTCTCAGAATCCAATAACTTTGATTCCAGTGTTTTAATTTATGATTTACCAAAATTTGGCGGCACAGATGTGTTTACAGATGCAGCATTCAAAATGTATACGAAAAAATCCATGTTACCGAAACCAGGCTCAACTGGCCCTTTCCCTGTAAAATTCGAGGAACAATCTAATTGGTTTATTCAAGCTGATATTACTAAAGCAGGGACTGAAAAATACCAAGTACAATTTGGGGTATATTACCGTCCTGAAGGTGGAGAACAGAAACTTTTTGGTTACTTCCAATGGGACCCGACTATTACTGTATCTAATTAAAAAATTACATCTAGTGGAATAAATGGCTAATGAATTTTAACCATTTATTCCTATACTTTAAATAGTCTCTTTTACCGAAAAATCATTATCAAGAAATTCAAGTGTATAATATTGCCAAGAAGAAAATAAATACGAATTAGTTTTGCATCTTAGTGATGCCAAGCAGGCTATCGTGATTAGCAGAAAGATGTCTGCAACCTAACGCCGCAAACTAACTATCATGAGAGGGCATAACCTCAGTGTTCTTTCTCCAGCAACACGCTCAATTCGTCAATTGCCGCGTTTCCAAAGCTCAGCTATAACTAAATGAACCACGATGATTTTTTGACAGGAGCCAGCGGGAAGGCAGTAAACGAAATCTCATGTATAGGCTTGTTATGGTAAGGGGCGCGCTGATGGCTATATCGACGGATAATCAGGTAAAAAAAACACTTCGCCTGAGTGATGGACCGGACTGGACGTTTGAGTTATTGCAGGTTTACCTCGATGAAATCGATCGGGTGGCCAAGTCGTATCGTCTGGCGACCTATCCTCATCAGATTGAAGTCATCACTTCAGAACAAATGATGGATGCCTATTCCAGTATAGGCATGCCGATCAACTATTCCCACTGGTCGTTCGGGAAGAAGTTTATCGAAACCGAACAGCGTTACAAACACGGGCAGCAGGGGCTGGCATACGAAATCGTCATTAACTCCGATCCCTGTATCGCGTATTTGATGGAAGAAAACACGCTGCCAATGCAGGCGCTGGTCATGGCACATGCCTGCTACGGACACAACTCATTCTTCAAAGGTAATTACTTGTTCCGCAGTTGGACCGACGCCAGTTCTATTGTCGATTACCTGCTGTTTGCCCGGCAGTATATTGCGCAATGCGAAGAGCGTTATGGCGTAGACGAGGTGGAACATCTGTTAGATTCTTGCCATGCGCTGATGAATTACGGCGTTGATCGCTACAAGCGTCCGCAAAAAATTTCGCTCGAAGAGGAAAAATCCCGCCAGAAAAGCCGTGAGGCCTATCTGCAAAGCCAGGTGAATGACCTCTGGAAGACATTACCACGACGCGAACAGGGTGCCGCACCAGAACAAGCGAGACGCTTCCCGCAAGAACCGCAGGAAAACCTACTCTATTTCATGGAGAAAAATGCACCACTACTGGAGCCTTGGCAGCGAGAGGTTCTGCGCATCGTGCGTAAAGTCAGCCAGTACTTCTATCCGCAGAAGCAGACTCAGGTGATGAATGAAGGCTGGGCCACCTTCTGGCACTACACCATCCTGAACCATCTCTATGATGAAGGCCGGGTCTCTGAGCGTTTCATGCTGGAATTCCTGCACAGCCACACTAATGTGATTTATCAGCCGCCGTATAACAGTCCATATTACAGCGGCATCAATCCTTATGCGCTGGGCTTCGCCATGTTTCAGGACATCAAACGTATTTGTCAGTCACCGACCGACGAAGACCGCTACTGGTTTCCCGATATTGCCGGTAAAAATTGGCTCGATACACTGCATTTTGCGATGCAGAACTTCAAAGACGAGAGTTTCATCAGCCAGTTCCTGTCGCCTAAATTGATGCGTGACTTCCGGCTATTTACCGTGCTGGACGATGATCGAAACAATTATCTGGAAATTGCCGCGATTCACGACGAAGAAGGCTACCGCCTGATTCGGCAGGAACTGTCGGCACAGTACAACCTGAGCCATCTGGAGCCGAACATTCAGGTCTGGAATGTGGATTTACGCGGTAACCGAGCACTGACGTTACGCTATGTACCGCATAACCGCGCCCCGCTGGATAAAAGTAGCCAGGAAGTGTTGAAGCACGTCCATCGTCTGTGGGGGTTTGACGTCTATCTGGAACAGACTAATGTGGATGGCAGTATTGAACTGCTTGAACGCTGCCCGCCGCGTAACGGGGCAACATCCACATAGCGAAACGGCTACATGACTAAAGACAAAGGGGATTCAGGTTGTTACCTGAATCCCCTTTCATATTTTCATCATGACGCGGTATGAGTCTTAGCGGCGTACTTCTGCGATATCCCGCGGGATAGCACTCTGCATACTGTGCCAGATCGCGCCGCTTTCTTTACCGTAATGTCTGACGACATCCATCACCTGATCGTAGAGCTCTTCGCTACGCAACGCTTCCAACCGACCGTAAAAATTCACCGCCAGCTTGCGGGCTTCCGGATTGGAAAAATAGTAGCGCCCTACGCGGATATATAGCCCTTTCAGACCGTTCAGGATCAGACCATAAATCGGATTGCCAGAGGCAAAAGCCAAACCACGGAACACGTTGTAGTCAAGCTGCGCAAAAGCTTCTGCGCTATCGTCTACCGCGCTTGCCTGAGTTAATACATCACGCACTTTTTCCGGGTTATGGCGTAACGCCGTCCGAATAAAAATAGCGGCGATGTTGGTGCGCACGGCCAGCAGGTTATCGATCAGTTGCGGCACGCTATCGTGATCGAGTCGCGCCAGCGTTTCCAGAATATTGAGCCCCGAGGTTTCCCAAAAATTGTTAATTTTTGTGGGTTTCCCGTGCTGTATCGTCAACCAGCCATCACGGGCTAAGCGCTGAAGTACCTCACGCAGGGTAGTACGTGTCACGCCGATCAGTTCGGAAAGCTCTCTTTCCGCGGGCAAAATAGAGCCAGGAGGAAAGCGGTTATTCCATATACTTTCGATAATGTATTCTTCCGCGAATCCAGCCGGACTTTGCGCCTTTATAACCATGTGTTTGATAATCCGTAGCGGTGATTGCCGAAAAAAGCCAAGTCATAATACCAGACGAAAGAATCATGATATAGCGCCGCACTCGGGCACCGAACCATTTCAATGAAAAATTGTGACTGCAAACCGCCCTCTTGCGGCGTAGAACGGTAGACTTCTGCCCGTTTGTAAAGTTTTTACGATATGATAAAAACCATCAAACTATTCTAACGAATAAGGATTCCTCTTCCATTATGAGCGGCATGCCCCTCCACCGTGCGCTATTAAAAAATTTCCTCGGATACGCGCCAGACTGGTACAAATTGACTATTTTTTGCTTCTTGCTGCTTAATCCGCTGCTGTTCTATTTTGTCAGCCCGTTTTGGGCCGGTTGGTTACTCGTCGTGGAGTTTATTTTTACGCTAGGTATGGCGCTGAAATGTTACCCATTACAGCCTGGCGGCCTGCTGGTGCTACAAGCGATATTTATCGGTATGACCAGCCCGCAACAGGTGTGGCATGAAGTCACCGGGAATATTGAAGTCCTCATGCTGCTGGTGTTTATGGTAGCTGGCATTTATTTCATGAAGCAGCTGTTGCTCTTTGTGTTTACCAAATTGTTGCTGCGCATTCATTCCAAAACGCTGCTATCACTTGCTTTTTGTGTTGCCGCTGCCTTCCTTTCCGCCTTCCTTGATGCATTGACCGTGATTGCTGTTGTTATCAGCGTCGCTATCGGATTTTATGGGATCTACCATCGCTTCGTATCCCAACAGGGTGAAAACGAAGCCGATATCAGCGATGACAGCGCATTGAACAGTGAAGAGCATCACCGTACGCTGGAGCAATTTCGGGCATTCCTGCGCAGCCTGCTCATGCATTCTGGCGTCGGTACTGCTCTGGGTGGCGTAATGACAATGGTTGGCGAACCTCAGAACCTGATTATCGCAAAAAGCGCAGGTTGGGATTTCGTCAGCTTCTTCCTGCGAATGTCACCCGTGACCGTCCCGGTGTTTATTTGCGGTATCCTGACCTGCGTACTGGTTGAGCGTTTTAAACTCTTCGGCTACGGCGTCAACCTGCCAGATAATGTGCGTCGTGTACTTGAAGATTACGATCGGGACATGACAGAAAAGCGCACACAGCAAGATAACACGCGCCTAATCGTGCAGGCGGTGATTGGCGTCTGGCTCATTGTTGCACTGGCGTTTCATCTGGCGGAGGTTGGGCTGATTGGCCTTTCTGTGATTATCATGGCCACAACGTTCTGCGGCGTGACGGAAGAACATGCCATCGGTAAAGCCTTTCAGGATGCCATGCCGTTTACCGCACTGTTGACAGTCTTCTTTGCCATCGTCGCCGTCATTATCGAGCAGCAGTTGTTCTCGCCGATTATCCATTACGTCCTTCAATCTTCTGAGAGTGCGCAACTGACGCAGTTTTATCTGTTCAATGGCCTGCTATCATCAATATCGGATAACGTCTTCGTTGGCTCGGTTTATATTAACGAAGCGCGTAATGCATTTGAGAATGGACACATCTCGCTGCCCCAGTTCGAACTGCTTGCGGTAGCGATCAATACTGGCACCAACCTACCTTCCGTCGCCACGCCGAATGGGCAAGCCGCGTTCCTATTCTTGCTGACTTCCGCTCTGGCACCGCTTATCCGCCTGTCTTACGGGCGCATGGTGATCATGGCGCTACCTTATACCATTGTGATGACGCTGGTCGGTTTGCTTTGCGTTGAGTTCACGCTCGTGCCGTTCACCGATTTTTTGATGAATAAACAATGGATTTCTTTGCCAGACTTGACCATATCGGGCAGTCACTCATAATCACGATCGTGTATAGTCATCACGGTGGCGACAATTTCCGTCTTGATGACGTTATCAATACGCTTTTCGTCGCCACATAATGATAGAAAAGCATCAAATAAACATATCGTTACGTTTTGCACAGTGAAATGATGGCAGTGAAGCCAGAACGGTTTACACTGCTGCTTTAATCATGTTTAGCATGGAATATTTTTATGTTGCGATTTCTTAATCGTTGCTCACGCGGGCGTGGTGCGTGGCTGCTGCTGGCGTTTACTGCTTTAGCGTTGGAATTGACTGCGCTCTATTTTCAGCACGTTATGCTATTAAAACCGTGCGTGCTGTGTATCTACCAGCGCTGCGCGCTGTGGGGCGTGTTCGCAGCAGGTATTGTTGGTGCCATGGCGCCATCAACTCCGTTGCGTTACCCCGCTATCGCGCTATGGATATACAGTTCTTACGAAGGGCTTAGGCTGGCATGGAAACACACGGATATTTTGTTAAATCCGTCGCCGTTTAATACCTGTGACTTCTTTGTCAGCTTCCCGTCCTGGTTACCTTTGGACAAATGGCTACCCGCCATTTTCAATGCAACAGGGGATTGCTCAGAGCGTCAGTGGTCATTTCTTTCTATGGAAATGCCGCAATGGCTACTTGGCATCTTCGCCGCTTATCTGTTGATTGCCGTGCTAGTGCTGATCGCCCAGCCTTTTCGTCCCAAGCGTCGCGATCTCTTCAGCCGTTAATGATATACCCTAAATAATTCGAGTCTCAGGACAAACGTTAACGTTTGAACAACGCAAAGCGTTGGCCTAACGAGCCAACGCTTTGCAATTTGAAGTATGACGGATATAAATCGAAAAGCCCGACAAGGTTGTCGGGCTTTTCGTAACCGTTTCTACGCCTCACTGGTTTGCGCCCATCGTCACTGCTGCGGCCTGTAGATATCGCGATAATGGCCTAATCGTTCGTTAAAAAAAGGCCTTTTTTCCTGCGGAATTCTTCGTGATATTTCATCTGCGTCGATCTTTTTTTCCTGACTTTCCATAAAAGCAATGGTGGAGGCAGCAAAGTCTGTGTACTGCTCGCTGTACTCAAGAATAATTTTCTCAAAGTTAATCACATACTCTCCCTCCTGCTGGTTACGTGGCTCTAAAATTATACAACACGTCACGATTTATGCCGGAGAAGGCAGCATGATTCGCACAATGAACAAGAAAAGTGTGAAGTGGAAGGCAAAAAACAGATGAGCATTCCCGCTTCGGCAGTGAAGTGTGGCGTGGTGTTTTTTACCTCAACGATATGTAAACCACGCCCCGTTTTCTGAGCGTTTTTTCTTCATGAACATATCCCCCATGTCTATAGTACATACCGCAGGTCAACGATGACTTTTCACCCTATGAGGTATTTCTATCGCAATTAATCTACTCAGGAGAAACAACCATGTTAGGCAGTATCAAAGTCTTCATCGCCGTATTAGGCGGCCTTCTTTTTCTCAGCTTTCTGGCTGCATACCTAAGCCCCAGATGGGATGACTGATGAACACCGACTCTCCCCCCGATAAAAAGCCCCTCTTCTGAGTGATTAAGATTGAGGGGCTTCTTGTTTTAACCAGTAAACAGTTTCAACCAGACAACCGCCCACACCGAACAATAACTATCGCGCCCATTCGGGTTTGTTAAAAATATGATCCTGCCAGTCCACCACCTCACTCTCGCTTACGGCGATATGACGCACGGAGATGCGCTCACGGTGCATTGCCGTTTTAGTACCGCATACCAGCGGATGCCATTGCGGTAAACCTTCACGTTCATGAATCAGGCGATAAGCACAGGTCGCTGGTAGCCAGTTAAACGTCAGCAGGTTTTCACGCGTCAGCTTGATGCAGTCCGGCTCATACTCGAAGCGTTTCTCATAGTTACGGCACTGGCAGCTTTTAATATTCAGTTGATTGCAGGCGACGTTGGTAAAGTAAATTTCCTCAGTATCCTCATCAATCAGTTTATGCAAACAGCACTGACCGCAGCCATCGCACAGCGATTCCCATTCATCGTCAGACATCTCAGATAACGTTTTTTGCTGCCAAAAAGGGCGTTCAGTCATTTTTCTTCCGGTTACTTTGTATTGTGAAAAATCTGTATTGTGAAAAAGAGGTGTGATTCTGGCAGGTTGCGGCGGGGAGGTTTTGCTGCCCGTCGTTCAACACGGGCAGTCGGGGCGTTAGATAATACGCGTGCTCAACGTCCGATCATTCACCGTAATCGTCAACATATCGCCTGACAGGATCGGACCGACCCCTTTCGGCGTACCCGTTAAAATAATATCGCCCGCGCGCAACGTAAAGAAACGGCTCATATAGGCAATCAGCGGCAGAATCGGTGTAATCATATCACGCGTATTGCCCTGCTGGCGCACTTCATCGTTCACTTTTACACCCAGCTCGATTTGCTGCGGATCGCCAAACTCGGCAACCGGAATAAAACCGGAGATCGGGCAGGAGCCGTCAAACGCTTTGGCTTTTTCCCACGGTTGACCCACTTTTTTGAATTCAGACTGCAAATCACGCAATGTCAGATCCAGCGCCACGCCATAACCCGCAATCGCCCGGGCGACGCGCTCTTCATTCGCCTGCGTCAACGGCGTACCGATTAGCACAGCCAGCTCAACCTCGTGGTGAACCGATCCCAGCTTTTTGGGGATGGCAACAGGCTGACATAAGTCACACAGTGCGGTTTCAGGCTTGATGAATAAAACTGGCTCACTCGGGGTCGCACTGCCCATTTCTTTGATGTGTTCTGAGTAGTTACTTCCGACGCAAACGACTTTATTTACTGGAAAATCAAGCAGCGCGCCCTGCCAGTCTCTGTGTTGATACATAGGTATTCTCCTGCCCTGTCTGTTGGATTATCGCTGTTTTCGTGGCACAGAACACGTCCAAAAAAACAGCTATAAGAACACAATGGCGCAAAACCATCGTTATATCACCGCAGCAGAGGTTACCCCAATAGATTTCAGGAGAGCAAGGCTGATAGGCTTTAATGCCGACAAAATGTCATTTTTCATCGAATTCATCGATAAGCTCCACTTCAGCATGAGCGACAGGCCAAAATATTAGGAGACTGATCACGTAGACAGTGAACATTAATGCAGGGTATGAGATAATCTAAAGAACGAACATTATATACGAGGATAAACCAACCGGAAGCACCACACTATTTTTACCCACACCAAGAAATAATTCTTGTTAGAAATAATCACTCTGTATTTTTAGTTCATTGAAATAAAACCTTCACCACCAAAATCAAATCATTATTTATTAAAAATAAATTCATTTATTATGCAAAAAAAAAAAGCTCATCTATCATTTAATCGTAGGTGTAGTGAAATTGTATTAATGTAAAAACAATATACATTAATAATCATTAGCTTTATTATTAAAAACAAATGAGGTAAACATGAGTACTCCCCCACGTTCAAGTCATCATATTATTAATATAAATACTATTTTTGACACAGAGGCCATCCGTAACGATAAAAATATAAAAACCAGTGATAAAATGGAAAATCCGATAGTAATTGAAAATAAAAGCCTTGCTTATATGGTAGTAACAGGAGATTTCGCTCTCGAGGGTTCTGGAACCGGCAATCTCAAAATAAAAGCGAATATCGATGACATTATTCGTTGGTTTGCCATGTCCGAGTCATCTAACGCAGACTCGAGTGTTTTAATCTATAATATATCTAAAAAATCAGGCGCTGACACATTCACAGCTCCGACTTATAACAAAAGAAAACGTACTTCAGTGGTGCCGGGCTCAACTAAACCACTTCCCGCATCTTTTGTTGCACAAGAACACTGGTATATGCAGTCAACAGTGAGGGATAAAGGACAAGAAGAGTATTACATTCAATTCGCATTATACAGTAGACCAGAGAGTAATGATCCAAAACTTTACTCCTATTTCCAAATAGCGGCATCAATCAATGTCCTTAGCTAAATAAGAATCTTATCTTTTCGCTTTATTGTAAAACACCTCCTCCTGCGGTGAAGCCAGTCAGTTGCTTAACTGACTGGCTTTGTTATATTTTTCTGCCTTTCTTTTACCACTCGGGGAAGGTCACCCCCCTTACAAACAATCTGGCTTATCAATTGTTCAGCCAGCGCACACTCGCCCTCTTTCATTGTTCCAAAGGCAGCTGCTCAACTTCACCTAACAGCCCCCTTTACCTGAGAATAGTCTACCCGGAACAGACCTGTATCGTTCTCCGGCATATCTAGTGTACGACGCCAGACAACACCATCCCTCCCCCCGAATGACTTAAGCAAGGCCATCGGATTCTCTCTCTTGTTGCTTGTCTGGAATTCAAATTATTTAGAGTGTAAATTAAAAATAAATTATATTTAAAAAAATCATTATAAGAAAAACAATAATAAAATCACCCGATGAATAATGAAAACCCTAGCTAATAAATCTAAAAAATAATCTTGCGTTGTTATTGTAAAAACCAAATAACACAACTAGTATCAATAACAGGGTAAGTTAACTCTTCCCTTAATATATTCACCACCTGCGGCGCAACATATATTTTCAAAATTATTGTTAATTATTTAAAAAAGGATACCTTATGAGTAACATCACACCACGTAACTCAAGCAATAACGTTATCAATATTATAGTTATTATTGATACAGATAGTGTTATCAATGATTTTCCATTTGATTCTGCTAGTCGAGATGAAAAACATCCAAAGGCGATCGCTCACAAATACGCATACATGGTTGCACCGGGTCAGTCTACTATATCAGGAAGTGGAACAAGCGACCTCAATGTTAAAGCAAATCGCGATGATGTTATTCGCTGGACAGGCATGTCAGAATCAGCTAACTCAGACTCAAGTGTTTTAGTTTATGGGTTACCTAAATATGCAGGAAACACTGTTTTTGCCGGTCTTGAGTTCATTAATAGCGCTCGTGTAGAATCAGAACCAAGTCCAACCAATAGCACCTCAGCACTCCCTGTTACATTCGTTGAACGAAAACATTGGTATGCTCAGGCAATTGTAAATGACTTAGGAACAGAGCATTACCAAGTACAATTTGCGTTATACTATAGACCACACGGCGGAAATCAAGAACTCTATGGTTACTTCCAGTGGGACCCGACAATTACAGTCAAAGAGTAATTATATAATTAGTTAGATAATACAATGGCTCAATATCATCATTGAGCCATTGTATTTTAAATACCTTTATTGATTAACTATATTCGAAAGCACCAACACGCACATCATTAATCTATTGCACTCAGTTTTCACTCTCTGGAAACTGATTTTCATTAGTCATCATTCGCGTTTACATGATGCTTCCGACGTGAACTAAATAGCTATCATCTAGCAAATCAAACACATAATGCCGCTGAGAAGAAAAGATAATCTCTCGCGCTTTTGTCACAAAGATCGCTTCGATATCCGGCTGGTGTTGTAGAAAGGTAATGCCTGCGCTGACGCCCATACCATAAAGCAACGTGGTGTAGATATCGCCGTCGAGAGAGTCGTTCGAGATAACGGTGACGCTGTGCAGTTCATTATCCAGCGGATAACCCGTCCGAGGATCGAGAATATGATGATAGATATGGTCATCCACGGTAAAAAAGCGTTCATAGACGCCGGATGTCACCACGGATTTGTTCTTCACCTTAATAATGCCCAGCAGGCTATCACGATCCGCGAAAGGCTTCTGTAACCCGACGCTCCATAGCCCTTGTTCATCCGTCAACGCGCTGCCGATAGCGAGCACGTTTCCCCCCAGATTGATCAACGCATCCTGAATCGCATGTTGATGCAGGACGTCTCGGACGATATCGGCGATATAGCCTTTCGCAATCGCGCCCAGGTCGATCTCCATTCCCGCGCTTTCTAGCATCACGGCGCAGTCCTGCTCTCTGAGAATAATGCGCTCGGGATGCGTTAATGCCAGCGCCCGTTGTATCGATTCGCTGTCAGGCACCGTGCTGCCGCTAAAACCGATTTTCCATAGTTTCACGACGGGGCCAATCGCGACGTTAAAGCCGCTGTTTTCAATCAGACTCACCGCTTTGGCGCGCTTAATCAACTCAAAGACAACTGGACTGACCGAAACGTATCCTCTCCCCGCCGCATGGTTGATGCTCATCACTTCTGACTGCGCTCGATTAACGGTTAGCAAGTCTTCAAGCTGCTTGATGCGTTGGAAAACCTGCCTGACCGCGGTTTCATCATGGACAAACAGTTTGAGCAGAATGGGGCTGCCCATCAGGTGAACGGAATAGGCGTAAGCGTTATCGACAGAAGGCATACGGTGACTCCCATGATCGAATGGCGGTACAGAGAGGAAACGGTCGGAAAAATCGCGAGCGCCCTTTCAGATGCCCGCCATTAGCACTACTCTTTTATCACGTTCTTTTCTATCACTTACTCGGCTACCAGCATCGGCTGATTTTCAGCCGTTTTCGCCACAGCTTTCGCAAACTTTGCCTTGCGCGCCTTCGTCGGAAAAGCATCGGAACGACGCGGTGCCCGCGCATAGGCCGCTGCCTGAATCCCCGCCTGAATACCGAAGATAATGATATCCGCTACGGCGTTGCCGCCAATGCGGTTCGCCCCGTGGATCCCGCCAACCACTTCCCCTGCGGCATAAGCCCCAGAGATCGTCTCTTTATGGCGATTCAGCACTTCCGCTTTTTCGTTAATGGTCACGCCGCCCATCGTATGATGCACGCCCGGTGCCACTTTAATCGCGTAGTAAGGTGCCTGATTCAGCGGATCACGCATCCCCGTGGTACGACCAAAATCTTCATCGTGTTTACCGGCAATAAAGGCATTGTAACGTTCGAACGTGGCGTGCAGCGCCGCTGGCGGCATATTGAGCTTGTCAGCCAGTTCAGCAACGCTACCCGCACTGACGGTCAGCCCCTGTGCGACATACTCTTCGACCGCCCGATTGCGGTTTCTGACCTGCTCGTCGAACAGGATGTACGCGCATTCTTCCGGCAGGTTGACGATGGCGGACGAAACGTTATCCCGCGTCTCCATTTCGTTAAAGAAACGCTCCCCGCGCTGCGACACCAGAATAGCCCCGCCGCCGCGAATGGATTCGGAGATCAGATAAGAGGTTGTCTGTTCAACCGTCGGATGGGTTTGAATTTCCCCCATGTCCACCGTATCCGCGCCGATCTGTTCCAGCAGACGAATGCCGCCGCCCGTGGCGCCTTTGTGGTTGGTGGTGACGAAGCCTTTCAGGTCTGGGCGGTATGACTCCACCATCGCCTGATTGGCACTAAAACCGCCCGTGGCGACAATCACCGTTTTTGTCGCAATCAGGCTCGCTTCCTGCTCCTCATTGACGACTCTGACGGCACTAACCTTGCCTTTCTCCTGCACAATTTCAGTTACCGACGTTTCCAGCAGCACCTCAATATTGTATTTATTGAGGTTCTTAATCAGCCCGCTGACCAGATAGCCGCCCACCGCTGCGCCGTTAGCAGGGCGATGCGTTCTGTCAACGCTCATACCACCCGTCGTGGTGATGTCGCTCAGTTCAATCTCGTGCTGCGCCAGCCAGTTGATCGCGTCAGGCGCATGATCGACGAAGTATTGCACCAGTGCGGGATTGTTCTTCTGTTTGCCGCTTTTCAGCGTTTCGTCATAGAACAGCGCCTGGCTATCTTCGATACCTTTATTTTGTTGGAAGACGGTTCCCGCCGCGTTCATACCGGCAGAGGCCTTGATGGTATTGCCGCCGATGACTGGCATCTTTTCAATGACGATAACGCGCGCGCCCTCTTCGCTAGCTTGAATCGCTGCCGCCAGCCCCGCGCCACCGCTGCCAATCACCACCACATCCGCTTCGCGACGCGCGTCTGGGTTACCGCCGTCGGCAATAATGGCGTCTTTGCTCGATTTCACCATCGCCTTGGTAACGGCTTTTTTAATGGCTTCACTCTGCGCCGTTGCGCCCGTTACGGCATCAACGTGGGGGCTATTGGTATCCAGAATGCGTTCGCGGATAATTTCAAAACTGATTTTCAGTGAATCATCAATCTCGCTATTCTCCAGCGCAATATCGGCGACCCGATTCTGCTCAAAATGGATAGCAATTCGCAGCTCGCCACATTCATCCTGAACATTTTCCTGATAAATCCCGGATTTAAATTTTTTACCGGTTAAATTCACGTCCCGAATCATGGCTTCAACCAATGAAAAGCGCCACAGCGGTTCAGGGATCGTTAATGCTTCACGTTTATCGCTGGCAATATAAAGATCGAGTTTTTCCTGCTCGGCAATGCGATCTGTCCAGTCTGGATAAGCAATACAGGCTCTGCCGACGGCAATCAGGTCATAACCATTTTCCAGCGCCGCATCCGCGTCTGCCTGATTGACAATATCCCCTACGCCAATCACCGGAACTGCCGCTAATGTCACGGAACGGCGGGCAACATATTTCTTAATCAGCGGGGTCGGGTCGTTTGTTTCGATAATGGACGAGCGCAGAATATTTCCCATAGAGAAATGAACATAATCCAGCCCACGCGCCGCCAATTTTTCCAGCAGATAGAGAGAATCATCAAAATGAATACCCGGTTCTTCGATCTCTTCCGGCGAGAAACGATAACCGATGATGAACGAAGGATCGGCGTATTTACCCGCGACCTCGTGGGTGATATCCAACACTGCCAGCGGGAAGGCCGCGCGTTTGTCACGGCTGCCACCCCATTTATCTGAGCGCTGATTAGAGTGGGGAGAATAGAATTGCTGAATAAGGTAAGTGTTCGCACCGTGAATTTCCACACCATCGAAGCCCGCCTGAATGGCGCGATGGACGGCATCGCCAAACTTGCCGATCATGGCGTCAACCTCATCGCCCGACAGGGCAACAGGAACGATGGCTCCCGCACGCGGCGCGGCAATCGCGCTCGGGGCAACCGGCGTCGCACCACCGATAAAACGGGGTTCGACCATACGGCCGCCGTGATAAATTTGCAGGATCGCCGTCGACCCTTTTTCTTTAATCGCCGTCGCTATTTTGGTCAGTCCGCCAATTTTGTCGTCGTTGTCTATCCCTATCGCGCCGGGAAAGGCCAACCCTTTGTCATCAATAAAACAGCATTCCACAATCACGGTGCCGATACTGCCTGCTCTAGCCTGATAATATTCCACCAGCTCTTTGGTCACGCTCCCATCGTAAAAACCGCTACAGGTGGTCATAGGTGCCATCAGTACCCGGTTTTTCAGCATCGCGCCGTTGGGAAGAGTAAAAGCAGCAAATAAATCATGGTGACTATTCTTCATAATGAATACTCCACTTAAAATAAAATCTTGTTCGAAAAGGCCATGTTTTCTTTTAATCATTAATTCTTCTGGCTGATAATTTGCGAACTTATTACTTACCAAGTATCTATTTTTTTTGATGTTATAAAATGTTTTCTTAGTATTTAAACTATTTTGTAGATCCGCTTTTATTAAGGGTATTGGCACAACTCTTTTTTATATTTAATATTCCATTCACTTCATTAACATCTTCTTATCCTTAAAATAACCAATCGGATATTATTTATATTCTGCATAACAAAAAAAACGCCTCAGCAATAAGACCGAGGCGCTACAGGAAGAAATAGGATAACTATTGGTGTTGATAGGTCGTCGTGCGGACACCGTTAATGTACAGCTGGCGCTGCTCGCCCGCTGGCAGGCGCAGCGTCGCGTGCCGCCAGGCGGGCTGATATCGCCCTTCCGATGTGAACGTCACGTCAATGCGCTGGCTATCCGCACGGATTTCCCAGCGTAGCCACAGCGCGTTTCCTTCACGCCATTGCCACGTCTCACCATCATCTTCAAACAGCAGCCCGCGATCTGTACCGCCAGCGACAGGCGGAAAGAGCAGGAATTCACGCTGATCGTCTTCATGCGGGCTGACGTGCGCCGTTCGCCCCGACAACGGAATCATTGCGCCCGCTCTGACCAACAGCGGGAGACGTTCCAACGGCGCATCCAGCACGATCGTCTGTCCACCGCTGAACCATTGGCCGGAATAAAAATCGTACCAGCCCGATGTGTTCGCAGGCAGGTACACCTCACGCTGGCGCTGCCCTTGCTCGACCACGCTGGCGACCAGAATGTCTCGCCCCAGCATGAAATCGTCGGTTTCTTCCAGCGTCGCGCTGTCATGCTCGTGGTCGAGGAACGTCGGGCGCAGCATCAGTTCATCGTCCGCGCTGGCCTGCCACAGCAAGGTATAAAAATACGGCAGTAGACGGTAGCGCAGCGCAATGGCACTGCGTATCGCGGGCGTTACCGCAGGATACATCCACGGTTCATTTACCGTCTGGTCGTCATTCCAGGAGTGAATGGTGAAACGCGGGTGCATCACGCCGTTCTGAACCCAGCGCACAAAAAGTTCGGCATCCGGTTTGTCGCCCGAAAATCCGCCGACGTCGTGCCCGACATTAAACAGGCCGGACAGGCTCATCCCGATTCCCATCCGCGTGTTGTAACGCAGCGTCTGCCAGTTGGTGCGGTTATCACCGCTCCAGGTCTGCACATAGCGCTGCATTCCCGCACAGCCGGAACGAGAGATCAGATAAGGCCGCAGCGTCGGGGCAAAGCGCTGCTGCGCCTCCAGCGAAGCGCGCATCATCAACAGCGGCATCAGCGGGCGAATGTGTTTGATCGCCATCGTTTCGCCGAATCCGTGGCAGCGGGCTTCACCATCCCAGACTTCATACTCGTTATTGTCATTCCATGTCGAATCAATCCCTTTATCCAGCAACTGCCGGGTGACGTTCTCCTGCCACCATGCCACCGTTGCCGGATTGGTGAAATCAAGGTGCGAACCTTCATCGTCCCAAAAGCTGGAACGTTCTGGTACATCGGATTCAGAATCACGGATAAACAGCCCCTGCGCCGACACCTCGTCGTATTTCGGGTGATCTTGCAGTAAACAGGGTTTGATATTGGCCGCCAGTTTGAGGCCCGCCTCGTGGAAAGCCTGCGACATCACCTCCGGCTGGGGGACTTTGTCGTAGTTCCAGTTAAATACATAGCGCTTATTGTTGATCGACGTGTAGCCCGACGAGAGTTGGAACGAATCACACGGGATATGATGTTCTCGGCACAGCGCGATAAATTTCATCAGCTGCTGCTGCGCATCGGGCGCATCGGTGTAATGCATGGTGGAACCGCTGTAGCCCAGACTCCATTTAGGCCCGAAGAGCGTTTTCCCCGTCAGCCGAACGAACGCTTTCGTGACATCCAACACCCGCGGCCCGATGAACAGGTAATAATCGAGATCGCCCGCCTCCGCCTGATAGCGCCGATAAGCCAGATGGTAATTATCGATTTCATTGCCGAGATCGAGCCAGGTCGTGCTCAGGTTATCGTAAAACAGGCCGAAGCTGACATCGTCGCGCCGAGTAATGGTAAAGGGAACATGCTTATACAGCGGATCGGTGCTCGCCGCGTTGTAGCCCATCGCGTCCAGATTGCGGAACTCAAACCGGCGTCCGGTACGTTCAAGGTTGCCCGCTTTTTCACCCAGCCCGTAATAGCGCTCAGTCGGGAAACGGCGCTGATAGTGCGCAACGTCATCACCGTGTGGGTTGAGCAGATAGGCGCTGGTGGGGCGATCGGCGGCAAACGGCTGCCATTCGCCCTGTTCATCGCAATATTCCCACGCCAGCCACAGCGGTTGATGAATCGTAATACGCATCCGCGCGGTGCTGATACGCAGCGCATCGTCCAACTGTTCCAGTGAGAATCCCGGCAGGCTGAAACCGTCACTACTTTCGCGGCTGCGCCCCTGCCAGGGGACATCCTGCTGCGGCGCGATGCTCCAGGTGCGATTGAGCTTCAGTTCGCCATGCTGTTTAACCAGCACGCGGGCCAACATCGGTTCCAGCACATACAGGCGAAACACATGTTTGTCGTCCACCAACAGTTCAACATGGTCGGCGCTCTGATGGCGGAACACCCAATTTTTCAACGTTTTCATACAGCGTCCTTTTCAGGAAAAAATAAATGCGCGTTATGCCTGCGACCGCGTTTTCCCACGACGTTCAGCAATAAATGCGATCAGGAAGATGGCACCGATCAGATCGAAGAACCCCATCGCGACAAACAGCGGGTTGAACCCGATTTTGTCGGCGGTGACGCCAATCAACAGCGAGAACAGGAAGCTGGCAATCCAGGCAAATGAACCACGCATCCCGTTCACCGTTGCCATCTGCCCTTTATCGAACGATTCCACCACCAGTGCGCTCAACATGCAGGAAATCACCTGATGGCCAAATCCACCGATGGAAATCAGTAGAATCGCCACCCACGGATCTTTACTGACGGCAACCAGCGCCAGCGATAGCATCAGAAACGCACCCGTGACCGAACTCGCCACAATCGAGTTAACGCGCGAGCAGCCGAACCAGCGAACGTAGAGCCGGGTGAGGTAGCCGCTGGCGATGCTGCCGAGATCGGCGGCAAGAAACGGTAGCCACGCGAACATCGCGATTTGTTTCAGATCCATACCGCGTTCATTCGCCAGATAGAGCGGCACCCAAAAACTGAGCACGGCCCACGCGGGCTCCGCCATAAATGCTGGAATCGCGATACCGTAAAAGCGTTTGTTTTTTGAGACGGTTTTCAGCGCGGTGAAGAAAGGCAGTTTGACCGGAGGCGCCTCGTTGTCCTGACGGATAAAATCCAGTTCCTCGCGGCTTAAATTCGGGTGATCTTCGGGGTTGTGATAGAACAGCCACCACAGCGCCACCCACAGCAGCGCCAATCCACCGGTGAACATAAACGCGCCTTGCCAGCCCAGATAGGCGTGCGCCACAACGATAATCGGCGGTGCCAGCATCGCACCGATGGAAAAGCCAACACCGGCCCAACCTGCCGCAATCGGTCGCTCCTTTTTAGGGAACCACTCGCCCAGCGTTTTGGCATTCGCCGGTGTCGCTGCCGCTTCGGACGCGCCCATAAAGAAGCGCAAGATCGCCAGGTGCAGCCAGCTTCCCGCGCCCGCGTGGAAGATGCACATCAGCGCCCAGATCACCGCGCAGATCATAAAGCCCATTTTCAGACCGATAGCATCGATCAGCCAGCCGCAAATCGGCTGAAAAATGGTATACGCCAGCTGGAATGCACCGACGATCCAGGAATATTGCTCGGTGGTGATGCCCATGCTGGTTTTCAGTTCTGGTGCCAGAATACCCAGCGAATTACGGGTGATGTAATTCACGGTAACGCCGAGCAGGAACAGGCTCAGCACCCACCAGCGCAGATTTCTGAATGTCCGTTTACCTTTGGTAGCGATGGAGGACGAATTGATGTCGAAACTCATGGTGACTCCTTTACAGGAAAGTAGGGTTACATTGGTCTGATATCTCGGCGGCATTTTTGTATTTATAGCCTATCGAGTAATCAAACCATTTTCATATCATTGTATTTATTGAGTTAAATCCTTTTTTATTGCATCTAATCATTGAAATTGGTTTACCAAAATGAGAGTAGAACAATTGAAAATCGTGAAACACTCACTTTTTTGAAAACATTTTCATGTTATGGTCAAAATCAAGACAAAAAACGGTCTATAGCGCCTGAAAATAGGTAATAGATAACAATGAAAATTTTGTCATTTTCGAAAGTGAACGGGATCACAAAATGAAAGGAAACCTGAAGATACGCGAAATTGCGCAGCGGACGGGCTACTCGATCAGTACAGTCTCACGCGTGTTGTCTGGTCAGTCCAATACCAGCGAGCAGGCAAAAGCGGACATTCTCAACTGCGCCCGCCAGTGCGGCGTACTGGCCGATCTCGCCAACGGCCGCCTGCTCTTGAATGGACTCACTATTTTCGCCCCGCCGCGCGCGTTTGATATTCGGTCCGACATCTTCTATCACAAGGTGGTACAGAGCATCATTGATGCCCTGAAGCCACACGATGTACGGGTGCGCTACTGCGGGCTGGAGGAAAATGACAGCGATGCGGCGCTATTTTTAGACAAAATGCACGATCCGGCCACGGAAGCGGCGCTGCTGATCGGCATCGACGATCCCTATATTCATGCGCTGGCAGCGGACAGCGGTAAGCCCTGCATATTGATTAACTGCATTGACCGCAAGATGCGCTTACCGGGTGTGGCCCCCGCACACCGGCTGATTGGCGAGTTCTCCGCCCACTATCTCTTTGAACAAGGTCACCATAACGTATTGACGCTGCTGTGCCTGCGTCGCTACACGATGGAGCTGCGTCTGGATGGGATTCGGGATGCCTATCAGCACCATAATCTGCCGTTTTCTAGCGAGAACAACTTGCTGGCGCTGGATAATTTCAGCGCGGCAGACGCAGAACAGGCGATGACGGCCTTTTTAGCCCGCTGCCCGCGAGATAAATGGCCTACGGCGATTTTGGCAGGCGGTGATTTCATCGCGGTTGGGGTGGTGAATGCGCTGCATAAGGCGGGATTACGCGTACCGCAGGACGTCTCGGTGATGAGCATGGATGGATTCAACCTCTCGGCTATTCACGACGTGCCGCTCACGTCGGTACATGTGCCGCGTGAGGCGCTGGGCGAAGAGGCGATAAGGCTGCTGCAATATCGTCTAATCCGCCCCGAAGCCCCGGTTGGCAACCTGCTACTAAACGGTACGCTGGTGGTTCACCAGTCTGTCAGGCGACTGCGCGCCAGTAAATCGGTTGTACCGGTACAGGACGAAAGCCTTTACGACTAAGAACCTATCCCAGTAGGCGTTATTGGTGCAGTCAGTTTGGACGCGGACAGCGCGCAGAAACCGGAGCGTACACGTAGTACGTGAGGATTTCGAGCACTGCCCAGGTTCAAAATGGCAAATGAAATAGCCCTAATGGGATAGGTTCTAAGCCTGCAACCACGCCTGCGCCGCATCAAAGAAGTTCTGCGCCAGCGGCGTTGCTCGGCCAGCTTGTGCAACAACGACGGCAGCGCGGCGGCGCATTGGCGGAAACAGCAGCGGTCGCAATTTTAACGCGGGCGTCATGTCTGGGATCAGGCTGCCGTGAGGCACAATGCCGCACCCAAGCCCGACATAGGTGCTTTGGATCAGTTGCAGGACGGAAGCGCTTTCCACCTTAACCCACGGCGAAACCCCCATTTCGCGGAAATGGCTATCGAGATAGCGACGGAAATAGCGGCTGGCCTCCGCCAGACAGAGCGGAACCTCAGAAAGCGCATCGAGAGGCAGCGGCGTCTCTCCCACCAGCTGTGGGAAATAGTGCGGATGGAACAAGAGATCAACGCCCTGCTCCTTCAGCGGCGACGCCTGAAAGTGCAGTTCCTGTAGCGTAGAGAATTCAAAAAAGCCAATGCCGACATCCACCGAATGCGCATTTAACGCTTCCAGCAGTTGATCCGCACTGAACAGCGAGATCTGAAAATCCAGCTGCGGGTAAACCTTGTTCACCGCCGCCAGCAGGCTCGACAGCGCGATACTGCTTTGCGGCACTGTGCCGATGCGCAATACGCCGCTCACGCCACGTTTCAGCGACGCGACTTCCAGCTTCAGTCCCTGATAAACCGAGACGATTTCCCGCGCCCAAGCCAGCACGCGCTCACCTTCGGCGGTAAAGCCTTCAAAATTGTTACCCCGATTGATTAACGCCAGATCCAGCTCTCGCTCCAGATTTTTCAACCGCATGGAGAGCGTGGGCTGACTGACAAAACTGGCTTCCGCTGCCCGGCCAAAATGGCGCTCTTTCTCCAGATTGCACAGGTATTGCAGTTGCTTAATATCCATCGTCAGGCTCGATCGTCAGACACAGTAGTGGGTAAGTCCCGAGTATACCATCGATAAACCGCCTCTATCCCACCATAGCCGCATTTGATTAGACGCGATCGCTGGCGGCACCTAAACTTCCCTTAAGAGCAAATATTTAAAATCTTGTTCACATAAAAAAAACATTATCACCTGCGGAACGTATATGAAATTCAAACCATCCATCAAGCCATACCGCAATGCGGCTGGCGGCTGGGGCTCGTTGGAAGCCACCACGCGTTTTGTTCTCGACAGCAAGCAAGCGCTGAAAAATATCCGAAACTTGTTGAGGGTCAATAAATCGAAAGGATTTGACTGCCCCGGCTGTGCCTGGGGTGATGACAACAGCAGCACGTTCAGTTTCTGTGAAAACGGCGCGAAAGCGGTCAGTTGGGAGGCAACGCGCAAAGCGGTCGATCTGGATTTTTTCGCCGCTCACAGCGTCACGACGCTACGTCAGCAAAGTAACTATTTCCTTGAGTATCAGGGCCGCTTAACCCACCCGATGCGCTACGACCGTGCCAGCGATCGCTATGTCCCTATCAGTTGGGACGCGGCGTTTGCGCTGATCGCTCACCATATCGGTAACATGGCACACCCTAATCAGGTGGAACTTTATACGTCTGGGCGTGCCAGCAATGAAGCCTCTTATCTGTATCAGCTTTTTGGTCGCATGCTGGGCACCAACAATTTCCCTGACTGCTCGAACATGTGCCATGAAGCTAGCGGAATCGGTCTGAAACAGAGTATCGGCGTGGGTAAAGGCACGATCCGGCTGGATGATTTCGAACACGCTGACGCAATTTTCGTCTTCGGACAGAACCCCGGCACCAATCACCCGCGTATGCTGCATAGCCTACGCCACGCCGCCGATCGCGGCGCGCACGTCGTCTCGTTTAATACGCTACGCGAGCGCGGTCTGGAGCGTTTTGCCAATCCGCAGAATCCACTGGAGTTGCTCACGCCGCTGTCTGGCACCATTAGCGAAACCTACCTGCAACCCAATCTGGGTGGCGATATGGCTGCCGTGCGCGGGATGGTAAAAGCCCTGCTGGAAACGCATCGCCAGCGCCTGTCTGCCGGGGACGCCGGTTTATTCGATCAGGATTTCCTGTCCACGCATACCCAGCAGGTGGACGACTACCTTACTGTGGTTGATGCCACAAGCTGGCAGAAAATTGAACAGCAGTCCGGCCTGAGCGAAGCTCAATTGCGCTATGTCGCAGCGATTTATCAGCAGTCGCCGCGTGTAATTTGCACCTGGGCGATGGGGATTACCCAGCACAAACACTCTGTCGCCACCGTGCGGGAAATCGTGAACCTGCAACTGCTGTTCGGGCAATTGGGAAAACCGGGTGCGGGGCTGTGTCCAGTACGCGGCCATAGTAATGTGCAGGGCAACCGTACCATGGGGATCGACGAGAAACCGACGGCCGCCTTCCTCGATCGTCTGGCTGAACATTATGACTTCACGCCGCCTTATGCCGCAGGTCACAACACGGTAGAAGCGCTGGAAGCGATGCTGCGCGACGAGATAAAAGTGCTGATCGCGCTGGGCGGTAACCTCGCCGCCGCTGCACCCGATTCGGCCCGTACCGAAGAAGCGCTCAGCCGCTGCGATCTGACCGTACACATCAGTACCAAGCTCAACCGCAGCCATCTGATTACTGGCAAAGTCGATGCATTGATTCTGCCGACGCTCGGCCGTACCGATCTCGATATGCAGGCTAGCGGTGCGCAGTTTATTACCGTCGAAGACTCCTTCAGCATGGTGCACGCGTCACAGGGCGTCGGTCAGCCGCTTTCGCCATTGCAGCGCTCGGAAACAGCGATTGTTGCAGGGATTGCCAATGCGGTACTCGGTCATGAAAAGCTCGACTGGTTGGCGCTGGCGGACGATTACTCACGTATCCGCGACCATATCGCCGCCACCCTTCCCGGATTTACGGATTTCAATGCCAACTGCGACCTGCCGGGCGGATTCTATCTCGGTAACGCTGCCGCTGAACTGCACTTCAATACGCCCAACGGGAAAGCGCAATTCAGCCATGCCGCGCTGCCCGACACGCTGTTTCCGCAGCTACAAGGCAGCGACGTGCCTTTTACCCTGCAAACCCTACGTTCACACGATCAGTACAACACCACGATTTATGGTCTGGATGACCGCTATCGCGGCGTCTATGGTCAGCGGGAAGTGCTATTCATGCACCCGGATGACATCAGCGCGCTGGGGCTGGAAGACGGCGATAGGGTCGATATCGAAACGCTGTGGAACGACGGCATTACCCGCATCGTCAACGGCTTCAAGCTGGTGAGCTACGCGATTCCGCGCGGTAATCTGGCCGCCTATTATCCCGAAACCAACCCGCTGGTGCCGCTGTCCAGCTTTGGGGATGAAACGCACACGCCGACCTCTAAATCCGTGCCGGTTAGCGTTCGTCGTAGTACGCAAGCCGAGTCTCTGCTGCGTATCGCTTAAGAATCTGTCCACTAGGCGGCAATTCATCACATCAACTACTCTGCCGTGCTGTGAGATCAATCGCGTGCACGGCAGGTGGATAAATTCGAATCAGCGTTGACTTTACTCAGATTTATCCGCGCTTCTGCTACCGACCTGCGCCTACGTCACCCCCGATTATTCTTGCCGCCAGCACCCGATTCGAGTAAAACTGTGAACTGCTAATTGGGCTACTCACAACCGTATTTCTGGACGCTATGTTTCAAGATAATCCGCTGCTTGCACAGCTAAAACAGCAACTTCACTCTCAGACACCGCGTGTTGAAGGTGTCGTCAAAGGTACCGATAAAGGATTCGGCTTCCTTGAAGCCGACGGACAAAAAAGCTATTTCATTCCCCCTCCACATATGAAAAAAGTAATGCACGGTGACCGGATTACCGCCACCCTGCATACGGAAAAAGAGCGGGAAATTGTCGAGCCAGAAACGCTGATCGAACCCTTCCTTACCCGATTTGTTGGGCGCATCCATAAAAAAGACGATCGTTTATCCATTACGCCTGACCATCCGCTGCTGAAAGATGCCATCCCTTGCCGCGCCGCACGCGATGTCACACACGATTTTCAGGAAGGCGATTGGGCCGTAGCCGAAATGCGCCGTCACCCGTTGAAGGGCGACCGTGGATTTCATGCGGAACTGACGCAGTACATCACCACGGGCGATGACCCGCTGGTACCGTGGTGGGTGACATTGTCACGCCATAATCTGGAGCGCTCAGCCCCAGAGGTTGAAACGACTGAGCGCCATGACGGCGAACTCGTCCGTGAAGATCTCACCGCACTGAGCTTTGTCACTATCGACAGCGCGAGCACTGAAGATATGGACGATGCGTTGTACGTGCAGGACAACGGGGATGGTTCGCTGCAATTAACCATCGCCATTGCCGATCCAACCGCGTATGTCACGGCGGGTAGCGAGCTGGATAAGATTGCACGCCAGCGCGCCTTCACCAACTATCTGCCCGGCTTCAACATTCCGATGCTGCCGCGCCCGCTGTCGGACGATATCTGTTCCCTGCGCCCGGACGAGCGTCGCCCTGTTCTTGCCTGCCGCGTGACAATTGCCGCCGACGGTGCGCTGGGTGACATTCACTTCTTTGCCGCCTGGATCGAGTCCAAAGCCAAATTAGCCTATGACAATGTCTCTGACTGGCTGGAAAATCAAGGCGAATGGCAGCCGCAAAACGACGCGATTGCCGAACAAATTCGTTTGCTGCATCGCCTCTGTCTGGCACGCAGCGACTGGCGCACCACCCATGCACTGGTATTTAAAGATCGCCCAGATTACCGCTTCCTGCTGGGTGAAAAAGGCGACGTGTTGGATATCGTGGTTGAACATCGCCGTATCGCCAACCGTATCGTTGAAGAATCCATGATTGCGGCCAACGTCTGTGCGGCCATTGTGCTGCGCGATAAGCTGGGCTTCGGCATCTATAACGTGCATAACGGCTTCGATCCTGCCTCGATTGAACAAGCAGTTGCCGTATTGGATACCCACGGCGTTCAGGCCGATGCGCAAGTGCTGTTGACGCTGGAGGGCTTCTGCACGCTGCGCCGCGAGCTGGATGCCCAGCCGACACAGTTTCTGGACAGCCGCATTCGCCGCTTCCAATCTTTCGCAGAAGTCAGCACCACGCCGGGACCGCACTTCGGTCTGGGGCTGGAAGCCTACGCCACCTGGACATCGCCGATCCGTAAATACGGCGATATGGTGAACCACCGTTTGTTGAAAGCGGTTATCACCGGACAGGCCGCGGAAAAACCGCAGGACGACGTCACGGTTCAGTTGGCAGAACGCCGCCGCCTTAATCGTATGGCTGAGCGCGACGTCGGTGACTGGCTGTACGCCCGCTACCTCAAAGATAAAGCCGGTACGGATAGTCGCTTCAATGCGGAAATCATTGACGTTACACGCGGTGGCCTGCGCGTTCGCTTGCTGGATAACGGCGCAGTGGCATTTATCCCGTCCTCCTTTATCCACGCCGTACGCGATGAGCTGGTGTGCAGTCAGGAAATGGGCACCCTGTCAGTGAAAGGCGACGTGGTTTATCGTCAGGGGGATACGCTGGACGTCGTCATTGCTGAAGTTCGTCTGGAAACCCGCAGCATCGTGGCAAAAACTGCCGCCTAAGTGCCATGCCGCCGAGTCATCTCGGCGGACGTGCAACCCTCATCACAGGAGTGTTCCCGATGAAGAAAATGACAATCGGTACATCCGCAATACAGGCTTCCAACATTGCGTTGGGCTGTATGCGAATGGCGAAGAAAAGCACGAGTGAAGCAGCCGACATCCTCAATGCCTCCGTCGAGGCAGGCATCGATTTCTTCGATCACGCTGATATCTATGGCTCAGGTTTGTCGGAAGAGATTTTCGCCGCCGGTTTACAGAAGACCGCCATCCGCCGGGAATCAATTTTTCTGCAGTCCAAATGTGGCATTCGTCAGGGCTTTTTTGACTTCTCGAAGGCGCACATCATCACGTCCGTCGAAGGGAGTTTGCAGCGTTTAAAAACAGACTATCTCGATACGCTCCTGCTGCACCGCCCAGACACGCTGTTTGAACCCGATGAAGTCGCCGCCGCCTTTGATGAACTGGAAAGCAGCGGAAAAGTGCGCCATTTCGGCGTCAGTAATCAGAATCCGTTGCAGATTGAGCTGCTGAAGCAATCCGTACGCCAGCCGCTGATCGCCAATCAGTTGCAGTTCAGCATCATGCACACGGGCATGATTGATGCCGGATTTAACGTGAATATGACGAATCCAGCATCGGTGAATCACGATGGCGCGATTCTGGAATACAGCCGCCTGAATACGATGACGATTCAGGCCTGGTCGCCCTTCCAGTACGGTTTTTTTGATGGTGTATTCCTCGATAACGAGAAATTCCCCAAACTGAACGCCACTCTTGATCGCCTCGCTGAGCAGCATCGCGTCACCAATACTGCGATCGCCACTGCGTGGATCTTGCGTCACCCCGCCGCGATGCAGGTGATTATTGGCACCATGAGCCCGGAACGTATCCGTGACATCGCAGCGGCGTCTACCCTGTCGCTCAGCCGCGAAGAATGGTACGAAATTTACCGCGCCGCCGAGAACGTTCTGCCTTAAGACGCGTGTTGCACAGCCCCTGCGTCTCTGGCAACAGGGACGCGTTACAAACTAGGGTCAGGGCCACGTTCAACGAAGGTCGACAGAACGATATAACTACGCGTGCTGTCGACACCTTCAATCTCTTGTAGCTTACCCAACAGTTCCTCTAACCCTTCGGTATCTCGGGTGCGCACCTTGAGCATGACGCAGCTATCGCCAGCAACGGTATGAAACTCCTCAATTTCCGGTAAATCGCTCAATATCAATAAACGCTTGGTACTCAAGACACTCTTTGTGTTTACCAGAACAAAGGTTAATAAGGTTCGACCGACCTTACAGCCATCAATCTTTGCAATGGTGGCTTTGATGACCCCGTCCTTCTTTAGCCGCTTGACTCGCTCATGCACGGACGGCGCGGAAAGATGCAGCGCTTCTCCTAAATCGGCATAGCTCCGACTGCTGTCGGCTGAAAGAAGGGCTAATATTTTTCGGTCCACCTCATCCAGTTTTGCTGGGATATGCTTTTCTTGCCTAAGCGCATTCGTTTTTTCTGTTTCATTAGCCATTTTATTTCCTCACCCTAATACCATTAGGCATAATTTAGCACATGCAAAAATTGTCAGACATAGGGGATATCATGCCTATTGCTTTATGGGCCCTGGTTATTGGTGCCTTTGGGATTGGAACAACGGAATTCATCATCGCAGGTCTCTTGCCTGCCATAGCAACGGATTACGGGGTGACGATCCCCGTGGCGGCGTATATGGCAACCAGCTACGCGCTTGGGGTTTTTGTGGGGGCGCCGGTACTCATTATTTTGGGTTCCCGGTTACCCAAAAAAACCATGCTTGTTTTTCTTGCCGGGATCTTTGTTCTGGGGAATCTGGTCACCGCCCTCGCGCCGTCCATCGGTATCGCTATCGTCGGGCGAGTGATCACGTCTCTGACGCACGGGGCATTCTTCGGCATTGGCTCTGTACTCGCCGCTGAAATGGTGCCCAAAGAGAAGCGCGTCAGTGCTATCGCGTTTATGTTCTCCGGCCTTACGGTTGCTAACCTTATTGGCGTGCCAGTGGGAACCTGGATTAGCCATCAATTTTCCTGGCAAGCGACGTTCTACGCCATCACGGTTATTGGTGTAGCCACGGCGATCGGCGTACTGGTGCTTATCCCTTCGACCGCCAAACCCAAAACCCAACATATCGGGCATGAGTTTGCCGCATTCGGAAACTCAAAAGTATTGCTGTCCATGGGCATCACCATCCTTGGGCCCGCCGCCTTCTTTACCTCAATTACGTATATCGCGCCCATGATGACGGAAGTGGCGCACTTTTCAGAGGGATCGATTACCTGGCTTTTGATGGTATTTGGTTTGGGCTTGTTCGTTGGGAATTGGCTGGGCGGCCGTTTCGCTGACAGAGCGTTAATGCCCATGTTGTATATCACGCTGTTTGGACAGGCTGCCATTTTGTTTATCTTCCACTTGACGGCCAGCAGCCAGATTGCCTCGGTATTGTGCATCTTCCTTATGGCGGCGTTTGGATTTGCGACCGTCTCTCCTATTCAAAAGCTGGTGATGGACAAAGCAAGGGCCGCCGGTGCGCCAACGCTGGCTTCAGCGGTCAATATTGGTCTCTTTAATCTTGGTAATGCCCTCGGTGCCTGGGTGGGTGGGAGCGTTATCGCCAGTGGATTCGGCTTCACTGCGCCAAACTGGGCTGGCGGGATCCTGTCACTCAGTGCGCTGATTCTTGCCATCGCGGTTGGTGTGGTCGATAAACGCAGCAGTCACCTGACTGAATCTCTGGAATGCCATTGATGAGATAGGCGTAGCATGCAGAAGTGCGCGGGTTATGTCACCGCGCATTTTTAACGATGATTATCTGCATCGGTTCCCTTCATCACACGCTGAAACCGATCGTTTATCAGGCAGTTCCGTCTGGTTTTTATTGCACCTATTTTTACCGCGTTAGCACGTTAACCCTTGTTTACTCTTTAAGTTTCTTTACAGAAATTCACGTTCGCTCACATTTTCTCATCCATTCCCTTCTCTTCGCCATTAAACCCACTATTGTTAAATTGCATTAACACCTGCGCTATACCTTTTCTGAATAACGAAGGAGCCGTTGTTATGAGTAACGTAAAGAGCATTGTGATCTGGCTGCTAGTCGGCCTGGCGGGCGCCTTTTCGTTCGCCACGCTGGCGCTAAGCCGCGGTGAACACGTCAATGCCGTGTGGTTGGTTATCGCTGCGGTATCGTGTTACAGCATCGCCTATCGGTTTTACAGCCTGTTTATCGCCAAAAAAGTGTTTGAGCTCGACGATCGCCGACTGACACCGGCGGAACGTCATAACGACGGTCTGGATTACGTTCCCACCAATAAATGGGTACTGTTCGGCCACCACTTTGCCGCCATCGCCGGGGCCGGGCCGCTGGTCGGGCCGATTCTCGCCGCACAGATGGGCTTCCTACCCGGTACGATCTGGATTCTGGTCGGCGTGATGCTGGCGGGTGCCGTGCAGGATTTTCTGGTGCTGTTTATCTCAACCCGCCGAGACGGTCGTTCTCTGGGTGAGATGGCAAAACAGGAGCTGGGCACGTTCGCGGGTATTATCACGATGCTCGGTGCGCTGGGCGTGATGATCATCATTCTCTCGGCGCTGGCGCTGGTCGTCGTTAAGGCGCTGGCAGAAAGTCCGTGGGGATTGTTCACGATTGCCGCCACCATCCCTATCGCGCTCTTCATGGGCGTTTACATGCGCTTTTTACGCCCGGGCAAAATCGCTGAAGTGTCCATCATCGGCTTTGTGCTGATGATGCTGGCGATTGTCTACGGCGGCAACATCGCTGTACACCCTTACTGGGGGCCGTTTTTCACGCTGAAAGGGACGTCACTCACCTGGGTATTGGTGATTTACGGCTTCGTGGCATCCGTCCTGCCCGTCTGGCTGCTGCTGGCACCGCGTGATTATCTCTCTACGTTCCTGAAAATCGGGGTTATTGTCGGGCTGGCCTTCGGTATTGTATTCGCGATGCCGGAAATGAAAATGCCTGCCGTTTCTCGTTTTATTGACGGCAGCGGCCCGGTCTTCTCGGGTACGCTGTTCCCCTTCCTGTTTATCACCATCGCCTGCGGCGCGATTTCCGGCTTCCACGCACTGGTTTCCAGCGGCACCACGCCGAAGTTGATTGAACGAGAAAGTCATATCCGCTTCATCGGCTATGGTGCCATGCTGATGGAATCCTTCGTGGCGATTATGGCGCTGATTTGTGCCTCGGTTATCGAACCGGGTATCTACTTCGCCATGAACTCACCCGCCGCCTTGATCGGCACCACGGTTGAGAGCGCCTCGTTAGCCATCAATAACTGGGGATTTGTGATTACCCCGCAGGAATTGAGTGCCATTGCCAATGACGTTGGCGAAGCCTCTATTCTTTCCCGCGCCGGTGGTGCACCGACCTTCGCGGTCGGTATGGCCTACATCATCACGGAAATCTTTAACAGCCGGGCGATGATGGCATTCTGGTATCACTTCGCGATTCTGTTTGAAGCGTTGTTCATTCTGACCGCCGTTGACGCCGGGACGCGCGCCTGTCGCTTCATGGTGCAGGATCTGGTCGGTATCGCGATTCCAAGACTGGCTAACAGCCACTCCTGGCTGGGGAATCTTGCCGGTACGACCGTTGCCGTCTCCGGCTGGGGATTCTTCGTCTATCAGGGTGTGATCGACCCGCTGGGCGGTATCAACACGCTCTGGCCGCTGTTCGGTATCGGTAACCAGATGCTGGCCTCGATGGCGTTGATTCTCGGCACCGTGGTGTTGTTTAAGATGAAGAAACAGCGCTATGCGTGGGTGACTATCGTGCCTACCATCTGGCTGTTTATTACATCGATGACGGCGGGTTGGCAGAAAATTTTCCATGAAAAACCGAGTATCGGCTTTCTGGCTCAGGCGAAACGCTTCGCGGCGGGTATTGAACAGAATACGCTGATCGCACCGGCCAAATCGATTAAAGACATGGAAACCATTGTCTTCAGTAACCAGATCAACGCCGCGCTGTGCGGGTTCTTCATGCTGGTGGCTGTGACAATGCTGATATCCGCCTTCTTCGTCATTCGTCGTGCGATGAATAGCGATGTCCCAACGGCAAAAGAGAGCCCAATTGTCTTACGAGACGGCGCTCAGCCTTAAACACCATCGGCGTTTATCACTCAATCCCTCCCTCGCGGAGGGATTTTTTATGGCCGCCCCCTTACGGATTTAGCACGGAACTCGTGCCGTTCAGGAGCGAGGTCATCAAGCCCCACAAATAACAATAGCGCCGTATTTGCGGCGCTATGTGACTTAAAGGTAACGTGAAGGAATCGCTGCGGTTTATTGTCCGTAATAGGCGTTCTTGCCGTGCTTGCGTAAATAGTGTTTATCCAACAGCGTTTGCTGCATCTCGCCCAGTTGAGGCGTCAACTGGCGCGAGAAAATCCCCATGTAGGCAAGCTCTTCCAGAACAACGGCGTTGTGCACCGCGTTGTCTGCATCTTTCCCCCAGGCGAAGGGGCCATGTGAGTTAACCAATACGGCAGGAACATCCACCGGAGAAATGCCACACTGGCGGAAGGTTTCGACGATCACCCTTCCCGTTTCCCACTCATAGCGACCGTTGATTTCCCCGTCCGTCATCAGACGTGTGCAGGGAATCGGGCCATAAAAATAGTCCGCATGCGTTGTTCCCCAAGCGGGGATATCTTTACCGGCTTGCGCCCAGATCGTGGCATGGCGGGAATGGGTATGCACAATACCGCCGATATCGGCAAATTCCAGATACAGCACGCGGTGGGTATCGGTATCTGACGACGGTTTCTTCGTCCCCTCCACCACCTTGCCACTTTCCAGCTCAACCACAACCATGTCCTCCAGCGTCATGGCAGAATACTCCACGCCGGAAGGCTTGATCACCATCAGGCCGCGCTGTCGATCCACCGCGCTGACATTTCCCCAGGTAAACGTCACCAGATTGTGCTGCGGCAAGGCCAGATTGGCTTCCAACACCTGTTTTTTTAGCGTTTCTAACATAACAGCCTCCCCTCGGCGCGATAACACCATTCTCGCGGCCTGACGAGTTCGTCGCTATGGGCTAAATCGCTAAAGACCTAGCGGTGTTCTGCTATGGGAAAAAGAAAGAGACACCCCACAGATTTGGTTAAAAAACAGCCAAACTTATCAATTGTTGCTATCGTTAACATAACGCAGGGGAATTAAGATTTTTTACCTGTTGCCGTTTTTCCCGATGATTATACTTGTCATCAAGCGGTAAAAGGCTCGATTTCTTTATTTAATACCGCAAAAAGTACGTTGTTCGATATTTCCTCACAAGAAACGTGAGACCAAGAGCAGAAAGGGGAAAAAGATGAAATTAAACAAACGTTTTGCAACAGCCGCTCTGGCAATTACGCTTGCTGTAACGCTTGCAGGCTGTTCAAACATGTCCAAACGTGACCGTAATACCGCGATTGGTGCCGGTGCGGGTGCAGTAGGTGGGGCTATCTTAACGGATGGCGGAACATTAGGAACACTGGGCGGTGCGGCTATCGGCGGGCTGATTGGTCGTCAGGTCGATAAATAACGAATTTGTGGGCAGCAGGTTAACGGGAGTAAACCTGCTGCTTTATATGCTTTAGCCGCCAGCCAGCTTAACCTTCATGCCTTTCGCTTCCAGCAGCTGTTTTAGCAGGTCGCGCTTATCTCCCTGGATTTCTATCACGCCGTCTTTCACTGAACCACCGCAGCCACATTTTTTCTTCAATTCAGCCGCCAGCTTATCCAGCGCAGCATCGGCAAGATCGAGGCCGCTAATCAGGCAGACACCTTTTCCTTTGCGCCCACTCGTCTGACGCTGGATACGCACGATGCCGTCGCCTTTTGGCCGAACTACTTGTTCTTCTTCCGGCTTAATACGCCCGGTTTCCGTGGAGTAAACCAGTTGGCTATTTTCGTCACGACGCATGTTCATGATGCCGCACCGTTTAACAATGACGCGCGAATCTCACGCAGTGTCTGTGCGGGGTCCGCTGATTGGGTGATCGGACGTCCAATCACCATGTAATCCACACCCGCCTGCTGTGCCTGAATCGGCGTCATGATGCGGCGCTGATCGCCAACGTCACTGCCTGCGGGACGAATTCCCGGCGTGACCAACTTAAATGCCTGCCCGCATACCTGCTTCAACCGCTGCGCTTCATGCGCGGAACACACCACGCCATCCAGCCCGCTGTTATGCGTTAGCACGGCCAGCTTTTCCGCCTGCTCTGCCGGGCTAAGCGTAATGCCGAGCCCGCGCAGATCGTCTTCGTCCATGCTGGTTAACACGGTTACGGCAATCAGCAGCGGTGCCTCTTTACCAAACGGCACCAGCGCCTCTTTCGCCGCCGTCATCATGCGCGAACCGCCGCTGGCGTGGACATTCACCATCCACACGCCAAGATCGGCGGCGGCCGCAACGGCGTGAGCGACAGTGTTCGGAATATCATGGAATTTCAGATCGAGAAACACATCAAAGCCGCGCTGTTGTAGCGTCTGCACGAACTGTGGGCCGAATAAGGTAAACATCTCTTTGCCTACCTTCAAACGGCAGTCCTGCGGATCGATACGGTCAACAAACGACAGCGCCGCCTGCTGATTGGCATAGTCCAGTGCGACCACAATCGGGGATGATACCGTTTGATTCTTTTGCTGTAGATTCTCGTTTTTCATTCGTCACCCAGTCTATTGCGAAGCTAAAATTCCCGCCGCATTCTACATGCCCCGCCCCTGAAATCCCAGCCGCCTGAAGACCAATGGCGTTAAAGAAGCCTGCTGAAACGGAAATCACACACAATCACTAGTATGTTGTAACTAAAATACGTTAAAGAACATCCGTGCGATACCGAGTGAGACGTTACTGGCCGTCGAGCCCACGGATTGGCTTTACGCTGGCCCAGGTGCGGCAGGAAGGACATTGCCAATAGAGTGATTGTGACGTGAAGCCACATTTACGGCAGCTGTAGCGGGGTTTGGTGCGAATCTGTTCGCCCACCATGTCGCGCAATCCCTGAAGATTTTCTTTTGTTCGTCCGTCTTCCGCTTCATGCAGGTGAAAATCCATCAGGCGATGGAACACACGCATCGTGGGGTGGCGTTGAAGCTGGCGGTTAATATAAGCCTGTGCAACTTCGGCTCCCTCTTCTCTTTCGAGGATGTCGACCAGCATCAATTCGGCCGTCGCACCGGTATTTTCTTCTACGCAGCGTCTAAGGAAATTCGCCCAATCCAAAGGCTGATCTAAATGCTGATAGCACTCTTGCAGCATCGGCAGCGTTTCGCTAACCAGCTCTTTATCCTGATCGAGAACCTGTCGCAGGGCCTCCACGGCACGCGAATAATCCTGCTGCGCCATGTAGATGCGTCCCATCATGATAGACGCACGGGCGCATTGACTGTCCGCCGTCGCCCCTTTTTTCAGGAGAGTTAGCGCCTTATCCAGATCGTCGCTGCCCATCGCCAACAGCGCCAATTCACAGTAAAAATGCGCGATGTCCACGCGAAGCTGGTCTTTTCCCATCTTGACCAGTTTTTCCGCCACATCGATTGCCGTCGGCCAATCGCTGGTCGCCTGATAGATCTGTAAAAGTTGCTGCAAGGCACTGCGCTGAAAATCTTCTTCATCCACCAACTGGTTGAAACTTTCTTCAGCGCGGTCATACAGACCGGCGGCCATGTAGTCACGGCCCAGCTGTTGCACCGCCAGCAGACGTTGTTCAAAGGTTAACGATGCGCTTTCAGTCAGCGCCTGATGGATGCGAATCGCACGGTCAACTTCGCCGCGCGAACGGAACAGGTTACCGAGCGTGAGGTGGGCTTCAAAGGTGTTGCTGTCATCCTTGAGCATGTCGAGGAACAGTTCCACCGCCTTATCTTGCTGATTGGACAACAGGAAGTTAACCCCGGTGACATATTCACGGGACAGGCGGTTGGATTCCTGCTCTTTGTCCTGCTGCGCACTTCTGCGCCCCATGTACCAGCCGTACGCGGCGGCCACGGGCAGCAACAGAAACAGCAGTTCTAACATAGAGAGAATTCCTTAGTGGGTGGCCGTCTGCACTGGCGTCACATTCTCCTCGGTAGAGGTAGAAAGCTGTTGTTCCAGACGCTTGATTTTACGTTGTGCACGGCCAAGCGCAATGCGCTGACGCAGATAAAACAGACCACAGATAACCCAGCCAAGAGCAAAACCCAAGGCAAACAGCGTGGCGAGCAGTGTGGAGATACGATACTCCCCCTGTGCCAGCAGGTAGTTAAATGTCACAACCTGATCGTTGTGCGCACCCAGTGTGACAGAAATGATGAATATCGCCAGCACGAGTAAAAAAATCAGCAAATATTTCACATTGTCCTTCCTGTGATATCCATTAACCGGATGAATTATGCCAAATTTTGGCGAAAAGCCCCATTAAATTACCATGTCCGGCGCAGACAGGGAAATCAAGAACCGCGCTCCACTGCCGTCTACGCTTGTTATTTATTCTGTGCTGAATAAAAATGACAGCAGCAAGCCAGCAAGGGGAAAAGTCATGTCAAAGCAGGACGAACAGCGATTATTGGTCAAGATCGCTACGCTCTATTATAGCGAAGGGATGAAACAAGCAGAAATTGCCGCCTCACTTCATCTCTCACAGTCTTTTGTCTCCCGCGCTATCACGCGCTGTGTTAAAGAAGGTGTGGTCAAAATCAGCGTAATTCAACCCCCGAACATGTTCATGGGGCTGGAAGCGGCGGTTCAGAAGCGCTACGGCATCGATCAGGCTATCGTGGTGGATGTCGCCGATAACGCCACGCTGGCACAAATCAAGCAGGCGATTGGCTCTGCTGCCGCACACTATGTCCAAACCAGTATCCGCCCTGACGATCTGGTCGGTATCTCGTCCTGGAGCAGCACGCTGCGGGCGATGGTGGACAGCCTGCATCCACAAAGCGTCAAGGCGCAGGGCGTCATCCAATTGTTAGGTGGCGTTGGGCCGAACGGCAACGTGCAAGCGACGATCCTGACGCAAACCTTAGCCAATCAGCTCAGTTGCCCCGCCTACCTCTTGCCCGCGCAGAGTATCGAACGATCGGTGGAAGATCGCGCCCGTTTGGTGACCAGCGATGAGGTTTCCAGCGTGGTTGATAAGTTCAGCGAGGTGAGTCTGGCGCTTGTCGGTATTGGCGTACTGGAACCGTCGCAGCTGCTGAAAAACTCCGGCAACTATTATCACGAAGCGATGTTGCAACAGCTCGCCGAACGCGGTGCCGTCGGGGATTTATGCCTGCATTACTACAACGCGGAAGGCGAACCAGTGCTACAGGACGATGAAGATCCGGTGATTGGTATGGCGTTGCCACAGCTGCGTCAGTGTCCACGCGTGGTGGCGCTGGCGGGCGGTATCGAGAAAAGTGCAGCTATTCGCGGCGCGCTAACGGGACACTACGTTGATGTGTTGATTACCGATCGATTAACCGCCAAGACGCTGATCTAATTCGTTTATCACTAGCGGTTAGCGGTAATGTCAGACGCAGAATGATTCCCCTGCTCTGCGCCTGACGAACGGTGGTGGGATTACTCGCTAACGTTAATGGATGACAGCAGCGCATCCTGCACAATCCGCTGCGCCTGTAACGGGTTTTGTGCTTCCTGTGCCGCCTGAAGCGCCGGGATATCCAGCTTCTCTAGCGCGCGATAGATGTGTTTCAGGAAGCGGATAGACAGCTGTGCCGCCTCAACGTGGTTCTCACGGAACGGGAACTGATCGAGCTGCCAGACGCCCTGCCAGTTGTTGATTTTCAGCACGTAGAAGAATTCGAAGATCTCGGTCATATGCACGGTGCCAACCACCAGATCGTCATCCCAGCCGCGCAGGTTATCGTTCACATCCATGCCGAACAGCCGGCCGCGATCGATAATCAACTGGGCAGAATCGGCTGGGGATTCGCCGCCATACAGCGCATGCCCGAAGTCCAGCAGCACGCCCACGTTATCCAACCCGATATCCTCAATGCCCAGCAGCGTTCGCGCAGCAGAATCCCAGGTCATTTTCACGCGCGGTTCACGCGGCTTGTACTCGATAGCGAATTTCACATCAGGGTTAGCGCCAGCCAGATCGCGCATGCCATCAACCGCCAGCTTCCACAGGTTTTTATGGCTGACCTGGAATGGATAATCCCAGCCATCCTGACCCGGCCAGACTTTGACGTAATTCGCACCCAGTTCACGCACAATACCGGCAGATTCGTGCATTAATTCAAACGCCGCCGCTCGAGCCGCCGGATCGGGATTGGTAAACGCACCGCGCGACCATTTTTGCAGATAAATTTCCGGCGTGATGCCAATCGCCTTCAGTCCCGCATCTTTCAGCGCATCTTTCACTTCACTGAGCGTCACGCCCGGCGTGAAGGGATAAGGCAAGTCGACATAAGAAAGTTCGCCAACCTCTTTCGCCGCTTTGATCTGATCGATCGTGCTCAATGCTGGGCCGTAACCGTCAACAGCATAGCGGTCGATATAATTCGCAAAATGCCACAAACCGGCACCAAATTCTGGATAGGTATACGTTGCCATAAAAGTCACCTCATTGATTTGTAATGGTGTTGAGCTGCTTATCTTTTCTTTCGTATCGGATAGGTTCTTACTGCTAACATTTTTTACTGCTAAAAATGTCTTACGGTTAAAAATGGTTATGGCTCAGGCCGCAGACGCGCACGCGCCACCGCCGTTCGCCACTGTTGATAGCTTTCCAAAATGGCGTGGTTTGTCGTCGACGGCTCGATGATCTCAACTTCTCTGGGCAACGCGGCAATCTGTTCGCTGTGTTCCCACCACCCCAGCATTTTTCCGCCCAGATAAGCGGCACCCAGCGCCGACACTTCCGCGTTATGGTTGCGAATCAATGGGCGTTGCAAGAGATCGGCCTGAAACTGCATCAGCCAGCGGTTTTGTGTCGCGCCGCCGTCGACGCGCAGCGCGGGTAACGCGGCCTGCGACGCCTGCTCCATCGCGAAAAAGACATCGGCAATCTGATACGCGATAGCTTCCAGCCCAGCACGGGCGATGATGGCGGGTGTGGTGGCATCGCATAGGCCGCACAGCAGGCCACGCGCTTGCACATCCCAATAAGGCGCGCCCAGCCCAGATAACGCAGGAACAAAGAAAACGTCCTGATTAGACTCAGCACTGAGCGCCAGTTCGGTCAGTTGCGTAACAGAAGGGATGCCCAGCATCTGACCAATCCAGGCAAATCCCGACCCCGTGTGGGTAATGTTGCCTTCCAGTGCGTAGCGCACTTCACCATCGTGCCAGGCAATCGTGGTGCTAAGCCCTTCAGCCTGTTGATGTGGCGTGTTGATGGTGGTCATCAGCGACGAACCGGTGCCGTATGTCGCCTTGATTTCACCGCTTTGAGTAATGCCCTGACCGTACAGCGCTGCATGGGAATCACCAATCAACGCCACAATCGGTACACCAGCGGCAAGTCCACTGATGCCCGTCACGCCGGTGTGACCGTGTAACGCCGAGGACGGCGTGACGGCGGGCAGACAGACGCTGGGAATGCCGAACAGCGCCAGCAGATCCTCATCCCAGCAGCCACGGTGGATATTAAACAACTGGGTTCTCGCCGCGTTGGAATAGTCGGTGGAATACGCTCGCCCGCCGCTAAACTGCCAGTTAAGCCAGCAATCCACCGTTCCGATGCACAGTTCCCCCTGCATCGCGCGGGATACGCCGTCCGGCAATTCCGCCAGCATGGCATGAAGTTTGGCGGCGGGAAAAAGTGGATCAACCTGTAGCCCGGTGCGGGATTCAATCAGGCGCGCCTCCGCACTGCCCTGCAAGGCCTGACAGAATTTCTCCGCGCGACGATCTTGCCAACTGACCAACGGCGTCAGCGGCTTTCCGGTTCGCCTGTCCCAAATCAGCACCGACTCGCGCTGATTACTGATCGCCACCCCCACCACCTGAACCCGGTGTAATGACGACAGGCAGGCTTCTGCCGCCTGACAAACCGCACGCCAGATCGCCATCGCATCCTGCTCGGCTCTGCCCGGCTGCGGGTGCGTCACCTGCAAAGCGACCGCCGCTTTAGCCAGAATGCGCCCCCGCTCATCGACGGCAATCGCTTTAGCGTTCGTCGTCCCTTCATCGATTGCCAAAATAACTGGCGTAAACATCATCAGCCTCCCGGGCAAAGACGCAGTGCCGCGTTGACAATGCCCGTCGCGTCCAGCCCGTGATGCGCTCGCATCGCGCTCCGATCGGCGGCAATCGCGTATTGACCATCGGGAATTCCCAACCGCACAAGAGGAATTCCGCTGCCCGCTTCCGCCAGCACTTCCGCTACCAGACTGCCTGCACCGCCGTTGACGTTATGTTCCTCGACTGTGATGACTCGAGGTGTTTCACTCAGAATTTCAAGCAATTGCTGAGTATTGCACGGGCGGATAGAGGAAAGATTAACCACCGTAGCGGAAAGTCCTTTTTCTGCTAATAATTCAGCAGCCATCACAATTTCATGCACGGTCGACCCCAGCCCGACCAGCGTGATATCGCGACCTTTGCGCAGCACATCGATCTGCCCCGGCACAAAGCGGTACTGCTCATCGTGCAAGGCAGGCAGCGGTTTCCCATCAAGGCGGATATAGACTGGCCCCTGATGTTCAAGCGCATAATCGATAATCTGACGGCACTCTTCCGGGCTGGACGGCGCGTAGATCTCAATATTGCCAAACCCTCTCAGCACCGCGATGTCGTCAATACTGTGGTGCGTGCTGGCGAGCGGACCATAGCTACAGCCCGCATTCAGCCCAAACAGTTTGACGTTGCTGTTGTTGTAACAGACGTCGACTTTGAGCTGTTCATTCGCGCGGGAGATCAAAAACGGGGCTGCGTTACAGGTCACTGCAATCTTGCCACCGATAGACAGCCCTACCGCCGTCCCCACCATGGTTTGTTCTGCAATCCCCACGTTGACAATACGGTCAGGAAAACGCTGTATGAAAGGCGAAATCTTCGCCGTTGAGCTTGAATCCGCCAACACCGGGACTAAATCAATCCCCTGTTCGACGGCCTTAATGAACTGCTCGACCATGACGGTTGCCAGATGTTCTGCGTTACTCATCTTTTAATTCCTCCAGCGCCAGTGCAATTTCCTCGCCTTTCGGCACCCGGTGATGCCATTCAGCCCGCCCCTGAATAAACGACACGCCCGCGCCTTTCTCCGTATTCGCAATCACCACGTTCGGCTTGCCGTTGCGCGGCAGATTCTCCAGCGTTTCGACCACTGAACGCATGTCATTGCCCGCGCATTCCGTGACCGCTAAACCAAAAGCCTGCCACTTCTCCGCCAGCGGATCGGTGTTCATGATGGAACTCGTCGGCCCTGCCAGTTGCAGCTTGTTCTTGTCATTGATGATGATCAGGTTATCCAGTTGGTAATGCGCTGCCGCTAGCGCCGCTTCCCAGTTGCTGCCTTCCGCCAGCTCACCATCGCCCGTCAGAACGAACACCCGGCGCGGGCTGTTATCGCGCTTCGCCGCCAGCGCAATACCGACGGCAACCGGCAGCCCGTGCCCCAGCGCACCGGTGTTCAGTTCAATCCCCGGCGTCTTGTGCTTAACCGGATGCCCCGGCAAATGCGAATCGGGGTGCTGATAGGTTGCCAGCCACGCTTCTGGGAAATAGCCCGCTTCCGCCAGGCAGCAGTAATAGCCGCCAACCGCATGGCCTTTTGACTGGATGTAAATATCCCGCTGCGGATCCTGAAGGCGCTCCGGCGCACAGTTAAGAATGCGAAAATACAGCGCCGTCAGAATCTCAACCTGTGACAGATCGGCGCCCGTGTGCCCGCCAGCCGGGCTATTGGCATTCAGATGAATAATGCGGCGACGAATGGCGCGGGCTTTGTGCGTCAGCGCCTCCACCGACAATGCGTACGGATTCATACTTCACCTCGCTTGAATTTTTACTCAAAAACGAATATTTATTCACATCAAATCAAAAAAAATTGCGTTCAAATCGGGCCTCGGTATACCTACCGACATCAATCCCGCCGCGACTCAACGCCCCGTGCTAGTTACGCTTAATTAACCACGTGCCTGTGTACCTTCATTAACTAGGTTCCTTCCGCCGCGGCCTTTTGTGACACAATGGCGGCCTTGTGCTGCATCCGGTTTTGCATCTGGTCGATAATCACCGCCACAATGATGACGATACCTTTAATCACCATCTGCCAGAATTCACTCACGCCCATCATCACCAGCCCGTCGGCAAGAATCCCGATAACAAACGCGCCAATCAGCGTGCCCAGAATCGTGCCGCGCCCGCCCGCCAATGACGTTCCGCCGAGTACCACGGCAGCGATCGCGTTCATTTCAAAGGCGGTGCCGGTTGCCGGATGGCTGGCGACCAGTTGAGAGGACACCACGATGCCCGCGATAGCCGCACAGAAGCCGGAAATGGTGTAGACCCAGACTTTGACCTGACGCACTTTGACGCCGGAAAGTTCAGCGGCACGTTCGTTGTCACCAATGGCATAGACATGACGGCCGAACGGCAGGCGGCGCGCCACGTAGGCAATCACCACGGCCAGCACCAGCATCAGCCAGATAGCCAGCGGTAGCCCCAGGATCGTAGCGGAGCCAATCAGCTCAAAGCCGGTGTTGCCCAATTGCGGGTTACCGCCCAAGCCGGGGAACGTCTCCCCGCCGGAAATCAGCATTGATGCCCCACGCACGATGTACATCGTCCCGAGCGTGCAAATAAAAGGCGCAACGTTATACCGCGTGATGATCCAACCGTTGATAGCCCCGATGAGCGCGCCAATCAGCAGCACGACAGGCACGATGACCCACACGCTGGGGAAAATCGCGACGCCGAACATCGGCAGCACAATTCCCTGAGTAATCATGTAGCCCGCCACCATGCCGCACAGCCCCAGCGTGGCGCCGATCGACAGATCAATCCCCGCGGTGATGATGACAAACGTGATCCCCAGCGCCAGAAACGCATTGATGGCAATGTGCTTCACCATGATGATCAGGCTACCCGTCGCCAAAAACCCGGGCACCGTGAAGGCAAAGAACCCCAAAATCAGGAACAGCGCGATAAACGTGCGCAGCCTGAGAATCAATAGCAGGATGCTCTCTCGTGAGCGTACAAACTTACCCGGTGATAGCGCGCCTGACGCCGCCGGAAGGTGAGTCGTTTTCATGTCAGAACCCTTGTGCACTTGCCGAAACCAATGCCGACTCGCTGGCCGCTTGACGCGAAATATTCGCCGTCAGTTTGCCATTCGACATCACCAAAATGCGGTCCGATACCGCCATAATTTCTTTCAGATCCGAGGTAGAAAACAGCACGCCGATGCCCTGTTCGGACAGCCCAACCATCATTTCAAACACATCGGCCTTGGCACCGACATCAATGCCCCGCGTTGGCTCGTCCAGTAACAGCACTTTGGGGCTGGTCAGCAACGAGCGACCAATCACCACTTTTTGCTGGTTGCCACCGCTGAGTGCCTGAATTTCGACGTCGGGCGAAGACACTTTGATCGCCAACTGTCCAATCGTGCTGGCAACCACTTCCTGCTCCTGGCGCTGGAAGATCGCCATGCCGTATGTCAGCCGCCGCCACAGGCTGGCGATGGTGAGATTGGAGGCCACTGATGAGAGTGGAAAGATGCCGGTTTTTTTGCGATCTTCCGGCACCAGACTCATGCCCATACGAATGCGCTGCGCGGTAGAAAGACGCGGATTCACCGGTTTGCTATCGAGATAAATCTTGCCCAGATAATCATTCTGAATACCCAGCAGACACTCAAAGAGTTCGGTGCGTCCCGCGCCCATCAGCCCGTAAATGCCGACAATTTCCCCTTCACGCACCATCAGCGACACATCATTAACCACCTGATGCCCGGCATCGTTGAGACTGGTAAGGTGTTCCGCTTCCAATATCGGCGCGCCGAACGTTCTGCCCGGATGCAGGAAGCTGGTGACAGGGTCACCGCCGAGCATTTCCCGCACGATCCACAGCACGTCGATATCGCTGACCGCAGCTTCCGCCTGAAAACACCCGTCGCGCAGGATGGTGATGTAGTCACCAATCGCCATCAGCTCTTCCAGCCGGTGCGAAATGTAGATGATGGAAACATTCTGTCGAGTCAGCTCGCGGATCACGCGAAACAGAATCTCTACTTCGGTTTTGCTTAGCGCGGAGGTCGGTTCGTCCAGAATCAGAATGTCAGCCTGATCCGCTAGCGCTTTAGCAATTTCCACCAATTGTTGCTGGCCGACTTTCAGGCTGGCGACTTCGGTGCGCGGCGAAATATCCTGATCGAGACGCGCCATCAATTCCGCCGCAATACGCTCCTGCGCCAGATAATCGATAGGCGCAACGCCCTTTTGCAGCTCCCGTCCCAGGAAGATGTTCTCCGCCACGCTCAGGTTCTCGGACAGGTTAAGTTCCTGATGCACCATGCCGATGCCTTTCGCTGCCGCATCGCGGGTATCTGCTATACGTACCGCTTCGCCATTCAGCAAAATCTGGCCGGAGGTCGGCTGCTGCACGCCGGCCAGAATCTTCATCAGCGTCGATTTACCCGCCCCGTTTTCACCAATGATCACGTTGACCTTGCCGCGATAAACGTTGTAATCGACGTTATCCAGTGCTTTGGTGCCGGGAAACAGCATGGTGATGCCGCGGGTCGCCATGACGATATCGGGTCGGTTCACTGCGTTTGGCTGTAGCAAGACGTCTGGTTTTTCCATCATTTCGCCCCTCCGCTACGCGTTTCGGTCAGGTTTAACGTCATCGGTACCGCCTCGCTGATGCCCTGTTTGGTCACCACCAGCGCCGCCAGGACGTTAACGGGCTTACCCTGCATGCCCGCATCCAGCTCCGGCAACGATGCCAGTGCTTTGTTATTCAGCGCGCGGGCCAGTTGGGCAAACTGAACCTGATTTTTGAAGTCATCAAAGCGAATAAACCCAGCGGCATCGCGGATGGCATTGCCTTTAACGATGGGCCCTAATTGAAGCGTGACGGCGTCACCTTGCACATCAAGCATCAATTTCCCTTCACGACTTTCCCGATCAATCCCACTGACCGTGCCCTGAAGCCGTGCGTAGACAGCTTTACGCGCTGAATCCTCCAGTGCTGCCTGCGTTTGCTTAACCTCATCCCAGGACAATGCCTGCTGCTGCGCTGCTGGCAACAGCTGTGGCTGCCACAGCGCTGTCGCGATGTTCTCTGGCGTCATGGTGCTATAGCCCGGCACAGAAGCTGGGTCGACCGGAATGATCGGCTTACCGTTCTCATCCAGATCGACCACCGTACAGGCGGATAGCAGCAAGGCGCAGAGCCCAACCCAGCAGGCGCGATATCGTTCATCGAACAGCATAACGACTCCTCTATCAGCAGGAGCTTACGCTCCTGTCGCCTTAATTACGGTTTCAACGCAAAGGTGTTGAGTTTGGTCGCGTTAGATTCGTCGATCAGAATGCAGTCCATCAGCTGTTTTTCTTCGTGCTGTGCCTTGCCGTTCTTCAGGTAGTAATCCGCCTGTTCAACTGCCATCTGCGCCTGTTGCCAGCCGGGTTGCAGCACCGTGGCCTTGATATTGCCTTTATTGATAATGGAATCACGCACGTAGTCGCTGCCGTCAAAGCCCACCACAATCACGTCGTGACGCCCCGCCGCTTTCAGCGCCGCTTCGGCCCCCAGCGCCATGGTGTCGTTGCCGGAAATCACGCCGGTGATATCAGGGTTTGCCTGCAAGATGGCTTCCATACGGGTAAAGGCTTCCGTCTGGCTCCAGTTCGCCGTTTGTCTGGCGACTCGCTTCATGTCGCTATATTGGTCGATCACATCGTGGTAGCCCTGAGAACGGACGTGCGCATTGGTGTCTGACTCGCGGCCAATCAGCTCGACGTACTTGCCTTTCTGCCCCATTAGCTCGACGAATTTCTCCGCACCGAGCTGCGCGCCCTGATAGTTATTGGAAACGATCTGCGCCACGGCCACGCCGGTTTCATTGATTTCCCGGTCGATCAGGAAAGCGGGAATACCGGCGGCTTTCGCCTTTTTCAACGGGCCAATGGTGGCATCGGCCCCGGCATTATCCAGAATGATGGCTTTCGCCTTACGGGCAATGGCGGTTTCAATCAGTTGATTTTGTTTGCTGACGTCATCGTCATGCGACGCCACCAGCGTGGTGTAGCCAAGTTCGATAGCTTTGGTTCTGGCGCCTTCGGCTTCCGCTTTAAAAAACGGGTTGTCGTGTGAAGGGGTAATAATGGCGATCAACCCGTTATCTGCGGCAAACGCACCGGCAGAAAAGGAAAACATGATAGCCAGCAGGGAGGATTTCAGACGGTAAGGTTTCATTGTTATTCTCCTGTTTGAATATATATTCAATATTGAATTAACATTCAAATGGAGTTTTACAACCAACCGAAAAATTGTCCAACAGCAAAAACAGGAATAGCGAAGCAGCTCACAAATTGTTTACATTTTGCGCGAGGCGATAGCGGTGAGAATCGAGAAGAAACAGAGACAGGAGAAATTTTTAACGTTGCGTCAGCAACGGCCCACAGGGTGACGGACAAGAAGTTCCGACATAAAAAATGCGGATGACGAATGCCATCCGCAGGGTACGTGCTACAGGGGATTATCTATGGCGTACAACCTACAACGGGAACAATAACTCAAGGGCTACGAGGATTTATTTTCGGCGGCATCCTCCTCCGCCTGCTCTTTGATTTCTTCATACTGGAGCGAGAGCGGGCCGCACCAACGCTGTGCCAGCCAACTGGCCACCACCACCAGCAGCCAGCTAATTAACGTCGCCACCACCAAATCCTGCGGCCAATGCATGCCAAGTACCAGACGGCTGCCCATCACGCCGCTGGCCCACAGCATCAGGATCACCACCGTTTTATAATGCCGACGCGCCCACAGCAGCCCAACGCCCAGCAGCGCCCAGGTTGCGGCAAACATGGTGTGACCAGAAGGGAAAGCAAAGCCAGTTTCAAACTGCCAGTGGCTGCGCAGCCACTGTGGAATCTGCGTTTGGTCCTGCAATTGCGTTTTCACCAGTTCCGAACGCTCCTTGCGCGGCAGCGAGTAGAAATAGCTATCGTCCACCTGATGATTTTTCTCCAGCCAGACGACATAGGGCCGTGATTCCTGTACCCACTCTTTAATCACCGATTTGATTCCCTGCCCAATCAGCACCGTAATCGCCATGATGACCAGTAGACCGAGCGCGGGCTTAAGACGAAAACGCAGGCACCAGAGAAACCAGAGACTTAGCACGATGCTGGTCAGAATGCCCCACGGCGATGTCACCGTTTCTGTAATCCAGAAGAGTACGCGTAACCAGAGTCCGTCGTACTCCGGTTGCCACTGCCAACCGCTCATCCAGATAATCATGGGCATAATCAGTAATAGCGCGGCACCAATGGTAGTTCGTTTGGCAATTTCGTACATAGTCTCTTCCCATAATGCAGATAGTTTCTTCCCATAATTCAGTATGATGCTTTGCAACAAAACTTTCACAATTCTATCAAAAAATCCGACACTGACTGTCAGTATGGCGTAAAATAGCGCTCAGTTCTGTCAACGAACCTGAAACCAGACGGCGGTAAGGCCACGTTGTAATTCAATTTTTGTGATGTTCTTAAGCAGGCTTTTTTGCTGGTCAAGCGCGATAGGCAGCAGTAGGATTCGCCTCAGCACTTTTGTTTTGGGACACAGCGTTTTTGGACACAGCTTTTTGGATAAAGATTTTTTGGAGAAAAGTATGCAGCTAAAACGGGTGGCGGAAGCCAAGTTACCCACCCCGTGGGGCGATTTTCTGATGGTGGGTTTTGAAGAAATCGCCACGGGTCACGATCACCTTGCATTGGTCTATGGTGATATTTCCGGTTCAGTTCCCGTACTTGCTCGCGTGCATTCCGAGTGCCTGACAGGAGATGCCTTGTTTAGCCTGCGCTGTGACTGTGGTTTCCAGCTTGAGGCCGCCTTGGGCCACATCGCCGAAGAAGGTCGCGGCGTGCTGTTATACCATCGTCAGGAAGGCCGTAATATCGGGTTGCTCAATAAAATCCGCGCTTATGCGTTGCAGGACCTGGGTGCCGATACGGTAGAAGCTAACCATCAGCTTGGGTTCGCCGCCGACGAGCGTGATTTCACGCTGTGCGCTGACATGTTCAAGCTGCTGGATGTTGATGAAGTTCGCCTGCTGACCAATAACCCGCAGAAAGTGAAAATACTCAACGAAGCAGGCATTAATATCGTTGAGCGCGTGCCATTAATCGTCGGGCGCAACCCGAAGAATGAGAACTATCTGGCGACCAAAGCCGCCAAAATGGGGCACCTGCTGGATATGAAGTAACGATCCCGTTTCGCGTCAGGATCGTTTCTTTCAATGCTCACAGCCGGTTTTTAACCGGCTGTTTTATTGGGATCAGTGCTTGAGGATGTACATATCTTGCGTGTAATAATCACCACGCACGTTGGGGGAAAAACCACCGATGTAGGTCTTAACCATCTGCGGCTGGACATAGTAGTAGATGGGCAGTAATGGAACATTGCTATCTAAAATATCCGAGGCCTGTTGATAAATCGCCTCTTTCTCCTGCTTATCCTTCACCGTCAGCGCTTTTTTCAACAACGCATCATACTGTGCATTACTGAATTTACCGTTGTTGTTGCTGTCATTCGTTTCCAGCGTATTCAAGAACGTACTGGCTTCATTGTAATCCCCCGTCCAGGACTGTCTGACCACCTCAAAGTTACCGGTACGTACGGTATCCAGCATCGTTTTCCATTCCTGATTTTGCAGCGTCACTTCCAACCCAAGATTCTTTTTCCACATTGAACTGGCGGCAATCGCCACGCGTAAATGCGATTCGGAGGTGTTGTAAAGCAGGTTGAGTTTCAGCGGATGCTTGTCATCAAACCCAGCCTCTTTCAACAGTTTCTTCGCTTCCTCATTACGCTGTTGCTGTGTCCAGTTTGCCCACTCAGGCTCCTTGCGCTGGAAGCCGCTTACATTTTTGGGAATCAAGCTGTAAGCGGGTGTCTGCCCCATACCGAGTACGTTGTTTGCGATGATATTTTTATCCAAACTGAGATCCAGTGCGCGGCGGACACGTGGGTCGTCAAAAGGGGCTTTTTTCATATTGAAGCGATAGAAATAGGTAGCCAGCAGCGGCGAGACTTTCACCTCCTGTGGATACTCTTTTTTCAGCGATGCAAATTGAACTGGCGACAGCAGCCCCGTGATGTCAATCTCGCCGGATTTATAGCGATTCAGCTCCGCCGCCTGCGAGCTGATCGGCAGATACGTCATTTTGTTAATGACGGTATGCGCATTATCCCAATACTGGCTATTGCGCTTGCCGACGATACGTTCGTTAACCACCCATTCGCTGAGCGTATAGGGGCCGCTGCTGACGAAATTTCCGACCTGCGTCCAGTTATCAGGGTGTTTTTCGAGAACCGCTTTCGGCAGCGGGACCAGAATATGGTACGCCGACATTTCCAGGAAATACGACAGCGGGTGTTCCAGCGTGACCTCAACCGTGTGGCTATCCAGCGCTTTCACGCCCAGCGAATCCGGCGCTTTCTTGCCCGCCAGAATATCCGCCGCGTTCTTCACATACATACTGGCAACGTAGGTGCCGTAAGGCGACAGTGTTTTAGGGTCGCTAAGGCGTCGCCAGCTGTAAACCACATCGTCAGCAGTAATTGGTGAACCATCGGACCATTTGGCATCAGGCCGCAGGTGGAATGTCCACACCGTATTGTCTTTATTATCCCAGCGCTCGGCCAATCGCGGCTGAATGGTACCGTCATCGCCCACACGTACCAGATTATCGAAGAAGTCATTGATAATGTGACCTTCGACATCGCTTTCCACCTTATGCGGGTCCAACGAGGCAGGTTCTGACCCATTGCCTCGCACCAGCTCTTGCTTTTCCGCCAGCGCAGTCCCTGCAGGAACCTGTGCCGCAAAAGCCGATGTCATCGCCCCTGTTGCACACAGCGTGAGAAGCAGCAGCGAATGTTTAAAGCGTTTTTTGATCAACTCATTCATATAACCTCCTGTTATATCTCTGTCATCCTTCAAGCTACATTGGCAATAGTGCCTCGCTCGTCTCGTCTGGAGCTTGCTCATGGAAAGTCCACGCGGCACCGAGTAAAGACGACGGCGTGTTGTCTTGCAACCTGAACGATGAGGACATGGCTGGGCAATAATTTTTACTTATTCCCCATGTAGTTAGCATCACTACAACCTAACCATAATTCGCCTGAGGATACGAGAGTTTAATGTGGGAAAACGTGCGCTGGTGCGGAGGAAAGCATGCACCAGCGCGGCAGGGCTCAGAGAGAAAGTAGTGCTACAGCATATTGCGGATAACGTAGTGCAGAATGCCGTCGTTCTGGTAGTAGGTCAGTTCGTTTCGGGTGTCGATGCGGCAGCGGGTCTTGATCGTCTGCGTATTGCCATCAGCATCAGTGATGCTCACCTCGACCGTTGCCCCCGGCGTCAGCTGATTTAATCCCGTAATTGAAATCTGCTCGTCCCCGGTGAGTTTCAGCGTTTTACGCGTCACGCCGTCAGGAAATTCCAGCGGCAGAATCCCCATCCCGATCAGGTTAGAACGGTGAATACGTTCGAACGATTCGGCAATCACCACGCGAACCCCCAGCAAGCGCGGGCCTTTCGCGGCCCAGTCACGGCTGGAGCCGGAGCCGTACTCTTTCCCGGCAAACAGCGCCAGCGGGACATTGTCGTCCTTGTAGCGCATCGCCGCATCATAGATCGTCATCTCATTCTGCGACGGGATATGGCGGGTATAGCCGCCCTCTTTACCGGGCACCATTTCATTACGGATACGGATGTTGGCAAACGTCCCGCGCATCATCACTTCGTGGTTACCGCGCCGTGAACCATAAGAGTTGAATTCCGCCGTTTCGACGCCGCGCTCCAGCAAATATTTTCCTGCCGGACTATCGCGCTTGATGTTACCTGCCGGTGAGATATGGTCAGTAGTGACCGAATCGCCCAGCATCGCCAGAATGCGCGCATTGTGGATATCCTGAATCGGCTCGGGCTCTTTCCCCATATCCAGGAAGAAAGGCGTCTGGCGGATATAGGTCGATTCTTCCGGCCATTGATAGGTAGGATTGTCGTCGACCTCGATATCTTGCCACTCCTGCGTGCCTTCAAACACGGCGGCATACTGTTTGTGGAACATGCCCGCGCTGACGTTCAATACTGCATCCGCCACCGCTTTGGTCGACGGCCAGATATCTTTCAGGTAGACGGCTTTCCCGTCACGATCTTCACCCAACGGTTCTTGCGTCAGATCGACGTTCATATTCCCCGCCAGCGCGTACGCGACCACCAGCGGCGGCGACGCCAGCCAGTTCGTCTTCACCAGAGGATGAATACGGCCTTCAAAGTTGCGGTTGCCTGACAGCACGGCGCCGACTGTCAGATCGCCTTCTTTTATCGCCGCTTCAATCGCATCCGGCAGCGGGCCGGAGTTACCGATACAGGTAGTACAGCCGTAGCCCACCAGATTGAACCCCAGTTCGTCGAGGAACGGCGTCAATCCCGCTTTGGCATAGTAATCCGTTACAACCCGCGAGCCCGGTGCCAGCGAGGTCTTAACCCACGGCTTGGTTTTCAGACCGCGCTCGACGGCATTTTTTGCCAGCAGTCCGGCCGTCATCAGCACGCTCGGGTTGGAGGTATTGGTGCAGGACGTGATCGCGGCGATCACGACGGCACCCTGCTGTAAACGGTGCGTTTCGCCTTCCAGCGTGAATTCTTCATAGTCCGAACGGTTTTTCACCGTGCTAACTTCCAGTTCCCGGCTGGCTTTAAAGGCTTCTGGCACGCCAGCTAAAGGCACACGATCCTGCGGGCGTTTCGGCCCTGCCAGACTGGTTTCCACCGTCGCCAAATCCAGTGCAAGCTGGCTGGTAAATACCGGTTCATCACCCGCATTACGCCACAGCCCCTGCTGCTTACTGTAGGCTTCCACCAGCGCAATTTGTTCTTCTGCACGGTTGGTCAAGCGCATGTAATCCAGCGTGATTTGGTCGATAGGGAAGAAGCCACAGGTGGCACCATATTCCGGTGCCATGTTGGCGATGGTCGCACGATCCGCCAGCGGCAGCGAATCCAATCCATCACCGTAAAATTCCACAAACTTACCGACCACACCGTGTTTACGCAGCATCTGCGTAACCGTCAGTACCAGATCGGTTGCCGTGATCCCTTCGCGCATCTTACCGCTTAGCTTGACGCCGACCACGTCAGGGATCAGCATCGAAACAGGCTGCCCCAGCATCGCTGCCTCAGCCTCTATCCCGCCGACGCCCCAGCCGAGCACGCCTAAACCGTTAATCATCGTGGTATGCGAATCGGTTCCTACTAGCGTATCAGGATAAGCAAACTGTTTGTCGCCCTGCTTTTCGTACCAGATGGCCTTGGCGAGATACTCCAGATTCACCTGATGGCAAATCCCGGTTCCCGGTGGCACGACGCTAAAGTAGCTAAAGGCATTTTGTCCCCAGCGCAAAAACTCATAACGCTCACGGTTACGCGCCATTTCGAGCTGCGTGTTATCCGTGAGCGCCTGGCGATCGCCGAAGTGGTCAACCGTCACCGAGTGGTCGATAACCAGATCGACTGGCGACAGTGGGTTAACCTTATTCACATCGCCGCCCAGCCGTTTCACCGCCGCTCGCATTGCCGCCAGATCGACCACGGCAGGCACGCCGGTAAAGTCCTGCATCAACACACGCGCGGGACGATAGGCAATTTCCCGGTCAACGTGACCCGTTTTCAACCAGTCCACGACCGCCTGAAGATCGTCCTGCTCTACCGTGTCGCCGTCCTGATGACGCAATAAATTCTCCAGTAGCACCTTGAGCGACTTCGGTAATTTATCGATGTTGCCAAGCGTTTTCGCCGCCTTCGGCAGGCTGTAATAATGGTAAATCTGCTTCTGTACCGTCAGTGTGTCCAGACAAGTGTTGCGAAGGTGTGATGACATGCTTCCTCCCAAATTAACTTGCTATTCGTTATTCTGCATCGGGCGATTGATTAATGAATAACCAGCCTGAGCTTGCGGTCTTATTTAAAGATAACACAAACAAAAAATAACGTTTTTGCAACAAGACCATATGAACGCAGCGATAGCCGTTATCTATTGAAAAGAGGCAAATCAGAATAAACGCGAGTAGAATGGAAAACAGTCACGGTAACGTATGGCAGAAAGCGAGGAGAGGAAAGAAAAACGGCCCGAAGGCCGTCTGTCTCAGTGCATTAACCTGACGTTAATTTAGACATTGCCGGCTGCCATCACAGGTGCTTCTTCGTCGGCATGGTCTTGCTCTTCCAGATCATGGTTTCGTTCCAGTTTAGCAACAACAGCGGTCGCCATACCGTTACCAATCACATTGGTCGCCGTGCGGCCCATATCCAGGAACTGATCGATACCAATAATCAGTAAAATGCCCGCTTCGGGTAAGCTGAACATCGGTAAGGTGGCAGCGACCACCACGACCGCGGCACGTGCCACGCCGGCCATACCTTTACTGGTGATCATCAGCGTCAGCAAAATCAGGGTCTGCTCCGTCAGGCTTAAATGGATATTGTAAGCCTGCGCGATAAACAGAATGGCGAAAGCCTGATAGATCATGGAGCCGACAAGGTTAAAGGAATACCCCAACGGGAGTACAAAGCTGGTGATTTTTTTGGGAACGCCGAATTCGCTCAGCGCTTCCATCGTTTTCGGGTAAGCCGCTTCGCTACTGGCGGTGGCAAATGCCAGCATACTGGGTTCGCGCAGCAGTTTGATCAGGCCCCAGGTTGCTTTCTTACCGAGGAACAGCGCGCCAGCCCCGAACATAAGTCCCCATAGCAACGCCAGCCCAAGGTAGAACTCGCCAATCACCTTGCCAAAGTCGAGGAGCAGCCCTAGGCCTTCGGTCGTAATAGACGACGCCAGCGAGGAAAATACTGCAAGAGGCGCCAACCGCATGACATAGTCCGTCACTCGGAACATCACTTTCGCCAGTTCCTCTATCATCGATTCCATCGTGACGGCATGTTTATTCTGGCCTTTCACAAAAGCCAGCGCGGAACCGAAGAACATAGAGAACACCAAAATCTGCAATATTTCGTTATTCGCCATCGCTTCGACGATGCTGCGTGGAAATATATGGGCAATGAAACTTTTCAGTGTAAATCCACCGGTATTCACACCGGTCTCTACCGCTATTGGCGTACTGGGAATGGCGAGATTCATTCCAACGCCTGGCTCGAAGATATTGGCTAACATCATGCCAATAAAAAGGGAAACCACGGAAGAACAAATAAACCACACCATCGCCTTCAGCCCTATTCGGCCGACAGAAGAAGAATTCCCCATGCTAGCAAGGCCGGAGACCAATGTGGCGAAGACCAATGGCGCAATGATCATTTTTATCAGGCGCAGAAAAACATCGGTCACTAAATTAAAGTAGGATACGACCTCTTTGGCTTCCTGCGCCGTTAATAAAGCATGACAGGCCCCGCCGACAATAATCCCAAGAAGAATAGCCAAGGCTATAAAAAACAATAACCTGTTCTTTTTCATAGTAACCTCATGATAATGAATAGAATCAGACAATACGCATTATTAGCAAACATGAGCTGCCTAACGCACTGGCGTAAGCAACTTATGGCTTATCCGATTTTTTTCGGCGTATTCTCTGTGTCTTGATGTGATGATAATAGTTACTCGGGAAGCATATTGACTTTTCTATCCGTGATGGAAGAAATGTCGACGAGACGTAACGTATAATTTGAAATATCGCCATGCATTAATATTGCGTACGCGCTACGGAAACCTTTTGACATAACTACCCCTCCTTTATTACATGCGATAAATAAAGGGGTAGTGTAATCAACTTCACTTTGAAATAGTTCCCCTTCATACCTTTTCCTATTTTTCTTTTAAATATCCATTAGACGCTAACCATGGGGAATAACTTAAATCGACGGTATCATGAAAAATACGAAATCAGTCACTAATGAAATTTTTCTTATCAAGAGATTTAGTAATGATTAATTAACCGCTATAAATCATGCGTCGAAAAACGCCTCCCAGACCTATCCTTTCTCCCCTCTGCCTATCGCGCCCAGAAGTTGTCCTCACAATCCGTAACGCTGCTGTTTCTACCCCAGCCAAAAGCGGCCTAGGTCACATGCTATATAGCTTTATCAATCGTCTTCGTTAAAATCAGCAAGATCACCCCGGAATGACGTATAAAAATTTGGTTTTGCACCGCAAAAATCGCCAAAATTTCACGCGGAAATCATACATAAGGAGTATTTTGCAAGAGGCCTCACACTCTCCCGTTACGTTTTGTTGTAAAAAAACGACATGTCGTTATTCAACAATCATCAGCGCATGTGTTGATGGAAAAATAATAATAGGAAGGGGTTTCCATGAAACTGTTTTACAAAGCTGAAAGCAGTTCTCTTTTTACACACATTGTTTTGATCGAATCCAAATTGGAATTCAAGCTGGAGAAGGTCAATCTGCGCACGAAAAAGACAGAGCGTGGCACCGACTATACGTTCATCAACCCGAAAGGGATGGTGCCCGCGTTAGAGCTAGATGACGGGTCTGTTCTGACTGAAGGTGTCGCTATCGCCGAGTACATTGCCGATCTGGTTCCACACTGTAACCTTATCGCTCCTACCGGCAGCATGGCGCGCTACCATACACTCGAATGGCTGAATTACATCTCTGCGGAACTGCACAAAACGTTTACGCCGCTCTTCCGTCCTGGTACGCCGGAAACGTATAAAGAGCTACTGATGGAGTATTTGCAGGTCAAATTCCGTTATATCAATCTGGTGTTAAGTGAACAGAACTATCTGGTCGCCAACCGCTTCAGTATCGCCGATGCGTATCTGTTTACCGTAATGCGCTGGGCGCAGTCGCTAAAACTGGATATGTTCCGCTACCCTGCGCTGGCGGCTTACCTCGACCATATTGCCGAGCGCCCTTCCGTCGTTACCGCGCTTAAGGTTGAAAGGTTGAAAGGCTAACATGCAATAACGCCCCGGTATTCGGGGCGTTATACGTTTTACGACAGGCGAATCGCCTGGAAGTGATGACGCGGATTAGCAATCCCATCCTGAGCCGCAACCAGCTGTAGCTCATACTCATTCATCTCTTTCGTCACCAGCATGACTTCATAGACCGCCGCCGTGGTGTGCTCCAAGGCTTTATCCAACGCTACACCCTTCAGCAAGTTCACCAACAGTAATCCACTGGTCAAATCGCCCACGCCTACTGGTTGACGTTCAAACTCTACCAGCGGGCGGCTGATGTGCCAGGCATCCGTCGGCGTCACCAGCAGCATTTCAAAGCTATCTTCACGCGTGGCCGCTCGGCTAAGGTGCTTCACCAGAACGATTTTTGGCCCTTTTGCACACAGCGCACGCGCAGTCTCTACGGCTTCCGTCACGTTATGCACGGTACAACCGCCCAGCAGTTCCAGTTCAGGCAGATTCGGCGCAATAATGTCGGCCGCTAGCAGCGACTGCTGGCAGTGGAAATCAGACACGCCGGGCGCAACGATACAACCTTTCTCCGGCGTACCCATCACTGGATCGCAAAAATACAGCGCATCAGGATTAGCCGCTTTCACCTGACGAACAATACCCAGAATATGTTCCCCTTGCTCGGCGGAGCCGATATAGCCGCTCAACACCGCATTACAGGTCTTCAGTTTGTCGATGTTCGCAATTCCCTGCACCACGTCGGTCAGGTGGCTGGCTGGCATCACACACCCCGTCCAGTGACCGTATTGGGTATGGTTAGAGAACTGCACCGTATTCAACGGCCAAACGTTTGCGCCCATCCGACGCATCGGAAACTCTGCCGCGCTGTTACCGGCATGACCAAAAACGACATGTGATTGGATGGAAAGTATATTTTTCATTAGCTATGACTCAAATCCTTGCCAGCGCCTGTGCGCCTCAACTTACAAGAAGAAAGGGAGCTGACGCTCCCTTATCGGTGATGCTTATGCTTTCCAGCAGATCAGGCAGTAGTGCTTTTTGCCACGACGCAGCAAGGTGTAGCGATCAAACAGACGGTCGGAATCGCTGAAAGTGTATTCAGGATCGGCCTGTTTTTCGCCGTTAATGGTTACCGCATTCGAAGCGATCATCGTACGGGCCTGACCGCGTGACGGTACTAGCTCAGCACTGACCAGCGCCTGTTGTAAATCAGCACCGTTTTCCAGTTCGATAATCGGCATACCATCCTGCGCCAACTGCGCAAAATCGTCCTGTGTCATATCCTGCAATGCGCCAGAGAATAGGCTTTGTGTAATACGACGAGCCGCTTCCAGACCCGCTTCACCGTGCACCATACGGGTCACTTCTTCCGCCAGCACGTACTGCGCGCGTGGAGCCTTGCCGCTGTTTTTGTCTTCTTCTTCCAGCGCATCGATGTCTTCGAGGCTCATGAACGTGAAGAATTTCAGGAAGCGGTACACATCGGCATCTGCCGTGTTGATCCAGAATTGGTAGAATTTGTAAGGACTGGTCTTGCTGGCATCTAACCAGATTGCGCCGCCTTCCGTTTTACCGAATTTCGTCCCATCAGATTTGGTGATCAGCGGTACGGTCAAACCGTAAACCTGTTTCTGGTTCATGCGGCGCGTCAAGTCGATACCGGACGTGATATTACCCCATTGGTCAGAGCCACCGATTTGCAGTTCGACATCATGCTGCTTGTTCAGCGAGGCAAAGTCGTATCCCTGCAACAGGTTGTAAGAAAACTCGGTGAACGAAATACCGACGTCATCACGGTTTAAACGCTGTTTGACGGCTTCTTTGCTAATCATCTGATTAACGGAGAAGTGTTTGCCGATATCACGCAGGAAATCCAACACGTTCATATTGCCGAACCAATCGTAGTTATTGGCGGCGATCGCGCTGTTTTTGCCGCAGTCAAAATCCAGGAATGGAGAAACCTGACGACGAATTTTCTCTACCCACTCACCCACGGTTTCAGCCGTGTTCAGCTTACGCTCGGTGGCTTTAAAGCTTGGGTCACCGATCAGCCCCGTGGCACCGCCAACCAGCGCAACCGGCTTGTGGCCAGACAGTTGGAAACGTTTCAGGCAGAGCAGCGGCACCAGATGCCCCAAATGCAAGCTGTCGGCGGTGGGATCAAAACCGCAATACAGTGCAATTGGCCCTTGCGCCAGCCGCTCTGCTAACGCTTCCTCATCCGTCACCTGGGCAATCAAGCCCCGCTCTTGCAATTGTTTAATCAGGTTACTACTCGCCATCGATAACTCCATTTTTATAAAAATAGGCCGTTACGTTCCCATTAGGTTTACGCACAATGCCGTGAGAGATGCGCAATGCTCAGTCAACGCGAAACCTCATAGGATAAAGTGCTGATGATAGGAGCGCCAGCGTTTAACACGGATATTTCGCGATTAAGGCGCTAAACGATCGATCTGCCAGCCCTCGTCCTGCCGCTGGTAGAAAAATCGGTCATGCAGGCGGTGTTCGCCGCCCTGCCAAAACTCGACAGAATCGATAACGACGCGGAAGCCGCCCCAGAAGCTCGGCAAAGGCACTTCGCCATTCTGGAATTTTTGCTTCAACTCCAAAAATTTGCTTTCCAGCACGCCACGCGCTGAAATCCGGCTGGACTGCTTTGATACCCACGCGCCAATCTGGCTGTCTTTCGGGCGGCTGTGGAAATATTTCAGCACCTCAAGCGCTGGCAGCTTCTCTACGCGTCCCAGCACGATTACCTGCCGCTCCAGCATATGCCAAGGGAACAGCAGACTGATACGTGGATTGTTTTCCAGATGATGGGCTTTGCGGCTGCCCATATTGGTATAAAACACCATGCCTTTCTCATCATAGTGTTTCAGCAGAACGATACGCTGGTAAGGCTGCCCATATTCATCCACGGTCGCGACGGACATCGCGGTAGGATCGGCCAGTTTCGCGTCGCAGGCCTGCTTCAGCCAGCGTTCAAATAAATCCAGTGGATTAGCGGGAAGATCGCTACGGCGAAGCCCGCCACGCGTGTATTCACGGCGGATGTCGGCGATATCGGCGGGTTGAATAAGAGGCATACCGTCAGAGGGGGAACGTTCCTGAGTCATAATATCCTGCTGTCGCAATGTCGGGCCAGAAGCGGGCGAAAATCCCATTTTGCTCCCGTACCCGAAAAATCGCAATCGGCAGTAACACCGCGACCGTGCGACGTAGTTACCTCGGTGCCAACACGCAGTCGTCTATGATAACCCGTTCACCACGTTGGATAAATGCGTGATCGCCTTTGCTCCAGAATGTGTAGGTGTCATTGCTGTATCGAACGCCAGAAGCAGATACCACCTGAGGGAGAGTCAGACGTTCGCCGTCCAGCAGGAAACTCACCTGCGAAGGCGTTTCGCCGCTCTGCTGTAGCGTCACAGTTAGCGGCATCATGCCACATTGATAATGCAGCGTTTCCACCATCTGTTTATGGTCCAAATAGCTGCATCCACTCAGCAGAATGAGCGCTGTCCCCGTCAGCAATCGTTTCATTTTTTCTCCTGTCATTCTTGTCGATGGCGGCAACTAACGCTGCCGCGCATTTAAGTTTAACAAGAGGACAACCATGAGTCTCTCGGCAAAATCTGATTAATCTACGTTGACCGGATAAATCGCGCCTAACACCGTTTTCTGGCTCGCTCCCGTGACGGAAGGCAGATTGCCTGGCAGTCCCGATAGTGTACGTGATGCCAGCCAGGCGAAGGCTAGCGCTTCCATATCATCGCCGCTCACGCCACATTCATCCGTCGTGCTGACTTCGATGCCCGGCAGCAGTGCCGAAAGACGCGCCATAATAAGCGGATTACGTGCGCCACCGCCACAAACCAGTAAGCGTTCGCATCCACCGACCAACAGCGCCTGTTCAGCAATGCTCATAGCCGTTAACTCAACCAGCGTCGCCTGAACATCCTGCGGCGCTATCGGCGGCAGGCCAACCAGCATTCTTTCCAGCCAGCCCAGATTGAAATACTCACGTCCGGTGCTTTTGGGCGCTCGCAACGCAAAATAAGGATCGGTCAACATTCGGCGTAGCAATAGCGGATTTATCTGACCGCTCATCGCCCACACGGCATCTTTATCATACGGTTGCGCGCAGTGCCGCCAGATCCAAGTATCCAACAGCATATTCCCGGGGCCTGTATCATAGCCGCGCACGGGCGCCCCCGGCACCAGCAAAGACAGATTGGCGATGCCTCCAATGTTGAGCACGATACGTCGTTCGACAGGATGCAGCAGCAAGGCATGGTGAAATGATGGCACCAGTGGAGCACCCTGCCCGCCATAAGCCAAATCACGGCGGCGAAAATCCCCCACGGTCGTAATGCCCGTCAATGCAGCTACACGGTTATTATCACCTATCTGCAACGTGCAGGGTGTATCACCCGTGGGTTCATGCCAGACAGTCTGCCCGTGACAGCCAATCGCCGTAATATCCTGAGCCCCCAATTCCGTCTCTTTAAGCAGAGCCAGCACGGCCTCAGCAAACAAGATACCCAAACGTGTATCCAACTGCCCCAGCGCCGATAGCGTCACCGCCTGCCCCTGACACATCCCCAGGATGGCCATTCTGATGTCATGCGGTATCGGGTGGCAGTAGCTGGCCTGTTGAGCAACCGTATGTTCATCAATCGCGGCGAGCACAACATCCACACCATCCAGGCTGGTGCCGGACATTACGCCAATATATCTGCCTGACTTCATTATATAGCCTTTGATCCTGTGGGATAAAAAGAGAATACTATTAACAATTGTTAAGTCGAAAATAAAAGTAGCACGTTAACACGCTGAATTATTAAATTTTTTGTGTTTTTGCAACACGGGTTAGGTTTTAACCAAAAATGAGCTTTTGACAAAATTTGCTACAAAAAACTTCCTCGTGCGATTTACTTCTCTGTTTATATGCAATTTAAGCGCACTATTATATTCTGAAAAAAAGAGTAAAAAGAGTGGCATGCTATACTGAGCCAGACCATAATTTATGGGTATAACACTGCGTCGGCCAAGGCTGAGCCAGCCCGACATATTCGCGATTAAGGAGTTGTATTATGATGAAGCGTTTGCTTGTGGTTACCCTTGCTGGTGTCACGCTGGCTGGTTGTGCTAATACCAGTACGCTTTCAGGTGATGTTTACAGCGCATCCGAAGCTAAACAAGTGCAGACCGTGACCTACGGTACGATTGTTTCTATGCGTCCGGTTCAAATTCAGGCGGGAGAAGATTCTAACGTGATCGGTGCGCTAGGTGGTGCTGTTCTGGGTGGTTTCCTGGGTAACACTATCGGTGGTGGCTCTGGCCGTAGTCTGGCAACGGCAGCTGGCGCGGTAGCTGGTGGTGTAGCGGGGCAAAGCGCAACCAGCGCACTGAACCGTACACAAGGTGTAGAGCTAGAAATCCGTCGAGATGACGGCAGTACCATTATGGTAGTACAGAAACAAGGTGATACGAAATTCAGCGCAGGTCAACGCGTCGCTATGGCTAGCAATGGCCGCAGCATCACCGTTTCTCCACGCTAGTGCTGTGCGACGATCGCTGCAGCCTGCGGCGATCGTCACAACGAATAATCAACTCCCAGAATAAATGACTAATAACAGATATCGATATACCCGTCATACTTCAAGCCGCATATGCGTTGGCTACGCTACTCGCCACACTGGGGTCGTTGTAAGCAACGTTCAAATCTGCCTTTGGCAGATTTGTCATTCACCCGAATCACTTACCTGAGTAAGCTCATCGGGATTCTCTCTCTTGCCGCCTTCCTGCAACTCGAACTATTTGGGGTATATACTAGCCATAATTCAAATTGCTGGGATTTAATTCTCTCTATGCATAGCCCCGATTCAGCTACGCTTGGTTTTCATGCAATGCCAATATATTTTTCTCAAGACGTGCAACCAGTAGCGCTAATTCATCAACCTGCTCAGGCGTAATACCAAATAATACTTCATTACGTGTATGACTTATTACACCAGTGACAGCCTGTATGATCGGCTCAGCTGATTCTGTCAACATAATACGTTTTGCTCGACGATCGTGCTCACAAACGTGGCGAGTAATTAACCCTTTCTCTTCAAGCTGATCCAGCGTCCGAACCAACGAAGGTTGTTCAATACCTATCGCCTTGGCCAGCTGAATTTGCGACTGCCCCGGTGGCAAATGGTATATATTATGCAAAGTAACCCAATGCGTTTGAGTCAATTCGAGCGGTTTTAAACGATGATCGACCAGTGCACGCCATACACGCACAAGACGAGCTAAATCAGATCCTAATGGCAGTTCCATCATCTTTCCTTATTGTTAGCACGCTAAATTATATCCCTGGATGGCAATCAACTCTGATTTATAAAAAATAAAAAAATAGTTTTATTATTGTATAAAATAGATCCTTCTCGGAAGGCGGCTTTATCAAATAGATATCTTTTAGAAATGCTCTCCCATTTATTCCATTTAAGCGAACATGTTAGCGTTTGTTAAGAAAATTCCTGCGTAAATAGAGCGCTTAAAAAAACATCTAAAAAAACGATAACTGACTAGATTCTTCAGGTATATCCGGTCTATCCGAACGTTGTAACCGTTTCATTCTCTGCTGGCACAGGCGCAGTATATCCTGTTTCTGCATATCACTCATTTTATCCCAACTGAAACGTTCATTACGGTTACGAAAGCAACCGCGACAATATCCGCGTTCATCTGCCTGACAAATACCACGACATGGATTAAGAACGGCAAAGAGTTCAAGTTGCTCTGGCACCTTATCCCCCCGCTACAACTCTCTTTATTGAAGCCCCATTCTTTAGTGCTGGCAAGCCAAATAGACAACCAAGTAAATAATAATTGTAATAACTGATTATTTTTACACATAAGGTACATCTATATCAACCCGGCACACCATTCATCCTTTCTTACAATATGTTTTAACACAAACCTTATCGCAGTGCCGCATTTTTAGCATCATCCGAATGGCTTAGACTCGATAGCGCCACAACGCTATACTTCCTTCTTTGTTGCACTTTTTAACGAGGACACTATGCGTTTACTTCACACCATGCTGCGTGTTAGCGATTTACAACGTTCTATCGATTTCTATACCCAAATCTTGGGAATGCGCGTGTTGCGCACCAGCGAGAATACCGAATACAAATACACATTGGCTTTCGTCGGCTATACCGAAGAGAGTGAAGGTGCTGTTATCGAACTGACTTACAACTGGGGCGTCGACAGCTACGATTTGGGCAACGCCTATGGCCATATTGCGCTGGGTGTTGACGATGTTGCCGCAACCTGTGAGCGCATCCGCAAAGCAGGTGGCAATGTAACGCGCGAAGCAGGTCCGGTCAAAGGCGGTACGACAGTTATCGCATTCATCGAAGATCCAGACGGTTATAAAATCGAGTTGATCGAGAATGCCCACGCTGGTAACGGCATCGGTCACTAATCCCCCGCATTCTGCAGGTGCTATATAGGCGCCTGCTCTCCCCCTTTTTTTGCTATCTCCGTCGTTTGAAACGCAACGGGCATGCTGCATCTCCGGCCAAAATTTGCAATAATGTGTGCTGCGTTTTGCTAATAATTAAGAGACAAATGGCTGATAAAAGTGTTCTGAGCGGCCGTTTTCGTGGGTTTTACCCGGTAGTGATTGATGTTGAAACCGCCGGATTTAATGCGAAAACTAATGCCTTGCTGGAAGTTGCTGCGGTAACATTAAAAATGGATCAAGACGGCTGGTTACAGCCAGATGAAACGCTACATTTTCATGTCGAACCGTTCGAAGACGCGATTCTGGAACCCGCCGCACTGGCATTTAACGGTATTGACCCCACCAACCCACTACGTGGCGCGGTGAGCGAATACGATGCACTGCATGAAATTTTCAAAGTCGTGCGTAAAGGGATCAAAGATCAGAGTTGCAACCGCGCGATTATCGTAGCGCATAATGCCACCTTCGATCACAGTTTCATGATGGCAGCAGCCGAGCGCTGTAGCCTGAAACGTAATCCCTTCCACCCTTTCGCCACATTCGATACCGCCGCACTCAGCGGGTTAGTGTTAGGCCAAACGGTTCTTGCTAAAGCCTGTATTACTGCCGGTATTGCGTTTGATTCCAGCCAGGCGCACTCCGCGCTGTATGATACCAACCAGACGGCATTGCTGTTCTGTGAGTTGGTTAACCGCTGGAAACGTCTGGGCGGATGGCCAATTGCACTGGAAGAAAATTCGCTGGAAGACGCGTCAGCCGAAGACTGAAAAGGCTGAGATCAAAAAACGGGTGCCATAAAGGCACCCGTTGGAAGGATTTACGCTCGCATCGTAACAACATTTGACATCGTCATTACGCCAAACGAAAGCATTACTCTTGATCGGCCTGCTGCGCTTTGTATTTGTCTGCAGTCTCTTTGATCAGCGGTTGCAGTTCACCGCGCTGAAACATTTCAACCACGATATCACAACCGCCAATCAGCTCACCGTCAACCCACAGCTGTGGGAATGTCGGCCAGTTCGCGTATTTCGGCAGTTCAGCACGAATGTCTGGGTTCTGCAAAATATCAACATACGCAAAACGTTCGCCACAGGCAGACAACGCCTGAACAGTCTGTGCGGAAAAGCCGCAGCTTGGCAATTTCGGGGAGCCTTTCATGTACAGCAGAATCGGGTTTTCAGCAATTTGGCGCTGAATTTTTTCAATTGTCGGTGTCGTCATCTTCTTGCTTCCTTAATTCTATAGGATGGCTAACGTCCAAAACGCTAGCCATGAGCCGCCGTCAGAGGTGCTACGACAGCGACATTGACTCAGTGATATTGTACCGATGCCACTAGCCACAAAAAAACGCCATTTTTTGTAGGGTTATTTTTTCTTGAAAGCATTCATCATTGATGAAATCAACGCCAGAAAACGCTGATAAATCAATCGAAAAAATAACTATTAACGTTTTTTCACTATTCTGTATGAATAAAGCGACCATGCCCACTTTTTTATGGCGTCGTTTTCAGGAATACTGTGAGGATTGAGCGAGTTAAGGATTATGTTCGGTCACTTTTATTATGCGCTTATTTATTACTCTTTTTATATTATTTTTCAGCAACCTATCCCTGAACGTGGTTCAGGCTGCGCCGTCTACCCCGCATTCTGCGCCGAAGAAAAGCGCCGTGGCAGAAACGAATAAGAAAAACCGTCAAACAAAGGGTAATGCTAAATCACCGACACCGATCAAAAGCAAAAAACCAGAACCTACCGCAGTCAGCAATAAAACCAAATCCCGTACCGCGAGCAAAGCGACAGAAAAAAAACCGTCACGGACGCAAAACAGCACGCCTGCGCTAGTGAAAAAAAATCTTAAAAAGCTGAAGCCTGAAGAAGAGAAACAAACAACGGCACAGGCCAGAGTCAAAACCGGGTTGAAGAAGACGGCACTCAAAAGCAAAGTGGAGAAAAATCCAGCGCCGACAGAAAAAGGAATGGCGCTAAGCGCAGCACATAAAAAACGCTATCAACATGCCAAAACGACCGCAATGAATAAGTTGATGAGCCAGATTGGTAAGCCTTACCACTGGGGCGGTTCCTCTCCCTTTACCGGATTCGACTGTAGCGGACTGGTTTATTACGCCTACAAAGATGTCGTTAAGATCCAAATTCCACGCACCGCAAACGAAATGTATCACCTGCGTGACGCCGCTCCGATTAAAAAGAGCGAGCTGGAAAGTGGCGATCTGGTCTTCTTCCGCATCAATAACCGTGGCGCAGCCGATCACGTCGGGGTTTATCTGGGTGAAGGGAAATTTATCCAGTCGCCGCGTACAGGCTCAGATATTCGTATCAGCAAGCTGAGTGAAGATTATTGGCAGGAGCACTACGTTGGCGCGCGTCGTGTAGTGACACCGCAGACGATTCGTTAAGAACAGATTATATCTCTTGTATACCCTAAATAATTCGAGTTTCAGGAAGGCGGCAAGCGAAGGAATCCCGATGAGCTTACTCAAGTAAGTGATTCGGGTGACTGAACGAAGCCAACGCACATGCAACTTGAAGTATGACGGGTATAAAAGCGATTCAGACACGTTTTATGCATCATCAACGTGTCTGAATACCTAACCGCATAAAATCATCGATCGGCTAGTTCAGTACCGCTGTAAAACTAAACACGATGATCACAGCCAGCGAACCAATGGTTGTCAGCAAAGACATCTTCAGATCTGTATCCATAAAATACTCCTTCAATTAGCGAACAAATTTTATCTGAAAGCTTTATCTGAAAAGACACCACCCTTCACAGCCGAATCCGTTTAGGTAGTTAAAGCCACAAATAATAGGGTTATTACGATTCTTTCATAATTCTAGCGAAAAATCTCGGACCAATGCATCACTAATAGTATAAATTAGCCCTTTCACTTTCATGATAAATCGGACACAATCCGCTGTTTATGAAAGCGCTGCGTATCAGTCGAAAAACGTCAACCCAGATCCCTTCGGTATAACATTCGGCATTCTCCTTCTGAAATCCTGTTTTTTAGCTTAGAAGAAGAACATTAAACGTAGGCAAACGATTAACAATATACTTACGTCTGTAACAGGTAAGTTCAGGAGTCATTTTTAGATGGCAACGATTAAAGATGTGGCAAAACGTGCTGGCGTTTCCACCACAACCGTATCGCACGTGATCAATAAAACACGTTTCGTCGCCGAAGAGACTAAGGCAGCCGTCAGGGCGGCAATCAAAGAATTGCACTATTCACCCAGCGCCGTCGCTCGCAGCCTCAAAGTTAATCACACTAAATCTATCGGGTTGCTGGCCACATCCAGCGAAGCCCCCTATTTTGCCGAAATCATTGAAGCCGTTGAAAACAGCTGCTATGCCAAAGGCTACACGCTGGTGCTGTGTAATTCGCATAACGACATCGGCAAGCAGCGCGCCTATCTTTCCATGCTGGCGCAAAAACGCGTCGACGGCCTGTTGGTGATGTGCGCCGAATACCCGCCTGAGCTGTTGTCGATGTTGGAAGATTATCGCAGCATTCCGATGGTCGTTATGGACTGGGGACAGATGCACAGCGATTTTACCGATACGATTATCGATAACGCCTTTGAAGGCGGTTATATGGCAGGCCGCTACCTGATTGAACGCGGTCATCGCGATATCGGTGCCATCCCCGGCACTCAAGAACGCAACACTGGCAGTGGACGCTACCTCGGTTTTTTAAAAGCACTGAAGGAAGCCGACATCACCGTACGCGATGAATGGGTGGTTCGGGGCGATTTCGAACCCGAATCCGGGTACAAAGCCATGCACCAGATTCTCGCACAGAAACAGCGTCCAACGGCCGTCTTCTGCGGCGGCGATATTATGGCGATGGGGGCTATCTGCGCGGCTGATGAACTGGGTCTGCGCGTACCGCAGGACATTTCGGTGATCGGTTATGACAACGTGCGCCACGCGCGTTTCTTTACACCGGCGTTGACCACCATCCATCAACCGAAAGAGCGGCTGGGGCAATCCGCCTTTGCGATGTTGCTGGATCGTATTACCAGTAAGCGGGAAGATGCACACGTCATTGAAGTACACCCGACGCTGATTGAACGGCGCTCGGTGGCAGACGGCCCCTACCTCGACTATCGCCGCTAACTACAGCAAGTCTGAGCAGGAATAAAATTAAAGTGGGCTGTAGATTGCGCGTCGGCAGAAAAGGGATACCGGACGGTAAAGATGCCGTCCGGTATCCTAGGATGTACAATGTAGGAATTACTCTTCGTTGGCGAGTTCGCTCGCCTGCTTGCTAGCCAACACGCGCTCGACGGTATCCACCACGGCCTGTGTCTGCGGGTCGATTTCAATATTGATGCGATTCCTCAGACGTTTCTGCCCCAGCGTGGTACGGTTCAGCGTTTCTGGAATTAAATGCACGCAGAAGCGCCCGCGGGTGACTTCCCCCACCGTCAGGCTGATGCCATCAATTCCAACAAAGCCTTTATGCAACACGTATTTCATCAGCGCTTCATCAGCTAGGCGGAACCAAATCTGATGGTTATTCTCTGAAACCTGAATCTTAACCACTTCCGCCGTACACATGATGTGGCCCGACATAACGTGTCCACCGATCTCATCACCGAATTTCGCGGCCCGCTCAATATTGACGACATCGCCTTCATGAATATCGCCCAGATTCGTTAATCGCAGCGTTTCCTTCATGAGATCAAAACTGACACGATCGCCGTCAATGGCGGTTACCGTCAGGCAGCAGCCATTGTGCGCCACCGATGCACCGGGCACGAGCCCAGGAAGCAGCTCGGGTGGGAGTTGGACAATGTGCGTGCGAAAGTTGGATTTTTCTTCAATCGACACCACCGGCGCGGTGCCCTGAACAATACCGGTAAACATGCGGTTTGCCTCTTAAAAACAAAGAAATGACTCTGTGCAGTGTGCCCGATATTTCACGGAAAACCAAACCGGAATGCCATATACCACATTGCTATCGAAACTGTAGCGTAACAAAAAGAATATATTCTCTTCCATGCTGGTTTACTTTCGTTAAGCCGTTACAATAACGCTCTCTTTATCCCGATCTGTTTTTCATATCTGAATTATTAATTCCGCAGTCAAATCATTCAAGGAAGGTATCCGTGCAACAGTATCTGACAGAAGCGCGTAAATTATCGGCGCTTGCTGTTCCTGTCATTATTGCGCAAGTGTCCCAAACGTCGATGGGTGTGGTTGACACCATCATGGCCGGTGCTTATAGCGCCACCGATATGGCCGCTGTCGCGGTGGGAACCTCAATCTGGCTCCCCGCCATTCTTTTTGGTCATGGCCTGCTACTGGCGTTAACGCCCGTTGTCGCACAGCTCAACGGTTCCGGCCGTCGCGAGCGTATTTCTCATCAGGTGCGACAATCTTTTTTCCTCGCTGCCATCATTTCGGTGCTGACGATGCTGGTGCTGTATCAGGGGGAATACGCGATTAACCTGATGAGCGACGGTTCGCCTGAACTGGCTGCGAAAGCCATCGGCTATCTGCACGCGTTGCTGTGGGGCGTGCCCGGCTATCTGTTCTATCAGGTTTTGCGCTGCCAGTGTGAAGGGCTGTCCAAAACCTACCCCGGCATGATGATTGGATTCATCGGGCTATTAATCAACATCCCGATTAACTACATATTCATCCACGGTAAATTTGGTATGCCCGAACTGGGCGGAGTTGGTTGCGGCGTCGCCACCGCGTCGGTTTACTGGATCATGATGCTGCTGATGATGCTCTATACCCGACGTGCCTCCTGGCTACGCGATATCCGTCTTCATCGCCCGGCATTCCGGCCAGATTTTGCCGTGCTGAAGCGCCTGTTTGGCCTCGGTTTACCCATCGCGCTAGCGCTGCTTTTTGAAGTCACGCTGTTTGCCGTGGTTGCCCTACTGGTGTTACCACTGGGTGTTGTCGATGTCGCAGGTCACCAAATTGCCCTGAACTTCAGTTCGCTGATGTTCGTCCTTCCGCTCTCGGTGGGCGTCGCTACCACCATTCGCGTCGGACATCGATTAGGGGAAGGTTCGGTTGAGAACGCCCGCATTGCCGCGCACACGGGTATCATGGCTGGCGTAGCGTTAGCCTGCTGCACGGCAATCTTCACCACGTTGCTGCGTGAACCCATTGCCCTGCTCTACAATCAGGACCCGCTCGTGGTGGCGATGGCCTCTCAACTCATGCTATTGGCTGCCGTTTATCAAATTTCCGATGCCGTTCAGGTCATCGGCACCGGCGTATTGCGCGGCTATAAAGATACCCGTTCAATTTTCTATATTACCTTTGTCGCCTATTGGGTATTGGGATTACCGAGCGGTTACCTGCTGGCGTTGACCGATGTCATCGTGCCACGCATGGGGCCTGCGGGCTTCTGGTGTGGTTTTATCATTGGCCTGACGGCGGCAGCGGTGATGATGGTAACGCGAATTCGTTTTCTTCAGCGTCAACCCGCCGCACGAATTTTAGCGCGCGCCGCCCGCTAGATAACGTTTCATCCAGTTTTATACCCTAAATAATTCGAGTTGCGTGACAAAACGTTAGCGTTTTGAACAACGCAAAGCGTTGGCCCTTTAGGGCAAGGCCCATTTATGAGCCTTGTAACGCAGCAACCGAACGAATCCCCAGGAGCTTACTCAAGTAAGTGACTGGGGTGAGTAAGGGCAGCCAACGCACAAGCAGCTTGAAGAATTACGGGTAACGTCGAAAAAAACGACGAAATGGATACAACCCCAGCAATCACACTGGCAAGAGCACAAAATTGCATTTTTCCTCTTGCCAGTTTTCCCCTTGCTCGCTACTATTCGCCTCGCTGTCAGACAGGCAGCACGGTATCTCAATGCGTTCATAGCTCAGTTGGTTAGAGCACCACCTTGACATGGTGGGGGTCGTTGGTTCGAGTCCAATTGAACGCACCATTCCTTATTTTGCCCTTCAAATTCATTCTTCTTTGTTGTCCTTTATACCCGATTAGTACTGCCATTATCAGGGTAGCTAGCATCTTATATCAGCCAATTAGCACCGCGTCTGTATTAACAGGCCAGAGGCTATTTATTCCTCCAGCCTGCATTTTCAGAATCGTTGATTCGCCAATCACCTCATTGTTAAGTCTATACAACAAGGCACTGTTATTCCGCCTGCGCCTCGATCACCACCACGCACTGCCCTGCACGAACGGACGCGCCGGGCTGGCAGCGAATCTCCCGCACCGTGCCGTGCTGCGGCGACACAATCGGGATTTCCATTTTCATGGATTCGAGAATCATCAGCGTTTCCCCCTCTGCCACCGTTTTGCCGACTTCCGTCGTCACCTGCCAGAGATTGCCGGAAATCGAGCTTTCAACGCCAACCTGTCCCGGCAGGATCGGTGCTTCGCTCGCCTCTTCAATCACCACGTCCACGCTATCCGTTACCGATTGACCGGCAATACGCCAGCGCTCACGCTCTGCCTCAAACGCCGCCCGCTGACGCACGCGGAATGCTTCAATTTCTTCCGCTTCCCGCGACAGGAAATCCTGATAGGCGTTTAACGCCAATTCACTTTGCTCGATCCGTAGCGGGTAGCGCCCTAGCGGGAAATCCCGTCGAATGGATAACAATTCGTCAGCCGATACCGGATAGAAGCGAATTTGGTCAAAGAAGCGCAGCAGCCACGGTTTGCCGTCAAATGCGCCAACGCCGCGATAGCGATCCCACATTTGCAGCGTGCGTCCGACAAACTGGTAACCGCCCGGCCCTTCCATGCCGTAAACGCACAGGTAAGCGCCGCCGATGCCCACTGAGTTTTCCGCCGTCCAGGTACGCGCCGGGTTATATTTGGTGGTGACTAAACGGTGGCGCGGATCCAGCGGCGTTGCCACCGGTGCGCCGAGGTAAACGTCGCCCAACCCCATCACCAGATAGCTGGCGTCAAAGACGGTACGGTAAACCTCATCAAGATTATCCAGTTCGTTAATACGGCGGATAAACTCAAGGTTGCTCGGGCACCAGGGCGCATCGCTGCGTACCGTGGTCATGTATTTTTGAATCGCCAACTGGCAAGCGGGATCGTCCCAAGACAGCGGCAGATAAACCACTCGTGAGGGCACCGTCAGATTTTGCTGGGTGCAAACGTCCTGCCATAGCGTGGAAAGCATATCCAACAAATGCTGTAACGAAAGTACTTCAGGGCGATAGTGCACCTGCAACGAACGAATGCCCGGCGTCACATCAATAATGCCATCGAGCGTCTGTTTCTCCAGCGCCAGCATCAGCGCATGGATGCGGAAACGTAGCGCGACATCCAGCTCCGCCGCGCCCACTTCCAACAGCAAATGGGTATCACCGGACAGCCGTGCAACCAGCCGCTTGTCCGCCTCACCGCTATCCAACTCCACCGGAGAAATCAGCCCGGCAGGCGACCAGTCGACAGCGATCGGGGCAAGCTGTTCCACCTCCGCATGACGTGCCTGCGCCAGTGCGCGCGCTGTCGGGAGATCGACAGGAATAAAGCGCACACGGTCGCCCGCAGTAAGCTGCCCCAGCGCCCACAGGTCAGCTTCGATTATCGTTACCGGACAGACGAATCCACCGAGACTCGGGCCATCCGGCCCCAGAATAACTGGCATATCGCCGGTGAAATCCACCGCGCCAATGGCATACGGGTTGTCGTGAATATTCGAAGGATGCAGCCCGGCTTCTCCACCGCTATCACGAACCCACTCTGGTTTCGGCCCAATCAGGCGCACACCCGTGCGGCTGGAGTTAAAATGCACTTCCCACTCGGTGGTGAGGAACGTTTCCATATAGGCAGGCGTGAAATAATCCGGTGCTGCATGCGGGCCGTAAATCACACGTAGTTCACGCACCGTAGACAATGTGGTGCGCAACGCATCCGGCAGGCAATCGCCGGTGCGTCTGTCCGTCAGCGGCGCAAGGTGCAAGACGTCACCCGCCCGCAGCGCCCTGCCCGCATGGCCGCCAAATTGCCCCAGCGTGAAGGTGCTTTTACTGCCGAGATAATCCGGCACATCGAACCCGCCACGTAGGCAAAGATAGCTGCGTACTCCATGCGCATTCGCCGCACCTAACCGCAGCGTAGCACCCGCCGGTATCGCAAATACGCTATCCATCGGCACAGATTGACCATCCAGTTCGATAGCCATAGCCGCACCAGTAACCGCTGCCACAGCGTCCGTATTAAAACGCAGTGTCGGCCCGTTCATCGTGACTTCCAGCGCCGCCATTCCCGCCGGATTCCCCACCAGACGGTTGCCTAAACGCAGCGCGCGATCGTCCATCGGACCCGACGGCGGCACACCGACCGCCCAGTAGCCGAGACGCCCGGGATAATCCTGTACGGTGGTCTGCGTGCCAGCACTCACCACTTCGCAAGTTGTCGCATTGTAGACCAACGTATCCAGACAGCGTGTCCACGGCTGACCGCTGGCAAACGGCTCTGCCGCCAAAATCTGACGCAAATAGTCACGGTTGTGTTCAACGCCATAGAGTCGCGTGTCCGCCAGCGCTCGATCCAATCCGACTATCGCCTGCTCGCGGGTCGGCGCGCAGGCGATGATCTTAGCCAGCATCGGGTCGAAAAACGGGGGAATCTCGCACCCGGCCGTCACCCACGTATCGATGCGCAGGCTCTGTCCTTCTGACTCGGGAAACACGACTTCCGTCAATAATCCCGGTGACGGCTGGAACTGCTTGCCCGGATCTTCAGCATACAGACGCGCCTGAATCGCATGACCCTGAGGGTTCAGTCCGGCTGCCAACTCATGCAGCGGTGGCAGATCGCCTGCGGCCAGTTCGATCATCCAGCGCACCAGATCCACACCCCAGACCTGTTCCGTTACGCCGTGCTCGACCTGTAGGCGCGTATTGACTTCAAGAAAGTAAAAACGGTCCGTCACGCTGTCATACACGAATTCCACCGTTCCGGCACTGCGGTAATTCACCGCCTGTGCCAGACTGATTGCCGCAGCACACAGCGCATCGGCAACGCCATCTGGCAGATTGGGCGCGGGCGTTTCTTCAATCACTTTCTGGTTACGGCGCTGTACCGAACAGTCCCGAACCCCCAGCGCCAACACGTCGCCCTGCCCGTCACCAAAAATCTGTACCTCCAGATGCCGGGCGCGTTCGATATACTTTTCGATGAAAACGCCTGCGTCGCTGAAGTTGTTCTGTCCCAAACGCTTTACCGTTTCAAACGCGTCAGACAGTTCTGTGGTGCTATAGCAGACGCGCATCCCGATTCCACCGCCACCCGCCGTGCTTTTAAGCATGACCGGATAGCCGATCGCTTCCGCCGCCCGAAGGGCTGCATCAATATTTTCCAGCAGCTCGGTGCCTTCCAGCAGCGGCACGTTGTGCTGCTTCGCCAACGCGCGCGCCGTATGTTTTAAGCCGAATACCCGTAGCTGCTGCGGCGTCGGCCCAACAAAGGCAATCTGTGCCGCTTCGCAGGCTTCGGCAAACGCCGCATTCTCGGACAGAAAACCATAGCCGGGATGAATCGCTTGTGCGCCGCTGCGCTGCGCCGCAGAGAGAATTTTTTCTACATCCAGATAGGTATGAGCCGCCGCGCCCTCTCCCAGACTAAGGGCTTCATCGGCGTCCTGAATATGCAGGCTACTGATATCGGCATCAGAATAAACCGCGACGCCACGGACGTTCATCTCTCGCAACGAACGTAGAATACGGCACGCAATCGCGCCACGGTTGGCAATCAGAAGTTTGTCGAACATACGCTAGACTCATGCAAGAGCGGGTCGTCCCGCCAAAATGCGATCCGCATGATGGTCGTCCATCGCGGTAAATGTCATAGGGTGCAGAGACCTGCTACCACGCTGGAATCACGGGGTTTTATCAGACGGAGAGCGGCTCGACGGCGGCATAAAATAGCGATTTGCCCTTGCCTCCAGCGCGCTCACCAGCCACGTTTTCACCCGCTGCCAGCGCGTACGTTTTTCATCGCCTCGATCCGGCATCAGTTCCATATCAGCACCTCAGCGGGCGTCGGATTCCAGCCGTTGCACGGGTTATTCAGCTGCGGACAGTTGGAAATCAGCACAATGACATCCGCTTCGGCGCGCAGCTCCACGTATTTCCCCGGCGCGGAAATACCGTCCTCAAAGGTCAGTCCGCCTTCCGCCGTCACCGGCACGTTCATGAAGAAGTTGATGTTCGCGCCGATGTCCTTTTTGTTCAGGCGACCATCGTGCAGGCAGGCGCAGAGAAAGTTGTCGCGGCAGCTATGCATGTAGCGCCGATCAAGCGCATAGCGCACGGTGTTGCTTTCCTGTGCACAGGCTCCGCCCAGCGTGTCATGGCGACCGCAGGTGTCGGCGACAATCGTCAGCAGCGGATTGCCAAGATTGGAGTACAGCACGCTGCCCGTCGTCAGGTAGACGCTATTCTGGCGGTGCAGCGTACGTTGTGGATCGTAGCGTTCACGCGGATCATTGACGCGATAAAACAGCGTATCCACCGCCTGATTGCCTTCCAGATCCAGCAGTCGCAGCGTCTGCCCCTGCTTCACCTCAAACAGATAGGGTTCTCCGGCAGGAATCACATGGCGGAATACCGCGTCCTCGGCCGTTTTATTGCTGGCAATTAATGTCATGTCCGGCCTCCTTACAGGCAAAAGCGTTCGGTATTGTGAAACGCGCGTGCATTTTCCTCACGGAACGCACGGCAGTACGCAGCGACATCCTCGCCTTCCGCCCGACTCCATGTGAGCGCAATCGGGCGCGGCGCATAGGTCGGGTTAGGATCCATCGGGTGTTGCAAGGCGGTCAGCACCACCAGCGTATCCATCGGCGCATACAGCTCGATGTAGTTTCCCGCCTGAGAATGATTAGTATGAAAATGGAATTGCCCTTGCGCATCCACGGTGATTTTGCTGAACAGGTTGATGGTCATCAGCAGATCTTGCAGATTGAGATTCCATTTCCCCATCTCGACCAGCAGGTTATCCATGCCATTACGGAAAAAACCGTTGCGCAATTCCTGATAACGCCCCTGCCCGTATTTCTCCTGCACTTCCTGCGCATTGAGCACGCCGCCGAAGCTGTCGTGCCAGCCGCAGGTGTCGGTAATGATTGCCGCCAGCACGCGTCCCATATCGGAATAGAGACAGTGCCCAGCCGTTAATTTGGCGGTATGTTGCCCTTTCAGGGTATCCGGCAGGTTCAGGCGTTCGCTGGGCTGGTGCGCGTTAAACAGCAGCAGGCCAACATTGCCGCCGCCTTCCACATCTTCGATACGCAGAATCTGTCCACGCTTGAGAATGAAAGAGGTATGTCCTCCGCCCGGCACGATTTCTTCATCAAACGTTGTTCGGCCTGTCGATGTGTTTGTCGATGTCTGTATCGCTGTCATAACCGAAAGCTCCTCAAATAGGGGATGTCGCCGCGCTGACTACAGGAGGCACTAGCGTCAGCGCACGCTGGCGCGTAGCGAGACGCTCCTGATTAAGCGGGATGTCATAGGTAATACGTGCGCCATAGGCTTCCGGCGCATGCGGGTCGACTCGCACTTTGTCGAACACCAGCAAACGCGTGCCGAGATGGAAACCTTCCGGCAAATCGTGGGTGACCATAAAGACCGTTAAGCGGGTTTCTCGCCACAGCTCCAGCAGCAGCGTGTGCATATCGCCGCGAATACCTGGGTCCAGCGCCCCAAAGGGTTCATCGAGCAGCAGGATGCGCGGCTGGACAATAAACGCCTGCGCAATCGCAAGCCGTTGCTGCATGCCGCCAGAAAGTTGGTTGGGGTATTTGTGCATGGAATGTCCCAGCCCGACGCGCTCCAGCATCCGCGCGGCATTGTCTCGCGCCGCCTGTTTGCGCTGTCCAAACAACCTGCCGAGCCAAGGGGAACGCGGGATCTCCAGCCCAATCACCACGTTTTCCAGCACGGTCAAATGTGGGAAAACCGAATACCGCTGAAACACCACACCGCGACTGGCATCCGGTTCAGCGGGCAGCCGCTTCCCTTCGAGCCGCACTTCACCGCGGCTGGGCGTTTCTTGCCCCAGCAGCAGGCGCAGAAAGGTGGATTTACCGCAGCCGGATGCCCCAACCATCGTGCAAAACTCCCCTTCCTCAACGTTCAGGTTGAGCCGTTCCAGCACGACGTGGTCGCCGTATTCCTGCCAGATATTATCGATCTCGATAAAACTCATGCTTTGCTTTCCTCTGACCACGGGAACCAGCGACGATGCAGCCACCGCAGCGCCATATCCATGAGCCATGCCAGCAGCGTGATCCACACGACGTAAGGCAGAATCACATCCATCGCCAGATAGCGGCGTACCAAAAAGATGCGGTAGCCCAACCCTGCCGTTGCCGAAATCGCTTCGGCAGAAATCAGGAACAGCCACGCCGCGCCCAGCAGCAGCCGCAGTGAAATCAACAGCCGCGACAGTAGCTGCGGCAGGATGACCCGCAGCACCACGACCCAACTGTTCGCCCCCAGCGTCTGCGCTTTAATCAACGTTTCCTGCGGTATGTTGCGAGCGCGCTGTTCGAGGTCGCGCGCCAGCATCGGCGTAACCCCAATCACGATCAGCATCACTTTCGAGAGTTCATCCAGCCCGAAAACGATGAAGAGAATGGGCAAAATCGCCAGCGGCGGGATCATCGACAGTACGGTCATCAGCGGCGAGAGTGACGCGCGAAACAGCGGGAAAGCCCCGGCCGCAATCCCGAACAGCAGGCTCAACAGGCTGGCGATCCCCAGCCCCAGCGCGAGACGCACCAGACTGGCCTGCGTATCCAGCCAGAACAGGTAATCGCCGCTGCGTTTGTCCTCGGTCAGTGCCATGCGCTGAATCGCCTCGGCCATTTGCCCGAGGCTCGGCAGAAGTTTGTCATTGGGGTTAGCCTCCAGCCGCAATGCCGACCCGATGAGGTACAGCACCAGCAGCACGACAAACGGCAGCAGGACCAGCAACAGCCGTCCGCCGCGGCTGGGGTAGCGATTGATCAAGCGCACGATAGTCTCTCCAGTTTGCGGGTCAGAGTTTGTTCTCTGCGGCCAGGCGCACGAAGGTGTCGTCAAAGCGCAGTTTCACATTGGCGCTGTCACCCTGTGTGATCTGTCCGGGGAACGTCATACCGATAAAATCTGCGCTCTGTGCGCCAGTGCCGAGTAGCCCTTTGTCGAAGGAGAAATCCGCGACGCGCTTCATGGTGTTAGGGAGATCCGGGCTGGTCAGAAACGCCAGATTGTCCTGTGGGGAATAAAACAGATGGGTGGTTTTTAACTGCGCCTGATAGCCCGCTAAATCGGTGCCAGAGGCGGCAGCCATTGACTCCAACGCGGGTTTATCGCCTGCCTTCATCAGCGTCATCATTTCAAACCAGGCACCGGCCAGCGCTTTGCCCAACGCCGGATTGTCCTGTAACGTTTGGGTATTCACGACCATCATGTCGATCAGTTCGCCGGGGATCTGCCCGGACTGAAAGACTTCCGTGGTGTCCGGCTGGCTTTTGATTGCAGAAAGCTGGGGGTTCCAGGCGACGGCAGCCTGCACGCTGCGGGTGGCAAAGGCGGCGACAATATCGGCATCCGACGTGTTGACGACCGTGACATCCCGCTCACGCAATCCGGCCTTTTCCAGACCGCGTACCAGCAGGTAATGCGAGACAGAGAGTTCAGGCAGGTTAACCTTCATCCCACGCAAATCGCTCAGCGTTTTCCCTTTGCCTTTGAGCACGATGCCATCGTTGCCTGCGGAGAAACTGCCGAGCAACAGCGCCGTGGTATCCACACCGCCCGCAGCCGGAATCGTCAGGGCATCCATGTTGGTCATCGTGCAACCGTCAAATTGCCCGGCGGTATATTGATTGATCGACTCGACGTAGTCATTAAGCTGCGTGACCTTAATCTTGATGCCGTACTTGTCGGCCCATTTATCGATAATGCCTTGCGTGCCGATGAATCCCCACGGCATCCATCCGGCATAGATCGTCCAGCACACGTTGAATTGCGTTTTAGGCGCAGCCTGAGAAGGGAAGCTCAGCAACGCTGAGAGACTGAGGACGCAAACGCCCAGTAAACGAGATAGGTTCATGCCAGACCTCCGGTTGAGTAGGAAAAAAGCGGGAACAGCGCGACACCATGGGTGTTGCTGTCTCCCGGGCTTTTGTCCCGCCGTGTAACCTCAACTGGAGGTCGCCAGCTCTCGGACCAGACATCCATAGGGTATGGATCGGAACCCTAGCCAGCTATTCAGGTTGTTCAGCGCCATGCGTGGTGCTGTCCCGAATAGAGAAAAGCAAAATACGTGCCAGTACCGAAAAGCCCAGTACTGCTGTCGTTTCTATAGATAATCTATGGAGAATGATGTGGGGAAGCACACCGCTATCGCGCGATCTCGGTGCAGTAGCACAGCAAATGCGCTTCACGGCAGTGCAGAGCGCATTGCCGGATGCAGAACTTAGTGTGCAGAACGGCTCGCCGCCATTTTTTCCAACAGCGCACTAAACGTGGCTTGTTCATCAGGGGATAACGCCTGAAGCATCTGCGCCTCAATCTGCTTTTCCTGATGCAGAAAAACCTGTGTAAACGCGACACCCTTATCGGACAAACTGAGCCACACGCTGCGGCCGTCATCCGGGTTATCGATCTTGCGGACATAATCACGTTTGACCAGCTCCGCGACCATGCGGGTGATCTGAGCCTTATCCCGACAGACCCTTTTCGCCAGTGACTGAGGCGTAATGCGCCCTTCCATCGCGATGATCTTACATAAGCGGACATGCACCACATCCAGGCTGATGTCATGCGCCTTCATCTGTTCCTGCATCTGTGCCTTATAGCTTTCTAATAAGGCAAAAAGGGGTTTCATCATACTTTATTGACTCAGTCAACCAATGATCATATAGTTGATTTTATCAACTATCCATCACGAGTTCAATTTACCGAGGTCACAATGGGAAACGTCTATCAGATTACGGTGGAAGAAAAAGCCGAGCCGCAGCGTACGCTGTCGTTTGAATACTCAATTCACGATGATTTGTTCAAAATTCTGGAAAAAGTCGATGGCAAAATGGACATGACGCCGGAACAGACTCAGGCCTTTATTGTGGGGTTGAAGCTATTTAGTGAAGTGATGATGCAGAATAGAAAGCACCCGCTGTTTAAGGAATTCGCCGCCCCGTTCAGAGAATTTATGCTTAATCTCAAGAAGCAGTGATCTGCACAGGGTCGCGCAGCAAAAATGATGCTCCCCGCGCCGTGAAAACACCGGCGTGGGGAGCGTAACGTCTTACTCTGCCAGATCGAAGCGATCCGCATTCATCACTTTCACCCAGGCTGCGACAAAGTCATTCACAAACTTCTCTTTGCTGTCGTCCTGTGCGTAAACCTCAGCGTAGGCGCGCAGAATGGAATTGGAGCCAAAGACCAGATCCAGACGCGTCGCGGTCCATTTGACTTCACCCGTTTTACGATCGCGGATTTCATACAGGTCTTTACGGTACGGCTTCCACGTGTATTTCATATCGGTCAGGTTGACAAAGAAATCATTCGTCAGCGCTCCTTCACGATTCGTAAATACGCCGTGTTTGGTGCCACCGTAGTTGGTCCCCAGAACACGCAGGCCGCCAACCAGCACGGTCATCTCTTTCGCCGTCAGCCCCATCAGTTGGGTACGATCGAGCATCAGCTCTTCCACGCTCACGGCATAGTCTTTCTTCAGCCAGTTACGGTAGCCATCGTGAATAGGTTCAAGGACGTCAAAAGACTCTGCATCGGTCAGGGCATCGGTGGTGTCGCCACGTCCCGGTGCAAAAGGCACGGTTACCTGCACACCAGCCGCTTTCGCCGCTTTCTCAATCCCCACATTACCCGCCAGCACAATGGTATCGGCCACGCTGGCGCCCGTTGCGGCGGCAATACTTTCCAGAACGACTAACACACGCGCCAGACGTTCAGGTTCGTTCCCTACCCAGTCTTTCTGCGGGGCAAGGCGAATACGCGCGCCGTTGGCACCGCCGCGCATATCAGAACCACGGAATGTACGGGCGCTATCCCAGGCGGTTGCGACCAGTTCACTGATGGAAAGGCTACTTTCTGCAATGCGTGCTTTGACAACATCAACATCATAGTCGGTACGGCCAGCCGGAACCGGATCCTGCCACAGTAAATCTTCCTGCGGCACATCTGGCCCGATGTAACGCGCTTTTGGCCCCATATCGCGGTGCGTCAGTTTGAACCACGCACGGGCAAACACTTCGGAGAAGTAGGCCTGATCCTGATAGAAACGCTCGGAAATCTTGCGATATTCCGGGTCAACTTTCAGCGCCATGTCGGCATCGGTCATCATCGGGTTGTAGCGGATAGACGGGTCTTCAACATCAACCGGCTTGTCTTCTTCTTTAATGCTGACGGGTTCCCACTGCGATGCACCGGCTGGGCTCTTTCTCAGTTCCCATTCGTGATTCAACAGCATGTGGAAGAAACCGTTATCCCATTGCGTCGGATGCGTGGTCCAGGCACCTTCCAGCCCGCTGGTGACGGTATAGCGCCCTTTGCCCGATCCCGTTGGGTTATGCCAGCCGAGACCTTGCTCTTCCACATCCGCACTTTCTGGTGCCGCACCCAGCAGGCTGGCATCGCCATTACCGTGAGTTTTACCCACCGTGTGCCCGCCCGCCGTCAGCGCAACGGTTTCTTCATCATTCATAGCCATACGGGAGAACGTCACGCGCATATCCTGAGCGGTACGCAGCGGATCGGGATTGCCATCAACGCCTTCTGGGTTAACGTAAATCAGCCCCATCTGTACGGCCGCCAGCGGATTTTCCAGCGAGGTGCGATCGTCGCTGCCATAACGTCCTGTGCTCTTCGCCAGCCACTCTTTTTCCGAGCCCCAGTAGGTATCTTTTTCCGGGTGCCAGATGTCTTCACGACCAAAGGCGAAGCCAAATGTTTTCAGCCCCATGGATTCATACGCGATATTGCCCGCCAGAATAATCAGATCCGCCCAGCTGAGCTTATTGCCATATTTTCTTTTGATGGGCCACAGTAAACGGCGCGCTTTATCGAGGCTGACGTTATCCGGCCAGGAGTTAAGCGGCGCGAAGCGCTGGTTACCGGTTCCGCCACCGCCGCGACCGTCGGTCGTACGGTAGGAGCCCGCCGAGTGCCAGGCCATACGAATCATCAGGCCGCCATAGTGACCCCAGTCCGCTGGCCACCACTCCTGGCTATCGGTCATCAGTGCGTGCAGATCTTTTTTGAGGGCATCGACATCAAGGGTTTTGAGGGCGTCGCGGTAGCTGAAATCGCTGCCTAACGGGTTGGTCTTGGTATCATGCTGATGAAGAATGTCGAGATTGAGGGCATTTGGCCACCAGTCGGTGTTTGATGAGCCAGTAGAAGTATTTCCGCCGTGCATAACCGGACACTTGCCGGCTGGTTTCGTTTTATTCTCGTCCATCGTTATCTCCCAGTATGTTGCATTGCCTTAATCGCTGCGCAAGAAGGTGGGGTCGTTCTCCGATAGCCTTGCCTTATGGCAGCGGATCACGTCATCGATTCCTTCTTCTTGATGCAAGACAGTGCCAGAGTCTCCCTATAATTTATAATTGTATATGCTAACTTCTGCGATAGCTTAACCTGATGAAAAGCGGCTCAATCGCACATTTTTCCTATCTGCATCAATAATCTCGCCGATAGAACAGCTTGCGATAATGAGCCTGCTTGTCATGTGTGGTGCTAATCGTTTAAGGATCGAGATACCGGGGGCGACCACGGTGTGAGGTATCCCTGCGGGAGCCTCATCATCGTGTTTCCCCCTAAATCCATGCTTAAGTGACCGGTATTAACTTGTAATAGAGGCGTTTTCAGAGAACTCGCGGGGATTTCGCTCCTCCCAAAAAACTATAGCGACGGCGAACGGAGTATGAACTGAGTAATTTCGGCTCGTTTCCCTAAGCGGATCGGAAAACCGTTCCACAGGCCCGCGCCATTGCTCACGTACAGATGCATGCCATCCACGTCATAGCTGCCGGACACATAGCCTTCATTCGCCAGTTGCGTCACCCAATGCATACCCAGTACTTGGCCGCCATGCGTATGGCCAGAGAGTTGTAAATCCGCTCCGGCACGCGCATTCTCTTTCGCCCCCGTTGGCCGATGGCTGAGCAGAACGACAGCGGTATCTGGCGAAATCCCGCTGAGCGCAGCAGCAGTATCCGGCAGCAGTTGTTGAAAATCAGCGGCGGTGCGATCGGTGATCCCTGCCAGCACAAACGCAGCATTATCGCGACCAATCGACACATTTTCATTGAGCAACATACGTAAGCCCAGCGCATTCAGTCGCTGCACCCACTGCGTATATTCCACGTAATATTCATGGTTGCCCACGATGGCAAACACGCCGTGTGGCGCGGTCAGGTTACGCAGCGGTTCCATATCATCGTGACGGGCACTGACGGTGCCGTCGGCCAGATCGCCAGTAATCACCGTCAGATCGGGCTTAAGCGCGTTGGTTTTTGCCACCACCGCCTCCATCCAGGGGCGCTGTAACAGGCGGCTGGCATGTAAATCCGTTAACTGCACCAGTCGGAAACCATCCAATGCAGGCGGCAGTTGCTTCAGCTCAACTTCAACCGTGCGGACTTCCGGAACACGCACGGCTTCCCAAACGCCAATCGCCGCCAGCCCCATCGCCACAACGGCCATTCCACCACGCAGCACCATATTGTTCAGCAGAATCTGTCCAACCGAACGGGATAACAGACGCCCTACGATGCCGAGCAGATCGACGGCCAACAGCAGGAACGCAGATATCAGCAGCGCGCCAAACGCCCATCCCAGAAACATCAGGACAAACGCGGGCACTTCCGGCGACGCCATCGTGCCAAAAAAGGTGCGCGTAATCAGATGATGCTGCGAAGCCAGCAGCACTAACACCGCCAGCATGCGCTTTACGGGCACACCGACACGCAAGCGCCAGACCAGACGCCAGATAACATAGAGGGCGATGAGCCCGGTAATGACATGAAACACGGCTATTTTTCTCTCTTTATCAGTGATGTCTGTATATTGACGCGTAAATTTTACACCATGACGCACACATTGCAGATCAACGCGGTAGAGGTGTTGTGTTGCCACAAGGTGCAGATTAACATGGCGCAATTCCATGCTGTACACATCATTGACCAGAATGAAGCCTGCTCGCTGGCGGCAGGTTGTGCATCATCTTGATTAACCAAGGACATTTATGTTCGATTACACCGACTTTCCCGAGCAACGGCAATCCAAAATCAGGCAAATCCTCAGCGAGGAAGGCAAAGTCGTCTGCGCCCAGCTCTCACGTGAATTGAACGTATCCGAGCACACCATACGGCGTGATCTGAAGGAACTGGCGCAATCCGGTGCCTGCAAGCGCGTCTACGGCGGTGCGGTCAGTATGCCGCCAGAGGTGATTGATTTTGCCAGCCGAGCCACTATCGATGCCGCCCAGAAAGATCGCATTGCTCAGGCCGTCATCCCGCTGATAAAGCCCAACAGCTGCGTCTTCTTTGACACCGGCACCACCAATTTGGCGGTGGCGAAACAGATCCCGGCTGGCCTGAAGTTTACCGCCGTGTGTAATTCGCCCATTATCGCGGCAGAGCTGATGCAGTATCCGGAGGTAGAAGTGATTTTTCTTGGCGGAAGGATTCAAAAAGAGGTCGGCGGCGCGATTGGCATCGATACGCTCAGGCAGCTAGAGAAGATGTATTTCGATCAATGCCTGTTAGGAGGCTGTGCCTTTGATGCCAATGAAGGCCTGACCGTTTTTGAATATGACGATGCCGAATTCAAAAAATGTCTGGTGACCCGCAGCAGCGAAGTGATCGTTGCTCTGACCGCCAATAAGATCTCCGCACTAACGCGCTATCGTGTAGCGGCATGTGATGAAATCACAACGCTGGTAACCGATGATGAAATCTCTCCTGCCTGCCAGAGCGTATTAAGTGAAAAAAATCTCGATGTGATTATTGCCCGATAATGCGACAGTAGCCCTAGCGGCTGCCGGCTCACTTCATGAAAGCAGCAGCTTTATCGTTCTCAATACCCCATCGTCGTCATTGCTGCGGGCAATAAAATTCGCCGCAGCTTTGGTTTCCTCAAACGCATTGCGCATCGCAAAGCTATAAGCCGCACGGCTCATTAGCTCAATATCATTGTAACCATCGCCGAACACCATTGTTTCATCGGGTGTAATCGCCAATTTATCCTGAAGGATTTCGACGGTGTGTCCTTTATGTACGCCAACGTTGGCAATATCGATCCAGGACGCTTCGGAAACCACGATATAAACATGGTCGTGAAACGCATCAAGGTACTTCGCCGTCTCGTGACAGTGCCCTTCTGGGTCATAAACCGTGATTTTCACAAAGTCATCGGTCACGGCAGCAAAACTGGATATCAGCGTCACGTTGGTGTACGACTTTTTCACCTTTTCCAGTAAGGCTGGGCTAATCGTTTCCTTCACCATCGCACCATGTGGGGTACAACCGATGACCACATGCCGATCGTCTACGCTTTCCAGCACGCCAATCAGGCTCAAGGCAAGACGGTTTTTGATGAGCGACTGGTAAACGTAATTTCCCTGATGCTTGATGCGCGTCGCGCTGTCGCCCAGAATCCAGATATCTTTCGCTGCATCGCCAAAAAGCGCCTCAACCCGCTCGCACTGTTTGCCTGTGCAGACAGCAAACCGCACATCCTTCTCTTTCATTAGCGCATAAACGTCGGCAAACAAGGCTCTGTTGTAGTCGCCATCGCTGTGAAGAAACGTGCCGTCCAGATCGGTAATTACCAACTTGATCATTCCACTCCCCTTTCAGATTGTACGTACACAGATAGCCGCGAGTCAGGCCGTCACCTGCCTGAACCAAGAGATATCGCCTTTGTGCGGTGTGTTAGATGACTGACGTGATGATTAACCGCCAATGCTCGATTTAGCTCGATAACGTAGTGAACTCACTAAAATGAGCATAACACGGACAAAAATAATCAATTTTCGTCAATTTTATTGAAATATTACGCGAGAACAAGCATAGCATTTATTGACAATACGCAACAAGAAGCAAAATCAATCAATAATGAGCAATAAAGGGAAAGAGAGAAAAGCAGTGGCAGAGTCGCGGTAAAGATGGCTCCGCCACACGCCAGAGGTTCACATAAAGATACGTCTGACGTTCAAACGCAATGCGTTATTCAAAAACTATACCCTAAATAATTCGAGTTGCGTGAAGGCGGCAACCGCGCGAATCCCCAGGAGCTTACTCAGGTAAGTGACTGGGGTGAGTAAGGGCAGCCAACGCACAAGCAGCTTGAAGTATGACGGGTATATACGTTATGAAGATAGCTTCATCATGACCAAGCCGCTGACGATCAACAGCGCAGCAATAATCCTCATCGCATTTGCGGGTTCATTCAGGAAGACCAATCCCACCACAAATGCCCCCACCGCACCAATTCCCGTCCAGATAGTGTAGGCCGTGCCCAGAGGGAGAGATTTCATCGCCATGGATAACAGCGCAAAGCTGATAATCATGGCAACAATCGTGACAGCTGATGCGCCTATTTTCGTGAAGCCATCAGACAGCTTCATGCTGTAAGACCAGACAATTTCAAATAGACCGGCGAGCGCTAATAGAAACCAGGCCATACCCAGTTCTCCTTAAACAGTGAATGTGGGTCGTCCCGTGAATCCTTTTCGCGTCAGAGGTCGTCCCCTGCCAGGATGATATGCCGCGATACGATAACGTTGCGCTATCAGGGAGTAAAGCCAGTACGTTCTTTGCGTCCCAGCGGTGTTCTCTTCACTTTAGAAAGAGAAGTGTCAGAACCATTATGCGGTTCGCAACACTTAAATATCCAACCGAGATCATGTTATTCACATTTCATTAAACCCCACCGTTGACAACGCTGCAGCTACGCCATATTCATATGTACGGACAAGTAAAAATGTCCGTACATATAAGAATATAACATTGGCTACAAAACACGACTTCTGAGGCAGGTTGTCTTGTTAGAAATCAAAAAAATCTTGTTAGTTCATGTCGTTAGAGACATTCACTGCATGATAGCGAGTTTTGCTGGTTCAGCCTTTATCCGTACTGTTTAACCTACAAGAGATCAACACTATGTCGACAAAAACACCTGTCTGGAAAGGTCTGACATTTCAGGTTCTGGCGGCGATGGCACTGGGTATCGCCCTCGGTTTTGCCGCGCCGGAATTGGCAGCAAAGTTTAAAATACTCGGTGACATCTTTCTGAAACTCATCAAGACCGCCGTCGCGCCACTCATCTTTTTCACGGTGGTACATGGCATCGCATCCGCTGGGGATATTAAGAAAGTGGGAAAAATCGGCGTGCGCGCGCTGATCTATTTTGAACTGGTTTCTACATTCGCCCTCGCTCTCGGCCTCGGCTGGGCAAATCTCATTGATATCGGTTCAGGCATTCACGCCGGGAATATCAGCCAAACGGCCACCGCCGCCGTTGACTCTGCAATAGCAAAAGGCCACATGCCTACAACCACAATGGATTTTATCTACGGCATTTTCCCCGATAACTTCATTGGAGCCTTCGCTGGCGGGCAGCTCTTACAAGTGCTGGTGATCTCACTGATTTTTGGTTTCGCTTTGCTTGCTCTTCCCCATGAAAAACGCAGCGTGATTGAAAATGGCATGAACCGCATATCGGAATGCTTCTTCGAGTTCATCAATTTAATCATGAAATTAGCCCCGATTGGTGCATTCGGTTCCGTCGCATATGCCGTGGGAAGTAACGGCAGTAGCGTGCTGCTATCTCTGCTGAATCTGGTGTTAATGTTTTATGCCGCTGTCGCATTTTTCATCATCGTTATCCTGGGTAGCATCTGTCGATTTGCAGGCTTCAGCCTCACCCGCTTTCTTAAATACATCCGCGATGAGATCGTGATTGTGCTGGGCACGGCCTCGTCCGAAAGTGCGCTACCTCAGCTGCTGCAGAAATTAGAGCGTTTCGGTTGTTCACGGCAGAGCGTAGGGCTGATTCTCCCGACAGGCTATGAATTTAATCTCGACGGAACGAGTATTTACATGTCGATGTGTACGCTGTTTATCGCCAATGCCTATGGTGTAGACCTGAGCTGGCAGCAGCAAATGGGCATTTTACTCATCATGCTGGTGACCTCAAAAGGAGCCGCGGCCGTCTCTGGCGGCAGCTTCGTGGTATTCGCCGCAACGGTGGCAACGGTGGGTAACCTGCCGATAGAAGGACTAGCGTTAATTTTCGGTGTCTATCGCTTTATGTCTATGGCGATCGCGTTATGCAACACCATCGGAAACAGCGTGGCCACTATCGTGGTAGCAAAATGGTGTGGGGAATATTCACCTCAGCCAGACAATACGCAAGAAAGCACGCACCTTGCTCAGGAAACCCGCCCTGCGAGCTAATATCCAGCCAGCAGCAGGCAGAAACTGAGGATTACAGACATCAGCCATGACGATCCAGCGGCGTTCTGGCTGAATAATTAACCTCAAGACACGAATTCGGCTAAACATTCGACACTTGAAAGAGGATGATAAACAAAGCGCTTGCCACCAACGTCAGAGCCGTCCATAATAGCGCCCATTCCAAACGCTGGAATGAAGAAAAGCATTCTAATCAAAACGTTATTGATTAAGATGTTATCTCCTGTACGACCGTAGCTCAGTTGGTTAGAGCACCACCTTGACATGGTGGGGGTCGGTGGTTCGAGTCCACTCGGTCGTACCAATTCATGTTCTGCAATATTACCCTACGCCCGTAGGTTAATGAATGTGAATTGAAATTTCCCTTACTCGTATCCTGTTAAATTCATCAAAACTCATTCGAATTTAGTGTACTTACCCCTATTTTAAGCCCGAACTCAGCTCTGAATCCTAATCAGGAATGACAATGCTGCGACCGATACATGGGCGAGTATGCCAAGCGTGGCTGCGCACATTTCCCAGCAATCGGACACGTATCGCCCTGCCCCGTCCAGCCAGTAAGAGCTTAAGACCATCGGCAAACAGGGTCTTGACCTCATCAGACTGCTGGGCACATCCACACACACGCAGCCACTTCCACGCTCACGATACCGGGTGGAGGCTTCTTTGGCGATGTGCATACGATTGGCCTGTGCCTTGTGCCCCTCATTTCAAACACCTTTTTTGTCTTATAACAATAGTTACATGCCTACACATATTAATGTCATTCATAATCAAAAATCTTGACGAAATAAATGATGACCATCATTATAAAAACCAGATTATTTTCTATAAGAGATGATAAATCATGGCTGGCTGCTTAGTTTTTGTCGGAAGAGCATCTTGAAAACATCGAGAACGGTTGTCCCATAGCAGCACTCGGTTCAGAAATGCCACGTCAAGCGCCCGAAGTGCGGCACGCTGCCACCTGCCAATTTACACAATCCCGACGCCGTCACGATTAGCACTTTCAAGACGCATACATCACGATGGCAAACATTAACCACTTGTCGGGTTATATCGATCCAAAGCTGCAAAAAAATTGCAATTTCTTCGCCGATTCGCACCAGCCAGTGTACTGGGGTCAGGGATCCGCAAGGAGCTGCAACTTGATGTGAAGAAGTCTTCGTAAATCAATGCATGCCAGTCATGCCGGCTGGTTTGAGCCCAGACAGGCTATATTTCCCTTGCTGGGTAGATGCACGACATAACCCAACGAATGTGAATTGGAGAAAAAAATGACGTTCAAAGCACTGCTTGCTACCAAAACTGGCGATATAGCCTCAACCCATCTCGTCAACTTCAAAGATGAAGATCTCATGCCTGGCGATGTTATCGTCTCCGTTGAGTATTCTACAGTAAATTACAAGGATGCCTTGGCCGTCACTGGCCGCAGCCCCATCATCCGTCATTACCCGCTCATTCCTGGCATCGATTTCGCCGGTATTGTCGAGCGCTCAAGCTATCCGGGCATTACCGTTGGCGACCGTGTGCTGGTCAATGGTTGGGGATTGAGCCAAACCCACCACGGCGGCTTTGCGCAGAAAGCACAAGTGCCCGGCGACTGGTTGATCAAGATCCCTGACGTATTTTCGACCAAAGATGCCATGGCCATCGGTACTGCTGGTTATACCGCAGCGCTATCCGTGCTGGCACTGGAACACGGCGGTCTGACGCCCGATCGCGGCGACATTCTGGTGACGGGTGCCAATGGCGGCGCAGGCTCGATAGCCATCGCGCTGCTCTCCGATCTGGGCTACCGCGTGGTCGCTTCCACCGGGCGTCCTGAGGAAGCGGATTACCTGCACAGCCTTGGCGCCGCCGAAATCATTGATCGCAGCACGCTATCTGAGCCTGGTACACCAATCGGCAAAGAATGCTGGGCTGGCGTCATCGATTCAGTCGGCAGCCATACTCTGGCCAATGCTTTAGCACAAACCCAGTATCGTGGGGTAGTCACTGCCTTCGGTCTGGCTCAGGGTACAGACTTGCCTGCGTCCGTATTCCCCTTCATTCTGCGTAACGTCACCCTTGCAGGTATTGATTCGGTCAACGCGCCCCAGTCCGCGCGTTTGCAGGCGTGGGCGCATCTTGCCCGCAATTTGAATCTGGACAAACTGGCGCATACCACGCAGGTGATCGGTCTGGCCGATGTGCCCGTCATCGCCGAACGCGTACTGGAAGGCAAGGTGCGTGGGCGCACCGTTGTGGACGTGAACGCATGAGTATTCACACCGCCTCTCGCAGCTTCCGCTATCTGTCCATCCTATCGGCGCTGCTGTTCTTTGCGCTGGCTGCGATCTGGTTATTCACTCCCGCAACGCTACTCGCCAACTGGGGCGTCGCCTTCGGTGGCGGTGTCGAAGGTCTGATCGGCCGCCGTGCTGCACCGCTATATGCCGGTATCGGGGTCATGCTTTTTGCCCTGAGAAATGCGCCACCTTCCGCCGGGCGAACGGCCGCAGTCGCGGGCTTCATCACGGCCTGCCTGCTGCTGGCGTTGCTGGGTGCTGTGGAGTGGGCCGCAGGACGGGTTAATGCGGGCATCATGTCGGCAATTGTGGTCGAAATCGTTCTGCCGCTGGCCTTTGTGCTTGCCATTCGTGCTGAACGGAAGAGCCTACCGCGCCGCTAGGCAGGCATCAACACCGCGCCGTTAGACGGGCATCAACACCGCGCCGTTAGGCGGGCATCAACATAGTAGGGATGCACCGTCGGGCGTTGTCCCTACTTCAACCGTTATTCCTCTTTCAACAGGTAAAGGGCTACATCACCATGAAGGCATTTTTCATCAATCGCTACAAGGACACGGGCCAGATTGGTCAATTGCCCGACCCCGAGGTGGGGCACAACGACGTATTAGTGCAGGTGCACGCCGCCAGCATCAACCTGCTGGATGCCAAGATTCGCAAAGGGGAATTCAAGCTCATTCTGCCCTATCGCCTTCCGTTGGTGTTGGGCAATGATCTCGCTGGTGTGGTCGTGGACGTCGGTCGCAATGTCCGTCAGTTCAAGGCTGGCGACACCGTTTATGCTCGCCCCCCAGAGGATCGCATCGGCAGCTTTGCCGAGCTGATTGCCGTGAAAGAGGACGCACTGGCGCTCAAGCCGACCAACCTCGACATGGAACAAGCGGCCTCCATCCCGCTGGTTGCCCTGACGGCCTGGCAGGTGCTGGTCGAGACCGCACAACTGAAGCAAGGTCAAAAGGTGCTGATTCATGCTGGTTCGGGCGGCGTAGGCACTATCGCCATCCAGCTTGCTAAACACCTCGGTGCGTTTGTCGCGACCACCACCAGCACCAGCAATGTCGAATGGGTGAAAAATCTGGGTGCCGATGTTGTGATCGACTACAAAACGCAAGCGTTCGAAAATGTGCTGAAGGACTACGATGTTGTCCTCAACAGTCTGGGCAACGACGTACTCGAAAAATCACTTCAGGTACTCAAACCCGGCGGCCGACTCATCTCTATCTCTGGGCCGCCGACACCTGCCTTCGCCGAGCAGCAAGGGCTGTCCTGGTTCCTGAAACAGGTATTACGCCTATTGAGCCGACGCATCCGCCAGAAAGCCAACAAACACGGTGTGCGCTATGACTTCGTTTTCATGCGCGCAAACGGCAACCAGCTACGGGAAATCACTGCGCTGATTGAATCCGGTGCAATCAAACCCGTCATCGATCGTACTTTCCCACTGGCATCTACCGCAGAGGCACTGGCTTATGCCGAGCAGGGAAGATCGAAAGGCAAAGTCACCATCAGTATTCGATAGCTCGCTGGTGCTGAATAGAGGAAGACGTTTCACTCACGGGAACACGGTGATGTGCTGGTGTGATACCCAATGTGCCCTTAGATGGCTCTGATCGGACAGGCCAACGGAGGCCGCTACATCGGCGGCACCGTGGGCCGAAGCGCACAGTTGTTTCACGGCATTCAGGTGCACAACATTAAGACAAGCGTGGAGAGGAAGGCGATAAGCCGCACTAAACAATGGATTCAATCGAACGGGGCTAAGCACGCCAGCAAATCCTGCTCATCACGTCAGACAGCGCGAAATTTCAACACGCCCATAGGTAACATCCAAATAACCTACAGATAACTTAGGGCGCAAAGATTCCTCCGCCACGCGTCTTCACGCATTTTTATTCTAGCGAATGATCCGCCTAAATGATAAATTAACTCGCTGATTTTAGTCAGTTAAAAACTGTTAGCAGACGGATTCTGCCTCGCAACAAAGATAAAAATAATCACATCAGGAATGTAAATGAAACCATTCATTAAAGTTACAATGCCTTTACTTGCGCTTTCCGCCGCATTTTCGTCTCATGCCGCAGAGACCATCTCGCCAACGGCCGTATCCGATCTTTATATTAAGACTCTGGTCAACCATGACGATCAGGCTATTCGTCAGCTAAATGATTACCTTCGCCCCGACCGTCTGCGTTCAGGCCGAAGTGCCGACTATGCAAACGCGGCTGAACTGAAAGAAGCCGATAAAGCCTTTCCTGGTGAAATAGCCGAAATGGCGCAGGCCTTGTTTCCAGAACCGCTTAGAGAAGGACTCAGATCGCCTCTGGAAAGCTTGATGACGACCGTGCAGCAGGCCAGACAAAAATCCGAATGCAAATCCCTGTCAGCTGGCGAGCCAGAAAAGGACAGTAACGGCATACTAACCACTCAGGTAACATTTGAGTGCGTTCTGGTGAAAACGAATGAAACCTGGGCGGAAGGTGTGCAGCGGCTGGCAAAAAGCAATTGCAGCGCCTCACAGTGCAGCAGTGAACTGAAAAAACTACAGGATGCTTACTCAGCGCCCGTCAGTTTTACCTATCAGGGAACCTTTTCACTGAGCAAAGTGCCTCAAGATAAAGACAAGGCATGGCGCAATGATTTCGCCAGGGAGACGTTTGACGAAATGCTAAGCCAGTTCTGAGCCTGAGACCTCCAGCCCCTTTGGGGTAGAGGTTACATCGTTTAAGACACGTAAATCGTTTTTTTCGGCGGGCGACAATCCGCCGTTAACGAGCAGCGGCCTTACTGGCCGCGAGTCTCCAGATACAACACCGTGGCGGCGACGCGGGATCGTACGTTGAGTTTGCGTAGCATGTTGCGGATATGCACTTTTACCGTCTCTTCTGAGATATACAGCACACTCGCAATTTGCTTGTTGGATAATCCAGAGGCCACTTCCTGTAGCACATCCAGTTCGCGCTCCGTCAATACGGTAAAGGGCGACGGCGTGTCCTGTATGGCGATACGGTGGCGCAGCACGTCCCGCACCTGCTCACTGAAGGCATCACCGTTACGAATCGCATCCAGCAAGTGTTCTGGAGCGCTGTCTTTAAGCAGATAGCCATCGGCACCTGCGTCCATTAGCGCATAAATATCGCTCGGCGCATCGGAGACCGTCAGCACAATGACGCGGGCGCAGATCCCATCGCGCCGCAGCGCGTGAAGCGTATCCAACCCGCTCAATCCTTTCATGTTGAGATCGAGCAAGATGATATCGGGTGAATCCCGATTCGCGAGGCTCAGCGCCTCCATGCCGTTGCTGGCTTCCCCGATCACATCAAAAATGGCATCGGTTGCCAGTAACTGACGGATTCCCCGGCGCATAAGCGGATGATCGTCAACGATCAGCACGCGATAAGATGGTTTTTCTGACATGCCCAGCCCCAATGTAATATGGATCTTATTATTTTTTATTTATGATTTATCCCTGTCATCTTTCAAGTTACGTGTATGCCGCTCGAATTATTCAGGGTAGAGATTGTTCGTGTTGTCGCGTTCACGCGCGGTCGTCGGCGTCGAAAAACAGACGCTAACCTGCGTTCCCCCTTCAGGGTGGAGGCCAATAGATAACTTTCCTCCTAACCGTTCGGCGCGCTCCTGCATAATATTTAAACCATAATGTCCTGCGGGTTCCTCCTGATTGATAATGCCGCAGCCGTCATCACGAATATCAACACAGTAACGCCCATCTGGCTGCGTATGACAGTTGACGGTAATCGTCGTCGCCTGCGCGTGTTTAATGGCGTTCAGCACCGCTTCACGGATGATTTGCAGCAAGTGAACCTGCTGTGATGCATCCAGCGCCTGCGTAGGAATACGGCAATCGATCTCAATCGTCGCTGGCGTCTGCGCTCTTAGCGGCTCAATCATCTCCTGCATCGCCGCCGGCAAATCGGCCTGTTGCAGCGTCAGCCGGAAGGTTCCCAGCAGCTCCCGCAGTTGGCGATAAGCATCGCTTAACGCCTGTTCAAAATCTGTGATGATCTGCCGGGCCTGCGCATTTTCTTCCGATACTGCACGCTTTAATAACGCCATCTGGATATTCAGATAAGACAGCACCTGAGCCAGTGAGTCATGCAGTTCACGCGCGATGGTGGCGCGCTCTTCCATCAGTAACAGCTGCTGGTAGTGCTTCTGCGCCTGATTGAAATAGAGCCCGCGACCCAGCATATTAGCGACACTTTCCATCAGCTGCGCCGACGGCTGCTGCGCTGATGCCTGCCACCGCAGCTGTCCAAACTCGACCTCTTGCAAACGGATCGGCAATGCCCGCCACGCGATCTGCTCATCCGGCTGGCCTTCACACAACCGCCAGTTCTCCCCGACCCGCATTTCCAGACAAACGACCGTTTCATAGCGGTGAACAATTTGCAGAATCTGCTGAAAGCAATGCCTGTCGATCGTGCTGACATTCATCGCCTGAGAGCAGTTGTACAGCACCTTCAGCATGCGGTTCACTTCCTGCAAGCGCAGCGTTTTCTGCCGAACCTTATCTTCCAGAGAGCGATAAAGTTTTTGTAATTCGTCAGTCATGCTACTGAAGGTTTGCGCCAGTAATCCCAACTCGTTAGGCAGATTGACGTCCAGCCGCGAATGGGTAAAACGCCCTTTCTCGATGGACGAACAGGCCGCCATCAGCTTATTTAACGGCACGACCACCTGACGACGAATGCGGCGCAGCGTAAAGAAGATCAGTATATAGATAGTGATCGAGCCAATTATTGATGTCACAACGACTATCATCATCTTGCGTTCGGAATAGTGCTGCAACGCCAGCACAAAGAGATCGATCTGCGTGACATAGCGAACAATATTGTCCTGATACCACACCCGATCCCCCGCATTCAGGCGCTCATCCATCGTTTTCCAACTCTGTAACAGCGCCGCATAACGATCGCGCACATCGCGCGGTACATACCAGCGATCCAACAGGTGAAAAACCGGGGAATCCAGCGTTTGCGCATAGAGGCGGCGATGCGGTTCTAACGCGGCACGATCGCCCTGTAGGTCATATCCCATGCGATAGCTTTGCATACGCATCGATCCGGCAACGTTGATCGCTTCCGCATCGCGTAAACCGCTGGCTAACGTCAACAGCGCAATACCCGTCGTCAGAAATGAAAGCAGGGCGATATAAAAAAACGCGCGCGCCAGACTGGTAGAAACAGGACGTTTAACCATCACGACGAATAATCCTCTTTGGCATCATACAGACTCTAATACCCTAAATAATTCGAGTTGCGGGAAGGCGGCAAGAGAATGAGTCCCGATGAGCTTACTCAGGTAAGTGATTCGGGTGACAAATCTGCCGGGAGCAGATTTGAACGCTGCTTGCAGCGGCCCTTCAGGGCGAGGCCCACGACGGGCCGAGTATTTAAACGCAGCCAACGCACATGCAGCTTGAAGTATGACGGGTATTTACTATCACGATCCCCACTAGCTCCCGCAAGCCAATGAGACGCGAATCCCACATAAGCTTGATCCGGCACCACCATTTACCTCTAAAGGGTGATTATCGCATACAGCCTAAGAGGAATAGTGTAACCCCTACAAAAACAGCGTGTTTTCTATTGGATATTTCATTGCGTGCCAGAGCGACAAACTGCCATGACTAACCTCTCCCGACGTTCCTTACTGACTGGTGGCTTACAGCGTGCAGATAACACGCTGCGTCCGCCGTGGAGCGGTGCGGAAAGTCATTTTCTAAGCCAGTGCACGCGCTGCAACGTCTGCGTTGATGCCTGCGGCGCGGGGATTATCCAACGTGGTTCAGGCGGCTTTCCCACTGTCGATTTCCAACACGGTGAATGCACATTCTGCTACGACTGTGCTCGCGCGTGTCCAGAAGCGCTGTTCGCGGAGAGTCACACCTCGCCGTGGGAATACCACCTGACGATCCAAGGTGCCTGTTTATCACTGCATCAGGTGGAATGCCGCAGCTGTCAGGATGCGTGTGAAACAGGCGCGATACGATTTCGCCCCACCATTGGGCGCGTTGCTGCACCGTCCATCGACGACGACGCCTGTACCACCTGCGGTGCCTGCATTTCCGGCTGCCCTGTCGGCGCCATATCGATGAAAAAAATCACAGCGGGATATCACACCGCGCCAGCGCGTCTGCCGACGCAACAGGAAAACCGATGAGCACAGTCTGGCATGTTTGCAGTGTAGTAGTTCACGTCAACACGGCGCAGATGGCAGCCGTTGGCGAGGCGTTAGCGACGCAACCCAATTTGGAAGTGGGTGCCAGCGATAGCGATACCGGAAAAATGGTCGTGGTATTGGAGTCAGATTCAGAAGACACGCTGTTAAAACAAATAGCGTCAATACGCGAGCTTACAGGCGTACTGGCGGTTTCGCTGGTTTATCACCAGCTTGATGAACCGTCTTTTGATGAACAATCTTTTGCTTTCGATGAACAACCTCTTGATCAACAAGCTCAGGGTGAGGAAATACTATGAAACTCAGTCGACGACACTTTATGAAGGCGAACGCGGTCGCAGCGGCAGCCGCGGTAGCAGGCATCACCATACCCACCGCGGTTCGTGCCGTGACCGAACAGTCGGATGCTATCCACTGGGATAAAGCTCCTTGCCGTTTCTGTGGCGTAGGATGCGGTGTGCTGGTGGGGACGCAAAATGGCCGCATCGTCGCCAGTCAGGGCGATCCCGAAGCACCGGTTAACCGTGGATTAAACTGCATCAAGGGCTATTTCCTGCCAAAAATCATGTACGGACAGGATCGCCTGACCCAACCTTTGCTCCGCATGCGTGACGGCAAATTCGATAAAGAAGGCGAATTCACCCCAATCTCCTGGGATCAGGCATTTGACATCATGGCGGAGAAATTCAAAACCGCACTGAAGGAGAAAGGCCCGAACGCGATAGGCATGTTTGGCTCTGGGCAATCAACCATTTGGGAAGGCTATGCGGCCGCCAAACTGTTCAAAGCGGGCTTCCGCTCCAACAATATTGACCCCAACGCGCGTCACTGTATGGCATCGGCGGTTGTCGGCTTTATGCGTACCTTCGGTATGGATGAACCGATGGGCTGCTACGACGATATCGAGCAGACCGATGCGTTTGTCCTGTGGGGCTCTAACATGGCGGAGATGCACCCGATTCTCTGGTCGCGCATCACCGACCGCCGCCTGTCGAACAGCAATGTCACGGTCGCCGTGCTGTCCACCTACCAGCACCGCAGTTTTGAGCTGGCGGATAACGGCATGGTGTTTACGCCGCAAACCGATCTGGCCATTCTCAACTACATCGCCAACTACATTATTCAAAACAATGCGGTGAATGAGGCTTTCTTTACCCGCCACGTCAACCTGCGCCGAGGCGTGACCGATATCGGTTATGGCCTGCGTCCGACGCATCCGTTGGAAAAAGCGGCGAAAAATCCGGGTTCCGATGCATCTGAACCGATGAGTTTTGAAGAGTACAAAGCCTTTGTCGCCGACTACACGCTGGAAAAAACGGTCGCGCTCAGCGGCGTTCCCGCCGATCAGTTGGAAGCGCTGGCAAAACTCTACGCCGATCCGAAGAAGAAAGTGATCTCCTACTGGACGATGGGCTTTAACCAGCACACGCGTGGCGTCTGGGCGAACAATCTGGTTTATAACATCCACCTGCTGACGGGCAAGATCTCTCAGCCGGGCTGCGGGCCGTTCTCGTTAACCGGGCAACCTTCTGCCTGCGGCACCGCGCGTGAAGTCGGCACCTTCGCCCACCGCCTGCCAGCAGACATGGTGGTAACCAACGAAAAACACCGCGCGATGGCGGAAAAGCTGTGGCAATTACCGACAGGCACGATTCCTGAAAAGATCGGCTTACACGCCGTCGCACAGGATCGGGCGCTGAAAGACGGCACGCTGAATGCCTATTGGGTGATGTGCAACAACAACATGCAGGCCGGCCCGAACATCAATCAGGAGCGTATGCCGGGCTGGCGCGATCCGCGTAACTTCATCGTCGTTTCCGATCCCTACCCGACGATCAGCGCCTTGTCCGCTGACCTGATTTTGCCTACCGCAATGTGGGTGGAAAAAGAAGGTGCCTACGGCAATGCCGAGCGCCGGACGCAGTTCTGGCGTCAGCAGGTTAAAGCGCCGGGCGAGTCAAAATCGGATCTGTGGCAGATGGTGAGCTTTGCCAAACGCTTCGCCATCGAGGAAGTGTGGCCGGAAGAACTTCTGGCGCAGAAACCGGCTTATCGCGGCAAGACACTCTACGACGTGCTGTTTGCTAACGATGTCACCACGCGCTTCCCGCTCAGCGAATTAGCGGAAAACCAGTTGAATGATGAATCTCGCGACTTCGGTTTTTACCTGCAAAAAGGCCTGTTTGAAGAATACGCCGCGTTTGGCCGTGGGCACGGTCACGACCTGGCGCCGTTCGATACCTACCACAAGGTTCGCGGACTGCGCTGGCCGGTCGTTGACGGCAAGGAAACACAGTGGCGTTACAGCGAAGGGCACGATCCTTACGTCAAAGCGGGAGAAGCCTACCGTTTCTACGGCAAACCGGATGGCAAGGCGGTTATTTTTGCGCTGCCGTACGAGCCTGCCGCAGAAGCGCCGGACGACGAATACGATCTCTGGCTCTCCACCGGCCGCGTACTGGAACACTGGCATACCGGCAGCATGACGCGTCGCGTACCGGAATTGCACCGCGCCTTCCCCGAGGCCGTGCTATTTATGCACCCGCAGGATGCCAAAGCGCGCGATCTACGTCGCGGTGAGAAAGTCCGTATTATCTCGCGCCGTGGTGAAGTCGTCTCGATTGTTGAGACACGCGGTCGTAATAAGCCACCGCGTGGGCTGGTCTATATGCCGTTCTTCGATGCCGCACAGATGACCAACGTCCTGACGCTGGATGCGACCGATCCGCTGTCGAAAGAAGCGGACTTTAAGAAGTGTGCCGTCAAGCTGGCTAAGGTGTAACGCGCATGGCACGCCCGGAGAATTCATCACCCGCTCGCCGTCGCTTTCTGCGTGACGCCGTCCGCGCCGTTGCTGGCTTATCAGCAGCGGTGACGGTTCTCGGCATTCAGCAGCGACGCGCTCAGGCAGACGTACTCCGGCTACGGCCGCCGGGTGCGCTGTCTGAGGCGGCGTTTTCCGGTGCCTGCATACGCTGTGGCCAATGTGTTCAGGCCTGTCCGTACGACACGCTGAAACTGGCGACGCTGGTCTCCGGCTCCGCAGCCGGTAGCCCTTACTTTGTCGCACGCGATATTCCGTGTGAGATGTGTGAGGACATTCCCTGCGTGGTCGCTTGCCCCAGCGGTGCATTACAGCCGTTGAACGCTATTGATGACGCCCGCATGGGATTAGCGGTGCTGCTCGATCAGGAAAACTGCCTGAACTATCAGGGGTTACGCTGCGATGTCTGCTATCGCGTCTGCCCCCTCATCGATAGCGCCATCACGCTGGAGCCAGAGCGCAATGCCCGAACCGGAAAACATGCCCGTTTTCTGCCGACGGTGCATAGCGATGTCTGTACCGGCTGTGGCAAATGTGAAAAAGCCTGTGTGCTGGAGCAGCCAGCGATAAAGGTCTTGCCGCGCGCGCTGGCAAAAGGCGAGCTCGGACACCACTACCGTTTCAGTTGGCTGGAGGCACGCGATGGCAAACCGTAAGCAAGACGCCGGACGAGAAGCTCAGGCGAAAAAAGGCTGGTGGCGTAGCCACCGCTGGCTGGTATTGCGTCGGCTGACACAGTCTCTGGTGCTGCTCATGTTCCTCAGCGGCCCGCTGTTAGGCTTCTGGATCCTGCGCGGTAATTACAGCGCCAGCCGCTTGCTCGACACCGTACCACTTAGCGATCCGCTGATGGTGTTGCAAAGTTTGGCTAGCGGTCATCTGCCTGCCGCCCTCGCGCTGGTCGGTGCGCTGATTATCACGCTGAGCTATGCGCTGGCAGGCAAGCGCGTGTTCTGTAGCTGGGTCTGTCCCGTAAATCCGCTCACCGATTTAGCCTCCTGGCTGCGTCGCCGTTTCGGCATCACCGCCTCGGCGACGATCCCCCGCAATCTGCGCTATCTGCTGCTGATTATGATCGTGGCAGGGAGTGCACTGACGGGCGGGCTGCTGTGGGAATGGGTCAACCCTGTTTCACTGATGGGTCGCGGGATAATTTTCGGGTTTGGTGCAGGTATCTGGCTGCTGCTGGCGCTATTTCTGTTTGATTTATTGGTCGTGGAACACGGCTGGTGTGGTCACCTTTGTCCAACAGGTGCGCTGTATGGCGCGCTTGGCAGCAAAGGCGCACTGGTTGTAGATGCCGCCGAGCGTGAACGCTGTACGCGCTGCATGGACTGCTTTCATGTCTGTCCAGAGCCACAGGTACTTCGCGCGCCCTTGCTCGATAAACACAGTCCGGTACAGGTTACTGACCGAGACTGCATAACATGCGGACGCTGTATTGATGTCTGCGCTGAAGACGTTTTTAAAATAACCCTTAGATGGAAACCGGGAGCAAAGTCATGAAAAGCCTGAGAATGGGATGGTTTCGCTGGATCACCGCCCTGGCGATAATGGGCAGTGCAATCGCTACTGCACAGGTAGATTTGAGCCAATCGCCAGAAGTCGCCGCGACACAGCCGGGAAATAGCCGGATGCCGAAGCAGCAGGAGCGTATGGCGCTCAACTATGTCAACCAGCCACCGATGATCCCGCATAGCGTGGATGGCTATCAGGTCACCCCGACCTTTAACCGTTGCCTACAGTGCCACGGCGTGGAGAGCTATCGTTCCACCAGCGCCCCCCGCGTCAGCCCAACCCATTTTGTTGACAGAGACGGCAAAGTGCTGAGCAATGTCGCACCTGCACGCCATTTCTGCCTGCAATGCCACGTGCCGCAAGCGGACAGTTCGCCGATTACCGGTAACACGTTCGCCCCTTCTAAAGGCTTTGGACAGTGAGGTTTGCTATGAAACAACCAGGAAAAGTGGGACGGTTGTTACGCCAGCTGTGGCAATGGTGGCGTCGTCCGAGTCGGCTGGCGCTGGGAACATTGCTCATTATCGGCTTCGCGGGCGGTATTTTCTTTCTGGCGACATCCCAGAAAGGCATGGAAATGAGCAACAGCGAGGCGTTCTGCATCAGCTGTCATGAAATGCGCAATACCGTGTATCAGGAATATATGGAAACCGCGCACTACAGCAACCGCAGCGGCGTACGCGCTACCTGCCCGGATTGCCACGTTCCGCATGAATTTGTGCCGAAAATGGTGCGTAAGATTCAGGCCAGTAAAGAGCTGTACGGCAAAATAATGGGCACGATTGATACGCCACAAAAGTTTGAAGCACACCGGCTGACGATGGCGCAGAGCGAATGGCGGCGCATGAAAAATAACAATTCTCAGGAATGCCGCAACTGCCACAACGTTGACTACATGGACTTCTCAGGGCAAAAAACAGTCGCGGCGGAAAAACACAGCGAAGCGATAAAGCTCGGTCAAACCTGTATTGATTGCCACAAAGGCATCGCCCACAAACTGCCGGACATGCACGGCGTCAAAAGCGGGTTATAACCCGCACCTCTTCGTCACACTCGGGACGGCGTATGCCGTCCTCAACACAAGCGGAAGCATCCGCCCTTCCCTAGTCTGATTATCGTATTTTTGTGAATACCGTGAGAGTTTCGTGCGCAATAAGTAGTGAGATCTTCTGCAACTCGCGTCGCACGCGCCCGACGCGGGGCGGTTAAAGCCGCTCTCAGTACAGACGGAAACATCCGCCCCAAAATAACAATGAACGAAGTTCAGTCTTTTGATTTTATGGGATTGGTTCGCGTAAAAAAATCGCGCAGAGGTGTACATGACCGCCGGATGAGCGGCATGGACGCCGCGAAAGCCTGCGCCGCGTCGGGAGCGCGTCGCAGGCAGTCCGAACAGCGGGCATAAACACCGACGGCACCGCGAAGCGGCGCGATTTAACGCGAAAAGCCAGGGGTCACGGGGCGACGGCAACTGAGCCGCCCCGTGTCGGGCGCGTGCTGCAACGGTTGCAGAAAAAACCGTGGGTAATGCGCACGAAACCTTCACCGTAACAACAGAAACAACAGAAACAACAGAAACAACAGAAACAACAAAAGGGCGATATATCGCCCTTCTGCTATTGATGATGAAGATAAAAAAGGATTATTTCCCCGTGGTAGCCTGCACCGACATTGACGCTTTCGCCTGTGCCACGCTGCGTTCAATGACCGCTCGGCGCGTGTCGTTTTGCGGTAACAGCTTCAACATGGCTTCCCAGGCGTTAATCGCGTCCTGATAGCGCTGGGCTTCATAGGCATTGAAAGCCAATAGGCTCAGTACACGCACATTGGTCGAGCCGGAATTCATCAGTTCACGCAGCATGTCACCACCACGCTGGCTATCACGCGGGTTGGTGGATCGTGATAGCAGATCGGCATAGTCCAGCGCCAGATCCGTATTCTTCGGATCGAGTTGGAACGCCTTGGCAAACGCCTGCACGGACATGTCGTAGTTATTCAGCAAGCCTGCAATACGCCCCAGCATCCACCAGTCTTGTGGATTGTCTGGCTGCGTTTCCAACTGGCTACGCAATCCAAGACCGAGACGCGCGACGTCTTCAATAGTCAGTGGTTCGGCATCAGGATCCAGCGCTCGCTTCATCAGGTCCGGCGTTAACGCCACAACCTGCTGCAATTCCTGTACCCGATTAACCGCGGAAGTCTTCCAAAATACGCCGAGGCTGACAATGGCCAGCAACAGCGCGCCCGGCAGCAAAACCCAGCTGTTCAGCGGACGCTGTTGTGCCTTCTCACTGCCGGGAATGTCCTGCAATAGCGTATACTGGAGTTCCTCAACCAGTTGAGCACGTTCCTGCTCATTGGCGACATCCACCGTAAGCTCACGCAGACGATCGCGATACAGCGCCTGATTGATCGCATCGCGATCGTATTCGCCCCGTGACGACCACGGCGCAAGCAGCAGCGCGGAAAGCGCAATCAGCGATAGCACAATGGTTGCGGTCAGTAACATCATTCGGATTTCCCCTCACGTTCCAACAGCGTCTGCAAGCGCTTCTTATCCTGTTCGCTCATCGGTTCTTTGGCGCTTCTGATGCGGCGGGCACGCCGAATAATCCCCCATGATCCCACAGCCAGAAACAGCGCGGGCAGGAGCCACAGCAGAACCGTAAAAGGCGTGATCGGCGGTTCATACGTCACAAAATAGCCGTAACGATCCACCATATAATCGACAACCTGCTCTTTCGTTTGTCCCTGCTGCATCAGTTCATACACTTTCTGCCGCATATCCGAAGCAATCATCGAATTGGAATCGGCAATACTGTTGTTCTGGCATTTCGGGCAGCGCAACTGCATCGTCAACTCACGAAACTGTTGCTCCTGCGTGTCGTTGTCAAAACGCAATACCTCGGAGGACGCCAGCACGCTGAACGACAGCAGCAGTGCGCTAAGGAAGCCAATCACTCTCATGCGCCGCCCTCCTTACTGTATTTGTCCCACAGCGGTTGCAGCGTTTCTTGCCACACCTGCATGTTGAGATCGCCCGCGTGACGATAGCGAATGATGCCTTTCCCGTCGATCAGGAACGTTTCCGGCGCGCCATACACGCCCAAATCCAGCCCCAACATACCGTCGCCATCAAATAAGCTCATCGCATAGGGGTTGCCTAGCGTCTTCAGCCATTCGACCGCTTTGGGGCGTTCATCTTTATAATTCATGCCCACGACGCGAATCCCCTGCGCCGCCAGCGTGTTGAGAAACTGGTGCTCGGCACGGCACGTCGGGCACCAGGTCGCCCAAACGTTCAGCAGCAGCGGTTTGCCATCGCTCAGCTCAGATTGGCTATAAACCTTTCCCGCCTGATCCAGCGATTCAAGACGAAACGCGGGAATCGGTTTGCCAATCAAGGCTGACTCCAGCCGCATGGGATCGTCGCCGTCGCTGTTACGCACCAGTTGCCACAGCAAGGCAACGGCCAGCAGTAAAAACAGGACAAGCGGGATTAACAGAATCTTACGACTCATGATGATGTCCCCCGGACCGCGCGACGCAGGCGATAGCGAGGATCGAACATGCATAGGATGCCGCCTAACGCCATCAGCCCCCCGCCGTACCAAATCCAGCGGATAAACGGTTTGTAATACAACCGCACCGCCCAGCTCCCGTCATCCAGCTTTTCACCCAAGGCCGCATAGAGATCGCGCGTCACACCCGCATCAATGGCGGCTTCCGTCATGATCGCGCCACTGGTGTTGTAGAAGCGTTTTTCCGCCTTCAAGACCGCTTCCGGCTTGCCGTTGTGCGTCACCTCAATCGTCCCTTTCGCGCTTTGCCAGTTCGGCCCCACGACATCACGCACGCCTTGAAACGTAAAACGGTAATCGTGGATCGCGATGCTGTCGCCCGCCCGCATCCGTACATCGCGCTCAACGCTATAATTCTGGCTGAAGGCGATGCCTACCACCGTCACTGCCAGCCCAATATGACCGCACACCATGCCCCACTGGCTCAGTGAAAGCGTCGTCAAACCACGCAGCAGACCATGACGACGGGTGGAGCTGGCATGCAGCTCGTACACCGTTAAGAAGAACACCCACAGCGCCATCGACAGGCCGACCACCGTCATGGCAACAACGGAATCCTGTAACAGCCACGGCAGTAGCAGCGACAGCGCGGCGGTCACGGCCAGCGCAATCAGCAGCAGCTTACGCAGCTTTTGCGGCTCGTCGCGCCGCCAGCGAACCAGCGGCCCCACGCCCAGCAGTAAGGCAAACGGTGCCATTAGCAGGGTAAACATGGTGTTAAAGAACGGCGCACCGATCGAAATGCTGCCTAAACCCAACTGCTTATGCACCAGCGGCAGCAGCGTTCCCAGCAGCACGACGAGCGTGGCCGCCATCAGGATCAGGTTATTGCCGAGCAGGAAAGTCTCACGCGACCAGAGCGAATTCGTTACCCGCGCCCGTACCCGGTTACCTTTGATGGCAAACAGCAGCAAAGAACCGCCGATAACAATGACCAGAAACGCGAGAATAAACATGCCGCGCGCCGGATCGGAGGCAAACGCATGCACCGACACCAATACACCGGAACGCACCAGAAACGTTCCCAACAGGCAGAGCGAGAACGCGCCGATGGCCAGCAACACCGTCCAGGCCTTGAAACTGCCGCGTTTTTCGGTGACTGACAGCGAATGCAGCAGCGCCGTGCCCACCAGCCACGGCATCAATGACGCATTCTCCACTGGATCCCAGAACCACCAGCCGCCCCAGCCGAGTTCGTAATACGCCCAGCCCGAACCGAGCACGATACCCAGCGTCAGGAACGACCAGGCCGCCTGCGTCCACGGTCGGGACCAGCGAGCCCATGCGCTGTCCAGTCGCTCAGCCAGCAGCGAGGCGACCGCAAACGCAAACGCCACGGAAAACCCGACATAGCCCATGTAAAGCAGCGGAGGGTGGAAAATTAACCCGACATCCTGCAACAGCGGATTGAGATCGCGTCCGTCAATCGGATAGTCCGGTAGCGTGCGCGTAAAGGGATTCGACGTCAGGATGATGAACAGCAAGAAGCCGACATTAATCATCCCCATGACGGCCAGCACGCGGGCGACCGCATCCAGCGACATCCCCCGACTGAATACCGCCACGGCGAAGGTCCAGCCGCTCATCAGCAGCACCCAGAGCAGCAGCGATCCTTCATGTGCGCCCCACGCTGCCGCCACGCGATACCATATCGGCAGCGCGCGGTTCGAGTTATTGGCTACGTAGAGGACGGTGAAATCATTGATCACCAGCGCATGCACCAACACGAGGAAAGACGCCAAAATGCATGCAAACAGCGCCCAGGCAAGCGGACGCGCCAACGTCATCAGACGAGTATCCTGACGCGATGCGCCCCACAGCGGATACACGCTGAGCAACAGCGCAACGCCTAGCGCCAGACAGAGCAGATAATTGCCCACTTCAGGCATCATAACCGTTTACCCTCTGTGGCCGCCGCCGGTGCATGGCCATGCTGTCCTTCCATCGCCGCTTTGATTTCGGGTGGAGTGTAGTTTTCATCATGTCGGGCAAGCACTTCTTTTGCCATGATGTGATCGTCGGTATCCAAAATGCCCTGCGCCACCACCCCTTGCCCCTCGCGGAACAGATCCGGCAGCATCCCGTTATAGGTCACATCCACTGAACCCTGCGCATCATAAACGGTGAAGCGGACTTCCAGACTTTGGCTGTCGCGGCGCACGCTGCCCGGCATCACCATGCCGCCGACGCGTAAACGCTGCCCAATCGCCGGTTTTTCCTGCGTTTCGTTCTTGCCATAAAGAATTTCACTGGGCGTATAAAAGAGATCGATATTTGAGCTCAATGCATAGAGCGTCAGCGCTATCGTCACTACCGCACCGCAGACCACGGCCACGATGGCATAGAGGCGGGTTTTACGCGGCGTACTCATTGCACCACCTCCATCGTTTCCGACTGGCGGGCCGTATTCTTACGCTGCTCGCGCGCCTGCTGGCGGCGGATATCACTCAGCAATGCGCGGCGACTTAACAGGGTATGACCAACCAATGCGCTCAGCGGTAACAGCGTTAGCACCACTGCCAGCCACACGTAAAAGGCATAGCCGCCCATCGCAAAGAAATCTTGCCAACTTGTGAAAGCGATGTTCATCGTGCTATTCCTCCTTTATTAAGCAGCGCAGCCACCCAGGGCGCGCGGCGCTGCTGCACCAGTATCAAGTTACGCAAGCGCATGAGTGACAACGTCACGAATAAGCTCATAAATCCTAACATCATGATTCGCAGCGGGAGACGCATGGCGGGATCGATCGTTTTCTGCATTTTTGTCGATCCCTGATGCAGGGTGTTCCACCACTCGACCGAGAAATGGATGATGGGTAAATTCACCACGCCAACCAGCACCAGAATGGCCGCCGCACGACCGGCAAGACGGCGATCGTCAAAGGCGTTGTAGAGCGCGATGATGCCCACGTACAGAAACAGCAGAACGAGTTCCGACGTCAGACGCGCATCCCACACCCACCAGGTCCCCCACATCGGTTTGCCCCAGGTGGCGCCTGTCGTCAGCGCAATAAAGGTAAACACCGCGCCGACCGGTGCCATCGCCGCCACGGCCAGCTCCGCCGTTTTTGACTGCCGAATCATCCCGATAAGCGCACATATCGCCATCACCGCATAGACGCCCATCGACCACACGGCCGCTGGCACGTGCAGGTACATGATGCGATACCCTTGCCCTTGCTGATAATCCGCAGGCGCAAACCCAAATCCCAGCAGACAACCGCCAATCAGCAACGCGGCGCTGATCAAGGCAACCCAGGGGATAAGCCTGCCGCAAAGGCCATAAAGGCGATCCGGCTGCGTAAGCTGATAGTTTTTTTTCAACATAATCGTGTGCTCACTTTGCGTAAAACTCATCCCAATGGGACGATGAAGGCGATCCTGAGATCGGAAAATTATTGTATGCTCACCCGCAACGCCGCCGCCGTGGCAAACGGGCTCAGGGTGGCGCTACCCGCCAGAAAGGCACCGAGGATGGCCAGATACCCACCGACTGGCAGTTGCATCATCGCGGCCTCGACCGCCGCCGTCGCAAATATCAACAGCGGTATGGTGAGCGGCAAAACCAGCAGGCTTAACAACACGCCGCTGCGGCGCAGCCCGACCGTTAATCCCGCGCCAATAGCACCCAGAAAACTGAGCGTTGGCGTGCAGAGCAACAGCGTTAACGCCATCACCCACCAGCCGTGGCTGTCCAGCCCAAACAACAGTGCCGCCAGCGGAGAAAGCAGTAACAGCGGCAGCCCGCTGACCATCCAGTGCACCACCACTTTCGCCAACACCACTAACGGCAGCGGCAAAGGCAACAGCGTCAGCTGTTCCAGCGAGCCATCCTGATAGTCATCGCGGAAAAGGCGATCCATCCCCAGCAGCGAAGCGAGCAACGCCGCCACCCACACCACGCCGGGTGCCACGCGCATCAATAGCTGCGGCTCTGGTCCAATAGCCAGGGGAAATAAGATGATGACGATCAGGAAGAACCACAGAGGGTTAAGAATTTCCGCGTTATTGCGCAACGCAACGCGCAGTTCTCGAGCAATCAGCCGCCGCATTATGGAGTTCCCTCACTCGGCGTAAGCTGGATACAACGAATATCCTGAGCGAACGGACGCAGCGGCTGATGGGTGGTTAAAATGATGATGCCGCCACGCGCAATATGGTGTTCCATACGCTGTGTCAGCATTTCGACGCCCGCCACATCAAGCGCGGTCAGCGGTTCATCCAGAACCCACAGCGGGACGTCGGTGAGCCACAAACGCGCCAGCGCGACACGACGCTGTTGTCCCGCCGAAAGACGCGCTACGGGTACATCTTCATAGCCAGCCAGCCCGACGGCGGCCAACGCTTGCCAGAGTGCATCCTGATCCTGTTGCGGATAGAAAAAGCGCAGGTTCTCTTCACCCGTCAGGACACTTTTTATGCCCGGCTGATGGCCTAACCACAGAAGCTGCTGATTAAACTGCTCGCGCATACGGTTGATGCGTTGCCCTTGCCAGCAGATCTCCCCCGATTCAGGCGTCGCCAGACCGCTTAAAATGCGCAATAGCGATGTTTTGCCCACCCCGTTGGCACCGGCAATCTGCACCATTTCTCCCGCGCTGGCCGTAAACGACAACGCGCTGAACAGCACATGCTCATCGCGTATGCAAACCACATCGCGCGCTTCTAACATCGGGGTGTACTCCTACTTTCTAATGCCATATACCCTTGGGTATAGAATAACATGGTGCCTTTACTCCCCCTCTTGGGGGCCGTAACCCTAAAGAGTTAATCTTTTTTATTGAGATCAATAAAATCGGTGATTCCGGTTATTTCTGTCATCGAGTCGTATCGAAAACCACGCCGACACGCTTAAACCGGAAATATATTGGGCATATTTTTATGCAGCCGCCGAGACTGTTTCGTGCGCCACAAGACCTTCATTTCATGCTCCCGCTTAGCACGCGCCCGACGCAGGGCGGCTCAATCGCCGTCGCCCTGCGAACCCTGGCTTACCGGATAACAGGCGCGACCAAAAGCCCGCTAAAGCAAAACGTATCACGCACTATTTCTGGCTATTCTTCAGCAGCATTGCCGTGTTGATCGCCTCGATCAACTGGACGCGATTAACCCGTGGGCTGTACGTGTCCAGTAAGCGCTGCCAAATCGTAATCGCGCGTGCATAATCGGCCTTCAAAAACGCATCGGATGCCAGCAGCATCAGCGCCGTCACTTCATTGGCATCCAGCGCCAGCGCTTTATCAACCATCTCTTGCATCGGCGGTGTGACGGCCTGACCGGCCTGGTAATACAGCACCGTTGCCAATGCCGAATACAGCTCAGCACTGTCACCCTTCAGCGCAATCGCCTGCCGATAAGCGCGTAACGCGTTGTCATACGCGTTACGGTAAAGATAATATTCACCCAGCTCAGCCCAGAGGACGCTGTTGCCCGGCGTTTTACGAATGTTGTCCTGCAAGGCAGTAAGCTGTTTTTCCTGCTGTTGCGCGTCGCTAAAATCGTGTAGCGGATCGGCAAGTCGCTGGCGTTCTGTCTGAACCAGCGCAGCACGCGGGCTTAGCATGTAGAACGTCGCACTGCCCAATAAGATAACGATGACCGCAGCCACAACGGCAATGGCGGGCATTGGGCGCTGCGCAGAAGAAGAGGATGAGGCTAACGGCAGATCGTGGGACAGCTCTCGACCCAGCATCTTTGCCTCATGCTCGGACAGATGCTTTCCTGCCTGTTCACACTGAAAATGCCAGATGCGCTCCGCTAAACGCTGTAGCTTGCCATCCCCCTCCGACTGACGCAGGGGCAGTAGCGGCCATAGTAGCCCGGCCGCCAGAACGACAATCGCGACGGCGACGAACACCATACTCAATAGGTTCAGGTCCAACAGGCTCACGCTTAACAGGCTCATGGGCGCGCCCCTCGATTCTGCCGCCGCATCACCCGCCACGCGATAACCACAATCGCTAACAGCAAAAGCAGCGGCGTGAGCCAAAGGATGCCGGTTTGCATTTTCATTGGCGGGTTGTACTGAACAAAGTCGCCATAGCGTTGATTCATAAACGCCATAATTTCTGACCTGTCCTTGCCCTGCTCCACCATAGAAAAGACCTCATGACGCATACTCACCGCCACGGGCGAATTCGATTCCAGCAGACTCTGGTTCTGGCATTGTGGGCAGCGTAATTCGCCAGCAATCGCCATCGCAGCCTGACGCTGCGCCTGACTGGAAAACGCCCAGGTATCGACCACCTGAGCCTGTACAGAAAAAGCCAGCAGCATGAAAAGGAGCGCAATGTATTTACTCATAGGCCCTTCTCCCCCTGAACCACCCCAGCAGCGCGCCCGCGACCATCAGTAGGCCGCCGCCCCACACCCAGCGAACACCGGTTTGCACATAGAAACGCATGGCATAGCGGTTTTCGCCGGTTTTCTCTCCCATCACGGCATACCATTCTCTGATTGGCCCCCAGGCAATGCCCGGCTCAACCATCTGCTGTTTACGTGCGTTGTAATAACGACGTTCCGGCATGATGCGGGCGATCGGTGAGTCGCCACGATAAATCGCAATCACGGCCTGCTCGGCGGTGTAATTCTGCGCCGCCACTAACTCCAGCTGTAAAAATCGGAAATGGTAGTCGCCCAGCGAGACCTGTTCTCCCTGACCCACATTGGCGCTGATTTCCTGCTTGCTGCCCGCAGAGAACACAATCCCCAGGGCAAAGAGCGCCACGCCCGTATGCGCGAGCAGGGCAGGAAGCTGCTGACGTATCGCCGACAGCGGCTGTAACCACTGCGCGGCCATGACCCAGCCGATCAGACCTGCAGCCAGTGCGACGGCGTACCCATGCGACCATAAGACCAGCGCGGTGATGACACCGACAGCCAGCGTCACTTCGAAACGCCGGACAGGCCATCGTGCGCTGCGTTTCCAGTAGCCTCCCGCCGCTACCCCGATGAGCAACAGCATCAGGCCACCGAAGGGCAAGAGCACTCGGTTAAAATAGGGCGCGCCCACGGAGATTTTCCCCCAGCCCGCCAACCCATAGATCATTGGGTAAAGCGTGCCAAGTAATACCACCAGCGCCACGGCACTGAATAACAGCAACACCAGCAGTATCGCCATTTCCCGCGACCAGCCGGAGAAGCGGGCAGCAGAATGGACAAGCTGAGCCCACCAGCCATAAACCGCTAGCGCAGCCATACTCAAGCAGGCAAACAGGATAAATAGAGGTACCGCACGGTCATGTTCGAGAGCGAATGCATGAACCGACACCAATATCCCGGAGCGCACAATCAGCGTGCCCAACAGACATAAAATGAATGTCAGCAACGCCAATATCAGCGACCAATGGCGAAAGATGCCGCGCATGCGGGTGACAGACAGGCTGTGCAGTAATGCGCTGGCCGTAAGCCACGGGAGCAGCGAGGCGTTCTCTACCGGATCCCAGAACCACCATCCTCCCCAGCCCAGTTCGTTATAGGCCCACCACGATCCGAGGATGATTCCTAGCGTCAACAGGCTCCAGGCGGGCAGCGTCCAGCGCCAACAAATCCAGGCGGCGGGTGCAGTAAACTCACCGTGAATCAGGGCGGCTAACGCCAGCGCCGCACTCACAGTTAACCCGCCATAGCCCAGATAGAGCAACGGCGGATGAAGAATAAGGCCAATGTGTTGCAACATGGGGTTGAGATCCCTTCCCGCCACCGCAGGCGGGAAGAGACGTACAAAGGGATCGGAGAAAAAGACAATGAACACCATCAGCGCAGTCGCGATCACGGCCAGCATCGCCAGCGTCAGCGGAAACAGATCGCTCTCCGCCTTACGATAGCGACAGGCGAACACGGCACTCCAGCCGGTTAAACATAACAGCCACAGCAGCAGCGATCCTTCATGCCCGCCCCAAACCGCCGCAATTTTTAGCCCCAGCGGTAAATCACGATGGCTATGCTGGGCGACGTAATTAACAGAAAAATCATCCTGTACCACGCTCAGCGTCAGCGCAATAAACGCAAACAACACAAGACCAAACAGTACCAACGTCCAGCACCGCGCCAGTCGGTAAGTGCCCGACCAGCGCAGGGAGTAGCCTGAAAATGTCAGCAACGCCGTCGCCACACCGACGCAAACCGCCAGCGACAGCGCGACATACCCAAATTCTGGCAATAACAACATTAACAGGCCTCTTGCTAGGAATTAGACAACGGTTAACTGCCCCGCATAGAGGATAAAGAAGCGCAGTAACAATACGCCCACCAGACTCATACCGCAGACCGCCAGCACGCCATAAGGTGAATGCTGTCGGTTAGCCCATGACTTGAGCAGCAAGGGAAGGATTAATCCAATCCCTACCACGCCCAGCCAGAACCACACGGCCCAGAACCCACCGCCCACGGCAGCCACCAGCGCCCGCTGCTTCCCATCGTCCCCTAAAGCAAGACCGATAAAGAACGCAAACAGCAAGAAGATTTCTAGCCACACGACCGGCGTTTCGACACGGTGTACAAAGTGCGCTTCTTCGCTATGCGGATTGCGGCGATAGCGGCAAGCCATGGCGATCAGCGCGACTGCGGCACCGGAGGACACCCCCGAAAACAGGAATAGCGCCGGTAAGATCGGGTTATTCAGCAGCGGATAGGTCTTCAGCGCGGAGAGTAAAAACCCGGTATAAGCCCCTAACATCACCGCCAGCAGTAACATCACGATATCCAGCGATTTCTGCATCGGTGCCAGCCAGCCGAGCACCTTGGGAAGCATGATCAGCTTCGGCAACCAGCGCTGTTGCAGCACGATAACCTGCTCGCTGAAAATGTTGACCAACCAGACCGCCAGCGCCGCCATATAGACCTGAAACAGCATGACCCCAACTGACATCACCGAGGTAAAGCTGTAATGGAACATGAGCTTCCAGAACGTCCAGGGGCGCGTCAGGTGGAAAACCAGAATCAGCAATCCCAGAATGATGGTGCACGGTGCAAGAATCAGCGTGGTGCGCATTAGCGTACTGTCGGCGGTTGCCTGTTCGGGGTGGTAGCGTCGCAGTAAGACCGACAGCGTCACCAGCCCCGCAGAAATGCCCACCAGGAACAGGTAAATCGCAATCGGCCAGTCCCAGACTAACGAAGCAAAATGGAATGCGCTTGAAGACACGGGCGTCATTGATGAACCTCCCCGTATTTAAACGGTACGCGATAAACCTTAGGACGAGTGCCGAGCGCGATTTTGTAGCGATACGTCGGCTGTTGACGAAGCAGGCGGGAAATCTCGCTATCAGGATCGTCAAGGTTGCCGAACGTCAGCGCGTTCGTCGGACAAGACAACACACAGGCGGGCAGTTTTCCGGCTTTCAGGTTGGTCTTGCGGCAAAAGTCGCACTTGTCCGCCGTTTTCGTCTTCGGATGAATAAAGCGCACCTGATAAGGACAGGCAGCAATACAGTATTGGCACCCTACGCACAGATCGGGATTCACATCCACAATGCCGTTTGTCGCATCACGATACGACGCCCCGGTCGGACACACATCAACACAAGGCGCATGATCACAGTGCTGACAGGAGTGACGGAAAAAGCGGTATTTCACGTCTGGGAAGGTCCCAATCGGTTCGCTGCGAACGATCGTCAAGCGTGATACGCCTTCCGGCACCTGATTGACTTCCCGGCAGGCATCCATGCACGCCGTACAGCCGATACAGAGCGATTCATCGTGGACCATGCCGTAGCGGACGCCGTTGATATTCAGCGTCTGTGCGACAACCTGCCCCGCCGTACTGGTGATGGCAATGAGCCCCCCCATACGGGCAAGAAATTGACGGCGAGAGCAACTCATGGCTGCCTCTTATTACCCAGATGAACTGAGGCTGGGTTGAAGTCTGGGTTATTGCGCTGATCGCTATGGCAATCCACGCACAGTTTGATGCGGCTCTTGTCGTTCAGCGTCTGCATACTATCCTGCGTGGGGTGCAACTGGTGGCAACTGGCACAAGCCACTTTCGCGACATGCACATCGTGTGGCCAAAACGATTTCTGCAACTGTTCCGGCGTATGACATGACATACAGACGCTGTTTTGTTCTTCCACCTTATACATCGGGAAGTTAAAGCGCATGACATCTCTAACGCCTTCGCGGTGCATCGGCGATGGCTTGCCGTGGCAGTTTGTGCAGGTCAGCTGTTTCTGGTTATGCGGGTTGACGGCGGAGGCATGTTTGCCCTGCATGCCATCCTCTTCCGGTTTATGGCACTGTAGACACGCCTCATCGGGATTGCGCTGCGGCATGACTTCCCAGCGCTCTCCTTTTTCCGCCTGAGGTGCGGGCTGCGTCAGCCCTGGCAATGCCCAAAGCATGCCTGATACCAGCACCCCGGCAGTCAATAACGAACGTAATACGCTCATATCCACTCCACTTTATGATCGCCCGCGTCCACGGGCGATGAGGGGTTATTAGTTCAGTCGTCCAGCTTTGCGCGCTTGTTCATCCCACTGCAGCACTACCGTGTTCAGGAAATCCTGTTTTTCGGCTTTGATTTGCTGCATGTTGAGCCCAATCGCCTGCTGCGCTTTCTCTTTCGTCGAGATATCCGGCAGCTTGACTTCCCCTGTCACCCCTTTTTGTGCCAACAGACGCACCAGTTTGGTTCTCGCCTCGGCGGATTTACTCAGCGAGGTGCCAAGCATCCGTAAGCCTTCATCCGGTGCATGCATGTGAATACCGTGAGAGGCAACCGCCAGATCCCAGCGCCATTGCGCATGGCGAATATCCATCAGAATCGGCTGCATTTCTGCTTCGGTTGCACCGGCATCCCAGGCCGCTTTAGCCTCAAAGTGCGCGTGAACCAATTGCTCTTCTGCTTTCAGTTTTAAGTCCTGAATAGCCGTTTTGCGTTCAGCAACAACCGCCTGCATCGCCGCTTTATCCTGCGTGTGGCAATTGGTACAGGTTTCGCCGTAATTGTCGAAAGGGTTGCCGATCTTGTGATCGGTATACAGCTTGCCGTCCGCGTTTTTCACTTTCGGCATATGGCAGTCGATACAGGTCACGTTGTTTTTACCGTGAATACCAATGCTCCAGGTTTCATATTCTGGATGTTGGGCTTTCAGCATCGGCGCGCGGGAAAGGGAATTGGTCCAGTCGGAGAAGGAAATCGCGTCATAGTATTTTTCCATGTCTTCGACTTTTGTGCCGTTATCCCATGGGAATTTCACCGCTTTGTCTTTACCGGAGAAATAATACTCAACGTGGCATTGCCCACAGACCATCGATTGCTGCCCAAATCGGCTGGTTTGATCAAACGGTTTGCCAATGGCTTCCATTGCGCGCTCTGCGTAAGGACGGGACAGCGTCAGCGCCGGTTTGCCCTGAGCAAAATCTGGGGACGCGGTATCATGGCAGTCCGCACAGCCGAGATCGTTAGTAATCTCCGGCCCGCCTCGCGCCCACTTGCCTTTGAAGTAGCCGTCCTCACCTTCCTTTTGGATCAAGCGGGCGACATCCGGGCTTTTACAACTCCAGCACGCCATCGGCAGAGGGCCATCTTCTGCCGTCTTTGGTGCACCGGTACGCAGCGTTTCACGCACGTCCGTTATGGCGTAGGCATGGCCGCGCGGCTTGTTATAGTCTCTGGAGAAGGGATAACCCGCCCAGAGGACCACCATCATGGGGTCTTCTGCCAACGCATCATGACGTTCAGACTGTTCAGTGGTCGCTTTCCACGAGTTGAACTGATCGGGGTGTTGATTGGTGAATACGGCGTTTCTTGCTTCTATCGGGGCGGGTGGTGGTGACACCGGAGCATCAGCGGAATAGGCTGGCATCATTAGAAAGAGACTGGCTACCATGCCCCACAGATAGGAGATTGACGTGCTTATCCTGACCATGCGTTTGTGTCCACATTAAGCCGCCTACTGGCGGTCATTTTCGTTATCTATTTGACAGAAACCACAACAACTGTCGTGACATTACTCGCACTATGAATAACAAAAAGATGCATTCAAAATATTGTTTTTGATCAAAGGTAAAGAAAAGTAATGAATCGTATCGAAAGTTATATGAGGATTGTCTCAGTCACGGAGGGGGCATCGCAGAATATGGCAAGGGGCTTAAACACGGGGGACTTAAAAATTAAGCACTTAGAAACCGGGTGTTTAAGGATCAAGACAGGTGGCGCGAGCACTGGGATGACGCGCCAATCTTGGCAGTTCATCCCAGTGCATTTGCTGATACAGCGCGGCGTTTTGCCCGATAGAGCACATCAGAAGCTAAATAAGTGGGGCTTAAGTGAAAAATAGCGCCCCACAGTATGCCCTTCCGAGATTTTTATTTCCCTTGACCATAGGCCAACGCCAGCTTGGCGTAGAAATCTTCCAGCGTGAAGCGGGCATCAACGGCGTTATACACTCGAATCTGGCGCGCATTGTCCTGCGGTGCATAGGTCAGGTCGTCGTTTAACTGCGGCGCGTTAACCAGCGTGTAGTGATATTCATGGTCATCCAGCAGCAGAGAAACCGAGGGATTATCACCCAATACCCAGACTTCGCTTTTCGGCCAGGGAACGTCCTTGATGGTTTCGGAAATCGCACGGTTAAACTCGATCAGTTGCTGCCACAGATACTCCCCGACTTTCCCCTGCGGCTTAACGCGTACGGCAAGCTCAGACAGCGAGACGCGCACGGACATATAAACATTATGCGGCACCTGCCACAACGGCACCTGAGACTTGAATACGCTGTTCGCCGCGACCGGATCGTTAAACATATTGTATTCCCAACCGCCTTTCGGATAAGGCATACCGCCAATCCACACCACCGTCATTTTGCTGGCGATCGTCGGTTCAGCCTGTAGCGCGGCAGCGATATCCGTAATCGGCCCCATGACTAATACAAACAGCGGATGCGAATCGTCTTTTAACGCTTCCTTGATCAGCATCTGCGCCCCTTCACTCAACGCAGGCGCGCCACCGTCGGCTTTCAGCGCCTGCGTCGCACCGCGATAAACGAGGATGTCCGTTTTTCCCATCACCGTCATCAGGCGTTGAAGCTCATGGTAGCTTTCCATCATGCTATTTTCGCCATCACGTTTCATCAACGGCGCAGTACGGGAGTAATGGGCGGCAATCAGCCCTTTTACCTGCATCGTTGGCGTCAACACCGCATGGGCAACGGCAAAATCATCGTCAGCCTCGTTTTTCGCATCGGCGCTGATAATGACGCGGATCTGTTTATGATCGGCTACATCAAAAGGTGAAGTTTGAGCCTGCGCAGTGAACGCGCTGAGGAACGGCAATGCCACGATCAGCATGGCAAACCGGGAAAAGTACCTGTGAATAGACATGATTATCCTTAACGGTGCTTGGCAATCGTTGATATGGCAGCCCAGCGATTCAGGCTGCCATCAGAGAAAGCAGGCATGCCACGACGCAGCCCGCAGCATGAAGACGCTATTTAAAAAGCTTCTGAACAAACTCGCTGTAGGCCGGTCGCCAGACATCCATTTCATGACCGAGGTTCGGATAATGGCGGTAGTCAAACCGGATATTTTTCTGCTCCAGTACGGTTTTCAGGCCCGCAATATCCTTACCGGTGATGTTGTCGGTTTCACCAATCACTACCGTGAAGTTCTTCAGTTGCTGATTGATCTGCTCCGGTCGTTCAAGCTGTGCAGCAACGGCCGTGTTCGGCACCGTTTCGGTGGTCACGCCGCTGAACGTTGCCAGCCAGCCGAAGTGATCCAGGTGGCTCATGCCGGATACCAGTGCCTGATAGCCGCCCTGAGACAGCCCGGCCAGCGCCCTGCCGTTCGCATCCTGACGGACGTTAAAGCGTTTGCCGATCTCGGGGATAATGTCATGGATGAGTTCCCTGTCCGCCGCTAACGCATTGCGCGGATAGAACACCTTACGGCGCTCCTGCGGTGGATAGTCTTCCGGGATGATGCCGGGAGCGTCCGTTTCCGTATCAGGAATGACGACCAGCATCGGCTCAATCTTTTTCTCCGCCAGCAGGTTATCCATCATCTGTGGTATCCGCCCCTGCACCACGGCCGATGCGCCCGTGTCACCAAAGCCGTGGTAGAAATACAGCACTGGCAACGGTTTTGACGATTCGCTATAGCCCGGCGGCGTCCAGACATAGACCTGACGCTCTGATTTCAATGCTTTCGAGTGATAGGTCAGCGTTCTTAGCTCACCGTGTGGGACCTGACGCACATCCAGAATGCTCCCCGGCACCAGAATCAAACTGGTATTTACCTGACGCTGTGGTTTAGTCAACGCCGTGCCGGTATCGATGGTGCGGAAGCCATCCACGCTGAAAAAATATTCATACAGGTTCGGTGCCAGCGCTGACGTTTTGAACGACCATACGCCAGATTCATCTTTCGTCATCGCATGGGATACAATGCTATCGGGCGTCGAACCGGTAAAAACACTGACCTGCTTCGCCGTTGGCGCAAACAGGCGGAAAGTGATACTGCTATCCGCGTTCACCGCCGTGACATACTGGCTTACGGGGACGGTTGCCGCGGGCATAACCGGAAAATCGGCAGGTAGCGCGAATACATGCATTGAAGCGCAGGCAAACAGACTTGTTGCCAGTATCGACACTGTTCGATTCTTTAAATTTATCAGCATATTGTTGTTCCATCTTAAAGAATGGCAGGCATTGCAGCCTGCAATATTTGCAGTAATACGTTGTTACCACCACACCTCAGCTTGAACACCAACGATAAACTGAGATTTATTTTTATCATCCGAGAATTTGTAGCCCGAAATCTCATTATCCAGAATATTTAAGTAAGTACCGTAGAAACGAATTTCCGGTCTGGAGTTCAGGATGCTGGTATCAACTTTCAGCGCATGATAAAGCGTGGTTTTATAACCAGACTCGCGGAAATTCACACCGGCTTGATTGGTATTTTTCTGCGTAAACCAGCCTAGCTCCACGCCAGTTTGGTTATAGTTATCCCAAATATAGGCGGGACGAATAACGGTACGGATACTTTCGAAATCGCTGTGCGCACCCGTTTCATAGCTATAAATATCATTACCCCAGGAGTACACCAACGCATTAGCCATGATGACGTTGTCATGCAAATACATTTCACCTTGTGAAATTACGCGAAACGCATTACCGCCCGTGTGATCGCCATAATAGTTTTTACCCTGTCCAATTGACGGATTACCGTCATTGTAACGGGCAAACCCACTAGCGATAGAGTTATTCGCTGACTGCAACGTAAATTCGTTAAATCCACCGCGTGCATCCAGCTTCTGTTTGACGATTGCCGTCGCCAGATAGCTGTCCTTCATTTTGAAGTATTCATTATTGCTTTCGTTATGTTTCTGGCTATCGTTCTTATTTGCCATCACATACTTACCAATCAATGTTAGCGCACCGTCTTCCCACAATGGTAGGTTTTTATACCGAACCTCCATCGTGTTGGTATTCATTTTGGTTTTATCTGCATCTCTACCGATATTAGGATCTGCATATTCTCTGGAGTAAACGTTAACATCTTCACGCGTCAACGCGAGATCTAATTTCCCCGGCCCCGCGTTCATATTCTCTATCCCCACGCCCGCACCGGCATAAACGCGATCGCTTTTCCAGTCCAGCATTTGAATTTCATAAACAGGCAGGACATGCTTCCCGACCCAGAAATCGGCTTCTGGTGCAAAAGGCAGGAAGCCGTTTGTTGTCAGGTACAAATCGGAAAACTGAAGGACGTTCTCATTACCCGTATTATCACCAAACCAGCCCGCGCTGTATTGCTGTCCAACGTTTCCGTCGAGTTTAACCACGGCGTGTGCCGTCTTGCCGTCTTTGTTATAAACGCGCTGGGTGAGAAGAAGATCGAACCAACCAGAATGTTCATTACCAAAACGACCTAAAGAACCAATGGCATAGGACTCCGGTGAACCATTCGTCCCGGTTGCCCAACCGGAACGTAAATAACCGGTATAGGAGAAACCGATGTCATCTTTAACGTATTTGCTAATTTCATCCAACGTTAGCGGTTTTTGCTGTGTATTTGCAGCCGTGACAACATCAACCGAGCTTGCCGCAGAGGCGGCTGCCGTATGGTTAGCCGGAGAGCTGTCAACGGATGCAACAGCCCGTGTTTTATCTTTCGCCGTTGAGTTTACGGCGACTTGGGTTTTATTCTCTGCGATCGTCTTATATTCGCGCAGCTCTTTTTTGGTTGACTGCAATTCGGCTTTGTTTGCCGCCAGTTCTTTCTCCAATAGCTCCAATCTTTCTTCTACGGTCAATTTCGCGGCCATAGCACCATTAGACAAAAATACTGACGACATCAGTAATACCATCATCTTTACAGGGAATTTTTTACGCATATTATTATCCGAGTAGGGTACATTTTTAAATTGGAAACAACATGCCTTCGACGCTAGCCGAAAGCCCGTCTATTTATAAAAGTTTGTAAAACCCAAATGACCGTTTATATGATTTAATGGCTAGTCAACACCCTCCCGTTTCATTTTATTTTCCTGCCATCTTTCCCATGGGTAGTAAAAAAGAGAGTTCGCATTCATTCCAGAATTTGTTTTCCTAAGAATGAATGCGTAAATAACGTAGCGATACGCTGATTTATTTCAACGTTTCTCCGTTAGAGGAAATAACGTCTTTATACCAGTAGAAACTTTTCTTACGTCGGCGTTCTAATGTACCGTTCCCTTCATCATCACGGTCGACATAAATGAAGCCGTAGCGTTTCGACATTTCGGCTTTTGACGCACTAACCAGATCGATAGGGCCCCAGCAGGTGTAACCCATAACCTCAACGCCATCTTCTAATGCTTCACCCACTTGATACAGGTGATCGTTCAGGTATTTGATGCGATAGTCATCGTTAATGCTGCCATCGTTCTCAAGTTTGTCTTTGGCACCCAAACCGTTTTCCACAATGAACAGCGGCTTTTGGTAGCGGTCATACAGATAGTTCAGCAAATAGCGCAGTCCTTCCGGGTCGATCTGCCAGCCCCACTCAGAGCTTTCCAGATGCGGGTTAGGCACCATATTCAAAATATTGCCGCGGGCTTTCAGGTTCACTTCTTCATCAGTAGTCACGCAGCCCGTCATGTAATAGCTGAAAGAAATGAAATCGATGGTTTCTTTCAGCGACTGACGATCGTCTTCCGTTACTGTCAGCGTAATACCGTGCTGTGCAAAGAAGCGCTTCATGTACGCTGGGTAGTATCCTCGGGTTTGTACATCACCGAAGAACAGCCAGTCGCGGTTCTGCTGCATAGTTTCCAACACATCGCCCGGCTTACAGGTCAGCGGATACATCATCGCGCCCAGCAGCATGTTACCGATTTTGGCATCAGGGATAAGTTGATGGCAGGCTTTTACTGCTTTGGCGCTCGCAACCAACTGATGGTGAATCGCCTGATAAACTGCCTGTTTATCGCTTTCAGTGGGTAGTCCGACTCCCGTAAACGGTGCATGCAGCGCACAGTTAATTTCATTGAACGTCAGCCAGTATTTCACTTTGTCTTTATAGCGCTGGAATACCGTGCGGGCGTAGCGCTCGAAGAACGTAATCGTTTCACGGCTTCCCCAGCCGCCGTAATTCTTCACCAGACCGTACGGCATTTCATAGTGGGACAGCGTCACCAACGGCTGAATGCCATACTTTGCCATTTCATCAAACAGGCGATCGTAAAACGCCAGTCCTGCCTCATTCGGCTGGGCTTCATCGCCTTGCGGGAAAATGCGTGTCCAGGCAATCGAGATTCTCAGGCATTTGAAGCCCATTTCAGCAAAGAGCGCGATATCTTCGGGATAGCGGTGATAAAAATCGATCGCCGTGTCTTTAATGCCGCTGTCGCCCGGCGTACGCGTGACGATCTCGCCAAAAATACCCTGTGGCTGCAAATCGGACGTTGATAGCCCTTTTCCGTCCGTTAAATACGCACCTTCAACCTGATTGGCAGCGATCGCGCCGCCCCACAAGAATTCTTTCGGAAACTGATGGCTCATCTTTTCTCCTCCCAATTGGGTCATAAATTTCAATGTCAGCGGATTAACGTCAACAACGCGCCCTGTTCCTGCACGGTGTTTCCGGCAGTAGGCAGAACATCAACGTAATCTTCGCTATTGGTGATAATGACGGGCGTTGTCGTGTCATAGCCGGCTTTCTCAATCGCCTGATAATCAAACTCCACCAGAAGATCGCCCTGCTTCACGACATCGCCGGTCTTAATGTGAGCAGTGAAATACTGACCATCCAATTTCACCGTATCGATACCGACGTGAATGAGCACCTCAGCACCGTTTTCAGACTCCAGTCCGATGGCATGATTGGTCTTGAACAGCGAGGCAACCGTCCCATTCACCGGTGAAACCACGCGTCCGGCCTGCGGTTTAATCGCGATGCCTTTTCCCATTAATCCACTGGCGAACGTTTCATCACCGACCTGCTCAAGTGGCAGCACCGTTCCCTCAATCGGGCTGTTTATTTCTTGCTTACGCGTTGCATCGTTCTGGTTCTGCGTGGCTTGCGGTGCCGCCGTAGGCGCGTTTACTGCTGGCGCATTCTCTTGCGGCGGAATCCCAAATGCCCAGGTCGCTACCGCAGCGAAGGTGAAGGCGATGGCCGTACCAATAATGGCAGCCCAGACCGAGTTATCGACACCAGTAGGTGGGATAACCTGCGTAAAGGTGAAGATGCTCGGGAAGCCGAAGGAATAAATGGTGGTATGGAAATATCCCAGAACACCGGCCCCGATTGCGCCACCTAAGCAGCCAAAGATGAAAGGACGCTTCAGCGGCAATGTGACGCCATATACCGCAGGTTCTGTAATACCAAAGATGGCTGCCGAGAACGCCGAACCAGAAATCCCTTTCAGCTTCATATCACGAGTACGCAGCAACACACCCAGCACCGCCCCTGCCTGCCCTAACACCGCAGGCGTCAGCAGCGGCAGCAGTGTGTCGTGTCCCAATACGCTGAGGTTATTGATCATCAGCGGCGTTAAGCCCCAATGCAGGCCAAAAATCACGAATACCTGCCACAGCGCGCCCATCAGTGCGCCTGCAATTGTGGAGTTCAGCCCGTAGATCAGCTGGTAGCCGCCAGCCAGCATATGCCCAAGCCAGGTGGCCGCCGGCCCAATCAGCAGGAACGTAACGGGGACCGTGATACAAAGGCACAGTAACGGCGTGAAGAAATTGCGGATGTTGATATGCAATATGGCATTCAGTGGCTTTTCCAGACGTGAAGAGAGCCAGGCCGAGAAAATAATCGGAATAACGGAAGACGCATAATTAATAAAGGTAATTGGAATGCCCAGAAAATAAAGCTGCTGATAATTCGCATCCTGCATGGCGCCAAATTCAGCGATCATGGATGGGTGAACCAGCGTTGCACCAATCACCATGGTAACGAATGGATTTCCACCGAATTTTTTCCCTGCGGTATAGCCTAAAACTACCGGGAAGAAAAAGAATAATGCATCGCTGGCCGCAAACAGAACTTTATAGGTTCCACTGGTTTCAACCATCCAACCGCACACTAAACTCAGGGCTAAAAATCCCTTTAAAATACCAGAGGCAACCATGACGCCAATTAATGGCGTAAATATGCCAGATATAATATCAATGAAGCGGGAAAGAAGATTACCTTTCTTCTCATCACCGTCTTCATTATTTGAGGAGTCAGCCTGATCGCTCAATCCAGAAACATCCAGTAAACTGCGATAGACATCGCTGACATGATTGCCTACAACGACCTGAAATTGTCCGCCACTTTCAACCACCATGATCACGCCTGAATTATTCTTCAGCGCAGCGGCATCCGCTTTCTTGTCATCTTTTAGTTTAAAGCGTAGTCGGGTTGCGCAGTGTATCACGCTAATGATGTTGCCACGCCCACCGACACCATCGAGTATATCACTTGCTAATGCTTTATATTCCATCGTCTATCCTTAATGCTAAACAGACTTAAGTATCAATAATTTAAGATTGCCAGCTCTGTTTGAGACAAAAAAAAACCTAAATCGCTTTTCCCAATAAACATTGAGAAAACGATTTAGGTTTTGCCTGCCCGCCTAGACTAGCCTGACAGTAACAATCCTGCTTGTATGCCCGTCATACTTCAAGTTACATGTGCGTTGGCTACGCTACTTGAATTATTTAGGCCTATGCCAGCACAACTCATGCACTGACAATAAAACTTTACTTCATCTGATAATTTGCTTTCCACATACTCTATTCTTTCACTTTCATCGTAAGCAAGGTATTTATCTTGCTACATTGCTATTTTTGTGACTAAAATCAAATTAGCAGAAATTATTCTCCATCACCGGGTTCTATTTTATCCTGACCATCTGTACGCACACGTTCAATATGAATAGTTAAGAACATCAATTCTTCTTTCGTTAATGTGTAATGATACTTTTGAATAATGTGCGCCTGTATTTTTTCCGCACAGCGATAAGACAGTTGATATCTTTCCTTCACGACATCATGCAGCGATTCATCGTCACTAAATACGGTACTTTTTCCTATTAGTCGCTGAGCAAAGAATTTCAAATGCGTCACAAAGCGATGGTAGCTCAATGCCTGCTCATTATAATCCAGATTCAGCTGATATTTTACAATATTCAGTATTTCCTGCATGATTTTGGTAATTTGCAATACTTCTGGCATTTCGCTGTCAAGCTGTGCGTTCACCAAATGTAAAGCAATAAATCCCGCTTCATCTTCCGGTAGTCGCACGGCCAAACGCTGCTCAATAATATCCAATGCCTCCTGGCCGACAGCGAACTCTTTCGGATATAGGCGTTTTATTTCCCATAGCAGTACATTGCGGATATCCACCCCTTGTTTGTGACGCTCGATCGCAAAGTGGCAGTGATCCGTTAAGGAGATATAGACGCTGTTTTGCAGTTTCCCGGGTAAACGCGCTTTTGCCAGAAGAATGATTTTGTCTGCCGTTGTGATGACATCCATCGGAATCTCTGACAGCAGTTCCTGCAAGCGCGATGTCAGCTCGCCGGATTTCATCACAAACACACGCTCAATCAGCGTTTCGTCCAGCAGATCGCCAGAGTGCTTTTTGAAGCCCAGCCCGCGTCCCATCACAACCGACTCATTATTGTTTTCGTCGATTACGGTGACGACATTATTGTTGAGTATTTTGGCAATCTTCATTTTTCAAACCCTGGAAACAAAAAAACCAGACACTCGTAACAAGAACGAGCATCTGGTTTTGCCTGCTTACGCAGTAACAATCCGCAATGGCAGGTAAACTACCATCTGCATTCATCTTCTCAAGGAGCATGACACAAAAACGTGATACGGATCGACAGAAATACCTGCCGCTTACACGCATTTTCTTTATTTACTGTCAGCCATTACAAGAATCAATCACTTATCATCACTCGCCGTAATATCGTAGTTATGCAGCGGATTTCTTAGGCGGTTGCGCAACAAAGTTAGGTAAAAACACCAAATCATCCCGTTTTTTGCGTAAACGCGACAAAATATTCAATTTCATCCCTTTTACCACCTTGTTTCTCGTCGCTTAATAACTATAATACGAAACGTCGTTTCAATTGAATGGTTTCAGCTAAACAACGTGCCACTATCAATAACATTATTATCAACGGCATCGCCAACGCGAATCTCGCTAACTTCATGCGACGAGCGGCTACGCACTTCATCACCCATTCGCTACGACCATTTATACTTACCTCTTTTATACTGTTTCCTCATACATTCTTTCCAGCGGCTTGCCTCGCATCGCCACTGGTTCACTCGTTTTTTTATCCATCACAACTTGTAGAAACTATCGTATGAAAAAGACAAAAATTGTTTGTACCATCGGGCCAAAAACAGAGTCAGAAGAAATGCTGGGCAACCTGCTGTCTGCTGGCATGAATGTGATGCGCCTGAATTTCTCTCACGGGGATTACGCAGAACACGGTCAACGCATTAAGAACCTGCGTGCCGTCACGGAAAAAACGGGTAAAAAAGCCGCTATCCTGCTTGATACCAAAGGCCCGGAAATCCGTACCATGAAGCTGGAAAACGGTGCCGACGTAACGCTGACCGCAGGTCAAACGTTCACGTTCACCACCGATCAAAGCATCGTGGGTAACAAGGATCGCGTAGCAGTAACGTATGCCGGTTTTACTGAAGACCTCAGCGTGGGTAACACCGTTCTGGTGGATGACGGTTTGATCGGCATGCAAGTTACTGCGATTAACGGTAACGACGTCGTCTGTAAAGTGCTGAATAATGGCGATCTGGGTGAGAATAAAGGCGTTAACCTGCCTGGCGTTTCCATCCAGTTGCCTGCTCTGGCCGAAAAAGACAAACGCGACCTGATTTTTGGTTGTGAGCAAGGCGTCGATTTCGTTGCGGCATCCTTTATTCGTAAACGTTCTGACGTTGAAGAAATTCGCGCCCACCTGAAAGCACACGGCGGCGAACACATCCAGATCATCTCCAAAATCGAAAACCAGGAAGGTCTGAACAATTTCGACGAAATTCTGGAAGCCTCTGACGGCATCATGGTTGCACGTGGCGATCTGGGCGTTGAAATTCCAGTGGAAGAAGTGATCTTCGCGCAGAAGATGATGATCGAAAAATGTAATCTGGCACGCAAAGTAGTTATCACCGCGACGCAAATGCTGGATTCCATGATCAAAAACCCACGCCCTACCCGTGCTGAAGCTGGCGACGTGGCAAACGCCATCATCGACGGCACCGATGCCGTTATGCTGTCTGGCGAAAGTGCGAAAGGTAAATACCCGCTGGAATCCGTTACCATCATGGCGACGATCTGTCAGCGTACCGATTCGGTGATGAAAAGCCGTCTGGATACCATCAAGACGCCTCCAGTATTGCGTATCACCGAAGCTGTCTGCCGCGGTGCAGTAGAAACTGCAGAGAAACTGGATGCGCCACTGATTGTCGTTGCGACCAGCGGCGGTAAGTCTGCTAAATCTATCCGTAAATACTTCCCGAATGCCCGCATTCTGGCGCTGACGACTAACGACGTCACCGCGCGTCAGCTTCTGCTGAGCAAAGGCATTGATACGCTGCTGGTGAAGGAAATCGCTTCTACTGATGATTTCTACCGTATCGGTAAAGAAGCCGCGCTGAAAAGCGGTCATGCGCAGGCTGGCGATGTTGTGGTTATGGTATCTGGTGCACTGGTTTCCAGCGGCACAACCAACACCGCTTCCGTACACCGTCTCTGATCCCAACAATCAGATAGGTAAAAAGCGCCTTAGTGGCGCTTTTTTTATATTCTGAAACGACTTTCTACAGTGCGATAACCTAATTAATGCGTTTGTGTAACGTGCCATTTAATAGCTTACAGCCTCGGAGTTATCCGATAAAAATAGCACTGTTTTCCTTACTTTTTTAATGAATAGGTAAAACTCGCTGTTTCTTTGAGCGAACGATCAAAATTAAGCATGTTCTCATCAAAAATTTATTCTCATTAGAAAAAAGTTTGTGTAATACTTGTAACGCTACATGGAGATTAACTCAATCTAGAGGGTATTAATAATGAATCGTACTAAACTGGTACTGGGCGCGGTAATCTTGGGTTCTACTCTGCTTGCTGGTTGTTCAAGCAACGCTAAAATTGATCAGCTGTCTTCTGACGTTCAGACTCTGAACGCTAAAGTTGACCAACTGAGCAATGACGTGAACGCAATCCGCTCTGACGTACAAGCTGCTAAAGACGACGCAGCTCGTGCTAACCAGCGTCTGGACAACCAAGTTCGTACCTACAAAAAGTAATCGAACTGGTTAAGTCGTGAAAATGGCGCACAATGTGCGCCATTTTTTTGCCTTCATTTTACTCTCTCACCTTTCCTTTCAATCCTTTTTTACCCAGTCAGGTATATCCCCAGCCCTCTCCCATTTTTGGGGCAGCGCAGATGCGCCTAAGCGCATCTGGCCGGCTTATTTCACCATTAGCGCGCGGAAGTGCTGATAGCCGTGATCGGGGCAGCCTGATGCGTTTCAGGCGCTGAATCTACTGATGGCTGATAGGTATTGATATCTTGCCCTACGCTAACCACGATCGGCATGCCGGAACGGCGCACAATCGCATCAGCAACGGCCTTAGTGTCCGTTTCTGCATCCTTAACAAATTTTTGCGTCTTTGTCGTCAGCGGAATAGGCATAGTTTGCGGATCGTCTTTATCGGTCTTCGACAGAGGCTGATGCACTTCAACATAGCGTTTGCCGTCTGGCTCAACGGAAGTTTTAATCGCATCGTTAACAATCTGCACTCGCGTACCGACTGGCACGTTGTCGAACAACGCCTTGATGTCATCCGGACGCAGACGAATACAGCCGGAGCTTACACGCATGCCGATACCGAAGTCCGCGTTCGTACCGTGCAGCAGATAAACGCCACCGTGCGCTGACAGACGCAACGCGTGTAATCCCATCGGGTTATCCGGGCCAGCCGGAACAACAGCAGGCAACTTGATGCCCTGCTCTTCGAGATAATGCTTGCGGATGTTCGCCGTTGGCGTCCAGGTCGGGTTTTCACGCTTCTCGCTTACGCTGGTCGTCATCAGTGGCGTATTGCGTCCCAACTGACCAATACCGATCGGGTAAACGATGACGGTATTCTTCCCTTTCGGGTAGTAGTAGAGACGCAGCTCCGCCAGATTGACCACAATGCCTTCACGCGGGGTATCCGGCAGCAGCATTTGCGTTGGGATCGTGATTGTGGAACCCGCTGTCGGCAGGTAAGGATCCACGCCCGGATTCGCCTCCATCATGCCCAACAGACCAATCTTGAAATCCGCAGCGATAGCCTCCAACGGACGACCATCATTGGGGACCGTATAAGCGATATTCTCGCCGATAAGGCGGCTATTAGGTGGCGGTAGCGGGTATTCCGTCGCTTTAGCGGCGGTGCTGGCCAGGTATGCCGCGAAGGCCATACCGAGTAAAGTTAACGCGCGTTTCATATTAGGTTCCCTACAATCAATAACATCTGGTTATGTACCCAGAATGCACTATCCGGCTATACCTCTTGATCGGGTGTCAATCCGGCTATCACAGCCCCTTTCCACCGAGCGTGGGTATATATTAGCATTGTTGTAACAAAAGAATATTTTATTTAAAAATCAAAGCATTGATATTCAATTCTTTACAAAGCAGAGCCAGCATAAAATTTAATGGGAAATAAATATACGGGACGAATTCTGAAATATCAGCGAGTTAATAAATCAACCAAAAACAATAACGTGCCGTTGGTAAAAATCAGTAAGTGAAAAAACAAAAAAGCGCTGGACGTTTTTTTCCGTCACAGCGCTTTTTTATACTTCAGGAAAGCAGAAAACAGGGAAGAAAATTAAAGCAGTGCGGCAGCATGCGCACGAATCGCGCGCAGCATCGCCTCAAGCCCCTGAGAGCGGGATGGCGTCAGGTGTTGATTCAAAGCCAGCGATTCGAAGAATGGCCGCACATCTAGCTCAACAATCTCCTGCGCGGTCAGCCCCTGATACAGGCTGAAAACCACCGCAATCAGTCCCTTCACAATAGCGGCATCGCTGTCGCCATGCAGGACGATAATGCCCTGTTCATCAGGCTGCGCCACAATCCAAACCTGACTCTGGCACCCCGAAATCAAGTTATCTGGATTACGCCATTCGTCAGGCAGAGGGTCAAGACGCTCCCCTAACTCGATGACATAAAGATATTTTTCTTCCCAGTCATTGCAGCGCGCAAAGTTGCGCGCCAGTTTCTGCGGTTCTGGCAGACTCGCCATGTTTTCCTCCCCGAACAGATCCGCGCGCGGCGCTTAACTGCCCAGCAATCGATGGATACGTTGCAATCCGGCAACCAGCCGGTCAATTTCTTCGCGTGTAGTATAAACGGCCAGCGAGGCGCGGCACATACTAGGAACACCGTAGTGTTCCATCAGCGGCATCGCGCAATGGTGGCCGGTGCGAATCGCAATACCGTACTGATCGAGGAAACTTCCGACATCATAGGCATGGTGCTGCCCAAGATTAAACGCAATGACGCCGTGACGCTCAGCAGGACCGTACAGTGTCAGATCGGGCACCTGCGTTAACGCTTCCAGCGCATACTGCATCAGCGAGGATTCATAACGTTGAATATCTTCACGCCCCAGCGCCGTCACGTAGTCCAGCGCAGCACCTAAGCCTATGATACCGCCCGTGTTGGGCGATCCCGCTTCAAAGCGCCACGGTGAATCGGCATAGGTGGTGCCCGTACGCAGGCTCACCTGGCAAATCATCGCCCCGCCACCTTCCCACGGTGGCATAGCCTGAAGCAGGTCACGTTTGCCGTATAACACGCCAATACCCGAAGGGCCGTAGATCTTATGTCCTGAAAAGACAAAGAAATCGCAGTCCAGATCCTGCACATCGACAGGCTGATGCATAATCGACTGCGCGCCATCGATCAACACCACCGCGCCCGCTGCTTTTGCCTGCGCAATCATGGCTTTCACTGGGTTCAGCGTGCCCAACACGTTAGAGATCTGCGTTACTGCCAGCAGACGAGTACGTTCGTCCAGCAAGCCAGGAAGCTGCGCGATATCCAGCGTGCCCTCTTCAGCCAGCGGCAATACACGAACCTCAACGCCACGCGCTTCCGCCAGCATCTGCCAGGGAACGATATTCGCGTGGTGTTCCATCTCGGTGATGATCAGGTTATCGCCCGGCTGGATGAAGGTGCGGCCATAGCTGTTAGCCACCAGATTGATGGCCTCTGTCGTCCCGCGTACAAAGACAATTTCTTCTGCTGAGGCGGCATTGATAAAGGATGCCACCTTTTCGCGCACCGCTTCCATCGTGCTGGTCGCCTGTGCGCTCAGCGTGTGAATGCCGCGATGCACCGCAGCATATTCATGGCGATAGAATTCGGCTTCGCGATCGATTACCGCGTGCGGTTTTTGCGCACTCGCGGCGCTATCAAGATAGGCTAACAGATGGCCGTGAACCTCACTTGCCAGCAACGGGAAATCGGCGCGAACCCGTTCAATAGGATAACTCATCATACCGCCTTGCCGGCATTCGCCAGCGCGTTTGGCAAACGCTGCGCGATACGTTCCAGAACCACATCTCGCAGAGACTCGTTTTCAATTGCTTCTGTGACTTCCGCCGCAAAGGCGAAGATGATCATCTGTTGCGCATCCTGCTGCGTAATACCGCGGGAACGTAGATAGAACAGCTGTTCTTCGTCCATACGCCCAATAGTGGCGCCGTGGCTGCATTTCACGTCGTCTGCGTAGATTTCCAACTGCGGCTTGGTGTCGACTTCAGCCAGTCGGCCAAGCAGCAGGTTATTGTTGGTCATCTGCCCGTCAGTTTTCAGCGCATGCGGCGCAACTTTGATCATGCCGTTAAACACCGCTCTGGCACGATCGTTGACGATAACCTTATGCAGCTGGCGGCTTTCGCCATAGCCCTGATTGTGTTCCAGATACGTTCGCGTATCACACACTTCGCTACCAACCGGCAGAATCAGGCTGTTCATGGACAGATTAGTGCCTTCACCGTTCAACTGGGCGCTGGTGTTATGACGCGTCAGACCCGCACCCAGCAAGAAGCTGTGGCTACGAACCCGAGCATCACGCGCCAGAACCAGATCGTTGTGCGCGAAGTGGTAGCCTGCTGCCGCTTCAAACGCCAGCTTATAGTGGCTAACCTGGCTATTTTCCGCCGCATTCACCGTCAGGCGTGCGCCAGTAAAGTGCGCATGCTCATCCAGACTGACGTAGTGCTCGATAATTTCCGCACTCGCGCCATGTTCGACGTTCAAATGATGGCGATGGTGAACTGTGTTCAACGCCGCTGCCTGACAGCTGCTGATGTGCAACAGATAAAGCGGTTTTTCCGCCTGCTGTCCGGCAGCCAGGCGAATCAGCGTACTGGTGCTAGCCAGACTTTCGGTCAGATGCAGGAACACTTCTGACTGGATGGCCGCAGGCAGCGCGCCACGCGCACGCGACGCCTGTACATCAACCTGATAAGGGCCCCAGGTGCTGTCGCTGAGTTCGGCATTGAATACGCCATCGACAAACACCAGACGCCAGCTATCCACGGCTAATGCCAAGGCATCTACCGCTGCACGATCGAGAGACTGTGCCTGCGGTGCGACAAATTCGTTGCTCAGCAAGCCATCCAGCGGCGTGTATTTCCAGTGCTCATGCTTACGGTGCGGTAAGCCAAGGCGCACTACGTCCTGCCAGTGTTGGTTCGCCTCTTCAGAACGGCGCGACGCATCACGCTCAAACAGGCCATGCCATTGTTGCAGCGCCTGCTCTTGCTTCTGGGCGATGCTGGTTTTACCCGTCGCGTTGTCGCTCGTCACCTTATTGCTCGTCGGTAAGCCAGCCATAGCCTTGCTCCTCCAACTGTTTCACCAGCGAAAAATCACCGGATTTCACAATACGTCCCTGATACAGAACGTGGACGTGATCCGGTTTGATGTAATCAAGAATACGCTGGTAGTGCGTTACGATGATGAACGAGCGTTTGCCGTCACGCAGGGAGTTTACGCCGTTAGAGACGATTTTCAGTGCATCGATGTCCAGCCCGGAGTCGGTTTCATCCAGAATGCACAGGTCCGGCTCCAGCGCCGCCATCTGCAGAATATCATTACGCTTCTTCTCACCGCCGGAGAAGCCCACGTTGACCGAACGGGTCAACAAATCTTCCGGCATATTCAACAGCTTGATCTTTTCTTCGATAAAGTCGGCGAAGTCAAAGCGATCCAGAGGTTCCTGCTCACGGTATTTACGCACCGCGTTAACGGAGGTTTGCAGGAAGAATTGGTTGCTGACGCCGGGGATTTCGACAGGGTACTGAAACGCCATAAAGACGCCTTCACCCGCGCGATCTTCTGGAGCCAACTCCAGCAGGTCTTTCCCTTTGAAACTGACAGAACCGTCGGTCACTTCATATTCTTCACGTCCAGCCAGCGTTGCGGAGAGCGTACTCTTTCCTGAACCATTTGGGCCCATAATCGCGTGGACTTCACCCGGCTTAATGGTGAGATTAAGCCCTTTGATGATCTCTTTGCCTTCTACGCTGACTTTTAAATTTTCGATGCTTAACATGCTTATTCCTTCCAACGCCCAATGTGGCGAGCGCTTAATGAATTCCGGGACCGATGATTCTCATTATTCGTCTGTGAAAATCCCGGTAACCGCCGAATTAACCGACGCTGTGTTCCAGGCTAATCGCCAGTAACTTTTGTGCTTCTACCGCAAATTCCAGCGGCAATTCAGAGAAGACGTCCTTACAGAATCCGTTCACGATCATCGAAATAGCGTCATCTTCGCTGATACCGCGTTGCAGACAGTAGAACAGTTGGTCTTCACCAATTTTCGAGGTCGTCGCTTCGTGCTCCAACTGCGCGGTATTGTTGCGCACTTCCACGTAGGGGAAGGTATGTGCGCCGCACTCGCTGCCGATCAGCATAGAGTCACACTGGGTGAAGTTACGGGCGTTGGTCGCGCTCGGCATGATCTTCACCAGACCACGATAGGTGTTCTCACTGCGTCCGGCGGAAATCCCTTTGGAGATGATGGTCGAACGGGTGTTTTTACCGATGTGAATCATCTTGGTGCCGGTATCGGCCTGCTGACGACCGTTGGTCAAGGCAACAGAGAAGAATTCGCCGACGGAGTAGTCACCGCGCAGAATAACGCTCGGGTATTTCCAGGTAATCGCTGAGCCAGTTTCTGACTGCGTCCATGACATTTTTGAGTGCTCACCGGCACACAGCGCGCGCTTCGTCACGAAGTTCAGAATCCCGCCTTCTGCGTCATCTTTACCGGAGAACCAGTTCTGCACCGTGGAGTATTTCACTTCGGCATTCTTGTTGATGATGACTTCCACCACCGCGGCGTGCAGTTGGTAGGTGTCACGAACCGGCGCGGAGCAGCCTTCGATGTAGCTGACGTAGCTGTCATCATCGGCGATCAGGATCGTACGCTCGAACTGACCGGTTTTCGCCGCGTTGATGCGGAAATACGTCGACAGTTCCATCGGGCAGCGCACGCCTTTCGGGATGTACACAAACGTGCCGTCAGAGGCAACCGCCGAGTTCAGCGCCGCAAAGAAGTTGTCGTTCGCCGGTACGACCGTACCGAGATACTGACGTACCAGATCGGGATGTTCCTGAATCGCCTCGCTGAATGAACAGAAGATAATGCCTTTTTCAGCCAGCTCATGCCGATACGTGGTCGCCACAGATACGGAGTCGAAAATCGCATCGACCGCCACTTTCTTGCCCTCACGGACAGGAACACCCAGCTGATTAAACGCATTCTCTACTTCGCTGGTCAGGTAATTATTCACGTCCGTAATCCCGGATTGCTGCTTGGCGCCGGGCTCAGAGCCGCAGCTGTCATCGCAGTTACCGCAGGAAGGCGCGGAATAATAGCTATAGTCCTGATAGTCGAGTTTTTCGTAATGGGCTTTTAACCAATGCGGCTCTTCCATCTCCAGCCACGCTTTGTAGGCGTTGAGACGGAATTCCAACATCCACTCAGGTTCATTACGCTTCGCCGAGATCGCCCGTACGACATCTTCGTTGATGCCATGCGCCAGCTCATCGGTTTCCAACTGCGTGAAAAAACCTTCTTTATAGCGTCCATCACCCATCCAGATCTGGACATCATCAGGTACATCTACCGTGCTACGAGCCATAATTTTTCATCACTTAAATGCCAAAGCTTTCGCCACATCCACAAGCATGCTGCGCTCTGGGATTATTAAACTTGAATATCTGATTCAGCCCTTCACGGACGAAATCAAGTTCTGTGCCGTCAATGAAAGGCATCGCTTTCAGTGGGACATACAGTTTTGCGCCATCACGTTCGAAGACCAGATCGTCGGTCTCAAACTCCTGTACCAGATCCAGCACGTAGCCAAACCCTGCACAGCCTGATTGTTTAACGCCGAGCCGCAGTCCTTGCACGGCTTCATCCTGCTTCATCAGATTCTTAATCTGCTTCACGGCGCTCTCGGTCAGCGTCAGTCCTTGCCAGACATTTTCATCCAGTGAAAACGTCCCTACATTTTCCGCTTGCATATGGAATACCTCATTGCGTGTGGTACCAGTTTTAGGCTGGTTTCCCCTAATGTTAGTGATAATGAAACTAGCTTCAACCTCTTGTTTCGCAGGGCTATTCGTAACATTTCGGTTTTTAGCGAGCCAATAGCGCTATTTTACACGTCTCCGACGCGCCAAACAACGTGGCGAAAAATCGACTAACCAATTGATAATAAATGAATTAATATCATCACCCCTGCCCCTTTCGGGAAGGTAAAAATTATCATCTCATTATCATTATTATAACATTTATCGGCGATACCTATTTGTAAAACAGGGAAGGTATATGAAGATTTATGTGATTTCCGATCGGACTTTTGACGTTAAAGCACATTTTGCCCATTGATCATGGCCTTTTTTATCAATATGATAATGATTATCATTTCATATTCGGGATCGATAACCATGCTTTCCGTGAATGCCTGGCTGCACCACCAAATTGACGAATATAAATTTCAGATTCGCGATGCCACCGTTGATTTCTATATGGCGGAAGCTCGCCTGAACCGTCCAGGAAGCAATATTGACCATTTACGTCGCTATCATAACGCCTGCATGGACATGGTTGAACTCTGTCTGAGAAATGGCGATGACGACAGCTATCTGCATGCGCTGGTTAAGCTGCACAATCGGTTGATTAAAGAGATTAATAATGAAGGGCGTTGCCACCTCTTTCGAGTGCAAAGCTACTACTTTGCCCGTAACACGCTGAAATCAATTTGCCATCAGCTAAGCATGCAAGGCTCATGGGATAAAGCCACCGAGTTTCAGACAGACTTTGTTAAGCGTGTGCCGTTTCTCCCCTGAAGAGCAATGTTTTCTCAGAACAACCGAACCAGACCCGCCAGCAGTCTGGTTCAGTGCTTCATGTTTACAGTTTTACGGTGTAATGACCGACGTCGTCAGACGTGAAATGCAGCACAGGCGATTCTGATTATCAAAAATCTCAATCTGCCACACCTGGCTACGGCGGCCAACGTGAAGCGCCCGGCATACGCCCCGCACTTCCCCTTCGCGCACGGCTCGCAGATGGTTGGCGTTAATTTCCAGCCCCACCACCTGCTGATCGCCTTCAGAACACAAATAGCCCGCGACGGAACCCAGCGATTCCGCCAGCACAACAGATGCACCGCCGTGCAATAAGCCAAACGGTTGACGCGTGCGAGAATCCACTGGCATCAACGCTTCCAGAGAATCCTCCGCGATATGGGTATAACGAATACCGATATGGCCCACCATACACGTTTGGCTCGGTTCATTAAGCTGCTCAAGCGTAACCTGTCGTTTCCATAGCATCAGATAATCTCCAGCAAGGCCTGTAGCGGATGGCGCAATGCGCTGCCTTCCATACGTTTCACCTGACTGCGGCATGAATAGCCGGTGGTCAGGCAGCGTTTCTGCGGTAACTTCTGCAACACCTGCTGCCAGGACAGCGCATAGATTCCCTGCGAGTTGGCAAGGTTCTTGGTTTCATGCCCGTAGGTTCCCGCCATGCCGCAGCAGCCGACGCTGACATTCTCCAGTTTGGCACCAAAGCGCGAGAAAATGTCGGACCACTGTTTCGTGCTGATCGGCAGCGCCGTGGTTTCCGTACAGTGCCCCAACAGATACCAGGATTTGCCAGTGGCAGGTTGCGGCGTGCTGTCTGCCAATGCCGTCACTAGCCATTCGTGCACCAGCTGCACCTGGAAATCGCCACGCTTCTCTCCCAGAATTTCACGATATTCGTCACGATAGCACAGCACCAGCGCGGGATCGACGCCCACCATTGGCATCCCCAGTTTGGCTACACGGTTCAGGAAATCTGCCGTCTTCGAGGCCGTTTTGGCAAAACGCTGTAAGAAGCCTTTAATGTGCTGCGCTTTTCCGTTCGGCGAGAACGGCAATAGCACCGGTTTCAGCTTCAGTTTTTCGATCAGGTGGACGAAATCAGCCACCACCTGCGCATCGTAATAGCTGGTAAACGGATCCTGCACGATTAACACATACTGCTGGCGCGCCGCTTCCGGCAACTGTTCCAGCTGTTCCAGCGTGGTGTTGACGCCGCTATGCCCGGCAAACTGCTGACGCAGCGACGGCGATGACAGTAAGGGCAAATCGACCATACCAATCTGGCTGCGGCTCAGGTTATTCAGCAGCGGCATTTTCAGGAAGAAGTTAAACGTCTTCGGGCTGCGCGCCATCAGCGGCGCATAGCTTTCGACACCGGCCACCAGATAATCACGCACCGGACGCAGATAGCGAGTGTGATAAAGCTGTAGGAAGCGAGAGCGGAAACCGGGCACGTCAATCTTGATAGGGCACTGCGTTGAACAGGCTTTACACGCCAGACAGCCCGACATCGCATCTTTAACTTCATGCGAGAAATCGTAATCACCCTGCTTCGCCTGCCAGGTATTGCGAGTCTTCTGGATAAAGGCGCGCAGGCTCAGCTTCTGCTGCGGCAACGCTTTTTCCAGCACTACCGGATCGACGCCCTGCTCCGCCAGCAGGCGTAACCATTCACGCACCAGCGTCGCACGGCCTTTCGGTGAATGAATACGGTTGCCGCTGATCTTCATCGACGGACACATTGGGCTACGAGCGTCAAAGTTAAAACACAGTCCGTTACCGTTACATTCCATCGCACCACGGAACGCGGTACGCACCGTCAGCGGGATCGTGCGATCAAACGTGCCGCGCTTAACCGCATCGACTTTCATCATCGGCGCATCCACGTCCAGCGGCGCACAAATTTTCCCAGGATTAAGTCGGTTATCGGGGTCGAACGCCGCCTTGATGCGGCGTAACTCGGCATACAGCTCCGGCCCAAAGAATTCAGGGCTGTATTCGGCGCGGAAACCTTTACCGTGCTCACCCCACAGCAGGCCGCCATATTTGGCCGTCAACGCGACAATTTGGTCGGAAAGCTGCTTCATCAGCATTTCCTGTTGCGGGTCGCACATGTCCAGTGCGGGACGGACGTGCAACACCCCTGCGTCCACATGGCCGAACATGCCGTACGTCAGGTTATGGCTGTCCAGCAGCGCGCGGAACTCTTCAATGTAATCAGCCAGATGTTGTGGTGGCACACAGGTATCTTCCGCAAATGGGATCGGTTTAGCCTGCCCTTTACTGTTGCCCAGCAGCCCGACTGCTTTTTTCCGCATCGCGTAAATACGTTCGATGCCAGCCAGATCGTTACAAGTTTGGTAGCCAATCACCCCGCCTTCGCCGGTAGCCAGCAGCGTATCCAACCGCTGACAGAGCGCGTCGACCTGCCCGTTAATCAGCGCCTCATCATCCCCTGCGAACTCCACGATATTCAGGCCGAGCATTTCCTGATTAGGCACATCGGTAATCAGTTCACTGACGGAGTGCCAGACGATATCTTCGCGGGCAAGGTTTAACACCTTAGAATCCACGGTTTCAACGGATAACGCCTTCGCCTCCACCATGAACGGCGCATTGCGCAACGCGGAGTTGAAGGAGTCGTATTTGATATTCACCAGACGACGGCTCTTCGGCAGCGGCGTGATATCGAGCTTCGCTTCGGTGATAAACGCCAGCGTACCTTCCGCCCCGGTCAGAATACGCGTCAGGTCAAAGGTACGGAGATCGTCGCTGAACACATGACGCAGGTCATAGCCCGTCAGAAAACGATTCAGCTTAGGGAACTTGTCGATAATCAACGCACGCTGTTCGCGGCAGCGGTGCAGCACCGTATGGTAAATACGGCCGATGGCGGAATCTTCTAACGCCAGTTTCTCTGCCAACTCTACCGGCATCGCCTGCGTATCCAGCATTTCGCCGCCCAGCAGAACCGCACGCAGCCCCAGCACATGGTCTGAGGTTTTACCGTACACCAGCGAACCTTGCCCTGATGCATCGGTATTGATCATACCACCCAGCGTTGCTCGGTTACTGGTCGACAGTTCAGGTGCGAAGAAATAGCCGTAAGGCTTCAGATATTGGTTAAGCTGATCTTTAATGACGCCAGCCTCGACGCGTACCCAGCCCTGTTCAGGATTGATCTCCAGAATGCGGTTCATATAACGCGACATATCGACCACGATGCCGCGGTTCAGCGCCTGCCCGTTTGTTCCTGTCCCGCCACCGCGTGGCGTAAAGGTCAACCCTGAAAAACGCGTATCACCCGCCAGCCGCGAGAGGATCGCCACATCGGCGGTTGAGCGGGGGAAAACCACCGCATCCGGCAAAAGCTGGTAGATACTGTTATCCGTTGCCATCGTCAGACGATCGGCATAATTAGTCGCCGTATCGCCTGTGAATCCATTTTTCTTCAATGCTTCCAGAAAATTAAGCACCGGCTGAACCAGCCCGGGAGATTGCGTGATCTGTGGGATCATTATTTTTTGACCCTGTCCGTACATGATGTGTTTGCCAATATGTCGTGAAATGCCTGTGAAGAGTCTGCTATAGCCGCTCTGTCATCGGGGACATCACGTTTTATCACATTTCGCAATCGTGTGCGCTCCCGGATCGGCAAAAACATACAGCGTGTTGGCGAACCGTCGTTTCACCAACAAAATGTTCAACAGGCTGTCAAAACACCCGGAAATATCTCATGATGACGCTGTGATTAAATCAGTTCACCCAAACCACCTCACCTTCAGCCTTTTCTTTTGCTATTGAGGAACCATTCGTTGAGCAAATATTCTCAACCACCACGATTTGACCTGGCCAGAATCCTGTTCAGTCTGGTGTTTATTACCATCATGATTATTGCCTGTTTTTGGGTGGTGCAGCCTTTTATTCTGGGATTCGCCTGGGCATGTATGGTGGTCATTGCCACCTGGCCGATGCTGATTAAATTTCAGGCACTATTATGGGGGCGGCGTTCTCTGGCAGTGCTGGTGATGACGCTGCTGCTTATCCTGCTATTTATTGTCCCGATTGCCGTTCTTGTCAGTAGCGTGGTGGATAACAGCTCTGCGCTGATGAGCTGGGGAGCCCGGCAGGAAAACTTTTCGCCCCCGACGCTGGAGTGGCTGACGTCCATTCCTTTAGTGGGAGAGAAATTATTTAACAGCTGGCAGGCGCTGTTGCAAAGCGGTGGCAGCGGTCTGTTCGCCAAAGTGCAACCCTATTTTGGTAAAACGGCGACCTGGTTGGTGGCACAGGCGGCGCATGTCGGGCGTTTTCTGATGCACTGTTCCCTGATGCTGATCTTCAGCGCCCTGCTTTATTACAAGGGCGAAGCCGTTGCGAAGGCCGTGCGACATTTCGCTATCCGGCTGGGACAGGAGCGCGGCGATGCCGCCGTGATTCTGGCAGCACAGTCAATTCGTGCCGTCGCACTAGGCGTGGTAGTAACAGCTATCGTGCAATCGGTGCTAGGCGGAATCGGTCTGGGGCTATCCGGGATTCCCTACACCACACTATTAACCGTTCTGATGTTTCTATGTTGTCTGGCGCAGTTGGGGCCACTTCCGGTACTTATCCCTGCCATTATCTGGCTGTATTGGACAGGCGATACCACCTGGGGCACCATCCTGCTGGTATGGAGCTGTTTCGTTGGCACCATCGATAACATTATCCGTCCGGTATTAATCAGAATGGGAGCCGATCTTCCTATGCTGCTGATTCTTTCTGGCGTGATTGGTGGGTTGTTGGCGTTTGGCATGATTGGGATATTTATTGGTCCGGTCGTCCTCGCCGTTTCCTACCGTCTGCTGTTTGCCTGGATGCGTGAAATCCCCGAACCGCAAAACATCCTCTCCGTTAATACGTCTAACACGACAGATAAAGAGTAAGACCGACAGTCACCGTTTTCTCTTCCCGTGGGCGGTACACCGCCCACGTATTCCCTCTCTCGGCATCGCTTCTTCGGCTCTATTTTCCGGTTCTATTTTTTCGACACTATCATTCCCTTACTTTTTCAATAGGTAAAAGTAGCTAATGATTAACCCTCTATTCTTAGGGATTAGTCCTAAAAATTTTGATATCATTTCTCTAATGCATCAATATTATTGACAATATAAAAACTCTGAGAGGTCAACTCTTAAAAGATAATTAACTATTAGGATGATTCTTAATGACGAAATAGGCCATAATCCATAGGATAAATACCGGAGCTAGTATTAACCTACTGTTTGTCCATGAGGTTTCCTCCTCGTCAGAGTTAGTAACGAATTGCTGTGTGTAGTCTTTGCCCATCCCCTGAGATGGGCCTTTTTTTTCCTTTCATTTGTCTTCCATTCAATTACGCCTCATCCCTTTTTTGTTACTCTCCTGTCTGCCTACTCTCAGTTCAGTTTTTCAGGAGTTTTTCATGATGCCTCTCGCCGCGAAGAGATTGCTACTCTGTGGCTTATTCTGCCTTCTGACAGCCTGCGATAATCCAACGCCGACAACACAGCGCCCTTTGTTGACCATTGAAGGCAAAACCATGGGGACGTTTTACAGCGTAAAAATTAGCGGCGACGTCACCGAAGACAAAACGCAGTTGCAACGAGAAATCGATGCCCTGCTGGAGCAGGCCAATAACGACATTTCCACCTACCGTGACGATTCGGTACTGTCGCGTTTTAATCAGTACAGGGGAACGGATCCCCAGCCCATCAGCAATGGCATGGCGGATATTATTCTGGCCGCGCTGCGTATCGGTAAAGCCACGCACGGCGCGATGGATATCACCGTCGGCCCGTTGGTTAATCTCTGGGGATTCGGCCCGCAGAAGCAACCTACGCGGATTCCCAGCCAACAGCAGATTGATTTAGCGCGGCAAAATGTCGGGCTGCGCCACCTGAAACTGATAAGTGATGAAAAAGGCGAGTGGATTCAGAAAGACCTCCCGGATTTGTATGTCGATCTCTCCACGCTGGGCGAAGGGTACGGCGCAGACATTCTCGCGCAGCTAATGACGCGTAAAGGGATCACCAATTATCTGGTTTCCGTCGGCGGTGCGATTTCCAGCCGTGGGGTGAATGCCGAGGGTACGCCGTGGCGTGTGGCGATTCAGAAGCCAACCGACCAGGAAAATGCAGCGCAGGCGGCGGTGAATTTGCAGGGTTATGCGATCAGCACCTCCGGCAGCTATCGGAATTATTTTGAGGAAGACAGCAAGCGCTATTCTCACGTTATCGATCCCGAGACGGGCAGACCGATTACTCATCAGTTGGTTTCTGCAACCGTGATTGCGCCAACCGCGCTGGAAGCCGACGGCTGGGATACGGGTTTGATCGTGTTGGGAACGGAGAAGGCGTTGAAGCTGGCGGAGCAGCAGGGGCTGGCGGTTTATCTGATTACCAAAACGGATAAGGGCTTTAGCGCAGTGATGACGCCACAGTTCAAATCCTTCCTGATTGCAGCACAGTGATTTTCAGCACGGCTTGCGATAAGCAGCGGCCGAGCGGTGGTAATGGATAGATCGTAAAGACGCTGTAAATACACCCCTGTACGCTCGGATTGCGCCATCCATGGCGCAAACGCTTTACTCTTCTATTCCATTACCACCGTTTTCATTCTGTAAATATTGTTTCAACAACCTGAATGGCTGATGACTACGGATATCAGACACCCACAGTGCGGATTACTTGTGCTCCGCCAGATTCAGCCAGGTTTGCACCACGGTGTCCGGGTTGAGCGACAAGCTATCGATGCCCTGTTCCATCAGCCAGATCGCGAAATCTTCGTGATCTGACGGGCCCTGACCGCAAATACCGACGTATTTACCCTGTTTCTTGGCAGCTTTAATCGCCATCGACAGTAGCGCCTTCACCGCATCGTTACGTTCATCAAACAGTGACGATACCACGCCAGAGTCGCGATCCAGACCCAACGCCAGCTGCGTCATGTCGTTTGAACCGATGGAGAAGCCATCAAAGTGTTGCAGGAATTCATCGGCCAACAGCGCGTTGGACGGAATTTCGCACATCATGATGATTTTCAGGCCGTCTTCGCCACGGCGCAGACCCTGACTCGCCAGTTCGGCAATCACCGCTTCCGCTTGCGCCACGGTACGAACGAACGGGATCATGATCTCGACGTTCTTCAGGCCCATCACGTTACGCACGCGTTTGACCGCTTCACATTCCAGCGCAAAACAGGCTTTGAAGTCCGGCGATACGTAGCGGCCTGCACCGCGGAAGCCCAGCATCGGGTTTTCTTCTTCCGGCTCATAGCGTTCACCGCCGACCAGATTGGCGTATTCGTTCGATTTAAAATCGGACAAACGGACAATAACGCGCTTCGGCGAGAATGCCGCTGCCAGCGTCGCGATCCCTTCCACCAGACGACCTACGTAGAATTCCACCGGATCGTCGTAGCCCTGCATCAGCGTTTTGATCTCGCGTTGCAGCTCAGGGGCTTGCTGGTCGAATTCCAGCAGCGCACGCGGGTGTACGCCAATCATGCGGTTGATGATGAATTCCAGACGCGCCAGACCGACGCCATCGTTTGGCAGGCAGGCGAAATCAAATGCACGGTCAGGGTTACCTACGTTCATCATGATTTTCAGCGGCAGTTCAGGCATTTCATCAATCTGTGAACTCTTCACGGAGAAGTCCAGCAGATCCTGATACACATAACCGGTGTCGCCTTCCGCACAGGACACAGTCACTTTCTGCCCTTTGCGCAAACGCTCGGTCGCATCGCCACAGCCCACGACAGCCGGAATGCCCAGCTCGCGTGCGATAATCGCCGCGTGGCAGGTACGTCCGCCGCGATTGGTAACAATCGCCGCCGCTTTCTTCATGATCGGTTCCCAGTCTGGGTCGGTCATGTCAGTCACCAGCACATCACCCGCGTTGATCAGGTGCATCTCGCTGATGTCCTGAATCACTTTTACTTCGCCCGCACCGATACGGTGGCCGATCGCACGGCCTTCCACCAGCACCGTGCCACTGGCAGGCAGGTGATAACGCTCCATGACCTGGCCGTTGGAACGTACGGTCTCAGGGCGTGCCTGCACAATATAGAGTTTGCCCGTGTGGCCATCTTTCGCCCACTCGATGTCCATCGGGCGGCCGTAGTGTTTCTCAATCATCAGTGCCTGACGTGCCAGCGCCTGCACTTCGTCATCCGTCAGACTGAAACGTGTCGTTTGTTCTGTCGGCACATCTTCAATCCGCACCTGCTTGCCATGTTCCTGGCTCGCGGCATACACCATACGGATTTTTTTCGATCCCATGTTACGGCGCACAATCGCCGGTTTGTTGTTCTGCAAGGTCGGTTTGTGAACATAGAACTCATCCGGGTTCACCGCACCCTGCACCACCATTTCACCCAAACCGTAAGCCGAGGTGATGAACACCACCTGATCGAAACCGGATTCGGTATCGATGGTGAACATCACGCCTGCGGAGGCCAGATCGGAACGCACCATGCGCTGCACACCCGCCGACAGCGCCACGCCACGGTGGTCATACCCCTGATGTACACGATAGGAGATCGCACGATCGTTAAACAGCGACGCAAACACGTGCTTCACCGCCACCATCACCGCGTCAATGCCCTGCACGTTCAGGAAGGTTTCCTGTTGGCCGGCAAAGGACGCATCCGGCATATCTTCTGCCGTGGCGGAAGAACGCACGGCAAACGAGGCGTCTTTCTCACCGTCGGCCAGTTGCTGATAGGCGTCACTGATTGCCTTTTCCAGCTCCGGCTGGAATGGCGTATCAATAATCCACTGGCGAATCTGCGTACCGGCGCTCGCCAGTTGACTCAGATCGTCAATGTCGGTGCGATCGAGCAGCTCATAAATGCGCTGGTTGATCCCGCTTTGATTAAGAAAATCATTAAACGCCTGCGCCGTTGTCGCAAAACCGTTGGGAACGGCTACGCCCAATCCTGAAAGGTTGGTGATCATTTCACCCAGAGAGGCATTCTTGCCCCCCACCCTTTCAACGTCGTGCATACCGAGCTGGTTATACCAAAGGACATTACGCAAATCAGGGCCGTTATTGGACATCGAAAATAATCCTTTCTGCATACAATTAGGGTATGAAAGAGTTCGGTTGAGAATCGCCTCAACGCAATCAGGTTAACATAGCGTTTTGATGAACATGGACAGGTGAATCGATCAACCTATGAAAAAAAACTGATTTCACGGCGAATGATTGCTTAACGCGGTAAAAATCCAATATCGTAGGAGATTAGCATTCTTTATCATGAAGATAATGAAATGGCGTTTTAATAAAAGTATTCTTGAAACGCAATTTTTGACGAGGTTAACGTGTTCGAGCTGTCGGAAATATCACAAGGGGGTTATGTGGAAAGGAACGTATTTTATGTCTCGGACGGTACAGCCATTACGGCGGAAGTGCTGGGTCATGCGGTGTTATCCCAGTTCCCCGTGAACACGGTTAGCTATACCTTACCTTTCGTGGAAAGTGAAGCTCGCGCCAAAGCCGTATGTGAGCAAATCAATACGCTATATCAGCAAACCGGTGTGCGCCCGCTGGTGTTTTACTCCATCGTCACGCCGACCGTGCGTAACATTATTACCAGCAGCGACGGGTTTTGCCAGGACATCGTACAGGCGCTGGTTGCCCCCTTGCAGGAAGAATTGAACACGCCGCCTACGCCGATTGCCAACCGCACTCACGGTTTGACGGCCAATAACCTAAGCAAATACGACGCCCGTATTGCCGCCATCGACTATACGCTGGCGCACGATGATGGCATTTCGCTGCGCAACCTCGATCAGGCACAGGTTATTTTGCTGGGTGTGTCACGCTGCGGTAAAACGCCGACCAGCCTGTATCTGGCGATGCAGTTCGGCATTCGCGCCGCCAACTATCCTTTTATTGCCGATGATATGGATAACCTGCGCCTGCCTGACGCGTTAAAACCTTTCCAGCACAAGCTATTCGGGCTCACCATTGATGCCGAACGGCTGGCGGCCATTAGGGAAGAGCGTCGGGGCAACAGCCGCTACGCTTCGTTGCGCCAGTGCCGCATGGAACTCAGTGAAGTTGAAGCGCTATTTCGCAAACATCAGATTAAATATCTCAATACCACCAATTACTCCGTTGAGGAAATTTCCGCCAAAATCATCGACATTCTCGGCATGAGTCGGAGAATGTACTAGTACATGATAGATTTTTTATTCTGATGCGGTTGTAATGTGCGCCATTTCGTTTATTGTGTGCACCATCACTTCCCGGCATTTCGCCGCTGCGAAGCAACCTTTTAGTCGGAAACATAGCCTGAAAACGCTGTCTGAAAACACTGTCATGTCCATGCATTTCGGTGACGACAGGTTTTCGGCTTGACCGTATTCAGAGATAAAACATGCTGCAAACAGATGAACTGCGGAGCGCGCGCATCGAGAGTCTGGTTACGCCTCAAACGTTACTCGCCAGACTCCCGATTACCCCTGCCGTTGCCGAAAATGTCACCTCGTCACGCAAGAAAATTGAAGCCATTCTAACCGGTCAAGATCCCCGTTTACTCGTCGTGGTTGGCCCGTGTTCCATCCATGATACCGATAGCGCGTTAGATTATGCGCGCCGTCTGGCTGCACTACGCACGCAGTATCAGGATCGACTGGAAGTCGTCATGCGCACCTATTTTGAAAAACCGCGCACGGTGGTGGGCTGGAAGGGACTCATTTCCGATCCGGCACTCAATGGAACCTTCCAGGTGAATGAAGGGCTGGAAATTGCACGCCGCCTGCTGCTGGACGTCAACCAGCTTGGATTGCCGACCGCGACGGAATTCCTCGATATGGTCACTGGCCAATATATCGCCGACCTGATTAGCTGGGGCGCGATTGGCGCGAGAACTACCGAAAGCCAGATCCACCGGGAAATGGCCTCGGCGCTGTCCTGCCCTGTTGGCTTCAAGAACGGCACAGACGGTAATACACGCATTGCCGTCGATGCCATTCGTGCCGCTCGCGCCCAGCACATGTTCCTCTCGCCGGATAAGCAGGGCTTCATGTCGGTCTACAAAACGCAGGGCAACCCGTTTGGCCACATTATTATGCGTGGCGGGAAAAAACCGAACTACCACGCGGAAGATATCGCCGCCGCCTGCGATCATTTGCGTGAATTCTCGCTGCCCGAACATCTGGTGATCGATTTTAGTCATGCCAACTGTCAGAAACAGCATCGCCGTCAGCTCGACGTTGCCAATGACATCTGCCAGCAAATTCGCGCGGGTTCACGCGCCATTGCGGGCATCATGGCGGAAAGTTTCTTAATCGAAGGCAACCAGCCGGCGATCAATCCTCTGGCATTGACGTATGGGCAATCCATTACCGATCCGTGCCTGAGCTGGCAGGATACCGAAACGCTGCTGGCACGTCTGGCAGACGCCGTCGACAGTCGTTTTTAATCCGATATACGCTGGCACACTCACCTTCCCCGGTAGTGTGTCAGCCATTTTCCTGCTTTCCCCCGCCCATCTCGCTATCTCGCAGCACGTAAATACCTCTTACGATTCTTCTTATTCCACTTATTAAGAAAACTTCACTTGAGGTTGCGTTTTTGTTACATGAAAATGATTCTCATTCATTGCTATAATCAACACGACAACGATTAAGGGAACGAGATGCAGACGTCCATTTACCAACAATACCTCCAGGCTAAAGTAGAACATCCGCGTAAATACGCACGCGATCTGGCTGCACAACTCGGCATCAGTGAAGCGGAATTAACTCACGCCCGCGTCGGACACGATGCACAGCGTCTACAGGGTGATGCCAAAGTTTGGCTTAGTGCACTGGAGCAGGTTGGTAATACCAAGTCGATCACGCGCAACGAATACGCCGTGCATGAGCATACCGGTTACTATCAAAACCAGACGCTTGATGGGCACGCTGGTCTTATCCTCAACCCGCGCGAGTTAGATCTGCGTTTGTTCCTTTCTCAATGGGCTTCCGCCTTTGCGCTGCGTGAAAATACCGCACGCGGTGAGCGCCAGAGCATTCAATTTTTCGATCATCAAGGTGATGCCATTCTGAAGGTCTACACGACCGACACCACAGACATGGACGCCTGGCAGCTATTTGTTGAGAAATTTACCAGCAGCGACAACCCCGCGTTGGCACTTCGTCCAGCAAACAGCGTAGCCGCCGAGCCGGTCGTTGCCCATAATCCTCAGCTTGAAGCAGACTGGCGTGCGATGACGGATGTGCATGATTTCTTCATTCTGCTCAAGCGCTATAACCTGACGCGTCAGCAGGCGTTTAACTCGGTCGCTGACGATCTGGCCTACCGCGTAGAAAACGATGCGCTGTCACAGATTCTGTTTGCCGCGCGTGAAGATCAGAACGAGATCATGGTATTTGTCGGTAACCGTGGCTGTGTGCAAATCTTCACCGGTACGCTTGAGCGTGTAGAGCGTATGGAGCAGCATGCGGAATGGATTAACATCTTTAATAAAGATTTCACCCTGCATCTGATCGAAGGCGCGATCGCTGAAAGTTGGATCACGCGTAAACCGACGGCCGACGGTATTGTGACCAGCCTCGAACTCTATGCCGCAGACGGCTCTCAAATTGCACAACTCTTTGGGCAACGTACCGAAGGCACGCCGGAACAACAGCAGTGGCGCGACCAGATCGATGCCCTAAAACCGCATAAGGATCTCGCCGCATGAAAAACTGGCTATTCCCCCTGCTATTGACACTCCCGCTGGGGGTGTCTGCTGCCGAACGTATCGTTTCTATCGGCGGCGACGTCACGGAAATCATCTATGCGCTGGGCGCGGAGAAAGATCTGGTTGCGCGTGATAGCACCAGTCTGCACCCGGAAGCCGTGAAGAAACTGCCTGATGTGGGCTACATGCGCCACCTCAACGCGGAAGGTATTCTGGCCATGAAACCGTCACTGGTTCTCGCCAGCGATCTGTCCCAGCCATCGCTCATCCTGCAGCAGGTAGCGGACAGCGGCACAAAAGTGGTTCATGTAACCGCCGAGCCATCGCTGGATGCGGTGCCGAAGAAAATCGGGGCCATTGCTCAGACGCTAGGAAAAGACGCAGAAGGTAAAAAACTGACGGAAACTTATCAGCAGCAACTGGCGGCAGTCAAAACCTCACCGCTGCCGGTTAACGTGCTGTTCGTTCTCAGCCACGGCGGCATGACCGCACTGGCTGCGGGTAAAAATAGTCCGCCAGACACGATTATCCGCAGTGCCGGATTAAAAAATGCCATGCAAAACGTTGAGCGCTACCAGCCATTGTCACAGGAAGGCGTGATTGCCAGTGCGCCGGATCTGATTCTGATATCCAGTCAGGGGCTGAAAACGTTGGGTGGTGAAGCACAGGTCTGGAAATTACCCGGTTTGGCATTGACGCCTGCGGGTAAAAACAAGCGTCTGTTAGTGGTCGATGACATGGCGATGCTGGGCTTCACGCTCGAAACGCCAGCGCTGATGGCAACGCTGCGTCAGACAGCCGAAGCGATCAAATGACGTCACGCTTTCACCCGCGCACGTGGTTGATCGCACTGCTGTTACTGATGGTGGCACTGATGGTCGGTGCCGCCAACATGGGCGCGCTGACCCTATCGCTCAAGATGTTATGGCAAACGCCGCTTGACGATCCAATCTGGCATATCTGGTTGAATATCCGCGTACCCCGTGTGCTGCTGGCGATCCTCGTCGGCGGCGCGTTGGCCTGTTCCGGCGCGATTATGCAGGGGTTATTTCGCAATCCGCTCGCCGATCCTGGCCTGCTTGGGATCAGCAGCGGTGCCGCACTCTGCGTCGCGCTAACCATTGTGCTGCCGCTAGGCCTTCCCCCGCTGCTGGCGCTTTACGGCCCGATGTTTGCCGCTTTCGCGGGTAGTCTGGCAATTACGGCGATTATTTTCATCCTCAGCCGCTCCGAACAGGGTGGATTAACGCGATTATTGCTGGCAGGCATCGCGCTCAATGCACTGTGCCTTGCCCTCATCGGCGTGTTGACCTACATCAGCACCGATCAGCAACTGCGCCAGTTCTCACTGTGGGGAATGGGGAGCCTTGGACAGGCACAGTGGCCCATGCTGCTGGTTGCCAGCACGTTGGTCATCCCTGCCACGATCGCCACGTTATACTACGCGCACCGTCTGAACGTGTTGCAATTAGGGGACGAAGAGGCGCACTACCTTGGCGTCAACGTGAAACGCACCAAGTACACGCTACTGCTGCTCAGCTCGCTGTTGGTTGGCGTAGCAGTGGCGGTCAGCGGCGTGATCGGGTTTATCGGGCTTATCATTCCACACCTGATGCGCATGCATCTGGGTGCCGACCATCGCTGGCTCATTCCCGGTTCTATCCTCGGCGGTGCCTGCCTGCTGTTGTTTGCCGATACGCTGGCACGCACGCTGCTTTCTCCGGCAGAAATGCCCGTTGGGTTGTTAAGCAGCCTGATTGGCGGGCCATATTTCTTATGGCTGATCGTTCAGCATAAAGGACGGGGAAATGACTGACTCAGCGTACGACCGGACGTTAGTCGCACGTCATCTACGCTTTCAGACCAACGGACGCTACCTGACGGATGACGTTTCTCTGGAATTGCACAGTGGGGAAATTGTCGCGATTATCGGCCCTAACGGTGCGGGGAAATCTACCCTGCTCCGCTTACTGACCGGTTATTTGACGCCAGATGAAGGCGAGTGCCTGTTAGCCGGACAGCCTTTTTCACACTGGCAGCCCGGCGCACTCGCAAAAACGCGTGCGGTGATGCGTCAACATAGCGGCATGGCGTTTGCGTTTAGCGTACGGGATGTCGTTGCGATGGGGCGTTCCCCGCATGGGCGCTACCCGAAAAATGATGATGTTATTCAGCAGGTCATGGCGCAAACGGGCTGTCTGGAACTGGCTACGCGCGACTATCGTCAGCTTTCCGGCGGGGAGCAACAGCGTGTGCAACTGGCTCGCGTGCTGGCGCAGCTGTGGCATCCAGAGCCGACGCCGGGTTGGTTATTTCTCGATGAACCGACTTCGGCGCTGGATCTCTACCACCAGCAGCACCTCTTACGGCTGCTCAAGCAGCTTACACGCGAACAGCCGTTATCCGTATGCTGCGTCCTGCACGACCTGAATCTGGCCGCGCTGTATGCCGACCGCATTCTGCTGCTGCATGAAGGGAAGCTAGTCGCACAAGGCACGCCTGCGCAAGTGCTACAGGCCGAGACGTTGACCCACTGGTATCGCGCCGATCTCAGCGTCGGTTCACACCCTGACTACACCATTCCGCAGGTTTATCTGCGGCAATAGTCTGTCATCCCTGCTCTAGCCTAGCTGGAGCAGGAAATCTCCAGATGCTTACCCCACTCTGGCGGTAACGCCGCTAAGTCGTTCTTCTCCGGCTGTTCATCAAACGGTTGGCACAGCGCCTGATGCAGACGCGCCAGCACACTGATGTCATCACTTTCCGCCCGTTCAATCGCCATTTGTGCCAGATAATTACGCAGAATATATTTCGGGTTCGTTGCATTCATCAACCGACGACGTTCCTCATCGCCCTGCTCTTCCTGCATCAGCCTCTGGCGATAGGTCGCAAACCAGCTATCGAACGCAGCCCTGTCGATGAATTCATCACGAAGTGGCGAGCGCGATGCCTGCTTTTCGCTGTCTGCCAGCAGGCGGAACGTGCGGGTGTAATCGCTGCCTTCTTGCTGCATCAAACGCAATAGCCCGACCAGCACGTCATTATCTTCAGAACTTGCGGTAAAGAGGCCCAGCTTAGCGCGCATCAGCGTGCCATAGTGCTGCATCAACGCCGGTTCGTAGCGTGCAAGCGCACGTTCCAACGTTTCCGTGTCCATCAGCCCCGACAGCGCCTGCGCCAGACGATGCAAATTCCACAGCCCCACGGCAGGCTGATTGTCAAACGCGTAGCGCCCGCGATGGTCGGAGTGATTGCAAATGAAATCGGGCTGATAGGCATCTAAAAAGCCATAAGGGCCGTAATCGATAGTCAGTCCCAGAATCGACATGTTGTCCGTATTCATTACGCCGTGCGCAAAACCAGCGGCCTGCCAGTGTGTAATCAGACGGGCAGTACGCTCTACCACATCGCCGAACCACAGCTCATAACGACGCTCGTCGTTTTCCCACTGCGGCCAATGGCGGGCGATCACATACTCCACCAACTGACGCACTTTTTCTGGCTCGCGGCGATAGTAGAAGTGCTCGAAATGACCGAAGCGCACATGGCTCTCTGCCACGCGCAGCAGCATCGCCCCCTTTTCTTCCTGCTCACGCTGGACCGGATGTGTACTGGTAACAATCGTCAGCGCCCGCGTGGTGGGAATTCCCAGATGGTGCATCGCTTCCGAGGCCAGAAATTCGCGTATTGCTGAGCGCAGCACCGCACGACCGTCGCCCATGCGCGAATATGGCGTCAGCCCCGCGCCTTTCAGATGCCAGTCCATACTGCGGCCATCTGCCAGCTGTTGTTCCCCTAGCAGGATGCCACGCCCGTCACCCAACTGACCGGCCCACGCGCCAAACTGATGACCGCTATAAACCTGCGCCAGCGGTGCCATTCCCGGCAGCAAACGCTCGCCGCTCCAGACGGCATCCTGTTCTGGCGTAAACCAGTCAGACGACAGACCGAGTTCCGCGGCCAATCCCTCGCTGTGATAAAGCAGGCGAGCGCCATGCAGCGGCGTCGGCTGTAGCGCGGTATAGAACCCCGGAAGTTGGTCAAAATAATGATTTTTGAATAATGGCGTCTGCTGCATCCTGTCTCCCTAATACCACTCTATTCAGGTGAAGAGAGCCACGCGCTCACCACACAACAATTAACGGGTAGATAGAAAGTGTAGAGGGATGGCACTGAAATTAACACGGAGGAAACGCAGGGGTATTATTTTCACGATCGGTATTCAGGAAGCCCTTCGCCCCCGAAGACGGTTGGCGCGATTAAGTCAGCCAATAAGTGCCGTGCGTTGCTCAAGCCTGTCAAAATGTACGGCAGGCCACATCTGTCCTTGAACGGCATCAATGTTCAGCAGTCTCATTTTATTCAGGTTAGCCATCGTATCGATCTCCTTGGCAACAATACTGATACCTGCATAACTGTTTTTAATCGTCCGCAGTAACGGTTCCATCATCAGCGTATTGGCCGGGCGCGATAAAAGCTGCCCGATGAACTGACGATCCAATTTCACGCCACGAACGAGCCCATCGTGCAAAGGTTTCAGCGTTGTCTTGCCAGAACCGAAATTATCCAGCCATAAAGGAACGGATTGGCTCAAATTCAACAGCGCGGCATTTTCTTTGCCCTGCGATAGCTGGGGGAAAAGCTCATTAATCTCCAACAAAACAAAATCGAGGTGTTTGATTTCACCGCGCAGCACGTCGGATTTAATTAACATTTCGGTTATTTGACGCCCTACCTTCAGCACTAGCTGAATGTGGTTATCAATAAACCATGCGGATTTATCTTTGATAAAAAGCAGCTGTTCACAAATAAAATCATATTGTTGTTGTGGGCTTAACTGCATAAGGAGAATATCGGCAGGCATACTCAACTTGCCAGAAAGCCCATTAAAATGGCTGATCATTTCAACTGCCAACAGCGTTCCATCCAACCTGAATATCGGCCAAAAAACGTAGTCACTGGTGTAGTCAATCGCAAGATGGATGCGCATGATCTGTACTGCATGGAATGAATAATAATCACATTACGTTATTATTATAGACGGCGCTACAGTGATTATCGCACAACGCACGAAAAGCGCTTTTCTGCCATGCAGCGGGTTCATTAATTAAGAGTTCTATTTCGTGATTCTAGGGGTTGAAGCCCAACTGTACGAAAACGTACGATAGGTACGTTTTTTGAACTATCCAGCCCAATGCTGGAATTCGAATCATTCCGGTGTGCACAGACGATACTGGCAGGTATTGAGTTATTTAACATGATACGCAACGGTCAATTTCATCATTCAGCCAGCGACTGATTGTCGCCGGCTGAACCGTTTTATTTTACGGTAAGGCCATGAGAGCATTTTTTCATAAAGCCCTGCAAATTCATCAAACGTTGCAGGATCAAACTTAGATAAATTACCACTATCCTCCAAGGCAGATGAAGTGTTTGACGATTGTATGAAAATCATAACGGATCACCATTTATTTACAATAATAAATTAATTAACAGTTTAATTTCTTGCTATTTACCTCATTTGTTACTCAAGGCAGAAGCGGAAAAACTGTCAAAATAAAGTTACTCTGTTCATTTATTGACACAAGTAATGAAAGGTCATGGATTCTTTCCTGACACATTCAGTATTGGAGGCGTATGAAAGGTCAACGTATTGGCTATATTCGGGTAAGTAGCTTTGACCAGAATCCAGAACGGCAACTGGATCAAACTCAGGTGGATAAAGTCTTCGTCGATAAAGCATCGGGTAAAGATACTCAGCGGCCAGAACTGGATGCACTGTTGTCATTCGTGCGTGATGGAGACATCGTGGTGGTTCATAGTATGGACAGGCTGGCTCGTAACCTGGATGATTTGCGCCGTCTGGTACAAAAGCTTACCCATAAGGGAGTGCGTATCGAATTTGTTAAAGAATGCCTGACATTCACTGGCGAAGATTCACCAATGGCAAACCTGATGCTCTCAGTGATGGGGGCTTTTGCCGAGTTCGAACGTTCTTTAATCCATGAACGTCAGCGTGAAGGGATCGCTTTAGCCAGGCTGCGTGGAGCTTACCGTGGACGGAAAAAATCACTGTCCTCAGAACAACAAATTGAAGTTCGACGGCGAGCAACGGATGGTGAGAAAAAACCCCAGCTTGCCCGCGAGTTTGGTATTAGTCGTGAAACGCTGTATCAATATCTGAAACAGTCTGATTAACTTCTCATTTTATTTATTCGTATGTGATCCGTAGCCAAGGAGGCACTTTTGCCAGCAGATTTTTTAAACGCGGAACAACGTGCCAATTATGGTCAGATGAAGTCCGGCTTTCGCTACTGCGGCATGCTCATATCAATATGCTGGGGTACTATACATTTACGCTTGCGGAACAGGTAACAAAAGGACAGCTAAAGGCCACTTAAGCAAGCAGAAAAGAGCGATGAATGGCCTTTATAGCCGCCTTTTGCCATGAGAATAAAAAACGCCATCTTGGTTAAAAAACGTACTTAGCGTACGTTTTCGTACGGTTGGGCTTCAGACCCCATCTAGCGCAGGCTCTGACCCAACCCTTTTGCTAGTTGCTGCAATTCATTTTGCTGTTCGGGGAAAGTCGTAACTAGTACCTGACACGCAGCAGCCAACGTGAGCCGCTGGACGAACGACAGGACGCCACGAACCAATTCCTCACACATTAACAATCTCTTTTTAGTCTATAAGATATATAATTTCCGACATCTCTGCTAAAACTCTAGCATACTAGCCACTATCGAGATCATCATGGGAAACTCTCAAGAAATATATTCAAAAAATTTATTTTTTATTTTATTTATCTTCATTATCTCCTTATGCATTCCTTATGCTAATAATAATTTATTTAAAATTTTCTTATTGTTAGGAACATTATCTCTATATCTGTATATGTTTATCATTCTACTCAATGTAACAAAGAGAGTAAGTGATCCAAAAATATCAATAAAAGAACTTAAATTTCTTTTTATCACCATCGCTGCCTTTTATTCTGGCTGCTATTTTTTTCTTGCCACAGTAGACCAAAATGAAGTAATGATATCAGGAATAAGGGAGGTAAATGCATCATTAGATTATGATTTTTATTCATTGTCTGGTTTTTATGACTATGCAAAAGATATCTTTAACACTTATCTGAATTGCGTTTATTACTCCGTAATGATAATGGCTACACTAGGTGACTCTAATATAGAGGCGAGCGGCGGAATTGCTAAACTGTTAGTTGCATCAGAAGTCGGGCTCACGTTGACGATAACAATATTTAAAGTTGGTGAATATTACAGTTTACGCTCATCTCAAGAAGCCCAGGAAATGGAAAAAAACATCATCAGCCGAATCGATAGCCTCAGTCGCCCCTCACTAACCTTAAAAGAAAAGATATTCAGAACATTTTTTAAATAATCACGATAACGATGTATCAATGACATAAACAACGTGGCTTATCAAAACGTTAAGCCACGCTGCTACAGCACGATTAAGCGTAAATTATCTTGCTCTCAGCACGAGATAGCTGCCTGCAGACTCATCAACGCGGAATTGTTCAACGGTGCGTGATAGATCCTGTGCCTGTTCACTCAGCGATCTTGCCGCGGCCAGCGCTTCTTCAACCAGCGCCGCATTCTGTTCAGTACTCTGATCCATCTGCGATATCGCGAGATTGACCTGCTCAATACCGGAACGCTGCTCTGCACTCGCCACGCTAATTTCGCCCATCATCGACGTGACACGATGTACGCTTTCAACCACTTCACTCATGGTATCGCCAGCCTGTTTCACGAAATCCGTGCCCTCGCCCACCTTGGCAACGGAATCATCAATCAAACCTTTAATTTCTCTGGCTGCGGATGCCGAGCGCTGCGCCAACGTACGCACTTCACTCGCGACCACGGCGAAACCACGCCCCTGTTCACCAGCACGCGCCGCTTCCACCGCCGCATTCAGCGCCAGAATGTTCGTCTGGAAAGCAATGCTGTCAATAACGCCGATGATATCCACAATTTTGCGCGATGATGAGCTAATGGAATCCATCGTCACGACAACCCGGCTGACAACATCCCCACCGCGCACTGCCACATCCGACGCCGACACCGCTAGTTCATTCGCGTAGCGCGCATTGTCCGCATTCTGTTTCACCGTTGCCGTCAGTTGTTCCATTGCCGCTGCCGTCTGCTCTAATGCGCTGGCCTGCGAATCGGTACGAGCAGACAAATCACCGTTACCCGATGCGATCTGCGTCGAAGCCGTGGCAATGGAGTTTGTGCTGCTGCGAACCTGATTAACCAGATGCGACAGGTTGTCGCGCATCGCGCGAATAGCATAGAGAATACTAGTTTGATCGCCCGGCTTTGTTTCAACGTCAACGCGTAAATTACCTTCTGCGATTTCGCGCACGACATCCACCGCATATTGCGGCTCGCCGCCAAGCTGGCGCATCAGCGTACGCAACATATTCCATGCAAATGCGGAAATGATTAACAGCAGAATCAACCCTAACGACAGCAGGATCAGCGCATTGTGCCAGAACGTCTGCTGAATATCGTCAATGTAATCACCGTAGCCAATCGTCCAGTCCCAAGGCTCGAATTTAATGACAGCATAAAGCTTCTCAACCTTATTCTGCTGACCTGGACGCGTCCCTTCTGCGATCACCGTGCCAATCGTATTGCCTTGAAGCGAAGCACGGTAGCGTTCTCCGGCTTCTTTACCGCCATTCGCATCGACGATGCCAATACGCTTAGGATTCGGGTGCACATAGTTCACGTCATTGGTGTAGCCGCGCACGAAGAAATAGCGATCGCCCTGATGGAAACTACCGATCGTCCGTTTGGCTTCTTTCTCTGCTTCATCACGCGACAGTTGGCCACTTTTCTCTAGTTCATACGCCTTCTGTGCCGCAGAATGAGCCAGTTCAACCAGCGTAGAGAGCTGGCCAGTGCGTTCACTCATCATCGTGTTATAGAGTGTGTTCAGCGCCACCGCAGATAAAATTAGCATTCCTAACAAGGTCGTACCGCATAGCAGTGCAATTCTGGTTCGTAATTTCACTATATTCTTCTCTCTAATCTCTAACTGCTTTTCAGAAAATTCCGAGGAAAAAATTACACTACATTGGCGCCTTGAGCCATACCATTCAGGTAGTAATGATAGATTTTTTAACAAAAAATAATGAAAAATTACCTTATTCGCTCAATTTAAAACCACAATCGAGCAATAACGAATAATAAATTGGCGAAAAATGATCGAAAGCGAAATAAATGCGTAAATGACGTTACAAAAGCAATAAAGCCCCAGTTTGTCATGCGAGGCTCATGTATTTGTCGTTCGCTTCCGTCAGTTGACCTCTGTGTCGATTGAACAGAGAGAGATGCAGAATCAGGGTATTTAGCCCTTAAAAAACAAAAGCCTCCGCAGAAGCGGAGGCGTTCCCTCTAATGACAAGGCGCGCTAAGCGGTAACAGCCCTGTCCTCCATGGCTTTTCGCCAGCCTCCCAACCAGTAAGACCGGGCATTAATTGATTGATAAGGACAAAATTCCTTTGGTCTACCGACAATATCTGCTTGATAACCACGTGAATGAGCCCGTTCCAAGCGATCGCGTTTCTGTCTCTTCATGCCTTATTTCCCTCATTATTTATCTGGTGGAAAGAAAACAATGATTACTTTATAAGCAATCACATAATATCAATACCGATTATTAAACCAAAGGTCAAGGCGAAAAATTCACGCCAGTGTCATATTTGTGATCCAAAATAGGAATTTTCCCCACGAAAAAGGGGAAAAACTTAACTGATTGAAAAAAGTAAAAAACCTATAAAAATGCAATGCAATCAAAGCATTACATCTTTATAGGCCTGATTTTCTTGGAACCGTAGTTGTTTCAAATAATGCTCGGATAATACTCAGCATGGGTAATATTTAGTTAAGCGTACTTGCCTGCTGAGCAATCGACTGGGCAACCTGCTGCCAACCTTGCGCCAGCGTTCTTACCAGCGCGTCATAACCATCTTCTGTTTGTGGCAGCATCACGCTAAAGGGGCGTTTAACCACTTTCCCCTGATAGGTCAGCATCCATTCACCACGCACGATAACATTGCCATCGTAACGACCGTGAAAACCCGTTACCACCACGTTCAGCACTGCCTGCTCACTTCCCTGCGGCTGTGTGGTCACGACCCAGCCGGGCAGCTTCAGCCCCAGGTTAGTCACCAGCACCTGCTGTAATTGTTGATCCAACGGGCTCGCCCACAGATTGTTACTGGCAATGACATATTGCACATCGTTAGTCTGGTAGACCAACCCTGCGTTGACGAGATAGTCCGCCACGCTGACATGTTCAACCCAAAGCGGATGCCCCTGAGTCATCGCGGTCTGCACCGTGCTAGTGTTCGCGGTTGTCGGTAGCTGATAATACGTTTTCTGGATATTGCTACTGCTGCATGCGCTCAGTACCAGCGCCATCGCCAGCGTCCATCCTTTAATCATTGTGTTGCCCTCTTCGGCTGAGGATCCTGACTCCCCTGCGCCTCAAACACCAAGGCGTTGCTTTTCTCGTTCAGGGTACGTAACACGGGCTGTAGCTCCCGCAACACCTGATCCAAACGCTGCATATCCGCCACCATCTTGTTATACGCCGGTGAACCGGGCTGGAAGCCTTTCATGCTGCGATTCAATTCAAGCAAGGTTTTTTGCATATCTTCTGGCAGATCCTGCATTGCTTTGCTAGATGTCAGCTTATTCAACGTCGCCAGTGTTTTTTGCATTTCACGCAGCATTGCCTGACTTTCCGCCAGTGTCTTCGTCGCTTCATTGACCATCGGGTTCAGCGGCAGGTTATTCACCTTATCTAGCACCGCCATCAGCTTCTGCTGAATCTGAGACAGGCCACCGTCAATCGTTGGCAGGATCGGATAACCATCAAAAACATAAAGCTGTTTATTAACCTTCTCTTTCGGATAAAAATCGAGATCGATATAAAGTGCTCCAGTGATCAGGTTTGCCGACTTCAGTGACGCGCGTAACCCTTGTGATGGCGCTTGTTTCAAGTGCTGTTCTATGTCGAATGAGTCCCCGATCCTTTTCGCAAAACGCTCTGGTTCAATGCGTATCAGCACAGGAATTCGATAGTCATCATCCAGGTCCTGCTGCATATTGCGTGGGAAAAATGGCGCTTCAGCAACCGTTCCCAGTCGAATGCCGCGGAATTCAACCGGTGCCCCCGCCTGTAAACCACGGATCGATTCACTGAAGAACAGCAGATATTCTTTATATTCGGTGTACAGCGAGTCCTGAATGCTACGTTGGCTATCAAAGAGCCGATACTGCGCCATTGTCTGGGCGGCATCCCCCAATTCCCATCCAGTGGGAACATCAAAGCTGACGCCACCGCTAAATAACGTAGTCAGCGAGCCCATTTCGACACGCATACCCTGTGCCGACATATCGAATGCGACGCCACTGTCTTTCCAGAAACGAACATTGGTCGTGACCAGGCCGTCATACGGCGCGGAGACAAACAGCTGATAGCGCATCTTGCGCGCCTTCGGATCAAACTCGCTGGTTTCCACCGACCCCACCCGATAGCCGCGGAACAGAACGGGATCGCCCGCATTCAACTGCCCGGATTGCTCACTGTCTAGTATCACCCTGATGCCTTTCGCATCCGGCGAAGCCAGCGGCGGCGCATCCAGCAGGGTAAACTCGCTTTTATCATTTTTACTGGCTCCGGGCTGTAGCTCAATGTAAGCACCGGATAAGAGCGTCCCCAGACCGGAAACCCCTTCGCGACCAATTTGCGGCTTCACCACCCAGAAAGCAGAGTCCTGCTTGAGCAGTTTACCCATACCGTCATGCAGTCGTGCTTTAATCTCCACCCGATGGAGGTCGTCACTCAGCACCACGCTTTCTACGATCCCGACGTCCACGTTACGGCTTTTGATGTTGGTTTTTCCCGCTTCAATACCTTCGGCGTTGCTGGTAATCAGCGTAATTTGCGGCCCCTGATGGCTGAAATGGTAAAACAGTATCCAGGCACCGATCAGTACCGTGACAATCGGCACAATCCAGACCGGCGACCAGCGTTTAATCGTTTCTACATCCGCAATGGCATGGTTATCTTTCGCCAACGGCAGGCTCCTTATGAAGAACATCATCGCGACGATCCCACAACAAGCGGGGATCAAACATCATCGCGGCAAACATGGTCAGAATCACCACAGCCGCGAACAGCACCGCCCCAATGGCGGGATAAATACTCATCAGCCGACCGATGCGCACCATCGCAGACAGGACGGCAATAACGAATACATCAATCATCGACCAGCGCCCAACAAACTCAACCATCTCATAGATGACATGCATCCGCTCGCTATCTTCCGTTTTCTTGGTTTTGCGATTGGCCTGCCAGCAAAGCCAGCCTAGCGCCAGCATTTTTAGCGATGGCACCATGACGCTGGCGACAAAAATCACCAGCGCGACAGGATAAGACCCCATACCCCACAGCAGGATAACGCCCGCCATGATCGTCGATCCCATGCGATCGCCGAAGGCTTCTGTCACCATGATCGGCATCAAATTCGAGGGGATATAGAGCATTATGGAGGTAATCAGCAGGGCTAGCGTCCATTGCAGGCTGTGCTTCTTGCGGGCATGTCCGCGTGAGTGGCAGCGCGGACAGATTAGCTGGTTAGCTGGCAGAATGGCGGTGCAACATGTGCATAAACGCAGCCCTTGCGATAGCCCGCTTTGTCCCAGAGCCGGTGGCGCAGGCAGCGCGGGCGGCGGCACGATGTCATTCCACAACCAGCGGCGATCGAGGCTTTGGAAGGCCAATAATTGTAGCAGACAGAACAGGACAAAAGGCATAAAGCTGGTGCCGATGCCGATATCACCATAGGCCATCAGTTTGACAAAGCTGACCAGCACGCCAGCAAGAAAAATCTCTGCCATTCCCCAACTTTTGAGGTGGAACAGCATTTTGCCCATGCTTTTTTTCAATGCCAGCGGCAGCGAAGCGTGTAGGCAAAGCAGAATGAGGGTCGCCATACTGAAAGCTGGAACCAGTTGAACAAACAGCATAAACAGCGTCGCGACGCTGGCGTAGTTTTCCGCCACCATCACTTTAGGAATTTGTATCAGGGTAATTTCGCTGGTGATTCCCGCTACACGCATAGAAACGAAGGGGAAGAGGTTTGCCAGCAATAGCATGACCAGCGCGCTCACCGCGTAGCCAACTGGCCGTTTACGCGGTTCCGTCTGGTGGTTGGTTAGCGTGGTTTTACAGCGTGGGCAGGTCGCCTTCTGACCGTGTAATAGCTCAGGTAACTCCACCAGCAGGTCGCACTGCGGGCAAAGCATATAGTCATCATGGTGATGCTCGTGTTGAAGATTACAGTCATGCCGATCGTGATGGGAACACACACGTTCTCTCCTTCAAAATTCGTCAGCTTCTGACTGAAAGCATCGTCACCAATGCCATAAGTGCACAGGTAAAGTACATCGTGCGGTGATAATGGGTAGATCGTAAAGACGCTGTAAATACGTCCCTGTACGCTCGGATTGCGCAGATATGAATCTCATCCCTGAGATTCACCCTTTCAGGGCCGTCGCTAGCGACGTTCAAAAACGTTCCTGACGTTTTTGTCCATGGCGCAAACGCTTTACTCTTCTATCCCATTATCACCGTTCTAGTTCGAGAAATAAGCTTGCCAGAAATCTGAATGAATTAGCCGTTTTTCTGTGCTTCCAGCTCTTCCCAACGTTCGAAACAGGTTTCCAGCGCGCTTTCCGCCTCCGCCAGAGCGCTTAAAACCTGCTGCGTCTCTTCGCGTGGGCGGTTAAAGAAACTGGCGTCATTCATTTGCGCTTGCAGCGACTCAATTTCCTGCTCCAGTTGCTCAAGACGCAGCGGCAATTGGTCTAATTCGCGCTGCTGGTTATAACTTAATTTCCCCGTGCTTCGTTTAGCGGACGGTGCGGTGTTCACCGTCGCCGCTGGCGCTGTTACCGCCGATGCAGCCGTCGTTCGCAGTGGTGTCGCCGTTGCACGCTGCTGTTGCGCATCAAAATACCCGCCGACAAAGCGAGAAATTTTGCCCTCGCCTTCAAAGATCCAGCATTCGGTAACCGAATTATCAACGAACTGACGGTCGTGGCTGACCAGCAGAACCGTTCCTTGATAACTTTCGATTAACTCTTCCAGCAATTCCAGCGTTTCCACATCCAGATCGTTGGTCGGTTCATCGAGAATCAACAGGTTACTGGGTTTGAGGAACAAACGCGCCAACAGCAGGCGGTTACGCTCCCCACCCGACAGCGCTTTTACCGGCGTCATGGCGCGTTTCGGATGGAACAGGAAGTCCTGCAAATAGCCCAGCACATGACGTGAACGGCCGTTGACCATCACTTCCTGCTTGCCTTCTGCCAGGTTGTCCATCACCGTACGTTCTGGATCGAGTTCAGCACGGTGCTGATCGAAATAGGCAACTTCCAACTTCGTGCCACAGTGCACGCGTCCACTGACCGGTTCTAACCCACCCAGCATTAATTTTAGCAGTGTGGTTTTGCCGCAGCCATTCGGCCCCACCAGCGCAATCTTGTCGCCGCGCTGTACCTGAGCGGAGAAATTACGGGTCAGTATCTTATCGTCAATCTGGTAGCTCACGTCTTCCAGCTCAAACACAATCTTGCCAGAGCGAGCAGCTTCTTCAACCTGCATTTTCGCCGAGCCCATCACTTCACGACGCTGCGCACGATCCTGGCGCATGGCCTTCAGTGCCCGCACACGTCCTTCATTACGGGTACGGCGGGCTTTGATGCCCTGACGGATCCACACTTCTTCCTGCGCCAGTTTGCGATCGAATTCCGCATTTTGCAGATCTTCCACCCGCAGCGCTTCTTCTTTCCCTTCCAGATACTTATCGTAGTTACCCGGCCAGGAAACCAGTTTTCCGCGATCGAGGTCGACAATGCGGGTCGCCATATTGCGAATAAACGAGCGGTCATGGGAGATAAAGACAATGCTGCCTTGGAACGTTTTCAGGAAGGTTTCCAGCCAGTCAATCGTCTCAATATCCAGATGGTTAGTTGGTTCATCCAGCAGCAGCACACGCGGTGAACTCACCAGCGCTCTGCCGAGTGCAGCTTTACGCAGCCAGCCACCGGAAAGCGAAGCCAGCGGCGCATCGGCGGACAGACCAAGCTGTTCCAGCACCTCGTGAATGCGACTTTCCAATTGCCATAGGCCCTGATGCTCCAAAACGTCCTGCAACTTAGCCAGTTGATTCAGGTTCTTTTCACTCGGATCGCTTTCTACCAGACGTAGCATGGCGTGATAGTTTTTCAGGTGATCCGCCTGTGCGGCGACCCCTTCAGCAACAAAATCAAAGACGCTACCAGCAACATCACGCGGGGGATCCTGTTGCAGGCGCGCGACAATCAGATCTTGTTCATAGGTGATACGACCATCATCCAGCGGGATCTCTTTGGCCAGAATTTTCAGCAGGGTCGATTTACCCGCGCCGTTACGGCCAACCAGACAAACACGCTCATTTTCTTCGATATGGAGTTCGGTGTTATCCAACAGCGGCGCATCGCTGAACGACAGCCACGCACCTGAAACACTGATTAAAGACATCGGTTACTTTTCCTCACCGGCATGCGTTAGCAGCCAGCAGTTATGAATTTGACGATTACGGGCAAAATCCTGCGATTGGGTCTGTGCGGTAATTTCTTTGGCGTTCAGCCCCAGCGCAGTCAGACCAGCGGTATCCATCTGGAAGCCGCGTTTATTGTTCGAGAACATGATGGTGCCGCCACGACGCAGCAGGCGTTTGAGATCTTTCATCAGAGCCAGATGATCGCGCTGGACATCAAACGACTCTTCCATTCGTTTTGAGTTAGAGAAAGTCGGCGGGTCAATGAAGATCACATCAAATTGCTCGTTCCCGTTATGTAGCCATGACAGGCAATCTGCTTGGATCAGACGATGCTGACGCCCGGTCAGACCATTCACCCGCAGGTTTTTCTCTGCCCATTCCAGATAGGTGCGTGACATATCGACAGTGGTCGTTGAACGTGCACCGCCCAGTCCAGCATGCACACTCGCCGTGCCGGTGTAGGCAAACAGGTTAAGAAAATCTTTGCCACGGCTCATCTCACCCAGCATTTTTCGGGCGATACGGTGGTCGAGGAATAGGCCGGTATCGAGGTAGTCGGTCAGGTTGACCCACAGCTTGGCGCCAAACTCTTCCATCAGCAGGAAGTCACCTTTCTGCGCCAGTTTCTCATACTGGTTTTTACCTTTCTGACGTTCGCGCGTTTTCAGCACCAGACGGTTCGACGGTAATTCCAGTACGCTCAGCGTCGCGTTGATCACATCAAACAGGCGCTGACGCGCCTTTTGCGCATCAATGGTTTTCGGCGGCGCATACTCTTGTACGACAACCCAACTGCCATAGCGGTCAACCGCCACATTATATTCAGGCAGATCGGCATCATAGATGCGATAGCACTCAATCCCCTGCTGCTTCGCCCATTTTTCCAGCTTGCGCAGGTTCTTGCGTAGACGGTTGGCAAAGTCTTCTGCGATTTCCCCCGCAGCCCCACCCTGTGTTTCCGCCAGTTGATAATTTTTCTGTACGCAGTCCAGCGGGCCGTTTTTCGCCTTGAATTGGCGCTCGGCACGCAGTTGCAGGCAGCTCAGCAGTTCCGGCGAGGCACTGAACAGCGAGAGCTGCCAGCCACCAAAGTCGCTTTTCATCTTACGGCCCAGCATATTATGCAGGGCAATCAATGCGGGCTCACTTTCCAGACGTTCACCGTAAGGCGGGTTGCTGACAACCGTACCTTTCGGGCCTTCCGGCAGTGGATTTTTTAGCTGCGCAGCATCCCTCACGTCAAAAGAAATCAGTTCGGCAACGCCTGCGCGACGCGCATTAGCTTTGGCAATCTCGATCACTCGACGATCGTTATCCGATCCGAAGAAACGCGCCGTCGTCGTCTGCAAGCCTTGGCTAGCACGCTGCTGCGCTTCCGTGGTCACCTCGCGCCACAGTTCGGCATCGTGCTTTAACCAGGCGTTAAATCCCCAGTGCGTGCGATGCAAGCCGGGCGCGCGATCGGATGCGATCATGGCCGCTTCGATCAGCAACGTACCGGAACCACACATCGGATCGACCAGCGGCGTGCCGCTCTGCCAGCCGGAACGCAACACAATCGCCGCCGCCAAGTTCTCTTTTAGCGGCGCCAGTCCGGCCAGATCGCGGTAACCACGCTGATGTAAGCCATCACCGCTTAAATCCAGCGAAACGCTGGCCATATCACGCTGTAAAAAGACGTTAACGCGAATATCCGGCTGCTGTTTCGCCACATCTGGCCGCTGCCCGGTTTTGCGCGTGAAGCTATCCACAATCGCATCTTTGACTTTTAACGCACCGTACTGGCTGTTGCGGATATCTTCATTGGTACCGGTAAAATGCACGGCAAAGGTTTTATCGATGCTGAAGATCGTTGACCAGTCAATTGCCTGCACGCCCAGATACAAATCCAGATCGCTGTGTACCTTGAATTCATTCAGCGGCAGCAGAATGCGCGATGCCAGACGGCTCCACAGCAGGCTCTGGTACAGCAGGCGATTGTCACCCTCAAAATGGACACCGCCCTGCACAACCGCACAGGACTGCGCACCCAATGATTCGAGTTCGCTTTTTAATAACTCTTCCAATCCCCGCGCCGTACTGGCAAACAAAGCATTCATGTCGTCACTATCACCAAAAAATAGATTCATAAAAGAAATTGAGGCGCATTATAGCTAATCCGAGACGCTTGTCATAAAGTTGCCGTTTTACTTTGGCAAGGAACAGGTCAGTGATTGGCGTAACGCGGCTTTATATTCATCCAGTAAAATCGATGCGGGGGCTACAACTGTCCCACGCGATGGCGTCTGTCAGCGGTTTGGCGAACGATCGTGCCTTCATGATTACCGAATCGGATGGCACATTTATTACTGCCCGCCAGTATCCGCAGATGGTGCTATTTACCCCCGCCTTGTTACCCGATGGACTGTTTATTGCTGCGCCGGATGGTCAAACGGCCACTATACGTTTTGCCGACTTCACCGAAACACCTCAGCCGACAGAAGTCTGGGGGACGCACTTTACGGCACTCGTCGCTCCTGAAGCCATCAATGTCTGGTTAAGCCACTATTTTCAGCGTGCCGTACAGCTTCGCTGGGTGGGCAATGAGCCATCGCGGCGAGTTAAACATTATCCAGACGTTCCTTTAGCATTTGCCGACGGCTATCCGTTTCTGTTAATTAATGATGCCTCATTTCAGGCGCTACGCCAGCGCTGTTCCGCCGGCATTAAAATCGAACAGTTTCGCCCCAATTTGGTCGTGACGGGCGCGGAAGCCTTTGCCGAAGACAGTTGGAAGACCATTCGGATTGGCGAGGTTATTTTTGACGTCGTCAAACCCTGTAGCCGCTGCATTTTCACCACCGTCAGCATCGAACGTGGCCGTAAGCATCCGTCAGGAGAACCACTGGCAACGCTGCAATCTTTCCGTACTGCCGAGAACGGCGACGTTGATTTTGGGCAAAATTTGGTCGCCAGAAATACGGGCATCATTCGCGTGGGCGACACATTGGAAGTCTTAGCGACCAAACCGCCGCGTCCTTATGGTTCCGGTCAGGTAGTCGAAAACCTTGTGGTTCCCGAAAAAAGCGAACAGGCCGTCACCATCCACTATCAGGGAAAATCGTTACAAGGGAACAATCAGCAGATTTTACTGGAACAATTGGAACAACAGGGTATTCGAATCCCCTATTCTTGTCGGGCAGGACTGTGCGGTTGCTGTAAATTGACGTTGGTCAGCGGAGAAGTTTCCGCACTGAAGCAAAATGCCATCAGGCAAAACGGCGAGATTCTTAGCTGTAGCTGTATTCCGCAGAGTGACGTTCATCTGCAATAGCCAAAGAAAAAATAGCGTACATGCAGTTTGAAGTATGACGGGGATATGACGCGGTTTAGACGACCTTGGCATACTCAAATGCCGACGTGCCTTCACCCAACGCGGTTTCCCACTCAGCTCTATTCTGAACGACGGCGGGCATTAGCCTGTCGTGCATGATTTTTATGGCGTCGCCCAGCCCCATGGTCTTTCCACTTAATGACAGCTGTTCTTGCGCCAGCAGACAGAGACAGGCTTTGTCCCCTGCTTCCGCCACCAGGAAACAGGCCGTTTCATGAGTTTCAGTGAGCTGAACCTGTACAACATCACCCGCCTGCGGCGAATACGTCACGGCATCCGGCTGCTGGATGAAGTGCCAACTTTTTGGCATAAGCGGTTTGAGAAATCGGCTTGCGACCAGCGCATTCAAAACCAATTCGCCTTGAAGGTCACGGTGCAGCGCCGCTTTCTGACACTTGTCGTTATAGGTAAAAAATAGCGCAGCATCGTCAACACAGAATGCACATTCATTAAATGCATCCGGCGTTAACATTTTAGACGGAAAACGAGAACGGAATAACATGCCGTTAGCCAAATCCAACATCAGGCGATCGTGTTCGGTATCAAAATACCAGCGCCAGTTATCGTCAGGTTTTAACTTCATATTATTTACCCTTCGCCTTCACAGTAGAAATATCAGAAATGGCTGATTGTGTTTTCTCACATTACAATAACCGTTCATCGTCATAAACGTTGCGGTAAGAAGATCAGACATCGGTTGATAGATTATTTACGCAAACGGATAAAATATAGACTAGCTGGGGGGATAAATAAACCCCCAGCTAAAAATGAAAGGCATTTCGGATTAAATATGTGTAACGATATCTTTAATCAAGCGAGGACCGTGGAAAATAAAGCCTGAATATATCTGTACCAGCGATGCGCCAGCTTCCATTTTTTCGCGTGCGGCGACCAAAGAATCAATTCCGCCAACACCAATAATCGGCAAACGCCCTGCTAATTCCTGTGACAAACGGCGGATAATTTCCGTGCTGCTTGTCTGCAACGGACGTCCACTTAATCCTCCGGTTTGCCCACAGTGGTTTAATCCCTGAATCAGTTTTCTGTCGAGCGTCGTATTGGTGGCAATCACCCCGTCGATGTTATGGCGAACCAAACTGTCAGCAATTTGGATCAATTCTTCTTCAGAAAGATCCGGCGCGATCTTCACCGCCACGGGAACATATTTCTGATGCTTATCTTTTAATTCCGTCTGCTTGTTCTTTATCGCCAGCAAAAGATCGTCCAGCGCTTCACCATATTGCAGGCTGCGTAATCCCGGCGTATTGGGTGACGAAATGTTGATAGCGATATAGCCTGCATGAGGATAAACCTTATCCATGCAGATCAAATAATCGTCTTTACCTTGCTCAACCAGCGTATCTTTATTCTTGCCGATGTTGATCCCTAATACACCGCCAAAGCGTGTTTTCTTTACATTCTCGACCAGATAATCCACGCCTTTATTATTGAAACCCATCCGGTTGATCAATCCTTCCGCTTCCACTACGCGGAATAATCTCGGTTTGTCATTACCGGATTGTGGACGCGGCGTCACCGTCCCCACTTCAATAAAACCAAAGCCCATTGCGCCTAACGCATCGATACATTCGCCGTCTTTATCTAATCCCGCCGCTAGACCAAGTGGGTTTTTAAAAGATAACCCCATGCAGGTAACTGGTTTAGTAGGAACAGATTGGCGGACGAGAAATTCAAAAGGCGTGTTGGTAATACGGCGTAATTGTTGGAAGGTCAGCTCATGTGCACGCTCTGGATCGAGCTGAAACAGGGCTTTTTTGATAACGGGATAGAACATATTGTCTCCTGAGATCCCTATCGCAAAGGTATCTTGCCTACGCTGGAAGTAAGCAATAGTGGATTACGGTTTAACTCACGGTCGGTGATGGTAGTGCCATCTCTGCGGAAAGTAAAACGTTTGCGGAAGTAAGAAATTAGCGCAAGGGAGAATGTCACACGCGGCAAGCTACCGCGTGTGACAGAAGAATGACTATGGCAGGATTAGTCTTGCAGTGCCTTGCTGATCTTCTCGAACAGATCGCCAGACAGATTTTCCAACGTCTTCAACTGTTCCAGCGCCTGACGCATTTGCGACTGACGTTTAGCATCATAACGTTTCAGGCGGATCAACGGTTCGATCACCCGTGCCGCGACCTGAGGATTGCGGGTATTCAGATCGGTTAGAATCTCCGTCAGGAAGCGATAGCCGCTCCCGTCTTCAGCATGGAACGCCGACGGATTAGCGGCGGCAAATGCTCCCACCAGAGAACGCAGACGGTTAGGGTTGTTCAGGCTGAATGATCGATGTTGCAGCAGCTCACGCACGCGGGTCAGCACATCGGCAGCCGGGCTGGTGGCTTGCAGCACAAACCATTTATCCATGACCAAGCCATCCTGATGCCAGCGGTTATCAAACTGCGTCAGCAGCTCATCACGAACGGGCAACTGAGCCTCGACCGCCGCCGACAGCGCCGCCAGCGAATCCGTCATGTTATCCGCTTGACGGAACTGCGCCTGCACCAATTTATCCGCCTGATCCGCATCGCTGAATGCCAGATAATGCAGGCAGACGTTGCGCAGCGCGCGTTTGCCCATATCCGCATGTTCGATACGATATTGCGGTGCCTGATTCGCGTGGTATACCGCCAGCCACTCATCCGCCATCTCTTTTGCCATCGTACGCGTCATGCTTTCACGTACGGCAGCAATCGCCGTAGGATCGATGATGTCAAACAGCTCGGCAATCTCGTTTTCGCTCGGCAATGTCAGAATCTGAGAAGCCAGCATCGGATCCAGTTTTTCATCCAGCAACACGCCACGGAAAGCATCGACAACATGCATCGGTACAGAAAGCGGCTGTTTCTGCTGATAGCGAGAAACGTTCAGACGGATATAGTTAGCCAGCAGGCTCTGTGCCGCATCCCAACGTGAGAAGGCATTGCTTGCGTGGCGCATCAGGAACGTCAGTTGTTCATCGCTCCAGGCATAGTTCAGTTTTACCGGCGCAGAGAACTCACGTAATAAAGAAGGAATCGGGCGGCAAGGTACCTGATCGAAAATGAACGTCTGTTCGGATTCGGTCACATTAAGCACCGACGCCAGCAGTTGACCGTCTTTCTGTAGCGGGATGACCTGCCCTTGCGGATCGTACAGTTCAATATCCAACGGAATATGCAGCGGCAGCTTCGGCTGTTTGTCGGCACCGATTGGCGTTTTTTGGCTCACGCTCAGCAGATATTGTTGCGTCTGCGGATCATAATCATCACGCACAGTCAGCACCGGCGTGCCTGACTGGCTATACCAGCGGCGGAACTGTGTGAGATCGACACCGGAAGCATCTTCCATTGCCAGTACGAAATCATCACAGGTCGCCGCGCTGCCGTCGTGACGCTCAAAATACAGACGAATACCGGCTTGGAATTTTTCCTCACCTAATAAGGTGTGCATCATGCGGATCACTTCCGATCCCTTTTCATAGACCGTCAGCGTGTAGAAGTTATTCATCTCGATCACCTGATCGGGACGAATCGGATGCGACATCGGGCTGGCATCTTCGGCAAACTGCGCACCGCGCATCACACGCACGTTATCAATACGGTTCACCGGACGCGACCCCAGATCGGAGCTGAACTCCTGATCGCGGAACACCGTCAGCCCTTCTTTCAGGCTAAGCTGGAACCAGTCGCGACAGGTGACGCGGTTGCCCGTCCAGTTGTGGAAATATTCATGGCCGATCACCGCTTCAATATTCAGATAGTCTTTATCCGTCGCGGTTTCTGCCTTGGCCAGCACGTATTTAGAGTTGAATACGTTCAGCCCTTTGTTTTCCATCGCCCCCATGTTGAAGAAATCAACGGCGACGATCATATAGATGTCGAGATCGTATTCCAGACCGAAACGCTCTTCGTCCCACTTCATCGAATTCTTCAGCGAGGTCATCGCCCAGCCAGCCCGATCGAGGTTGCCACGGTCAACATACAGCTCCAACGCCACATCGCGGCCAGAACATGTCGTGAAGCGATCCTGAAGCACATCAAAATCGCCGGCAACCAGCGCAAACAGATAAGCCGGTTTCGGGAACGGATCCTGCCATTCAATCCAGTGGCGACCGCCTTCCAGCTCTCCTTGTGCGATACGATTACCGTTAGAGAGTAAATAAGGATAGCGAGCTTTATCCGCTGTGATGCGCGTCGTGAATTTCGCCAGCACATCCGGTCGGTCGAGATAATAGGTAATGTGGCGGAATCCTTCGGCCTCACACTGCGTACACAGTGCTTCGCCTGATTGATATAGCCCTTCCAGCGCGCTATTGGCGGCAGGGTTGATTTCCGTTTCGATGCTGAGCGTGAAACGCGCGGGTAATTGCGTCAGAATCAGGCCATCGTCCTGCTGCTGGTAATGTGTCCACGGCTGACCATCAACGCTCAGGCTAATCAGTTTCAGCCCTTCGCCGTCCAGCTTCAACGGCGCGCCCAGCGCCCCCTGCAACACCACCTGGCTGACGGCTTTTACGTGAGTTTTTTCAGCATGAAGATCGAAATCCAGTGCAATATTAGTAATGGTGTAATCCGGTGCACGGTAGTCATGGCGATATTTTATTTGCGGCTGTTGATTCATATTAAAGCTCCCACCTCGTCATAAGCATCAAAGATCAAGTCTATACCTGTTGCCCCAATGTTATCACAACAAAATAAGGAGGCTAATCATCGTGCTGCGGTTCACTCCCGCACGTCTCGCTATGTTGTCGTAATGTAATAAACAAATAATCAAGGTATACTGATTGGACATTGCTAGCTGTCCCGATGGTGGATAGACATCTTACAAAGATGTCGTAACGCATTATGACTTTGCATACTTCTCCGATTCTGCACTCATTGCTGGATACCGATGCCTACAAGCTGCATATGCAACAGGCGGTGTATCATCATTATTATGATGTCGACGTTGCGGCTGAATTTCGCTGTCGCGGTGATGAGTTGCTAGGCATTTACGCGAATGAGATAGCCCATCAGGTCGATCTGATGCGTTTCTTGTCATTGCGTGACGATGAGTTCACCTATCTTTCTTCTCTGCCGTTCTTTAAACAGGACTATCTCCACTGGCTGCGGGATTTCCGTTTTAATCCGCAGCAGGTGTCGATTAAGAACAATGCGGGCAAGCTGGATATCCGTATCGCTGGGCCGTGGCGTGAAGTGATTTTGTGGGAAGTTCCCTTGTTGGCGGTGATCAGTGAAGTTGTGCATCGGGAGCGTTCGCCCAATGCCACAGCTGAGCAGGCGCTCGCCCAACTGTCTGCCTCACTAGAGAGCTTCCGCCAGAACAGCACGGATGTGGACCTCAGCCAATTCAAGCTAATGGATTTCGGCACGCGCCGACGTTTCTCTCGCGATATCCAGCAGACTATTGTTACGACGCTGCGAGCCGATTTCCCTTACCTCATCGGCACCAGCAATTACGATCTGGCGCGCCGTTTGGATATCACGCCTGTCGGTACGCAGGCACACGAGTGGTTTCAGGCCCATCAGCAGATTAGTCCGACGCTGGCAAACAGCCAGCGCGCCGCGCTACAAATGTGGTTGCGTGAATATCCCACACATTTAGGCATTGCGTTGACCGATTGCATCACTATGGATGCCTTCCTGCGCGATTTCGATTTGTCGTTCGCCGAAGCCTATCAGGGGCTGCGTCACGACTCTGGCGATCCAGTCGATTGGGGAGAGAAAGCCATTGCACACTATCAGCGTCTGAACATCGACCCAATGAGCAAAACGCTGGTCTTCTCCGACAATCTGAATCTGGATAAAGCGCTGACGCTGTATCGTCACTTCTGGCAACGCGTGAATCTGGTATTTGGCATGGGCACCCGCCTGACGTGTGACATCCCCGGCGTGAAGCCGTTGAATATTGTCATCAAGCTGGTGGAATGCAATGGCAAGCCAGTGGCAAAGCTCTCCGATAGCCCGGGTAAAACCATCTGTCAGGATCAGAACTTCGTGTGTGAGTTGCGCAAAGCGTTTGACTTACCTCGCGTGAAAAAAGCCAGTTGAAACGTCTCCCCCTCCCCTAATATGCAACTTGAAGTATGCCGGGTATTGACCAACTTTGCAGCAGATTCACCAGCATGAGCGAAAACTTCGCGCCATTCCGGTGATTTCTGCTTGTGTCCTGTTGCATCGCAAGTAACATAGCAAATGGCTCGGATTGGGCCATTTGACGTTTTAACCACGATATATTTCTTAAACACGATTAATTAAAGAGAGAATTTTATGAGCGTAGTGCCTGTAGTCGATGTACTGCAAGGCCGTGTCGCCGTTGACAGCGAAGTCACCGTGCGCGGCTGGGTACGTACCCGGAGAGATTCTAAAGCCGGTATCTCCTTTATCGCCGTTTATGACGGCTCCTGCTTTAATCCATTACAGGCTGTCGTTAATAATAATCTCTCCAATTATCAGGATGACGTGCTACGCCTGACTACCGGCTGTTCCGTAGAAATCACCGGTAATGTCGTCGCTTCTCCGGGTGAGGGCCAGAGCTTCGAGTTGCAAGCCACCAACGTCAACGTCGTCGGCTGGGTTGACGATCCCGATACCTACCCGATGGCGGCGAAGCGTCACAGCATCGAATATCTACGTGAAGTTGCGCATTTGCGTCCGCGTACCAATCTGATCGGTGCCGTGACGCGTGTTCGCCATACGCTGGCACAGGCGATTCACCGCTTCTTCCATGAGAATGGCTACTTCTGGGTCTCTACCCCGCTGATTACCGCATCCGATACCGAAGGCGCGGGCGAAATGTTCCGCGTTTCTACTCTCGATCTGGAAAACCTGCCGCGTACCGAACAAGGTAAAGTGGATTTCAGCGAAGATTTCTTCGGTAAAGAAGCATTCCTGACCGTATCCGGCCAGTTGAATGGCGAAACCTACGCCTGTGCGCTGTCCAATGTGTATACCTTTGGCCCAACCTTCCGCGCGGAAAACTCCAACACCAGCCGCCATTTGGCCGAGTTTTGGATGATCGAACCGGAAGTCGCTTTTGCCACGTTGGATGACGTTGCCGGTCTGGCTGAAAACTTACTGAAATACGTTTTCCAAGCCGTATTGAACGAGCGTGCCGATGATATGGCGTTCTTTGCCGAACGCGTTGATAAAGAAGCCATCACTCGACTGGAAAAATTCGTTAGCTCTGATTTCGCACAGGTGGACTACACCGATGCTGTCGAGATCCTGCTGAACTGCGGGCAGCAGTTCGAGAATCCAGTTTACTGGGGCGTTGACCTCTCCTCCGAACATGAGCGTTATCTGGCGGAGCAGCACTTCAAAGCACCGGTTGTCGTTAAAAACTACCCGAAAGACATCAAAGCCTTCTACATGCGTATGAACGACGACGGTAAAACCGTTGCCGCGATGGATGTTCTGGCACCAGGAATCGGTGAAATCATCGGGGGTTCTCAGCGTGAAGAGCGTCTGGCTCAACTGGATAGCCGTCTGGAAGAGATGGGACTGAATAAAGAAGACTACTGGTGGTATCGTGATTTACGCCGTTACGGCACTATTCCACATTCCGGTTTTGGTTTAGGTTTTGAGCGATTAATTGCCTATGTTACCGGTGTACAAAATGTGCGCGACGTAATCCCTTTCCCGCGTACCCCACGGAACGCCAGTTTCTAAATAAAAATTTAATATAAGTAAAACAAATATGTAGAAAAGAAGAGTCGGGTTTCCCGGCTCTTTTTTTTTAATTTTTATTCTGTCTCACAAAGTTCCCTGAATTTTACATTTAGACACACATTATTTCCATTTGTTACCCGATTACGAACTTTGTAGCATCTTTAAGGTGGATTAACGGGCGTGTGAATGGAAAACTGCGTTCAGACACAGGAAGACACCAAACTTTCAGGAATAGTTCCGTAAAGAATTATTTATGGCAGTGGCAGGTGTCTAAATAACACCAATGAGGGTAATAATGATGAAACGCAACATTCTTGCAGTAGTAATCCCAGCTCTGTTAGTCGCGGGCGCAGCCAATGCAGCAGAAGTTTATAACAAAGACGGCAACAAGCTGGATCTGACTGGTAAAATCACTGGCCTGCACTACTTCTCTGACGACAAAGGCAATAACGGCGATCAGACCTACGCTCGTTTAGGCTTCAAAGGCGAAACTCAGATTTCTAGCGAATTAACTGGCTATGGCCGTTTTGAATACCAGTTCAATGGTTATAAAGACGAAAGCCAAGGTTCTGCTGGCCCGAACGCAGATAAAACTCGTTATGCGTTTGTTGGTTTAAAATTTGCTGATGTCGGTTCCCTAGATTACGGCCGTAACTTGGGTATTGCATACGACGCACTGGCTTGGACAGACGTTCTGCCTGAGTTTGGTGGTGATTCTAGCTACACTGATAACCTGACTGGCCGTAGCACTGGTGTACTGACCTATCGTAACAAAAACTTCTTCGGTTTAGTGGATGGCTGGGATTTTGGCCTGCAGTATCTGGGTAAGAATGACAGCAACAGTATCAATGAAAGAAATAATGAAGAAAAACAAAACGGCGATGGCTGGGGTATTTCTTCTTCTTACACCTCAGATATCGGTGTAGGCGTTGTAGCTTCTTACGCTAAATATGATCGCACTAATGACCAACATGGCTATGGTGCCAATGGTCTTCGTGCTGGTAATAACGGTAGCGCAGCAGATGCTTGGGCAACTGGCCTGAAATATGATGCTAACAACATTTATGTTGCAGCAATTTATGGTGAATACCGCAACCTGACCGTTGTTAAGCCGAAAGCTGGCGCTGTCAACGGCACAGGTAACTTCTACGCTGACCAAACTAAAGTGTTTGAAGCTGTAGCTCAATACAACTTCGATTTTGGTCTGACTCCATCTCTGGCTTACGTTTCTGCTAAAGCTAAAGACGATACCAGCGTTGTAACAACCAACGATTATGTAACTAAGTATGTTAGCGTTGGCGCTACTTACTCATTCAACAAAAATATGTCTACCTATGTTGATTATCAAATCAACCTGTTGAAAGATGAGAACGCGTATAAACTGAATACCGACGATACTGTTGCTGTTGGCCTGACTTACCAGTTCTAAGTCATCCCAGCATAACGTAACGAGTTAATCGTTTGTATTGCAGGAAAAGACAGAGCCTCGGCTCTGTCTTTTTTATTGTGAGCCGGATAGCATTCTACCTTTACGCGCGTTTTTTGGTTTCTGCTTTACGCCACGCTGCGCCAATTATTCTCGTCTAACCAGTCTTTTATTTCGTCTCTCTCCTTCTCCCTGTTATTTCCCTTTCTTTTTGACATCAACGGTTGGCAAAGCCTTTTACTGACGGTACTCTGAGAATTCTTATTTCATCTCAGTTATGGAACATTCTGGCAATGTTTGAAAATATCTCTGCCGCACCGGCCGATCCTATTCTCGGGCTGACCGATCTTTTCCGCGCCGATGACCGCGCGAATAAAATCAATCTGGGTATTGGTGTCTATAAAGATGAAACCGGTAAAACCCCGGTTCTGACCAGCGTAAAAAAAGCAGAACACTATCTGCTGGAAAATGAAACCACCAAAAACTATCTGGGCATTGACGGTCTGCCAGCATTCGGTCAGTGCACGCAGGAGCTGTTGTTTGGCAAGCAGAATGCCATCATTGCCGACAAACGTGCCCGTACGGCGCAAACCCCAGGCGGAACTGGTGCGTTGCGTGTAGCCGCTGATTTCATTGCAAATCAAACGTCTGCGAAGCGCATTTGGATCAGCAACCCAACCTGGCCAAATCACAATAACGTCTTCTCTGCTGCCGGTTTGGAAGTGTGTCAGTATGACTATTACGATGCAGCGAACCATGCGCTGGATTTTGATGGCCTGCTGAACAGCCTGAATGCCGCACAAGCAGGCGACGTGGTGCTGTTCCACGGCTGTTGCCACAACCCAACCGGTATCGATCCTACCGCTGAGCAGTGGGCTACGCTGGCCGAACTGTCGGCAGCGAAAGGCTGGCTGCCGCTGTTTGACTTCGCCTATCAGGGCTTTGCCCGCGGGCTAGAAGAAGATGCGGAAGGCCTGCGTCTCTTCGCTGCCAAACACGATGAATTGATCGTATGCAGCTCGTACTCTAAAAACTTCGGTTTGTACAATGAGCGCGTCGGTGCCTGTACGCTGGTTGCCGCCGATGCCGCCACGGCAGACACAGCATTCAGCCAGGTGAAAGCCGCTATTCGCGCAAACTACTCTAACCCACCGTCACACGGCGCGACCGTTGTTGCGACCATTCTGGGCAACGATGCGCTGAAGGCCGTCTGGGAACAGGAATTGACGGCGATGCGTGAGCGTATTCAACGCATGCGTCAGCTGTTCGTGAATACCTTGCAGGAAAAAGGGGCAAATCAGGATTTCTCCTTCATCATCAATCAGAATGGAATGTTCTCATTCAGTGGTTTGACCAAAGAGCAGGTTCTGCGTCTGCGTGATGAATTCGGTGTTTATGCGGTGAATTCTGGCCGTATCAACGTTGCAGGAATGACACCGGAAAACATGGCGCCGCTCTGCGAAGCGATTGTTGCCGTACTCTGATCGTTCTGCGATCAAAAAAGCCGACACCCTGTGTCGGCTTTTTCATTTCTGCCCTTTACTGATAAATTTCTGCCCTTACTGATAAAAAGTACAGAAACTACCAAATCGCGGCATCTTCACGCAGGAAAGGATTAGTTTTACGTTCATGTCCTAAGTTTGACATCGGACCGTGCCCCGGAATAAACGTCACATCGTCACCCAGCGGCAGCAGTTTATTCTTGATAGACGCAATTAGCGCCTGATGATCGCCCTGTGGGAAATCGGTACGCCCTACACCACCGTTGAAAATAACATCACCTACCTGTGCCAAGCGCGATTCTGCATCAAAGAAAACAATATGGCCCGGTGTATGACCTGGGCAATGGAACACCGCCAGCGTCGTCTCGCCCACGCTAACCTCATCACCGTCCTGTAGCCAGCGTGATGGCGTCAGCGGCGCGCACTCTTCTAGGCCAAACATCCGGCACTGCGCTGGCAACCCTTCCAGCCAGAAAGCATCGTCAATCTGTGGGCCAATAATCGCGACCTGATAGTACTCAGCCAATTCCGCCGCCGCGCCAACATGATCCAGATGGCCGTGTGTTAATAGAATCTGCTTAACCGCAATCCCAGCATCCGCGACGGCACGCTTGATTTTTTCTGCATCGCCGCCGGGATCGACAATCGCCGCTTCATTGGTTTTTTCACACCATAACAACGTGCAGTTCTGGCTAAATGCCGTCACCGGAACTATTTGATATTTCATATCACTCCATGTTGAATAAACTGAACGGCTCGCGCTGTAAGCGAACCGTATCAGAAAAAAATTTAGCGCTGCGGTATGCTGTAGCGAATTACCAAGTGCGGACGGGGCCAGTATCGATGTGAACGAAATCACTGCGTGGATAGTAGCCAACGCCACCGGCACGCATCTTCATCGCCGCTTTACGAATGTTAGCGAGTTGAACGCCTTCAATATGGAAATCCATCGCCTGCCCTTTCGTGTGGTAGCTCTGCTTTGCTACACCTCGGCTATGCGCACGTAATTCGTTATTCGTATCTATCGCGCGATAACCAGAAATCAGCTGTATGGGCTTGTTGGTGCCCAACATCACCTGTAAGCGATAGAGCTGATCGAAAAGTTGGGGATCAATCGTTTTGACTTTATTGGCGCGATAGTCGCGGAAAAAGTGATTCAGGCGGGAAAGTTCTGACTTGTTATACCGTTTGCCATCAAAGAATTCCGTTTTCAACCGCTCTCCGGTATTCAGATTATTCAGCGTCAAAATTCGTGGTCGGGGTGTCGATAACGTCGCAAATGCCTGACCGGGAAGTAGTGCGATGCCCAACGCGGCACCACCCAGTGCAAGCAACTTACGGCGATGATTGTCAATGTGATCCATAGAACAAGTACCCTGGCTAAAAAACGGTATAAAAGGAGGCACAAAACGCACCGCCTTGAACCTTAACTGCCAGAGAAAAGTGAGTCAACCCGCTTTGCTTAGAGGTTTGCGGAAGATCGCATCGATCCTCCGCAAAACGATAAAATACCAATGCCGCTAATGCCCGTATTTTCAATACTTACTGAAGCAACAGCCCTGCTTTGGACAGCACTTTCGTCCCGGCACGCGCGGTGTCATCATAATTGTAAATATCTGTTCGGAACTGCGGCCTGCCATCCTCAGCCACCCACGCGGTCAGGTAATAGAGGTTGACCGGAATCCGGTGTTTCATCGACACAAAGGTGGTATTTCCCTGATCCAGCGTGGAAGAAATACGACTATTATTCCATCCTGCATCCTGCAATAGCATGCTAGCCAGTTCCGATGCCTTATTAACCCGCACGCAGCCGGAGCTCAGCGCCCGGATATCACGCTGGAATAGATTGTGATTAGGCGTGTCGTGCAGATAAATCGCTTCTGAATTCGGCATATTGAACTTATAGCGTCCCAGCGAGTTATTCGCACCAGGGGCCTGACGCAGGCGATAGGGGAAGCGTTCCGCTGACACCATCTGCCAATCGATCATTGAAGGATCGATCGCTTCAGCATCCTGACTCCAGCCGGACAGCACCGTGTAGCCATGACGCTGTAGATAACCGGGATCGCGCACCACTTTAGGAATGATGTCCTGCCGAGTCAGCGTCGTCGGGACATTCCACGGCGGATTGACCACGACGTTATACAGCGAGCTGCTCATCAATGGTGTTTTGCGTTTAGGCTGCCCAACAATGACGCGCGACGATAAACGCTCAGCGCCATCCTGATAATAGATCAGTGAATAATTGGGGATGTTCACCATGATACCAGTGTGAACATTATCCGGTAACAGGCGCAGACGCTGGATATTCAGCGCCAGCAGCGTTGCGCGCATTTGCGGGGACACATTGAGCCAATCGCGCGTACGCTTACCAATAACGCCATCATCCTCCAGCCCTTGCCAGTGCTGGAAGCGTTTAACCGCATCAACCAGTTCGCCAGTATAACTGGCGTCGATAGCAGCGCCCTCGACCAGCGGAACCTGTCCTGTCGATACTGGCGTCGCGGCGGTATTTTCGTTAAATAGCGTAATGCTCTCCGTTGAAGACAGCATGCCAGTACGTTGCAGAATTTCACGCAGTACCGCCAGTTCCCGACTCTGCTGTTCCGGGCGCAGAGACTCCGCCAGATTCAGGCTCGGCCACGGGCGATTGTCCGTCAGCATCGTCTTCAGCGCTTCATGCATTTTGGCGTATTGCGAATGCTGTGGTGCCAGCGAAACGACATAAGCCGCGCTAGTGCCGGATTTCACGGCCTGTTGCCATTGCGCAACGATATTGAGCGCTGGCGATTGCAGACGGTAAGGCACGCTGCTGTACAGCCAGTCGTTACCGCTGCGTTCTACACCCGAGACGAACTGCAAATAGCCCAGCATCGCATCCGATAGCACGACGTCACGCGCAAATCCGGTCAACTGCGGATCGGTCAGCCAGGTTACCCACGTGGTGAACTGCGGCTGTACGCCAGCTATCGCCAATTCGGCCAGCTGTTGTTGAAACTGTTGAACCGCACGATTATCTGCCCACATAGGTTGCATCTGATGTTGGGCATAAAGCGATGATAAATCAGAGAGATAATGTACCGACATACCGTGTGGCAGCGCGGCCAGAAGCCCTGCACGGCTATTTTCTACAGACATCACGCCCGAGCTTTGCGATAAGCCGGATACCACCATCGGAGATGCTGCCAGCACCGAAAACGAAGGAGACAGGCTTCCGACCCAAATACAACCCGCGCGTAACAGCAGCCTGACCATTTTTCGTTTATGTAACAACAACATCCATTTATCCCCTGTACTCATTAATCACTATGCTTTCACGACAATCCACGTTGGATATGGAAATAACAAACCGAATTCGCTCGTATACGGTCATACTGGCGTAAGCACATTCTTTAGGTTTTTTTGTGTAGAAAACGAGAAAGAATGAAATATGATCATTTTATATAGCGTCCGTTATTACGGTACGCCACCTTGCAACATAAAACCGCAAATCCTTCTACGATCTGTAATCGTTTCATCGTCAGTATATAAAGAGAAAAATATTTTTGCTTCTTCTTCTGGTTATTATCTTACGCGTTTGATGAAGCTATTCGCATTCAACATTCCCTTTACACCACGCTTTACGAAAAAATAAAGCCGCTTAAAAAAGCGGCTTTATCATTATAGAGGAAAATATCGGCAAGGTTTGCAACGGTAAAATTTACCGCTCCCCATTACGAGGTTTGCTCTTGCGTCTCTGGCGCTTCCGTTCCAAAACCACGCAGCCCGACCACATGGACGTGCTCGTTGTTCTGGTAGACTTTACGCACCAGCTTATAGGTGGTTCCCTTCTCGGGGCTGATATTTTCCGGTGCCGCGATGACCAACTGCATTTCCAGACGATCGCAGAGCTCGAACAGCGTCGCGATCGATTTGGCATCCAGACGCGCCGCCTCATCGAGGAAGAGCAGACGACACGGAATAATATCTTTGCCGCGCAGGCGCTTGGACTCTTCTTCCCAGCTCTGCACCACCATAACCAGAATCGACATCCCAGTACCGATGGCTTCCCCAGTCGACAGCGCCCCACTTTCCGCCCTTAGCCAACCATCCGCGCCACGGTTAACTTCAACTTCCATTTCAAGGTAGTTTCGGTAATCCAGCAGCTCTTCACCGATGGTTTGCGGCGTGCGCTGCCCCATGTCAATTTCAGGATTCAGGCGCTGATACAGTTTTGCCAACGCTTCCGAGAAGGTCAGACGGTTGCTGTTAAACAGATCCTGATGCATTTCCTGCTGTTCGGACAACACGTTGAGCAGCGTGGTATGCGCTTCGCGCACGTTGACGTTGAGGCGAACGCTCTTCACCTGACCAAATGCGACCGCTTGCAGCCCCTGGTTCAGCATCCGAATGCGGTTCTGCTCGCGCTGGATCGTTTTACGAATGATGTTTGCCACGCTGCGTGAGCTGATAGCCAGCATCTGCTCACGCGCCGTCAGCTCTTCCGTCAGACGGTTAAGCTCGATCTCCATCTGTTCAATCGCTTCTACCGGATCATCGGTGCGGATAATATCCTGACGAATACGCTCGCGCAGATGCTGGTAAACGGCGATATAGAACTGGATTTTGCGTTCGGGCCGCTTCGGATCTTCGGAAAGCCGCAGCACATCGCGCAGATGTTCGTTATCCGCAACCGCCAGACGCAGCGCCCCCAGCGCCTTATCCGACATAGACCGCAGTTCGTCACCTTCCATATAGGCAAGTTCACGACGGTGCAGACGACGCTCGACGCCGTTGTCTTTCACCAAACGCATAACCGCACACCAGCCTGCTTTCGCCGTCACAACCTGCTCACGCATCTGATGGTAATCACGCTCCAGTTTACGCAGCTTCTTCTGCAAACTGTCCATTTCTGCTTCACAGAACGTAATCTGTTTTTCCAACTGATTACGCCGCGAGCGGTTGGTGCTTAATGCGGCATGCAGCTCATCACGACGCTGACGGGCGCGCGCTTCGGCATCCGCATCCGCACGTACGCCGATATCCTGAAGTTCTTGCGTCAGTTCCTTCAGCATGTCCTGTTTGGCATCGTAAGAACTTTTCAGCGAGGCTTGAACCTGACTGTACTGCGTCAGCTGTGCCTGATGCTGGCGTAGCTGCTCACGCGCTTTTGTCCGTTCTGCTTCAGCCTGTTCTAAACGATGGCGCAGTTTGTCATTCAAGCCAGCATTCTCACCCAGCATTCCAGCTGAATCGGCATAGCTGAAGTGCGCGCGACGCTGCACAACTTCGGTCAACGCAAACGCCTGCTGTTTTGCCTGCCGCTGGGCGTTCTGCGCCTGCGCATAATCTTCCTGCAACTGCTCATGCTGCTGCGGGTCGCTTTGCAGGACAGAAACCAACGGTTCCAGCTTAGCCAGCGTTGCACCGTGCTGCTGAATGAAACGGGCAGACTCTTCCGTTTCATCCAGTTCCGCACGAATCTCTTCCACACGATCCTGCAATGTCTCATCGCAAAGCAGGCTAATGCGCGGAATCAGTTTATTCAGCTGTGCGCTGGCTTCTTTCGCCTGATCGTACTGCTGACGCTGCTGCTGGTTTTCGCCATCAAAGCTCGCCATCGCCCGATCCAGCTCGCCGCGACGGGCACTGAGCGTACGGATTTCCACTTCGGGATCGTCATCAAAAACAACGGCCAGATGGGTACCAATAAAGCGACCAAAAGACTGGTGCAAGCGCTGCGTTTTCTGCACGTCAAACGACAGCGTGGCATACTGTTCCGCCAGCGCTTCGCGCTCATCACGCAGGCTTTCCAGGCGCATTTCCCGCGCGGCGCGGCCAAACAGCGGCACTTCTGGGAAACGCGAATAACGCCACTGGCGCTCCGCGACTTTCACCACGACGGCACGTTCCAGCTCGTCAACGGCAAATACGCTGTCATCAAACGACTGCGGGTCCCCCTCGATCAGGTACAGATCTTCTGGACAGTCTTCCAGACCGGCAAGCTGATCGCGAACCAGCGAGAGATCGGATACCACAATCGCATGGCGGGAGGGACCATAAAGCGCCGAGAAGTACGGCGCATCATCCAGCGTCACGTCATCATAAATTTCAGACAGCAACACGCCGCCAAAACGTTCCGCCAGCGCGTTCAGACGCGGATCTTCCGAACCACCGGGCTGACTCAGCCGCTCAATCTGTGCTTCAATCTGGCGTTTGCGAGCAGCGATGTCGTCACGTTCAACTGTAGTTTCACGCTCGCGCTCCAGCAGTTGCTGCATGAATTCCGTCACCTGACGGCTATCTTCGAACGTTTCACCGCTCTGCTCACTCAGTTGCGTCAGCATTTCCTGTGCGGCCAGCCAAACTGGCGCACGCATCGTCAGCTTCTGAATACGCTGCTGGGTTTGCTCCAACTCCTGACGCAGCGCCATACGACGCTCGCCCGCTTCCGCCACCAGCGATGACAGCGTTTCTATTCGGGCATCAAGTTCTTGCTGAAGTGATTCCAGCTCTTCCGGTTGATAATCCTGACCGTTGCGTTTGCTGAAATCCTGCAATAACCGCTCGGCATCCTGCTGCTCACGCAGGCGCTGTTCCAGCTCAGACAAACGCATCCGCAACGGCTGTACTCGCTCCGCCTGATAACGTTGTGAAGAGCTGTCGCGCAGCAAATCGCGCGCAACCTGCCAGGCCTCGTTGCGATTCACCGCACCGGCAATCTTAGTCACTAACTGATAAGCTTGTTCAAACTGACCGTGCGCCGCATCAGCCACGCTCAGTTTCTGCTCCAACATCAGCAGAATCTCTGTCGCTTCCTGCTCTTTCGCCTGATAGCTGTCCAGCCACTCATCCGCGTTGTCTGCCGTTAAATCCGGCAATTGGCACAGCATGCGGGCGCGTTCCAACGCCTGCTGAGCCTGCTGGTACTGAATAGCCCGCGTTTGCTGCACGTCCAACGCCTGCTGGTAATCGGCAAGCTGACTTTTCAGTTCATCCACTTCCAACTCGGCAGCATCGGCACGTTCTTCGTTTTCCGCCTGCTGCTCCCGCGCCTCTTCTACCACCTCGTTCTGTTCTTCGAGGCGATAGCTCAACTCTTCCAGATCGGCGTTATAGCGCTCGATTTTTTCCTGCTGACGCATGGCGGTCTGCACCAGATTCAGGTGATCGCTGGCCGCCTGATAATCTGTTTCCAGATCGCCTTCGGCACCGCTCTGCTCCGCCAGCTCCCGCGCCATTTCTACATGACGATATTGCTCAGTCGACAGTTGCTTACGGCTGGAGAACAAGTCACGACGCAGTTCCAACGCCCCATCCAGATGAATACGGCGCTCATTGGCATGCCGCATGTAGTCAGCGGCAACATAGGATGTCGCTTCAGAGATCAGGTGCTTAAACAGATCGCGATCGGACTGGGTAACACGGATCGCCTCCAGCGTCATGCGGTTTTCACGCAGCGCCGCTTCCATATCCTGAAACGCTTTACGCACGCCGCTATTTTCCGGCAGCAAATAGTCACGCAGCGAGCGAGTAATGGCGCTGGAGATACCACCGTACAGCGAGGCTTCGATCAAACGATAGAACTTGCTACGATCGGAAGCAGAACGCAGGCGGCGCGGCACGACGCCCAAATCAAACATCAGTGAATGATAATCGGTGATGGAGTTGAATTGCTTGAACTGAACACCTTCCATCTCCTCAACGCGTTCTTTCAGCTCCTGCAAGGAGAGCACTCGCGCCTGACGATCGCCGACCACCTGCGTCAGAATTTGCGTCGGCTGTATCGCCGTCGGTAATCCCTGAATGGTGAAAGGCTTGATATCAACTTTACGGTCGCGCCCTGCAACCTGCTGGAGACGAACCCCAACCAGCACGCGCTGATGACGTGAATTAACGACATCGAGCGTGGAGTAACAGACACCCGCGCGTAATTTACCGTGTAGCCCTTTATCGCGTGAGCCGCTGGTGGCCCCCGCTTCGGTGGTGTTTCTAAAGTGCAGCAGCGTCAGGTCAGGGATCAGCGCCGTAATAAAGGCGGCCATCGTGGTGGATTTCCCAGCACCGTTACCACCGGATAGCGTGGTAACCAGTTCATCCAGATCGAAGGTGCGGGCGAAAAAGCCGTTCCAGTTGACCAGCGTTAGTGAGCGAAATTTACCGCGTTCAATCATTCCTGTTCATCCTCAACACTTAAAGCCTGCCCCAGTAGGAATGGGATAGTCTCTTATTCATCCTCGCCCGTTTCTGGCGCGGTATCATCGGTGCGATCGTTATCGTCGCTGTCATCTTTCAGCGACAAACTACCTTCAACAGGCATCGCTTCACCATCGCGAATCATGCGTAGCTGTGCTTCGCGGGCATCATCGCCGCTGCGCACATCCGCTCCGAAGCGGAACACCGATTCAGTAATTCTGAATTTGCTGCTGTCATTGCCCATAAAGTAGATCATACCTAACCGACGTAAGCGGTTAAGTGAGGTTCTGACTTTTTCCTGCAATTTTTGGCGATCCAGATCGGAACCGGTGGAGCGCTGGTTAACCAGCTTCAGCAGTTTGCTTTCATCCGCCAGGCTCAGCAGCTCTTCATACAGTTCCTGCTGGCTGAAAATGCCTTCGTGCGCCAAACGCTCTGGGCTCAGATAGAGATAGCAGAGAATTTTCCCTACCATCATATCCAGCTCAGACAGCACCGAGCGCGGGATCAGCGTGGTAGAGCGCGGACGCAGATAGAAAAACCCTTCCGGCGCACGAATCAGCTCCACGTTATAACGGCTGTAGAACTCCTCCAGCACGTCCTGAAAATCCATCAAAAATACGTGGTTTTCCAGTTCTTCAATGCCAACATGACGCCCGGCACGCAATTGGCTGTCCAGCGCAGGAAAGAGATTATTCGATAACGCTGTTGCCAGCTTCACTGGCATAAATTGTTCAATATTTGTCGATGACATGGGCCTGCACCTTGGCTCCGTAATCATTGATTGCCTGCCACAATGCAGGCAATCCGGTGAAATCTGTTTCGGCTACGCCCAGACGTACAGCCTGGTCGACCACGATTCGGGCAACATCAAAATGCCGCGAGCGAGGATGCTGCGTGAGGTACTCTCGCATCACTTCACTCAAATCCAGCGGAATCTGTTGCGCTTTATATTTATGCAATGCCTGCTCGACCAGCGCGATCAGCTGCTCGCGCATTTCACTAAACTCTTCGTATTCCAGCTCCGGCGGCAGTTCACCGGTGACTTCTTCACTACGCAGCGTCAGTTCTTCATCACGCATATCGAGTAGACGATCGGCGTTGGCGAACGTCAGCGCCCAAGGGCTATCGAAATAGCTCTGCACCGACTGACGCAACCGCTGGGCAAAGACGCGGTTTTTATCCATATCAATCGCGGTACGGATGAACTTATGTACGTGACGGTCGTAACCAATCCACAAATCTATCGTCTGCTGCCCCCAGCTCACAATGCGATCGAGTTTGTTTTGCAGGTCAAACACCAGTTTGTCGACAAACTCCAGATTATGCGGGTTATTCATAATCGCATCCTGAATGCTCAACAGACTCGTCTGTAATTTGTCTCCGGCAGCTTCAAGCGTATCCTGCAGCTCACGCAACGTCGATGACGTTTCCGTTAGCAGTTGCTCACAGCTACTGATCGCCGCTCGCCAGTCCTGATTTAACAGCGCGGCGATATCGTCTTTAACGCCCTGCTGTTGCTCATCCATCACGCGCTGTGACAGATCGATACTGTCAAAAATTTCAGCCACGGAATATTTCAGTGGCGCAAATACGTTACGGTGCCAGTGAAACTCATCACCGTTTTCCTCCGCCGCATCGGCTGCACGGCTAAGTTCTTGCGCCACGATAGAGAGCTGCATGGAAAGGCGCAGCGTCGAGAACTCACGCTGGCGGATGTAATAATCGGTAATGCCGATCCCCAGTGGGGTCAGACGGTAAATCGCATTGCCTTCCGCCTGCTCGCTGGTAAAACGGTTAAGCAACCGCTGCCGCACCAGATCGTTAATCGCGTTATTGCCGCGGACGGTAATGGTTTCATTCGTCTGAGCAAATCCCTGACTCACATGACGGAAGGCATCAATCAACTCACCTTCACTCATTTCACCATCCATGCGTTCGCCATTAAGCGTGGCAATCGCCATCAAAAACGCTAGGCGTTCGGTGGGGAGGGAAATGGAGAAATCGTTTTTTCGTGCCCAGGCGACCAGTTCGGGTACAGTCTGGGAAAAATCACTCATAATGCATCCTTCAAATGGGGTTTATGCGCCATGACATGGATATAACGGCCCAAACTCACAAAAGGCTCTTGCCGACAATACAGCTGTTCAATCTCCAGAATGTCGTCAAACTTCTCAACTTGCTGCTGTTTATTTTTCAAGTAGTCATGAAACACGCGCACGCCGGTTTTCCCGCTAATAGTCAGCCCCATCTCATCAAGCCAGCCGTATACTTCTTGCGGGTTCAGCGGGTGATCCGGCGAGAGCGAGCGCCGTTTGCCCTTAGGCATTCCGGCCTGAACATAATCAAAGTTGCCCACCACCATGTTACGCATCAACAGCCCATGATGGTTATAGAACATCAGGGACAATGCCCCCCCAGGCGACAGACTATCGTACAGAGTTTTCAGTACCTGTTGTGGTTGCGCGACCCACTCCAGCACCGCATGGAACAATATCAGATCGGCGGGACTGTCCATATATTGCGCGACACCCTGTGCGGCACACTGCACAAAACGCATGTTATGGGTAACGCCCTGTTCCGCTGCGGCATTTTTGGCGCGCTGAATCATCTCACCGGAGACATCACACAACAATACCTGATGTCCTAAAGCTGCCAGACGACAGGCCATCTGCCCTTCGCCGCCTCCTGCATCAAGGATGTGCAAAGGCCGTGCCGGAAGTCGGGTCAAAAGATCGCTAAGATCCTGCCACAATACCGCCAACCGAAGTCTCCCCTTCGTCGTGCCATAGATATTCTGAGCAAATTTTTCGGCGATATCGTTAAAATTGCGATCCTGCATCAGTCATTGTTCCGCAGCATATAAACGGGGTTCTCGTGCAGGACATGTCTGCGCGATGCGATTTTTTCCAGCCTGCCATTTTGGCACAGGCTGGCTTAGAATAAATGGCCTTACCGCATGATATCTTCCCAAATGCGGTTTTTTCACTCAAAAGGAATGCAATTTTATGCTTTTCACACTCAAAAAGTTCGTCGGTGGGCTTATGCAGCCCCTGCCATTGCTATTGCTTCTGATGGGTGTTGGCCTGTTGCTGCTCTGGTTTACCCAGCGACAACGCACGGGGAAAACGATAATATTAACCAGTTGGCTGATGCTTATTCTGCTCAGCCTGCAGCCTGTTGCCGATCGACTGTTGTTACCATTGGAATCACACTACCCAACCTGGCGACAAACGCCGCAGGCGAGCAAAGCCGAGTATATTGTCGTGTTAGGCGGGGGGTATACCTATAACGCGGAATGGGCACCCAGTTCTAATCTCATCAGCAACAGCCTCCCACGCGTCACGGAAGGCGTTCGCCTTTATCATGCCAATCCTAGCGCAAAATTGATTTTTACTGGTGGATCCGCGCAGGGGAACCCTGTCAGCAGTGCGAAAACCGCGGCGCTGGTTGCCGAAAGCTTGGGCATTCCCCAGCAAGACATCATCATTCTGGATACGCCAAGGGATACGGAAGAGGAAGCGACGGCAACCGCTAAAATTGTTGGCGAACGCCCTTTCTTGCTGGTGACCTCAGCCAACCATTTACCTCGCGCCATGCGATTCTTCCAGGCTCAGGGGTTAGCGCCGATTCCCGCGCCAGCCAATCAGATGGCGATCACCTCCGCGCTCAACCCGTGGGAAAAAGTATTCCCTTCCGCTTACTATTTATCACACAGCGAGCGAGCTTGGTACGAAACACTCGGTCGCCTCTGGCAGGCACTGAAGGGAACCACGGCAGCACCGCACGCCGCGGAACAACAGCAGGCTCACTTCACTCCAGCCAAGGGGATAACTCACGGGAAGCCACATCAAATAGCTGACGGTCCAGCTGTCCCGTATGGATATAGCGGGATACCGCTTCCCAAATGACATATAGCCAGCGCCGGTAGACAAAGGATTCAGATACCGGTGCCTGTTTTAGATAGTGATAAAGTAACTGCTCCGGCATGCCGGATTCACAAAGGCGGAAGAGTTCGTACTCTCTGGGTGCCCACAGCATCATTCCCGGATTGATCATGGCCAATAGCTGATCGCTACGTGCGTCCTTCAACATACTGCGCAGCGAAAGGTTACCGTGTACCAGCACACAACCATCTTCGAAATCCTCAAACAGCATCTCTAAACACTGGCGCGAACGATAAAGCACGCTCCGGTCCTGCTGCGTAAGCTGCGGCGCATTGACATTGAGCAACGTGGACCACAGGACTTCCAGACGCTGCTGATACCAACTGAACCAATCATTGTCCTGCGTGCTGTCCACCGAACCAACGCAGCCATGGCTATCAATTCGGTGCCAGGCCAATACATTTTCAACGATTTGATCCATCAGCAACGTCCAGCGCTGGCCGCTTCGTGGCGGCGCTTCCACCGACACACCGCGCAAACGCTCAATCAGCAGCAGTTCCCGATAGGGCTGCTGCTGCGTCAGCACCAACCCGTAAACGGTTGGCAAACGCACGTCGCCTTCACGCGCCAGCATCGAGAGTTTGTAAGCTTCCTGCTGCGCCACGCCCTGACAAACATAACTTTTAGCCAACAAAGGCATAGCGTTGCCTTCTTTATCATACAAGGCATACAGATCCGCATACGGCTGTTCGCTTATGCGCTCAAGTCGGCTGAGGCTTTCCCCTAACACCGTACTGAGTTCCGATTTCAACTGTTCCATAAACGGCTATACCTCAGTTGAGCCAAATAGCTCCACTCACCATGATGCGGCGAGCGGATGACAAATACTTCAACGCAGATCAAATAAAAGGGGATCTCATGACGGCAGAGAGCACACCCTGCCGGGGTTGTTGCAGCGATATTCCCTGCCCGTCAGCAGGGAATATCGTGAGTGGTAGGCTAGCGTGTTAATACGTCGCCATTATTCGCGCTCAAAGGCACCCAGGTCTGGGGCTGATCCTTTATAAGGAAGTTTGACATCGCCACCCTTGTTGATCAGCGCACTACCTGAAGCAAGACGCAGGCTTTTCAGTACCGGCAAGCTGCCGTCAGCCTGACGCGGTGCATCCCATCCGGTCACGGACACGCTCTCGAAGTCAGAATCTGATACTGCAATTTTCAGATCCCACGAGTTATAGCGCATGTTCGCTCCATCGGAGAACGACAGGTCCTTACCGCCGTGAGAAACGTTGTTGCGCAGCGTACCCAGCCCAATCGCTTTTCCGTTTGCATCGATGCCGCGGATATTAAAGTTCGGGTTATTTTTATAGCCGGTGTTGTTAAAGAAATCGTTCGCTACCGGATGGTGGTTGGCATAAAATCCGGCCGCTTTATTTAAAAACGCCACCGAATTACGCACGGTATGTTTCACCGCATTCGCCACATAAACGCCACCGTAGCCACCGATTTTAAAACCATTCCCGTTACCCGCAGCCAGTGATTGTGTCGTCCCCGGTAAATAACCGTGTGACCAAGCCCAGGAATTTTCAATCAACACCGGAGAATAGGCATTAATTAAATCAAAGCCATCATCCGAGTTTGACCACGCCCGGCAACCGCGGAAAATATTACCCGGTTGGTTAGCAGGGATATGTGCACCAAAACCATCACCACTTTGGCCAGCACCATTAGAGGTCAGTGGATCGTAATTATGGTGAGAGTCGCTATTCAATACCAGATTATTTCCCCCACGCTGGATGAACAAACCCGTACCCATAATATGGTGAATATTCAACTGCTCGAATATATTATTACTGCCTCTAATCCACACGCCCCAGGATTCATGATTAAGGTTATTACGCTGTGGGACACCGGTTATTTCCAGCCCTTTTATGGAAACCCAATCTGCAACGACGTTGAACCCTTTAACCCGGCAATCATCCTGCATCTGACTGAAATCAAAAATCGGTACTTCCCCGCTAGAGGCCCAATATTCAATACGCTTACCTTCAGTGCCGCTCTTACTCAGCGTGATCGCATTCACCACATCGGTACGCGTCGTACAGACGTTCAGCCCTTTGGTAAACACGTATTTACCGCCACGGATCCACAGGCGGTCGCCAGGGTTTAATGTTTTCTGTGCGCGGTCGATTGTTTTCCAGGGAGAGTTTTTACTGCCGCTATTCGCGTCGTCGCCGTTGGGAGCCATGTAATAAACCGCCGCACTGCTGCCCGCCGCAGCCCCCATTAACATACCGCCGAGAAGAATTTTTGCGATGTAACGTTTAGCATTCATATCATTACCGTCCTTAGTTGAAATAACAAAAACACCATGAAGAAACATGGCGAATTGATAGTAGCATTTAACTATAAAAATAAAAGTTCCACTCGTGATGATTTAATTCAGAATGGGAATAAGCCATCCGCATAAATAAAGCAGCGCAGCGTAATTTGAGAATTTTTAAGAATATTTATCTAAATAAGTGCTAAATAACTTAAAAGATAATATGTCGTATAAAGAAAAAACGTCATGGAGAAAATCTATTCCGGCAAGAATAGATTCCCCCATGACGTATTCATCGTCGCATCGCGTGATAGATATTACTGACCTGCCATGACGTGCCGCACACGTGCCAGATCTTCTGGGGTATCAACGCCAACGCTAGGAACGGCTTTAGCGACTGCAACGTGAATCTTCTCGCCGTACCACAGCACACGTAGCTGCTCCAGTAGTTCGATTTGCTCCAGCTGGCTCGGTGCCCAACTAACATAACGGCGTACAAAACCCGCACGGTAAGCATAGATACCAATATGACGCAGGAAGTGATCGCCAATGGTTTCCTTAGACTGAGCAAAACGCTCTCTGTCCCAGGGAATGGCCGCACGGGAAAAATACAGCGCATATCCCTCAGCGTCGGTAACCACTTTTACCGCGTTCGGGTTGAATGCTTCTTCGCTGGTTTCAATCGGCACCGCTAGCGTTGCCATTCCCGCTTTACTCGCTGCGAGGTTTTCCGCCACCTGACGAATGATAACGGAAGGAATGAGCGGTTCATCGCCCTGAACGTTAACGATGATGTCGTCATCGGTAAAACCGTAACGTTCAATGACTTCAGCCAGACGCTCCGTGCCAGAATTATGATCGGCGCGGGTCAGACACACTTCGCCACCGGCTTGCTGCACGGCCGCCTCGACGTCGGGATGATCGGTGGCCACAATAACGCGCTGCGCCCCCGATTCCAGCGCCCGCTCCATCACATGGACGACCATCGGTTTGCCGTTGATGTCCGCCAGCGGTTTACCCGGCAGTCGGCTTGACGCAAAGCGCGCAGGAATGATCACAGTAAAGGTCATTGTGTTATCTCATCAGCCCCGAGTTTACGCGCCTCGCTTTCCAGCAGCACAGGGATACCATCACGAACCGGATAGGCCAAACCATCGACCTTGCATACCAGCTCCAGTTTCTCTTTATTAAAGTACAGCCGACCATTACAAACAGGACAGGCAACAATCTCAAGTAAACGGTGATCCATGCTTCCTCCATCTTTGGCCGATTGATGACCGGCATGTTCTTTCTCGCTATCGCAGCGATCTAATAAGGTGATATCCACAAGGGATATCTGAAACCGTGGTAACAGACTAATTTATGTTCTGCTACCCGCATTCCGATTAAGTACATTTTCCAGTTTGTCGAGCAATTGCGTGCCGTAGGGCTCAGCTAACACGGCATCGACAGGCAGATACCACCAGTTATCCTGAGCAAACGCCTTACATTTTACGGCATCTTTTTCCGTCATCAGCAGTGGCTGCGTCGCATCCTGAGTCAGCGAGTCGAGCTGTTCTGGCTGGTACGATTGATGGTCAGCAAAGGCGACTTCACGTGCAATACGAACACCAGCATCACGCAGCGTAGCAAAAAAACGCGGAGGATGTCCGATGCCCGCCATCGCAACGACATCATGCAACTGGCTCAGCGGTCGCGATTCACCGGAAAGCAAGTTAACCGCCATACCCGCCGTTAATGTCATGCCTATCTCGTTTGCTCGCGGCGTACCGCCGTTAACAATGACCGCATCCACCGACGCCAGACGGCTTTCTCTTTCCCGCATTGGGCCAGCAGGCAGCCACCATCCGTTGCCAAAACGCCGCATCCCGTCAATCACAACCAGCTCGATATCTCTTTCCAACGCATAGTGCTGTAATCCATCGTCAGTGATCACCACATCTAGCGTGTGCTGTGCCAATAACGCACTCACGGCATCCCGCCGACGGGGAGCAACCGCAACGGGCGCACCGGTACGCTGGAAAATCAGCACTGGCTCATCGCCTGCCTGCGCCGTCGTCACCGACTCATCCAGCATCAGCGGATAACGTTCAGCTTTCCCACCGTAACCACGTGACACCACACCGACACGATAGCCTCTGCGTTGCAACTGTTCGACGAGCCAAATGACTACCGGTGTTTTCCCATTGCCGCCTGCCGTCAGATTCCCCACGACCACAACGGGAACGGGAGATCGCCAGCTTTTCCGCCACCCTAGTCGATAGCTCTGGCGGATTAGAAACGTGATGAGTCCGTATAGCCACGAAAGCGGCAGCAGCAGCCAATAGAGCCGTGACTGCCTAGACCAGATACGTTCAATCATTCGCCAAACTGCATTCTATGCAACTGAGCATAGGCACCGTTTGCCGCCAGTAACGCAGCATGGTTACCACGCTCAATGATTCTGCCGTCTTCAACAACCAGAATCTCATCTGCTTTTTCAATCGTGGAAAGGCGGTGTGCAATTACCAGCGCGGTACGATCTTTTTGCAACTCGTCTAATGCAGCCTGAATCGCACGTTCAGATTCCGTGTCCAGCGCCGACGTAGCCTCATCCAAGATCAGTATCGGGCTATCACGCAGCAGAGCACGGGCAATCGCGATACGCTGCCGCTGTCCACCGGAAAGCATCACACCATTTTCACCAATAATCGTATCCAAACCGTGTTCCATCTTATTGATGAAATCCATCGCATACGCCATTTTCGCCGCACGCTCAATTTCCTCACGGCTATAGTGCTCATTGCGGGCATAGGCGATGTTGTTCGCTACCGTATCGTTGAACAAATGTACGTTTTGAGAAACCAGCGCGACCTGATTACGTAAGGAAGGCAGGCGATACTCGCGTAAATCATGGCCATCAAGCAGAATCTCTCCTGATTGAATATCGTAAAAACGGGTGATTAAACTGGCAATGGTCGATTTACCCGAACCAGAGCGGCCAACCAACGCCACCGTTTTACCCACGGGAATATGCAGATTGATATTCTTCAGCGCCAGATTTTCTCTTCCCGGATAGGCGAAATTCACCTGACAGAATTCGAGTTCACCTTTTGCGCGCTCGATCTCAAGCTTGCCCGTATCACGTTCCTGTTCCATGTCCAGAATCGCAAACAGCGTCTGGCACGCAGCCATACCACGCTGGAACTGCGCGTTAACGTTGGTCAGTGATTTTAACGGACGCATCAGGGCGATCATGGAAGAGAACACCACTGTGATCGTCCCCGCAGTTAGCGTTTCCATCACGCTGGGGAAACTGGCAGCATACAGCACAAACGCCAACGCCAGCGAAGCAATCAGCTGGATGATAGGATCGGAAATCGACGAAGCGGACACCATTTTCATGCCCTGCTGACGCATCCGGTTGCTAACCTGATCAAAACGCTTGGTTTCCACTTCCTGACCGCCAAACATCAGTACTTCTTTGTGGCCTTTAAGCATTTGCTCTGTGCTGGTGGTGACATGCCCCATAGTATCCTGCATGTTTTTACTGATATTGCGGAATCGCTTGGACACCATGCGCATTGCAATTGAGACGATCGGTGCAATCACAATCAGGATGATGGAAAGCTGCCAGCTGTAGTAGAACATCAGAATGAACAGGCCGATAATCGATGCCCCTTCTCTGACAACCGTAATCAACGCACCGGATGACGAAGCCGCAACCTGCTCCGAATCATAGGTGATGCGAGAAAGCAGCGTGCCAGTTGACTGCTGATCGAAGAACGACACCGGCATCCCCATGATATGGGAGAACAAGCGGCGACGCATATTCATCACCACTTTTCCTGAAACCCATGAAACACAGTAGCTGGACACGAAACCGGATAACCCTCTGACAAGCATCAGCCCAATGACAGCCAAAGGCATCCAAACCAATACGGAACGTTCCGCTTTGCCGAATCCTTCATCGAGCAAGGGTTTAAGCAGAGAGAGCATTAATGTATCGCCAGCTGCGTTTATGATGAGTGCAATTGCAGCAACAGTAAGCCCTGCTTTAAAAGGAGAGATCATCGGCCATAGGCGGCGAAAGGTCTGCCAGGTGGAGAGATCTTTATCATTCAGCATGTAGTGAACCTGAATCGGGAAGAAATAGCCGACCATTTTACTCATTATACCGCGCTACGCCAAACCACTGATGATACCAACGAGGCGATATGTGATCCCTAAACCGCAGAACATGCCATGAATCGCCGAAAAAACGAACACTTAGCTGACCAAATGATGCGGTATCCAGCCACGTGTATCCATATTGCCGATATCGTTCAACAATCTTTACTGAAGGCAACCGCCACGGGTTATAGCGTGCCGCAGAAGCCATAACAAACTCGGCATTTACCGCACGAATAAAGGGAGGCGATGATGATGTCTTGCTGCCATGGTGAGGGATTTGTAACAAATTCGCATGCAGCGCATTACGCTCTAACTTAATCAACGCCTTTTCCGCCTCCGACGCCAGATCGCCCGTCAGTAAGATACGGTGTTTTCCATCATCAACGCGGATAACGCAGGAGTCGTTGTTTTCCGCTCGTTCGACAAGCGCTAACGGCCATAGTACGGTAAACGTGAGCCCCTGCCAGCGCCAACGCTCGCCACGTTGGCAAGGACGATGATTCATAGGCCTGATTGCACTATATACCGTTGCTTCAGGATAGGCTGCCTGTAGCGTCTCTAGCCCCCCGATATGGTCCATATGGCTGTGGCTCAGGATAATGTTTTCCACATCGACTCCCCGCCATCGTAGGTAAGGTAGAATTTCCCGCTTCGCCATATCTCCGCCCTCCCAACGATTTCCCGTATCGTACAATACCGCCTTCCCATGCCGTTCGATCACGATGGCAAGGCCGTGACCGACATCCAGCATGTCCACTCGCCATTCCGGTTCATCACTCTTTGTGCGGAAAACCAATAAAACCAGAATCAGAGCACCGACACTCGCAGGATGGATGCGCCACCAGCTAAAGCGCCATATCACAACCGCGCCCCAGCCCGCGACGCTTCCTAGCAGCAGCGATGCATCAAGATACACCCACCCCGTTTGTAGATACGTCAGCGGGGCGAATACCACGCGCAACGAAATATCCGCCAGCCACCAGAGCATTTCACTCAGCGGCGCAAATGCCATCGTGCTCAATGCCAGCAAAATGAGCGGAGTGGTAACGAAGGACACCAAAGGCACAGCCCAAAGGTTCGCGGGCAGGGAAGTGATACTGAAACCGTGGAAAATATGAAGTTGCAAGGGCATCAATAGCAGCGTGACTCCCGTTTGCAGGTGGATCCAACGCAGCCAGAACCACCGTCGCCGGGTCTGTAGCCGATGAGGAAGTGGTGCCCACTGAAACCAGAAAATCAGCGACGCAACGGCAAGGCAAGATAGCCAAAAACTGTCTGACAATACGCTCAATGGATCGCTAACCAGAATCAGCGCGACACACCATAGCCAAACCTGCCAAGCGGAACAGTTGGCGCTCCACACTTTCAGGCAAACCCATACGCTAAGCGCCAACGCCGAACGCACCGCAGGAGGGTTACCCCCTGCCAGCCAGACATATCCCCAGGCAGCCACGGCGCTCATCAGCAAGGGAAAACGATAGCCAACCCACGACACGGGAAAGCCATATTGTAACCCCCGCGCCATCCCCCAGCCAACCAGCCCCGCAAGTACGATATGGAGACCCGAGATCGCCATCAGGTGCATTGTTCCGGTATTCTGAAGTAGGGTCTTGAGTTCCAGGCTAACCGTTTTCATCTCGCCAAACGTCAACGCCAGTAAAATAGAACGCCACGGTAATCCCTGCACCTGCTGTTCCGCCTGTGCGATCGTGCGCTGGCGGAAATCACATCGGCTATCAACCACCTTTGCCGCCAGCACACGACCCGATAGCGGTTGCCGTTTGGCTATCGCCCAGCGTTGGCTATCGAAACCGCCTTCATTTAATCGACTGTGAATAGGTCGTAAACTGGCAGTGATTGCCCAACGTTGACCACCACACCAGTTTTCCATAGCCGGTGATAAGGTCAGTTGGGCATATAATGGTGGGAAGATTCTGTGCTGATTTATCTCTTCCAGCCGCACCGTGATCCAATCATCATCATGCTCATTGAACCGTATGCTGCTTATGGTCACGACAGCGTTAACCTGCCCCTGCGTAACGCGCTCAATTTGTAGCAGTAAGGTTTGAGCATTCAACGACGCCCAGCAAAAACTCACCGCAGCAAGAGCGACAAACCGAATCCCTGCGTGACGATATCCCATTAGCAGCGCACAAGCAGACAGACCCGTTCCCCACCATAGCAACGTTTGCGCAGGGATCTGCGGTAAAAAAAGCAGCGGCAAGATGCCAAGCACGCTCGCCCAAGCCAGACTATTTACCGACATCATCCATTACCATGACACAACTGCCCTCTTTCCCTGTGGTTCGCACAGAAATATTGCAGTACCTCAAACGCATGTGACAGAAAGAAAAATGCAGGTGGGAAAGCGTCTCGCAAAGAAGCGGCTACATTGCAAAAAATAGCATCTGGAATACGAGCTGGATGCCAATTATTGGGCATTCGATACGGTTACTGGCGACCAAGCTATAACAGCCGAGGCATTAGCAAGCACACGTTTAAGCAGAAAGAGGAAGGATTACTGATGCAGAAACTAAACGAAAAAAGATCGCCGAAGCGATCCTTTTTACACTAAAAACTGTGCGTTAGGTTACTTAACTTCGCCCATCGCTTTCAGCTTTTTAGACAGCTCACGGCGTTCTTTCGATAGATCGGCGTTTTTGATGATGTAGTCATCAACGCGGTCTTCATAATCACCGCGCATGTTAGCGATGATATTTTGCACGTCCTCAATGGACATACCGGGTTTCAGATATTCGCTCAGGTTGTCCAGCAGCAGAACGCGCTTTTGGTTATCACGAATTTTCTTCTCGTTGTCGACGATTTCACGCTGAAGTTTGTTTTTACGACGAAACATGCGCACGAATTCCAGCACATCCTGGAAACACGGCTTAGTGTCCTTATCCATCTTTTACCCTTACCTTAAGTCATACATAAATTCTTTATGCATTCACCATACAGGTTATACCCAGCGTCTTTCAAGCAGTGCTTACGCCCTTTGCGCTAACACCTCGCTGAGCGGATAATCTGTCATCAAACCATACCCTAAATAATTCGAGTTGCATGCAGGCGGCGACCGCACGAGTCCCCAGGAGCTTACCCAAGTAAGTGACTGGGGTGAGCAAGGGAAGCCAACGTACATGCGGCTTGAAGTATGACGGGTATTCAGCGGTAATATACTGCGATACGCTGGTTATGAACCTGCTCAATGGCCACTTCCGTATCGAAAATATCTTCCAACACCTCGGATACCATAATGTCTTCCGGTTTTCCCGTGTAGATGATCTGCCCTTTGCGCATCGCAATAATGTAATCCGAATAGGCGGAAGCAAAGTTGATATCGTGGATAACCAGCACGATGGTTTTGCCTAGCTCGTCGGCCGCACGGCGAATCTGCTTCATCATCGCTACGGCGTGCTTCATATCCAGATTATTCAGCGGTTCATCCAGCAGCACGTATTCCGTGTCCTGACACAGCACCATCGCAACATAGGCACGCTGCCGCTGGCCGCCGGAAAGCTCATCTAAAAAGCGATCTTTCAATTCGGTCAGATTGAGGAACGCCAGCGCGGCGCTGATACGTTCACGATCGTCAGCATTCAGCCGCCCTTTGGTATAAGGATAGCGACCAAACCCTACTAGCTCCGCTACCGTTAAGCGGCTGGTAAACTGATTTTCCTGACGCAGCACGGACAAACACGTCGCCAGTTTATCGCTTGGCGTGGTCATCACGTCCATGCCGTTGACTTTTACCTGTCCGCGATCCGCGTCCAGCAGGCGACTGATGATGGACAACAATGTCGACTTCCCTGCACCATTCGGGCCGATAATCGACGTGACGCCACCGCGAGGCACCGTCGCCGTGACATTATTCAATACCGTCACGTTATTATACGTTTTAGTTACATTGCCGATCTCAATCACACGGAAACCTTTTTCAGTAGCAACACAATAAACAACGATCCACCCACAAATTCGATCACGACCGACAGCGCCCCAGACATATTCAGCAGATGCTCAAGCACCAACTGTCCGCCAACCAGTGAAATCACGCCCAGCAGGAAAGCCGCGGGCAGCAACAGGCGATGCTGGCTGGAACCAATCACTAAATAGGCAAGGTTTGCGATCATAAAACCTAAGAAGGTAAGCGGGCCGACCAGCGCCGTTGAAATGGCCACCAGCACGGAAACCAGCAGCAGAATGATCGTGACGCTGCGCTTGTAGTCGATACCTAGGTTAATCGCGTTATTACGTCCCAGCGCCAGCACATCAAACCGAAAGCGCATGCGCCAGATCACCACCGCGACCACCAGCGTAATGCCAACCGACAGCGCCACCAGTTCAGGCACGGTACGGGTGAAGGTGGCAAACATCCGCCCTTGTAGAATGGCGAACTCACCTGGCGTCAGCAGACGCTGCATTAAGCCCGCCATGCTGCGAAACAGCGTGCCGCAGATAATCCCGACCAGTAAAACCAGATGTAGGTTATTGCGGCTGCCGGTGAACAGCCAGCGGTACAGCAGCGCGGAGAAGAGGATGAGCAGCAGCGTCTCAAGAACGAATTTGCCTTCAACGCCCAGACCCGGAATACCGCTAATGCCGAAAACAAACACCAGCGAGGTCTGAATCAGGATAAACAGGGCTTCAAACCCCATAATCGATGGCGTCAGCACCCGGTTATTCGTCACCGTTTGGAACAGTACCGTCGACGCGCTGGCGGCAAATGCCACCAACAGCATCGTCGTCAGCATCAGCCCGCGGTGCGTTAAAATGTAGCGCAGGTTGCTGCCTAGGTTGATGGTCATAAACAGCACGATCACCACGACAGCCGCGCCAGCCAGCCACATCAACCGCTGCGTCGGCGATAACCCCGCACGTTTTTCGCTGACGGTTCCGGTCAGCACCGTATTACGTTCATTGACTGACATGGCGTTTCTGGCTTAGCAATAAGAGAAGGAAAACGGCAGCGCCAATGACGCCAAGAATCACGCTTACTGGAATCTCGAAAGGATAGCGAATCACGCGGCTGATAATGTCGCAGCACAGCACCAGACCGCCGCCAAGCAGGCACACCCACGGGATCGTTTTGCGCACATTGTCGCCCATCATCATGCTGATCAAGTTCGGCACGATCAGTCCGATAAACGGCAGGCTGCCAACAACCACGACTACTACACCGCTGACGATGGCGATAATGCTCAGCCCCATCATCATCACCTGCCGATAGTTGAGGCCGACATTGACGGAAAATTCACGCCCCATGCCTGCGACCGTGAAGCGGTCAGCAATCCAGCAGGCCACCAGCGTTAACGCACCAACCAGCCAGAGCAGCTCGTAACGCCCTTGCAAGACACCGGAGAAATCACCAGATTCCCAACTGCCGAGCGCCTGTAGCAGATCAAAATACATCGCGCCAAACGTGGTGATTGAACTGATAACCGCACCCAGCATAATGCCGACCAGCGGCACCACCAGTGCGGATTTCAGCACAATTCGCTGTAGCAGCATCATGAACAGGAAGGTACCCGCTAAAGCGAACAGGCTCGCCACCACCATTTTGGTGAAAATCGTCGCGCCGGGCACGGCGATCATCACCACCAGCAAACCTAAGCTAGCCGACTGTGTGGTCCCCGCCAGAGACGGTTCGACAAAACGGTTTTGCGTCAGCAACTGCATGATGAGACCCGCCACACTCATGGCGCTGCCTGCCAGCAGCAAAGCTAGCGTGCGGGGAACACGGCTGATAAAGAAAATATCGCGCATTTCCGGGTCGTTCCAGACGGCCTGCATATTCAGTTGCCCTGCCCCAACAAACAGGCTGACAACGATCATACAGGCCAGAAACGCAAGACCCAGCGAATAGTAAAAAGACTTCATTGATTCTGCCGTAACCCTGCCGTTATTGCTTATCTAACGCGTCGCTGACGGTAGTCACGAGGTTTTTATAGCTTTGCAGCCCCCCAGCGATATACAGCGATGCAGAATCCAGATAGATCACGCGATTGTTTTTCCAGGCGTTAGTTTTGTGAATCAGCGGGTTATCCAGCACCTGCTGGGCCGATTCCCCGCCCGGGCGACCAATCGCGCTGTCACGATCGAGGATGAACAGCCATTCTGGGTTCACGCTCAGTAAAAATTCTGAGGTCACCACGTTGCCATGACGCCCGGATTCAGGGAATTCGGTCGCTGGTTTGAAGCCCAGCTCATCAAACACGAAGCCAAAGCGCGACTTAGGACCGTAGGCCGACATCTTGCCGCCGCTAATCATCAGAACCAGCGCATTGCCCGCGTTTTCTGTTTTGGCACGCGTTTGGGCGATCTGCTGCTTGAAATCATCAATCTGTTTTTTCGCTTCATCTTCTTTGCCAAAGATGGAGCCCAGTTGCTCGATGCGCTGGATAAAGCTCGTCATAAACTGGTGCTCATCCACATCCATCGAGATCGTCGGTGCAATACCGCTCAGCTTGTCGTAAGCGTCGCGCGTACGTCCACCGGCAATAATCAGATCGGGTTTAGCGCTGCTGAGCGCTTCATAGGCAGGTTCAAACAGCGTCCCGGCGTTCAGGTAAGTATCGCTGTTATATTTTGATAAAAACGCAGGCAGCGGCGTGCTGCTTTTCGGTACACCGGCAATCCCGTCGACCTTCAGCGCATCCAGCGTATCCAATGAGGCAGGATCAAACACAATCACTTTCTTCGGCGGCTGTGGAACCTGAGTGGTGCCCTGCGCATGCTCAATGCTGACCGTGTGGCTTCCTTCTGAAGACGATGCCTGCTGATCGCAGCCGGCCAGAACAAACATAGATGCCAATAACGTCGCCTTCACTGCAAACGTTGCATTCAATCGCACCGCATTTAACCGCATAAGTGTGTTCTCCATTTCGCTGTTTGTCGCCGAATGCTACCCCGCAGCGGACGCTACGCGGCAATAAAGAATTTAATTATCATTCGCATTAAAACGAAAATTGTAACCGAATGGACACAGTCATGCCTAGCGATTATGTCTACCCTCCTATTGATGTAAGTCAGGGAAGTGATGCAAATCAGGAAAGCGCCACAGAAAAGTCGATTCAATGGTATCCTTGCCGTTTTCCAGATTGTTTTGCCTGATTTCAGGCTTAGCGCGCACACGTAGCTAACTGCATATATGGCCGAGAAAACACAACCCACTTTTTTCATTCATGACTACGAGACGTTCGGTAAGCATCCGGCGCGCGATCGCCCCGCGCAGTTTGCGGGTGTCCGTACCGATATGGATTTCAATATTATCGGCGAGCCGCTAGTCATTTATTGCCGTCCGTCGGATGATTACCTGCCGGAACCAGAAGCGGTGATGATCACCGGAATTACGCCGCAGGCCGCGCTGGCAAAAGGCGTCAATGAAGCGGAGTTCGCCCGTCAGATCCACGAGGCATTCAGCGTGCCCGGCACCTGCATCATGGGCTACAACAACATTCGCTTTGATGATGAAGTCAGCCGTAATATTTTCTATCGTAACTTCTACGATCCTTATGCCTACAGCTGGCAAAACGGGAATTCCCGTTGGGATTTGCTGGATGCGTTACGCGCCTGCTATGCCCTGCGGCCGGAAGGTATCGTCTGGCCGGAAAATGATGACGGCCTGCCCAGTTTTCGCCTTGAACATCTGACAAAAGCCAACGGCATCGCGCACGAGCAAGCGCACGATGCAATGTCAGACGTTTATGCCACCATCGCTATGGCGAAACTGTTTAAGCAAGCTCAGCCCAAGCTGTTTGACTATCTGTTCCCGTTGCGTAACAAAAACAAAATTTCCGCGCTGATTGATATCCCGCAAATGAAGCCGCTCGTTCACGTGTCTGGCATGTTTGGCGCGGCAAGGAGCAACACCAGTTGGGTTGTGCCGCTCGCCTGGCACCCGGACAACCGTAATGCGGTCATCATGTGCGATTTGGCTGGCGATATGACGCCGCTGCTGGAGCTGGACAGCGAAGCATTGCGTGAGCGGTTATACACCCGCCGGGATGCACTGGAAGCCAATCAGAGCGCGGTTCCACTTAAGCTAGTGCACATCAACAAATGTCCGGTCTTAGCGCCGGCCAATACCTTACGGCCAGAAGACGCAGAAAGATTAGGCATCGATCGTCAACGCTGTTTAGACAATCTGGCCGTGCTGCGTAACAACGCGAGCGTCAGAGAAAAAGTGGTGGAACTGTTTGCCGATGCCCCTGCTTTCGCCGCTTCTGATGATGTCGATCTGCGGCTTTATGATGGCTTCTTTGGCGATGCCGACCGCATGGCGATGAAGATTATTCAGGAGACCGCCCCGCAGAACCTTCCCGCGCTGGATCTCACATTTGCCGATAATCGTCTGGAACCGCTGTTCTTCCGCTACCGTGCCCGCAATTTCCCCGGCACACTGGACGACCGGGAACAGCAGCGTTGGTTGCAACATCGGCGTGCGGTATTTACGCCGGAGCGCTTGCAGTCCTATCTGTCGGAACTCAGCAACCTGTATCAGTTGCATGAAGACGATAAAGAGAAGATGGCACAGCTAAAAGCGCTGTACGCCTATGCGCAGGAACTAGTGGGCTAAAGCATAAAAAAGCGGAGCGCACTGGCTCCGCTTTTCTCTTTTATGTAAGCCGTCAGTTTATTTAAACCGGCTCTTCACTACATTGTGGTACTGGCTGACGGAAGCTGCGCGTCACGAATGCCAGATAGAGCAATCCAATCGTCGCCCACACCAGACCCAACGTCATCGAACTGGCTTCCAGATTCACCCACAGCGCCCCCACCGTCAACGCACCCAGCACAGGCATCACGAGGAAGTTAATGGTGTCTTTCACTGTGCGATTACGGCGTTCACGAATATAGAACTGTGAAATGACCGACAGGTTCACGAACGTAAACGCCACCAGCGCACCGAAGTTGATCAGCGCGGTTGCCGTCACCAGATCGAACGACACCGCAGACAGTGCAATGACGCCAACCAGCAAGACGTTCAAAGACGGCGTACGCCATTTCGGGTGGATGTAACCGAAGAAGCGCTCTGGGAATACACCATCACGACCCATGACATACATCAGACGAGACACACCTGCATGTGCGGCCATACCCGATGCCAGCACTGTAACGCAGGAGAACACCAGAATCACGGACTGGAAGAATTTACCCGCGACATACAGCATGATTTCCGGTTGAGACGCATCCGGCTCTTTAAAGCGCGAAATATCCGGGAAATACAGTTGCAGGAAGTACGCCACGGCAACAAAGATCACGCCGCCAATCAGCGCCGTCAGGAAGATGGCTTTTGGAATCACTCGGCCTGCATCCTGCGTTTCTTCCGACAGAGAACTGATGCCGTCAAAACCCAGGAATGAGAAGCAGAGAATAGTCGCCCCGGTAATCATCGGCACGACGTGAGCATTCTCAGACCAGAACGGACGCGTGCTGGTCAATGTTCCGGCACCTTCGCCCAGATAAACACCGTGAATCACCAGCCCCAGGAACACCGCCATGATAGCAACCTGCACCACCACGATAATGGAGTTCAGGTTAGCAACCAGACTGATGCCACGCAGGTTAAACAGCGTCATCAAACCGACCAGCGCCGCCACAAAAATCCATGACGGTACGCCGGGGAAGATCGCTTCCAGATAGATTTTCGCCAGCAGGATGTTGATCATCGGCATGAACAGATAGTCCAGCAGCGACGACCAACCGACCATGAATCCGACGTGCGGGCTAATCGCTTTTTGCGCGTAGGTATACGCAGAACCCGCAGATGGGAAACGTTTTACCAATTTGCCATAGCTCAGCGCCGTGAACAGAATGGCGATCAGCGCAAACGCATAAGCAGTCGCCACATGACCGTCGGTCAGGCCAGACACGATACCGAAGGTATCAAAAATGGTCATCGGCTGCATGTACGCCAGCCCCATCATAACGACAGGCCACAGCGTGAGCGTTCTTTTTAACTGAGCACGTTTTGCGCCAGTATTAGGCAGTTGAGAATCAAGCGACATGGCGCACACCTCCGTCAGTCACAGCAAAGGCAGCACTGTTGTCGGCGAACGCACTAAAAATAAGGGAGTGGATACAGGATTCGCCTGAATCACGATGAGAAGAGGTGGCTGTAACAGCACCAGAGATAACTTGCGACTGCGTCGCGCCATAACCAATACCTTTGCAGCACAAACCGGCGGGCACCGGTGCGAAACGTGTTAATTGCCCCATCTTTCCTTTCCTCACTGTGCTCACAGGCACACACAAAATTATCTATCCGGATCGTTGTCCGGCCTCTTTGGTTGAAGACCCTATACCCAGCAAACCTGAGTCACAGAGAAAGGTAAGAAACCACACCAATACCCCTGTAACCAGAAGGTTGACGAGCATAAATGTAAAAAAATAACCGACGCTATTAGACGTCGGTTATTTGCAAGGCGCGTATTCTGCACCACTCGATCTCATCTGACAAGGCTCTGAGAACGTTGGAAACCATTTATTTATCCCCACCCTTCTTCGTGCTGCCTATACGTTGGCTTTTCGCATGAATTATGGGTATAAATAAGCTAATACTCGTTATAAAAACGTTGCTGTTATGTGTGAAGCCCAAACAAAAAGTGGTGCTTAAAAATTACAACTCTTGGAACCGCTTTTTCTTTTCGTTTTGTAATCTTTCCAACTCAAAAATCACCTGCTGAAGATCGCGTTCCTGCGCCGCGTTCAGTGAAGGGAACTTGAAGCTCAAACGCTGCGTCAGCTTAAAGTCGCCTTTGTTATCGACGATCTTCACCATTGCCTGACCGACGAACTGCAAATCCACGCAGAAGAAACCGTGGTCAGCAAGATCCATCTCCACGCTCTTAATGATGTCACCGTCAGTCAACAACCCCGTGGTGTCACGATCGGTATACAGGCTCAACCCACCCAGTGAGAGATCTTTGATAGTGAACTGGAAAACACTCTCATCCGGCAGTTCGCCACGGCACGTCAACGGCGGCCACAGCGGCGTGTTAATGCGGAAATAGGTTCTACGCTGGATAAGATAAAGCAGTTCAGGAATCTGCGCGCTAAAGGCTGGCAGTCCGTCATAAGTTACCGTCTTCGCAATTTCAGCATTAAATTCAACTTTTGCACCGGCAGGCTCAGCAACAAAAGACAGCGCTCCCGCATACAGTGCGCGGTTATTTTCACGCTCAATGCCGCCTAAATCGAAGACAAACAGGTTGTTATCGGGTACGACGTCAAGAATTTTACTGATGAACTGTCCATGAGAATGATGAACCATCAAAGACGTATCATTCTTCTTTAATTCGCGCAATGTTGCACAGATGGCCAGTTTGTTGCGCTTAACAAACTGCTCTTTCAAATTTTCATTCACCGCTTTCATCCCCACCATTGTTTACACGAATTATGTGTCAATGGCTTATATTGATGCACGCCTCTTCGTTATCTTTCAAGTCCCATGCATGCCAACACGATGCACTGCACTGGCTGCATATTGAAAACGATTACTCGGAGTACCTAAAACAGCATGAAACCTACCTTAAATACATCGAGTGACAGGACAAAGCGTTGGTCCTTTAAGGCAAGGCACACTTATGCGCCTCGTCACGTGACAAGCGAAGAACAAACTCGTGGAAAGGAATTTGAGCAGCCAGCACGTACGTAACTCGAAGTATGACGGGTAGAAGTTGGTGAAAACGATATCGGCAATTTTCTCAATAACTTTAGTGGAACAAGAGGAAAAGTGTTAAGGAGCCGTCAAATGATGAAAATTATCGACGCCAGTCATCACGAGGCCAGCCGCTCCTTATATAACACCCGTTCGCTATTCAGCAGGATAATGATACAGCAACCAGGTTAAGGCCAGTAAATCGGCGCTGCCGCCTGGGCTAAGGTTTCTGGCAATCAGCGCGTCGTCCATCTCCCTCAATGCCTGACGATCCAGCGGACCAATCAGCAATCGCCGTGCGTAATCCTGCACAAACGCCAGCCCGTCCATGCCGCCGCGTGAAACGACATTGGTATCCGGATTATGGGCCATCAGCACCAACAGCGTCCGTAACAGCGCGGTTTCGTCATCCTCTCCGGCGGCAATAGCCTCCTGCAAAGCGGGCAACGCGTACTGGCATACGGTATTGAAACCGCTGGCGGCTTCCCCTCTCGCGCCCGTCAGGCCATGACGTTGATAGAGATGTTCACCCGCCGTTGCGGTACCAGAACACGTCTCCAGCTCATTCCGCACCACATCGTGACACATTGTCGCAACGCTATCGCACAGGCTGCGCTGCGTCACTCGCTCTCCCCGTCCTGCCAACCAACCGGCAGCACTACACAGCAGGCCAAACGCGAATATCCCACCTTTATGGGTATTCACGCCTTTCGTCGCTGACAGCATCGCCTGTTCGCAGGCAATACCAATAGGTCGAACCTGAAACAGCAGCTGCGCTAGCGGTACGCTGGCATGCTGATAACCCGCCTCGGTAAAATGCCGAAACCAGGGGGCGATCGCCTGAATGCTGGTCTGAAACAGCGCGACATCCATATCGCGGTGAGATCCGTTATTGGCGCGATCCACCAGTCCGGGCTTCGGCGTCAGCATGACTTCCATCGTCAACGCGTGCGCCACCCGCCGGTCGATATCTGGTAACGCGTCGCGCTTCCGATAATCGCCGACAGCAGAACGGGATACCGCCGCAGACAGGATACCGTCAGGCTGGCGTAAAGTAGGCATTAACCTTTTCCTCAATGTGCTCAAGCAGCTCAGGCAGCGAATGGCGGCGCGAGCGGCTACAGGCGTGTGCCATCTGGTCACACAATAGGCAGGTGCGCCCGCTGTGCGCCAGCATCGACCGGCCAATCAATCCTTCTTCTGGGCTGAAGATATCGAAATCCCATAGTCGCCCCAGCTCATGGCTATCTTCCAGCGCAATGGTCGCGGCTTTCACCGACAGCGCATCTTTGGTGATCGCCCATAGCCCTTCCGCGCCCGTTGCCATCCAGCATATCTGCTGTTCCAGCACCGTCCACCCTCGCGTCTGACACAGCGAAGCGAACGACTTGATGGCTTCGGCCATCACCTGCCGATAGCCTTCGCTATCTTTTACCGGCCCCGGCGTGACCAGCGTCAGCGACACCAGTGTCGTACCGTGGCGGGCAAGCCATTCTTGCTGGCGAACTGCGCGGCGTTCCTTCGCCGCGAGTAAGGTTTCCAGCGAGATGGAAACAGCATTTGTCATCATCGATTCCCTCATGCGTTTACGCTTATTCGTCGGCTTCTTTCACCTGACGAACGACGTCAATCACGCTGCCATCGCGATAGCGAATAACGCCGACGATGCGATCGTGAAACTCGATAGCGCGTGGTTCCCCCACCAGCGCAATCGCACGCTGATACAGATCTTCAATCGTCATCACCGTCAGACCCGCCTGTTTCAGGCGTTCAGCAACTTCAGGGCGCGCCGGGTTAACGGCAATGCCGTGATCGGTCACCAGTACGTCAATGCTTTCTCCCGGCGTAACCCGCGTCGTCACCTGACGCACCACGGTCGGGATGCGGCTACGAATCAGCGGCGCAACCACGATGGTCAGATTTGCTGCCGTTGCGACGTCACAGTGCCCACCGGACGCACCGCGCATCACGCCGTCTGAGCCGGTGATGACGTTGACATTAAAATCGGTGTCGATTTCCAGCGCGCTGAGAATCACCATATCAAGCTGATCGCAGCAGGCCGCTTTAGAACTGGGGTTGGCGTAAACGTTAGTGGAAATCTCGACGTGATTCGGGTTCTTCGCCAGCGATGCAGCCGCATTGGCATCGAAACACTGGGTATCGATCAGTTTTTCGATCAGTCCTTTTTCGTGCAGATCGACGATCCCGCCCGTGATGCCACCGAGCGCGAAGCGTGCCACAATATTCTGTTGGCGCATTTTATCTTCGAGGAAACGCGTACAGGCCGTAGAAGCCGCGCCAGAACCGGTCTGGATCGAGAAACCATTTTTGAAATAACCGGCATGTTCAATCACGTCTGCCGCGGAACGAGCGATCAGCAATTCACGTGGGTTGCTGGTGACGCGCGCCGCGCCCACGCTGATTTTGGCCGGATCGCCCACTTCATCGACCTGAACGATGTAGTCCACCTGATCCTGCACAATGCTGGCTGGCATGTTCGGGAACGGCACCAGCGCTTCGGTCAGCAGCACCACTTTATGGGCAAACTGCGCATCAACCATCGCATAGCCCAACGAGCCGCAGCTGGATTTCCCCGCGGTGCCGTTGGCGTTGCCAAATTCATCGCTGCATGGAACCCCCAAGAAAGCGACATCGATATTCAGTTCACCGCTTTGCAGCAGATGAACCCGACCGCCGTGGGAATGAATCTGTACCGGTTCTTTCATTAATCCATGAGAAATGGCATCGGCCAGCTTGCCACGCATCCCCGAGGTGTAAATTCGACCGATCACGCCCGCTTTAATGTGCTCGATCAGCGACGCGTTACAGCTCATCAGCGAGCTGGATGCCAATGTCAGATCGAGAAAGCCCATGCGAGCCAGCGTATCAATCACCCGGTTAATGACCTTATCGCCTTCGCGGAAATGGTGATGGAAAGAGATCGTCATCCCATCTTTCAGTCCGCTGTGACGAATCGCCTCCTCCAGATCGGCGCACAGTTTGCGCTCATGTTTTTGGGCGACATCATTCAGCCACGGCGTATTGTGGTTGGCGTTGACGAAGGGTTGCAGATGACGTTTTTCCGGGTACTGCTTTTGCAGTGCTTCAATAAAATGACTCATTGTCTAATCCTGTAATTCCTGAGAGCGGCCATTGCGGTGTAAATCACGCAATGGCTATTTGCGAACGCCGGAGGCCTGAGCACGTTCCAGCACCCTTCTGGCGTGGTCGATGATTGGCCCGTCGATCATTTTCCCGTTCAGGGAAATCACGCCCAGACCGGCACGTTCACCCTCCTCAGCGGCTTTGATCACCAGATGGGAATAGTCCACTTCATCCTGCGTGGGAGCATAGGCGTTGTGTAGCAGCTCAATCTGGCGTGGGTTAATCAGGGATTTACCGTTAAAGCCCAGTCTGCGGATCAGATCGACCTCTTTCAGGAAGCCCGCATCGTCATTGACGTTGGGATAAACCACGTCGAAGGCGTCGATACCGGCAGCGCGAGCCGCATGTAGCACCGCACAGCGGGCATAAAACAGCTCTGTGCCGTCACCGCGTTCCGTCTGCATATCCATCACATAGTCGAACGCCGCCAGCGCAATCCCGATCATGCGCTCGGAAGAACGGGCAATCGCGACAGCATTAATCACGCCCACCGCAGACTCAATCGCCGCCATAATGCGCGTGGAGCCAACTTCACGACCACAGGCTTTCTCGATACGAACCAGATGGTGTTCCAGCTCATCGACATCGTCGGTGGAGTCAGTTTTCGGCAGGCGGATCACATCGGCACCACCGCGCACGGCGGCTTCAAGATCCAGCAGGCCAAACGGCGTACTGAGCTGGTTGATGCGCACCACGGTTTCAATATCACGGTACATCGGGTGCTGGAGCGCATGGAAAACCAGCAGACGCGCGGTGTCTTTCTCACGCAGGGAAACCGCATCTTCCAGATCGAACATGATGGAGTCAGGTTTATAGATAAACGCATTGGACAGCATGGCGGCGTTCGCGCCGGGGAGGAATAACATGCTGCGACGAAGCTTATTCATTATAATTTCTCCCATTCAATCTGCTGTCCGTCTGCGGCGCGCAATACCGCGCTTTGCACGCGAGCACGAATGACACAATCCAGCGCGCCTTTGTCATCCACAATGATCGTCCCTTCCTGTACGCACAGCGCTTTCAGCGTGTCATTCACGACCTGTTTGATTTGATGACCGAACTGTTTCATCACTTCGCTGTTGATGACCACGGTGAGTTTTCCCTCTGCCGGTGCCACTTTGACCAGCAAATCGCTGGATTCAAAGGTGCCCGCCAGGGACTCCTTAACAATCTTCATAGATTTATCCTGATTAATTTTAATTACGCGTATTCGGGTTCGTAGTAGCGCTGTAAATGCGCAAAGGTTGAGGCCGGCACGATGTCCTGAATACGGCTGTACTGCCGAAGTTTGAGTAATTTCCTGACTTCCGAAGCGGAAATTGCCAGTCCTGAGGTTTGCCGTTTACGTTCAATTTCAACCACGCTTAACGCGGGGGAAGACACCGTCTGGTCTTTCTCCAGCCAGTAGTGCATGTCCTGGTTGTACTGATACGTCACCGGGCAAAAGGGTTCGGTGCCGACGAAGCGCTGGGTAATCCCCAGTGCTGGCGCGATATACTTCCTGAAAATGATTAAATCCAGCGCCGCGTGGGCGCGTGTGATCAGCTTCTCTTCCTTCAGGAAGTAGCCGGGAAACGTCGCTTTAGAGATCATGTAGTGAGAACCGGCATGTACTGTCAGATTGCGGATGTGTTCCACGCCGCGCTGTACCATCTCCAGACGTTCACTGAATGGGAAAAAGGAAACGTCTTCCCGCACCACGAAAACGTGCAGCCAGTCACACGACTGCGCCGCATGTTCTGCCAGATAGCGGTGGCCCAGCGTGAAGGGGTTCGCGTTCATGACAATTGCGCCGATCTTTTTATCTGTCCGCGTCGCAAGCGGTTCAGGATGTGCAAAGGCCGCTAAAGACTGGCAATACTGTTGAATGCCAATCGGCGTGTTTTCCATCAGCACCGCGCTGTCCTGATAGCACGCCAGCGGGTAGAAGCCACATCCGCGAAAGATGTCGACATTTTCTGGTCGGGTATAGAGAAACAGGTGGAAGTGGCCGCGCTGCGCCGCCTGCTGCATCACTTCATTCACCACCTGCACGCCCAGATTGAGGTGTCTGAATTCAGGATCGACCGCAACGCATTTAATGGTGTTGGAAGCTAGCCCTGCGCAGGCAATCAGCCGCCCGCCCCGTTTGCCAACCACAACGATGTCAATATCGTCATCCATGCCGAGCTGGCAGTGTGCGAGGAACTGTCGTACGGCATCCCTCTCCTGCTCCCGAAGGCGCACATCCAGCGTGTCAAAAAAGACGGAATCATTGGCATACATCACGGTTCTTCCTGCAACTCGAATTATTTAGGCAATCTATTGCAGGCTGCCGGTTTAGCGCCAGCAGCCTGGTACTTACACGGATAGTCAGTGCGCGACGGCTTCAGCCGTTGCCTGAACCGATTTCACCGGCGCAGCGGCATCCACTATCGTGTTACGCAAATGGCCAATGTTTTCGATTTCAACTTCAATGCAGTCACCCGCGTTCATAAACAGCGGTGGATTGCGTTTTTTACCCACGCCGCCCGGTGAACCGGTAATGATCACGTCGCCGGCACTCAGCTCGGTGAACGTGCTGATGTATTCAATCAGTTCAGCGACTTTGTGGATCATGCTGCTGGTATTGTCGTCCTGCACCATGCGGCCATTCAGATACGTGCGGATTGCCAATACATGCGGATCGGGAATTTCATCCGTGGTGGTTAAATAAGGGCCGAACGCACCGGTTTTCTGCCAGTTCTTACCCGCAGTAAACCAGCTGTGCTGCCAGTCACGCGCGGAGCCATCCATGTAGCAGCTGTAGCCTGCGACATGAGAGAGCGCGACATCCTGAGAAATATTCTGTCCGCCTTTACCGATGACGACCGCCAGCTCGCCTTCATAATCGAACTCGCTGGAATAATGCGGTTTGATAACCGGCGTTGCGTGCCCGGTTTGCGAATCCGCAAAGCGCACAAATAATGTTGGCGCAGGATTCTCTTCATTAAATTCCTGACGTTTAGCGGCGTAATTCATCCCCACACACAGTATTTTCCCTGGAGCGGTAATAACGGGTAAAAACGTCACATCCGCGACCGGAATATCCGGCGTACTCATACTGAATTCGTGTGCCACGTGTAACGCATTCTGCGCCAGCAGTGTTTTCAGATCGGGATAGCGGTGACCAATTTTACCGCCGAGATCGATTAATCCCGTTGGCGTATAAATGCCGTAACTGTCCTTACCGTTATAACGATAGCTTGCAAGTTTCATAATATTTCCTGTGCAAAATAAACCCACGCGCATTGGCGGTTTTTATTTCGTTAACCCAGCTCATTTTTCAACGTAATATTTATATACCCTAAATAATTCGAGTTTCAGGAAGGCGGCAAGAGAGCGAATCCCGATGAGCTTACTCAAGTAAGTGATTCGGGTGAGTGAACGCAGTCAACGCACATGCAACTTGAAGTATGACGGGTATAGCTCAGCGCTTTTTATTTTCTGAATAACATCAGACTAAAAAGTTGGCGAGCACCAGCAGTGATATCGAAACGTTAATCGCACCGCCGATACGCGTGGCAATCTGTGCGAATGGCATCAGCACCATACGGTTACCTGCTGTCAGAATCGCAACGTCACCGGTACCGCCCTGTCCGCTCTGGCAGCAGGAAATAATGGCAACATCAATCGGGTGCATGCCGATTTTTCTACCCACAAAGAAGCCAGTCGCGACCAGCGTCACTACGGTAGAAATAATCACCAGCAGGTTTTGAATCGTAAAAGCGTTCACCAATTCCTGCCACGGTGTAATCGCCACACCAACAGCAAACAGAATCGGATACGTCACAGAGGTCTGGAAGAACTTATAAACGACCTGAGAACCTTCCAGCATTTTCGGTGAAACACCGTGAGCCAGTTTCACCAACACCGCAGCGAACAGCATGCCAACCGGTGCAGGCAGGCCAATGACTTTGTGACCAAGCATACCCACCATATACAGCAGGATTGCCAGTAGAGCGCCAGAGGCAATGGTAGTTACATCGGCTTTGCCGCTAAAGGCAGAAGCGGGTGTGCTGCTTGCGCCACCGCCCAGGTTATTGTCTTTATTCGGCATCAATTCACCTTCACCAGTCAGGTGTGGATAGCGTTTACCCAACTGATTCAGAACACCGGCAAGAATGATCGCGGTCAGGCTGCCCAGCATCACGATAGGCAAGACGCGCCCCAGCGCAACGCCCTGATCCATATGCAGAATCGTGGCATAACCGATAGACAGCGGGATAGCACCTTCACCCACTCCGCCCGCCATAATCGGCAGAATCAGGAAGAAGAAGATTTGGAACGGATCCAGGCCAAGCGCAATACCGACGCCCATGCCCACCAGCATGCCGGCGATTTCACCGCACAGCATAGGGAAGAAAATACGCAGGAAGCCCTGAATCAGCGTCTGCCGATTCATACTCATGATGCTGCCGACAATAATGCAGCAGATATAGAGATACAGGATGTTGGTACTTTTATAGAACTTGGTCGTGGATTCAACGACAACGTCCGGCAGCAGGCCGTAATGCACCATCGCCGAGGGGATAAAGGTCGCACAGATTGCCGCCGCCCCCATCTTGCCGATAATCGGCAGACGCTTGCCAAATTCACCACAGGCAAACCCGAAGAATGCCAGCGTCGCCACCATCACGACGATGTCGCTCGGCAACTTGCCACTCAGGCAGTCGATGCCGATTAATACCCCCGCCAGTACAAAAAGCGGCACAGGGATAATACCTACTTTATAGGTATCCAGAACGTGCCACCATTTTTCCTTTAATGAGGCCTTCCCAGCCGCCTCATTATTTACCACAATATATGAATCATCAGTCGTGCTCATAACTCTGTCCCCGTTTTATTTTGTCCGCGAATGATAGGGGTCGGCCACCTATTATTATGTGATTCCCTTCAAATTAAAAAATGAGTTTTAAAGGTGTTTATGGTTTATATGGTTTATATTCAAAAATTGTTTATTAGGCACGCAGTTAGATGATTTTACGCTCAAAATAAACTTTACGGTTTCTATGGAGTTTATGGTTTTTATTTCCTAAAAATGACTATGTTGATAAAACGTAATTAAGTTGTTTATTAAAGAAAACAGATGCGTTTAATTTTATCTGTTTATTACTGCCATCGTATTGGTAACAACCTATTTAAACGTGTTATTGCTCACAAGTTTTTTCCTCTCAGTCCATTCTTATTACCATTCGTGATAAATTCATCAGCTATTTTTCGTTCACCGGCAGGTTACCGCACATCATGAGAATTAGACTTTCCTTTCATATCAAATTATTTATCTATTTGATCGTCTTCTTCTCTTCGTTACTTCTGATGACGGGTATTTATTATTACCACGATATCGATAAGCAGCTGTATTCCGAGCTGGGTACTCGAGCGCAGGTACAGGCCAGAGAAATCGCCATCATCCCGTCCTTGATTGAATCGGTGAAGCATAAAGACATCAAGCAGATAAGCACGCTCGTTCAACAATTGAAGCTGCGCAGCGACGCCAGCTATATCGTGATCGGGGATAATCAGGCACATCACCTGTTTCATTCTGAAGATGCCAGTCTTGTCGGCACGCAGATGGTGGGCGGCGATAACGTTGAGGTGCTCGCCGGAAAAAGTATCATCACGGTGCGTCGGGGCGGCATTGGTATCTCACTACGCAGCAAAGCACCGATTGTGGCTGACGGTCAGGTCATTGGTATTGTCTCCGTCGGCTATCTGAAAACCCATATCGATAACCTGACGTTCAGTAAACTGGCGCATATCCTGCTAGCGATTCTGGCGATGTTTGTTGCGCTGTTTATCTTTTCCTGGTGGTTCTCGCGTAATCTTAAGAAGCAGATGTTTGGCCTCGAACCGCTTGAGATTCGTATGCTGGTCAGGCAGCAGAAGGCGCTGCTCGAATCGATCTACGAAGGGGTGATCGCCATCGATAAGCAGCACCGCATTGCTGCCATTAATCATGCCGCCAAAGAGATCCTCGGACTGAACGAACCTTCCTATCTGTTGCGCGGCAAGCCGATTGATACCGTCATTAAACCCGTCCCCTTCTTCTCCGGCGAGGCCATGTGGAATAGCGACACCCACGATGAAATCTGTCGCTTTAATCACGCCACCGTGATTGCCAGCCGAGTGCGGATCATGCTGGAGGATGAACTTCAGGGCTGGGTTATCAGCTTCCGCGGTAAAAATGATATTCATACGCTTAGCATGCAACTCAGTCAGGTGAAACGTTACGCGAATAGTCTGCGTATTTTGCGCCATGAGCAGTTGAATTGGACGGCGACGTTGGCCGGGCTTCTGCACCTAAAACGCTATGGCGAAGCTATTAAATATATTGAAGCGCAGTCAGAAAGCGCACAGGTGGTGCTGGATTTTGTGTCGCGCCGCTTCTGTTCACCCGCTCTGTGCGGGCTGCTGCTGGGCAAATACGCGACGGCACGGGAAAAAGGCATTGAGATTGTTTTCGATCCACGCTGCCAGCTTACCCATATTCCACCGGCGCTGAGCGAAACGGAACTGATGTCCATCATTGGTAATTTGCTGGACAACGCGATGGAAGCCACATTAGCCACCACCGCACCACATTATCCTGTCGAGGTGTATATCTATGACAGCGAACAAGAATTGGTCATTGAAGTCGCCGATCAAGGGACGGGTATCGATCCGGCTATTGCTGATAACCTGTTTGAAATGGGTGTAACCAGCAAAACACAGGGCGATCACGGGCTGGGGCTGCATCTGGTCGCCAGCTACGTCAATCAGGCTCAGGGAATGATCGAGGTCTCGGCCAACCAGCCGAATGGCAGCATATTTTCCCTATTTATTCCGATGTCCCCACAATAATTTGAGCGGCAGCGTATTGAATAACGCATAGGCCGCTTGAGGTATAACGGACACTATTTTATTTTATAATTCAGAGACTAACAGGGATTTACACCATGCAGCACACTGAACATTTCGATGTCTTAATCGTTGAAGATGAAAGTAAGCTGGCAAATATTCATGCTGAATTTATTGAAAAACATTTCAATCTGCGTGTCGTCGGGATTGCCGCTACGCTTTTTGAAGCCAAAAAGCTCCTTCAGCAGCACAGGCCGCGCCTGATTTTGCTGGATAACTATTTGCCTGACGGCGAAGGGGTTTCGCTGATTGAAAGCCAACTACTCAAAGGAATGAACTGTTCCGTCATCTTCATTACCGCCGCCAGCGATATGAATACCTGCGCTCAGGCGATTCGCTGCGGGGCCTTTGACTACATTATCAAACCGCTCTCCTACCCACGGCTGCGCTCTTCGCTGGAGCGATTTATTCAATTCGTGAAAACTCAGCACACTTACAAAATTGTCGATCAGCAGAACGTAGATATTCTCTATCAGTTGCAATCGTCCGGCGCAGTCTCCTCCTCCTCAGCGAAAGGCATTGAAGAGAACACGCTGGGGCTGATCAAGCAGATTTTTGCTAACGATGACGGCGATACACTCTATTCTGTCGATGATATCGTCGAAAAAACCGGACTCAGTAAAACGACGGCGCGTCGCTATCTGGAGTTCTGCGTTGAAAATCAGTTCCTCGATATCGAAATGCGTTACGGCAAGATTGGTCACCCACGTCGGCTGTATCGTACCAAAAGCACCCACTAGCCCCCCTATCCTATGACGGTGAGATTAGCCGTCATAGGGCATTCGGCACAGTCAGACAACAATGTACGATAAAAATTGAGATAAAAATCCGCTAACGTAATAACGTCATGCACTACTCAGTGCACCTTACCTCTATTAATTCAAAACTTAACCATTCGTTATTTTTACCCTGCTTATATTTCAAAAAAAATTCTAAATTACCCCGTTCCTTCTCAAGTTTTTAAAAATAATCATAGTTCCCTGTATTTATCTCTACAGCGGTTACCGTAACGCCTATTGGTAATTCAACCCGCACTTGCTGTGCAGTTGTCCAACCATAAGAGAGAAACCTCACAAATTATTATTAGTTTCCTCACTCACACTAAAAAAAATCGCCATAAATCCGATAAGCACTATGGGTCATATCGCTATTAATTCGTTACCCGACACCAGTAATTCATCCCCGGAGAGACGTCATGTTCTTAGCCAAAAAAATCAGAAATCTTAAAATATCCCAAAAGCTGTATCTTGGGTTTGGGGTAATCCTGCTACTGGTCATCATTGCATCGCTACTGAGCGCAGGGCGCTTCAGAGAAATTCGTGATATCTATGAGAAAACCAATCTTATTTACAACATCAACATCGAAGTCTTTCAGGCCAAAATAAACCGCCTGAAGTATTTTTATTCCTATGAAGAGAAGTCGCGTGAAACCATGGCGGGCTTCGTTAAACATGCTTCAGAGTTAACCACTGAAGCGAAAACGCTCTCATGGAGTCCAGAAGGCGCGCCCCTCGTCAACGATCTCGGCCAGCACCTGACCGAATTTCAGAACGCTATCACCGAGATGGGGAAAGCCACGCAGCGCCTGGTAGAAAATCGCGACAAAATCAGCATCGCCAACGGGCAAAACATTACCGCAGACTTTTATACCAAGCTGCGTCAGCAGCCTTCTGATAGCGCAACGCAATATCAGGCGGAAGATTTGGCAACGCAGGTTTCAGAACTCAAACAGTTATCCTATGAGCTGCAGCTTAAGCAAAATGCCGATGCCGCGAAGAAGCTCGATGAGGCTTTTAGCCGCTTTGACAGCAGTTATCAGGCCGCCACTGCGGCACTGACGCCTGAACAAAAGGTCGCGGCAGAGGGCCTGCGGAGCTATGTCAACAGCTATAAAAAACTCAATGCTGACTACTTCCAGAGCGTCAACGATCTGAAAAAAGCCGAAGACGGCGTGAAGGTTGGCGGGGATAAAAGCAGTGCCTCCATTAAAGCGCTTATCACTATCGTCAAAGAGAAGAATGACGAGCTGGCATACGGTTCCGCGACTATCACGATGATCATTGGCCTCATCGCCGTCGTGATCGGTATTATCATCTCACTGCTGATTACCCGCCAAATCACCCGTCCCGTGATTCATAACCTTTCTCTGGCGGAAAAAATCGCCGCAGGCGATCTGACCTCAACAATCGTGGCTGACCGCGATGATGAGCTGGGCCAGCTAACGGCCGCCATGGGCAGAATGAACGAAAAACTGCGCCATATGATCAGTGATGTACGTGACAGCGTGGACAGCGTGTCGACCTCTGCTGCCAAGATTGCCGCCGGCAATAGCGATCTCTCCTCACGCACCGAGCAGCAGTCGGCCGCAGTGGTAGAAACCGCCGCCAGCATGGAAGAACTGACGTCGACCGTGAAGAACAACGCCGAAAACGCCAAACAGGCGAGTCAGATCAGTACTGAAGCCTCGCAAAATGCGCACAAAGGCGGCGAAGTGGTACGGGATGTGGTGGATACCATGTCAGGCATTTCAGACAGCTCACGAAAGATTGCCGACATCACCGCCGTTATCAACAGCATTGCTTTCCAGACCAATATTCTGGCGCTGAACGCCGCCGTAGAGGCCGCACGCGCCGGGGAGCAAGGCCGTGGATTCGCCGTGGTTGCCAGCGAAGTACGGACGCTTTCTCAACGCACCTCTCAAGCTGCAAAAGAAATCGCCAGCCTGATATCCGAATCGGTGTCGCGTATCAATGTAGGCACACAACTGGTAGCCAATGCGGGAACCGCGATGGATCAGATCGTCTCCTCTGTCTCGCGGGTTAACGACATCATGGGGGAAATTGCCTCCGCTTCCGATGAGCAAAGCCGCGGCATTGAGCAAATTTCTCGCGCCATCAGCGAGCTTGATACCACCACGCAGCAGAATGCGGCGCTGGTCATGGAATCCTCAATCTCCGCTAACTCGCTGGAAGAACAGTCTGCAATACTCGAAAGTATGGTGGCGAACTTCCGCCTGTCCGATCACGAGGGGCGCAAACCCAAAGCAACTCTCCCCGGTTTGCCGCCACAGCAGAAACGCCTGCCACCTGCATCAAAACAGTCGCAGGATTCAGGCTGGACAACGTTCTAACATTAGATCCTTCAGCCCTGATATGACGTCAGGGCTGAATTCAATGATCAATAAATCGTTAAATAATCAGTAAGCTACGTTGTTTTGGATGTATCCCCATAAAACACTGTGCATTTGCACAGCCCGCCTTGATATCCATCACAAAATGTTATTATCCCCTACTCTGGCACTAACATCGCGATAAGAAAGCCCGATAACTCATAGTAGCTAGCAATGAAACCGTCGTGAAACATGACATCGTTATTAACCGTGAAATAATCGTTAGCAATAAAACTGTGATCATTATTACTAATAAATCGTCCTACATGGAGAGTTATAATGCAGAATCTTGCCAGTCGAATCCGTAACACAAAAATCGCACATAAACTGTATGCGGGATTTGGCATTATTTTATTACTCGTTATTGTTGCCTCATCGCTTAGTACAAAAAGATTTAAAGACATCAAAGATATCTATGAGAAAACCAATCTTATTTACAGCATCAATATTGAGGTGTTTCAGGCAAAAATAAATCGTGTTAAATATTTCTACGCCCCTGATGAAAAGACAAAAGATATTCTGGCGAAATTCGTTAAAAGCGCGACAGACTTAACAGACAGTGCAAAAACGCTGGCCTGGAGCACCGATGAGTTAGGCCACATCAACAGCTTAAAAGAAAACTTAGAAGGCTTTCAGACATCGGTATCCGCAATGTCTGTTGCAACACAAAAAGCGGTTGCTATTCAGGGAAAAATAAATCAACTCCATGCACAAGCCACGCTGGAACCTGTTGCACAGACCATTCATAGCACCAGTTCATTCCCCGATAATGATGCCTATTACGCGATTAGCAGACTCGCTTTCTTGTTAAGTGAAGTGCAAAAGCTGAGTTATGAGCTGCAAATAACAAAAGATGAGAAAACCGTCACTGCACTGAATAACCGTTATGCGGAAACGGAATCAGCCTATCAGGCCTTACCGATTTTACCTGCCGATCTGAAAGGTCAGGCTGACGCATTACGCAATTACATCAAGCAATATCAACAGATTAACGCAGACTATTACACCGCTTTCGATAACGTGAAAAAAGCAGAATATCTGGTCATGAGAGCAGGAACGAAAAGCAGTGCCGACATCAACGCACTGACGGCCATTATCAAAGCGAAAAACGATGAGCTGGCCTATAACTCTGCCACCATTACCATGATTATCGGTCTCATCGCCGTCATCATCGGTATCATTATTTCGATCTACATCACCCGGATTATTACCCGCCCCATCATCCATAACCTGTCGCTGGCGGAACGTATTGCCAGTGGCGATCTCACCACCTCGATTCAAACCGATCGCCACGATGAACTGGGGCGGCTTACCCACGCAATGGGGACAATGAATGAACAGCTGCGCCACGTTATCTCCGAAGTGCGGGACAGCGTCGGTAGCGTTAGCCAGTCAGCAAGTAAAATTGCCACAGGCAATAGCGATCTTTCATCACGCACCGAACAGCAGTCGGCTGCCGTCGTTGAAACCGCAGCCAGCATGGAAGAACTGACGTCAACGGTGAAAAATAACGCCGATAACGCTAAACATGCCAGCCAGATCGCAGCCGATGCCTCCAAGAATGCGCTGAAAGGCGGTGAGGTCGTGAAACAGGTTGTGACGACCATGGACAATATCGCGGCCAGCTCCAAAAAAATCGCCGATATCACCACCGTCATCAATAGCATTGCTTTCCAGACCAACATTCTGGCGCTGAACGCCGCGGTAGAAGCCGCGCGCGCCGGTGAACAAGGGCGCGGTTTTGCCGTGGTAGCAGGCGAAGTACGCAGTTTATCGCAGCGCAGTTCTCAGGCCGCCAAAGACATCGAAGCGCTGATCTCAGAGTCCGTCGAGCGTACCAATGCGGGTAGCCATCTTGTGGCAGTTGCCGGAGAAACCATGGAGCAAATCGTCGATTCCGTTTCTCGCGTGAACGACATCATGGGGGAAATTTCATCCGCTTCGGAAGAACAGAGCCGGGGAATTGGGCAAATCGCGCAGGCAATCAGCGAACTGGACACCACCACTCAGCAGAACGCCTCGCTGGTAATGGAATCCTCTATTTCCGCCAACTCGCTGGAAGAACAGGCTGTATTGTTAGAGAAGTTGCTTGAGCACTTCCGCGTATCCCAATCGGATAACCGCGCAGGCTCACGCGCACCATCCTCTGCGTCACGCCACGCGCTGCCAAAACGTGTGTCAACGGCAGACAAAAAAGCCGTGTCATCAGAAAGCGACTGGACGTCGTTTTAGCGACTCACGCCCGGATGGCATCACGTGCATCCGGGCGTATCAGAAACCCTATAGCGGTATCAAAAATCGTGGCAAACAAGCCAGAACGCATTGCCGTTAGCGCTACAAACCTTCATTCAGCGGCATCATTGAGGGATTAGGGTACTGATACTCAAACCCGAGTTCATGGCAGATACGCTGTCCATCCACAATCTTCCCCTGATCGCTGTCGGTTACGGGCGCAAACTGCGGCGGAGACAGGTGCAATCTGCGCGCCTGTTCAAGATAAAAGTCCTGTCTGGCAGGATGTTCTGGCGCACACAGATTATAGATATGCCCGCCGTTCGGAAGCTTAAGCAGCAACAGGATTGCCGCCAGCACATCTTCCTGATGTACCAGATTCACGCCATGATTACCGCGCGGCAGATTGGTTTTGCCCGCAAGGAAACGTCCAGGATGGCGTTCACCACCGACCAGCCCCGCAAGACGCAAGATATCGACGGAGGTATCAGGTAGATGCTGCAACCACTGTTCGAGGGACACCAGCGTTTTCCCTGCTACCGTCGTCGGCTGTAGCGGCGAGTTTTCTTTTGCCGTGCCGCTGCTATCGCCATAAACCGAGGTTGAACTGGTGAAGATAATACGCGGGACATGAAACACGCGCGCCATATTCACCAACTGCTGTACCGCTTGCGCATACCCTTCCCCGCCTTCCGCCGTTCGGCTGGCGGGCAAGGTCACGATCAATACGTCAACCTGTAGTAATGCGCTAAGCTCGTCTGCGTCGCATTCCAATTCAGGCGTCAGCGCGAGTTGATAGCACTCAATGCCGCTCATTCGCGCGGCTTCCACGCCATCCCGAGTGGTTTTCGTCCCTGTCACGTGGTAGCCGTGCCCATTCAGCGCCAGAGCTAGTGGCATACCCAACCAGCCCAACCCCACAATCGATACTTTTTTCATCAGCCGTTCTCCCCTGCAAGGAGCTTGTTAATTAACACTATACTCTACATAATTCGAGTTTCAGGCAGGCGGCAAGAGAAGGCATCCCGATGAGCTTACTCAAGTAAGTGATTCGGGTGACTGAACGCAGCCAACGCACATGCAACTTGAAGTATGACGAGTATACGCACGCCTACAGAGTAAACGGCTTTGACGCCCACCGCTACGGATGCCTGTCCGATTTCCGTAGTCTTTTCTGTCTATCAAAAGCGGATATCCAGCGCGATTATGCTGGCACATCCCCCAACCAAAACGAACTTCCCACATCTGCTAAAAAAATGTTGCACAACAGCCCGAACATGGTTTAGGTTATTCGACAGAAATCGTTATTGATTTAATAAACACTGACACAACAAAGAGACATTTTATGACACGCGTTCTGTTTAACCACCATCATCACCATCATCCTGATTAGTCTTTCGGGCAGTTGGTGCTGGAAGACATTAAGATCTTCCAGTGGCGCAGAACACAAAGAGAGCCCTCGGAAGATCATCTTCCGAGGGTTTTTTTATGCTCGCTCTATTTCCAAAAATTTAAATTTGACAGGTTAATGAGGTTTCCATGCTGGATAAAACACGTTTACGGATAGCAATGCAGAAGTCAGGCCGCCTGAGCGACGATTCACGCGAACTGCTGGCGCGCTGCGGGATCAAAATCAACTTACAGCAACAGCGTCTGATTGCATTCGCAGAAAATATGCCGATTGATATCCTGCGAGTGCGCGATGACGATATTCCCGGCCTGGTCATGGATGGCGTAGTCGATCTGGGCATCATCGGCGAAAACGTGCTGGAAGAAGAGCTGTTAAACCGTCGTGCACAGGGTGAAGATCCGCGTTACTTCACGCTGCGTCGTCTGGATTTCGGCGGCTGCCGCCTGTCGCTGGCGATGCCGCTGGACGAAGCCTATACCGGTCCTGAATGTCTGCAAAACAAACGTATCGCCACCTCTTATCCTCACCTGCTCAAACAATATCTCGACAGACAATCTGTCAATTTCAAATCCTGTCTGCTCAACGGTTCCGTCGAAGTAGCACCGCGTGCCGGTCTGGCCGATGCTATCTGCGATCTGGTCTCTACCGGTGCCACACTGGAAGCCAACGGCCTGCGTGAAGTGGAAGTGATTTACCGTTCCAAAGCCTGCCTGATTCAGCGCGACGGCGAGATGCCAGAAGAGAAACAGCTGCTGATCGATAAACTGCTGACCCGTATGCAAGGCGTGATTCAGGCACGTGAATCGAAATACATCATGCTGCACGCGCCGAGCGAACGTCTGGAAGAAGTCATCGCCCTGTTGCCTGGCGCTGAGCGCCCAACCATTCTGCCACTGGCCGGCGACCAAAGCCGCGTTGCCATGCACATGGTCAGTAGCGAAACGCTGTTCTGGGAAACGATGGAAAAACTGAAATCGTTGGGTGCCAGCTCCATTCTGGTTCTGCCTATTGAAAAAATGATGGAGTGATGACGATGGCTGACAACACCAACAGCACCGGCAGTTTTAGCACGCTCGTTGACTGGCAGCGCTGTTCAGCAGAAGAGCAGCGTCAGCTACTGACTCGCCCGGCTATTTCCGCATCAGACCGCATCACCGCCATCGTGAGCGATATTCTGGCAAATGTGAAAAGCCGTGGTGATAGCGCGTTACGCGACTACAGCGCACAGTTCGATAAGGTTCAGGTGAATGCGATTCGCGTCACCGAGGCCGAGATTGCCGCCGCCTCCGCCCGTTTGGGCGATGAGGTAAAACAGGCGATGGCGATCGCCGTGCGTAATATCGAGACATTCCACAACGCGCAAAAACTGCCGATTGTCGATATCGAAACGCAGCCAGGCGTACGTTGCCAGCAGCTCACTCGCCCTATCGCAACCGTCGGGCTGTATATTCCTGGGGGCTCTGCCCCGCTGCCGTCAACCGTGCTGATGCTGGGAACGCCTTCACGCATTGCCGGCTGTGGTCGTGTCGTACTGTGCTCACCGCCGCCGATTGCCGATGAAATTCTGTATGCCGCACAGCTGTGCGGCATTAAAGAAGTCTTTCAGCTCGGTGGCGCGCAAGCGATTGCTGCGATGGCATTTGGCACCGAGAGCGTGCCGAAAGTGGATAAGATCTTTGGCCCCGGTAACGCGTATGTCACGGAAGCTAAGCGTCAGGTTAGTCAGCAGCTCGATGGCGCGGCCATTGATATGCCCGCTGGTCCATCCGAAGTATTAGTGATCGCCGACAGCGGCGCGACGCCCGCGTTTGTCGCCTCCGACCTGTTGTCGCAGGCAGAACACGGCCCGGATTCACAGGTCATTCTGCTTACACCGGACGCAGCAATGGCCAAAGCCGTAGCAGACGCCGTTGAAGAACAGCTCACGCAATTGTCCCGTGCAGACATCGCGCGTCAGGCACTTGCCAGCAGCCGCGTCATCGTTGCGCGTGATTTGGCACAGTGCATTGAAATCAGTAATCAATATGGTCCAGAGCACTTGATCATCCAGACGCGGGACGCCGAATCACTGGTTGATAGCATCACCAGCGCGGGTTCAGTTTTCCTTGGCGACTGGTCACCGGAATCCGCGGGCGACTACGCCTCCGGCACCAACCACGTTCTGCCGACCTATGGCTATACCTCGACCTATTCAAGCCTGGGACTGGCCGATTTTCAGAAGCGCATGACCGTACAGCAGCTCACGCCGCAGGGGTTACTGCAACTGGCGCCGACCATAGAAATATTGGCACAGGCCGAACAGCTGACCGCCCACAAAAACGCCGTTACCCTGCGTGTTGCAGCACTGAAGGAGCAAGCATGAGCAGCATTGAAGAACTGGCACGCGCCAATGTCCGTGCGCTGACGCCGTACCAATCTGCCCGTCGTCTGGGCGGTAACGGCGATGTCTGGCTGAATGCCAATGAATACCCTGAAGCACCAGAATTTCAGTTAACGCTGCAAACGTTGAACCGCTACCCGGAATGCCAGCCAGTCACGGTTATCGGCCGTTACGCCGAGTATGCTGGCGTAACACCGGAGCAGGTTCTGGTCAGCCGCGGTGCTGACGAAGGTATCGAACTGCTGATCCGCGCGTTCTGCGAACCGGGGAAAGACGCCATCCTGTTCTGTCCACCCACCTACGGCATGTACGCCGTCAGCGCCGAGACGTTTGGCGTGGAACGCCGTACCGTAGCCAGCAAATCAGACTGGCAGTTGGATCTCGACGCGATTGAAGCACAGCTGGACGGCACTAAGGTCATTTACGTATGCAGCCCGAACAACCCAACCGGCAACCTGATCGCACGGGAGGATTTGCGTCAGCTACTCACGCTGGCTCAGGGCAAAGCGCTGGTCGTTATTGATGAAGCCTACATTGAATTCTGTCCGCAGGCGACCACCTCGGTCTGGCTGGACGAATTCCCACATTTGGTGATTCTGCGTACCTTGTCCAAAGCCTTTTCACTCGCTGGATTGCGTTGTGGCTTCACGCTGGCGAACCCTGAGGTCATTCAGCTTCTGCTGAAGGTCATTGCCCCTTATCCGCTGTCCACTCCCGTAGCGGATATCGCCGCGCAGGCGCTGAGTCACGAAGGGATCGCCAAAATGAAGGCGAATGTTGAGGAGATTACCTCCGCTCGCCGCTGGCTGAGCGATGCCTTAAAAGACATTCCCTGCATTGAAGAAATCTTCCCCAGCGAGAGTAACTATCTACTGGTGCGCTTTACCGCCTCCCCTTCTGTATTTAAAACGCTGTGGGATCAAGGCATTATTCTGCGTGACCAAAATAAGCAACCGAGCCTCGCAGGCTGTTTGCGCATTACTATCGGCAACCGCTACGAATGTGAACGCGTTGTTGCTGCATTACAATCATTGCCGGGCATCAACGCTTAATTTTAAGGAGCTCACGTGGGCCAGAAATACCTCTTTATCGACCGTGACGGAACATTGATTGCTGAACCGCCTGAGGATTTTCAGGTTGACCGTCTGGATAAACTGGCGCTGGAACCAGATGTCATTCCCTCGCTGCTGGCACTGCAAAAAGTCGGTTATACGCTGGTGATGATTACGAATCAGGATGGATTGGGAACCGAGAGCTTTCCGCAGGAAACCTTCGATCCACCGCACAACTTGATGATGCAGATTCTGACATCGCAGGGCATCCGTTTTGAGCAAGTGCTGATCTGCCCGCATTTACCCGCGGATAACTGCACCTGTCGCAAGCCCAAGACCGAGCTGGTGACTGCCTATTTGAACAACGGCCTGATGGATGTGGCGAATAGCTACGTCATCGGCGACCGCCAGACCGATATTCAACTGGCGCAGAACATGGGCATAACCGGGCTGCTCTATCAGCGTGGCGGGCTAAGCTGGCAAGCGATTACCAACCAGTTGACCAAGCGTGACCGCCATGCGCACGTCAACCGCGTCACGCGTGAAACCGCGATTGATGTAAACGTCTGGCTGGATCAGGAAGGTGGCAGCAAAATCAACACCGGCGTCGGCTTCTTCGATCACATGCTGGATCAAATCGCCACCCACGGCGGATTCCGCATGAACATTGAAGTGAAAGGCGATCTATACATCGACGATCACCACACGGTAGAAGATACCGGTCTGGCGCTGGGCGAAGCCCTGAATAAAGCGCTGGGCGATAAACGTGGTATTGGCCGCTTTGGCTTTGTTCTGCCTATGGATGAGTGTCTGGCACGCTGTGCGCTTGATATTTCCGGACGTCCGCACCTGGAATACAAAGCAGAATTCAGCTACCAGCGCGTTGGCGACCTGAGTACAGAAATGGTCGAACACTTCTTCCGTTCACTGTCTTATTCTATGGCCTGTACGCTGCACCTGAAAACCAAAGGGCGTAACGATCATCACCGTGTGGAAAGCCTGTTCAAAGTCTTCGGGCGCACGCTGCGTCAGGCAATCCGCGTCGAGGGTGATACGCTGCCGAGCTCGAAAGGAGTGCTCTGATGAAGGTCGTCATTCTTGATACTGGCTGCGCTAATCTCTCTTCGGTGACCTACGCCGTGCAGCGGTTGGGGTATACGCCCGTTGTAAGCCGCGAGGCCGAGATTGTCCTGCAAGCGGACAAGCTGTTTCTGCCGGGCGTTGGCACCGCACAGGCTGCGATGAATCAACTGGAAGAGCGCGACCTGATTGCGTTGATCAAAGCCTGTACCCAGCCCGTTCTCGGTATTTGCCTTGGTATGCAGTTATTAGGCACAAACAGCGACGAAAATGGCGGCATTCCCACGCTCGGCATTGTTGATTCGCCGGTGAAAAAGATGGTTGACCATGGCTTACCGTTGCCGCATATGGGCTGGAATCAGGTCATTCCGAAGGCCGGACATCGTTTGTTCCGCGATATCGATGACGGTGCCTATTTCTATTTCGTTCACAGCTATGCCATGCCGGTCTGCGAAAACACGATTGCCCAAGCCAACTACGGCGAAGCCTTCACCGCCGCGCTGGAAAAAGATAACTTCTTTGGCGTGCAGTTCCACCCTGAGCGTTCGGGTGCGGCGGGCGCGCAACTGCTGAAAAACTTTCTGGAGATGTAGAGCGTCATGATTATTCCCGCATTAGATCTGATTGATGGACAGGTTGTCCGTCTACATCAGGGTGATTATGGCCAACAGCGCCAGTACGGCAGCGATCCGCTCCCCCGCTTGCAGGATTACCAGCAACAAGGCGCAGGCGTGCTGCATTTGGTGGATTTGACCGGTGCAAAAGATCCCTCGGCCCGCCAGATTCCGCTATTAACGACGCTGTTGGCTGGCGTTACCGTCCCCGTTCAGATTGGCGGCGGCATCCGCACCGAGCAGGACGTGGAAGCGTTATTAAAAGCCGGAGCCAGCCGTGTCGTCATCGGCTCCACCGCCGTTAAGCAGCCGGAACTTGTTCAGCAATGGTTCACCCGCTACGGCGCAGAAGCGCTGGTGCTGGCGCTGGACGTGCGCATCGACGCCAACGGCACGAAGTTCGTCGCCATCAGCGGCTGGCAGGAAAATTCAAACGCCACGCTTGAGCAGGTCGTTGAACAATATCTGCCGTTCGGTCTGAAACATGTGCTGTGCACTGATATTTCTCGTGACGGTACGCTGAGCGGCTCCAACGTCGAACTCTATCGTGAAATCAGCCAGCGCTACCCGCAGATTGCCTTTCAGGCATCCGGCGGCATCGGTAACTTGACGGATATCGCCAATTTGCGCGGCAGCGGTGTGCAGGGCGTGATCGTAGGTCGTGCGCTGCTGGAAGGTAAATTCAACGTCGCGGAGGCTATTTCATGCTGGCAAAACGGATAATTCCCTGCCTGGACGTGCGTAACGGTCAGGTCGTCAAAGGTGTACAGTTCCGCAACCACGAAATCATCGGTGACATTGTGCCATTGGCGCAGCGCTACGCGCAGGAAGGGGCAGATGAGCTGGTTTTTTATGATATCACCGCCTCTTCCGATGGCCGTGTAGTCGATAAAAGCTGGGTATCCCGCGTCGCGGAAGTGATTGATATTCCCTTCTGTGTGGCGGGCGGCATTAAAAGCGTGGAAGAAGCGGGTCAAATCCTCTCTTTCGGCGCAGATAAGATTTCCATCAACTCACCGGCACTGGCCGACCCAGAGCTGATTACCCGCCTGGCTGACCGCTATGGCGTACAATGCATCGTCGTCGGGATTGATACCTGGCACGATGCTGCTACAGGCCGCTACCATGTGAATCAATACACGGGTGATGAAGCGCGCACCAAGGTCACCACTTGGGAAACGCTGGATTGGGTAGAAGAAGTGCAGAAGCGCGGTGCGGGTGAGATTGTCCTGAACATGATGAATCAGGACGGCGTGCGTAACGGCTATGATTTACATCAGTTAAATCTGGTGCGTGATGTCTGTCATGTCCCGCTTATTGCTTCCGGCGGCGCAGGCACCATGGAACATTTTCTGGATGCGTTCCAAACCGCCCACGTTGATGGCGCGCTGGCAGCATCGGTGTTTCACAAGCAAATTATTAATATTGGCGAACTGAAACAATATCTTAAGCAACAGGGTGTGGAGATTCGAGTGTGTTAAGCGAAGCAGTTTTTCTAAACGACGAACAACGAAACCAACTCGATTGGGAAAAAACGGACGGTATGCTGCCGGTTGTCGTGCAACATGCGGTATCCGGTGAAGTATTGATGCTGGGCTACATGAATCAGGACGCGTTGCAGGCTACGGAAGAGAGCGGCAAGGTCACGTTTTTCTCGCGGACCAAGCAGCGCTTGTGGACGAAAGGCGAATCTTCCGGCCATTTCCTGAATGTCGTCTCTATCACGCCGGACTGCGATAACGACACCCTGCTGATTCTGGTTAATCCCATCGGTCCAACCTGCCATCTGGGCACCAGCAGTTGCTTCTCGCCTGCTGCCAGCGACTGGACGTTCCTCTATCAGTTAGAGCAACTGCTGGCCGAGCGTAAGCATGCTGACCCAGATAGCTCTTACACTGCGCGCCTATATGCCAGCGGCACCAAGCGCATTGCGCAGAAGGTCGGTGAGGAAGGATTGGAAGCGGCATTAGCGGCCACGGTGCATGACCGCGAAGAACTGACCAACGAAGCCGCAGATTTGATGTACCACCTGCTGGTGCTGTTGCAGGATCAGGATTTAGATCTGGCGACCATCATTAATCGCCTGAAAGCGCGTCACAATAAGTAAACCTGTTCCCCGCGTTATCGATCGCTGATAACGCGGGGCTTTATTATGGCAACATCGCCGTGTTAGCTTGAGTGTACCTTACGTCCCCCTTTCCAGGTTTCCAGAACCGGAATATGACGCATATCTTTCACCGGATTATTTTTATCTGCTGAATCATAGGTCAGCGGGGAATCCGCCAGAATAATAAAATCAGCACATTTACCAGCGACCAACGATCCGACCCACTGATCTGCATGACACTGCCAGGCGGCATCATAAGTTGCGGATTTAAGCGCGGCGAAACGGGAAATCCGCTCTTGCTCGCGCAACACAGCAGGAGTCGCCTGTTGAGGCGCGCCTTCCATCACACGAGAAATCGCCTGTTCCATCATGCGTAGCGGGCCAAGCGGTGTAACACCGTTATCGCTGTGTAGCGTAATCCTCATCCCGTGATTGATCGCGGATTGGCAGCGATCAAGGTGATTAGCGCGATCCTCTCCCAGAATGGTTTGCTGGAATGCCCAGCCCCAATACCCCACATGACCAATTAAGAAACTGGGGGAAATACCGAGCTGTTTCATTTCCACAAGATGATCGTCAGTGAGCAGGGAGGCATGTTCCAAACGATCCCGCCGCAGTTCGTAAGTCTCTGATGTCACGCCAGCCAGTTTAAAAGACGCTAAGGTCAGCCTGATGGCTTCATCGCCATTCGTATGAATCATCAATGACCAGTTTTTATCTACAACGTTCTGCACCAGCGTATTGATATTAGTGGATGGATCAAAGTTGAAGGCACCGACATTATCCACGCCTGGCGTTTTTTCATAGAGGTGATTACAGCAGTACGGCGTGGATTGATACCCCGTCAGCCCTTGGTTTGAACCATCTGAAATAACCTTGATATACGGCAAGTGAAAGTGTTCATCTCCATACCCCGGAGAGTAATAATTCACCACTTTATTTTCAAAATCCTCACTACTCGTAACAATCAGTGCACCGCCTATCCGCACCGGACAAATCGGCAGATGCGCCCATTTGTCCAGGAAACTCACTTGATCGAAGCCCGGCTGAGACCCTTTGGGTTCAACGCCAGCATCAAGCATATAAGTCACGCCTCGTTTACTCGCTAAAGCAAATAGTTTGCTCATCGATGCAATGAGCTTTACCGCCAATTCCGTTTTAGGGTAGCTACTGACCATGACATTTAGCACTGGCTGGATACCAACTATTTCCTTAAGGATACCGTTTTCGCTGATAGGTGGGACAAGGGGTGGTTTATCTGCATAATAGTCTTTAACACACTTAATCGCCGCATGATTGATATAAGCAAGATGCATCGAGGCATTGAGGACAAATACCGGTTGGAGTGTCGTGATTTTATCGAGAGCATCAGCATCAAATGCCTTATTTCCCTCAACAAACAGCGATGGATCAGCACCAAATCCGATAAGCCATTTATCGGATTTATGCGGTAACGCCTTCTCCTGTAGATGGGATATCACCCAGCTACGGTTATAATTTTTGCGTAATTTTTGCTCTTCAAACGGGCTAACATCATTACCAATACCAGAAAGCATCGCGGAGCTAGTGATGTGGACATGCGGCTCAATCAGCCCCGGTAACAGCGTTTGTTTGCCTGATAATTGATGCTCAGACGTGTTTTTCGGCATTTTGGCTTTCACATCCTGATACGAACCCGTTGCAACCACCAGTCCGTCACGAATGCCCATGGCCTCAACTGCAACTTCCTTCCCATCTTCTAACGTCAGAATAGCTTTTCCAGGGCTCCCATCCTTATTTGGTGCGGAACGGAATAGCTTCGTTTCAATATGTAGACTGTTCTCCCCCTCAGGGATCTCAACTGGCGTATCGGGGAAAAATGATTTCCACAGAGGGCTACAGCAGGAACAGCTTATGCTACCGGAATGGCCACACGCTTCACTCATACACTTTCCTTATTTAGAGATAACGCATTAGAAATGTTAATGTACCGAATAAAAAATAGGCAATAACATTAAAAACTTCAACGTCCAAGCAGTTGAAAATCAAAAATTCATATTTCGTGTGCTGACGATCACTTAGCCGCGTGAAGGTCAAAAAGGAAAGCGTATTAAGTGAGATCGCACTCTGATAAGTAACTAGATCAAATCATGTGGAAGGTTGGAGAGGAAAATAGGCCATAAATGTAAAAAAGCACCCAAATGGGTGCTTTTATAAGGCTGGTATTTAGGACTAATGATTAGCCGTAAATATTAGCGCGGTCGCGGAGTTCCTTACCCGGTTTAAAGTGAGGGACGTACTTACCTTCCAACTCAACTTTGTCACCCGTTTTCGGATTACGACCTACACGCGGTGCACGGTAGTGAAGTGAAAAACTGCCAAACCCACGGATTTCAATACGGTCGCCTTCGGCTAGCGTAGAAGCCATTTGTTCGAGCATTTCTTTCACTGCATCCTCAACCACTTTGGCTGGGATATGAGATTGCTGTCCAGCAAGCCTTTCAATAAGTTCAGACTTGGTCATAGCTCCTCCAAGTGCGGTTATCAATAACCAGGATAACTGACTACCGTTACAAGAATGAGCAACTTACGTTGCTCATTCCACCGTAGTGATTACTCGCCTTTAGCTGCTTTGAACGCTTCTGCCATCGCGCTGGAGAAATTGTTTTCTTCCGGCTTGTTGTTAACAGTTGCGATTGCATCTTTCTCGTCAGCTTCGTCTTTCGCACGAACAGACAGGCTAACAACGCGGTTTTTACGATCAACACCAGTATATTTCGCTTCAACGCTGTCGCCAACGCTCAGTACCAGAGTTGCATCTTCAACGCGGTCACGAGAAGCATCAGAAGCACGCAGATAGCCTTCAACACCGTCTGCTAATTCAACTGTAGCACCTTTGGCGTCAACTGCTATAACTTTACCAGTAACAATAGCACCTTTCTTGTTAACAGACAGGTAGTTATTGAACGGGTCTTCAGACAGTTGTTTCACACCCAGGGAGATACGCTCGCGCTCTGCGTCAACCTGCAGAACAACAGCGGCGATTTCATCACCTTTCTTGAATTCGCGAACGGCTTCTTCGCCAGCCACGTTCCAAGAGATGTCGGACAGGTGAACCAGACCGTCGATGCCGCCGTCCAGACCGATGAAGATACCAAAGTCAGTGATAGACTTGATTTTACCTTCAACGCGGTCGCCCTTGTTGTGGGTTTCTGCGAACAGCTGCCATGGGTTGGATTTACACTGTTTCAGGCCCAGGGAGATACGACGACGTTCTTCGTCGATGTCCAGAACCATAACTTCCACTACATCACCAACGTTAACAACTTTGGATGGGTGGATGTTTTTGTTGGTCCAATCCATTTCAGAAACGTGTACCAGACCTTCAACGCCTTCTTCGATTTCAACGAAGCAGCCGTAGTCAGTCAGGTTGGTCACGCGGCCAGTCAGACGCGTGCTTTCTGGGTAACGCTTAGCGATAGCGACCCATGGATCTTCGCCCAGCTGTTTCAGGCCCAGAGACACACGAGTACGCTCGCGGTCGAACTTCAGCACTTTAACAGTGATTTCGTCGCCCACATTGACGATTTCGCTTGGGTGTTTAACACGTTTCCAAGCCATATCAGTGATGTGCAGCAGGCCATCAACGCCGCCCAGATCAACGAATGCACCGTAGTCAGTAAGGTTCTTAACGATACCTTTAACTTCCATGCCTTCCTGCAGGTTTTCCAGCAGTTGATCGCGCTCAGCGCTGTTTTCAGATTCGATAACTGCACGGCGGGAAACAACAACGTTGTTGCGTTTCTGATCCAGCTTGATAACTTTGAACTCAAGCTCTTTGCCTTCCAGATGCAGCGTATCGCGAACCGGACGAACGTCTACCAGAGAACCTGGCAGGAACGCGCGAATGCCGTTCAGCTCAACAGTGAAACCGCCTTTAACTTTACCGTTGATAATACCGGTAACAGTTGCAGCTTCTTCATAAGCTTTTTCCAGCGTCAGCCATGCTTCATGACGTTTAGCTTTTTCGCGAGAAAGCAGCGTTTCACCGAAGCCATCTTCGATAGCGTCCAGAGCAACGTCAACTTCATCACCAACCTGAATTTCCAATTCGCCTTGTGCGTTCTTGAATTGCTCTACCGGAATGGCAGATTCAGATTTCAAACCGGCATCAACCAGTACGACATCTTTATCAATAGCAACAACAACACCACGTACGATGGAACCAGGACGGGTTTCGATTTCTTTCAGGGATTCTTCAAAGAGTTGAGCAAAAGATTCAGTCATGTTTGATAATCTTAAGGGTTTCATTTTAACGTCCATCTGGCATCCTGCTCGATGGGGTTGTTTAACATGCCCCGCTGTGCATCCTTACAGCGAGGTAAAAATTCAGTTTTCTGTGATTACGCTAAAATTTCGCGGGCATAAGCCAACGCGCGCGCTATCACTTCATCGATTGTCATTTCCGTTGAATCTAGCACCAACGCATCGGCAGCAGGCACTAACGGCGCAACGGCGCGACTGCGATCGCGCTCATCCCGTTCTTTTATCTCAGACAAAAGACGTTCAAAGTTAACATTAAAGCCCTTCCCCTGCAACTGTAGCATGCGGCGTTGTGCACGTTCTTCCGCACTGGCATCCAAAAAAATCTTCACTGGGGCATCAGGAAAGACTACCGTTCCCATGTCTCTGCCATCAGCAATCAACCCTGGAACCTCGCGAAATGCACGCTGCCGACGTAATAATGCTTCACGAACGCGAGGGAAAGCAGCAGCCTGAGACGCCGTGTTGCCTACCGCTTCGGTACGAATTTCATGGCTAACGTCTTCGCCTTCCAGGGTGACTTTCAACTGCCCGTCTTCTGCAACAAAACGCACATCAAGATGAGAAGCTAGCGGAACCAGTGCGTCTTCCGAACTGATATCCACATGGTGGTGCAATGCCGCCAGAGCCAAAACACGATAGATAGCCCCCGAGTCCAGCAGGTTCCATTGTAAAGCTTCAGCCAACGCCTTACACAAGGTACCTTTGCCTGCGCCGCTCGGTCCGTCAACCGTAATTACCGGTGCCATCACCGTCATCTCTCTCTCCTTAATACTGGGAAGTTCCGCTTATGCCGTTTTATGGCATCACGGAGCATCATTATACGCATCAATACAGAGAAAGGTTACCCCAATGCCGGAATGGCGGGAAAAATAAGGCATTCTCTGAACGCGGTACGCAATTTCAGAAGAAAAGCTGAGCGTTGCTCGGAGAAATCGATAGAGAAAAAAGGCACGGAAACCGTGCCTTAGAGAGATCAGGCTAGCTCGCTGAGGCGTGCCAGTTGTTCGAAGTAGTCTGGGAAGGTTTTAGCCGTACATTTCGGATCCAGAATCGTAACTGGCGTATCCGATAGCGCCACTAGAGAGAAACACATCGCCATACGATGATCGTTGTACGTGCCGATTTCTGCCGCTTTCAGCTTGGCCGGCGGCGTAATGCAAATGTAGTCGTTACCCTCTTCCACTTCCGCGCCAACTTTACGCAGTTCAATCGCCATTGCCGCCAGACGATCGGTTTCTTTCACGCGCCAGTTGTAGATATTACGCAGCGTAGTGGTGCCACCTTGAGCGAAAAGCGCCGCCGTCGCGATGGTCATCGCAGCATCAGGAATGTGATTCATATCCATGTCGATCGCGTGCAGTTCACCACGTTCGCATTCAATATAATCCTCACCCCAGCGCACGGTCGCACCCATTTTTTCCAACACATCAGCAAAGCGAATGTCGCCCTGTACGCTATTACGGCCTACGCCGGTCACACGCACCACACCGCCTTTAATCGCCGCCGCGGCCAGGAAGTAAGAAGCCGATGACGCATCACCTTCCACCAGATAATCACCCGGTGAATGATACTGCTGGCGACCCGCAACGAAGAATCGCTGATAATTTTCATGACGCACTTCAATACCAAAGGCTTTCATCATATGCAGCGTGATATCGATATACGGTTTGGAAACCAGATCGCCCTGAATGCTGATTTGCGTATCCTGCTTAGCCAGAGGCGCAGTCATCAACAGCGCGGTCAGGAACTGGCTTGATACGCTGCCATCTACGCTGATTTCACCGCCCTGAAAACCGCCGTGCAGACGAAGCGGTGGGTAATTTTCCTGCTCCAGATAGTCAATTTTCGCCCCGCCCTGACGCAGTGCATCGACCAAGTGCCCGATCGGGCGCTCTTTCATCCGCGGCTCGCCCGTCAGTACAATATCGCCATCTGTCAGACACAACGCGGCAGCCAGTGGACGCATCGCGGTACCTGCATTCCCTAGAAACAGTTCCAGCGGTTGCGATGCCGTAAACGCGCCACCCAGACCCGTAATCTCACACACCGTCCGGTCAGACGACAGATGATATTCCACGCCCAGCGCCGTTAGAGCGGTAAGCATATGGCGAACATCGTCACTGTCTAACAGGTTAGTCAACCGGGTCTTTCCTTCAGCCAAGGCCGCTAGCAAAAGCGCACGGTTAGAGACGCTTTTTGAGCCAGGAAGGTTAAGGGTACCGTTAATCAGTTTGATGGGTTGTAGAGTCAGGGATTCCTGCATGTAAAGCCTATTCTTTCAACGTGGACATAAAAACCCCGGAAAGTCCGGGGCTGATCAAAATGTATCGAGGGGCGGTCTTAATCAACCGTGGCGACGCGCGAAGTCAGCCATAAATTCCGTCAGCGCTTTCACGCCTTCCAGCGGCATCGCATTGTAGATAGAAGCACGCATGCCGCCCACTACGCGATGGCCTTTCAGCGCGTGCAGACCCGCAGCGACTGATTCCTCTAGGAAGACTTTATCCAGCGCAGAGTCCGCCAGCAGGAACGGCACATTCATGCGAGAACGGTTCGCGACCGCGACGTCATTACGATAGAAATCGTTACCGTCAATCGCGCTATACAGCAGGTCGGCTTTCTCTTGGTTACGTTTTTCCATTTCAGCCAGACCACCGTGCTCTTTCAGCCATTTGAAGACCATGCCGGACAGATACCAGGCAAACGTCGGCGGTGTGTTAAACATAGAGTCATTGTCCGCCAGAACCTGATAATCCAGAATCGATGGCAACTCACGGCGCGCTTTGCCCAGTAAATCTTCACGCACGATAACCAGCGTCAGACCAGCCGGGCCGATGTTTTTCTGCGCACCGGCATAGATCACGCCGTAACGGCTAACGTCAATACGGCGAGACAGGATGCAGGAAGAATAGTCGGCGACCACAATTTTATCGCCAAAATCCGGATCTTCTTCGATCGCAATACCGTCAATGGTTTCATTCGGACAGTAATGTACAAACGCGGCGTCATCAGACAATTTCCATTCACGCATCGGCTTAATGCCGCGCAGATCGCCTACACGCGTTTTCACGTCAATCACGTTAGGTGTGCAGTATTTTTCTGCTTCATTGATTGCGCTGTCTGCCCAATATCCGCCGTCGATGTAGTCGGCCGTTGAGCGTTCGCCCAAGAGATTTAACGGTACTGCCGCAAATTGCGCACGCGCACCACCGTGGCAAAAAAGCACTTTGTAGTTGGAGGGGATTTTCAGCAAATCACGCAGATCTTGTTCGGATTCAGCGGCAACCTGCATAAACTCTTTACTGCGGTGGCTGATTTCCATGACCGATGTACCCAAGCCATTCCAATTACACAATTCCTGTTCAGCACGACGCAGTACTTCAACCGGCAGCATTGCTGGACCGGCGCTAAAATTAAAAATCTGAGTCATTTCCCCTCACCACACCTGAAAAATAGCGGCTCTTTTTATCACCGTTGTTACAAATACCATTTTTATAAACCTGACGGTTATAAAAATACCGCTGTTACAAGATAGTAGTTATAACGGAAGGACCGCCATAACCACACTACTTTTACCCTGCTATCGGTTTTATCACTCGTCAATCGCGGCTGCAACGCTTATTGCGCTTTCATTATGCAAAACGGCACGTTACGCAGCCTGTTCTTTTTCACTGTTGCCGATCTGTTATGAATAAATAGAGTCTGAACAGAAAAATCCGTATCATGCCGCTTCCGCTAATCTCGATAAGAGTGAACACCATGACTCAAACGTTTATCCCAGGCAAAGACGCCGCCCTGGAAGATTCCATCGCCCGTTTTCAACAACAGCTCCAGGACCTGGGGTTTAACATCGAAGAAGCGTCATGGCTGAACCCGGTGCCAAACGTCTGGTCTGTCCATATTCGAGACCGCGATTGCCCGCTCTGCTTCACTAACGGTAAAGGTGCCAGTAAGAAAGCGGCACTGGCCTCTGCGTTAGGCGAGTATTTCGAGCGTCTGTCCACCAACTATTTCTTTGCTGACTTCTATCTCGGCAAAAGCATCGCTAACGGCGATTTCGTTCACTACCCGAATGAAAAATGGTTCCCGATTCCAGAAGATGATGCGCTACCGGAAGGTATTCTGGATGCCCGTCTGCATCAGTTTTACGATCCTGAGCAGGAACTGAGCGCCAGCGATCTGATCGATCTGCAATCCGGCAATGCCGACAGAGGCATTTGCGCGCTGCCATTTACTCGTCAGTCCGATCAGCAAACTGTCTATATTCCGATGAACATCATCGGTAACCTGTACGTTTCTAACGGGATGTCCGCCGGTAACACCGCCAACGAAGCCCGTGTTCAGGGGCTGTCTGAAGTGTTTGAGCGCAGCATCAAAAACCGCATCATTGCCGAATCCATCAGCCTGCCAGAAATTCCGCAAGAGGTGCTGAACCGCTACCCAGGCGTGGTCGAAGCGATTGCAACGCTGGAAAAAGAAGGTTTCCCGATTTTCTCTTACGATGCCTCACTGGGCGGGAAATATCCGGTTATCTGCGTAGTGCTGTTTAACCCCGCCAACGGCACCTGCTTTGCCTCCTTCGGCGCGCACCCTGACTTCGGCGTGGCGCTGGAGCGTACCGTTACCGAGCTGCTGCAAGGCCGTGGCCTGAAAGATCTGGACGTGTTCACCCCACCGACCTTCGATGATGAAGAAGTTGCCGAGCACGCTAACCTGGAAACCCACTTTATCGATTCCAGCGGTCTGATCTCTTGGGATATGTTCAAGAAGCAAGCGGATTATGAATTTGCCGATTGGAGCTTTAAAGGATCGACGGAAGAAGAATTCGCTACATTGATGGCGATCTTCAAGCAGGAAGATAAAGAAGTCTACATTGCTGACTATGAACATCTGGCTGTTTATGCCTGCCGCATCATCGTACCGGGAATGTCGGACATCTATCCTGCCGACGATCTGTTGTTAGCCAATAACAGCATGGGCGCTCATCTGCGTGACACGCTGCTGGCGCTGCCTGACAGCAAATGGGAAAAAGAAGACTATCTGACTCTGTTGCAACAGTTGGATGACGAAGGGCTGGATGACTTCACCCGCGTACGCGAGCTGCTTGGTATTGCCACTGGCAAAGATAATGGCTGGCTCACTCTGCGTGTTGGCGAATTGAAAGCCATGCTGGCTCTGGCCGGCGGCGATCTGGATCAGGCTCTGACCTGGACAGAGTGGACGCAGGATTTCAACGATTCCGTCTTTACGGCACAGCGCAGCAACTACTACCGTTGCCTGCAGACCCTGCTGTTACTGGCGCAAGAGCCTGAGCGCGATCCGGCAGAATATTACGATACCTTCACAAAAATGTACGGCAGTGAGACCGTCGATGCCGCTAGCGCTGCGGTTGCTGGCGAAGCGTGCTTCTATGGTCTGTTTGCCGTGGATGACACCTTTACCTCTTTACCTGCGCACCAGTCGCTGCTGGCAGCCTATGAAAAACTGCAACAGGCGAAGCGTCGTTATTGGCAAGCAAAATAATGCCAGAATGATGAAATCAGCACACGTCTTATATCGATGAGTGCGTTTGAGTGCAAATAGCCACAGACCAATAGCCCTTTATCCTAAAGGGCTATTTTATTATCCAGAGGGCAATATTTATTATTCGTAATGCATAATCAGAACATTGTTATTGAATGGTGAAATTTTAATTAAATTACATCGACAAGGTGGTACTGAAATTCTACAAAACATGATTTTTATTAACGCTAAATCGGTAGGTTTAACGTATACCATTCAACTCTTTTTATAAAATTTAAAATATTTTTTTATTATAAAATTCAATAAATTAACCACAAAACCACCGTATCTCACTCTACTTACCAACCTGTTAATTTCTTGCAATATGATCCACGTCAAATTTTACCGTATACTGCTTTGTTAGTATCTCAACGCTGATAATTTTTAAGAGAGAGTTAGTGTGAAAGCTGACAACCCCTTTACTCTATTACTCCCGGCCGCCATGGCAAAAGTTGCTGAAGACGCCGGAGTCTATAAAGCTACAAAACAACCGTATACGACGTTTTATTTAGCGATCACTGCGGGTGTGTTTATTTCGATCGCCTTCGTCTTTTATATTACGGCTACCACAGGGACCGCGACGATACCTTTCGGCATCGCGAAATTGATCGGTGGTATCTGTTTCTCCCTTGGCCTCATGTTGGTTGTCGTCTGCGGTGCAGACTTATTTACCTCAACCGTTCTTATCGTGATTGCCAAAGCCAGTGGACGTATTACCTGGAAGCAACTAGCCTGTAACTGGGCAAATGTCTATGTCGGCAACCTGATTGGCGCGCTTTTCTTCGTTGGCCTTATCTGGTTCTCGGGAGAGCACATGGTCGCAAACGGTGCGTGGGGCCTCAACGTCCTGCAAACAGCTGAACACAAACTTGAACACACGTTTGTTGAAGCGCTGTGTCTGGGGATTCTCGCCAACCTGCTGGTTTGTCTGGCCGTGTGGATGAGCTATTCCGGCCGTACGCTTACCGACAAAATGTTTGCCATGATTCTGCCTGTCGCCATGTTTGTTTCCAGCGGCTTTGAGCACAGTATCGCCAACATGTTCATGATTCCTATGGGCATCGTTATCAAAAATTTTGCGGCCCCGGAATTCTGGAATGCCATTGGCATGGTGCCGTCTCAGTTTGAACATTTAACCGTTAGCCACTTTATTACCGATAATCTGATTCCCGTCACCCTAGGGAACATCATCGGCGGCGGCGTAATGGTCGGTTTGACATATTGGGTAATTTATTTGCGCGGTGGAGACAAGCACCACTAAGGTGCAATCGGCCGCAACGTCGGGTTTTAAGAAATCCATATCAAAGGTAGGTGTAAAATGACCGAGCTGAATGAAAAATTGGCCAATGCATGGCAAGGCTTTAGCAAAGGTGAATGGCAGGATAACGTCAACGTTCGTGACTTTATCCAGAAAAACTACACGCCGTATGAAGGTGATGAGTCTTTCCTGGCTGGCGCAACCAAAGCGACCTCAGCGCTGTGGGACAGCGTCATGGAAGGCATCAAACAGGAAAACCGTACTCACGCGCCTGTTGATTTTGATACCAATGTTGCTGCAACTATCACGTCTCACGACGCGGGATACATCAACAAAGGTCTGGAAAAAATCGTTGGTCTGCAAACTGACGCTCCGCTGAAACGTGCGTTAATTCCGTTCGGCGGCATCAAAATGGTTGAAGGTTCATGCAAAGTTTACGGTCGTGAACTGGATCCTCAACTGAAAAAAATCTTTACCGAATACCGCAAAACGCACAACCAGGGCGTGTTCGATGTTTACACTCCAGACATCCTGCGTTGTCGTAAATCAGGCGTTCTGACTGGTCTGCCAGATGCTTACGGCCGTGGCCGTATCATCGGTGACTACCGTCGCGTTGCGCTGTACGGTATCGACTATCTGATGAAAGACAAGTTTGCTCAGTTCACTTCTCTGCAATCCAAACTGGAAAACGGCGAAGATCTGGAAGCAACAATCCGTCTGCGTGAAGAAATTGCCGATCAGCATCATGCACTGAGCCAAATTAAAGAAATGGCCGCTAAATATGGCTGTGACATTTCTGGCCCAGCAGCGACAGCTCAGGAAGCCGTGCAGTGGACTTACTTCGGTTACCTGGCTGCGGTGAAATCACAGAATGGTGCGGCAATGTCCTTCGGACGTGTCTCTACCTTCCTGGATATCTACCTTGAGCGCGATCTGGCAGCAGGCAAAATCACTGAGGAAGAAGCTCAGGAAATGATTGACCATCTGGTCATGAAACTGCGTATGGTGCGTTTCCTGCGTACTCCTGAGTATGATGAGCTGTTCTCTGGTGACCCAATCTGGGCAACAGAATCTCTGGCCGGTATGGGTCTGGATGGTCGTACTCTGGTGAGCAAAACCAGCTTCCGCTTCCTGAACACCCTGTACACCATGGGGCCGTCTCCAGAGCCAAACATGACCATTCTGTGGTCTGAAAAACTGCCACAAAGCTTTAAAAACTATGCGGCTAAAGTCTCCATCGATACCTCTTCTCTGCAATATGAGAATGACGATCTGATGCGCCCTGACTTTAACAACGATGACTACGCCATTGCTTGTTGCGTAAGTCCGATGATCGTTGGCAAACAAATGCAGTTCTTCGGTGCCCGTGCAAACCTGGCGAAAACCATGCTGTACGCGATTAACGGCGGCGTGGACGAAAAACTGAAAATGCAGGTTGGTCCGAAATCAGAACCGATCAAAGGCGACGTTCTGGACTTCGACGAAGTGATGGATCGTATGGATCACTTCATGGATTGGCTGGCGAAACAATACGTCACCTCTCTGAACATCATTCACTACATGCACGACAAATACAGCTACGAAGCGTCGCTGATGGCACTGCATGACCGTGATGTGTTCCGTACTATGGCGTGTGGTATCGCGGGTCTGTCTGTTGCTGCTGACTCCCTGTCTGCCATCAAATATGCCAAAGTTAAACCAATTCGTGATGAAGATGGCCTGGCTATCGACTTTGATATCGAAGGCGAATATCCACAATTCGGTAACAACGATTCTCGCGTAGATGAACTGGCTTGTGATCTGGTTGAACGTTTCATGAAGAAAATTCAGAAACTGAATACCTACCGTGGCGCAACACCAACTCAGTCTGTTCTGACCATCACCTCTAACGTGGTATATGGTAAGAAAACGGGTAACACGCCAGACGGTCGCCGCGCAGGTGCGCCATTTGGACCAGGTGCTAACCCAATGCATGGTCGTGACCAGAAAGGTGCCGTTGCTTCTCTGACTTCTGTTGCCAAACTGCCGTTTGCTTACGCGAAAGATGGTATTTCTTATACATTCTCCATCGTCCCTAACGCGTTAGGCAAAGACGACAACGTGCGTAAAGCTAACCTTGCCGGCCTGATGGATGGTTATTTCCACCACGAAGCCAGCATCGAAGGTGGTCAGCACCTGAACGTCAACGTCATGAACCGTGAAATGCTGCTTGATGCGATGGAAAACCCGGAGAAATATCCGCAGTTGACTATCCGCGTATCTGGCTACGCAGTGCGTTTCAATTCACTGACGAAAGAACAGCAACAAGACGTCATCACCCGTACTTTCACACAGTCAATGTAATTTCCATGACTGTCTGAAAAGGCGTAAAATAAAGGCTCCACGTCAGTGGGGCCTTTTTCTCACCCCCGCTTGTCGTTCAGATTGTTAGCCTGTTTTGCCAGCCCGCTATGTTGCCCTCATTATGTGGATGGCTCGCAAAACAGATTCGACGCAGCATCTGTCACACGGTGTTCTTCTGTCAGAAACTTTTGTCAGAGCAGCATCTGCCTTCTTATGACTGCGCTCATAAAGACCGCTATTGTTCGGTCAACTTTGGAGAAAACCTCGCAATGTCACTTATCGGTCGCATCCACTCCTTTGAATCCTGTGGCACCGTCGATGGCCCAGGCATCCGTTTCATCATCTTCTTTCAGGGCTGCCTGATGCGCTGCCTGTATTGTCATAACCGTGATACCTGGGATACGCACGGCGGCAAGGAAGTGACGGTTGAAGAACTCATGAAAGAAGTCGTGACCTACCGTCACTTTATGAATGCATCCGGCGGTGGCGTAACGGCATCCGGCGGTGAGGCTATTCTCCAGGCCGAATTTGTGCGCGACTGGTTCCGTGCCTGTAAGGCAGAAGGCATTAACACCTGTCTGGACACCAATGGCTTCGTGCGCCGCTACGATCCCGTCATTGACGAGCTATTGGACGTCAGCGATTTAGTGATGCTCGATCTGAAACAAATGAATGACGACGTACACCAGAATTTAGTGGGCGTATCCAATCACCGTACTCTGGATTTCGCTCGCTATTTGGCAAAGCGCAACCAGCGTACCTGGATACGTTATGTCGTCGTTCCCGGTTGGTCTGACGATGATGCGTCCGCACACAAACTGGGCGAATTCACCAAGGATATGACGAACATCGAGAAAATTGAGCTTCTCCCCTATCATGAACTTGGCAAACACAAGTGGATTGCGATGGGTGAAGAGTACAAATTAGACGGCGTTAAACCGCCAAAAGCCGATACGATGGATCGCGTTAAATCGATTCTTGAAAGCTACGGTCACAAGGTCATGTACTAGCCTCTGACGCTTTCTGGAAAAATAGCGCGCTCAGGGCGCGCTATTTTCATTTTGGCGGGTAGATATCACTACAGTGTTAATGCGCTGTGCTAAGCCAAGTTTCCTGCCGCCTTGATTTTCACCTGTACCGCATTCCCTGGCAGATAAGCCAACGGAATTTCCTGATAGTCGATGATTTCAACGCTGCCCGGCATGGCTCCCATCTCTTCTGCAAGAAAAATGGTGTGTTGTTGCAACTCACTTTTTATCTTCTCACGATCGTTATCCGGCATTTTAACTACGCGCTCGATCTGTGCGCCCACCTTCCCTAACGCCACACCAACCGCATTGGCCGCACCAAAATTCTGCGGGCGCATGACCTGACTGACACCAGATAAAACGTCAGGCAGTAAAATGCTGCCACCGCCCACAAGCACAGCAGGGATTGCTGTGCTTGACGATTTAATCCGATCGATAGCGCTTTCCACTTTCTCAATCATCTGACGATAAGCCTGCTGGCAAAATGCATTATCCAGCTTGGGTAGCGGACGAGGAAGATCCGTAATCCATCTCTCACGATGAAGTTGCAGCATGATATCGCTGAGCGTTAACGTCTCCCCGCCAAAGCTGACGCCCTGTTCAAGCAGGCGATAGCCGACACTGTCAGGTCCAAGGGTAAGCTTTCCATCCTGAGACTGCCGAACGCAGGTTCCGCCACCAATACCGATAGAAATAATGTCTGGCATTCTGAAATTCGTCCGCACATCGCCGACTTCAACGGCGATTGCTGACTCACGCGGGAAGCCATTCACCAACACGCCAATATCCGTTGTCGTGCCGCCAACATCGATAATCAACGCATTATCCAGCCCGGAAAGGTGACACGCTCCGCGAATCGAGTTCGTTGGCCCGCAAGCCATCGTCAAAATGGGATATTGCTTCACCATGCTCTCGGACATCAATGTGCCATCGTTTTGCCCGAAGAATGGCGTAGCCTTGATACCATGCCGGACTAGCGCTTGCGTAAAGCCATGAACAAAGCGGTTCGCGGTGCTTTGCAACGATGCATTCAGGATCGTCGCGTTTTCCCTTTCCAATAATCCCGTGCTGCCTATCCGGTGGGATAACGACACGGAAACCTCTGGCAATGCCGCACTCACCCACTGGGCAACCTGCAGTTCCTGTTCATTATTTACGGGGGAAAATACGCCACAGATAGCCACGCTATCGACATGGCCGCGCATCTTGTCACAAACTGCCAGCACTTCATCCCGCAGTACAGAATGAATCTCTCGGCCATCAAACTCATAGCCGCCGTGAATCTGGTAGAAATGCTCGCCTAATGTCCTTTGCCACTCGTCATCCCAGCCAAACAGCGGCGGGACGCTATCGCTACTTGGCAGGCTCAGGCGCAATAGTCCGACGCGATCCAGCCCTTTCCGCTCAACAATTGCATTGGTACATTGGGTTGTACCCAACATCGCATAGCGAATATGCTGCGGTGCGATACCAGACTGTGCCAATACTTCCGCAATCACCCGTTCGATGCCGCAGTAGATATCCAGACTGGTAGGAAATTTGGCCGTCGCGATGCAGCGTAGGTCAGCATCTAAAATTGCCGCATCCGTGTTGGTGCCGCCGACATCAATCCCGAGTCGGTAATCATTTTTATGTAACATCGGGAAAGCCTCAGCGATTTGCAAGCAGTTCTATCGGCACATACTGCACCGGATAACCGAAATACTCCGGCCCCGCAACGTCAATCCCTTTTGGCGTTCGCCACTTGTCATTGCACGGATAGGCAATCACATCGACTCGCTGCCCATAACGTAAATGCTCCGTGATGATCGGACGTCCGGTTTCACTATCTACTATGGAGATTAAATCAGGCACAACGGCCAGCAGATTATCCTGCGTAGGATCTTTCACCTGTGATGAGCGATAAGCGAGCAATAACTCATTCTGAAAAAGCACCGTAAACGACTCGCCTTTGTCGTTTCCCATGCCATCCAGCACCACTTTGCCCCGAGCAAAACCACCGGTTGTGCGCCGTTCTACATCAACAATCTTTCCTGATGCAACGATATGGCCATTCAGCACAGTAAGCAGAGACTGTACTGGATGACTGCCTGACCGATGAGATTCTCGCAGCGTTTTCCCGATATCCTGCGCCAGCGTCAGCGTTCCTTTGATGGCGCTACGCTTAAGTTGACTACCGAGTAAGGGGTAATCACACATCGCGCAGGCAGCCCCCATTTGTTCCGAAATCATCCTGGCTAAACGTTCAGACCACATACCGTCAATAGGATTTAAGGTAACGGTATTTCCCTTTTCATCGGCTAACGTATTTGGTGCAGAGGATAAACCATCGAGAAAAAAGGTCACCATCTGGGCTTCGGGAAAGGCTCTCCCCATCGCATCACAATCGATAACAGGTAAACCTTTTGCGGCCGCAACGACAAACGGCATTAGCGAATTGATACCACCGACTTCGATGGGAAAAGTCGCCGTAATAGGTCGCTCAAGCGCCTTTTCCATCGCGTCAAATGCTCGAACGAATTGACTCGCTGACATGATCTTTTCTACAACAACAGTCGTTGCACCGATCATGCTACAAGGAACAAATATATCGTCGTCTTTAATTTCATCTAAACCGAATATAGGTACCTCGGCTGCATTTTTTAATGCGTGTTTTGCCATTAAAGAACCTACATACGGATCGCCGCCGCCTCCTGTACCGAGAACAGCGGCCCCTAATGCTATATCATCAATTGTTTGTGCATTAATATAACGAGACATACCCTACCCAAGATCTCGTGTTATCTGCATAACACGTTCAATCTGCCAATTGAGGAAAAATTTTATGTATGCCGATATACATCGCCATACTGACAATTACGCCATCCAGGGCAGAAATCGAACTTATCGTAAATAAATCGAAAAAATCTGGGGAAGTCAACAGGCTCACAATGCTACCGAGTGACCAAGATATAGCCGCCGCCACATTCAAGAATGATGCCTCTGATACATTTTTCTGCAAACGTGAGGACTTAATAAAATAATACTCGACGAGATAAACACCTGCGATAGGAGAAATCAGTACACCGAGGAGTGACAGGAATTGAGTAAAATTATTAATCATACCGTTGTAGGCTAACAGCAAACCGGCAATAGCCATTAGCACAACCAATACTGGCCGAGATAGCGTTCGAATAACAACAGATAGTCCGAGAGATGCAGAAACAAGGTTGGTACTATTTGTTGTCCATTGGGCAAAAATAAGCACTACAATAGCTGACATGCCCAAACCAATACTGAAGAACACTTCAACTAGATCCTCTGTACCGACCAGATGAGTCAGAATGAGTGCAACTAATATCGTTGAACTATTGCCTAAAAAGAATCCTAAGCCAGCACCGAGAAGCGCATCTTTGCGTGTTTTGGCATAGCGGGCAATATCCGGTGACATCACGGCAGATACTATCCAGATAGAAACTACGTAAGAGATAGCGCTTCCCATGCTAATTGGCGCTTTAATTATCGGAATCGGTATTTCGGGATGATTACTCGCGGCTAAAACCAAACCTGTAATGATCAATATCAGCATTAATGGCACGCTGAATATACTCAGTTTGCCCAATGCCCTGACACCCCAAATAGCGGTAGAGATCATCAGCACCATACCGAAAACCAAAATAAGGAAATGTCCAGGTTCTAATTGATAATGTAGCAATGCTTTTTGCAGCATTACGCCAAAAAAATCGAGTTGAAAAGCAAACCAGCCAATCAATGATACAGCAGAGAAAATACCGATGATCTTTCCACCAAGACGTCCAAAAACGGAGATACTCAGTAGCGTTGTTGATAATCCGCATCCATAACCGACGTTAGCACATAATGCTGCCAACACACCTAAAAAGGCGGAACCGATAAGCGTGGCACTAACGGCCTGAGAAAAAGGTAACCCACCGCTTAAGAAAGCGCCAAGAAATAGACCTGAAATGTCAATTCCCATTGCCAGCCATATTAAAGCGATAACATACCAGCTTTTTCTGGCTTCAGCAGGAACAGGTTCGTATTCGTAATCATAGATTTGCCGTCCCTGTTGTTCTTTTTCAGGCACAGCATTCCCTTGAGACATAATTCCTCCATTAAATAATTATTGTATCGTTGTGATATTTTATAGAGGTTGTCTGGTGACGTATAGAACAATGGTGTCGTCAGCAAGCTAACAACACCATTATGCTTTATGAAAGACCCTGATGTGACGCATAAAACCACGTTTTTTGTGGCAACCACATCAGCGATGTGGCGTGGCAACAAGATAAATGGGTTTCATATCGATTAATACAGATATATTTTGATGTTAACATTCAGAGATGTAATGTATGCGAAGGAAATGCTATGCGCTTAGATAAACTGGAGATCCGTTGGTTAAAACTTTTCTGTAAAATTGTTGAGAAACAAGGGATTACCAACGCACAAGCTGCAACAGGCTTAAGTCAACCTGTCCTAAGTCACTACCTGTCTCGACTTGAAGATACGCTTGGGCTGGTTTTGTGTGAACGAGGACGTGGAGGGTTTGCTCTCACAACGGAAGGCGAAGTGGTCTATCAGGAAGCCAAATCGGTTATCGCCACGCTGGACGACTTTGCAAATCGATTAGCAAGGATCAAGCATCAGCTCATTGGTGAAGCCCGTATTGGCTGTTTGGATAACACTGTCACCCACCCTGCCAAAGTTATCTCCAAGGCAATTGGAAAATTGTACGGCCAGAGCCCTGACGTTGCGGTTGAACTAGAGATCGGTGATTACACACCGCTGATGGAACGCCTAAAGAATGGTCATATCGACATTATCCTGAGCGTCTTACCGGATGATGTTCCAACCGACATCTATTTCCAGCCCGTTTTCGTTGAAAAAAGTTATTTTTATTCCGCTTCAGAAAATGCAGCGAGGATAGAAAAAGAGTGGCGCGATGGAACACTTAACCCGAACAGGTTACTCATTGGTGGCCACGCACTGCACGAAATTAGTAAGCAACTAGGCCCAGTAGCAAAGAAAGGTTTACAAAATACAGCCTGGAATTTAGAAAGTAGCTTGCTGCTCTTATTAGCTGGCACACATATTGGCTTTCTTCCCGATCACTATGCAGCGAAATGGGTTGAAACTGGGCAACTTACAGCTATTTCACCGGAAAAACTCGGACTCACCAGCATATTTTATCTGGTGCGAAACGCAAAACAGCGCCTTAGCCCAGTAGCCGAAGCGCTGTGGAATAACATGGTAGAAGCTGGACAAAGTTCGTTGGCCAGCCTTGATGCCGCTGGCTCAAGCAGTAGCTAATGGCGTTGGATGATGATCGGCTTTTCTGAGCAGCAGCATCAGGTAGATCATAGCAACAACGGCGATCAATACAAACAGCAGTCGATCGGAGTAGTTCTGCATCAACACCGCAGCGACGCTTGGCCCGCAAAGACTGCCAAGCGTGTAGCTGAGGAGCAAGGCTTGATTCATCGCGACCAGTTCATCAGGGCGCACTTTTTCACATGCCCAAGACATGGCAACGGGATACAGCGTAAACCCTGCACATCCCAGCAGGAACAGCGATGGTGCCATGGCATAGTGGCTAATGCTTAACATAGCAATACAGCCAATAATCACCACAAAGACCAATACCCGCAGAACCAGCAATCGGCCATAACGATCGGCCATACGTCCAATGGGCCATTGCCCGATAATTCCGGAGCTGATCAGCAGCGCCATCCAGTATCCAACCTGCGCATCATTCATTCCCTGATGGGAGAGATACAGCGGCATCAGACCATACAGCGATCCTAAAATTGCGCCGGAAATAATACAGCCGTGAACGCCTAAACGGGCACTGCGGTACGTCAGCATTTTCCACATGTTGACATGCTTTTCTTGCTGCTCTGGCGGCGTAGGGAGACGAGTAAACAGCAGCGGTAATACCGCCAAAATAACTAACGCGACCATCCACGGCAGCACATTCAGTAATGCGCTCGGCAATATGCCAAGCAGAAGCTGCCCAACTACGCTACCGAGGTAATAGGCAATCATATAGGCAGCCAGTAACTGCCCTCTCTGCGTCGGCGTTCCGCTACATAACAAAGCGCTTTCAACCACGACCCAGATTAATGCACAGCCGATACCGGCAAGGAAGCGCCAGAACAGCCAGCTACCGATATCCCCAGAAATACCGAGGCCAACGATTGCGATACCAAACAATAAAGCCGCAAAATAATAGCTACGGTTAAATCCATAAAGTTTGATTAACTTACCGGCTAATAACGTTCCAACCAGATTACCGCCGAAGTAGGATGAACCAACAAGGCCAACCTGCCAGACAGGAAGAGATTGATAACTCAGCCACAGTGGTACCAAGGTATTTAATACCGCAATACAAACCGTCAGCAGCAAAAGTCCGCAGAGCAATAACAGCACTGGGCGGGAATAAGCAGACATAGCGAAGTGGATAACCAAACAACCGGAGAAGAGTGAGCGCATCATGCCACTGCGTATATAAAAGTCAATCTGGGCAAAAAGTGCTAAAAGTCCTTTCTCAAATTATGGATTGAAAGAATTAATCAACACAAATAGGAAGCCCGCTACGCTTAAAAACAGAAAACCACTACTCCGCTGATTTTAAATCAGTTTTAACTTAAAATTTCAGTAACGCGAGGTGTTTAAGGGAGAGAAATTATTTTTACGATGAAAAAATATTACCGAACCTATAGCGTAAAAAAAGCGCCCTTAGGCGCTTTATTCAGATAACCGCAATTAGCCAATAAATTCCAGCCCGCCCATATATGGACGAAGCACTTCTGGAACCTCAATACGGCCATCAGCCTGCTGGTAGTTTTCCAGAACGGCAACCAGTGTACGACCAACTGCCAGACCAGAACCGTTCAGCGTGTGAACCAGTCGAGTCTTCTTATCGGACTTGCTGCGGCAACGAGCCTGCATACGGCGCGCCTGGAAATCCCCACAGTTTGAGCAGGAAGAGATTTCACGGTACGTGTCCTGCGCCGGCAGCCAGACTTCCAGATCGTAAGTTTTGGTGGAACCAAAGCCCATATCACCCGTACACAGCAAGACCTTACGATAAGGTAATTTCAGCAGTTGCAGCACGGTTTCGGCATGGGTCGTCAATTCTTCCAGCGCCTGCATGGAATCTTCAGGACGGACGATTTGTACCAGTTCAACTTTGTCAAACTGGTGCATACGAATCAACCCACGCGTATCGCGACCATACGAGCCAGCTTCTGAACGGAAGCACGGCGTGTGTGCAGTCATTTTCAACGGTAAGGATTCTTCATCAAGAATCTCGTCACGCACCAGGTTGGTCAGCGGAACTTCAGCAGTCGGAATCAACGCATAGTTGCTACTTTCCGCTTCTTCACTCAGCGGTCTGGTATGGAAGAGATCTTCGCCAAATTTAGGCAACTGACCCGTACCGTATAACGTGGCGTGGTTTACCAGATAAGGGACATACGCTTCCTGATAGCCATGCTGCTGTGTGTGCAAATCCAGCATGAACTGGGCAAGCGCACGGTGCAAACGGGCAATCTGTCCTTTCATCACGACAAAACGCGCACCGGTTAATTTCACCGCAGCGGCAAAATCCAACCCGGCAGCCATCTCTCCGAGTTCAACATGATCGCGCACGGGGAAATCATATTTACGCGGTTCACCCCAGCGAGTCACTTCCTGATTCTGCGTGTCGTCCTTTCCAAGCGGCACAGAGTCGTCCGGCAGGTTCGGGATCGTTAACGCCAGATCGCGAATTTCATTCTGCAACTGATCCAGCTCGGCTTTCGCGGCATCCAGTTTTTCGCCTAATGTGTTAACTTCACGACGCAAAGGCTCGATATCTTCACCGCGTGCTTTCGCTGCACCAATCTCTTTCGATCGGGAGTTACGCTCTGCCTGCAGGTTTTCAGTTTCTACCTGCAATACTTTACGACGTTCTTCCTGCTTACGCAGGGTCTCAACATCCAGCTTAAAGCCTCTGCGAGCCAGTAACTTTTCGGCGACTGCGTCTAGCTCATTGCGCAGTAAATTGGGATCGAGCATGCTAATCCTGTGCTTGTGATTATCAAATGAAATGGTGGCTTACACGGCGCGCTGCGCGGCCGGTTTCAGAAAATACCGCAATAACCTTACCGCAACGCTTAGTTCAACGGTAGCGTTTTGTCGGGCTATTTTGATCCTGAGTGGCAAGCCAGGCGAGCTTTTCACCAATTTTACCCTCAAGACCGCGTGAGGTCGGCGCGTAATAATGCGTATCGGCCATTTCCGGCGGAAAATAGCTTTCGCCAGCGGCATAGGCATTAGGTTCATTGTGTGCGTACCGATACTCTGCCCCAAGCCCCATTTCTTTCATCAATCGGGTAGGCGCATTGCGCAAATGCTCTGGAACATCATAGTCTGGCCTCTCGCGCGCATCCTGCATCGCGGCTTTAAACGCGCTATACACGGCGTTACTTTTCGGCGCACAGGCCAGATAAATAATCGCCTGAGCGATGGCACGCTCCCCTTCTGCGGGGCCAACGCGGGTGAAGCAATCCCAGGCTGAGATAGCCACCTGCATCGCACGCGGATCCGCATTGCCGACATCTTCCGATGCAATCGCCAACAGTCGTCGGGCAACATACAGCGGATCGCCACCGGCGGTGATGATTCTCGCGTACCAATAAAGCGCCGCATCCGGCGCAGAGCCTCTTACTGATTTATGTAACGCTGAAATCAGGTCGTAATAGCGGTCGCCTTTGTTATCAAAGCGGGCACTACGCTCGCCAGCGATTTCGTTGAGGAGTGCCGGTGTCAGAACACGCATGCCCTGCGCGTCGATTTCCGCCATATCCGCCATCATTTCCAGGCTATTCAGCGCACGTCTGGCATCGCCGTTGACCAATTCGGCCAGCATTCGTGCGGTTTCGGCGGGCAGAACAATATTCTGTCCGCCGTATCCTCGTTCGCTGTCGCTCATAGCCTGCAGTAAGACCTGTTCGATATCTTCCGCCGTCAGCGCTTTTAGCAAATAGACACGGGCACGAGATAACAACGCGGAATTGAGTTCGAAAGAAGGGTTTTCGGTTGTCGCACCAATGAAGGTGATTGTTCCGTCTTCAATATGTGGCAGAAACGCATCCTGCTGACTTTTGTTGAAACGATGGACTTCATCGACAAACAAAATAGTGCGGCGCCCCGCATTGCGATTTTGCCGGGCACGCTCAATCGCTTCACGAATTTCCTTAATACCAGACGTCACGGCAGAAATACGTTCAACATCAGCCTGCCCGTAATGCCCAATCAGCTCTGCCAGCGTGGTTTTTCCCGTTCCTGGCGGCCCCCAGAGAATCATTGAGTGCAACTGCCCTGCCTCAATGGCGCGTGGTAGAGGCTTACCAGCACCTAACAGGTGCTGTTGACCGATATACTGTGCCAAAGTCGCAGGCCGCATACGCGCGGCCAGCGGTTGGAATTCATTATGGGAAAAATCAAGGGACAGATTGCTCACTCTGGCCTCACTGACGCTGGTCATCCAGCGTGACGCCTTTCGGCGGTGTGAACGTGAATTGCGCGGCATCAACAGCGCCGTTTTGCTGGTTCTTCAGCACATAAGTGCTCCGCTGCCCGTCTTGTTCCGTCGCGGTAAACTGCTTGATTGTGCCGTTTGTCGTCACATTAATCGCGAACTGCTTTAGATTGCCGCTCGCTGACTTCGGCGTAAGCTCAAAATCATCGCCTTTCTGACGCACATCGTATTTATTCCAGTCGCTGGCATCGTTACGCGTAATCAGAATGAACGGCGTATTCCCTGTCGCATCTTTCAGCCAGGTTGCCGTGACTTGCTCAACAAACGGATTGTAGAACCACAGTGTTTTGCCGTCAGAAATCAACGTACTTTCGTCAGGTGATGTGGTTTTCCAGTTAAATAGGTTCGGACGTTTCAACCACAGTTTGCCTTCCCCTTCCTGCACCGCTGCGCCGTCAGCGCTGGTGACTTTCTGGCTAAAATTGGCGTGGAAACTGTTTACTTTATTGAGGCGACCCTGCAAATCTTTTGCCGCGTCCGCATAGACAGCAGTTGAGGTAACACCTGCAATCAGGCAACTGATAGCTAACCACTTTTTCATACGCATAATCCTTTGAATTTCTTAATATAACGAACCTTCATCTATCGAGGTCAGACGCTTTGCCTAGCGCCTATGTTCTTTACAGATCGGTGTTATTCGTCGAGCTACGTTATCTATAGATCTATGTTATCTGAACCCACTCGGACGGTGATAGGTGAATTATCTGCTTATTGCCGCTTTTACGCTTCTTTGCATAAGGGCTGCTCGCGCAGCCCTTATCGTGGAGTGACGTCAATCAGTACAGCATGCTTATTCCATTGATGGCGGGGCCAATACCTCGCGGTTACCGTTGTGTCCTGGGGAGCTGACGATACCCTGCGCCTCCATTTGCTCAACGATTCGCGCGGCACGGTTATAACCGATTCGGAACTGACGCTGTACGCCAGAGATGGATGCACGCCGCTTATCGACCACAAACTCTACCGCCTGATCGAATAGCGGATCGAGTTCTTCATCGCCATCAAGACCGAGGCTTCCGCCTTCAGCATCGTCGCCACCGCTGACAATATTATCGATATATTGAGGGCGACCGCGCGCTTTCCAGTCCTGAACGACGGCGTGAACTTCCTCATCGCGCACAAAAGCGCCATGAACACGGACAGGTATCGAGGAGTTAGGTGCCATATACAGCATATCCCCCATCCCCAATAGCGACTCCGCGCCACCTTGATCGAGGATAGTTCGTGAGTCGATCTTGCTGGAAACGGTAAACGCGATACGCGTCGGAATATTTGCCTTGATCAACCCGGTGATGACATCAACGGAAGGACGCTGCGTCGCCAGCACCAGATGAATCCCCGCCGCACGCGCTTTTTGCGCCAATCGGGCAATCAGTTCTTCAACTTTCTTACCCACCGCCATCATCAGGTCAGCAAATTCATCGACCATCACAACAATATACGGCAGTTTTTCCAGCACTGGCGGCGTCATATCCATACTGTCACCCGGCTTCCAGAACGGATCGGGGATCGGACGACCCATTGCATTTGCGGTCATTACCCGTTCGTTGTATCCCGCCAGATTACGTACGCCAAGCGCTGACATCAGCTTGTAGCGGCGTTCCATTTCACCGACACACCAGCGTAGGGCATTGGCCGCATCTTTCATGTCGGTCACGACTTCCGTCAACAAATGCGGAATGCCTTCGTACACCGAGAGCTCCAGCATTTTCGGGTCAATCATGATAAAGCGTACGTCTTCCGGCGTGGCTTTATACAACATACTGATGATCATGGCGTTGACGCCGACCGATTTACCCGACCCCGTCGTACCAGCAACCAGCAGGTGTGGCATTTTCGCTAAATCGGCAACGACAGGCTCGCCCGCAATATCTTTACCCAGCACAATCGACAGCGGTGATGGATTATCCCGGAACTGATCGCAATCCAGTACTTCTCGCAGATAAACCGTCTGACGATGCGCGTTCGGCAATTCCAGCCCGACGTAAGGTCGGCCTGGGATAACCTCAACAATACGTACTGCGACAACCGACAGTGAGCGTGCCAAATCGCGCGACAGATTCGAGATACGTGCCGCTTTAACACCCGGTGCCAGATCCAATTCAAACCGTGTGATCACCGGCCCAGGAGAATGATCAACCACATCGGCTTTTACCCGGAAATCAGCCAGACGTGCTTCAATCAGTCGCGCCGTCTGTTCCAATGCGAAATTATCAACAGGCGCTTCGCTAGCCGGCGGTGGAGTCAACAAATCCAGCGTTGGCAGCGGCGTCGTCGGTTTCTGCAACGGCTGTTCGTTACGCATCAGGAACGGGTGAATCAAACCATCCATTGCCGGATGATGCGTTGGTGTAGCCACCGTTTCCTGTTTCACGGACTCAACAGGCGCTGACGTCGGTTGCGCTTGTTGACTAAACGTCAACGGATTGCGCTCATCGTCATCATCCCCATCTTCACCAGCATGCATCGGCGGAAGCTCGGGTTCAGCACGGTAGGACGGCTGCGAATAGGTGGATTCACTGAACGTATGCGGTTCAGGCTCGCGCTCACTCTCCGCACTAAACGGCGAGAATGAAAAAGCGTTATGCGATGTGACAGGATTTGGCTGAACGGGCGCACTGACCACAGGCGGCGCTACCGGAGCAGGGATTTCCTCATCGTGCTGCAATGCGCTGGCGTCATAACGTGACTGCTGCTGTGCAGCGAAGTCTCTGGCTAGCTGAGCTTGCAGAAGCGCGTCTTCATCGTCTTCCTGTAACGGGTACTCATCACCGTAACGCTGACGTTGCTGATCCAGATACGCTTGCTGCAATGCCGCTTCCTGCTGGGCGATGTCATCCGGCGTCTCTTCCTGATACACATCATTCGCCAATTCCGTTTCTGCACTACCGCTCTGCGCCTGCAACCTTGCTTGCTCTTCAGCCAGCCGCTGCGACGGCAGTTTGATTCCGTATGACGCCAGTTCGCGGCGAGTAGGAATACGTACCGGATTAGGACGCGGCAGTTCCGGTCCTACGCCGCGTTTAATCTGCGGGTTATCATCCCCATCGGCACTGAACGCAGGCATAAAGGTGTTATTCGCATTGGAATCCGTATCACGCGCAAGCTGTGGTGGCTCAGCAAACGGTTGAACCACTGGTGCCGTGACAATCGGCGGTACAGCACTCTCTCCGTAACTATTTCCGTAAGGTGCATACGCACTACTATGGAGCTCAGGTGAGGTTGCGATCGCTGGCGTTTCAGGGATTTCAAACGAATACAGCGGTGGATTTAGCGACGGCGTCGAATCAATCGCAGATGGGGTAACGGGCGGCACAACGCCAGACGATGAACCAGAGAATGCGGCTCCTGATAATGTGGAATCAGGCGTTGCCACATCAGGCAATGTTGACGCTGTCACTGGCGTTTCAGCGGAGATCGCCGGTTGTGTCGCTGTCGGCGCGTTCTCAGCTAACGGTGATGACTCCACTATCTCAGTGCCTGACGCCGTGTCGTTTACCGCATCAACCACGGAAGGCGCAGAAAACAGGACGTCATCATCATCACGCTGTTGTGTTCCTACCTCACCCGACGCCTCATCGTGGCGCAGGTTAAGCACATCACGTTCATCTTCTTCACGATCGTGTTCTTCGCGGTAGTCCTCATTGCGGCGTGAACGGTTTGACATAAACGTCAAACACCCCAAGACACCCGCGCCAATTTTTTCAGCGATCGTTAACCATGACCAGCCGGTAAACAGCGTTAACCCTGCGCCCCACACGCACAGCAGAATCAGCGTCGCGCCCATGCTGTTGAAACGTGGGATCATTGAGCTGCTCAACAGGCTTCCCAAAACACCACCGGAAGCAAAGTAGTAGAGATCGTCAATATTCAACGCAGCCAAACCGCAAGAGGTCAGGATCAGCGCCAATGTCCCAATCAGGCGAAGTGAAAAGGTAAAATATTCAATAGATTGTTGGTTATCGCGCTGACGGAAAGCCGCCCAGCACAGGGATAACATAATCGGTGGAATGGCGTAGGCCAGCACACCAAAAATAAAGAACAGCGTATCCGCCAGCCATGCACCTGCTACACCACCAAGGTTGTGAATAGGTTCATGCCATGCAGTCTGTGACCAACTGGGGTCGGAGGGGCTGAAACTGAGTAGTGCGACACTAAGATAAACCGCAAAAAGTGCCACAACGATTAAAATCGCTTCAAGCAAACGACGTGTTCCACTGAGTTTTTTCAGGGTAACGTCTTTATCTTCTGTATATTCCTGGCTCAAGAGTCTCTCCAGGGGCCTGTAAGGTTTATGACAAAGCGCCGAGAAAACCCGGCGCTGGGACTGTATAAATTCACAGGAGTGTAGCTGAATTTATCGGGTTTTGCACCCACACGTTTATCGCGTCTTAATGACCAGACGGTTGCTTTGCTTCACTTCTTCCATCACCACGTAGGTACGGGTGTCGTTTACACCCGGCAAACGCAGCAGCGTTTCACCCAGGAGCTTACGGTAAGCGGACATGTCTGGCACACGCGTTTTCAACAGGTAGTCAAAATCACCGGAAACCAGATGACATTCCTGAATTTCTTCCAACTTCTGCACCGCAGCATTGAACTGTTCAAATACATCAGGCGCACCGCGGTTTAGCGTTATTTCAACAAAAACCAGCAGTGACGCATCCAGATAATGCGGGTTTAGCAGCGCTGTGTAGCCATTAATAAAACCCTGTCTTTCCAGACGACGCACACGTTCCAGACAAGGCGTTGGCGACAGCCCAACACGTTTGGAAAGCTCGACATTGGAAATACGCCCATCTTTTTGCAATTCGTTCAGGATGTTACGATCAATACGATCGAGATCTTTTCCTGGCCGTTTTTTAGTGTCTACCATTATTATTGTCTCTCTTCACTTTTCCCTGCCCCCGCTTTACCCCGATAGACCTCATGTATCAGAGCTACCCTTAAAGAAGACACGCTGCCTATTTTGTATATCAACAGTCATTAACTTCTCGTTCTCGCCCCACGTATTGCTCACCCGCGAAAAGACCATCACGTCATATCCATGGCCCAAAGGCCTACTACCTGCGCAAAAACGAATAAAAAGCCGAGCTTTTAACTGTTCACATACAAAAAATTTCCTCTTACCCAGATGTTTTCGCAAATGCACAGCCGATTGTCAAAGCAAAACAACGAAAATCAGAAGAAACTGCCAGATTGGATAAGCCAGAGCCATTCTCCGAGGTGACTTCAATCATTTTACTTATGAATGTGGCTGATTTTTCAGCGATTTGTCATCCTCATCGTCATTAACGATTAAACAAATAGCCAGCAACTTTTCTGCATACTTTTTTTACTCTTGTAATTTCCTTACAATCGTTCGAATTGTCCGTGGTAGAGACTGTTCGTAGTAAGGAAGCGGGTTTGTTGTAGAGACCGTTCATATGGACATTATCTGCCGTCATGAAATGAGGAAAGCATGGGTACTGTTAAACATCACAAGTTATTGATTCTGGGTTCAGGCCCGGCTGGCTACACTGCCGCTGTTTATGCTGCACGGGCGAATTTACAGCCAGTATTAATCACGGGTATGGAAAAAGGCGGTCAGCTGACGACCACAACCGAAGTAGAAAATTGGCCTGGTGATGCCGATGATTTAACTGGCCCGCTGTTAATGGAGCGTATGCATGCACACGCGACCAAATTCAATACTGAAGTGATCTTCGATCATATTGAACGTGTTGATTTGCAGAACCGTCCCTTCCGTTTATTCGGCGATAGCGCCGAGTACACCTGTGACGCGCTGATCATCGCCACGGGGGCATCGGCTCGTTACCTTGGCCTGCCGTCTGAAGAGGCATTTAAAGGCAAAGGGGTTTCTGCCTGCGCAACCTGTGACGGGTTCTTCTACCGTAATCAGAAAGTCGCTGTCGTTGGCGGCGGGAATACCGCGGTTGAAGAAGCGCTGTATTTGTCTAATATCGCTGCGGAAGTGCATTTGATCCACCGTCGCGAGACGTTCCGTTCAGAGAAAATTCTGATCGACCGCCTGATGGACAAAGTTAAAAACGGTAACATCATCCTGCATACCAACCGTACGCTGGACGACGTGCTAGGCGATGACATGGGTGTAACCGGTGTCCGTATCCGCGATACACAGAGTGATGCTGCAGAAGAACTGGAGCTGGCTGGCGTGTTTATCGCTATCGGCCACAGCCCGAACACGGCCGTATTTGGCGGTCAATTGGAACTGGAAAACGGTTATATCAAAGTACAATCCGGTATTCACGGCAATGCGACACAGACCAGCATTCCTGGCGTTTTTGCCGCAGGCGACGTCATGGATCACATCTACCGTCAGGCCATTACCTCCGCAGGTACCGGCTGTATGGCGGCACTGGATGCTGAACGCTACCTGGACGGGCTGACCGTCAACAAGTAATACACTGCTGATAACGGAGCGGCAATAGTCGTTCCGTTTTCTTCCTTCTGGTTTGCCCTCCGCAACACAAAAATTGATCGCCTCACTCATTTCCCCTCTCCTTTTCGTTTGCAGCGCGTCCTTGTCGCGGTAACATGGCCTCATTCTGCGTGATAGAAGATAATTTTGTTAACTAACAGTTACATGAGAGTTATTTTCTGTTAAGTCCATTTCTGCAATATAACGAACTGGTGCCTGATGAAAAAAACCCGACAGCAAGAACTGACCGCCTGGCTGAAACAGCAGAGTAAGCTGGCGCAACGTTGGCTACGGATTTCACTACTGCTTGGATTCCTGAGCGGTGCGTTAATCGTGGCACAAGCCTGGCTGTTAGCGACGCTGCTTCATGCCTTGATCATCGAGCATGCCACTCGCGAATCCTTGCTCTCCCCTTTCCTTCTGCTGATTACCACATTTATTCTGCGCGCACTCAACAGTGTGCTACGCGAGCGCGTTGGTTTTCTTTGCGGACAAACCGTTCGACAGCAAATTCGTAAGCTGGTACTGGATCGATTGCAACAGCTTGGCCCTGCCTGGGTTCAGGGCAAACCCGCCGGCAGTTGGGCAACGATGATTCTTGAGCAGGTTGATGATATGCAGGATTATTACGCCCGCTATCTGCCACAAATGTATCTTGCCGCGCTGATCCCGCTGCTTATCTTGATCACGATTTTCCCGCTCAACTGGGCTGCGGGTCTGATTCTGTTTCTAACCGCTCCTCTCATCCCGCTTTTTATGGCGCTGGTTGGCATGGGCGCGGCAGATGCCAACCGACGTAACTTTCTGGCGCTGGCACGCCTGAGCGGACACTTCCTCGATCGCCTGCGCGGGATGGAAACGCTACGTCTGTTCCATCGTGGCAAGGCTGAAACCGAACAAATCCGTCATGCTTCCGAGGATTTCCGTAGTCGCACGATGGAAGTATTGCGCATGGCGTTTCTCTCCTCGGGCGTGCTGGAGTTTTTCGCCTCCATTTCAATCGCCGTGGTCGCCGTCTATTTCGGTTTCTCTTATCTCGGGGAACTGGATTTTGGTCATTACGGCATGGGCGTGACGCTCTTCGCCGGCTTTCTCGTATTGATTCTGGCTCCAGAATTCTTTCAGCCTTTACGCGATTTGGGCACCTTCTATCATGCCAAGGCTCAGGCTATCGGCGCAGCAGAATCGCTGGTGACTTTTCTGTCAGAGGAAGGCGAGACGGTCGGCTTTGGCACACAAGAATTCTGCAGCGATAGCGCCATTACTATCCGGGCGGAAAACCTGGTTGTCCTCGCGCCAAATGGCACACCGCTGACCCAACCGTTGACGTTCGATATTCGCGCAGGTGAACGTATCGCACTGGTCGGTCTCAGCGGAGCAGGAAAAAGCTCACTGCTGAATGTCCTGCTGGGATTCCTGCCCTATCGCGGTTCACTCACCGTCAATGGCCAAGCGTTGAACACGCTGACGCCTGAATCATGGCGTAAGCAGTTAAGCTGGGTTGGACAAAATCCCCACTTGCCGGAACAGACGCTACGCAGCAATATTCTACTGGGTAACCCGCAGGCCAGTCCCTTGGAATTGCAGTATGCGATTGAGCGCGCGTATGTACAGGAATTTTTACCGCAGCTCCCGCAAGGACTGGAAACGACAGTCGGTGACGGTGCGGCACGCCTTTCTGTCGGGCAGGCACAGCGCGTCGCCGTTGCTCGTGCGCTCATTCACCCTTGCAACTTACTGCTGCTGGATGAACCGTCAGCCAGCCTGGATGCTCATAGTGAGGAGCTGGTTATGACGGCGCTGAACGACGCGGCACGTTCACAGACCACACTGCTGGTCACGCATCAGCTCACCGAGATCGCCGAGTATGACGCGATCTGGGTAATGGACAGCGGTCAGTTAGTTCAACAGGGTGATTATCAAACACTCCGAGCCGAAGCGGGTCCCTTCGCGACGCTACTGGCACAACGACAGGAGGCGCTGTAATGGCTCAGATGAAAACGATGCAGGTATTAAAACCGTTTCTGGCACTTTATCGTCAGCACTTCTGGTATTTGAGTCTGGGCGTGGTCTTGGCCATTGCTACGTTGCTGGCCAGCATTGGTCTACTCGCCTTATCCGGCTGGTTTCTGGCGGGTGCTGCGCTGGCGGGGATCGTCGGGCTGCTCACCTTTAACTATATGTTGCCCGCCGCTGGCGTGCGGGGTGCGGCTATCGCCCGTACGGCCGGGCGCTACGGGGAAAGAGTTGTCAGTCACGATGCCACCTTCCGCGTTTTGCTGCGCTTACGTGTTTTCACTTTTTCTCGCATTCTGCCGCTCTCTCCGGGTGGACTAGCACAATTTCGTCAGGCTGAACTGCTAAACCGGCTGGTGGCGGACGTCGATACGCTCGACCACCTCTATCTTCGCGTGATTTCCCCCATCGTCAGCGCATTCGCCGTCATTCTTATCGTCTGTTACGGCCTGAGCTTCATTGATGCCTCACTGGCTCTGACGCTGGGTGCCATTATGCTAGTACTGCTACTGTGCCTGCCGATTATCTTTTATCGGGCAGGAAACGGCATCGGGCAGGATTTGACCGCGCTGCGTGCACAATACCGCCTTCAGCTCACGACCTGGCTGCAAGGTCAGGCGGAACTCACCGTCTTCGGCGCACTCAGTCGCGTCCGTCAGCAGTTGGCTCTGGTGGAAATCAACTGGCTGCGTCGCCAGCGTCAGCAGGCCAACCTTACCGGCCTGTCTCAGGCGGTGATGATTTTATGCAGCGGACTGACCGTTACTTTGATTCTGTGGCTGGCAGCCAATGGCGTTGGTGGTAATCCGCAGCCCGGTGCATTGATTGCGCTGTTTGTGTTCGCCTCGCTTGCCGCCTTCGAAGCGCTGGCCCCCGTCACGGTGGCCTTCCAGCATATGGGACAAGTGATTGCCTCCGCGGCTCGGGTCGATCAAATCATTCGCCAGCCCGTTGACGTCACGTTCCCAGAGCATGGGCCAGAAACCTCGCGTGAGGCGTCGCTAGACATCTCACATGTCGGTTTCACGTATCCCGGTCAACCCCAGCCCGTGCTACAGAATATTACTCTTTCCATTCAGCCGGGCGAGCATCTGGCGCTGCTGGGGCGTACCGGATGCGGGAAATCGACGCTATTACAATTGCTGACTCGGGCATGGAATTGTGAATACGGAGACATTACGCTGAATGGTCATCCTCTTGCCGAATGGCGAGAAGAAGATCTCCGCGCCATGATGAGCGTGGTGCCACAACGCGTGCATATTTTCAGCGCCACGCTGCGTGATAACCTACTGCTAGCAGCACCGACTGCACGAGATGAAAAACTGGCCGAGGTATTACAGCAGGTTGGGTTAGAAAAACTGCTGGAAAACGAAGGGCTGAATGCCTGGCTGGGAGAAGGCGGTCGACAGCTGTCCGGTGGCGAACAGCGCCGTATCGCATTAGCACGCGCTTTATTGCACGACGCACCGCTCGTTCTATTGGATGAGCCTACTGAAGGGTTGGATGCAGAAACCGAAAAGCGTATCCTGCAACTGCTCCGCCAGCACTGTGCCGATAAGACGCTGATCGTCATCACTCATCGGCTATACGGCTTAGAATCGATGGATCGCATCTGTATTTTGGACGATGGCAAAGTGATCGAACAGGGCAGCCATCGGGCTTTAATGGCACAGCAAGGTCGTTATTGGCAATTCCGCCAACACGTTTAAGGCAATTTCAGTGAAACACAACGTTTGAAAAATATGCGCCTATACCAGCTATCGTCTCAATCGCTTCAGTTTCCTGATCCGAATCATGCGCTGGATGACCCCAACGGCCTGCTGGCCGTTGGCGGCGATCTCTCCGTTGCCAGACTGAAAGCGGCTTATCGACAGGGCATTTTCCCTTGGTACTCCCCCGGTGAACCTATCTTATGGTGGTCTCCGAATCCGCGTGCGGTTCTCTTTCCCGGTGAATTCCATCTCAGCCGCAGCATGAAAAAATTCCTAAAACGTCATATTTTTCATGCCACGCTCAATCAGGCATTTGATGATGTCATCCACGCCTGCGCGCATGAACACCATGATGGCACCTGGATTACGCCAGACATAATTGCAGCTTATCGCCAGCTTCATCAGGTTGGGAAAGCACATTCCGTCGAAGTGTGGCACAATGGCGCACTGGTTGGTGGGTTATATGGTATTGAACAAGGGCGATTATTTTGCGGTGAATCAATGTTCAGCCGCATGGATAACGCCTCAAAATATGCACTGCTGGCGTTCCAGCAGCATTTTATTCGCCACGGCGGTCATTTGATTGATTGTCAGGTGTTAAATGCCCATACGGCGTCACTGGGCGTGAGTGAAATTCCCCGCGAACGCTTTCTGCAACTGCTTTTCCAGTGGCAGAATATTGCCGTCGATGACGGTTGTTGGCTACCACAACAGCTCGCAGAACCGACAGCGTAATAGAGGAAACCGTGTAAATAACGCCCCAAACGTGAACGCTTCTTTACATAATGTCGGTTTTTCGGCATTATCTTGCGGTTAAAAAATAAAGGTAGTTAGACCTAGAGGATTCGATGGCCAAAGAAGACAATATTGAAATGCAAGGCACCGTGCTTGATACGCTGCCCAACACCATGTTCCGCGTTGAATTGGAAAACGGGCACGTGGTTACCGCTCATATCTCCGGTAAAATGCGTAAAAACTATATCCGCATCCTGACGGGTGACAAAGTCACTGTAGAGTTAACCCCGTACGACCTGAGTAAAGGCCGCATTGTCTTCCGCAGCCGTTAACCGGTTCGCTCATCGCTATTATTAGCGATATATGAGGATGTGACTCCCTCCCCAGCCCTTCCCTTCATGGCAAGGGCTTTTGTTTTTGGGGGGCAGCCGTTTTAAGGTCAACAGCCTGCTTGTCATGGATTCCGCCTATGAAGCCTGACTCTCCCCTATTTTTCCCCCTTTCCTTTCAGGAAGGTACGCCGCTTTACCGGCAGCTTTACGAGCGGGTGCGTCGGGCTATCAGCGTAGGCCTATTGTCTCCAGGTGACCGTCTGCCTTCCGCACGTATGCTTGCGAAAGAGCTCGGCGTCGCACGCGGAACAATAGAACAGGCCTACTCGTTGCTGATTGCCGAAGGTTATCTGCAGGCGCGCGGGCAAGCAGGAACGCTTGTGAATCCCGATTTACCCTTAGCGCCAACGCCTGCTAACGATGCAACGGTATCCCCCTCAGCACCAGACGATGAACAGAACATACTGTGGCGTCCATCGCAGCTGTTGCCGTTTCAAATGGGGGTTCCCGCTTTTGATGCCTTTCCGCGCAAACTCTGGGCTCGACTTGGCGCACGCTATCTTCGCAGCATGCAATTACCGGATTGGGATTACCCTGCACCTTATGGCTTGCCAGCGCTAAGAAACGCTATCGCTTCTTATCTGCAAGTGGCACGTGGCATTGACTGTACTGCAAATCAGGTATTCATCACCTCAGGTTGGCGCGCTAATTTGCAACTCGCAGCGCTAGCCTTGCTGAAATCTGGGCAGCGCGTCTGGGTTGAAGATCCTGGCTATCCCCCCACTCGCCAGTTGCTGTCACAATCTGACTTATGTCCGGTTCCGGTAACCGTCGATCGTGAAGGACTTAACGTGGAGCGCGGCATCGCGCTGGCGAATGACGCCAGTATGGCCGTTGTCACTCCCGCACATCAAAGTCCTCTGTCGATGTCGCTATCGCTCCCTCGGCGACAGGCATTATTGCAGTGGGCAACGGAGCAGCACGCCTGGGTAGTGGAGGATGATTATGATGGGGAATATCGTTACGTCAGTCGCCCGCTCCCAGCGCTCGCCAGCCTGGATCGCAATGGGCGGGTTCTGTATGCGGGCACCTTCAGCAAGGTGTTATTCCCGGGGATTCGGTTGGCTTATTTGGTTGTCCCGCAGGCACAGATTGCCACCTTTGAACACATCAGCCGAATTTTCTTCGCTTCCGCATCGCCAACGATAACGCAATCTATCGTTGCCAGCTTCATCGCTGAAGGCCATTTTGCCCGGCACATTCAGCGCACGCGACGCCTTTATGCAGAACGTCGCACCGCCACCATCGCTGCGCTACAAGGTATTTTGGGGAACCGTGTACACATCGATTCGCAGCCCGGCGGGATGCACTTAGTGTTACGCCTACCGAATAGCATTCGCGATCGGCAGCTTGCCGACCGCCTGCTGGCTCAGGGTATTGCCGTTCAACCGCTATCACGCTGGGCAGTATCAGGAAATGGTGATAACGCGCTACTCGTCAGTTTCACCAACTGCGCCACGATGGCAGAACCGGAACGGCTTGCCACGTTGCTCCTTGCCGAGCTTGAACAACACGGGAGCTAATTAGCTCAGATTGGCTTTTTCCAGCCCGTACAGCTTATCTGCGGAGCCGGGAACGACCTGAAACGCGACGCCCAGACGATTCCAGCCATTAATCGCGATAATCATGAAAGATAAGTCAGCTAGATCTTCTTCTGACAGCTGTTCACGAACGCGCATAAATACCTCGTCAGGCACGCCGTGAGGCGGAAGATGAGTCAGCACTTCTGTCCACTCAAGCGCAGCACGCTCGCGCGGGGAGAAAAGCGGTGATTCACGCCAGACAGCCACATGATGCAGGCGTAGCTCGCGCTCCCCATGAATCTTGGCTTCTTTAACGTGCATATCAACGCAAAATGCACAGCCGTTAAGTTGAGAAGCGCGTAGCGTAACCAGATGGCCTATTTCAGCCAGAAACGGTTTCTTATGCAGAATATTATTAAACTCCAGATACTTTTTAGCGGCATCGGGAGACTTGCTGTAGTAATCAAGACGTTGGCTCATAGAGAACTCCAAAACGAGATAGGATGAAAGAGAAGAGAGACAGCCGCACGCCAGCGACAGCGCACAGGGCCGACGACTCGGTAGTCATGATTGTGCAAAATCTTGGCCTATCCGAAAAGATCCAAGAATCGTACTTTTAACTGGGCCATGATGCGAAATAGCGCACCCAAAGCGGTCGGCGACCCAATAAAAAAGGGATGCCTCAGCATCCCTCTTAGATAACACAGAATATTGATTAATTAACGCTTTCTGCTTTTCGCTTCTGCGCACTCACGAAGCCATACGTCAGCTGTTGCGTTTCTTTATCCAGTTCCACCGTCACAGAACCCCCGTCCACCAGCGAACCAAACAGCAGCTCGTTGGCCAGCGGTTTCTTGAGACTTTCCTGCATCACGCGTGCCATTGGTCGGGCACCCATTGCTTTGTCATAGCCTTTCTCTGCCAGCCAGTCGCGCGCTTCATCGCTCACTTCCAGCGACACGCCTTTCGCATCCAGCTGCGCCTGAAGTTCTACGATAAACTTATCGACAACCTGCTGAATGACATCGGTCGACAGATGGTTGAACCAGATAATGCCGTCCAGACGGTTACGGAACTCCGGCGTAAACACCTTCTTAATTTCTTCCATCGCATCAGTACTGTTGTCCTGATGGATGATGCCGATGGATTTACGCTGTGTTTCCCGCACGCCCGCATTGGTGGTCATGACGACAATGACATTGCGGAAATCCGCTTTACGGCCATTGTTGTCCGTCAACGTACCGTTATCCATCACCTGCAACAGCAGGTTAAAGACGTCAGGATGCGCTTTTTCGATCTCATCCAACAACAGTACCGCATGAGGATGCTTAATCACCGCATCCGTCAGCAGGCCGCCCTGATCGTAGCCCACATAGCCCGGAGGCGCGCCAATCAAGCGGCTAACCGTATGGCGCTCCATATATTCGGACATATCAAAGCGCAGTAGTTCAATATCCAGCGCTTTGGCCAGCTGTAACGTCACTTCCGTCTTACCGACGCCGGTAGGACCCGCGAACAGGAAGGAACCGACCGGTTTACGCTCCTGACCCAGCCCTGCACGACTCATCTTGATAGACTCGGACAGCGCTTCGATTGCATTGTCCTGCCCAAACACCAGCATTTTCAAGCGATCACTGAGATTTTTCAGCACATCGCGATCGCTGGCGGAGACGGTTTTTTCTGGAATACGGGCGATGCGGGCGACAACGGACTCAATATCACTCACATTGACCGTTTTCTTGCGTTTGCTGACCGGCATCAGACGGCTGCGCGCACCCGCTTCATCGATCACATCAATCGCTTTATCCGGCAGGTGGCGGTCATTGATGTATTTCACGGCCAGTTCTACCGCGGCACGAACTGCTTTCGACGTATAGCGAACATCATGGTGAGCCTCATATTTCGGCTTCAGACCATTAATGATTTGTATGGTTTCTTCCACGCTCGGTTCAGTGATATCGATTTTCTGGAAACGACGCGCCAGCGCCCGATCCTTTTCAAAGATATTGCTGAATTCCTGATAGGTGGTCGAGCCGATAACGCGAATCTTGCCGCTGGAAAGCAGTGGTTTAATCAAATTAGCCGCATCGACCTGACCACCGGACGCCGCGCCAGCACCGATAATCGTGTGGATTTCATCAATGAACAGAATACTGTTTTTATCCTGCTCCAACTGTTTCAACAGTGCCTTGAAGCGTTTTTCAAAATCACCACGGTATTTGGTGCCTGCCAGCAGCGCGCCGATGTCCAGCGAGTACAGGGTGCACTCCGCCATCACTTCTGGTACATCGCCCTGCACAATACGCCAGGCCAGCCCTTCAGCAATCGCGGTTTTACCGACGCCAGATTCGCCGACCAGCAGCGGATTATTTTTACGACGGCGGCACAGCACCTGAATCGTGCGCTCCAGTTCTTTATCCCGGCCAATGAGCGGATCGATACCGCCAACGCGAGCCAGTTGATTCAGATTGGTGGTGAAGTTTTCCATACGATCTTCCCCTCCTGCCTGTTCTTCATTGACGGGACTTTCAGCGCTCGGCGCTTGGTCGGATTCTTCTTTACGCGTGCCGTGAGAAATAAAGTTCACGACATCCAGACGGCTAACGTCATGCTTGCGCAGCAGGTAGGCAGCCTGAGATTCCTGTTCGCTAAAAATCGCGACCAGAACGTTGGCACCAGACACTTCGCTGCGGCCGGAGGACTGCACATGGAAGACGGCGCGTTGGAGCACGCGCTGGAAGCTGAGCGTGGGTTGCGTTTCGCGCTCGTCGTCACCCTGCGGTAATGTTGGTGTGGTTTGCTCAATGAACGCTTCCAGCTCTTGACGCAGCGCGGCTAAATCTACCGTGCAGGCTTCTAATGCTTCACGGGCGGCTGGGTTACTGAGCAAAGCCAACAGCAGGTGCTCCACGGTCATAAACTCGTGTCGGTGCTCACGCGCTCTGGCGAAAGCCATGTTGAGACTGAGTTCCAGTTCTTGATTGAGCATAGGCACCTCTCCCAATAAATCGCCTGACTTCAGGCTTTTTCCAGCGTACAGAGCAGCGGGTGCTCGTTTTCTCTGGCATAACGATTGACTTGTACGACCTTGGTCTCAGCCACTTCAGCGCTGAATACGCCACAAATCGCTTTACCCTGATAATGCACAGTTAACATAAGCTGCGTGGCACGTTCAATATCATAAGAAAAGAACTTTTGCAGAACGTCAATAACAAATTCCATCGGGGTGTAATCATCGTTATTCAACACCACGTTATACATGGAAGGCGGCTGCAATTTTTCTTTCTGTTTATCGGCGGTCAGGTTCTCAGATTGTGACCACGTACTGTTGTTTCCCATTATCTACCCACATCATGTAACGAATATCGCGATTCACGACATTGGTCTGTTTATTCCCACTAGATTCGAGAGGCAAGAGTAACCCCGATATCTCGATCCTTAAACGATCGGCATTACGAGCATCTCTGCATTTACAGTAGCACGTCTGCTTTTTATTTTACCACCTGAGGGATTAAATGGTTCCTGGAAAGCAAAATTCAATGTCTGTAACCGATATCTTGATGACGCAACGAGATCGTAGATTCATCAATAGCGTTATCTGCATCAAACTTTGGCAAACTGCCCTCCTCACCGCGCAGTGGATCGCTTGACGCCGGGATCGATTTCACTAAAGTGTACGGGTGAATTGATAGGGTTTTAATCAATTCGTATTCGTAGTAACCAAATAACCACACCTTACTGAAAAGAATACTCTTGCGAAGGATGTCAATGCATGGAGACAGGTACTGTTAAATGGTTCAATAATGCCAAAGGGTTTGGTTTTATCTGCCCAGAAGGGGGCGGTGACGATATTTTCGCGCACTACTCAACCATTCAAATGGATGGCTACCGGACTCTGAAAGCCGGACAGGTTGTCAGGTTTGATGTTCATCAAGGGCCGAAAGGCAATCATGCGTGCCTGATCGTCCCGCAAATCGCCAAGACCGCATCCTGACCCCTTCAACACCCTACACGTCTACTCAGAACGCGCTACGCTAAACTGTAAAACAACTATAATGCGACAAATGCCGTTCGTTAGACTGAACGGCATTTTTATTTATACTCGTTAGAGCATATGTTTACACTAATCCGCCCGTCCGCGAGCCAGCCACAGCACGCGGGAGAACATGCTGCGAATGAGCGGTGGAATGGCCTCACTGCCCATCGCTGCGGCTTCCATCGCCACTTCAATTGCCAGGTCGGGTTTAGATGAACGATGGATAGCTTTGATGATGATTTTGTGCATCGATAGCGGCACTTTCTCCGGCAACTGCGCGGTGCGGTGATAAACGTGACTGAATCCCTCACGATACATGTAGTGTTCCATGTCCGATGCGGGCAAGACGGTCAAATGATCGCGATCGCTCTCATCATGTGCGGTTAACATGCTTTTTGCCGTCGCGGCATATTTTTTCCCCGCATCATCACCATCAACCAGTACATGCCATTCAATCCCCATACGACGTGCGAATCTCAGCAATGGCCGCAGCCCGGACTGGGCAAACTCAATCACTTTCACTCCCTCAGCTTCAAAATGATGCCCACATTGGCGCGCCAGTTCATTCAGCATCCAGACTTCGGTTTCACCTTCCACCAGCAGCCAGCAGCGGGCGAAGAGTGAAGAAGGCCGATTCATACGAATATGAAACGCAATACGTCGACTGTCTTCCGCATTCATCCCCTGACGGCCAATGCGGTACGTCGCAACCCGTGAAGATTCCCGCACCAGACGGCACACCTGTTCCATCGGAACCAGCGACAGCAGCTCTCCCGAGTTCGTTGTGGTGACTTTCTGAAGCGGCAATTGCGTCAGAAGCCCCCACGCTACCGACAGCATAATCGGGTGTAGTCGGGTTTCGGGGTCTTCAATCAACAACAGCGGGCGAGCATGAGGATCCAGCACCACGGATCCTTTCGCTTGCAATAATGTGGAAAACAGCTCCAGCAGGATAATTCGGCGGCTACGGCTATTTGGATCGGCAATCAGACGGTTGATGTTGTCCAGCGATCGCCACGATTTACCGTTATGCGCTCGCGCATGCTGATGATGACGTCGGTCGTTGCCCGTGGCGTTCTGCTCGGAAAAATAGTGCTCCAGCAGTTGCCGCATCGCCACCAACCCCTGACGCAGTTCTTTATCCGTCAGCTTCTGCGGATTTTGCACCAGTTCGCGCATCAGTTGCTCAAACTGCTGCGCCAGCTTTTCATTACTATTATCTAATGTTGCCGCCAGCGTCCCGGAGCGCAGACGTCGCATAAAACGCGCATCGCGCAGCCGTAGCACCGGATGCAGGCGAATAATCTCTCTGGCCAGCTCATCAATATCCTCCAGCGGTATCGGGTGCCCATCTGCGCCTAGAAAACTGCGCCAGGTGAAGACCGACTGGCTTTCATCTACTTCCCCCTCCAGCCGATAAAAAATACGACATAGCGATGCTTCGCCCTCCACCCAGACGGGACTAAGTGAACGATAGCGAGGGGCTAAATGGTGGCCGGGTGCGGTTTCGCAGAACGTAAAAATAATCTGAAGGTGTTTTTCCCGACTATTTTCATCCCCCGGTGTGAAGTGAAAGTCCTGCATATCAAAGTGATAAAGCGGTAACGTCGGTGCCAGCAACAGCGAGAGCGCATCCAACAGGCTTGATTTCCCCCACGCGTTCTCACCAATCAGTACGTTATTCTCGTCCAGCATCAGCGACAGACGATTGATTCCCCTAAATCCCAGGATTTCAATACTTTCCAGATGCATCTTTCTCTCCTGTAGCGGCTGCCTGCGGGTTTCGGCTGTCATCGCGTGTAGTGTAGATCATCTGGCTACCTTGTACGTTATTCATTCCACACAAGGGATTTAAACTCGTCATACTTCAAGTTGCATGTTCGTTGGTTACACGACTCAGCACACTTACGCGTGCCTCGCCCGCTGAATCTGCGGCAAACCGCGTTTAACGCTACCTCTGAGCTGTCAGTTACCCGAATACTTACCTGTATAATCTCATCGGGATGATTAGAGTATATTTTACTTAATGGTCGCCTTTTACCTCACATATCCCCCGTGATTGAGAGTGATTTTCATTGCCCATCACCAAACTTGCGCTAAATCAAATTTACCTAAAGTTGCAGTAAAAAAGCCTTTTTACCTGCCTCGGCTAACACTATGCTTTAAACAAGCATTTAAAATGCAACTTAAAAAGGAAGTCATTATGTTTTGTGTGCAATGTGAACAAACGATTCGTACCCCTGTTGGAAACGGCTGCTCTTACGCGCAGGGCATGTGCGGCAAAACCGCAGAAACCTCCGATCTGCAAGACCTGCTGGTTGCGGTGCTGCAAGGGCTTTCTGCCTGGGCGCTGAAAGCGCGCGAGCTGGACATCATCGATCACGATGTCGACAACTTTGCGCCACGCGCCTTCTTCTCGACGTTGACCAACGTTAACTTCGATTCCCAACGCATTATTGGCTACGCACAGGAAGCCATTACACTGCGTGAGTCTCTGGCTGTTCGCTGCCGTCTGCACGATGCCACCGCGACCGTGGATCACCCAATGGCAGCCCTGCAACTGGCTGGCAACGATATTCCGACCTTGCTGCAACAGGCAGCGGATTTTGCGCTGGACAGCGATAAAGCCAGCGTGGGTGACGACGTTCACGGCTTGCGCATGCTAAACCTTTACGGCCTTAAAGGCGCGGCGGCCTACATGGAACACGCCCACGTTCTCGGTCAGTATGACAACGCGATTTATGCCGAATATCATGCCTTCATGGCATGGCTGGGCACGCAGCCATCCGATGTTGACACCCTGCTGAACAACGCAATGGGTATCGGTAAAATGAACTTCAACGTTATGGCGATCCTCGACCATGGCGAAACCAATGCTTACGGTCATCCACAGCCGACCTCCGTTAACGTCCGCCCGATTGCGGGTAAAGCGATTCTGATTTCCGGCCATGACCTGAAAGACCTGCGCATGCTGCTGGAGCAAACCGAAGGCACTGGCGTGAATATTTATACCCACGGCGAAATGCTGCCTGCACACGGTTATCCAGAGCTGAAAAAATTCACGCATCTGGCAGGTAACTACGGCAGCGGCTGGCAAAACCAGCAGACTGAGTTTGCCAAATTCCCTGGCGCGATCGTCATGACCTCCAACTGCATTATCGATCCAAACGTGGGCAACTATGGCGACCGCATCTGGACGCGCAGCATCGTTGGCTGGCCGGGCGTGAACCACCTCGAAGGCGACGATTTCAGCCCGGTTATCGAACAGGCGCAGGGTCTGGCTGGTTTCCCATACAGCGAAATCGAACACATGATCACCGTCGGCTTTGGTCGTGAAACGCTGCTGAGCGCCGCTGATACTGTCATCGATCTGGTAGCTCAGAAAAAACTGCGCCACGTCTTCCTCGTTGGTGGATGTGACGGTAGCCGTGAAGAACGTAGCTACTTCACTGACTTTACGCTGAACGTTCCGCAAGACTGCCTGATTATGACGCTGGCCTGCGGTAAATACCGTTTCAACAAACTGGACTTCGGTACGTTGGAAGGCCTGCCACGTCTGCTGGATGTCGGCCAATGTAATGACGCCTATGCGGCAATTATTCTGGCCGTGAAACTGGCGGAAAAATTGGGCTGTGGCGTGAACGACCTGCCGCTGAGTCTGGTGCTGTCCTGGTTTGAACAGAAAGCGATTGTCATCCTGCTCACCCTGCTGTCCCTCGGCGTGAAGAATATCTACACCGGGCCGACGGCTCCAGGCTTCCTGACGGACAACCTGCTTGCCATTCTGAACGACAAATTCGGTATGCGGGCAATTACCACCGTTGAACAGGACATGAACACCATTCTGGCCGCTTGATGAATCAATGCGGACGGAGGAGCGCGTTCCTCGTCACGCAGCGTGAGGTGTCGGCATTGATGCCTCACGCTAAGCCCACTGTCTTATGGGCTGCCATTTTTACACGCTTCACCGTACCCGTTTGTTATGGAGATTGATTATGACCATGCCCGCACTACAGATTGGGCCGACACCGCTGTGCTCTAACCGCATGCAGGTACACTCGATTACTCAGGAAACGCCTGATGTCTGGACGATTTCACTGGTTAATCATGATTTTTATCCGTATCAGCCGGGTCAGTATGCGTTAGTCAGCATTGCCAACAGCGCGGAGACGCTACGGGCTTATACGATTTCGTCTTCACCGGGCCTCAGCCGTTTTATCACGTTGACGGTAAGAAGACTGGACGATGGTGTCGGTTCACGCTGGCTGACCCAAGCGCTGAAAGTCGGTGACTATCTGTGGCTGTCCGATGCACAGGGCGAGTTTACCTGCGCCAACGCCGTCAGCGATCGCTACCTGATGGCGGCGGCAGGCTGCGGTGTCACGCCGATTATGTCGATGTGCCGCTGGCTGCTGGCAAACAAATCACAAACCGATATCCACGTTATTTTCAACGTGCGCAATCCGCTACAGGTGATCTTCGCCAAAGAATGGCAGGATCTGGTGCAGCGTTATCCGCAGCAACTGCATCTGACGCTAATGGCAGAGTTTGACGCTGCGCCCGGTTTTCTCTCTGGACGCATCAGCGGCGACCTGCTGATCGAACACGTGCCGGATATCGCCAGCCGCACCGTGATGACCTGCGGCCCAGCCCCGTACATGAACCAGATTGAAACCCTGAGTCAGCAGCTTGGCGTTGCTTCAAACCGCATCTTCAAAGAACAGTTCCGCCCGGCAGATGAAATACTGGATGAAGATGCCGATCAGCTCACGCTGACCATCAGCCGTCCGCTGAAAAACCTGCGCGTTCCGGTAGGCATCAGTCTGCTGGCCGCACTTGAAGCCAATAAGGTGCCGGTTGTCGCCGCCTGCCGCGCCGGTGTTTGCGGGAGCTGTAAAACCCGCGTGCTATCCGGTAATTACACCACCAGCAGTACCATGACGCTAACACCAGCCGAGATCGAACAGGGCTATGTTTTGGCCTGTAGTTGCCAGCTGCAAGGCGACACCGTTCTGGCCTGATACGCCCGCGTTTTACCCCCTTCTGCCCGGTAGCCTCGGCTATCGGGCAGGTAGGCCATGTTAAATTACGCGTGGTTTCAGGCGAGTATTAATCCCCTATTTTTCATCGCTTTTTACCCTTTCCCTATTCATCTTTTACCGATTTGTCTTTTCCAGATTTGCCTTTTCCCGATTATAGTAAGCCATGGTTATATTTTGCTGTGGAGCCACTGGCACATGACATCCCCCTCAGCCCCGATCCTGATTCTGGGCGCAACTGGCTACATTGGTCGCCATTTAACCGAACGATTGAGCAAACAAGGCAACCGAGTCATCGCTGCCGGTCGGAATACCGAATCCCTCGCGTCACGGAATTGGCCGGACGTCGATTGCCAACAGGTTGATCTCGCTAAGCCAGAAAGCCTGCCTGATGGTCTGTGGGGAGCGGAAACACTCTATTATCTGGTGCACAGCATGGGCGATGGCGCGGACTTCGTGGCGAGGGAGCGGATGACCGCCATGAATCTGCTGTTGGCACTAGCCTCCAGCCGCGTAAAGCAGATTATCTATCTGGGGTCGCTTCAGGCGAAAGACGATACCTCGCCGCATATGCAGGCACGCCAGATCACGGGAGATGTTTTACGCAGCAGCGGCATTCCCGTCACAGAGCTGCGTGCGGGTATTATTATCGGTACCGGTTCGGCGGCGTTCGAGATCATGCGCGATATGGTCTATAACCTGCCGATACTGACGCCGCCGCGCTGGGTGCGATCTAAATCATCCCCCATTGCGCTGGAAAACCTGCTGGTGTATCTGATCAATATCGCGCAGCATCCCGCGACAGAAAACCGCATCATGGATGCCGCAGGCCCCGAATACATCAGCTACCAGACCATGTTCGAGCGTTTCATTCAGATCAGCGGCAAGCGCAGATTACTGATACCCGTCCCCATGCCGACGCATCTGGTGTCCGTCTGGTTCTTGCATCTGGTGACCTCGGTTCCCCCCTCCATCGCCCGCGCGCTGATTCAGGGGTTAAAACACGATTTACAGGCCGATGGCCGCGAACTCCAGGCATTGATCCCACAAACGCTGATTAGCTTTGATGACGCCGTGCGCTTCACGTTGCAAAGCGAAATGGAGAGCGTACAGCAGGCAGACTGGGGCGATGACACCGAGGTCCGCGCACGCTGGAAGCCCAATTACGGCTTTTACCCCAAACAGGCGGGCCATACAATGGAGACGCCCGCGTCCTGTCAGGCGCTCTGGCGGGTCATCCAGCAGGTCGGCGGGAAAGAAGGCTATTTTTACGCGAATACGCTGTGGAATATCCGTGCCCGGCTGGACGATCTCTGCGGCAACGGCGTCACGTATGGACGCCCCGAGCGTCCGACACTGGAAGTGGGCGACAAGATTGACGGCTGGAAGGTTATCTCGATCAAGCCACAGCGTCAGCTGGTGCTGCTCTTCGGCATGAAAGCGCCGGGGCTGGGCAAACTCAACTTTACCATCACCGATAAGGGCACCCACCGAACGGTGGACGTCCGCGCCCGCTGGCACCCTTCCGGGTTCAACGGGCTGGTCTACTGGTTTCTGATGATGCCCGCTCACCTGTTTATCTTCCGTGGTATGGCGGCGCGTATTGCGAAACTGGCAGAGAAGGAAACGGTTTAGCGGCTACCGTATTTCTCCAGCAGTGCGTCGACAATCGCTTCACTCTGCGCATCGGGCTGTCCTTGATAGTTCTCAGGACGGAAATGCATCTGGAAAGCGGCAATCACCTGCCGCTTCTCACGCGCCGTCATCGTGTCCTGCACCGAGTAACCATAACGCCCCAGTTTCTCCAGCAGAACCGTTTCATCCACCGGCTGCATCGGCAGTCGACCATTTAAATAGAACGCGACCCGCTGCGCATCCGGCCAGGCACCAATGCCTGCTTGCGCCAGCGCCTGCCAGGGGAACAACGGCCCGGGGTCTTGTTTGCGCTGCGGAGCAATATCGCTGTGCGCCACCACGTTCTGCGGGGCAATCTGATAGCGGTCGACAATATCGCGGGCGATCGCGGTTACAAGCTGAATCTGCGAAGCGGTAAACGGCTCCCACGTATAGCCTGCTAACGTGCGCTGGTAGCCCGCGTTTTCGATCTCAATACCAATCGAAGAATTATTCAGTCGACTAAATCCGCGCCAGCTACTGGCTCCCGCATGCCAGGCAGATTGAGATTCCGGCACCAATTGCCAGGCAAGCGGCTTGCCGCGCTGCAAAGGTGGACGTGCTGGAATCAGGTAATGGGCGCTGACATGCTCATCCGTCAGAATATTCAGCGAGGTGGCAAAGTCTTCCGCCGTATAGTGAATCACCAGAAAGCGGATACGGGACTCCTGCGCCCGCGACTGCACTGCGGTCTCCAGCACATAATTATTCTGTTCTTTCAACGAGGAAGCCGATTGGCAACCCGCCAACAGCCCCAGCGCTATGTAGACCATCCATTTCAACATCGTATTCCTCCACAGACCCTTGTCACCCCACAGTTTGTTTATATCATTCATGTATCTGTCCCCATTGCTGGATTGAACATATCAAAAACAGGCAATTACACAATTTAATTTACTCTCTACCAAGCAACTCTCTTGATACTTACCGTTTATGCAGTCCTCAGCGTTGCTTGCTATAGGATTGAAATAGATCTCTTCCGCCCCTCGTAAAGCAGGGAAATTTATCATTTCGCCGAACAAAAAATGGAATAAGAACACTCATTCACAGTTAAAAATATTTAGAAAATAATATTATTCGCACTATTTATTTGGTGGGTAAACTATAAAATAAAAACATTAAACACACATGAAATAAAAAACACACTTTCAAAAACAAACTAATATAAATAAGAATAAAGCTGCCGTATTGGCGAACATTAATTATTTTAAATCAGGAGATCGATATGGATAACATTGCCTTTCCTAAAAGAAATCTGAAGTATACAAACGACCACAGTCTAAAACTTCTACGACTACAATCATCATTAAGTGAAAATATTCTTCTCGGTGTCGAAGCGATTGGCCTGGGATATAATCCATTTATCCCGAATGCTGGATATGCAACCGTAAGCAGTGGGACTGTCCAACTGTTTGATTGGGCTCATGCAAACATGAAGAAGGTTTCCTTCATGCCAGAATTTGAGGTGCCAGACGTTGTAGATGTGCAACAGGAGGATCGCTCAAGCTATAGAAATATCACAGGTAAAACGATTACAGAGTACCAAAGTAAGCTGGCAACAAGCGTTACCATGAAAGGGAGCTACCATTTCTTTAGCGGATCATTGTCAATCGATTATGAAGAAAATTCATTGCGTAATGCCGAAAATGAATTCACCCGCATTCAGCAAACGATCAACCTCTGGTCTCTTCGATTGCCCTTTCTTAAATCCTTGCGGAGCCTTATGAAAGCAGAGATAAGAGAACAGTTAGATGAGCTGGATACCAATAACCCTGATGCGATTAGTGTGTTTTTCAATAGGTTCGGCAGCCATTTTTTAACAGGTATAGTGATGGGCGCGCGCGCCACACTCGCCTCATCAACAGATAAACTCAGTGTCAAGCGAGATTACTCTATTTCCACGGTCGCCCAAGCCAGCTACGAAGGGTTAACCGGCCAATTAAGTGCAGAAAATCGCACAAAATACGGTGAATCCATCTCCAGTTTTTCGCAGTATTCAACATCGCATCAGGAGGTACTTGGCGGTAATGGTAGTTTAGCAAGCGGGGTTTTTACTGGCAAAGAAGGCTATCAGAAATGGGTGGACAGTGTGGGTTCATCACCAGACTTTGTGGATTTCGTCCCTACAATGCCAATGGAAGAAATTTGGCTACTGTGTGAGAATGAACAACAAGCCAATGCAATGGCATCACACTACAATACCGTTTGGGCACCAGAACAATCCGCTAAATATAAAATAAATCCAAACTATATTGATGAACTAATAGTCATTACCGGTGGCAGTTCAACAATTACCCCACCGTCTGGCTATACTAAAATCCCCTATGATTTAAACAAAGGCTCTGACGGAGATTTTATTTATCTTTGCTATCATGAACAAGAATGGATTTCTGACAACCCTAAACAAGCCATCACGAATATTCAGATCATTTACAATGATGAAAAAACCCCCACAGGTTATATAAAGTTACCGCAAGATCTTAATAAAGGCGCAGATGGCGCTTATATTTACCTTTGCTATAAAAAAGAGGATTATCACCTTGATACAGCAATCAAAAAAACCACCGTCATAGGCGGAAATAATGCCGACATCAATGCACCCTACGGATATAAAAAAATACCTGGCGATTTAAACAAGGGGGCAGACGGTCAATACATCTATGTTTGCACATTTGTAGAAGTCTAAAACAGACTCGCTACATTTTTGATTTCTCACGATAGCGGTTTCAATCTATGAATAGTGCATTCATGTTCACCGTATCACACTCTCCCGAAAGGGCAGGGTGGGATCCCACTTTACTTATTGAAATAGAGAACTTATTTCGATTTCATTGATCTGAGTTTTATCTCCCCCCAACACTCAGTGAAAGACAATGACCATCTTTAATTATATCAATGAAATACCCGACCCTCGCTGCGAGACGAATAAAAAGCATGAATTGATGGACGTCATTTTCCTCACCTTTGCTGCCGTGCTCAGCGGCGCATCGGGTTGGAAAGCCATACAGCAATTCGGTGAGTGCCAACTCCCGTGGCTGAGACAGCATTCTCCTTTTGCTAATGGTATTCCAAAACGTCATTGTATCGCCAATATTATCAAGGCATTAGATAGCCAGTCCCTGATGTCGGCACTGTTAAGCTGGATTAATGAACGTCGCAGTGGTAATGGCAGAAAACAGATAGCAATTGACGGTAAAACACTTCGCGGAACGGGCAACGGCTTTTTAGCGCAAGCCCTGCATGTCGTCAGCGCTTACGACATTGGCAATGGTATTGCGTTGTATCAACAACTTACTGAAAGAAAAGGTAAAGAAGGACCAGTGGCCCGCCAGCTTATTGAATGTCTGTCGCTGGAAAATGCCACCGTCACGCTGGATGCTCTTCATTGTCAGGTGGAGACATTGCAGCTTATCTGTCAGCGTAAAGGCGAGTTTATCGTCGGCATTAAAGGGAACCAAAAAAAGCTGTATGAATTTGTTAAACAGCGTTTTTCTTCATGTTATGACGATGAAGGGCTGGCGACGCACAGTGAAAATAATCAGGCGCATGGGCGGACGGAATATCGTCAGGTGATGCAGATAGATGCGGACCTTCCCGAGGAGTTAAAACAACGCTGGCCGACAATTCGTACGTTAATAGAAGTGGTGAGTGAACGTGGTGAGCGGGGAAAGGTGGTACACAGAGAGTCGCGTTGGTATGTCAGTTCGTTGGCGGTAGACGCACGGGTAGCGTCACAAATGATACGCGAGCATTGGTGTATAGAAAATCAACTGCATTGGGTATTGGATGTGGTTTTCAGAGAGGATGAGATGAACCTGAAAGACCCGGAAGGAGCGGCGCATATGGCGCTGTTCAATCGAGTCGCGTTGAGTGTTCTGAAACAGCATGAAGGTAAAAAAGATAGCATAGCGGGCAAACGACAATGTGCCGGATGGTCAGGAGATTTTCGTAGCGAGGTTATCTTTGGTTAATTCATCGACAAAGTGGAATCCCGCCCTGCCCGAAAGGGAGAGTGTTCAATGAATTCACATGCCATCATCAACGTTCCTGTGCTTAAGCTTTCAGCAACATGCCATTTAACGGCAGAACGAACCATTTTCACCTTCACCTATTGAGATTCATCACATCTTAGCGTACATCAATAGAAAACGGCATTGAAAGACCCGATTAGCACCCTGCTAACAGCCCCAATACTCTGCAGAGCATCCATTTCAACATTTAGTTATTCCACTATTAGTTTTCTACTGCGCGTCTTCGCCGTCTCGCTCTCTCTTATAGGGCATCTCATCACTAGCGGCACACTTTTACCGCCGTGCCGCTAACGGTCACCATCAGCATGCTGCCATCCTTCCCGACGGTTTCATAGTCAAGATCGATGCCCACAATGGCGTTCGCCCCTAAATCTTCGGCTTGCTCCTGTAACTCTTTGAACGCAATTTGCCGGGCCTTACGTAGCTCCTTCTCATAGGCACCAGACCGGCCGCCGACGACATCGCGGATGCTGGCAAAAAAGTCCCGAAAGATGTTTGCTCCAAGAATAGCCTCGCCGGTTACGACGCCACAATATTCAGTAATGGTGAAGCCTTCCAGATTCGGCGTAGTGGATAATTGCATGTCGTCTCCTTTCACTGCATTTCTAATGGATGTTAAGTACACGTAAATATAAGTCGGCGGTACTGTTAGCACCCGCGATGAAAAAGCGAGCGCCCAGATTGTAAGCCGCTATTTTGTGCTATTATTTAATCAACAAATCGCTTATTGGCAAATTTTAACCCACGGTGATTGCATAACTATTCTGCCGACGTTAACATTCGCCGCATCAATGTCTATTCAATTCTTACGCATGAGTATTCAACTAAACGGCATTAACTGTTTCTACGGCACATACCAGGCGCTATTTGATATCACCCTCGATTGTCCTGCGGGTGAAACGCTGGTTCTTCTTGGTCCCAGCGGTGCGGGAAAGAGCTCGCTGATACGCGTTCTTAATCTGTTGGAAATGCCACGTTCTGGCAAGCTTTCCATCGCCGGTAATCAGTTTGATTTTCAGCGCACGCCATCCGACAGCGCGATCCGCGAATTGCGTCAGAACGTCGGAATGGTGTTCCAGCAATATAATTTGTGGCCGCATTTGACCGTGGTGCAGAATCTTATTGAAGCGCCCTGCCGCGTGCTGGGGCTGAGTAAAGAAGAAGCGAAAGCGCGGGCGGACAAGCTGCTCACGCGCCTGCGCCTCAATGACTTTGCCGATCGCTTCCCTCTCCATCTCTCTGGCGGACAGCAACAGCGTGTCGCGATTGCCCGTGCGTTGATGATGGAACCTCAGGTTCTGTTATTTGATGAACCGACTGCCGCGCTGGATCCAGAAATTACCGCTCAAGTCGTCAACATCATCCGTGAATTGGCAGGAACTGGCATTACGCAGGTGATTGTGACCCACGAAGTTGAATTTGCCCGTAAAACGGCTAGCCGTGTGGTGTATATGGAAAACGGTCACATCGTTGAACAAGGGGATGCGACGCACTTTGCCCAGCCGCAGACGCCTGAATTCGCTGGTTATTTGTCACATTGATTACTATCAGGAAAATGATAATGAAAAAATTGATTGTTGCAGCCTTATTCGCCGTTGGTGCCGCCTCTGCTAATGCTGCGGACACCATCCGTTTCGCGACCGAAGCGTCCTACCCTCCGTTCGAATTTGTCGATGCCAATAACCAGATCCAAGGTTTTGATATCGATCTGGCCAATGCGCTGTGCAAAGAAATGCAGGCGACCTGTACGTTCAGCAATCAGGCTTTCGACAGCCTGATCCCCGGTCTGAAATTCCGTCGTTTTGAAGCGGTCATCGCGGGGATGGATATAACGCCAGAACGTCAACAGCAGGTGTCGTTCACGCAGCCTTATTATGATAACTCTGCCCTGTTTATCGCCCAGAAGGGGAAAGTCGCCGATGTTGCTGCGTTGGCTGGCAAACGCGTTGGCGTACAAAATGGCACCACCCACCAGAAATACCTGATGGAAAAGCATAGCGACATCAAAACGGTACCTTACGATAGCTACCAGAATGCCGTGTTGGATCTGAAGAATGGTCGTCTGGATGCCGTGTTCGGTGATACCGCTGTGGTTAACGAATGGCTGAAGCAGAACGATACGCTGGTGACCGTTGGTCAAAGCGTGACGGATAAAGGCTACTTCGGTATCGGTCTGGGCATTGCCGTGCGTCAGAACAACGATGAGTTGCTGAAAAAATTCAATGATGCGCTCAACAAAATCAAGCAGGATGGCACTTACGAGACCATCTACAAAAAATGGTTCCAGCAGTAATCTGACGCTCAATGATTGAATTTCAACCTCTTGCAAGCGCCGCCGGGATGACCGTCGGCCTTGCCGTTTGTGCACTGGTGCTCGGCCTCGTGCTAGCGATGCTGTTTGCCGTTTGGGAAACTGTCCGCTGGAAAGCCGTCAGCTGGGCGGGAACCGCCGTCGTAACGCTGTTGCGCGGCCTGCCAGAAATTCTGGTTGTGCTGTTCATCTATTTCGGCTCTTCTCAACTGCTGATGATGCTGGCAGACGGTTTTACTCTGAATCTCTTCATCGTGCAGATTCCGGTAAAACTGGATATCGGCATGTTTGAAATCAGCCCATTCCTCTGCGGCGTGATTGCGCTGGCGCTGCTGTATGCGGCCTACGCTTCCCAAACGCTGCGCGGCGCGCTGAAAGCCGTCCCGCAAGGGCAATGGGAATCGGGTCAGGCACTGGGACTCAGTAAATCCGCGATCTTTTCCCGTCTGATCATGCCGCAAATGTGGCGTCACGCCCTGCCGGGGTTAGGTAATCAGTGGCTGGTATTGCTAAAAGATACCGCGCTGGTGTCGCTGATCAGCGTGAACGATTTGATGCTGCAAACCAAAAGTATTGCGACACGGACGCAAGAGCCCTTCACCTGGTACGTTGTCGCGGCGGCGATCTATTTGATTATTACGCTGTTAAGTCAATATGTGCTGAAACGCATTGAACTGCGCACCACGCGTTTTGAGCGGAGGCCTTCCTGATGCTCGCTTATTTACCTGAGCTAGTAAAAGGCCTGCATACCAGCCTGACCTTAACTGCCGTTTCCATCGTCGTAGCGCTGGTGTTATCACTGCTGCTGACTGTGGTGCTGACGCTCAAAACGCCGATCATATCGCTGTTGGCAAAAGGCTACATTACGCTGTTTACCGGTACGCCGCTGCTGGTGCAAATCTTCCTGATTTACTATGGACCCGGACAGTTTACCTCTATCCAGCAAATCCCCTGGCTGTGGAACCTGCTTTCGCAGCCGTGGCTATGTGCGATGGTGGCGCTAGCGCTCAATAGTGCAGCGTATACTACGCAGCTGTTCTATGGTGCGGTAAAAGCGATCCCTGCCGGACAGTGGCAATCCTGTGCCGCGTTGGGCATGGATCAGAAGCAAACATTACGTATTTTGCTGCCGTTTGCGTTTAAACGCGCGCTGTCTTCTTATTCAAATGAAGTGGTGTTGGTATTTAAGAGTACCTCACTGGCTTACACCATCACGCTGATGGAAGTCATGGGCTACAGCCAACTGATGTACGGTCGGACGTATGATGTGATGGTGTTTGGTGCCGCTGGGATTATCTACCTGTGCGTCAACGGGTTACTGACGCTGCTGATGCGCTGGGTCGAGCGGCGCTCACTGGCATTCGAGCGCCGTAATTAATCCTTATCACCCTTATCCGCGCATTACTCGCTTAGAAAGCAGGCTTTGATAGCCTGCTTTTTTTATGGCGTGCCATCCCTAGCCGCCACCCTTACGGGCCGTTGCTGACGCAACGTTAAAAATTTCTCCCGGAAATTTTTTATGGCCTGCTGATGTAAAAACATGCAATGAATCGACTTATTAATCATTTTAATTGCATATAAATTCAATCAATGGCATGGTAATCGCCATGATATCGGAACCCTTCCGCACAACTATATTTATCAATATAAGAGAAACAGGAGTAGGTAATGAAAAAATTAGTGCTCGCCACGTTACTGGCAGGAATCGCCTTCAGCGCCACCGCCGCAGACACCATCCGTTTTGCGTCATCAGCCACCTACCCGCCATTTGAGTCACTGGATGCCAGTAACGAAATCGTCGGTTTCGATATGGATCTGGCGAAAGCGCTGTGTAAGCAAATGCAGGCGACTTGTACGTTCACCAATCAGGCGTTTGACAGCCTGATCCCTGCGCTGAAATTCCGCCGCTATGACGCAGTGATTTCCGGTATGGACATCACGCCAGAGCGCAGCAAGCAGGTCGCGTTTACGCAGCCTTACTATGCCAACTCCGCCGTGGTTATCGCGCAGAAAGGCAAATTCAGCGACTTTGCCGCGATGAAAGGCAAACGTATCGGGATGGAAAACGGCACGACGCACCAGAAATACATGCACGACAAGCACCCGGAAGTGCAAACCGTTTCTTATGACAGCTATCAGAACGCGGTGCTGGATCTGAAGAATGGCCGTATTGATGGCGTATTCGGTGATACCGCTGTCGTCAACGAATGGATCAAGACGAACCCTGAACTGGCAACGGTTGGCGAACATGTGACTGACGCAGAATACTTCGGCACCGGACTGGGCATCGCCGTTCGCCCCGATGACAAATCACTGCTGGAGAAGTTAAATAAAGCGCTGGATGCCATCAAAGCTGACGGCACTTACAAAACCATTAACGACAAGTGGTTCCCGCAATAAGATCCACTTAGCTTAACGCGGTGTGATACACCGCGTTATTAAACGCTTCCACTATTCCATGTCAGATAGTCCAAAGGTTTCGTGCGTGTTAATTACAGTATTCTTTTGTCATTTCATCACACGCCCGACAAGGAGCGCTCAACCGCCGCAGCTCCTTGACCTCTGGCTTTGAAGGCGTGAATTATGCCGCTGCGCGGTCCCATCGGCGTTCATGACCGCTAATCGAGCCGCCAGTGACGCGTTCCCGACGCGGCACTGACTTTCGCGGCATCCATGCCGCTCACTCGGCGGTCAAGCCCACCGATGCATAATTTTTTACGCCTTTTATAGCAAATCCCACAAAGCATTCAGATGTCCTGACTTTGCCTTAGCCATCCTCACGCTTCAGTAACGTCAGTACTTCGTAGTGCGCCGTATGCGGGAACATATCGAACAGCTGTACGCGCAGCGCACGGTAATTCGCTAGTTCCGTCATATCTTTCGCCATGCTTTCAGCGTTACAGCTGGAGTAGAGAATATAGTCGGGTGCCATGCGGCTCAGGTAGGCGCACAGTTCGCTGCCGATACCGCGGCGCGGCGGATTGACCAACACCAGATCAGGGATTTCCGCTTTAGCCGTCGCGAACTGCGTTGAATCCAGCGCCTGAAACTCCACCTGCTTCAATCCTAACTGTTCCGCAGAGCGACGCGCACAGGCTATCGCCTCAGCGCTGATTTCAATGCCCGTCAGACGCATCTCAGGCGACGCACAGTGCAGGCCAAAACCCCCTACCCCGCAAAACAGATCCCACATGCTAGTAATATCCAACTCTGCAACCCAATCGCGTGCCGTCGCATACAGCGCGGCTGCCACCTGCGGGTTCGTCTGGAAAAAGCTTTGCGGGCGAATATACAGCGGTACCTGATTGAATTGTTCTGCCAGCGCGGCAGCATCACTCAGGATAATCTCCGTTTTCCCTTCCATAATCGCCTGATGCACAGGCTGAATATTGGCGGATATCACCTCAAGCTGAGGTAATTGCTGCTGTAGCCACGGCAATGCGGCACGCAACTGCGCCAGCTTGGTTTCTGAGCGCAAGACAAAACGCAGCATGAACGTACCGTGCTGCGTACTTTCCGTCAGCAGCAGGTATTTCAGTTCCCCGCGACGTCGAGCCACGTTATAAGGCGTCAGCCCTGCCCTTGCGATGAAGACTTTAAGCACGTCGAAAACCGGCGCAAAGCTGGACGGATAAAGCGGGCAATCGCAGAGATCCACCGCCGTTCCATCGCGATGCAGCATCCCCAGCAGCGGGCGTTCCACGCTGCCGCTTACCACCATTTTGGCTTTATTACGAAATGCAGACTGCGCAGAAGGTTGCACGGGCAACCAGCGCTGCACGGCGTGAGGGTGCAGCAAACCTTCAAGATGCTGCTGCTTATCAGACAATTGCTGCGGGTAGGCTTTTTCCAACCATTGGCAGGAACGACAGGTTCCCGTGCTGTAGCGGGCACAATGCATAAAAATCTAACTATTAAAATAATACGGAATGCGAGGATTATATCACTCTGGCGGCGTCACCCTGCGACCTTTTACTGATTCATGGTGACGCCAGCAGCCAGATTAGCTCATAAGAGAGAAATGCCTACTTCTGCCGCGTAAAAAAACGCTTACTGCGTCGTGGCAAAAATAGTAAAACAATCACCAGAAGATCCGGGATCTTTTGCAACAGGAGCTGATGCAGCACGGCAGCATTGTTCTCTCCTGAGATATGAAATATCGCTGGCATAAGTTCACTGAATGACGCTAGCAGCAGGTAACACACCACGACGGCCTGACAGGCCACATAACCCCATCGCCCCCAGTTCACTCCGGCCAAAACGGCAAAGCCACAGCGAATTTCAACGCCGACGATAATCAGCGATAGCAGTAACACCAGCGTTGAATCCCAGGCTTCCGCGTTGCTGCCAATCCAGCCGCTCAAATCGCTGAGCCCTAGCTCCCACACCAGCAGCAAAATCCCCAAAAAACGGGTAGCAATAATCGCAATCCCCGCCACCATCACTGGCACCGGGGCATAAACTTTGCGTTGTGTCATTTCCTTCTTCGTGTACAGAATTTCAACGCTCTCCCTTCATGCGGCATTTACCCGCCAAAAATACAGCACCAATATAGAATCCGATGCCAATATAAAACGTGATACTGATATAAAACAGCAACGCCCCCATACTCTGGCGGCGTTGCTGGAAATCTTCGCTAGGCTAACAAATTACGATGAGAAATCGAATCAGCCGCGTCTCGCTTTTTGCATATCACGATAGCGCTGCTTCTCTGCTCTCGCCATAAACCACCAGGCGATAAACCCAATAATACCAACGACTAACAATATCAGGGAAGCCAAGGCGTTAATTTGTGGATTAACGCCCATTCTGACGCTGGAGAACACCAGCATTGGTAACGTTGTCGAGCCGGGCCCTGCCACGAAGCTGGCGATAACCAGATCGTCCAGCGACAGCGTAAACGCCAGCAGCCAGCCGGAAAGCAGCGCGGGTGCAATCATCGGCACAGTGATGATGAAGAACACCTTGAGCGGATTCGCCCCCAGATCCATCGCAGCTTCTTCAATCGAACGATCAAGCTCACGCATGCGAGCGCTGATCACCACGGTGACATACGCGGTACAGAACGTGACGTGCGCCAGCCAGATAGTGAACATCCCTCGCTCTGCTGGCCACCCAATGGCATGCCCTAATGCAACAAAGAGCAACAACAGCGACAGGCCGGTAATCACATCCGGCATGACCAGCGGTGCCGTCAGCATAAAAGCAAACCCATTGGAGCCACGGAAACGGCCAAAACGCACCATGACCACGGCGGCAATCGTCCCAAGAATCACGGCCATCGTGGCCGAGGCGGCAGCAATCGTCAGGCTCAGGAGCACCGCGCTGATCATCGCCGTATTGTGGAACAGTTCGACGTACCAACGTGCTGACCAGCCAGCCCATACGGTCACCAGCTTGGAACTGTTGAACGAGTAGATCACCAGCATCAGCATCGGCGCATAGAGGAACGTAAAGCACAGCACCAAAATCACAATACGCCACGGTGAGCGAACGACAGGTAAATTATTCACGCTTCACCCTCCGCAGTTTTACTCTGATGTTTGTGGAACCAGATAATCGGCATAATCAACAGCAACAGCATGACGACGGCAACGGCAGATGCCACCGGCCAATCGCGGTTATTGAAGAATTCCTGCCACAGAATACGGCCAATCATGATGCTGTCCGGCCCGCCGAGCAGTTCTGGAATCACGTACTCCCCCACCGCAGGGATGAAGACCAGCATAGAGCCCGCAATAATTCCGCCTTTCGTTAAGGGGACGATCACGCTGAAGAAGGTTCTTAGCGGTCGCGCGCCCAGATCCAACGACGCTTCCACTAACGAATAGTCCAGACGCATCAACGCGGTATAGATCGGCAACACCATAAACGGCAGATAGGAATACACAACGCCGATATAAACCGCCAAATTGGTGTGCAGAATGACCAGCGGTTCATCGATCACACCCAGCCACAGCAGAAAGTTATTCAGGATTCCGTTATTTTTCAGAATCCCCATCCAGGCGTAGACGCGAATCAGGAATGATGTCCACGATGGAAGAATCACCAGCAACAACAGGATATTACGCGTTGACGGTTTACTGTGCGCCACCGCCCAAGCTAGCGGATAGCCGATAAGCAAGCAGCACAGCGTCGACACGGCAGCAACCTGAAGCGATTGCATATAGGCATCGAAATACAGCGGATCGTCCAATAAATGCAGGTAGTTCCCAAGGTTCAGGGAAATATCCAGTTTGCCGTCCAGCCACGAAACCAGATCGGTATAAGGCGGGATCGCCCGCGCCATCTCTGCAAAACTGATTTTGAACACGATCAGGAACGGCAGCATGAACAGCAGTAGCAGCCACAGATACGGCAGCGCGATGACCAGCTTGCGCCCGTGTTTTTGACGCCAACGCGCCATCAGTACACGAAGCCAGAGTCTGGCCTTGCCCGGTGGTTCCGCCGTGTTATGTTCGGGAAATGAAGTCATGGTATTCTTCCTCGCTACACCGTCAGAACGACACAGCTATCCGCATCCCAGCACAACCGAACCTCATCTCCCCAGGTCGGCATGCCTTTGCGATAGCGGTAGGCATTTTGTAACTGCGCGCTGATAGTTTGCCCGCTGTTGAGCCTGACGTGGTAAATCGACAAGTCGCCCAGATAGGCGATGTGGACCACTTCCCCTACCGCGAAGTTACAACCGTCGGCCGGAACCTCTTCGCACAACATGATTTTCTCAGGACGCAACGCGATGTAGACCGGAACACCATCGACCACCGAGACATCAGAATCCACCTTCAGCGGATGCATCAGTCCGGGGCTTTTGATGATCAGCGCATCGTCCTGACGTTCCTGCAAGATCCCTTCAAACATATTGACTGAGCCGATGAACTCCGCGCTGAAACGCGTGTTCGGGTGCTCATAAATCTCTTCCGGTTCGCCAATCTGTACGAATTTACCGCGATTCATAATGGCAATACGACCCGCCATGGTCATGGCTTCTTCCTGATCGTGCGTCACCATCACGCAGGTCACGCCCACGCGTTCCAGAATATCGACGACTTCAAGCTGCATACGGTCGCGTAATTTTTTGTCCAGTGCCCCCATTGGTTCGTCCAGCAATAGCAGTTTGGGACGCTTCGCCAGGCTACGAGCCAACGCAACACGCTGACGCTGGCCGCCGGAAAGTTGATGAGGTTTACGATTGGCAAACTCCTGCATGTGCACCAGCGACAGCATCTCTTCCACACGATCTTTAATTTCTGCGCGTGGTAGCTTGTCCTGCTTCAGACCAAACGCGATATTCTTTTCCACCGTCATGTGTGGGAACAACGCATAAGACTGGAACATCATATTGATGGGACGCTGGTAAGGCGGCACCAATGACAAATCCTGACCATCCAGAACAATCTGCCCCTGTGTGGGAAGCTCAAAACCTGCCAGCATGCGCAGCAGCGTGGATTTCCCACAGCCAGAGGCACCCAGCAGAGCAAAAATTTCACCTTTATAAATCGTCAGGCTGACATCATCAACGGCGGCCTGACCATCGAACGACTTCGTCAGGTTGCGCACTTCCAGCAGCGGCGTAGCCGCTTTTTGAGGTTTTGATTGAGGGCGGGGGATCGCGTCATTCACTTCGCATTGCTCTCCGGCAAAAGCAGAACAAGTCACACCGTGGATGCCGCCATTCAGGGCTTTTGCATTCAGCGGTGTGACACAATATAGAGCGCGAACAGGCGGATTATCCGCCTGTTCTTTGCCACATTTTATACCCATCCATTTTCTGGTTGCTGAAACCAGCAACCGTCAAGCGCGTGGGTAACGATTCAGATCCAAGAGGCTATTTGCCGCTTTTAACCTTAGTCCATGCGCGAGTACGCGTACGGTCAATCTGAGGAGATTGCACTTTAAGCGTAAACAGTTTGGCACGCACATCCGCTGGCGGATAAACGCCTGGGTTATTACGAATTTCTTCGTTCACCAACGGTAAGGAAGCCAGATTACCGCTCGCGTAATACACGTGGTTACTGATTTCAGCCATCACTTCTGGCTTCATCAGGTAATCCAGAAACGCATAGGTTTCATCCAGATTTTTAGCATCTTTCGGAATGGCGAGAACGTCAAAGAATGCCAGCGCGCCTTCTTTCGGAATGCTGTACTGAATATTCACCCCGTTTTTCGCTTCTTTCGCACGGTTTCCTGCTTGCAAAATATCACCCGCCCAGCCTACCGCGACACAGATATCGCCGTTCGCCAGATCGTTAATGTATTGCGAGGAATGGAAGTAGCGAATGCTCGGACGCAGTTTCAGCAGCAGATCGGTCGCAGAGGTGGTGTAATCACCCGGCTTGGTGCTGTTCGGATCTTTACCCTGATAGTTCAGCACGGTTGCAAAGATCTCTTCTGGCGCATCCAGGAAGGAGACACCACAACTTTTCAGCTTTTCCAGATTTTCTGGCTTCAGCACCAAATCCCAGCTGTTAACCGGTGCATCAGCACCTAGTGCAGCTTTCACTTTCTCAACGTTATAGCCGATTCCCGTGGTCGCCCACAGGTAAGGCAGGGCATATTTATTGTCTGGATCGTGCTGTGCGATCAACTTCATCAGCTCAGGATCCAGATTTTTGTAATTCGGCAGTTTGCTCTTGTCTAATGGCTGAAACACTCCCGCAGAGAGCTGACGCTCCAGGAAGCTAGCAGAAGGCACGACCAGATCAAAACCCGTGCTGCCCGCCATGAGCTTGCCTTCCAACACTTCGTTGGAGTCAAATACGTCATAGACGACCTTAATGCCGGTTTCTTTCTGGAAATTGGCTAACGTGTTCGGTGCGATATAGTCGGACCAGTTATAAACATGCAGCGTTTTCTCTTCCGCAGATGCGGTGACGGACGCGGCCATCAGCAAGCCGGTAACAACACCCGATAGCCATTTTTTACGTTGGGTGAACATCCGTTCCTTCCTCCATACAAGGGGGTGATTCATGGGAGTTAATCTGTATCGTTCCGATACAAAATATGTCCTGCCACGCTATCCAACCGGTGAATGAGTATGCACCGATTTTTATTCGCTCAGACACAGACATAGCCCTGATTTCGCTGTCTGTGTCTTACAGGAATAAAGCATAACCCCACAACATCGTGCGCACCATACTTGAACGTAAAAAATGGGTTTTAACGATTATTTATTCACATTTTATCGATGTGATGAAGGCATTTAGCGGTAAACAAAGAGAAATATCTGGCAATAATGCGAAATAACCAGAATAAATGGCGGTGAAAGGAAAATAAGTAAAACCAATTGCTGCCGTTGGCAGCAACCGTATCAATGCAGATGAGAGGTGGTGACTCTGGCAGCAGAGCCCTCTTCTTCCTCACCGATAAACAGCAGATTATTAGCGCCGGCCTCAAGGATCACCATTGAGATTTGTTCTTCGGACTGCTGCATGAAATGTCTGAATTGTTCCAACGTCATGCCAGCGGCCACGCTGAATGACTGGCAGACAATCAACTTCGGCAGGTTATCGTCCTGAACGTCGATAAATGCCTTCACGGTCAACGAGCTGGCATTGATTTGGCTCAAGTCGCCGACCAGAGGAATCAACGCGCTGGGCTTCACTTCGGCAAGGGCAGAAAACAGGATCACGTTATCTACCAGATCAACTTTCGCATCGAACACGCCATCAAAATTTTGCATATGAGGAAGATGGAGCGCCTGACAGGAATCACATTCGAAATACAGAATGTTCAGTTGATCCAGCCACCGCCGTAGCATAGCCAAATCCGGGACGATGAGTGAATCCATCATGTTTGCCTCATACCTGCTGCCGTACAGACAGCGTTGTTGAAAAGAAAACACCGTTTACGCAGAAGCGATGTTAAAACAGAAAGAGCCTTAAAAACGGCCCATAGCTTACGGAATATTGCGCGACGATGCCATGATAAAAGCGCCTCTCCGTCCGCTTTCGTCGGCCCACTGCGCGGCGGCGCACCACCTCGCACCTCACCAATGCCCACACGCCAATGGGGTACGCCGCATTTTACGGCGCAGCCCCCGTTTCAGAAAGCTAACTTTTACTTATTGTTGTCGATATTGCGAAGCGCCTCAGGGTATTTTGCTCAATAAACTCAATCATCATGTCGGCAATATCGAGTCCGGTCGTCGTTTCAATCCCTTCCAGCCCCGGCGAGGCGTTGACTTCCATCACCAGCGGCCCCCTATCGGCACGCAAAATGTCGACGCCTGCAACATTCAGCCCCAGCGTTTTTGTCGCCTTGATGGCGATCGCACGCTCCTTCGCCGTAATCTTCACTTTATTCGCTGACCCGCCGCGATGCAGGTTTGAACGGAATTCCCCCGCTTTCGCCTGTCGCTCAATTGCTGCAACAACCCGGTTACCGATCACAAAACAGCGGATATCTTTACCCTGCGCTTCATGCACGTATTCCTGCACCAGGATGTGCGCATTCAGCCCGCGAAAGGCATCAATCACGCTTTCCGCCGCCTGTCGCGTCTCGGCCAATACCACACCGATTCCCTGTGTACCTTCCACCAGTTTTACGACCAGCGGCGCACCGCCCACCATCGCAATCAGATCGCCGGTGTCATCCGGCGAGTGAGCAAATCCGGTGATCGGTAAGTCAATCCCTTCGCGGGCAAGCAGTTGCAGCGAATGCAGTTTGTCGCGGGCGCGAATGATAGCGACAGAATTATTCAGCGGGTAGCTGCCCAGCATTTCAAACTGGCGCAATACCGCCGTACCATAAAACGTGATCTGTGAACCGATACGCGGAATAACCGCATCAAATTTATCCAGCCGACGCCCGCGGTAATGCACCGACGGCGCCGCCGAATTGATATTCATGTAGCAGGAAAGCGGGTCAATAATCTCAATGCTGTGCTTGCGCGCCTCAGCCGCTTCACGCAGGCGTTTGCAGGAATATAACGCCCCATCACGAGACAGAATGGCTATCTTCATAAATATCCTACGGATACTAGCGTATCGCCCATCCTTGTTGATGTAAGTAGTCCAGCATAAAGGGACGTAACTCTTTTTTCAGCGTCCGTTCCACGTGCTCGCTCCAACTTTCACGACGGCTACCGGTACGTTGCAGGTAATATTCCACCATTTGCTGGTCGTATTGCGCCAGCACATCATGGTCGAGCGGATGATAGACATTTTCATGCAGCAGCATAGCGGTTGGCATGCGCGGTTTCAGCATCGGTTCCGCGTCCGGGTGCCCCAGACACAGGCCAAACAACGGCAGAACTAACGTTGGCAGTTGCAACAACCGCGTCACGTCAGCGATTCGATTGCGGATCCCGCCGATAAATACCCCGCCCAATCCCAATGACTCGGCAGCAACCAGTGCATTCTGCGCCATGATAGCGGTATCAACACAGCCAATCAGCAATTGCTCCGCCAGCCCGGTTTCTGCCTGTGGAAAGATCGCCACATGCCGGTGGAAATCGGCACAAAAGACCCAAAACTCCGCCGCCTGCGCCACATAACCTTGCTCACCGGTATAGTGAACAAGCGTTTCCCGCACGGCAGGATCGGTAATACGGATAATTGAGCTGCATTGTAAAAAGCTGGAGCTGGAGGCACTTTGTGCAGAGGTAATGATGGCGTGGCGTTGCTCATCCGTTATGGCCTGAGACGTAAACGCGCGAATAGAACGGTGGCGCTGTAGCAAATCAATCGTTGGTGTCACACTGGCATCCTTCAGTCGGTAAAGTTATTGCATCATCTATACCCTAAATAATTCAAGTTGCAGGACAAAACGTTAACGTTTTGAACAACGCAAAGCGTTGACCCTTTAGGGCGAGGCTCATCTATGGGCCTCGTAACGCGGCAAGAGAAGGACAAATTCTTCGGGAACGAATTTGACCAGCCAACGGCTGGCCTCTGGTGAGAGACAGGATGTCTCTCATTTCATCCCGATGAGCTTACTCAAGTAAGTGATTCGGGTGAGTGAGCGCAGCCAACGCGCATGCAGCTTGAAGTATGACGGGTATAATAGCTTCAGCAAATCGTTATAACAGGTAATGACTACTTTTTTTCATCAATGAATGCGGGCATAGTATTGGTAAATTTCGGTATAGTAGCGCGATTCGCAGTAACCTCATTGACCGTAACACTTTTAGCCGTGACCTTGTCTGTAATAGGCGTCACGCTATCCGTTTCAAGAATGAGAACATTTTTCTAATTTTACAAAGGAGTTTACATGTTCGCTGTAATTTTCGGGCGCCCTGCTTGCCCTTATTGTGTACGTGCGAAAGAACTGGCAGAGAAACTGGCCGAGCAACGTGATGACTTCAGCTTTCGCTATGTAGACATCCACGCAGAAGGCATCTCGAAAGAAGATTTGTCCAAGACGGTTGGAAAGCCGGTTGAAACCGTACCGCAGATTTTCCTGGATGAAAAACACATCGGCGGCTGCACTGATTTTGAAGCCTATGCCAAAGCGCATCTGGCCCTGTTCCAGTCATAATCATCAAGCTGACAAAACAGTAGATCATCAAACTGACAAAACAAGCGCGGCGACCGTCCGCGCTTTTTTATAGATTCAGAATAGAACCCTCTCAACGAAGATAGCGTCGATACAGGCTACACAAACACATCACGCCCATTGCCCCCAGCACGCACCAAAAGGCCGCACTCATCACGTAAGCCAACTCTTGCCAGAAAGAGCGCATTGGCGTATTCCACAGATGGAGCATCAGCAAACACACGGGCATTGCTGCCAGCGCGCCAAACAGCGGGTAAAGCAGGCGACCACGCGCAGAAAGAAAACAGGCCACCATACCAGGCAGCAGAAAAAACAGCATTCCCGGACTGCCACGCAGACCTTCATCCACAACGGTATCCAATACTTCAATTTTTTGACTCAAAAACACCACGGTAAACAATAGAAAACAGCAGATCGCGCCTACCCAACCTTTATTTCTTGCCATAAATCGCCCCTTTTCAATATCTATCTCAACCTCCATCACTCCAATACCGAAAACGGGCGGTATGATAAAGCGATGGGTATCTCTATTCCCTGATATGAAAAACATGAGGCTTCGCTACGATCTATTAGGCATACAGATACAGGTTGTCCGCAACAAAAAGACGATAACCCGCCGCATTTCTTCAACAGCGACACCACAATCATTAAATTAAAAAATAATTACACTGAACAATTTTATCGGATAAATTATACTGAACGAGGCTGACTCCTTTCAGCTGACGCGTATTGATACCGTTACAGAAATTCATGCATTTAATGCATTCCATGGCTAAATCTAGCCGCTATAATGAATAACATCAAGAACTTACTGGTAAACAACAAGTTACACTCCATGAATATAAACGTCGCTGATTTGTTAAATGGGAATTACATTCTGCTTTTATTCGTGGTTCTTTCACTAGGACTCTGTCTGGGGAAATTGCGCCTAGGGTCGGTACAACTCGGTAATTCTATTGGCGTTTTAGTGGTTTCTTTATTACTCGGCCAACAGCATTTTTCGATTAATACCGAAGCACTGAGCCTCGGCTTTATGTTATTTATTTTTTGCGTGGGAGTGGAAGCTGGGCCTAATTTCTTTTCTATTTTCTTCCGCGACGGGAAAAATTATTTCATGCTGGCGCTGGTGATGGTCGGCAGCGCCATGTTACTGGCATTAGGTTTAGGCAAACTCTTTGGCTGGGGAATTGGTCTGACGGCGGGAATGCTGGCTGGTTCCATGACATCAACGCCGGTGCTGGTCGGTGCGGGTGACACACTACGCAATACCACCAGTATGGGGAGTCAGCTCGGTATTGAGCAAGATCATCTGAGTCTGGGCTATGCGCTGACGTATTTGGTCGGGCTGGTCAGCCTCATTTTTGGTGCACGCTACTTGCCCAAACTCCAGCATCAGGATTTACCCACCAGCGCTCAGCAGATTGCACGCGAGCGCGGATTAGACCCAGACAGCCAGAGAAAGGTCTATCTGCCGGTGATTCGCGCCTATCGCGTCGGGCCGGAGCTGGTTGATTGGGCGGACGGCAAGAATTTGCGTGAGCTGGGTATTTATCGACAAACCGGCTGCTACATCGAACGCATCCGACGCAACGGAATTCTGGCCAACCCTGATGGTGACGCCGTCTTGCAAATCGGCGATGAGATCGCGCTGGTCGGCTATCCCGATGCCCATTCCCGCCTGAATTCCAATTTCCGCGATGGCAAGGAAGTTTTCGACCGCGATTTGCTGGACATGCGCATCGTGACGGAAGAGATCGTCGTCAAGAACCACAATGCCGTCGGCAAACGCCTGAGCCAATTGAAGCTGACCGATCACGGCTGTTTTCTTAACCGCATTGTCCGCAGCCAGATTGAAATGCCGATTGACGATAACGTCGTCCTGAATAAAGGCGATGTCTTGCAGGTCAGCGGTGATGCCAGACGGGTAAAAAGCATTGCGGATAGGATCGGGTTCATTTCTATTCATAGTCAGGTCACCGATCTGCTCGCCTTCTGCGCCTTTTTCGTCATCGGCGTGATGGTCGGGCTGATCACCATCCAGTTCAGCAACTTCACCTTTGGCATCGGTAACGCGGCTGGATTACTGTTCGCTGGTATCATGCTGGGGTTCCTGCGCGCCAATCACCCGACCTTCGGCTATATTCCGCAAGGCGCACTTAACATGGTCAAAGAATTCGGCCTGATGGTTTTTATGGCGGGCGTTGGTCTGAGTGCAGGTAGCACCATCAACAGCAGTCTGGGAGAAGTCGGTATCCAAATGCTGGCTTCAGGGCTGATTGTTAGTCTGCTGCCAGTGGTGATTTGTTTTCTATTTGGTGCGTATGTGCTGAAAATGAACCGTGCTCTGCTGTTTGGCGCCATGATGGGGGCACGAACTTGCGCACCCGCGATGGAAATTATCAGCGATACGGCGCGCAGTAACATCCCTGCGCTCGGCTATGCGGGTACCTATGCCATTGCTAACGTGCTACTCACCTTAGCGGGCTCACTTATCGTGGTTATCTGGCCTGAGCTGCCCGGCTGAAAAAATGTAAAAAATCGTCAATATTATTTTTTAAAAGCCAGAACTTTTTCTTTGCCCTAAAGTCTGAATAAGTGCCACTGCTTTTCTTTGATCCCCCTTATTGAGGAGCCCATCGTTCCCGCCTTTCAGGTTCAAGAACGATGGGCGTTTTCTTTTCTGTTTTATACGATTCAAACCCCTCCACCTTTTCATTCTCCCTATCGTCGGTATCACATTTATTTCATTTTTTGTTATTAAAATAACAAAATTTAATTTTATTGTTATTTTTGTGACATTAAAATTATTGAGTGTCATAATCACGCTATCTGATTTCTTATCGATATCACTGAGGATTTACCATGACTGACTACGCACGCTATATCGACCACACCCTGTTGGCGGCCAATGCCACCGAACAGCAAATTGCCACCCTGTGCGATGAAGCGATCGCTCACCGTTTTTATGCCGTCTGTGTTAATTCCGGTTACGTTCCTTTAGTGGCCGAAAAGCTGAAAGGCACTGAAGTACAGGTGTGCTCTGTTATCGGTTTTCCTCTCGGTGCAGGCCTGACTTCCAGCAAGGCTTTTGAAGCAAAAGCGGCGATTGATGCGGGTGCTCAGGAAATCGACATGGTGATTAACGTTGGCTGGCTGAAAAGCGGGAATATTGCTGCCGTCAAAGCAGATATTCAGGCCGTGCGTGAGGTTTGCGCCGCTATACCGTTGAAGGTAATATTGGAAACCTGTCTGCTTGATGACAAACAGATTGTACTGGTCTGTGAGATGTGTCGTCAGTTGGATGTCGCGTTCGTCAAAACGTCTACCGGTTTCAGTACGGGTGGCGCACGTGAAGAACACGTTCGACTGATGCGTAGCACCGTCGGCAGCGAGATGGGTGTCAAAGCATCCGGCGCGGTTCGCGATCGCCAAACGGCACAGCGTATGATTAAAGCAGGCGCCACGCGTATCGGCACTAGCTCAGGCGTCGCTATCGTTTCAGGTGAAACGGCCGCAGCAGGAAACTACTAACAACAAAAATAGCTTACTAGCAGGGAATTTTATGGAAACGCGGCGCGACGAACGAATCGGCAGACTGGCTAAAGCATTAAAGAAAACCGATAAACTCCATCTTAAAGACGCCGCACAGCTACTCGGCGTGTCCGAGATGACCGTGCGCCGCGATCTGAATGCAGATTCCACCAGCGTCATGCTGCTCGGCGGCTACGTCGTTAGCGACCTGAAGAATAACGGTGTCACGAATTATTTTGTCTCCGACCAGCAGAGCAAGCACGTAAGAGAAAAGCAGGCTATCGGTACCGCAGCAGCCTATCTGGTGGAAGCAAACGATACCGTTTTTTTTGACTGTGGCACCACGATTCCCTTCATCATTGACGCCATTCCTGACGAGTTGCCCTTTACTGCGATTTGTTATTCCCTGAACACGTTTTTAGCGCTACAGGAAAAAAAGGCGTGCAGAGTGATTTTGTGCGGCGGGGAATACCATCCTGATAACGCGATTTTTACCCCGCTCAACCAGCGAAGCGAGCTGGACAACATCTGCCCGAATAAAGCCTTTATCTCTGCGGCAGGTATCGAACTGACTGCCGGCGCCACCTGCTTTAACTTTGCCGAACTGGGCATGAAGCAACGCGCGATGGCGACCGCGCAGCGAATTATTATGGTGGCGGATAGCAGCAAATTCGGTCAGATCAAACGTGCCTGTATCGGCCCGATGACGCTGTTTGATACGGTCATTTCCGACAGCGCCCCGAGCGAATCCTACTTACGCTATTTTTCCAACAACGGCATTCAGTTCATCCACCCAGGGAATTAGAGTCTGTCCCAGTAGGCGTTATTGGTGCAGCCAGTTTGGACACGGACAGCGCGCAGAAACCGGAGCGTACACGTAGTACGTGAGGATTTCGAGCACTGCCCAGGTTCAAAATGGCAAATAAAATAGCCCTAATGAGGTAGGCTCTTAGCCGAATAGCCCACCGAACCACTGCTGCACCTTCATCATCACCGTATCCCAGAGGCGGCTAAAGAAACCGGCCTCTGGAATATCATCCATCGCGACCAGTTCGCGTTGTCCGATGCTCTTGCCGTCCAGTTGGAAGTCGATAGTGCCGACAATCTGATTTTTGGTTAACGGTGCGGAAAGCTGCGGCTGATTGAGCGTAAAGCTGGCTTTCAGGTTCTTCATTTGTCCTTTCGGGATGGTCAACGCAGCATCCTGTGCGACGCCAAGCCGTGCCTCTTTCTCAGTACCAAACCAGACTCGCTGCGTGGTAAAAGGCGCATCCGTCTTGATAGGCGTTACCGTTTCGAAAAAGCGGAAGCCCCAGGTGAGCAGTTTTTCACTTTCACGGAAGCGAATGGCATCCGTTTGCGCCCCCAACACCACGGAAATCAGGCGCATATTACCTTCGGTGGCCGAGGCCACCAGATTGTGTCCCGCTCCGTTGGTATGGCCGGTTTTCACACCGTCTACATTCAGGTTAGTGCTCCACAGCAGACGGTTGCGGTTAGGCTGGCGAATGTTATTGAAGGTGAACTCTTTTTCCTTGTGCAACGCGTATTCTTCCGGCACATCGCGAATCAGCGCCTGCCCTAACAGCGCCATATCGCGCGCGGTGCTGTACTGCCCCGGCGCATCGAGACCGTGCACGGTCAGAAAATGCGTATTCGTCAGGTTAAGTGCCTTCGCATAATTGTTCATCAGGCTAACGAACGCATCCTGACTACCCGCGACGTAATCCGCCAGCGCGATGCTGGCATCATTGCCTGACTGAATGACAATGCCTTTATTTAACTCAGAAACGGGGATGCGGTCGCCCGGTTTAAGGAACATCAGCGACGAGCCACGCAGCGCCGGATTACCCGTTGCCCAGGCATCTTTTCCGACGGTCACTTCATCCGTCGGACGAATTTTACCGGATTTGATCGCCTGTCCAATCACATAGCTCGCCATAATTTTTGTCAGGCTGGCAGGGTCAAGGCGCTCATCGGCATTACTTTCTGCCAGCACTTTACCGCTGTGGTGATCGATCAAGATATAGGCTTTAGCATCAATTTGCGGCACCGCTGGCAACTGTTCCGCATAGGTGAATGGCACTAAACCAACAAGCAATACCGTACCTACAGAGAAAGACGTGAGTCTGGTCAGGAAAGGAGTTGTTTTCATGAGTTCGCCGCGATATCCATCAGTCGTTAAAAATTCTTAATTTTCAATATGTTTTGAAAACTTTAGTAACATACAAAGGTAACGCGTCATCTCTGGGATGAAAACCGTTCATTCTGTAAAGATAGTCAAAGAAATGAAAGTTTCTAAAAAAACGCAGATAAAAAAAGCACTTAGAAAAAAGTAAGGAATGTCTGAAAATGCAGACGGCAGGGCCGCCAGAAAAAATAGCAGATAGCACGAGGGGGACATGGCAGCGCAGCCTACCTCGTGCACAGTAGTTGGAAATACCCTTAGCGGCGTTCGCGCTTATCGGCACGTTTTGACAGCCAGTCACCCAGCGTCTGTACCACCTGCACCAGAATGACCAGCGCAATAACAGTAATCACCATCACCTCGGTTTCATAGCGGTAATAGCCGAAGCGGATCGCCAAATCACCCACCCCGCCGCCGCCGACAATGCCCGCCATCGCCGAATAACCGATGAGGCTCACCAGTGTAATCGTCAAGCCACGCAATAGTCCCGCTTTCGCCTCTGGCAGCAGCACCGTGCCGATAATACGCATCGGGCTGGCTCCAAACGCTTCGGCCGCTTCCACGATACCGGGATCGATTTCACGCAGTGCGCTATCCACCAGACGTGCATAAAACGCGATCGCGGCGACCGACATCGGTACCGCCGCCGCTACAGGCCCAATCGTATTCCCCAACAGGATCTGCGTCAGCGGTAACAGCAGAACCAACAGAATCACGAAAGGAATAGAACGGATAATATTCACCAGCACCGTGCCAAACAGATAGACGGCGCGATTTTGCCAGAACAGGTTCCTGTCGGTGACGTAAATCAGCAGCCCCAGCGGTAAACCGCCAATCACGGCAAATAGCGTGGAAATCCCCACCATTTGAAATGTCTCGCCGAACGCTGCGACCAGATCGATCCATAAATCAGCCATGCAGCACCTCCACGTTCGCCGTTCTGACCTGAATATGCTCCACTGCTTCGGTCACTTTTCCGGGATCGGAAGGATGAGTCAGTAGTGCGACGAGTATGCCTAGCGCACGATTGCCGATGTATTCGATCTTGCCGTGCAGGATATTGACGGACACGCCAAAACGCGTCGCAACGTCCGACAGCACGGGTTGCTCCGCCGATTCACCAACGAACAGAATCTTCAGTAGTGTGCCCTGTAAATCCACCAGCAAGCGAGGCGGCAATGCAAGATCGAGCGTGTGGGAGACCAGTTGACGCGTAAAGGCGTGCTGCGGCGTCGCAAAAATATCGAAAACATCGCCCTCTTCCACAACCCGACCGCCCGTCATCACCGCCACCCGATCGCAGACCGCCTTAATCACGCTCATTTCATGAGAAATCAGCACGATGGTAATGCCCAGTTTCTCGTTAATCTCTTTCAGCAGCGCCAGAATAGCGGCTGAGGTTTCCAGATCGAGTGCCGAGGTCGGCTCATCACACAACAACACTTCGGGATCGTTGGCAATGGCTCTGGCGATACCTACACGCTGTTTCTGACCGCCGCTGAGCTGCGCCGGATAAGACGACGCTTTATCCGTCAACCCTACCAGATTCAGAATTTCCGGCACCCGTGCAGCAATTACCGCGCTGGATTTCCCAGCAGCTTTCAGGCTGAACGCCACGTTTTCCGCCACGGTACGCGTCTGCATCAGGTTGAAATGCTGAAATATCATGCCAATTTTTTGCCGCTGTTCTCGCAGCGGTTGCCCAGCTAATTCGCTGATGAGCACGCCATTGACGAGCACGCGGCCGGCAGTCGGTCGCTGCAAGAGATTGATGGTCCGCAGCAGCGTGCTTTTCCCTGCGCCGCTGGTGCCGACAATCCCGTAAACCTCGCCACGTTGAATGTGCAACGACACGTTGTCTACCGCGAGATTTTCTGGTTGCTTCCCGTGCGAGAAGTCAACGCTTACCCCTTCTAACTGAATCATTATCCGCAAACTCCTGGCCTGAGCGGAAAAGAAGAAAGCCGGTCATAGACCGGCCAAAAGATATTCTGTATAGCCTGAAAGTTACTGTGCGGGCGCTGGCGTTTTCGCCTGCATCCACTCCGGTTTCTGGAATTGGCTATACATCAACGCAGGATCGTTGATCACCGCGGCATACGCAGGTGATTCCACAATCGCTTTGGTATCTTTAACAAAGGGCTTATCGAGATCGTCGGTACGCACGGCAATAACATTTTTCAGGTTCTCATCCAGCGTTTCCAGCTTGATGGCCGATGACAGTTTCATACCGGACGCAAGCGCAAAATTACCGTTCACCAGCGATGCCGTCACGCTATCCAGCGTACGGGGTAACTGCGCCGCTTCCATCGGTTTGAAGACCAAACCGCGCGGGTTTTCAAGAATATCTTTCTCAGATGCTTTGGTCGGATCGATATCAGCCTTGATCGTAATCAGCCCCATCGATTGTAGGAAACGCAGACCGCGTGCCAGATTGGTGGCATCGTTAGAGAGCGTGACTACGTCTCCTTTTTTCAGCTCATCCAGCGATTTGATCTTCTTCGAATAGAAGCCCATGCTGGCAGTAGGTACGATAATCAGTGGGGAAATTTTTAACCCTTTATCGGCAGCGAATTTCTCCAAATACAGCGTATGCTGGAAGAGGTTGGCATCAATGCTGCCGTTGGCCAGCGCCAGATTGGGCTGAACGTAATCGCTGAATTCACGCACGACGACCTTGTAGCCTTTTTTTACCAGCTCAGGTTTGATCGCCAGATTCACCATGTCGCCATACGGCCCGGGTGCCACGCCAAACGTGATCGTCTGTGGATCGCTGCTGGCCAGCGCCAGTTGCATCCCGGCAGCAAGCAGTGTGATGCCGAGAGCGGCGCGAACAGAATGCGTCAATTTCATTGTGTAACTTTCCTGTCTGAATGTAACTTGCTGTCATTATTAAGAATGAAAAGTTAAATCATAAAGACTAAAAAGGCATATCATTATTTCTCATCGGCTGTCGCGGATAATCGGGACAGGCTTCACGAAGAAAGGGGCAACTATGATAACGATTTGGGGTCGTGATAACTCGACCAACGTAAAGAAAGTCCTGTGGTGTGCGGAAGAACTTGCACTGCCTTATCAGCATATTGCGGCGGGCGGACAATTCGGTCTTAACCATGAGGTCGATTATCTGGCGATGAACCCTAATGGCCTCATCCCGTGTTTGCGGGACGACGATCTGGTGCTGTGGGAATCCAATACCATCGTCCGTTATCTGGCGGCACAGTATGGTCAGGATTCGCTGTATATTTCCGATGCGGGCAAACGCGCCAGTGCCGAGAAGTGGATGGACTGGGCCACCTCCTTCGCCGTGTCTTTCGGGCCGGTATTCATTAATATAGTCCGCGTCGCGCCGGAAAAACGCGATATGGCATTGGTCCAGAAAGGCATCGCCGAATGCGAACGTCTTTTCGATATTGTCGATACCGTTCTGGCTAATCAGCCGTGGCTATCCGGCGATAAATTTGGCGTTGGCGACATTCCGTTAGGCTGTATTGCTTACGGCTGGCTGAATATGCCGATTGAGCAACAGTCGCATCCTCACCTGGAACGCTGGTATGAGCAACTCACCGAACGTCCGGCGTATCAGAAATACGTCATGATTCCGCTGTCTTAATCTAATGAATATCTTCCTGTACGCTCGGCTTGCTCAAACACTTTACGGTTCTATTCTGTTGCTGCCGTTTCCGTTCTGCGAGTAGGTTGGTCAACGGTTTGATAGGCTTTTTGTAGTGTAATGCCAGTAAGTTAAATAACTGACTGGCTTTTTCCTTAGCTTTTCGTATTTATAAAGTATTTCCTCCCTGGGAGGACGATTCCAGTTATTTAGCGTAGCCAATGACTTTAACTGGGAAGTGCTGGTAATCGAAATTGGCTTGTATATACCCGCTCACTATGTTCTTTGCATTTTGCTGAAATGAATATCCTGCTTTATACAAAGCGACAACGCGCAAGGACGCACAGAACATAACGAGGAACGTCCTTATAGTTCACTTGATGAGATGCAGTTAGTTATTTATGCGAGGAAAAAACTGAGAAACTACACTCGAAGCATAATGATAAGATATTATTTCTCTTGTTGAACATTAATTACATTCATTAAATTCGATTAATTTACGACCTAAATATTTATTGAATTAACCATATTATTATTTTACTAAGTGCGTCAGCCCTATATTTAAAAAAACAAATACACTCAATTACCACTCATTATTTCAATAATTATCAAATCAGTGTGAATAATTCCATGGTGATTTTAAATTCCCACCTCAACATTCTTAAAAAAAAATAAAAATCATTGACAAATTCACATCCAGAAACTTAACTAAACATTAACCTTTGGGTTGTAAATACAATACATTTTTTCAACTAATTATTTATTGAAAATAAATTAGATACTACGATAAATCCATTACGCTCAGGTATTTCAGTCGTAACAATGTTTGCTGCGCTATTGGCATGCGCGTTAGGACATGAAAATTGGGAAGTGAATAATAGTAATTTGATAATTAACATCATTACTCCATTATAAAGGAAGTCAAAATATGAATACTACGACCTTAATTCATGACAAAAAAAAACATAGTCGCACAGTGCGTTACCCTGTAAAAAACGGTATTGAAATCACTGCGGAAGATTTAAGTGAGTTACTTGAAGATCACATTACTGTGACAATCCTTATAAAAGATGGAGAATGGACACCCGCAATTCATGCACCTATCCCTTCAGGATATGAATCAGCTCAAGCCATTGCTATTAATAATATAACTTCCGCTTCAACGCCCCCCGTTGAACTACATGTGAATGGAGAAACGATATTAGCAGGTCCCAATGCAAGCGGCTTTCTTTTTGCTTATCCTAAAGATGATAAATGGGAGATACATGGACTAGACTCGTAAATAACTTACAATAGAGTGCCATGTCATTTTTCAAAAACAGCGTGCTAATAGGGCTTTAGCAACGCTGTTTTTACTTTTTCAGTATATAGAATATTCGTAAAGCTTGTACTATCCCACCGCTTTTCGACCCACTTTGTTTGACCCTATATTCTTCCTCACTGTACACTTTCAGCTCGATAGCATAGATGACCAGATATACAATTTCACTGCGAGTCGGTATTTTGACCTTGATGTTAACACTTTTTACTCACTTGCTACCGAGACAGTTCGGTACCTGATGTTTTACTCCAGTCCCACTTTCAGCAGTTTACCATTGTCGTGATCGGTCAACAAATAGAGATAGCCGTCCGGCCCCAACCTTACGTCACGGATGCGTTCACCGTGGTCGCCCAGCAAGCGCTCTTGGGACGCGACTTTGTCGCCATCAAGCGTCAGACGAATCAGGTTCTTTTCTGCCAGCGCGCCGATAAAGACGGAATTTTTCCACTGCGGGAAACGATCGCTGTTATAGAACGCCATTCCACTGATCCCCGGAGATTTTTCCCAGTAAAAATCAGGGTTCACCATCCCTGCGATCTCTTTTCCTTTCGCTTCTGGAATCTTCAGCCCGGAATAGTTAATGCCGTGTGTCGCAATCGGCCAGCCGTAATTTTCGCCCGCTTTGGGAATATTGATTTCATCGCCGCCTTTCGGACCGTGTTCATTTTCCCACAGCGCGCCAGACCACGGATTAATCGCTAATCCCTGCGGGTTACGATGTCCGTAAGACCAGATTTCCGGTCGCGCGTTAGGCGTATTCACAAACGGGTTATCGGACGGCACTTTACCCTCCGCAGTCAGGCGAACAATTTTGCCCTGTAATTTATCCAGATCTTGTGCAGTCGGGCGTTCGTTATTTTCGCCCAGTGCAATAAACAGATGCCCTTGTCGATCAAAGGCCAGCTTGCCGCCGAAATGGTTACCCGTTGACAGTTTCGGTTCCTGACGGAAGAAGACCGTGAAATTCTCTAACCGTTTATTATCTTCAGAGAGCTTACCGTAGCCGACAGCGGTTCCCGCTTTACCCTCGCTCCCCTCTTCGGCAAAGCTCAGATAGATGCGCCGATTCTGTGCAAAATCCGGCGATAGCGCGACTTCCAGCAATCCGCCCTGTGATTTAGCGAAGACCTTCGGTACACCGGCTATCGGCGCAGACAGCGCGCTACCCGCTTTCCATAAGCGTAAATTTCCGGCGCGTTCCGTAATCAGAATTCCCTGTTCTTCCGGTAAAAACGCTAATGACCACGGATGATCCAGCTTATCCTGCAATTCCGTCACCTTCGGTTCCGCCGCCAATAGCTGGCTGGAAAACAGCAGCGTCGCACTGAGCAGCAACCAATGCGGCGCAGCAGAAAATTGTCGTAACAGGGTGTGTGAAGCAGAATTGCGAGGTATCAGGCAGTAGGACATAGCGTTGTCTCCATCCAACAAAAAGTCCTGTAAATTTAGGCGGCAGGCGATGTTTGTGCAAAAAAACGGGGCAAGGTTTACATTTATTGAAGAAATTCAGCCGTTAAAAGCACCATCGCCGCAGTGATAAAATGCTGAGTTTTACACCACTGACTATAAGGATAATCAACTATGGTGTAGAATCCTCCGGTTTTTATTTTCTGTTTATTTTGTGAGCGAATAATATGCAACAACCACGTATCGGCTTTGTTTCCCTCGGTTGCCCGAAAAACCTCGTCGACTCCGAGAGGATTCTGACCGAACTGCGTACTGAAGGTTATCAGGTCGTCCCACGTTATGACGACGCTGAACTGGTGATCGTCAATACCTGTGGTTTTATTGACAGCGCCGTACAAGAGTCGCTGGAAGCCATTGGCGAAGCGCTGAATGAAAACGGTAAAGTCATCGTCACAGGCTGTCTGGGTGCCAAAGAAAATCAAATACGCGAAGTGCATCCCAAGGTTCTGGAAATTACCGGCCCACACAGCTACGAGCAAGTTCTGTCACACGTCCATCAATATGTCCCTAAACCGACGCACAACCCGTTTACCAGTCTGGTTCCCGAGCAGGGAGTCAAACTCACGCCGCGCCATTATGCCTATCTGAAAATCTCAGAAGGCTGTAACCACCGCTGTACGTTCTGCATCATCCCTTCTATGCGTGGCGATTTGGACAGCCGTCCAATCGGCTCGGTGTTGGATGAAGCAAAACGTCTGGTTGATGCTGGGGTAAAAGAGCTGCTGGTGATTTCTCAGGATACCTCAGCGTACGGTGCGGATGTGAAGCAGCGTATGGGATTCTGGAATGGTCAACCGGTCAAAACCAGTATGGCCAGCCTGTGTGAGCAACTGGCGTCGCTGGGCGTGTGGGTGCGCCTGCACTATGTCTACCCTTACCCACATGTAGACGATGTCATTCCATTAATGGCGGAAGGCAAAATCCTGCCTTATCTGGACATCCCGCTCCAGCACGCCAGCCCGAAAATTCTCAAGCTGATGAAGCGTCCGGGTGCGGTAGAAAGAACGCTGGAGCGCATTAAGCGCTGGCGTGAAATCTGCCCGGACTTAACGCTGCGTTCTACCTTTATTGTCGGCTTCCCTGGCGAAACGGAAGAAGACTTCCAGATGCTGCTCGACTTCCTGAAAGAAGCCAAGCTTGACCGCGTAGGCTGCTTTAAATTCAGTCCGGTCGAAGGCGCAGCGGCAAATGAATTGCCAGATCAGGTGCCGGAAGAGGTCAAAGAAGAGCGTTTCCACCGCTTCATGCAGCTTCAGCAGGCGATTTCCACCCAGCGTTTGCAGGATAAAATTGGCCGTGAAGTGCTGGTGCTGATCGATGAAATCGACGAAGAAGGCGCGATTGGCCGCAGCATGGCTGACGCCCCTGAAATTGACGGCGCAGTTTACCTGAACGGCGAAACCGGCGTGAAAGTCGGTGACATCGTCAAGGTGAAGGTCGAACACGCAGACGAGTACGATCTGTGGGGTAGCCGCGTTTAATACGCTTATCACGCCAGCTTTTCCGCCCGAAAAGCTGGCGTTTTATTTTTACACCATCTCGCCCCGAACGCTGAAAATTCAATCAATAAACCGCCCATTCCTCGCCTGCGTCTTGCGTCACCCTGTCAGGTAAAGTAGCCTTGAGGCATGATTAGTCTACTCGCCTTACCTGAGGCATAAGCATGTGGAAACGCCTGACATTCGGTTTGTTAGCCCTCATTGGCGTGCTGCTGCTCTCTGCTTTTGCCCTCGATCGTTGGATCAGTTGGAAAACCGCGCCATTTATTTACGATGAGCTTCAGACCTTGCCGAAACGTCAGGTCGGCGTCGTACTGGGAACGGCAAAGTACTACCGTACCGGCGTGATCAACCAGTATTACCTGTTCCGTATGCAAGGGACGATTAACGCTTATAACAGCGGTAAAGTCAGCTATCTGCTATTAAGCGGTGATAACGCGCTACAAAGTTACAATGAACCGATGACGATGCGTCGTGATTTGATCGCCGCAGGCGTTCCGCCTTCGGATATCGTGCTGGACTATGCAGGGTTCCGCACGCTGGATTCCATCGTCAGAACGCGCAAGGTGTTTGATACCAACGATTTCACCATCATCACCCAGCGTTTTCACTGCGAACGGGCGCTCTTCATCGCGCTGCATCTCGGTATTCAGGCACAGTGTTACGCCGTGCCTTCCCCGAAAAATATGATGACGGTGCGGGTTCGTGAATTTGGCGCTCGTCTGGGCGCGCTGTTCGACCTGTATATCCTTAAACGCGAGCCGCGCTTTTTAGGGCCACAGGTGCCGATTCCTGCCGAGCATACCATTCCAGAAGATGCTCCGGATTATCCTGCTGTCCTGCCGGAACAGGTGCTTCCCGCGCCAGCGCAGCAGGTTAAACCGGAGCAACTGGCAAAACCCGAGCCCGAATCTGAACCTTACCACGAGCAGGCCGCACCGTAACGTCTTTCTCTACGCCGTTTTCCCTATCGCATTAGTGAGCGTGCGCCATAGCCATTCGAGCGGTCCCTGACGGAAATAGCGTAGCCAGTAGTGAGAAAAGACCAGATTGGCGATCCAGATAGCGGGAACCAGTGCCAGCAGTTGCAGGCGGCTGAACGCCATAAACAGGCCAAGCTGATTAAACAACGCGACGCAAATTAGCGTTTGCAGCAAATAGTTGGTTAACGCCATGCGGCCGACATCCGTAATCCAGTAGGTGATGCGCCATTGGCACAGCGTGGCCCAGAAGCCATAACATAGCGCCAGATACCCTATCGCCTGCAAAGGTGAACTCAATTCACGCGGAATCTGCAATAACAGCCCGCTCCAGCGATATTCCCAACCCACCAGCCACTGCCCTACCACGCCAATGCTGTTGATTGCTACACCCAGCGGAATCAGCCACAGCGCAACCTTACGATAGTGTGCCGTGCTGAACTCACCTTTCAACCAGCCGCTGCGCATTAACCCTGCACCCAGCAGCATCGATCCCGCCAGCAGCCAGCCGTACTGCACGCCCAGTGACAACAGGCTTTCCGTGAGCAGATCGACACGATTCCCCCACGCTTCCGGCCCACCTAACACTCGCCAGTAGGCCTCATAGGCGATATCCGCCATGCCCGGCAGCCAGAAACGTCCCGGTTGCAGGCTCAAAATCTGGCTCAACACAAACAGTACGCCGATTCCCACCAGATACAGGACCGCCCCCGTCCTTATTAACAACCGGCTGCTTTCCGCGTGGCGAATCATGCCGTAGCACACCAGCCCAATCAGCGCATAGTCGAGTAAAATATCGCCATCCCACAGGAAAATTGCATGAATCAGCCCGATGATCATCAACCAGAACAGACGTGCATGTACCCAGCGTTTCCCCCGCGACAGCAGCAGCTGTAGCCCCGCACCAAAAAGAAGAGAAAACAACGTCAAAAATTTTGCCTGCGCCAGCAGGTCCATTACCGCCCAGGTTAAGGCATCAGATAATGTGGTTTCTCCCTGCCAGGCCGGATTCAGGTATGCCGCATGCGGTAAGCCAAACGCCGTAATATTCAGCAGTAAAATGCCCAAGATAGCGACGCCGCGCGCGAAATCCAGCGCAACGATCCGCGAGGGTGGTAATGGAAGTGACGGTATAGTGTGAGAAGGCATACAAATTACATTTTCAAATCATCGAAGTAGCGATTGTATGCACATACAGAGAAAAAGCGAAGATGCTTGCTGATTTGACGATGACAAAGCGCATTTCCTTCATCATCGCCAATAAGAGAGGGCTTAATTGTGGTGACGCACCGCGCGCAAGAATTCCTGACGCGTATTTTGGCTGGACTTAAACAGCCCACCGAGCGATGTCGTGGTCGTGGCGCTGGTCGCATCACGGATACCGCGAGCCTTCACGCAGTAGTGCACCGCATCAATCGAGACCGCAACGTTGTTGGTTCCCAACAGCGTTTGCAGCGCGACCAGAATCTGCTGCGTTAAGCGCTCCTGCACCTGAGGGCGCTGAGAGAAAAACTGGACGATTCGGTTGAGCTTCGACAAGCCGATGACACCATCTTTCGGAATGTACGCCACCGTCGCTTTCCCATCGATCGTCACGAAATGGTGTTCACAGGTACTGGTCAGCGTGATATCTCGTACGGTGACCATTTCATCGACCTTCATTTTGTTTTCAATGATGGTGATTTTGGGGAAGTTGGCGTAGTCCAAACCGGAGAATATTTCATCAACGTACATTTTGGCGATACGCGTCGGTGTTTCAGCCAGGCTGTCATCGCCCAGATCGAGGCTCAACAAATTCATAATTTCCGTCATATGCTCGGCAATACGTTGCTTACGCGTATCCCGATCCAACAACGCACCGCGCAGCGGCGTTTCCAGACCGCGTGCCAGCAGCGCTTCGTGCACCATAACGGCTTCTTTACTTAGTGATGACATTATTATTCTCCTGCAGGTGTAACTATGCCTATCGCACTATCACGGTCTTGGTCAGACCTTAGCGCCGTCAACACTCTAGTTGAGAGAGTCACGATTATCCAGCGATTGTATGTCATGATTGTTGAAATAGATTCAAGTTATCAAGCGTGGCAGATGTGCCTGTGTGCCGTAACAAGGTCGAAACATATGCACAGAAAAACACCTATTTAATCGTCAATATTCAGCGCTAAACAAAAAAGCACCGGGAGACTATCCCAGTGCTTTTAACGATAAATCATCTGATTTTTGCGGTCGTCAGCGCCCTGACGACCCGTGCAGTGAAGCTATCAGAAGGTTTCCCAGTTGTCGTTAGCATTGCCCTTCTTACCGCCAGCGGCCGCTAATAACATCGGCTTTTGCGTTGTTGGCACTTTCTCCGCCAGACGCTGCTGAGGACGACGAAGTGCCTCTGAACCTGACAGTTGGAACACCGATACCGCTTCAGTTAACTGACGAGCCTGATCTTCCAACGATGCAGCAGCGGCGGCAGATTCCTGTACCAGTGCGGAGTTCTGCTGTGTAACGCCATCCATCTCGGTAACAGCCTGACCAATCTGAGTAATACCGCGACTCTGTTCATCCGATGCCGATGCGATTTCGCCCATCAGATCATTCACTCGGGTAATGGCAGAAATGATGGAATCCATCGCTTCACCGGTTTGTGTGACTTGATTTGACCCCATGTTGACACGTGCAACCGATTCGGTAATCAGGCTTTCAATTTCTTTCGCTGCCTGAGCACTGCGCTGCGCCAGATTACGAACTTCGCCTGCGACGACTGCAAAGCCACGGCCTTGCTCACCGGCTCTGGCGGCTTCGACTGCTGCGTTCAGTGCCAGAATGTTGGTCTGGAAGGCAATACCGTTGATCACACTAGTGATGTCAGCAATTTTCTTCGAGCTGGTCGTAATACTCGCCATCGTCGCCATTACATCTGCCGTGACGTCGCCCCCCTTCCTGGCTGCAACGGAAGCGTCCTGTGCCAACTTAGTAGCCTGATGAACGTTATCGGCATTCTGTTTCACCGTCGCGCTCAGCTCTTCCATACTGGCAGCGGTCTGCTCCAGTGCGGCGGCCTGCTGCTCGGTACGTGCGGACAGATCGTTGTTGCCGCTTTTAATTTCGCTTGAGCCCTGATGAATCGATGCAGAACTGTCGCGGATGATGGACACCGTATTAACCAGACTGCCCTGCATCTCTTTCAGATAAGGAATCAGCTGCCCGGCACAGTTGCGGCCAAACTCTTCAAGCGGGTGACCAAGCTGCCCAGCAGCCAGAACCTGGAAATAGCCTTTGATCATATTCAACGGCTTGACCAGATAGTGAACCAGATAGCGATCCGTCAGCAGCAGGATGAGCAATCCAAGAACCATCGCGCCCAACAGAATATGGTTGCTCCAGCCAACCAGACCATAGACCTCGTTCATTGACGCTTCTGACGATGAAATCATCGCGGTTTGGTATTTATCCATATTCGCACCAAACGCCACGCTCAGCGGCGGGTAGGTTTTACGGAAAAGCTGGCGAAACTCTTCTTGACGATTCTCACGCGCGGCGTTCAGCATCGGCGTCAACCCGTTATCCAATATCTGGGTCCACGCAGCGATCATATTGTCTGCCGTTTCTTTATCGACACCGACATGTACAACGGCTCTAAACGCAGCCAGTTGATCTGACGTGTTTTTAAACGCGGTCGTTGCTGACGTAAATACTTTTTCTGCTTCCGCAGTTTCACCTGTTTGCTGGAAATCCATAGAACGCAACAAGCGAGTAACCGTACGAAAATACTGGTCATTGCCTTTCACCAGCATCTCTACGTTTTTACGCTGAGTTTCGCTAGACTCCAATAGTTTGGTCATACTGCTTAATGAGGTAGTAGTAAAGAAAGATGCGCCCCCCCATACAGCCAGAAACAGACCCAGTATTGTTAAAAGCATTGCCCTGATGGTGATATTTTTTAAAAAATTCACAGAAGACTCCTATAAATTATCTGGCGATTTTCCTCTGCGCTTTCTGCAAGATAGCCGCACATTTTTAATTGGAAATACGCCGGGTGTTACGTCATTTAATGAAGAGCAGAGGCTCTCATTAGTTAGAGTTATTTTCCTTTAATGACCAAAAGATACATTTCCTTACAATAACGATAAGATATTCCTACCATACATTAACATTATCGGCACTTTAGGCAGGCACTTTACGCTGTTGCATCAACAAATGCGATCAAAATGAAGAATTGCGATAGTTTTTGACTATTGCTCTGATACAACAATTTACCTATACATTTAACTGTTTATTTTAATTATCTATTTATTTTCACGCCTTCGCTATTGCATCAGGGAAAGTACGGATTTATTTTTTTGTGATTATTCTTATTTTTTCATTATTCCCTATTCATTAGAAAATATGTCCTATTCACAGCAATAGTTGATTGTGATGCTATTAATTCCGGCCGCGATCATTTTATCGCTTTCTTCTCTTTCTCCGTTCGAATATTAATTCTGATGATAATTACGCCCGTCATTTTCATCATTGCGAGCACATCTCATCGCGCTGGGTTTACGTTGCGTTCACGTCAGTGTGGCGTAAGCCAGTTGCGAAATGCTCAGCTTGCCGCTACACTTCACAAAAAATGAATAATCAAACACCAGTTCATTACGAAAAGAGAAAGATATGGATTTGACCCAGCTTCGCATGTTCTGTCTCGTCGCCGAAACGGGCTCCGTCGCGCGCGCCGCAGAACAGCTTCATCGAGTCCCCTCAAATCTGACCACGCGGCTGCGCCAGTTGGAACTGGAACTGGGCACCGATCTGTTTATCCGTGAGAAACAGCGCCTGCGCCTGTCCCCTATTGGGCACAATTTCTTATGTTATGCGCAGCGCATTCTGGCACTTAGCGAAGAAGCGATCAGCATGACGCGCACGGGTGAACCCGCCGGTAATTTCGCACTCGGTTCGATGGAAAGCACTGCGGCAACCCGTTTGCCTACGCTCTTGGCGGCTTATCATCAGCGCTATCCCAATGTTTCACTGTCCCTGAGCACCGGTACATCGGGGGAAATCATTGAGCGTGTGCGAGCGGGAACGCTGGCTGCCGCGTTAGTTGACGGCCCCGTTGTCTACGATGAGCTGAATGGCTGTTCATGTTTTACGGAACGACTCGTGCTGATATCGGACACGACGCATGCGCCGATTACCCATGCACGGGATGCCAGCCACGATACGTTGTTTGCCTTCCGCCCCAGCTGTTCTTACAGAAAGCGCCTTGAGAACTGGTTCCGGCAGGATGGCGTGGTGCCCAGCACGATCATGGAAATCCACTCATACCATGCCATGCTTGCCTGTGTAGCTAGCGGTGCCGGACTCGCCATGCTCCCCTATGCCGTCCTTGAATCGCTGCCCGCTGGCGCGCGCGTTCAGATACATGAATTACCGCCCGATATCGCCGCCGCGTCTACTTGGCTTGTCTGGCGACGCGACGCCTTCGGCCCAAATGTCGAAGCGCTTAAAAAGCTCATTATTGAACAGAGCAGCATGATTGAACCACCCGTTCAGTCGGAATGAACCCATTATTTTCCATGAACGACCCTTTTCAAGAGAGGACGATACAGTGAGCAATGCTACGTCCTGTCATTCAACTTACAACCCATAACGGAATGCCATTAGGAGTCTCCACCATGCAAATGATTAAAACCCGCGCCGCCATCGCCTGGGGTCCCAACCAGCCACTGTCGGTTGAAGAAGTGGATCTGATGCCACCACAGAAAGGGGAAGTGTTGGTACGCATCGTCGCAACTGGCGTGTGCCACACGGATGCCTACACGCTGTCCGGCAAAGATCCTGAGGGCGTGTTCCCAGCGATTCTTGGTCATGAAGGCGGCGGGATTGTGGAGGCGATTGGGGAAGGCGTGACAAGCGTTGCCGTCGGCGATCACGTTATTCCGCTTTACACCCCAGAATGTGGCGAATGTAAATTCTGTCGCTCTGGCAAAACCAACCTGTGCCAGGCTATTCGCTCCACGCAGGGCAAAGGCCTGATGCCGGACGGCACCACTCGCTTCTCCAAAAACGGCCAGCCGATTTTCCATTACATGGGCACATCCACCTTCGCAGAGCACACCGTCGTGCCTGAAATTTCGCTGGCGAAAGTGAATAAAGAAGCGCCGCTGGAAGAAGTCTGCCTGCTGGGCTGTGGCGTCACCACCGGTATGGGTGCCGTGCTGAATACCGCAAAAGTGAAAGCAGGCGATACGGTTGCGATTTTCGGCCTCGGCGGCATTGGTCTGTCGGCGATTATCGGGGCGCAAATGGCAGGTGCCGGACGCATCATCGGTATCGATCTCAACACCAGCAAATTCGATCTGGCGCGTAAACTGGGTGCTACCGATCTGATCAACCCAAAAGATTACGATAAGCCGATTCAGGACGTCATTGTTGAACTGACCGATGGCGGCGTTGACTTCTCCTTCGAGTGTATCGGTAACGTCAATGTCATGCGTTCCGCGTTAGAGTGCTGTCATAAAGGCTGGGGTGAATCCATCATCATCGGCGTGGCAGGCGCTGGCGAAGAAATCGCAACCCGTCCGTTCCAACTGGTGACCGGTCGCGTATGGCGCGGTTCTGCTTTCGGCGGCGTGAAAGGTCGTAGCGAGCTGCCAGGCATTGTCGATCGTTACCTGAAAGGTGAGTTCCCGCTGAATGACTTCATCACCCACACCATGGGGCTGGACGAGATCAACACGGCATTCGATTTAATGCATGAAGGCAAATCGATTCGCTCAGTGATTCATTTCGGTTAATGCACCACCGTCAGGAACAGAATAAAGGAGGCTGTACAGCGATGAATTCATCACTGGAACTGCTGGAAGAACACCGTATGTTTGGCGGCTGGCAACAGCGCTACCGCCATGTGTCAGAAACGCTGAACACCACCATGACGTTCAGCATTTATCTGCCACCGACACAGGATGACACGCCGCCGCCCGTGCTTTACTGGCTGTCTGGGTTAACCTGCAATGACGAAAATTTTACGACAAAAGCCGGCGCACAGCGCGTGGCCTCCGAGCTGGGTCTGGTGCTGGTCATGCCAGACACCAGCCCGCGCGGCGATGGTGTAGCGGACGATGCTGGGTACGATCTGGGTCAGGGCGCGGGATTCTACGTGAATGCCACGCAGGCACCCTGGGCGGCACACTACCGGATGTATGACTATATCAGCAGCGAATTACCCGCGCTGATCCAGCAACATTTTAACGTGAATAGCCGTCAGTCCATCAGTGGGCATTCAATGGGCGGGCACGGTGCGCTGATGCTGGCGCTACGCAACCCGGACCAATTCCTGTCTGCGTCGGCGTTCGCACCGATCGTTAACCCAAGCCAGGTTCCGTGGGGGCGCAAGGCGCTTACCGCCTACCTCGGCGAGGATGAAACACAGTGGTTGCAGTATGACAGCTGCCATTTGCTGGCGAATAGCCAGAAGAAGCTGCCTATGCTGGTTGATCAGGGCGATTGCGATCAATTCCTCCCCGACCAGCTGCAACCGGCGAAACTGGAAGCGCTGGCAAGCCAGTATGACTGGCCGCTGACGCTGCGGACACAGTCTGGCTATGACCACAGCTATTTCTTCATTGCTAGCTTTATCGAAGATCACCTGCGTTTCCACGCCCACTATTTGTACGCATAAATAGTTGTATGCATAATCGCGATACGAATAATGGGCTATGCTCATCTAGCTGATAACCGCACTCGGGAGATGTCTCCCGAGTGCTATTTTCACTTCCCTGTTACAGCAAATCTCAGTAAAACAATCACACACCTGCACCGTGCTGAATAACGGAACCAAGACAAACAAAAAGGAAATCTTGATGATACATGTTCATCACCTCGAAAAATCCCGCTCAACCCGCGCGACCTGGCTACTGGAAGAGCTGGGCGTTGACTATGAAATCATTCGCTACGCCCGTGACCCAAAAACGTTTAGCGCCCCGGCGTCACTCAAACAAATCCACCCGCTAGGGAAATCGCCGGTGATTACCGATGGCGAACTGACGATTGCCGAATCCGGAGCCATTGTGGAATACCTGATTGAAAATTACGGCAACGGCAGGCTCCGTCCACAGAGCGGGCGAGCCCTGCTGGATTATCGCTTCTGGCTGCATTTTGCCGAAGGTTCCCTCATGCCGCTGCTGGTGATGCGTTTAGTATTGGCGAAAACAGAATCCGCACCGATGCCGTTTTTCATCCGCCCTATTGCGCGCAAAATTGTGCAAAGCATCGAGCAGGTCTTTATTGTGCCGCGGCTGACGACGCAACTTCAGTTCATCGAACAGCATTTAACTAAACAAGATTGGTTTGCGGGAGAGTCGCTCAGCGGTGCCGATATCCAAATGGCAGTCCCGCTGGTGTTGGCGAAAACACGTTTGGATTTCAGCCACTACCCGCACATCAAACAATACATTGAGCGGATAGAAAGCCAGCCAGCTTTTCAACGGGCTATTGCTCAGGATTAATGGTGCGATCGGAATATCACCTTATCGACGACAAACAAAGCGGGTCGATGGGCGACAGAGCAAGAATTCTGTGAGCGTTTACTGATTATTCATGATCTAATAAAGATATGCTGCTGTTTAACCCCGATATATTTCGAGCTATAACACAATATGGTTAGAAAACCCAAAAGGTGGTATATCGTCAGGATGCGGTATTGATACGTTGGGAGTGATTAATTTTGCAGAGAAAACGAGTTTCATCAACAGAGTTGTTTTCAGTCGGGTACGATGCAGAAAAAAGCCAGTTGGAAGTCGAACTGCTGAATGGGAGCATCTATCTCTATAGCGGCGTCGCACGCATGATTTATGAAGAGCTGATGGCAAGCAAGACGAAGTACCGTTACTACGCCAACTTTATCAAAAATTCATTCCCCTACGAGAAAACGCAGTAGTTTTTAAAGATAAAGCATGGTTTTTTAGAGATAAAGTCTTTGGGGCGGAGAATCCTCTCCGCCATCCTCTTTCTACCCGGTTATTCCCCAGTAGACTCAACGGTGTTAAACGCGGCCAGCAAGACCTCTTCATTGAGCGTCAACGGCAGATAATGAATGGATTCACCCGCCTGCAACGTGCGAACAATAACGGCCTGAATCGCAGCGCGATCGTGAATATCCACATCCAGCGCAGCCAGCGAGGTCGGCAAACCAAACGCCTTAAACGCCTCCTTCAACTGGAGCAATGTGTCGTTATCGCCCAGTAACGCACTTTGTACCAGAATGCCATAAGCCACTTTGGTGCCGTGCAGGAAGCGTTCGGTTTGAGGCAACACCGTTAAACCGTTATGAACCGCATGCGCCGCCGCCACGCGGGTGTAGCGCTCACCCAACCCGCCAACCATGCCGCCTCCGGCAATGATCGCATCCACGACATCCAGAAAATCCTGCGTCAGTTCACCACGCTCGACGGCTTCCAGCGCCGCTGCACTTTGTTGCAGCAATACATTGCGGATATCCAGCGCGGCCTGTAAGCCCAGCCGAACTGAAAGTGGCAGCGTTTCCGGCTGAGGACTGAGAACGACGGCTTCATACCACTTCGCCAGCGTATCACCGACGCCAGCCAGCAGATATTCCACCGGTGCCGCCAGCATAATCCGTGGTTCCACCAGCACCAGATGGTTAGCATCAGTGAAAATCTCGAAGCGCAGCGCCTGCCCGGCATCGTTATACCACACGGACAGCGGCGTCCAGGCCGCACAGGTCGCTGCAATAGTCGGAATCGCCACCAGCGGCACGCCAATATGACGCGCGGCGACCTTCGCGGTATCCAACACCGCTCCGCCGCCGACGCCAATGACGACCTGACACTCATCACCCGCTTGCGCCACCAGTTTTGCAACTTCTCCTTCGCTACAATGCGCGCCAAACCGGACGCGGCGGGCTGAAGGCGCCTCAAATTCTGCTGGTAAATACGGTCGAGCCGCAGCAATCGCCCGCTCACCGTAGATCCACAGCGCGTTTTTCAGCACGTCTGGCGGATAAAACTCCAGCAGCTTATCGATAGCGCCGGGGAAAGAGAAATAGTTGGCAGGGCCAACCTGTACGCGGACTGTCGTTGTGTGCATGTTTGAATCTTCCTCGCCGTGCCTTCTCTTGAGCACGGCTCTTATCTTATGTTTGTCTGACAGCCGAATCTGCTGCGCTACTCTATTGATAATCCCATCTTATTCACTTGCCTGCGCCAGCTTAAGAACTTTTTTATTTAATTTATGCCTTTTCGTTCATAGCCAATAACTCTCAAACACTTGAAGCTGTATTAAATTCTCTGGGATATGTGCTACCTTTCTTTTCCGTTATTTCATGACCTTGACCGCCAAGAGCGTTACCGACCATGATTCCTACCTCCCAAAGCCGACTGGAAATGCACAACATTTCCATCTCCTTTTCTGGTTTCCACGCCCTCAAGCAGGTTAATTTCACACTGGAAGGTGGTTCGATTCATGCCCTGACTGGCGCAAACGGCGCGGGTAAATCCACGCTCATGACGATCTTATCAGGCGCTTACGATCACTATCAGGGCGACATTCTGATTAATGGTAAGCAGGTCGACGTCCATTCACCGCGTGATGCCAAGCGATACGGCATTCATCTGGTGCAGCAGGAAGTCGATGTCGCACTGGTCCCCACGCTGTCCGTGGCGGAAAACATTATGTTGGATACGCTGGCGCAGGACGGACATCTGCTGAGTTGGCCGCAGATCTATCGTCAGGCGCAGGCGCTGCTTGACCAGCTTGGCGTTCACCTCAATGTTCGCCAACGATTGGATACCTGCTCGCTCGCGGAGAAACAGCAAATTCTGCTCGCCCGTGCGTTATCTCATGAGTGTCGCTTCCTGATTCTGGATGAACCCACCGCCCCGCTGGATCAGGCCGAAAGCGCGCGCCTCTTCGAGGTAGTACGCCGTTTACAGGCCGATGGTATCGGGATCGTGTTTATTTCCCACCGTATTCATGAGTTGAGCGAAATCTGCGATACGTTGACCGTCCTGCGTGACGGCGAGTTTGTCAGCAGCGGTGCGATGCAGGGGCTCAGCGGCGAAGAGATTGTAGAGAGAATGCTGGGGCATCGGCTCGACGATATCTTCCCGCCACGCCGAACAACCCCTGCCACAGAGACGCTGCTTCAGGTCACCGGTTTACACGACGAAACGCTACTGCACAATATTTCTCTCACGCTGCACAAAGGGGAAATTCTGGGCATTGCCGGGCTGGCGGGCGCGGGGAAAACCGAGCTGTGTAAAGCGCTGTTCGGCGCGGAACCCTGCCAGATCGCACAGGGTGAATATCGTGGTAAACCCTGGCGGCCGCATTCACCGCACCAGTCCGTCGAACAGGGTCTGGCCCTGGTTCCTGAAGAGCGGCGCAAAGAAGGCATTTTTATTGATGAATCCGTCACCATGAATCTCAGTATCACCGCCACCGATAGCTTTTCCCGCTGGGGCCTGTTCAGCCGTCGCAAGGCATTGGGCTGGGCGAAACAGATTGTTGAGCAACTTGCCGTTCGCACCACCGGTCCGGCGCAAAAACTGGCACGCTTGTCGGGTGGAAATCAGCAGAAAGTGGCTATCGGCAAGTGGCTACGCAGTGAAGCACAGGTGTTGATTTTTGATGAACCCACTAAAGGCGTCGATATCAAGGCTAAACAGGACTTGTTCACACTGATTGACGGCCTTGCTCGTCAGGGCAAAGGCATTATTTATGCATCGGGCGAGTTTTCCGAACTCGTCGGGCTCTGCGACCGTATCTGCGTGCTATGGGATGGCCGTATTGTCGCTGAATTGAACGCCGCTGAGATTGACGAAGAAACCCTACTTTTATATTCAACTGGAGGAACTCCCGCGTGAGTCAGCCACTTTCATCTAACGGGGCGCTCCCCTTCCGTCACCACGTTTTCGAGTTTCTCTATAAATGGGGCATGCTGATCACGGTTGTGGCCCTGATTGCGCTCTTCGGGTTGGCGTCGGACAACTTTCTCGACCCGTACAACATCATCAATATTCTGCGTTCTATCGCCATCGTTACGGTGATTGCCATTGGTGTTTCTATTTCGTTGTCCGTGGGCGGATTCGACCTTTCCGTAGGATCGACAGCCTCGCTGGCTAATGCGCTGGTTATCTCGCTTTTCGTCTGGCATGGATTCGGCACTACTGGCGCGATTGTCCTGACGCTGCTGCTGTGTACGCTGGTCGGGCTATTCAACGCCTTCCTCATCGTCGTGCTCAAGATTCCCGATATGCTGGCGACGCTCGCCAGTCTGTTCGTCATTCAGGGCGTGGCGATGACTTACAGCTATGGCGGTTCCATCACGCAGAACATGGTGCTGCCCAGCGGTGAAATGGCAGAAGGCGTCATTCCTGAATTCTTTGCCACATTAGGTCAGGTGCCGGTCATTGTTGTCATCATGCTGGCGGTTACGTTACTGGTGCAGCTGTATCTGTCTCTCACCAAGCACGGCCGCCGGATGTATGCCATCGGCGGCAACCCAGAAGCCGCGCGGCTGGCGGGCATTCGCACGGCGCGTTATCGGGTACAGGCGTATGTGTTTTCTTCACTACTCGCGGCGCTGGGCGGTATCTTACTGGCATCACGCATCGGCTCTTCGCAGGTCAATGCTGGGGGCGGCTATTTGATGGATGCCGTTGCCGCGGCCTACATCGGTTTCTCGCTGGCGGGATCTGGCAAGCCGAACGCGCTGGGTACGCTACTCGGTGCCGTTATTCTTGGCGTCTTGCAGAATGGACTGGTGATGCTCTCCGTGCCTTATTACGCGATGGATATCATCAAAGGTCTAGTTCTGGCACTCGCGCTAGCCATGACGTATATCCAGAAGCGCTAATAGCTATAGCTTTCAGTAACGTCTCGTTTCAGTACCTTCTCGCTTCCGCCCCCTTCATCCGAATTCGGGGCGGATTCATAATACAGCTCACCAATACCTTCTTCATTACGCGGCGTTTTGCCGCCGAAAAATATCACTGCATTCACTCTATTATTTACTTCCGTTATTATTAAGAAATAAATATTCGCTCATACAATCAAGAGTGGTTCGGAATAATCACAAATAATAACGTTGTCACTTTAGGTCTGACGTGCGCCGCTTTCATTCCCTGCCGATATAGCGAGGGCGGCAGAGATAATCGACAGGGAAAAATTCGAACCGATGAAACGTTCAATTTTGATAATCAATTAAAATTGATGAATATCATCATTCCTCTGCCGGGCAATATTCCTTCATACCCGGCGAAATCAAATTACAGCTTATTTGTATCCGTTCTGCTGAGCATACTCATCAATATTTTCAATCGTCTTTTCCATCAGTAATTGCAGCGATGAGGCAGAAGTCCAGGAGATATGCGGAGTAATCAGAAGATTAGGCAGGGTTTTCGCCGCGGCCATCAATGGATTGTCTTTTGCTGGCGGTTCTTGCGTCAGACAGTCTAGCGCAGCACCGGCAATGACGCGCTGCTGCAAAGCTTCTGCCAGCGCGCGCTCATCAATCAGTCCGCCTCTGGCGGTGTTAATAATAAACGCGGTGGGCTTACACAGTGCGAGCGTCTCCGCATTAATCAGATGCTGCGTGCTCGCATTGAGCGGGCAGTTGAGTGAAATCACATTCGCCAGCCGCAGAACGTCTTCAAACGGCAGATACCCAGCGCGACACTGTGCGGCTCCGCGGTGCTCGGCAAAAATCACCTTCATCCCCAGCGCCTGCGCCAGACGTGCGACTTCCCGTCCAATCGCACCCGCACCGATGATGCCCAGCGTAGCACCCGCGATGTCCTTAACCGGATGATCAAAATACGCAAATTGCGACTGGCTGGCCCAGCGGTCGCTCAGTTGATCGCGATACCACGCCATCAGGCTGTGCTTTAGCGCAAAAATCATGGCAATCACGTGCTCGGATACGGCTTGCGTCGAGTAGCCCGGTACATTTTTGACCGTGATGCCCAGTTCTTTGGCAGCAACAAGATCGATATTGTCCGTTCCCGTTGCCGTTACGGCAATCAGCTTCAACGCAGGCAACGCGGCCAAGGTGTCTCGCGTTAATAGGGCTTTATTCGTGATGATAACGTGGGTGTCTTTTGCTCGGGCGATAACGTGATCGGGCGAGGTATAGTTATATTCAATCCATTCATGGCGGCACTGTGGACGCCTAAAACTCGTCTTTTTCAGGAAAATGGTCTCAGGCAGTGAGCCTTTATCCAAAAAGGTAATTTTTAACATCATCGTGCCCTGGTTGCTATTCATACACTGATTTCCGCTTGCAGATATCAAGGGCTCCGCAGTCGTCAATCACGACAGGTATTCTCATACAAAAATAATGAATTAAATTCTCTGTATGACACAAGACAACGAACGTATTAATAACGTTACACTTCCTGCCTCATCGGAAATCCATCACTCCGTAACGTGAAGCGTAGTCAGCATTAAAGCAATTAACAATACCTAATATAATGAATTTCATTCATCGACATTGTTAGCGTCGATATTCAGAAATATCACAAAAAAAATAAATCAGGCTGCTCATTGTTATCATGACATCAGCAAAGAGATAACCATAATAGCGGGTAACAACTAAGCCCCGTTGTTAATCATAAAGAATACATTCGCGAGAAAAACCGCAGAAGTGGTGACATGTCGTTGGAGAGAGGAAGCAAGCGAGGGTCGTAATGCCCCGGAATGAGCTGGCCCATTCCGGGGAGGTGCTACATCAGAAGTTGACGTTTACTGATAGCCAATAGTTACGACCTGGCATGACATAACCTGAGGTAAAAGAGCTACTACCGAAATAATCGCCAGCGTAGTACGTGTTACGACCCGATGTATAGGCCTGTACCTGAGAGAAATCCTTATCCAGCAAATTGTTCACCGTGCCATTCAGCGTAACATCCTTCGTTAATTTATACGAAGTACCCAAATTCACCACCGTCCAGGATTTCAGATCGGCCCCCCGATCGTCATATACTAGCTTTTGAGCCGCATTCAGATTCGTATAGTTGGTCGTAAACCGTGGTGTCTTAGCTCGATATTCTGCCGCCAACCAACTATTCCACTGCTCATCAATCTTCCAATTCAGCCGGGCATTTGCCATATGCTTAGCCGTGGTAGTTAACGCCGCACCGGGATTGTTTCCACCGATTTGTTCACTATGTGTGTAGGTATAGTTCAAGGCAAGAGTGATATCCGGCACAACTACCGGGAAGGATGTCGCCAGCTCCACGCCTTGCGTTCTGGCTTTGCCAATGTTGCGATACGTCCCCGTTGAACTATTGAGTTCAACTGAATCAATCGCATTTTTATAATGGTTAACGAACCCGGTAATGTTCGCCTTCACATCTGCTGGGTTCGCGTAGTACACCCCGGTTTCAAAGTTGGTGCTCTCTTCCGGCTTAAGATTCGGATTACCGATCGTACTCGTTGTTCCATTTCCGCCAACGCCGCTGACGCCGTTATGCAATTGTGCCAAAGAAGGCGCTTTGTATCCGGTACTCACGCCACCTTTTACCGTCCAATCATCTGCAACATTCCACACCAGATAAGCGCGTGGGCTAAGATGGCCGCCGAAGCTATCATGTTTCTCATAGCGGGCACCTACTGTCAGTGACAATGGGTCGAGTAATTGCCAGTCGTCTTCCGCATACAGTGACCAGCTTTTTTGTTCGAACGTTTCGCCACTGTTTGCCAGCACAATTCCGTCTTTAAGGCGTGCATTCCAAAATTGCCCTCCGACCGTTAGCAGATGATCTTCCCCGACTGGCGACACCAGCATCGTATCAAAGATAGTGTTGGTATTTTTCAGTTCGCGGTCGCGACCAGCAAGGTTTGCATTAGCGGTATTCAACACTCGTGGTGTCAGTAAGCGACCTTTGTTTTCGGTCACAGCATAGGAAAGGTTCGAGCTCCAACGTCCAAACGACAGATCGGTATCATGCCCAATCGACAGCTTATTACGCTCAAAGCGCAACTCATCGCGATAACCACCGCCGGTGATCCCAATCGGCCCCAATTGGCTGTTGTTATTATCATAAGTCTGGCGCGAAACATCGCCATCAACCCACAGCGTATTCGCTTCGCTGGTCTTGAAACTCAACTTCCCACCCACATTGTAGTTATCCGTTTTCGTCGGGAAGGGAATACGGGTATCACCACCACTATTATTCAATGAGGTCACACTGGAGGCCTGTCGATGCTCCAGATTACCGCGTAACGCCAAACTAAATTGCTCGTTCACCAACGGGCCTGAGGTATAGAATCCTAGCGTTGAGCTGTCGCCCCATTTACGGTGTTCCTGCACCGTATGTGACAGATTAATGCTGCCACTCCACTGTTTACTATTTTTCTTTGTAATAATGTTGACCACACCACCAATCGCATCAGAACCATACAGCGTCGACATCGGCCCACGAATAACTTCAATACGTTCAATGGCTGACAACGGCGGCATCACCGCTGTATTCATAGTGTCAAAACCATTCGGTGTTGTATCTCCGCTGGCGTTCTGGCGTACGCCATCGATCAGAATCAGAGTATAACTGCTTGGCATACCGCGAATGCTGATATCCAGACCACCGGTTTTACCCGTGCCGCTGCGCACATCAACCCCTTCCACGCCACTTAAGGCTTCACCCAGATCGTGATAGCTTTTTTGAGAGAGCTCTTCTTCACTGACGACAGAAATGGAGGCTGGAGCGTTCGTCAACTTTTTCTCATAACCACTCGCTGTAACGACCAAAACATCATCATTACCTGCGGCTACCGCGACGTTTGTTGTTGTTGCCGCCAGAGCCAGCGCCACTGCACTCTTGAGATTAATCAGAGAATGTCCTTTCATGATTCCTCGTTATTTTATTGAGTTTTTTTGCAAAAAATAGTGTAAAGGAATGCATTTAAACGTAAATGATAAGTATTAGCATTTTTAATTTCGTTTAACTACGGTTTATAAATTCTGATTTTAGTAGCGCGAAAACGCTAATCGGGAAGAATAAAAACAGTCAGAAAGGTATACGCAGCAACAATATTATTCAGAATATTTGATAAAAAAACGAGTTTTGCCAAATAAAAACACCGCTGATAAATATGTTATCAGCGGTGTTCGTGAGAGGTGATTCTAAGATAAAAAAGCAGAGTTGGTTAACCGCATTCTTACGATTTAGTCTTTATGATCGGGGTACGTCATATCCTGATACTTAACGAAACGCGTTCCACGATACAGCTTATAGCCGAACCAAATCAGCAGGAACAGCGGGATACCGATGTACGTTGCCGTCACGCCATACCAGTCGATCTTATCTTCCAGAAACGCCTGATAGTTCTGACCCAGCGTAATGATCAGACAGAGCACAAACGCAAAGATCGGCCCCAGCGGGAAAAAGCTCGATTGATAAGGCAGACGATTCAGGTCATGACCTTGCATAACATAGCCGCGACGGAACCGGTAATGGCTAATCGCGATCCCCAGCCAGGCAATAAAGCCTGTCATACCGGAGGTATTCAGCAGCCACAGGTAAACCGTTTGGTTGCCATATAAAGAAGACAGGAAACACAGCGCCGCCACCACCGTAGTTGCGTACAGCGCATTACGCGGCACACCGCCTTTTGACAGCCTGGCGAAAATGCGCGGTGCTTTCCCTTCCGATGCCAGCGTAAACAGCATACGCGTAGAGGCGTACATCCCGGAGTTACCCGCCGACAGCACCGCCGTCAGGATGACCGCATTCATCACCGCCGCCGCAGACAGCAGGCCCGCGTTCTCAAACACCAGCGTGAACGGGCTCACCGTAATGTCTTTTACATCATTACGCAGCAAGTTTGGATCGGTGTACGGAATGATTAAGCTGATAATCAGAATCGCGAAGATGTAGAACAGCAGAATGCGCCAGAAAACCTGACGGATGGCACGCGGAATGTTCTTGCTTGGCTCCTGAGATTCTCCAGCCGCCACGCCGATCAGTTCCGTTCCCTGAAAAGAGAAGCCGACGATCATCGCCACGCCGATCATGGCAGAGAAGCCGCCAGCAAACGGCGCATCGCCAATTTCCCAGTTGTGGAATCCAGCATTTTCCGCACCGCTCATGATGCCCGTAATCATCATCACGCCAACGGCAATGAAAACGACGACCGTGACCACTTTAATCAGTGAGAACCAGTATTCCGCTTCGCCAAATCCTTTCACGGAAATGTAGTTAAGCAGGAACATCAGGGCCAGGAACAGCGCACTCCAGATCCAGCCGGAGACGTCGGGGAACCAATATCCCATGACCAGCTGCGCCGCCACCAGATCGACTGCGATAGTCACCGCCCAGTTGTACCAGTAGTTCCAGCCCAGCGCAAAACCGAACCCTTCTTCTACATAGCGAGAACCGTAGCTGGAGAACGAACCGGAAACCGGCATGAACGCCGCCAGTTCACCCAGGCTGGTCATCAGGAAGTAAACCATCAACCCAATCAGGGCATAAGACAGAAGTGCGCCACCCGGGCCTGCTTGTGAAACCGTCGCACCAGACGCGACAAATAACCCGGTGCCAATCGATCCGCCAATGGCGATCATCGTTAAATGCCGTGCTTTCAGTTCACGGCGCAGGGTCGGTGCGCCCTGTGTAGTTTGTTGAATATCGTGCTGAGCCATTGTTATCCTGCGTGCTCGTGCTAAAAATCGAGGCGGGATTGTAGCAAATAGCGTTGTGCTGAATAGTTAAGATCGTCGAGTTATAAGAGAGGTTAATAACTCACGTCCGATTATTAGCAGCAGAAAATATTTTCGCTATGGCGTTTCGCAGCAATAACTCAAGAAACGCTGCAGCACATTTGAAAGATGCTTCTGTCGGTGATGAACCAGATACAGCGTCCGCGTGAGTTTAGGCAGCGGCACCTTCAACTCCACCAGCGAACCTGACGCCAACTGCTCGGCAATGACATGCCGTGACAGGCAACTGATGCCAATCCCGTGGCGAACCGCATGTTTAATCGCCTCTGAATTACCTAGCTCCATCACCAGATGGAAATGCGACAGGTGCGTCAGCAGCAGGTGATCCAGCACTTCGCGCGTGCCTGAGCCACGTTCACGCAGGATCCAGTGCGCATCCGCCAGCGCCGTTAATGATACAGAACCGCGGCTGAGCGGATGTTCGGGAGAACAAAACACCACCAGCTCATCTTCCAGCCAGGGCTGTGTAATCAAATCGGGGTGATGGCAAGGCCCTTCGATCAAGCCCAAATCGACACTGAATTCAGATACGCGGGTGATCACATCTTTCGTATTGCCAACATGCAGCTCTAGCGGAATATCAGGGTAGTCATGACGATAGCGGGCAATCATCGCAGGTAATAAATAGTTGCCGATGGTGCTGCTGGCATACACACGCAGCGCTCCGTTATCACGCCGGAACAGTTGCTCAATTTCCATCGATTGTTCAAGCAGTGCCAGTGCCTTGGGATACAGCAGGCGGCCATGTTCATTAACCACCAGACGCTTGCCAACGCGATCGAAAAGTTGAACACCCAACTGCCCTTCTAAATCCGCCAGAGCCGCGCTGACGGCCGATTGAGACAGTGCAAGCACAACGGAGGCCTGTGTCGTTGAACCACTTTTCAGGACTTCGGCAAAGACTTCCAGTTGACGTAACGTGATATGCATAGTGCGCTCTTTATCTAAAATACTTATAGGTTATAAATATATAATCAATTTCTCTTTTAATCTTGTGGATTATAAGCTGGCTTCTCAATTTTCGGTACGGTCAGAATAGGCACTACATCCATGGCTCTTCCTGCGACATTACCTACGATAGCCCCACCCGATGGAGCAAAAGCGCGATTGCCCGGTCTGCTGTTAGTAAGTTTAATAACTTTTTCGCTCCTCTGGCTGGCAAATATTCCGAAAATCGCCCATTGGGGACCCGGTTCACTGACATTGGCGATCCTGAGTGGGATCGTGCTGGGAAATAGCGTTTATCCGCGTCTTCACCCTCTGTGCGATCCTGGCGTGCAATGGGCCAAACAGCATTTACTCCGCTGGGGCATCATCCTTTATGGTTTTCGCCTCAGCTTTCAGCAGGTTGCTGCCGTTGGCTTTACCGGTGTCGCGGTCGATCTTACCGTCGTCACGTTGACGTTTCTACTCGCCTGCTGGATAGGCAAACGCTGGCTGAAACTCGACAATGAAACCGTGATGCTCATCGGCGCTGGCAGCAGCATCTGCGGTGCGGCGGCGATCATGGCAACCGCGCCCGTGGTCAAAGCATCCAGCAATGCGATTGCCGTCGCGGTTTCTACCGTGGTGATTTTCGGTACGACGGCGATGTTTTTGTACCCGTGGCTCTATCAGCTCAATCTCGATCATCACTGGATTGACATCACACCCCAGATCGTCGGCCTGTACTTTGGCTCAACGATACACGAAGTCGCTCAGGTTGTTGCCGCAGGACATGCCATTGATGGTGCAACAGAGAACATCGCCGTCATCAGCAAAATGCTGCGCGTGATGATGCTGGCCCCTTTTCTTCTCATTCTTGGGTTTTATCTGAAAAAAACGACGCAAAAAAGTAACGCGGAAGACGCGATTCCACTGATGTTTCCGTGGTTTGCTCTGGGGTTTATTGCCGTAGCCGCCTTCAATTCCTTCCAGCTACTTCCTACTGTGCTCGTCACGCAGCTGGTACAGCTCGATAATGTGCTGTTGACCATGGCGATGGTGGCGCTGGGGCTCACGACCCGCTTCAGCGCCATCCAGCAGGCAGGTGCAAAGCCGCTGCTGCTGGCACTCGTTCTGTTTCTCTGGCTGGTCGTTGGCGGTGCGGGCATTAATCTGTTCTTCGAACATTTATTCGGCTAACGATAAATTATTTACCTGTTAACGTATCATTAACCTGCATAATGTCTCCGTTATCAGAGGAGACCAACATGAAATACATCGGGGCGCACGTTAGCGCATCTGGCGGAGTCGATCAGGCCGTGATTCGCGCACATGAGATACAAGCGACGGCTTTCGCTTTATTTACCAAGAATCAGCGCCAATGGCAGGCCGCGCCGCTCAGTACAGAGGTCATCGACCGTTTTAAAACCGCCTGTGAGCAGTACGCCTATACGCCAGCACAGATTTTGCCCCACGATAGCTATCTGATTAATCTGGGTCACCCGGACGCCGAAGCGCTGGATAAATCTCGCAGCGCGTTTATTGATGAAATGTCCCGCTGCCAGCAGCTTGGGCTAAGCCTGCTGAATTTTCACCCCGGCAGCCATCTGAAACAGATAGAGGAAGCGGACTGCCTTGCACGTATCGCCGAGTCTATCAATATCGCGCTGGCGGAAACGGATGGCGTCACCGCCGTGATTGAGAATACCGCCGGGCAAGGCAGTAATTTGGGTTTCCGCTTTGAGCATCTGGCAGCCATCATCGACGGCGTAGAAGATAAAAGCCGCGTCGGCGCCTGTATCGATACCTGCCATGCTTTCGCCGGTGGTTATGACCTGCGGACGGAAGCCGATTGCGAAGCCACTTTCGCTGAATTCGATCGCATTGTTGGGTTTCGCTATCTGCGCGGAATGCATTTAAATGATGCCAAAAGCGCGTTCGCCAGCCGTGTTGACCGACACCATAGCCTGGGGGAGGGCAATATCGGCAAAACCGCTTTCAGCTATATCATGAAAGATGCCCGCTTTGATGGTATCCCGATGATTCTGGAAACGATCAATCCCGATATCTGGGCCGACGAAATCGCCTGGCTCAAGTCCGAAGCACAGTGCTAGTTAACTTCTTGACTCCATAATAGTAAAAAGCGCCAGTTGGTTTACCCAACTGGCGCTATCTCATCCACATCCTTGTGTTATGGCATTACTTTTTATTCACGACGCCGTTTCCTGCATCGTAAAAGTCAAACTTACGCGACTTTCGCCAGTTGTTCATCAGAGCGTTTCAGCAGCGCGTACAGCACGCCAGCCACTGCGGTTCCCGCAATGATCGCTAACAGGTAGCCAATAACTGGGGTAATCGCGCCAGGAATCAACAGCACGAACAGACCACCGTGTGGTGCCATCAGCTTAGCGCCCACCGCCATCGACAGCGCACCAGTCAGTGCGCCACCGATGATGCAGCAAGGCAGAACGCGCATTGGATCACGCGCCGCATAAGGAATCGCCCCTTCGGAAATAAAGCACAGGCCCAATACAAACGCCGCTTTACCGCCTTCACGCTCGGTCGGGTTGAATTTCTTGCTTGCCAGCACGGTCGCCAGACCCATTGCCAGCGGTGGCACCATACCGGCAGCCATAACGGCGGCCATCGGTGCGTAAATCTGGCTACTGAGCAAGGTCGTACCGAAGACGTAAGCCACCTTGTTAACCGGCCCGCCCATATCCGTACACATCATCGCACCCAGGATCGCACCCAGAATCACCGCATTCGCCGTGCCCATGGATTGCAGCCAGCCTGTCAGGCCAGTCAGGATTTTCGCCACTGGCGTACCAACGACGTAAATCATGATAAGACCGGTGATCAACGTAGCGAACAGCGGAATAATCAGGATCGGTTTTAGCGCAGTCAAACTTTGCGGCAAAATCAGTTTATTGTTGATCGCTCTGGCAATATAACCTGCCAGGAAACCGGCAATGATCCCACCAAGGAAGCCCGCTCCCGTACTCACCGCTAACATCCCGCCAACCAGACCCGGCGTTAAGCCCGGACGATCCGCAATGGAGAATGCGATGTAGCCCGCCAGCACTGGCACCATCAGCGCAAAGGCAGAGCCGCCGCCGATCTTCATCAGCGCCGCTGCCAGCGTACCTTCCTGTTTAAAGGCTTCAATACCAAAGACAAACGACAGCGCGATACACAGACCGCCCGCCACCACCATCGGCAGCATGTAAGACACGCCGGTCAACAGGTGACGATACGGGCCTGCTCCGCCCTTCTGGCCAGACTCGCTAGCGCTTGACGCACTGGCTTGCCCGGATGGCTGATACACTTTAGCTTCAGCCTGCGCTTTATCTAACTCCTGCGCCGTTTTCTTCAGTGCCAGTCCGGTCGAGGTGCGATACATTTTCTTACCGGCAAACTTCGCCAGATCGACTTCAATGTCCGCAGCAACGATCACCAGATCGGCCTGTTCTACTTCTTCTGGGGTAATCGCGTTACCCGCGCCAACGGAGCCACGCGTTTCCACTTTGACCCACCAGCCGCGTTTTTTCGCTTCGCTTTCAATCGCTTCTGCCGCCATAAACGTGTGCGCGACACCCGTCGGGCACGCCGTTATTGCAACAATACGTTTGGCAGCCGCAGGCTGCTGAACAGGAGCTGACGCCGCAGCCTGATAGACCGTGGCTTCAGCCTGCGCTTTCGCCAAGAAGGCGTCCGGCTGCGAAACAGCCAGTTCGATATCACCGACATAAACCTGCTTGCCATTCAGTGCGCTATCCGCCGCAGCGGACGCACCCAGAACGATCGCCAGTTCAGCGTCGTTAGCTTGTTCTGTAAACGTCACCCCTGCTTTCGCAGCGGCAGCGCCGAGTAGGTTCTTCACCAGTTGGCTTCTCGCCAGGCCCAGTGATTTATCCAAAATCAGCAGCGTTTTCATTGTTTATCTCCTGCTGTATCAGTTAAAGGGTTTGAGGTCGACACGCGCCATCATTGCGGCCAACTGAGGACGATCGGTAATACCAACATTACTTTGGCTGACGGCCAGCGCTGAAACCGCCGTAGCCAAACGCAGAGTGTGCTCACTGGACTCACGCATTAATAAGCCATAAATCAACCCCCCAACCATGGAGTCGCCCGCACCTACCGTACTTACCACATCACAGGCCGGTGGCAATGCCCGCCACGCACCCGATGCATTCACCCACAGCGCGCCTTCCGCACCCAGTGAGATCACAACATGCGCGATACCCTGCTCACGCAGCGCGTGGGCGGCATCTACCACATCAGCCAGCGTAGGTAATTTACGCCCAGCCCATATCTCCAGCTCCCGGCGGTTTGGTTTCACCAACCAAGGAGAGGCTTTCAGTCCCGCCACCAGCGCTTCACGGCTGCTGTCGAAAATAATGCAAGGACACTGCGTGCGCAGACGCGACATCCAGTCGGTAAACGCATCAGGATCGACGCCAGCAGGCAAGCTGCCGCTCACCGCAACCATGTCGAACTGCCCAAGCCAGCTCAGCGAATCATTGACAAAACGCTGCCAGTCCTGCTGTGTCACTTCAAAACCGGAAAAGTTGAAGTCGGTTACGTCGCCATCTTTTTCGGTTAATTTGACATTAATACGCGTACGTCCTGGCACAACCTGGAAACGGTTGGCAATGCCCAGCTCGCTGAACAATTGCTGAAAACCATCCTGATTGTCTTTACCCAGAAAGCCACCTACCGTGACATCAATCCCGAGATCTTTCAGCACCTTGGCAACGTTGATACCTTTGCCTGCGGCGTGCAGACCCGCTGTCTGAACCAGATTGACTTCGCCTTTCTCAACTTCCGGGCAATAGCCAACCAGGTCATAAGCTGGATTCAGGGTGATTGTGGCTACTCTCCTGCTCATGCTGCCCCCTCGCCCAAACCGGACGTAATCGCCTCGCCAATCGCGACAAGTGCTTGTTCCGCATCGCTACCGCTGGCGGTGAAGCGCAGTTTGTGACCTTTCTTCACGCCCAGCGCGACGACTTTCATCAGGCTGCGGCCATTTGCCGGTTTGCCTGTGCCATCCAGATTGGTGACGGTAATCTCACTGGTGAACTGCTTGATCACGTTCACCAGCATCGTTCCCGGACGCGCGTGCAGGCCGTGTTCGTTGCGAATGGTAAATTCTGCCGTCAGCACTTCGCTTTCTTCCGGTACGTCGCTGGTCAGTAAAGCCAGCAGCGTCGGTGCATCAGCCGTCAGCAGACGTTCCGCTTTTTGTGCAATCAGCAGGTTGCTCAGGTAATCGATCGGCGCAAAAGCCTGATCGTCAGCCGCAGCCACCGTCACCAGTAAGGCCACGTTTTCACCGTCAACGCTGAAAGGCGTAGCCGGACGCGCCACTGCCGCCGCGCTGCTGAGGTTGCCGACAGCGCTATCGCTGAACCACACACCTTGCCCCAGATTCAGCGGCTTGTTGCTGACTGCGGAGCTGACGAAGCTGGCGTCTGCTGCACCGACCTGCTGAAGACGACCCGCGTTCAGCGCCTGAAGCGTCAGCAGGTTATCGGTCGCCACGTCCAGCGCAATCAGCGAGGTATCAAAGTGGAACTCCGCCAGTTGCTGCTCGCCCATCAGCAGGCTACGCAGTTCTTCTGCTGAAGTTGTACTTGCCAGACGTGCCGCGACGCGATCGTCACTCAGGACGTGAGTCAGCTGACGCAGCAACGCAAGGTGTTCATCAGAACGGGCTGCAATCCCCAACACCACGTAGGCGGTTTGATCTTCACCCCAGGAAATACCCTGGGGAAACTGAAATACTTGAACCCCGGTCTTCAATACCAGATCGCGGGTATCGGTTGTGCCGTGAGGGATAGCAATGCCGCTTCCCAAATAGGTGGATGTTTGCTGTTCGCGCTGTAGCATGCCGTCGACATACCCTGCGTTAACGCACCCGGCCTCGGTCAGTGCTGAAGCAACAAGCTGGATAGCTTCCTGCTTAGTGCTGGCCGCTGCGCCCAAATGAATATCTTGCTGTGACAACTGGAACATGGCACTCCTCTCTTGCTGAAAGTTGAATCGTTTCAGCTTTTATGAGAAAAAAATGTGTCGATTGTTAGGGCGTTTCAAAAAAAATTCCGCTGAAACGTTTCAAAAGTCTCATTCTATTACGCCATTTATGCAAGCTTTCTGCGCTGCTGACGTAACAGAATTTTGACATCACGCACATTTTAACGTGGATGACGCGCAGCCCGCCAACAAAAATCACCCAATGGCTGAAGCCGTGCTGACGAAAAATAATGAAACAAGATTTCTGTTTCATTATAAACCCGAGTACTATGTCGCGCTCGACAGCCTCTGCCTATTTTCCAAGCGCTATCAATTTATGTTCACTCCTGCAAACACAACGCGACGTCCGCTTGACCTGACATCGTCAGCATTTTTAGTTATAGCCTTCTTGACCGGAACGGCCGGTGCCCTGCAACTTCCTACGCTCAGCCTCTTTCTTTCCAGCGAAGTACAGGCTCGTCCTTTCTTAGTCGGGATGTTTTATACCGGCAGCGCGGTTATCGGCATTGTCGTCAGCCAAATGCTGGCTACGCGTTCGGACCGTCAGGGCGATCGCAAATCACTGATCTTCGTCTGCTGCCTGCTGGGCGCACTGGCCTGCATGCTGTTTGCATGGAACCGTAACTACTTTATTCTGCTCTTTATCGGCGTATTGCTGAGCAGCTTCGGCTCGACCGCGAACCCACAGCTTTTTGCACTGGCGCGGGAGCACGCGGATAAAACCGGTCGTGAAGCGGCGATGTTCAGCTCCATCCTCCGCGCGCAAATTTCTCTCGCCTGGGTTGTCGGCCCGCCTATCGCCTTTGCGCTGGCACTGGGATTTGGCTTCACGACGATGTACCTGACCGCCGCTGTCGTCTTTATCTTGTGCGGCATTCTGGTCAAACTCTTTCTGCCTTCCATGCCCAAAGCCGTGGAAAAGACCACTTCCACGCTGGAATCACCGCGCCGCAACCGTCGGGACACGCTCTTGCTATTCGTAGCCTGTACCTTGATGTGGACCTGCAACGGCATTTACCTCATTAATATGCCGCTGTATCTGGTGCATGAACTGCATCTGCCGGAAAAGCTGGCAGGTATCATGATGGGTGTGGCCGCAGGGTTGGAAATTCCGGTGATGCTGATTGCGGGTTACGTTGCCAAACGCTTCGGTAAACGTTTCCTGATGCGGCTTGCCGTTGCCTCTGGTTTGCTGTTCTTCGGCGGCTTACTGGTTCTTGATGGCGAAATAGCGCTGCTGGCGTTACAGGTACTGAACGCGATCTTTATTGGCATTCTGGCTGGAATCGGCATGCTTTACTTTCAGGACTTGATGCCCGGACAGGCAGGCGCGGCCACCACGCTATTTACCAATACAACACGCGTTGGTTGGATCATCTCCGGCTCACTGGCTGGAATTGTTGCTGAAATTTGGAACTATCACGCCGTCTTCTTCTTCGCGCTGCTGATGATCGTTGGTTCTATCTATTGTATGTGGCGCATCAAAGACGCCTGATCGCCGCGCGTTAAGGGGCGGTGTCGGCTTCCAGTTTGAGCAGATAAATCATCGCCTCATCACGATGGCTGAAACACATATCGGCGCGCGGCTTCAGCCCCGCGCAAACCGCAGGCCGCAGTGGGGAATGAAACAGCCCGCAGCGCATCGCGTCATCAAGATGAATACAGGGCGTGTTTGCAGGTTTGCCGTGCGGCAGACCCGGCATCGGCGTTGAAATCGATGCCGCGATACAGCAGGCACCGCAATGGGGGCGACAGTCCATCAGCAGGCACTCCGGTGGGCTGACAAGAAGTAGAGCGCGCCACCATAACAGCCCTTCTACCAAAAACCAATATAAGACCACGTATCTTATGCTTGCCTGAATTCTCCGGCGCGAGTAACGTGTCGCCACAAAAATCACACTCCTTTATAGCAGGTAATTTTTATGGCAAGAGCGAACGAGATTAAACGCGGAATGGTCGTTAACTATAACGACAAGTTATTGTTGGTAAAGGACATCGACGTCCAGAGCCCTAGCGCCCGCGGAGCCAGCACGCTGTACAAAATGCGTTTTTCTGATGTCCGCACGGGTTTGAAAGTGGAAGAGCGTTTTAAGGGCGACGACATTATCGATACCATCACACTGACGCGCCGCACGGTTACTTTTTCCTATATTGACGGCGATGAGTATGTCTTTATGGATGATGAGGACTACACTCCTTACCTCTTCAAAAAAGATCAAATAGAAGAAGAGCTGCTGTTTATCCCTGAAGGCGGCATGCCGGGGATTCAGGTATTGAGCTGGGACGGCCAAATCATCGCGCTGGAACTGCCACAAACGGTCGATCTGGAAATTGTTGAGACGGCACCGGGCATTAAAGGTGCTTCAGCCAGTTCGCGCAACAAACCTGCGACCATGAGCACTGGTCTGGTTATCCCTGTTCCAGAATATCTGAGTGCAGGTGAAAAGATCCGCATTCATATTCCAGAACGTCGCTACATGGGTCGCGCAGACTAACAGTCTACATTGTGCTTTCCGCACAATACTTGTCGCCGGATGACCAATCCGGCACACGTCACCCCTCCCCCGCATTAGGAGCCTGCCATGCTAACGAAAGTCAATTTGATTACGGGATTTCTGGGTAGTGGAAAAACCACCACGATTCGTCATCTTCTATCGCAAAAGCCTGAAGACGAAGTCTGGGCGGTGCTGGTCAATGAATTCGGCGAAGTGGGCATTGACGGTGCGTTACTGGCGGACAGTGGTGCCGTCCTGAAAGAAATTCCCGGCGGCTGCATGTGCTGCGTGAACGGCTTGCCGATGCAGGTTGGCCTGAATATGCTGCTGCAACAGAAAAAGCCTCATCGGTTGCTCATCGAACCCACGGGGCTCGGCCACCCGAAACAAATTCTCTCCTTGCTGACGAGTGATATTTATCAGCCCTGGCTGACATTACAGGCTACGCTGTGCCTACTGGATGCACGTCAGCTAAGCGAGACCCGTTACACGGAAAATGAGAACTTCCGCGATCAGCTTGCCGCCGCTGACATTATTATCGCCAACAAGCGCGATACTTATACCGCCGACGATCTCGCTGCTTTGCAGCAGTGGCAGCAGGCAAGCGGTGATGGTCGACAAGTTATCGAGGCCAGTCAGGGAAACGTTGATCGGCAACAACTTGATCAGTCTCGACACAACATACGTGAACTGCCGGATGGCACCCACCACCACTCGCATAAGCCAACAAATGGCTTGGCCGCACTGCAATTACCGGGTGGACAACCCTGGCGCCGCTCTCTCAATCAGGGACAGGGCTACCACGCCTGCGGCTGGATATTCGCACCTGAAACCGCTTTTGATACCGCCGCGCTGCTGGACTGGGTCCGCCTGTCTCCCGTGAGTCGGGTTAAAGGGGTAATGCGTATAAAGGAAGGAACGCTCGTCGTGAACCGTCAGGGACACGATCTTCATATAGAAACCCGATCGGCGGCACCGATTGATAGCCGTATCGAAGTCATTAATGAAACACCAGCAGAATGGAATACGTTACAAGCCTCGTTGTTAAAGGCTCGTTTAGCTAACGTAGAGTAAACTGGAGTTTTTTCGTCTTTGTTTGGATGTTTTGCCTTATGTCATTTGCTCGTTTTTCTTCTATTTTAATGCTCAATGTATTGGGCATCGGCCTGTTTTTATCCTGGTATCTACCGGAAAATCATGGTTTTTGGCTCACGATCGACAGCCATATCTTTTTCTATTTCAACCGCCTCTTGGTTGATAGCCCGACGTTTTTACATCTGGTTGCTATTACGAATAACCGCGCGTTTGACGGCTGTGCGCTCGTTGCGATGGGGTTGCTGTACCTGTCGTTTTATCTAAAAGCTACGCCCACAGAACGTCGACGTTTGTTGATCCTCGGTGTTGTCATGCTGTTAACCGCCGTCGTGCTGAATCAGGCAGGACATTTATTACCGGTGCAACACGCCAGCCCGACCCTCTATTTTAGTGACGTCAACCGCGTTTCAGATTTAACTGGTATTCCAACCAAAGATGCTTCATCGGACAGCTTCCCCGGCGACCACGGCATGATGCTGATGATCTTTGCTGCGTTTATGCTGCGTTATTTTACCCGCACCGCTTTCGCTATCGGTCTGGCCATCATGGTGATTTTCTCATTGCCTCGCATCATGATTGGTGCACATTGGTTTACCGATATTGCCGTCGGTTCGCTCTCTGTTGTTCTGGTCGGACTGAGCTGGTGGCTATTAACGCCAGCAAGCGATGCCGCTATTGCCCTGTTAAACCGACTATTACCTAAAAAATCGACAGTATAAATTCACATGATTTCAGATTTTTTACATCGACATTTTTTAGCTGAACACATCATTAAATCTTATAAATAAAATAGTTAAAACTGCTCGCAATCCTGCTGCTGTTACGGTAGTCTCGTTCAAGTTTGCTTTTTAGCGCACACTGAACTAGCGGCGGCAAGAGAAATAATGTGCATTCCGGCACACTTTCGCCGATGAGTGTTTGGCTAAGAAGAAACTCTGATTTAGTCTGAGTCTCGTTTTCGTTTGGCATTTATACCCCAATGAAATGGGGATACTACATAGCGATATTTATCGTTAAGGACAGCAAGGGAACATAACAACAATGGTCAAGTCTCAACCGATTCTGAGATATATCTGGCGGGCAGTGCCTGCCATCGCGGTAGCAATGATGCTCTCCGCCTGTGGAAGTAATAGTGCATACAACAATAAAGCTCAAACTGATATGCATGCAGTTAATGATAAAGATGGTCTTTTACTGCAAGCCTCTCAGGATGAATTTGAAGCACTGGTTCGTAACGTAGACATCAAGTCCAAGTTACTTAACCAATATGCCAGTTGGAAAGGTGTTCGTTACCGTTTAGGCGGTGATAGTCGCCGTGGCATTGACTGCTCAGCTTTCGTTCAGCGCACCTTCCGCGAACAGTTTGGTATGGATTTACCGCGTTCAACCTATGAACAGCAAGAGATGGGCCAGCAAATTCAGCGCAGCAAATTGCGCGTTGGCGATCTGGTTCTGTTCCGTGCAGGTTCAACCGGCCGCCACGTTGGCATTTATCTCGGCAACGATCAGTTTGTCCACGCGTCAACCAGCAGTGGTGTCATCATTTCTAAAATGACCGAAGACTACTGGAATAAGCGTTATCAGGAAGGACGCCGTGTCCTGAGTAAAGGAAAAACCAGCTAAACAATATCGCTCCCTTGCTGTGATATTGTTTTGTTAGTAAAAGAACTTTGCTGTTAGCCAACGAAACCAGACGACATCAACGCTGCTTATCACCATAAGTGGCGTTTTTTATTTCACCATGACCCAGTTCCGAAATTCGCTCGACTCTATCTGGACTTGCCCCAGCAGGATTATCAAAATCTTAGGGTGATACCTGACCACACTGTCGGGCGGATTGCGTCATGCAATGCCCAGTACTTCTTCCAAGATCCAGTCCACAAACGCCTTGACCTCTTGCCGCTGCATGGCACCCGGTTTCGTCACCACATAATAGGCGAACCGCGCGGGCCACGGCTTGTCGAGCACCTGCACCAAGCGCCCCGCAGCAATTTCATCTTCCGCATACTCTAACGGCACTAACGCGAGTCCCTGGCCAGCTTCCGCCGCACGAATCAACAGGAAGTCATCCTCAAACGCTGTTCCTCGCTCGGCGCGAGGGTCTTCGGCAACCCCATGCGCTGCAAGCCAAAGCGGCCAGTCTGCACGATCGCTATCGTGTAACAACGGGTAAGCCAGGCAATCTTCAGGTTCTTTGAGTGTCGCATCCGTAGTAACCAATCCAGGGCAAGCCACCGGCACCAGTACAGGTGCCATCAGCCGGGTAACATCCAGACCTGGGTAGACCCCCAACCCATGCCGCAGTGCTACATCGACACGATCTCGCCGCATGTCTACGACGGCCGAGGTCGCCTCGACCCTTACCTCAATGTGCGGATAGCGATGGTTGAATCGGCCCAAACGCGGCACTAGCCATGATGCCGCAAAAGTGGCAACCGTGCTGACTGTCAGGGTCTGGCGGGCCTTAATCTGATCTAAAGTCTGCACAGCCTTTTCGATTTGCTCAAAAGCCTGAAGCAGCGAGGGATGAACATCAGCCCCCGCCTCAGTGAGCCGCAGCCCCTGCCGCTCTCGTGTGAAAAGCACCACCCCAACCCGCTCTTCCAGCACCCGAATCTGTTGGCTAACTGCGCCAGACGTTACGTTCAGTGCTTCAGCAGCAGCCTTGATGCTACCTCGCTGCCCAACCTCAACAAAGGTGCGCAACGCCAACAGTGGGAGCGATATTGTCATCAGATTTAGTTTTCCTAAATTTCAATAGAAGAAATGATCGTTTCCGATAACGGAGATTAGCGCCCATCATACCGACTGTTTAGAAGTAATAGATAGATTTAGATAAAGTATATTAACTTTGGAGATTATATGAACAATCCACGCTGGCGACTTTGCCTGATTCTGCTTTGCACGACGCAGTTCGTCGCCTTACTCGACTTCTCCATCACCATGATTCCCTTGCCGCAGATTCAGGACAGCCTAGGCTTCACGCCGGGCGCCTTGCAGTGGGTCATTAATGCCTATGGCGTAGCCATTGCAGGGTTCCTACTGCTGGGTGGGCGTGCCGCCGATATGTTTGGCCGTCGGCGCATGTTCCTGACTGGGCTGGCAATCTTTACTGTCGGTTCTTTGCTCGGCGGTTTCTCACAGAGCCCTATGATGCTGATCGCCACCCGCGCCTTACAGGGATTTGGCGCCGCATTGTTTTCACCCTCTGCATTTTCATTACTTCTGGCAGTGTTTCCCGAACAGAAGCAGCGTAACCGTGCGCTTGGGGCCTGGACAGCCGTAGCTGCCAGTGGGTTTGTCGCGGGTCTGATTCTGGGCGGCATCATTACCGACCTGATGGGCTGGCGCTGGGTGTTGTGGATCAACGTCCCTGTCGGCCTGTTAGTCATCGCCTTGGCTGGTGCCCTACCACATGGTAAGCCCGAGACCAAGACAGTAGCCCGACAATTGGACATTGGCGGTGCGCTGTTGGTCGTCGCAGGTGCCGCAACACTGGTTTATGCCTTTGCCAATAGCGAACATGTCGGTCTGTCTTCTCCTGTCACATTCGGGCTAATCGGTCTGGCTCTGGCATTGCTGGCGCTGTTCATCTGGGTGGAAAGTAAGGTTGAGACTCCGTTGATGCCTCTCTCTATCTTCTGGCGGCGTATGACGGGCGGTGCCAATCTGGTGTCACTGCTAGCGAATACCGCTCTAGGCCCGACCTTCGTGGTCATTGCGCTCTACATGCAGGAGATCCTAGGCTTCACTGCCACGCAGACAGGGCTGGGGCTGCTCCCGATGGCAACAGCCTTCACGCTGGCCAGTGCCTGGGGTGGCCCTGCACTGATCGCCAGAATGGACACCAAACCCGTCATTCTGGGCGGCCTGACGTTGTTCATCGGCGGGCTAGCTTTGCTGGGCGCATCACTGGCGTCTGATGCCTCATGGAGCACATCCATCCTGCCCGGCACCCTGCTGGCTGGCATCGGTTACGGTATCGCGTTCCCCGCTTGGACGGTGGCTGGTATCGAAGGGATTGATGCCGTCGATCACGGTGTAGCTGGCGGCATGCTCACGACAACACAAGAGGTCGGTTCCGCCATCGGATTGGCAGTTGGCGTCGCAGTCAGCATCGCGGTACTCGCTAATGGGGGCAGCGCTGCGCAAGGCTTCAGCTATGCCGTCTTAGTGTCTGCTAGCTTGGTAGTGGTCGGTTTAGCCTGCGCGGCGCTTGTCCTGCCGAGTAAGACGGCCGTTGTGGAGATCGCACGATGATTCAGCTTTACACCGACAGCTCGCCCAACGGCTTCAAGATCACCATTGCTTTGGAAGAACTAGGCTTACCGTACACCTTGCACCACATCCACATCGACAATGGGGAACATAGGCAACCCGAGTTCCTGCGTCTCAATCCGCACGGGCGCATTCCTGTGATCAAAGACGATGAGACGGGAATCACAGTGTTCGAGTCAGCAGCCATCCTACTGTACTTGGCAGAGAAAACGGGGCAGCTACTTCCGGCAGAGCCCAAGAAACGCTGGGAGGCCATCCAATGGCTGGTGTTTCACGCGGCAAGCGTTGGGCCGATCCTAGGTCAGTGGGTGCATTTTGAGCTGTTCGCCCAAGATAGGCAGCCCGCCAACATCGCACGCTATCGTCACCTGACCCATGACGCGTTTGCCACATTAGATGCCCGACTGGCCGAACACCCTTATCTGGCTGGCGATGACTATTCCATCGCAGATATCGCCCACTTCGGTTGGACGCACATTGCGCGAGTCATCGATTTTGACTTCAGTGCATATCGGCACCTGACTGACTGGCATGAGCGTGTGGCGGCAAGACCCGCCGTGCGCAAGGGCATCACGCTCCCCGCCCCCGCAACGGGCGCATGAATCAGAGACTACGCAAGGATATACTAATCATGACTGCTATCCAGGTTTCAGGCGGTGCTTCTTTTGCCGCGTTTTCCACACATCCGGGTTATCGGCGGATGTTCACTCCTGACCGATTGACCATCGGAATCTTCTTGCCGCTACGCTTCTACAAAGGCGACATGCGTGTGTTGGCTGGGCAAGCGGATCTGGTGACGGACATCGACCGTCGCGGCTTCGCCGCCGTATGGGTGCGCGATGTGCCGCTGTTTGACCCGTCATTCGGCGATGCAGGACAGGTATTCGATCCTTTCACCTATCTGGCTTTCCTTGCAGCAAAAACGAAGAGGGTTGCGCTGGCAACGGGCAGCGCAGTCTTTTCCCTACGTCATCCGATCGACCTAGCCAAGGCATCTACGACCATCGACCAGCTATCGGGTGGCAGATTGGTGATGGGCATCGCCTCCGGTGACCGAGCCAGCGAGTTTCCCGCGTATGGACTAGAACATAGTGAGCGCGGCGAACGGTTTTCGCAGACAGTGGCGTACTTTCGCCAGTTGATGCAAGCGGCCACCCCGTCTATTGATTCGCCTCTGGGCCGAATCGACGGTGCAGAGTTCTTACCCAAGCCCACCACTGGCGCAATTCCGCTAATCGTCACCAGTTCGTCCGGCCAGTCCCTAGCATGGATCGCCGATCATGCAGATGGCTGGCTGACCTATCCCGAAGCTACACACAACCGTCAGGGGCCACAACGCCTGGCAGAAAAGATCCGAGCCTGGCGCAACCTGATTCCCGATGGTGGATTCCGGCCGCACATGACCAACGAATGGCTAGACTTGGTAGACGACCCCGATCACCCGCGCACCCCATTGCGTGGTGGCTATGTTTTGCGCACGGGACGTAAAGGTCTCATCGCTTTGCTGGAGGAATGGCAGCAAGCAGGTGTCAACCATGCTGCGCTGGGTATTCAGTTCTCGGAGCGGCCAGCCGCGGAGGTCATTCAAGAGTTGGCTGAGGACGTACTACCACATTTCCCATCACACGAGGAGTCGCCAGTGCTCGCGGCGCCTTGGTGATAACCTGAATGAGGGGCCTTGCGTGCCCCTCAAACTGACTTTTATATGCAGCACCCTCTGATTTGAAGCCCCTCGAATACCTCTCCCCCTCCCCTTCTGCGGCATACTGCGCAAAATATGACTGACTCAACAACCTGAAACATTAACAGGCCGTGATTAAGGTAGGTTTATCACCTGATTTCATGATAAAAAGAAAACACGCAGCTTCCCGATGGGAATGTTAATTATTTCAAGAACTTTATGCCGAGGAAATCGGCATTGTTGATGTTACGGTATGGCATGTCTGCATCAGACAACGCCCAACCAGATAACGTCCACTCGCAGGAGATTACCGTCAGATGTTAAAACGCGTTATCGCTGCCGTATTGCTTTGCACGGCCCATTTTGGGGCGCATGCCGAGACGACTGAGAACAGCACCAGCTTTGCACTCTTGGGTGAACCCAAATATGCCGAGAACTTCAGCCATTTTGATTACGTCAATCCTGATGCTCCCAAAGGCGGTAGCATCACTCTCAGCTCACTGGGTACCTTTGACAATTTCAACCGTTACGCGCTACGTGGCGTGGCAGCGGCACGTACTGAACGCCTCTACGATTCGCTCTTTGTTTCCTCTGATGACGAACCCGGCAGCTATTATCCGCTGGTCGCCCTGACAACACGCCATTCGGCGGATTTCCGCTGGATTGAAATCGAGATGAATCCCAAAGCCCGCTTTCATGACGGCTCACCAATCACGGCAGCTGACGTCGCGTTTACCTACAATATGTTCATGACGCAGGGCGTGCCGCAGTTTCGCATCTACTTTAAAGATGTCACCGCCAAGGCCGTTGCACCGCTGACTGTGCGCTTCGATTTTCCCGTATCCGACAAAAACCGCATATTCAGTCTGATGACATTGCCCATCATGCCAGAGAAATTCTGGAAGAATCATAAACTCAGCGATCCGCTATCGTATCCACCTCCGGCCAGCGGCCCTTACCGCATCACCGCCTATCGTACCGGCCAATATGTCACCTATTCACGCGTGAAAGACTATTGGGGGGCCGACTTGCCAGTAAATAAAGGCCAGTACAATTTCGATAAAATCCGCTACGACTACTATCTCGACGACAGCGTTGCGCTGGAAGCCTTTAAAGCTGGAGCTTTCGACCTGCGTGAAGAAGGTTCGCCAAAGCATTGGGCGACGCAATATCAGGGCGGCAACTTTGCGCGCGGCTACATCATCAAACAGGATCAGGTCAACCAATCCGCTCAGGATACGCGCTGGCTGGCATTCAATATCCAGCGACCGCTGTTTCAGGATCGCCGAGTTCGTCAGGCGTTAGCACTGGCATTTGACTTCAACTGGATGAACAAAGCGCTGTATTACAACGCCTATCAACGTACCGACAGCTATTTCCAGAATACGGAGTATGCTGCTAAAGGCGAACCCAGTGCAGAGGAACTGGCATGGCTGACGCCGCTGAAGGACAAGGTGCCAGCCGAGGTTTTTGGCCCCAGTTATCAACCGCCCTCCTCCGACGGAAGCGGCTATGATCGGCAAAACTGGCTAAAGGCACTCAAGCTGCTAGAAGAGGCTGGCTGGGAATTGAAAGATCAAAAGTTGGTCAATAGCAAAACCGGACAGCCGTTTACCTTTGAACTGCTATTGCCCAGTGCTGGCAACTCGCAGTATGTCCTGCCCTTTCAGCAGAGCCTGAAAAAGCTGGGCATCACCATGAACGTACGTAACATCGACAGCACGCAGTTCAACAACCGTATCCGTAAGCGGGATTTTGACATGACGGCTACGGTGTACAGCGCGTTTCTTTACCCCAGTGCCGACCTGCAAATCCGCTGGAGCTCGCAGTATATCGATTCGACCTACAACAGACCGGGCGTCAGCGATCCCGCGATTGATTCTCTCATCGAGGAAATCGTTAAGCATCAAGGGCAGAAAGTCCCCCTGCTGTCATTAGGCCGCGCGCTGGACAGGGTCTTGACCTGGAATCAGCTCATGATCCCGATGTGGTATTCCAATCATGACCGTTTCGCCTATTGGAACAAGTTTGCCATGCCTGCTGTACGCCCAGCCTATTCGCTTGGTTTTGATGGCTGGTGGTTCGATACCAAACAGGCGGCTACGCTGCCCGCAGAGCGACGTTAAGGAATCAAAATGGGAACGTATCTGTTACGCCGCCTCTTGCTGGTCATTCCAACCCTGTGGGCGATCATCACAATAAATTTCTTCATTGTGCAAATTGCCCCCGGCGGCCCGGTAGATCAAGCCATCGCGGCAATTGAAATGGGACACGGCAGCGGTTATACCGCTAGCAGTGGGATGGATGCCGGAATGGCACGAACAGGCACCAGCGGCGCACCAAACATCGAGAATGCTTATCGGGGTTCGCGCGGGCTCGACCCGGAAGTTATCGAAGAAATCACCAAGCGCTATGGCTTTGATAAACCAATCCATGAACGTTATTTTAAACTGCTGTGGGATTACGTGCGTTTTGACTTCGGCGACAGCCTGTTCCGAGGTTCTTCGGTAATGCAACTCATTAAAGAGAGCATGCCGGTTTCGATCACGCTGGGGCTGTGGAGTACGCTGATTGTTTACCTGATCTCCATTCCGCTTGGCATCAAGAAGGCCGTGAAGAACGGCACACCGTTCGATACCTGGAGCAGCACGTTAATCATTATCGGCTATGCCATTCCCGCGTTTTTGTTTGCGATCATTTTGATTGTACTGTTCGCAGGCGGCAGTTATCTAGACTGGTTCCCGCTTCGAGGGCTGGTTTCCAGCAATTTTGACACCCTACCGTGGTACAGCAAGATTACCGATTACTTGTGGCATATCGCGCTACCGGTTCTGGCTTCTGTCATTGGCGGTTTCGCCACCTTAACCATGCTTACCAAGAACTCCTTTATGGATGAGATTCGTAAACAGTACGTGGTTACCGCGCGCGCCAAAGGACTGGATGAAAAGAGCATTCTCTACCGCCACGTGTTCCGTAATGCCATGTTGCTGGTGATCGCCGGCTTCCCCGCCACGTTTATCAGTATGTTTTTCACCGGTTCGCTGCTGATTGAGGTGATGTTCTCACTCAACGGGCTGGGTTTGTTGGGCTATGACGCCACGCTGCAACGTGACTACCCCGTCATGTTCGGTACGCTGTATATCTTCACGCTGATCGGCTTATTGCTGAATATCGTCAGCGACATAACCTATACGCTGGTGGATCCGCGTATCGATTTTGAGGGACGCCAATGAGCCGCTTAAGCCCGATTAATCAAGCGCGCTGGGCGCGTTTTAAAAGTAATCGTCGCGGTTACTGGTCGTTGTGGATTTTCATGGTGCTGTTTATCGTCAGTCTGTTTTCCGAATTAATCGCCAATGACAAACCGCTGCTGGTGAAGTATGACGGCCAGTTCTATACGCCGGTGCTTGTTGACCACAGCGAGCGGACATTCGGCGGACAGTTGGATACCACCGCTGACTTCCGCGATCCTTATATCGCCGAGCGTATTAGCAGCCACGGCTGGGCTATTTGGCCGCTGATTCACTACAGCTACGACACCATAAACTACGCCACGACAGCGTCCTTCCCCTCTGCACCAGACTGGCAAAACTGGCTGGGCACGGACAGCCAGGGGAAAGACGTGGTCGCCCAAGTAATGTATGGCTTCCGTATCTCACTGCTGTTCGGTCTGGCGCTCACGATCCTGTCCAGCGTGATTGGTATCGTCGTCGGGGCGACACAGGGCTATTACGGCGGACGTTTCGACCTATGGGGACAACGCTTTATCGAAGTCTGGTCCGGCATGCCGACGCTATTTCTCATTATCTTGCTGTCCAGCGTGATTCAGCCGGATTTCTGGTGGTTATTAGGCATTACCGTGCTTTTCGGCTGGATGAGTCTGGTTGGCGTGGTACGGGCAGAATTTCTGCGTACCCGAAATTTTGACTATATTCGTGCGGCGCAGGCGATGGGCGTCAGCGACCGCGCCATTATGTTCCGCTGCATGCTGCCAAACGCGATGGTCGCTACGCTGACCTACCTGCCCTTTATTCTCTGCGGTTCGATTACCACGCTGACATCGCTGGATTTTCTCGGCTTTGGTCTGCCGATGGGCTCGCCATCATTAGGCACTTTATTGCTGGAAGGGAAAAATAACCTTCAGGCGCCGTGGCTGGGCATTACCGTATTTATGGTGCTTTCCATCGTGCTTTCCTTACTCATTTTTATCGGCGAAGCGGTGCGCGACGCCTTTGACCCCAGCAAGGCGCATTAATATGTCCAGTTCACCTTTATTGCAGATAGATAATCTCAGTATTGCCTTCCGCAAAGGCGATCAGGAGCAGCGCGTTGTCGACCAACTTTCACTGGCGGTAAACGCGGGTGAGACACTGGCGCTGGTCGGTGAATCAGGTTCGGGGAAAAGCGTCACCGCGCTATCGGTGTTGCGCTTGCTCCCCTCCCCGCCCGTGGTTTATCCGCAAGGGGATATCCGCTTCGCAGGGCAATCGCTGCTACATGCTGATGAAAAAACACTGCGTCAGATACGCGGCAACCGGATTGCGATGATCTTTCAGGAACCGATGGTGTCGCTTAACCCTTTGCAAAGCATTGAGAAACAGCTGATTGAGGTGCTCTCACTCCACCGTGGCATGCGCACCGAGGCCGCCCGCAGCGAAGTCATCACCTGTCTGGATCGCGTGGGTATTCGGCAGGCTAAAAGCCGATTGAATGATTTCCCGCACCAGCTTTCCGGCGGGGAACGCCAGCGCGTCATGATTGCGATGGCGTTGCTGACACAGCCGGATTTGCTGATTGCCGACGAACCCACAACGGCGCTAGACGTGACCGTTCAGGCGCAAATATTAAAATTGCTGAACGAGCTGAAGCAGGAGCTGGGGATGAGTTTACTGTTCATCACCCACAACCTGAATATTGTCCGTCAGCTGGCAGATAACGTATCGGTTATGAAAGCGGGTCAGGCGGTGGAACACAATAGCTGCCAGCAGCTTTTCAGCGCACCGCAGCACCCCTACACGCGCCAGTTGCTGGATGCAGAGCCGTCAGGCGAGCCGCTTCCGGTAACGGATGACGGCGAACCTCTTTTGCGGGTGGAAAAACTGCACGTTTCGTTTCCCATCAAACGTGGTCTTTTGCGCCGTACCGTTGACGAAAAACAGGTAGTGAACAATATCAACTTCACCTTGCGACGTGGCGAAAGTCTGGGGCTAGTGGGGGAATCCGGCTCAGGAAAAAGCACGACTGGATTAGCGTTGCTGCGCCTGATTCAATCACGCGGCGATATCTGGTTTGACGGCCAGCCCTTGCAAGGACTAACCCGCAAGCAAATGCTACCTTTCCGCCACCGGATTCAGGTTGTTTTTCAGGATCCAAATTCCGCGCTAAACCCGCGGCTAAATGTGGAGCAAATCATTGCTGAGGGATTGACCGTCCATCATAAGTTAAGCAAAGAGGCGCTCGATCAGCGTGTGATTGAGGCGATGCAGGAAGTCGGGCTGGATCCCACGACCCGCTACCGTTATCCCTCCGAGTTTTCCGGTGGTCAGCGTCAGCGTATCGCTATCGCTCGCGCCCTGATACTGCAACCGGAGCTGCTGATCCTCGATGAACCCACGTCATCGCTGGACAGAACGGTGCAGGCACAAATTCTGGCGCTGCTGAAATCATTACAGGAAAAGCACAAAATCGCCTACCTGTTTATCAGCCATGACTTACAAGTTATCCGATCGCTGTGTCATCAGGTTATTGTGTTGCGACAAGGCGAAGTGGTCGAACAGGGCGAATGCAAACAGGTATTCGCGCACCCTGCCGAACATTACACGCGCGAATTGCTACAGTTTTCATCCTATACGGCGGAAACGCAGTCAGCATAAATGAGGGAATACCGCAGCGCCAATCTGCTGACGCTGCGGTTTAAAAGGGATATTGTGCCGATACGGACTCAGCGATAGCGACACCAACATTTTTCAGACGGCACATTGCTGTGCTTTCATCATTGCGATGCAAAAACAGGCACGGTTCGCCTTCCCATTCCAGAACGGCGCATTCAACCTGAATTTCAGACAGAGACTGATGCAATTGGTGCATGATTTTCCATGCAATATCGCCGTCATGGCTCAACAGCTTGAGGCCAATCAGGTTATTCTCTTCTTCTCTGCCGCTCAGCGGAATCGGTTCAACATTGATACCTGCAAAACCCGATAACCAGCGATAACTTTGCGGCAAACGATGAACTACCGAAAGTTGGAAACTGTCCACTACTGTTTTCCTCAGGTAATAATTCACAAAATAGTAACATATTTATCATAGTAGCGTGTTCACACCATTTCTCGCCACTTTTAGTGAACAAAAAAACAACAAACACGCTTTTTTCATATCGTGATAGTGACTAACAGATTCGATTGCAAGGACTATTAATGCCAAATTGATCACGAATTTTTCTTCTTTTCCGGCTATATGTAACCTTTTCCATTTAATATCTCAACCCTTTTCAGCCCATTTGTTCACTTTTGGGTAAAACATTTTACATTAACAAAACAAAAAACCATATCTGGGTATCACCTTAAGAGGGAATATGAGGAATCAGAGAGAAAATACTCAGATGCAGGAACATCTTTCCTGCATCTAAGAAGAAGGGAAAATCAGGACGCGGGGGAACGAGTTGCGTACAGATACAGCAGAAAGGCACCTATCGAACAGAGTGCCATCGATAGCACCATCGGCCAGGCGCTGTTGAATGAGGCCAGAGAGAGGATCCCCCCCACAATCGCGCCCAGACCGAAGCGTAGCGTGCCAGCCAACGACGAGGCCGTCCCTGCCATATGCGGGAAATCATCGAGAATCACCGCCATCGCATTCGACGCCACCATCGCAATACAGCCGACAAACAGTGCCACGCCAAATACCAGCGGTAAGAATCCGAGATCGAACAGGCAGACAATCACCAGCCATATTCCCATCGCAAACTGGATCACCAGCCCTGCGCGGAACATCGCCAGCGCGCCCAACCGTCGTACATTGCGGCTGTTAAACAGCGTCACCACAAAGAGAAAGACGACGTTCAGGGCAAAGTAGTAGCCAAAATTCTGAGGAGATACGCCATACAGATTGATATACACAAACGGCCCGGCGCTCAGGAAGGAGAACATGCCGCAAAACGAAAGCCCGCTTGCCACCATATAGCTGAACACCCGCTTATGGCGGAACAAGATGGCAAAATTCCCAATGGTGGTGCGCAGATGAAATTTCTGCCGCTTAGCGGGCGGTAAGGTTTCTTTAATAAAAAAGAAAATCAGCGCTGATGCCAGAAAAGCCGCACCAGAGATCGTCCAGAAAATGGAATGCCAGCTAAACCACAGCAGCAGCCAGCCACCGACAATGGGCGCAATGAGCGGTGCGACAGTCATCACCAACACGACAAACGACATCATGCGAGAAAAATCATCCCGCGAGAACATATCGCGCATCAGGGCATTAATCACCACCGCAGCCGCCGCAGCGGAGACGCCGTGCAGAAAACGCATGTAGATCAGTTGCTCTACCGTTTGTGCCAGCGCACAGGCCACGCCTGCAAACGCAAAAACCAGCGTACCGCCGAGAATGACAGGCTTGCGTCCCAGGCTGTCCGCCATCGGCCCGTAAAACATCTGGCCAATCGCAAAACCTAGCACATAGGTGCTGAGCGTCATTTGGACATGACCGTCCCCCACGCCAAACTCGTTAGCAATGGTCGGCAACGCAGGTAAATACATATCGATAGCTAACGGCATTAGCATCGAAATCAGGCCGAGAATAAAGATCAGCCCAAAATGAGAAGAGCGGCGTAATTGCACTAATAACTCCAGATAAGAAAAAAGGTCATGCTATGCAGCATTATTTTACGCTGGCGATCTCCTCAGCACTTAATTCCCGGTATTCTCCCGGTTCCAGTTCGCTATCCAGATAGATGCCACCGATACGTTCGCGATGCAGCTCAACGACCCGATTCCCCACTGCCGCAAACATCCTTTTGACCTGATGATAGCGACCTTCGCTAATCGTCAGTCGAACGACATAATCCGTTATCTTCTCAAGCGTAGCGGGTTTGGTGAGCTTCTTCTCGTTATGCAGTTGCACGCCCGCCGTAAATTGCGCGGCGGTGTCCTCGGCCAGCGGCTGTTCCAGCGTCACCAGATACGTTTTTTCACACTGGTGCTTAGGCGAGGTAATGCGATGCGACCATTGCCCATCGTCAGTTAACAGCACCAGTCCGGTGGTATCGATATCCAGACGCCCCGCCGCGTGCAGTTTGTACGCCACCGGGACATCCATGAAATACAGAATGGTGGGATGATCGGGATCGTCCGTTGAACAGACATAGCCCTGAGGCTTATTCAACATGAAATAGCGCGGGCCATTCTGTTGTTTCAGCGGTTCGCCATCAAACTCAACATTATGCTCAGGGGATAACTTGAACGCGCCGCTTTTTACCACTTCACCATCAACGGTAACACGCTGTGCATGGAGTTCACGCGCTACCAGTGAGCGGCTAATTTCCAATTGCTGGGATAAAAATTTGTCCAATCGCATTAAAACTCACTACCTGTCTCAAATAACTGCCAGTCTCAAATCGTGAGACCCTAAATTGTGAGATCGTAGTATAACGGGGCTTTGCCTGCTCGTCCTGCAATTCACCGTCCATAACTTGCTCTTTTTAGTCAACCTTCAGGCTGCGCTCCCCTTGCTTATCTCTCGCGCCAGGTATTATCAACAGGCATAATAGGGACAATTTTCTATCTTTTGAGGGCAACCGCATGTCATCTATTCACGGTCATGAAGTTTTGCAAATGATGCTCGCGTCCGGTGAGTCGTTTACCACCGAACAGCTGATTAGCACTATAGAAGCCCGCTTTGGCAGCGCAGCGCGTTTTCACACCTGTTCCGCCGAAAATATGACGGCCTCAATGCTGGTACAATTTCTGTCTGAACGCGGGAAATTCATCCCGCACGATGCAGGCTTTACCACCAGCGCCAGTAAAATCTGCCAGCACTAGTTATGTCGTTCACACAGTCTGCCTCGTTCACACTACGGCCTTACCAGCGTGAGGCAGTTTCCGCCACACTCGACTATTTTCGCCGTCACACCCAACCGGCCGTTATTGTTTTGCCTACCGGTGCGGGGAAAAGCCTGGTGATTGCTGAACTGGCGCGGCTTGCTCGTGGTCGCGTACTGGTGCTCGCGCACGTCAAAGAACTGGTCGCGCAAAACCATGCCAAATACTGTGCCTTGGATTTGGAAGCAGATATCTTCGCGGCGGGACTACAGCAGCGCGAGAGTCAGGGAAAGGTGGTTTTTGGCAGCGTGCAGTCCGTTGCGCGCAATCTCGACCAGTTCGACAATGCCTTCTCCCTGCTGATCATTGATGAATGCCACCGCATTAGCGACGACGATAACAGCCAATATCAACAAATCATCCAGCACCTGCAAAAAACTAACCCACAGCTGCGGCTGCTCGGCTTAACGGCGACGCCCTATCGGCTTGGCAAAGGCTGGATATATCAGTATCACTATCACGGCATGATCCGTGGCGACGAACGCAGTTTGTTCCGCGACTGCATCTATGAGCTGCCGCTGCGTTATATGATCAAGCATGGCTTTCTGGTGCCGCCAGACAGACTGGATATGCCAGTGGTGCAATATGATTTCAGTAAGCTCGTCGCCCGCAGCAACGGGCTATTCAGCGAAGCCGACCTGAACCTCGAACTCAAACGTCAGCAGCGTATTACGCCGCACATCATCAGCCAGGTCATCGATTATGCGCAAACGCGGCGCGGCGTGATGATTTTTGCGTCCACCGTCGAACATGCCAAAGAAATTACGGCCTTGCTACCGGCCGGACAGGCTGCACTGGTTAGCGCCGATACGCCAGCGGCCGAGCGTGATGCGCTGATCAACGCCTTTAAACAGCAGTCGCTGCGGTATCTGGTCAACGTGGCAGTGCTGACGACCGGTTTTGATGCTCCGCATGTCGATCTCATCGCCATCCTTCGCCCAACAGAATCCGTCAGCCTGTATCAGCAAATCGTCGGTCGCGGTTTACGTTTGTATCCGGGGAAAACGGACTGCCTGATACTGGATTACGCTGGTAATCCGCACGATCTCTATACGCCAGAAGTCGGTAACAGTAAAGCGCATGCTGGTAGCCAACCGGTACAGGTCTTCTGCCCTGAATGTGGCTTTGCCAATCTATTCTGGGGGAAAACCACCCCAGATGGCGACATCATCGAACACTATGGCCGCCGCTGTCAGGGTTGGGAAATGGCGGAGAGCGGCCAACGCCAGCAGTGTAATTTCCGGTTTCGGTTTAAAGTGTGTCCACACTGCGGTGCGGAAAATGATATTGCCGCACGGCGCTGCCACCAGTGTGACGAGGTATTGGTCGATCCTGACGATATGCTGAAAGCGGCGCTGAAACTGAAAGATGCGCTAGTTCTGCGCTGTAGCGGCATGAGTTTCGAGCAGGGGCAGGATGCGAAAGGAGAATGGCTGAAGATCACCTACCACGATGAGGAAGGTGCCGAAGTTAGCGAACGTTTTCGTCTGCACACTACCGCTCAGCGCCACGTCTTCCTGCAACAATTTTTGCGTGTTCACCAACGCGCACCGGGAACCCCGTTTAACTGGCAAAATGCCGCTGACGTCATCGCACAGCAACCTTTATTACGTGCGCCTGATTTTGTCGTCGCCCGCAAACACGGAAAATTCTGGCAAATACGCGAAAAGCTCTTTGATTATCAGGGGCGCTTCCGCCGCGCCAACGAGCTCCGCGGCTAAGGTATACTCTAAATAATTCGAGTTTCAGGCAGGCGGCAAGTGAGAGAATCCCGATGAGCTTACTCAGGTAAGTGATTCGGGTGACAGAACGCTGCCAACGTACATGAAACTTGAAGTATGACGAGTAATTTTGGGATTCATTTGCCCGCAGAGCCATATTCCGCTAGAATTCAGCCCGCTTTTGTTCGCAAAAGCTGAATAGTCCCACCTGTTGCTGGGTCGCCTGTAGCAGGAATACTTTATATAAGTAGAGAAGAACATGATTACTATCAAAGCAGAAGCACGTCAAGGTCAGGGTAAGGGTGCGAGCCGCCGCCTGCGTTCAGCTGGTAAATTCCCAGCCATCGTTTACGGTGGTTCAGAAGCACCAGTATCTATCGAACTGGATCACGATTCAGTAAAAAACCAAGAAGTGAAAGATGGCTTCTACGGTGAAACACTGATCCTGTCTATCGATGGCAAAGAAGTTCAAGTTAAAGTTCAGGCTGTACAACGTCACGTTTACAAGCCAAAACTGACTCACATCGACTTCGTTCGCGTTTAGTTTGCGCTGAAGTTGTTTTCCGGGACGCCGGAAAAGAAGAACGCCGCTTATGCGGCGTTTTTTTTATAAAAATTTATTCATTCACAAAGGAATGTGAACATGTCTCGTGATATCTCACAGCGACTTATCGCTATCGATGCCCTGCGCGGTCTGGTTATGGTACTTATGCTACTGGACCATGTGCGGGAAACCTTTTATCTGCACCTGCAACTCGCCGATCCGATTGATGTAACCAGTACCGACCCCATGCTATTCATCAACCGTACGCTGGCGCATTTATGTGCTCCCGTATTTGTCTTTTTAACCGGACTTTCTGCCGCACTTTATCATCAGAAAGTGCAAGATCGCCGACAAACCGCCCTCTTCCTATTCCAACGCGGCTTAATTCTCATTCTTCTTGAGCTCACGTTGATCAACTTTGCGTGGACGTTCCAATTCCCGCCGCAGGTTATCTATTTACAAGTAATCTGGGCAATCGGCATGAGCATGCTCGCCCTCAGTACGCTGATCTGGCTCCCTGCCGGGCTGGTTTTGATACTGGGCATCGTTATCGTGGGCGGACATAACCTGCTGGACCCTCTGCAGGCTTCCGCAGACTCCATCTGGTCCATTCCCTGGGCGATTCTGCACGATCGCGGTTGGATAGACATCGGCGACACATTCCGTATGCGTACTTCATATCCGGTACTTCCCTGGATTGGTGTCATTTCACTTGGCTATGCAGCTGGCGCACTATATCGAAAAGAGGTGTTTCCGCTTCAGCGTCAGAAAGCCCTGCTCACTCTGGCAGGGATCACGCTAGCGCTGTTCTTCGTCCTGCGTAGCATCAACCTGTATGGCGAAAAGCCCTGGCAGCAGGGCGATGTCATCACACAGACGCTCATGAGTTATTTCAACATCACGAAATACCCGCCATCATTGCTGTTCCTCTGTCTGACGCTTAGCATCGGGCTCTGCCTGCTTGCCGTATTCGAGCGTCAGCAGCAAAAGCGCTGGTTGGTGATGCTGGCGAGCTTCGGTGCGGCACCGATGTTTTTCTACCTACTGCATCTGTATGTTTTAAAAGGGATGTATTTAACCGCTGTCGCGATCTGGGGGAAAAATCAGGGAGAATGGTTCGGCTTTTCTGCCGTCTGGCAATTGTGGGTGTGTACTCTGGCGCTGATGGTCGTGTTATTTTCGCCCGTTCGCGCGTTTGCCCGCCTAAAAGCCCGCCGCAGAGACATCCGCTGGCTTAAATACTTCTAATCACTATCGTTTCAAACCGTTATCAGCCACTGCCCTTTTCCTGAAGTAAGAAAAAGGGCAGCATCTTCTGGCGCCGACTACTTACCGCTGCTCGTCCGACGCTGTAACTGATCGCGCAGATTCGGCGGCGTGCCTTTAATCGTCAACGTATCCGTCGCCGGATCCCAGAAAATTCGCTCACCGAGTAATAGAGCATCAAAATTCAGGCTGATGCCGCCGCCGCTGCCAGCAAATTTGGTCAGTTGACGCAGCGTCCCGCGATCGGCAGGGAAACTTTCTTCCAGCTCATAGCCCTGATCGGCTGAAAACTGCTGAAAGGTCTTCTCGCCAAGCGGTGGCAATTCCTGCGACAGCGATGCCAGCTCGATTTCCTCACCGGACTGCAACTGCTCATTGCAGTAGCTATACACCTGCTGACGATAATTTTGGCGTTCGTTTTTATCTAACTGCGCTTCGTCACAATACTCATCGACCGCTTTCAGCAAGCCACGGTTTTGTGCTTTGGTGTCCAGCCCTTCTGACGCGGCCAGAAAATCCATGAAGAAGTCAGATACTTTGCGCCCGACGCGGCCTTTGAGGAACGTCAGATAGCGAGTGGATTTTGGATTAACTTCCCATTCCGTCAAATCGATACGCGCAACGATATCGGCATGATTGATATCCAGATAGTGCGTGGTGCTGATATCCAGCTGTTCATTAACTCGCATGCTGTTGCAGCTATTGAGCACCGAGATCAGCAAATACTCGACCGCCAGATAACGATACTGGCAGAACAACACGATACCGCCTTCAGCAAACGGGTACTTCGCCAGCTCGTCACGCAAGCGTCCAGTCGCGGCGCGTGAGAAACTTAGAAAATCCTCATCCCCTTTGCGACAAGCTCGCAGCGCATCCGCCAGCTCGCTTTGCTCATTAAACAGCCCATAGGCCTTACTCTTGGCGCTGTAGACGCGATGCAGTTCAGCCATCATCTCTTCTACTGCCGCATTGGTTGGCAATAGGGAATCACGTAACACCATTTCCAGCGTTTGTTCGTCACGTTTAATTAGCTGATGCAGGGCAATCTGGGCGATATCCAGACTCATGATAAACTCTCCTTTTGGCAAGGCGCGTATTCAAACATTGATACGAACGACCCGCAACACATTAAAGCTGGCCCTTTACATCTGTACGCGCGCTAAGCGTCTACACTACTTATTGATAAAAGTACGCCAGTGATAAAAGTACGTTAATGATAAAAGTGCAGAAAAGCATAAGCCTATACGGTAAGATAAGCGACTTTACCAGCTTGAGATACGCCATTTTATGCCACAATCATCCCGTTATAGTGACGAACACGTTGAACAACTGCTTTCTGAGATGGTCAGTGTTCTGGAAAAGCACCACGCCCCAACCGATCTTGCTTTGATGGTGCTCGGTAACATGGTGACGAACCTGATTAACACCAGCATCGCACCTGCACAACGTCAGGTTCTGGCGCGTTCTTTCGCTGAAGCCCTACAGGCTTCGATTAAAAAAGCCGATAAAGCTCACTAAGTTTTGACCAACGTATGGTAACCAACCGTCAGCGCTACCGCGAAAAAGTCTCCCAGATGATCAGTTGGGGACACTGGTTCGCCTTATTCAACATTTTGCTCACTTTGGGGCTGGGTAGCCGCTACCTGTTTGTTGCCGATTGGCCGACATCCCTGTTCGGTCGACTTTACGCACTGGTTAGCTGGCTTGGTCATTTTAGCTTCATCGTCTTTGCTGCCTATTTGCTGGTTATCTTCCCGCTCACATTTATTGTGATGTCGCAGCGCTTGCTACGGTTCCTGTCTGCGGCGCTGGCAACGGCCGGGCTGACGATACTGCTAGTGGATGTTGAAGTATTTACACGCTTTCACCTGCACCTCAACAGCACCGTTTGGGAACTCGTCGTCAATCCGGGACAAGGTGAAATTGCCCGCGACTGGCAGTGGATGTTTATCGGCATTCCGTTGATTTTCATGGCGGAAATGCTGTTCGGCACCTGGTGCTGGCAAAAACTCCGCAGCCTGAACCGTCGCCATTTTGGCAAACCGTTAGCGGGCGTTTTCATCTCGGCATTCTTCGCGTCACATCTGATGTACATCTGGGCCGATGCGAATTTCTATCGTCCGATTACCATGCAGCGCGCCAACCTGCCGCTGTCTTATCCGATGACGGCACGTCGTTTTCTGGAAAAACATGGTCTGCTGGATGCACAAGAATATCAGCGTCGGCTGACGCAACAAGGCAATCCTGAAGCCATTACGGTAGAGTATCCGCTCAGCAACATCACCTTCCGCGATAATGGCAGCGGCTACAACCTGCTGATGGTGATGATCGACGATATACCGCCTGACGCCATACAAAACCGTATGCCAAACCTATCGCGTTTCGCCGCAGAAAACGTGCGTTTCAGCGATCATTACGACTCGGGTTCGCAGCCAGACGCCGCCTTGTTTAATCTGTTTTACGGCCTCTCGACGACCTATATGGATGGTATTCTGAGTGCGCGTAAACCTTCTGCCTTGATCACCGCGTTAAGCCAACAGGGCTATCAGTTTGGGTTATTTTCGGCGAACGGCTTCAACAGCCCACTTTATCGTCAGGCGCTGCTTTCTGATTTCTCCTTACCGGCACCGCAGCAGCAAAGCGGTGATGCCATTATTACGCAATGGCAGGAATGGCTCAGCCGCGATAATAACCCAGCACCTTGGTTCTCTTACGTTGAACTGAACAGCGCACCAAAAACCACAGATGGCAAAAGTGCTGAGCCTAACGGCCGCATGAATATTCAGGACGTTGACCGCCAGATTGGGCAAATTATTAATACCCTGCAGGAAAAAAACATCCTGAATAATACGGTCGTCATAGTGACAACCGCACAAAACCAGAATGCTAATGCCAGCAATGCGGCACGTTTTGCCCGTACCCAGTGGCAAACGCCGCTCATTGTTCACTGGCCAAACACACCTGCGCAGACCATTACCAAAATGACGGACAACAAAGACGTCATGACCACGCTAATGCAGCGCCTGCTCCACGTTAAAAACAGCACGGATGATTATTCACAGGGCGAAGACCTGTTCTCTGCTCAACGACGCTATCCGTGGTTGATTAACGGCAACGGCGGCACGCTGCTCATCACAACGCCGGAACAACTCATCATGTTGGAAAACAACGGGAACTACCGGGCTTACGATATGGCGGGAAATCGGCTGAATGATGAAAAACCACAACTTGCTTTGCTCCTGCAGGTACTAACGAACGAAAGACGCTTTATTGCCAACTAACTGCCTAAATCTAAAGCAGTCGTTCCATCAGGCTATTGCAATAAGGTCAGGAAAAGGTAGTATGAATGCCCATAGCATCGGCACGTAGCGCAGCCTGGTAGCGCACCGTCATGGGGTGTCGGGGGTCGGAGGTTCAAATCCTCTCGTGCCGACCAAATTATCCCCAACGTTTTGTCTACTGAAGTCCAGACAAGACTATAAAGAACAGAATAAACAGTAGGTTGTGAAGACCTGCTGTTTTTCTGTTGTCTAGCAAAGTCCACACTGATACAGTGAAATCCAACATTTTTAGGCATATCTTTAGGCATACAATTCATTGTGTCGTCTGAGCCATATGCCTAACCAGTGATTGGAGAATAATATGGCGCGTCAGACAAAGCCCCTTAACAACACCGAAGTCAAAAATGCCAAAGCGACTGAACGTGCCACTATCCTGTATGACGGGGATGGCTTAGAGCTACTGGTTAAGCCCGGTGGCTCAAAACTCTGGCGATTCCGCTATTACAAACCTTTCACTCGCAAACGCGCCATGATTAGCTTTGGTACTTACCCTGCGGTATCTCTTGCCGAAGCTCGTAAGCTCCGCGAAGATGCACGACTTCTTCTTAGCAAAGACGTTGACCCGCAGGAGCATAAGCAAGCAGAGCAATCACGGAAAAAAATGCTACAGAGAACACCTTTGAAAAAGTTGCTGCCGAATGGTTTAAAACTAAAGAGTCAGCAGGTTTGGCAACACATACGTTGAATGATATTTGGCGCTCTATGAGTAAGTATGTGTTCCCACACATTGGCTCTATGCCTATTGCTAACATCACGGCTCAACGATTTATTGGGGCGTTAGAACCCACTCATGCCGCAGGAAGACTTGAAACAGTTAAACGTCTGAGTCAGCGTATCAATGAAGTCATGGATTATGCTCTCAACTCTGGTCTGGTATCTGTAAATCCAGCCGCACGAATTGGACGAACATTCCATAAGCCGAAGGTGAAGCATCGCCCTGCCCTCTTGCCAGAACAATTACCACTTCTGATGAAAACACTGTCATTTGCCAGCATTGGGAGACAAACCCGTTGCCTTATCGAATGGCAATTACTCACCATGACTCGACCAGCAGAAGCCGCCGAATCACGCTGGGATGAAATCGATTTTGACGCAAAAGAATGGCGTATTCCTGCTGGTCGCATGAAGATGAAGCGTGAGCACGTTATCCCACTCTCAGAGCAAGCGCTGGGGATTCTGGAAGTCATGAAACCCATCAGTAAGCACAGGGATTATGTCTTCCCCGGATACCGTAACCCACTTGAGCCAATGAACAGTCAGACAGCGAACATGGCACTCAAGCGTATGGGCTTCAAAGATATGCTTGTGGCTCATGGTATGAGAACCATTGCTTCGACAATCCTCAATGAAAAAGGATTTCCCCCTGATGTGATCGAAGCAGCGTTAGCACATATCGATACTAATGAAGTCAGGAGAGCCTATAACAGGGCGCAGTATCTTGAACAGCGCAGAGAAATGATGGCGTGGTGGGGAGACCATGTTGAGTCAGCTTCATATGGTAAAACGAGTATCGTTTCTGTCGCTGGCTAAGTCTGAGTTTACACAAACAGGATAGATTTAAGGCCAAGGATGGCTAGATTGTATTATCACCTCGGTTCATTGCTTTGAATTCTCAGTTTCTCAACGGCAAACTTTTTAAGTCGTTGTCCAGCTAACATGTCAGCTTACCACTACCTTAAACAAATCTCTTTCCAATGAAATACTTACCAACCTATTAATGTAATAAGAATGTATTCCGCTCATTGAGCGATTACACTACAATCTAAGCTAAGTAATCTTGTAATTCATGGATGGAATGACAGTGACTGAAGCAGATCTGGATGAACTGGCTGACCGTATAGTGAAGATGCTAACCACTACGGATTTTTATGAAGGAATGGGAAATGGGGTAAGTGAACTCGGAAAAAATTTCGGGTATCTCGCCTATGGATTTATTGATACAGATTCACGCTCATCGAGATCAAGAGAAAAAGAGAGAGTTATTAAAGCTATCCATAGAGGAATTGTTTCAAGAGATAAAATCATTGAAGCAGTAACGAGAATTTTCGATATTTTTAACCGTAATGTTTCTGAAGCAAAAAAAGAGACTATATATAATAAAATAGCAGGAGGATTAGTTGGGAGTTTTATTATATCTCAGGTTGTAATGAGAGCATCAAAAAAAATTGGCAATATGAAAAAAATGTTCACAGGGATTGTTTATTATGGCTTGATGGCAGGCGGGATGATGGATAGGTCAATATATAGATCTCGGTCTCTAAAAGAGCAGAATCCTGAAGTATACTCTGAACTAAGAAAGGATGATCTAGACCTTCTTTTTTTCCTATTTGAAGAGCAAGTTGAGCCATTAACCGAAGCGATAAAAATGAAAAGAACATATGGTATAGGCATGTTCAACAAACTAATTGATAAAGTTGAAAGCAGGATTTAATAATATGATTTTCTTTATAAAGAAGATATTGGCTTTCATCCTGAATCATCTGGCAATGTTCTTATTTCCATTTTGTTTTTTTTGGATACTTTATATACTTTTCGTTGGATATGCTCCGTGGAGTGAAAAAATAATCCATTTAATTATTGCTGGTATTATCTTGTATATACTGGGTAGAATTTCAGACTGGTATTATAAAGATAAGTAAATGCAGGGTCTCCCCTGCACTTGTTTAGTTCATGAACTTAGTCATTTCCCACAATGCATAACCAGACGTTCCGGCTTTGTGGTGCGTCCATGTAACATCTTTATATCTGATAGAGATATGCTCCAATATCAGGCCAGCACCATCATCAATGATGTTAGGCATGACGAGATTGATATCTGATATGAGTCCATCATTGATCTGAATCGAGAAAAACTTCTCTTGTTTGGCATGTTGCGTCGTGCGGTAAAAGTCGAGCAACACTTTAACCTTCTCTTGCTCGTTCAATGCCATTGCCAGTAACGGCGTTGACTTATCGATAGGTTTTACCAGGGTGATAGGATTATGAACAGCATGGCCGTCATTGCTCATCATATGGTTAAAAGCCAAAATCATGATTTCATCGGTATGCCCTGCCTGATATCGGTTGCCGATAGATTCTAATGTGGAGCATCCCTCAGAAATCAATCCCTGTGATTTACCTTCGATAGTCATGTATGCATAATTAGCCATATAAATTTCCTTTTCAATGGTTTTGCGCTTTGCATATTATCGTTAATGAACACACAAGACCATTGATGCAATTATAATGATTAGGATGATATGGATATCAAAGAACTCAGATAATCAATTTTCTCATTCGTAAGCATGATGCTCGTTCCCCGCTTATTGAGAGAAAAATAGCTCTAATGATTTTTAAATAACTGTCAACATAGTAAAACATCTAATGAAATGATTTTACAAGTGATTTTCTTATTCTAGGATGTTAACAACTGATGAAAAACTTGTATCATCGTTTTTCTGCCTTACGTAAAGAGAAAATACATCCCGCAAAAGAAATCATATTATGTGTAATCTAAAAAATGAGTATATATGTCATTTTCTGTATTGGATCTAAAAAGTATCGAGGCATCAGGCCGTGGAATGGTTCTAGATGCAAGGCCATTTTCTGCACTAGATTTAAAAAGTATTGCAGCTTCTGCTTCAGGAAAACAAGCTAGAATAGTTCTTAATAACTTGCAAGGTAAATCATTCCTAGATCTAAAATAAATTGCCGCATCAGGAAATGGATGTGTTGTTTTTGATTACACATAAAAACGAAATAATACGCAACTAATCTGAGAGGAGTTCAAGCCAGATACGATCTGACAGATAACCGTATAAATAACCGGATTCTATTATAGAACAGTCTGAGATAATAAAATTAAAGCCTCAAAAAACTCTTATCTATAATTAAAAATTAGGGAGGCTGATTTTATCCTCCCTTGTTTTTACTTTTCCTCGCCATCGGCTATAGTGATTTCATCATCAGAGTCTATCTTAGGTTTTTTGTCCTTTGCGTCATCTTGTTTTTTTCGCTGCAAACCTAATTTTTGTAAAACACCATCTACCCTCTCCCCACCTGAATTAATAAAATCCTTAAAGTTTTCAGAAGAAATAATTTCCATCATAGGAGATGAGTGGGTGGCCTCTTCAACAAATCGTAAAGGTGGCTCTTCCAACCTGGTCAACGCATTACCAAATAACCGTTGGGCAAAGCCTTCATCTAACTGAATAGCTTCTCTTCTATATCCTTCATAAGCTTTAGAAACTGATGCTTTAAACTCATAATCTTCTGCAAGCTTAAATCTCTGCCCTATTTGCTTTGTTGCCAACCAAGCAAACCATAATGGCGCACCAACACTAAATGCAGAGAGAAATATTTGTATTATCATCTTAAATATAGATGTATCTGATGATGAAAAATAACTTTCTAATGCCTGTAATCTAAAATATCCAACGACAGCCCCTAAAATCAAAGCACAAATTAACCCACCGACCCAATATCGAATACTCACATTCAATTTAATTGCTTTATCCTCAAAAGCCCCTGCGAGTCCTTTAGAGGTCGTAGTCCTGAATGCTTCTTCACATTTATCTATATATACTTCAGCCTCATTCTTAAGACCATCCATATACTCTTTAGCTTCATTCTCAATATTTGATTTCAAGTCCTTTATTTCAGAATGAAAACGTTCTATTTCTTTATGAAGTTTATCTGAATTATTATAGGCTTGTTTAGTAAGAGAGAAATTTTCTTCTGAAGATATCTTTATATTATCAATTTCTTCTTTTATATCCCTTAAATTCTTTAAGGTTGTAGGAAGTCCCTCCGCTGCATCATACGCTTCGTTAATAGTATCTATTTTTTCGTCAATATTTCCTGACTTACCTTGGATTTCATCTAGCTTAGAATTATAAAGATCTAATCTATTTATTATTTTTTTTGGCAGTAAATCTTTATTAGCTAATACTTCAAAAGAAAAAAGATCATTGATGCCATTACTAATAAATAGCATCGACAGTAAAAAAGAGTAAATAGCCGGGGCAGAAACGTTTGCACTACCGTTTATGAGATAAGGAATATTTTTTTTAGAGTTATCAATCGCTAGTATGAAATATTCTATGGACGTAATATCATCTTCGGTTGGAATATATTTTTTAAATCGAGAAACCTTATCTGATAACTCTTTTGGAAAGAAAACGATATCACTAGAGTTGAGGAAAGGAAAATTATAATCACCATTATCAATTAAGTTATCTAGGGGGAATTTCAACTCTTTCAATGCTGTATGCAGTCCTTCAAGCTTTTCTTGAAGCTGTATCAACTTCTCATGCACGATTATCTTCTCCATTCATAGTAAGCATAAAATGATTATTTAGTTTTTATATAAAAACTATAGTTTACCCCTTCGGCTCAATCCCCTGCCTGCGAAGCTCTTTACGGGCAAGCTCTTTGAACCAGTTTCCGAGACTGACACCTTCTTTTGCAACTATCTCATCAAGCTGTTCGCGTAGCTCAGGCGAAATCCGTATCTGGAAGGTCGGTGATTTCCCCAATGATGAAGATTTCTTTGTATCGCGTTTTATCGTTGACATGTACGTACCTTTTTAACTATGCTGGATTTCATAGGTACGTACACTATCACAAAAGCACATTACTCTCATCACCAGTTTCGCCCCTGAAAGGTAGTGCAATACCAAACAGGGGCTAACCACAACGTTATGGAGTTAACGATATGGCTATCAGCAAGTCTAGCAATTCCCACCTTGAAGATCAGCACATTAAGCAATCAGGTAAGTGTTATTTTAATCAGTTCCATCAAGAGGCTACGGAGGTGTTTTATGTTCGATAACACACCTTTAGAGCAGGAAGAAATCATCGATCAGTGCAGGGCGTTGATCTACGCCGTTATCGAGACCAAACAGCCACAAGTTAAAGAAATTCTGACCTTCATCCTTTGGGAAAGGCTGGACTGGCTTTATCAGGATTTTCATTCGGAGGAAATTTTAAAATAATGATATAAAATTATCATATTATCCTTCCCTAATAGACTCAGGAAATGAATACATATTTCATTTCCTGATATGAAATTGAATGAAAATGATCTTTTAATTATAAGCATTATAAAAAAACACGATCCATTCCATTTTTTATGTTATTGATAAAAGATGCTAATGTAGAATGTAGACTTTTAGCTGCATCAATTAAAGTTGACTCCCTTGTCTTTACAAAATAAACGCCGTCAATAAAAAAACATAAATATTTTTTATTTTTGCTTTCATAACCATTTTGGGAGTCAACACGAATAATATTTTCTAACTGCCATAGTTCCTCTATATAACAAACAGCTCTATTATTACTATTGTATTTATTTTTAAGATTATCATAAAGTACATTAAAATCTAATTCAACAATATTTTTTAACAGACCCGATTTCAAAAAAAAACACTCATGGTTTTTTATTTCAAAAAAAGAGTAAAATCTTATCTCATCATCAAAATTATCAAGCTCTGCTTTTACATAAGGGACTGAGTTATGTTTTAAATAATTATTCAAATCAACATAAATGTTATATCTGACACCATGTGAATAATATTTATTACAGAACATAAAGTTCATATAATAAAAGTATTTCCTTATATTCTCATTTATTGAAAACTCATCAGATGCTTTATCATAGGAAAATAAATCTTTCTTATCATTTATAATTCCAACCTCATGCAATATATCAGCAGAGGCTCTAGCAAAGAAACACGGCCAGTAATCAGCTACCTTTTCCACATCTACCCCAATATTAAAAAGCTCTCTATCGAAATGCTCTCTTAACGACTGAATAGTAGTTCCTACCTTGTGTTTTTCACATAGTGAAAGTAAATAATCATTAGTTATCTTTTTATATTGAACTTTTATTATCTTTTTTTCAATAATACCCATTTTCAACATGGTATAAACACAATAATAATCAATAAGAGATGCCATTGAATTAATAATGGAATCAGAGAGTATTTGATTTATCACACTACTATCATCACTTAACTCTGTTCTATTTTTACCTTCTAAAAAATCTTTAATATAATTAACCTGCTCTTGCTTTCGCATAGCACATAAGAAATTTAATTTTTTTATTTGATAATTAATATTATCTTCCGTCTTCTTGATTAGTAAATCTCTTTGCATTTTTAAATCCTTAGAAAATATAATAAATAGCATGATAATATTACTAAAAATAATCATTGCTCTGGTTTTACTTTATGTTAATCTATGGAGTACCACTGAGGCACTCTTTCCTGCTGACAAACTCCCATAGTATGCTTGCTTTGCACATGGGGTGTGAAGGCTATCAGTAGCACACTTTATATTGTATTCACCAATTACCTCCAGACACGCATCAAACCCTTTAAATAAAAGCCTCTCCGAAAACCTGTAAAATATTCTGTAAAATAAACCGCTGTTTTTCGCCTTAAATTTTACATTTTACTTTAAGCGACACGGTTTCTTGAATTTTGGATAGTTAATTGAATCCACTCATCGATTTCGCTTTCGACAAAAGCGACAGCACGAATACCGATCTTTACTGGCTGGGGAAACCGATTTTGGCTGATAAGACGGTAAATCCAAGCCTTACCAAATCCGGTTTTCTTCATCACTTCCGACAGGCGAATAAGACGTGTGCATGGCTGATTCATGGTATTTCCCTCATCTGCGTTGATGGAAATGACTATAAGAGTGAATCAGCATGAAAAAGAGCGACCTTCATATCGCCGGGGGTATGGACATCAGTCTTTTTCAGAATCCGCGATTTTCATCACGTCTGAAACTCTGATGTTTTTGAGATGACTGTTTTTGTTGATGAACAGATGAAACTGCCTGATGAACTGTATACTCGCTGCCTTCAAAGCTAGTGGTCTGTCCGTATCCCTAATCTGATGGTTAAGACGGGTTTGTTCTTCATCATCATCGTCCGTGTAAAGAAGGCGGGAAAGACGATCTTCTGATATCCGAACCTTGTGCAAATTTGCCCATACAAGAATGTCGATCATGGGTATCAGTCTGTAGTTGATGATTTTCTTGATAGTGCCATAGCCAAAACGCACCGCATCCGTTATGTCTGGCTCTATCCCCCGAACTTTACGCCACTGTGGAAGTGCGGCTTTCAGGGATTCAGCGATTTCTTCGTCAGTGCCACTGGATAGATCGATTTCTACCATCACCGTATCCCTGAACAATTTTGGCAAAACTTCCGATACAGGGCTATCCAAGAATTCGCGGTTGACCGAATACTCATCACTCCCATCCCAAAAGAACAACGAATTTTGTAAACCTACTATGCTGAGTTGAGCCAACCTCTCGGTTGTCGTCAAAAAGAAGTGTGGGGGCTGATACAACGTATCTTCTCTTGTGAGATAGCCAAGGTGTTTTTCAGTAATGAGGAAAGGATTACCACTGAAAATCCGTTCAATGTATAGACCGACCGCTTTCGCTTCAAATTCTTCATGGTAGGGTTTGAAGAACAGTGTCCTTGCTAATAGCTCATGGTAAAGCTGTATGAGCGGAAGCGCTTCAAATCCGCGATATGTATCGACATCCAGCCATTTTTTAACTTCTTTCGTGTGTTCCGTTGACCAGTTTTTCATCATCCAGCCCGCCCCTTAAATCCATGTGGTGGCTTTAGCTTACTGCAACCCTTCAGTCAGGTGAAATTTAGAGTAGCAGTGTTTTGCCTCCATCTAAGATGACTTTACCTTTTAGGCATACGCTTAGGCATACACTGATACAATGCAATAAAAAAATCAATTATAATCAATATATTATATTGTTTTATTTAATCCTCTCGTGCCGACCAAATACAACTTCGGTTAGTATCGTTTACTACCGGAAACCCCACAGAAACCCGCATTCTCACTGAGTTTGTGGGTTTTTTGTTGCCTGTTATCTATCGGGATACCCCGTTTACAGCCGGAAAATTTAGTTATACGCTTAGTTATACCGCCCCATATAACTACAAAAGCGTATAACTACGATGGCTCGTATAACTACACCACTGACCAATACCGAGATCAAAGCCGCCAAACCTGCCGAAAAGGAATACACGCTACAGGACGGGGATGGGTTGTATCTGCTGGTGAAACCGAGCGGCTCTAAAATCTGGCGCTTTAATTATTACCGCCCTGATACGAAGAAACGTGCATTAATCAGCTTTGGTTCATTCCCTGCAGTTTCTTTGGCCGAAGCCCGACAGCGGCGTGAAGCAGCAAAGGCGCTGATAAGTAAAGACATCGATCCGCAATTCCACCAGCAACAGCAGCGCGAACAAGAGCAAGCCATCAACCTGAACACGTTCGCCAAAGTTTCCGCCGACTGGTACGAAGTGAAAAAGTCTCAACCGCTGGCCGAGAACACCATTAAAGATATCTGGCGCTCGCTGGAAAAATACGTGTTCCCGTTCATCGGAACCTTACCGATCACCCAGCTTACCGCTCGTCACTTCATCACCGCGTTGGAACCGATACAGGCCAGCGGCAAACTGGAAACCGTCAAGCGGGTAAGCCAGCGAATTAACGAGGTAATGGATTATGCGGTTAACTCTGGGCTGATTCCTGCTAACCCCGCAGCCAAGATCCGCAAAGCCTTTCAGACGCCAGTGAAAACCCATATGCCGACCATTCGGCCAGAGGCATTACCTGGCTTGATGAAAACGCTATCGGTCGCCAGCATTGAGTTACAGACCCGCTTATTGATTGAATGGCAGCTACTGACCGTTACCCGCCCTGCCGAAGCCGCTGAGACCCGCTGGAGCGAAATAAACCTTACAGATAACACCTGGACGATCCCCGCTGGCCGCATGAAGATGCGCCGCGAGCACGTTATTCCCCTACCCCCGCAGGCATTAGCCATTTTGGACGCCATGAAGCCCATCAGCGGCCATCGAGAATACCTGTTTCCTTCCAGTAAAGATCCCAAACAGCCGATGAACAGCCAGACCGCTAATGCCGCATTGCGTCGTATGGGTTACAAAGGTGTGCTGGTGTCTCATGGCCTACGCGCCATATTCAGTACAGCGGCCAATGAAGAAGGCTTCCCGCCAGATGTGATTGAAGCCGCCCTCGCCCACGTAGACACCAACGAAGTGCGCCGCGCCTATAACCGATCCACTTATCTGGAACAGCGCAAAATATTGATGTGCTGGTGGGGTGAATTTGTCGATGCGCCAGCGATTCACATTGGTCCGGTCCCTTCAATTATTCTTAACATAAATTGCTCCGCTTTATCCAACCCTTTTATACTACTCAACAATCTGGCACTACCAGTATGTATTCACAATGCTTGTTGAGGACAAAACTCGTTGAAAATCATGATGATAAATGCATCCTTTGATGACCTTCATATTAGAAAAAGTACATCCAGTAGCGAGCATCAGACTTTTTGGCAAAACATTCTCTCTTTTGATGGTTACCCTGAATATGGAATAAGACTGTCATTGTCTTTTGATGACCATGTCAAATCAAATTATTGTATTTCCCATGAAGAAGAAGAAGCACTAGGAAATTACATTGCAGACTCGTGGGAATATATAAATAAATATCTCACCCCAAATCCCCCACTCTATTCAATCCATTCTCTAGAACGAAAAACAACCTTAGAGAGGTTAGTAAATAAAATGCCGACGTCAGAGCTTGATTTCTATAGAGCTGTAAGAACAGATGGCAGGTGTTTTTTTTCCACTCTTATTGATAAGCTGGAAAAAAAAATGATAGAAACAGGGAATATATTGATAAATTATTCTTTTTTATCATTCACCAACAATCCATATTCTTTAAGAGCTTTTTTTGGTGATACCGCTAATGGAGAAGTTGAGAATAACTGTATTTTATATAAGCTGACAGGAGGCATTAAGTCAATATCGAAAATATCTCCTGTTGATGAATTTGAAGGGATAGTTCCCCCAGGCAGCTTACTTGAAGTAGAACATGCAAGAAAATTAAATATTAAAATAAAATCAGGACACGTGCGGAACATATGGTTTATAGAGATTAAGAAGGCTCCGTTATCATCTAAACCTCACTTTGATTTCTACGGCAATGCTGTATGATTGGTGATTACATTAATAACGCCCAAATTATAAATAAAGGAGTACTGTATGGAATAAGAACTACTTTACGCACAGATACTTAATCAGTAATAACGATGAAAAGTCAAATATGTCACTCTTAGTGAGAATACTCGCTCTGTTGCCGTCATTTCCGTGTTGATAAGGTGATCTTCAAAACGGGGCATTAGTGCACCACTATTATCGCTGATACCCCTGATTTACATCAGGGGCGTGTTTGATGGTGATGGTTCAGAAACTTTCATTCCCGAGCCACACAGACGTTAGCCATAAGCATGGAGCGTACGCTGGCACAGCGCCGAACGCACACAGTCCTCTTTACCGAAAGAGACGACGCCAATCATGTCATCCTCAACAAAACGCTCCAATGCATCGCGCAGGCCGGATTTCATCCCAGTAGGCAAATCGCACTGCGTCACATCACCATTGACGATAACCGTGACATTCTCGCCTAAACGCGTCAGGAACATTTTCATTTGGTTCACTGTCACATTTTGCGCCTCATCCAGAATCACAACCGCATTTTCAAATGTCCGCCCGCGCATATACGCAAAAGGCGCAATTTCGACTTTGGCAATTTCCGGCCGCAAACAGTACTGCATGAAAGAGGCTCCCAGTCGACGCAAAAGTATGTCGTAAACCGGACGGAAATAAGGCGCAAATTTCTCCGCAATATCTCCAGGTAAAAAGCCAAGATCCTCGTCAGCCTGTAATACTGGCCGCGTAACGATAATACGCTCAACCTCTTTATGGATTAGTGCCTCCGCCGCTTTCGCAGCGCTCAGATACGTTTTACCGCAGCCAGCTTCACCTGTGGCAAAAATCAACTGTTTATTTTCTATCGCAGACAAGTAATGTTCCTGGGCAGCTGTACGAGCTTGAATAACGGAATTATCACGATTCTCACGCGCCATTCCGATTGCTTCAATCCCGACCATTTGTACCAGAGAAGTGACCGATTCTTCCTCACGCTGACGATGGCTACGCGACTCACGGCGGATAACGCGTTTTGCTTCACGACGAGCTTTGATCACTGCTTTTTGTCTTCCCATAGTGGCACCTTACAGTTTGTTTCACTTACCGCACTGTTCTACAGCGCGTGACGTTTAACTCACTAACGAGGTTAGGCTTCCTTATTAAGCCAATAGCGGACGGAGAATACGCATGATTCATCCACGAGCCGAGTGAAAAACGGACCGAGCGTTCATGGATAGAAAAGGAAAATAAACGGAAATTTTGGGGAACAAGAGAATGGCGTAGTGTTGAAAATAAGTGGGAGGAAAGTCCCTCGCATCGGCGAGTCAGCAGCGTAGAATCTTGACATCGACTATAAAGCCCAAAAAAGGACATTACCATTCGCGTTCCTCACTGTGACAACAACTATTCCACTGAATAATGATTGATCGCATCGTAGAACTACCGCTAACCATTGCCTAAAAATTAGTGCCGAATGATTTCAGTAGTATGACAGTGCAATAATTTGCCTCTGCAATGCAAGCATTTTTTACACTGTCATAACATCTACGTATAGTCAGTATCCCATGGTTTGGCAATGTCAGCCTGAGAACGACGCATGATGCACGTTAGAAATGCCGCTGCCAGTCCAGATATTGATCGTATTTTCGTAAGGCGCTGCGGTAGATATTTTGCTCAATACCGGGAAGGTAATCACATACGCGCTGCTGTACCCCATCGCGATGACGGGAAAACGTTTCTGCGGGATAATTATTGGCGGCAAGCAGCTCATCTAAGCGCCGCAGACGAATGACATACTCGCGCATCGTGCTATGGCGGACTTCAGTCTGCTCAATCAGATACTGTGTGAACGCTTTAATATCGAAATAGCTAGCAGTGGTATTGCATAATATTTCGCTACAAAAGCGGCAAAGTGGGATTAATTCCTGTTGCAGACCAGACCATATGTCGTCGTCGATAAGCCTGTCTATACTGCCGATCGATTTTTTATTGATAAGCTGATTGCGAAATACCAGTGAAACGCGGTCGAGCTCTTTATCACACTGGGAACAGTTAGTTTGTCTGTGTTTGAAGTCTTTCAGATAACGGCTTAGGAGCTGTTTCTTCCGAATTGATGGGTGCATGAATCCATTCCGTGACAATATATAACCTCAATGTGAAGCGATAGCATCGTTCATTACGCCAGAGAGCCTGGTGTGCTAAAAACAGGTGACATTAATCATGTAAATACTGATGCAAGACGCACATCAATATTCAAAATTTTTCATGGCCCTGCTGCTTCAGTGACTGAAGATATATTTGATAACAGTATTCCTACGCAGCGCAATTAAACATCGTTCATTAATTTCACGCGCAGGCGCTTTATCGCCTGGCTATGCAACTGACTGACTCTCGACTCTCCGACTTCAAGAACGGCACCGATCTCTTTCAGGTTCAACTCTTCCTGATAATAAAGCGTCAACACCAACTTCTCACGCTCTGGCAGGCTTTCAATCGCATCCATTACACGATGGCGCAAATTGCCTTCCATCAGTTGATGCAATGGGTTCGCATCTTCATTGCCTTCCAGTAACGCCTCTGCGCTGTCACCATGTTCTTCACGCCATTCATCATAAGAGAAAAGCTGGCTGTTATTCGTATCCAGCAATATCTGACGATAATCTTCAAGCGTGATATTCAGGGTCTGCGCAACTTCCTGCTCCGTTGGAGTACGACCGAGCTGCTGTTCAGCCTGTTGCATTGCTTGTGCCACTTCCCGCGCATTACGCCGTACACTGCGTGGAGCCCAGTCACGACTGCGTAATTCATCCAGCATCGAACCACGAATTCGTTGGACGGCATAGGTGGTAAACGCCGTACCTTGTAACGAATCATAACGTTCAACTGCGCTTAACAAGCCGATACCACCAGCCTGTAGCAGATCGTCAAGTTCAACACTCGCGGGGAGACGAACCTGTAAACGCAAGGCTTCATGGCGCACTAATGGTACATAGCGCTTCCAAAGGGAATTTTTATCCATTGTGCCTTCGGCGGTATACAAATCGCTCACAGTGACAAATACCTACGATGATAGTGTTATCGACACTATTATGCTTTTAGGTAGGGTAGCCAATCGTCTGAATAGCGTCAAAAAAGGAGGGTTATTCATGCCATGTATGGCAGGATTGAGTAAGGAGTCTGCGGAGAGAAACACAAATGGCCCGTACAGAGGGTGCAATGCGACACAAGATCTGTGATGTGTCTCTCTTTTGTAGGGAGATGATGCTAGCGCAGACCTCTGGCAGAGGAAAGGCCGTTTTATAGAAAGGGAATGCTGCTTTGTGGTCAGTCTGAGTACAGCAACTCTAAACTTTATCTAGCGCTTATACTTTATCTGGAGCCGATAGTAGTATCGCCCTACAAATACCAAAATATTTTCACCATAAGCCAATCACACTGATAATAATTTTAGAGGAGCCTGATAAATAATGTACAGCTTAACGTTTTCGGATGGAACAACACTGTCGTTCATTGCAGGAAATCATAATTAATCAATATGTTACCTACTTGCCAGAATCAGGCCACACTAAGGAAATTAAGCGTTTTGTCTACGTTTAAAGATGGAATGTGTCATTCCTGTTTTATATTACTGGAACGACACAAGATTTCTGAAAATTATCAATTAACAGTATATTTATCAATAAGATAATTTTTATATGAAGAGTATTTTCCTTCAACGTTTTTCATCGTTGTCACCACCCACATAAATGAATAATCGGTATGGCTAATGTCACAGACGAATGATGAATTAATCCTGAAGACATCACTTTTATCTTTTACATAATCAAGAGCAGCAGAAAGCGCAACTTGATCTAAAAACCACACATTATTGTTGCTCACCAAGTTAGTATGAATAAATGATGCAACTCTATTAATATAGTCTTTTGACGTACGCCCACCACCTAAATAAACAAAACCTGCCGACACATTCTCCCAAAAAGGAGTGTTTTCAGTGGTAGTTAACATCAAGTCAAATTCTTCTACATGAATTGATGATAGCCAATCCTTTCTTAACAAACAGTCAGCATCTAAAATTAACACGGGTGTATCTAATGCATTTAAAGCGTAGTCAGCAAAAACAAAACGCCTTAATGTATATTGGATAATCATGCCTGAAGGGCTAGAAAAATTTTCCGATGTGCAAGAAATATTTAACTCAGGGAGTTGTTCATTTTTTCTTTTAATATCGAAAGATGTCTCTTCATCAATATTGTAAACGTGAACATGAACATTAAAACGTTCCTTATTTGTTTCATATATTGAATACAATGCAGGAATAGTATGCTCATAGTAATATTTAACATCACAAGCTATAATGATAGTCGTTTTTTTGTTCTGGTGGTTTTTTCTTATTATCCAATCATAGTTATCACTAGGAACAGAGAAAACTTTATTATCTAAAAGCGAAGAGAAATTAATATAAGAATCAGGATACCCACCAAGCCTGTAAATTGTACAGACCACCATTAATAAGGTCATTAAATCTTCACCTATCAAATGCTGACTAGATGTCATTTCTCTTACTAAAGGTAATGCAAGTTCATAGTCTTCTTCGATGATGCAAATCATCAACAATATTCTGAAGGCTGCGGGAGAATTTTTTAATGAAGAAAAGTTATTATTTATTAAAGCAACCGATGAATCAACATCACCAATCCTAAATAAAATTTGAATTGCTATAACAAGATATTCTATATTTGGATTTAATTTCAATATCCCAACCAATGAATTACGAATACCTGAAACATATTCATCAGGCATTTTTTTCTGATAGCCACCCCATTTTTCATCAAAGTTCAAATTAGCATGAGAAATTGTCACAAGTAGTTGTTTTAATGCATTATCACTATCTGGTGGCAGACCACTATCATATGAACTTAACTCTCTGGCAACAAATAACGCATCGCAATTAAATTCTTTAATCACACTATCAATTATTCCCAATGGAATATTACCAGTATTACCGAGTTCAAGATCTCTTGTAAATACATCCCGATAAAATTGATGCGCAGCTTTTGCACGAATGTAGTTTTGCATAACTCTCTTTTTTTTCTTTAGTTACTTAACGAGTTTAATTTTTAAAAAAATATAAAAGTTAAATACTAATTATTTTCTCTCACACAGCAAAAATATACTCGAGCAAAGATCAGGATATTGCTGACCAAGTTGATAGCAGCCGTCTAAATACTCATCTGATATAATATCAGTTTGCAATAATTTATCCCATTGAAAATTCGCCAAGGCTTTAAAGAATATACCTGAACGGTAGGCAACGTGTAATCCAGCAAGGCTTGCATCGCGCTCAAGTGTATCCAGTGCATAGGTACAACGATGTCCATGCTCAAATTCTGCTTCAGTCACCGCCGAATTATGGGAAATAATCCCCATTTTCACGGCTATTTGGCGGGAAGCCGCATTAGCATTAGGACAAACGAGGAATAAACGTCCTCCTTCAGCTAACCATTCGTCATTAATACGCTTAAGCAGAGCGATGGGGTCATCAATATGCTCAAGCACGTGCGTCAATACAATATTATCGTAACGACGAGGTAACTGAACATCTTCAAAGCGTGAGTGAATATAAGTTATTCCGTCTTTTAAACGGCCTTGAGCATGTGAAATAGCTTCTTCGGAAGCTTCAACGCATGTGATATCGCTGAAATTTTCCTGTAGTCGTGAAGTGAAATCACCTTTAAAGCTTCCTAGTTCCAGTAAACTTCCTGGACGAAAGAAAGGGGTAAATGCACGTACCATAAAAGGATGCATCACATCAAAGTCAAAACTATAGGCGTACTTATGGTCTGCTGTATCCTTAATTTCTTGATCATAATTTCTGTTGATTGTCATGTTCTCGTCTCACAATGTCGGATCATTTGCAGGATATTGCCGCTAATTCCTGACTGAATAAAAGCGTGTTTTTGATAAAAGCATCTGGCGACCTGATTACTTTCTTCAACTTCCAAGCGTATTTCTATCGCACCTAAAATTTGCATTTTTGCTATACATTGTTCCAACAGAATACCGCCAGAACCTACTCCCTGGGCTTCCGCTAATACCGAAACATTAGTAATAAATGCTATCCTTGTTTGCACATTAAAATATGCAGCAACAAGGCCGACCAAATGTTCGTCTCTCCATCCTTCAATACAATGGGCAAGACGAGCGATTTTATCTGCATAGGCCGCTATTTCAACTCGGTGCTCAAGCGAACGGACAAATTCATCATCGCAGGCACGCAGATGCGATGCGATATCCTCCGCCGTGGCGCTATTCTGACGTATAATCATTCGCTGCATGCGGTCAACTCAGCCAAACCGAAGCCTTCTTTTCCGAATGCGTTACCGTTATAGAGCAAGTATACCTTCTCATCACATCGGAAAAGGTGCGGATAACATTGCATTTCACTATCCCACTCACCCGATTCCGAAATGGCAGGCACCTGAGTATCATCTCTATGCCATGTAATAAGATCATCTGACCAGGCATAACCAAGACGATATCCACGCCCGGCACCTAAGCGGAAATCAAAACATTCGCGATAACAAAAAATCATATGATAGCGATTGCCAATCTTGATCACCGTAGGCAGCGCCTGACATTCATCATCACCGAGCCGATCGGCAATAATAGGCTTACTCTCTCGCACCCAGTCGATGCCATCATCAGAAACAGCATGTGCAATTTTATAAATACGGTCTGGTGGAGAATCCGACTGTTGCTTTTTCCAACCCACACCGTAGATGTACCACATATGGAAGCGCCCTTCGATATGCAGAACAAAAGCGTCCCCGACCAAATAAGGTTCGTGTAAGGAGGCCGACATCACAGGGCCAGTCGCATGCCGTTGAAACGTATTGCCGCCATCACGGCTAATTGCCAAGCCTATTGACGTATCCACGGAAACAGAAACCCGGCGATTCCACCCTGTAGTCCAAGCCATCACAGCACCATTGTGGCGCAAGACGTTAAAAGGGAAGATACCATGTTCATCAAACGTGCCTAATTCAGCGTGGGCAATGACAGGTTCCGGGCTGACGTTAAGGACTTCCTGCAGATTTTTATCCATATCTACATAGCAAACTCGGCTGATGAATTTATTATTTCTCTCATCCAATTCGCGAGTAGAAAAATAGATACGAACAAAGTCATCAAATACTAAGGCTTGGGGAGATTGGGCATACCCTGCCCCACCAATTAAGGGTGGATGCGCCTGAGGTGAGTAGATGAGCCCATGTTTACGCCATGTCAGCATTAGCGCAATTCTCCTTCCAACTGTGCCAAACCAAAACCATAGCGCCCAACTTGATCGCCTAAATATGCCATATAGACTTTACCATCAAGCTCAAACACATGGGGATAACTGATCATTTCCGAGTCCCATCCAGTTTCAGACACATCAATTCCTGCCTTTTCATCATCACGGTGCCAGTCAATAAGATCGGAACTCCACGCATATCCAATACGGTACCCATGTTTTTTCCCTCGATAATTTTCGCTATAGCGGTAGCAAAAAAACATATGGTACTTACCGTTCGCATAAAACACATCCGGGCTCGCCTGCGCTTCATCTTCTTCAATTCGACTGCTTATTAAGTCTTTATTTATCTTCCGCCAATTTATTCCATCACTCGATACCGCCATGCGGATTTTATAAACAGGCTCTGCTCGACCATCAACGAGCTTCCATCTACGACCGGCAATGTAGAATAGTTGCCATTCACCATTAAAACGGCGAATTTTTGGCCCACTCATAACAAAGGGTTCTTCAGGAGAGTAGCTAATAATGGGTCCTGGTCCAGCCTTGCGGAATACGTCCCCATCATCACTAGTGGCCATGCCAATAGCAACATTGAAAGGGACTGATTCACATCGGGTCCATCCAGCATAATATGCACGAAAAATATTTTCATCGCGAACGACGGACACGGGATAGGTACCAAATTCGTCAAACTCACCTGATTGCCCTAGCGGTAAAATAGGGGTTTCAGAAACACGTAATACCTTGAATAGATCATTACGATCTAGATCAACCCAAGCTGAATAGCTAACATACATGCCCTGTTCATCAGCAGGTGGGCGACAAGAGAAATAAACCCGAACAAAGTCATCAAAAATAAGAGTTGCAGGTGCTTGTGCGAATTCTTTAAGCCAAAGCCGATCATTAACATCTTGCGGGGTAAACACCTTGCCTAACTTTTTCCACTTAAAAATACTCATATCAACTCATACTCATTAGTAATAAGGTGCAGTACCTCATCACTGGAATTAAACATCATGACATCAATGATTGATAACCAAGCCACAAAAGGTTCATCAAATTGTTTATAAACAATGTTATTTGGCTGGATAAAATTCAGAGTCATTCCATGCAAAGAAAAGGCCTCTTGGGAGTACAGCGAAATACCACCTGGTGGATTACTATACGATTTCGCACCAAGGGCATTCCCGAAGGCAAGTACTTTGTCTTGAGACTTTAGTGAATGATCGATGTTAATAGAAGATGATACTTTTATATCACATGTCAAACCAAGATATCCCTTAATACTTTCCAAGGAATACAATATATAGTTAAACAAATTATCATCACGATAATTTATTATATTCTCCAGCAATGGAAAAACATTTTTAAAGTAAGGTGCGCGCCGATAAGCCCCACGAATCTTGTTGATTAAATCATCTCTATTAAATGTCTCTGATAACACTCTATCTTTAACATCTAAAAAATCTGAATCTTTCTTCAATGGTAAGCTAAATGTACTATCTTTCCCATTTAATAAAATGCGGTTTCGATTTATCCATCCCTTTTTAGTATATTTTATATTATCGTAAACCACAAAAACGTCTACTTCGGCCATCAACTGAAAATAGCCAATGTAAGGAAAGAAATAAGGTTGCATTACCGCATATTTTATCAACGCTATCTCCTGATAAAACTAAAATGCTAACTAATATAGATACCGCATCATCATATTTTATTGAAAACAATAACTCATGCTATTATTTCCTTCTGCCTAAAAATATTTTTCAATTTACACAGTCAGAAATACATCTAACAACATCCAATATACTTTCATCTGACAAATCAGGGTAGATTGGAAGACAGAGTACATTGTCCGCGATATGAGATGCTGTTGGCAGTCCATCTTCTTTAGCTGAGTCTAACCCTCGATACATAGGGAATGTGCTAATCAGAGGATAAAAATATCGGCGAGCATATATATTGTTTTCCCTCAGAATATCGTAAACTTCGTCTCTTTTCTTAGGGAAAGTATCAGAGAAGAAAATAGGGAAATAGGCATAATTCCAAGTCACATTATCAGGAATACTCAACACCTTAATTCCTGATATATCTTTCAAAAGATCACAATATCTTGAATAGATATTTTTACGCTGGTTTAATGCTGAATCAATATGTTTCAGTTGAAGCAATCCAAATGCTGCCTGAACCTCATTCATTTTTGCATTAATTCCAGGGGCAACAACTGTTACTTCATCAACAAAACCAAAGTTCTTAAGATAATCGATTCTTTTTTTCGTTTTTTCATCTTGAGAAATAATCGCACCACCTTCAATAGTGCTAAATACTTTCGTTGCATGAAAACTAAGAATAGAAAGATCACCATGGTTTAGTATGCTGACATCATTCTTTTTAACACCAAAAGCATGAGCCGCATCATAGATCACTTTTAAGCCATATATATCAGCTATATTTTGAATTCGGTCAACATCCGCAGGCAATCCATAACAATGCACTGGTAGAATGGCAGATGTTGCTGGCGTAATAGCATGTTCTAATTTCGAGGGATCAAGATTACATGTGACGGGATCTATATCAACAAATACTGGTTTTAATCCATTCCATAATAATGTATGAGATGTCGCCACAAATGAGTAAGGTGTAGTAATTACCTCACCAGTGATACGTAACGTTTGCAAAGCAGTTAATAATGCCAGCGTGCCATTGGAAAACAAACTAAGGTACGGAACACCCAGATACTCCGCCAAAGCTTGCTCTAAACGCTGATGGAAGGTGCCATTATTAGTTAGCCACTTATTTTCCCATATCTCTTCAAGATAAGGCGTAAACTCATCCAAAGGCGGTAATAACGGGCTTGTTACATACACTGGTTTTTTCATTTCACCATCTTCCGCTTATAGATTATTCGCAATCAACGCTACCGCCCTTGACTCGCAGCTACCAAAGCGCTGAAAATTCACCCATATTGATGATATAAAAAGAAAATGTTCAGATTTGGTTTAGTACGCCTGACCAAAATAACAATGCTGCATTCTCTTTCTATAATACCCGCAGCCAACTTCCACTCACTCGGCAATGCGTTTGAAAATCATCTTTTAGATGATAATGGCATAAACATAGATGCCATTATCTCATCCATTTACCAATCAATCTGGTGACGTTCATCGGTGACAAACTATCACTTCCATAAAGTTAGTGGCCTATCGAATAGCTTTTAGGCGGCTCATCAGCACAGTAAGCTTTCCATACCGTTCTCAACGCTTGTTGAAAATACGTTGAAGCCGTTACATCAGCAGTATCGATATCATGTTCCATCTTTTTACGTAAACTATGGCGAATTTGGTTCAATTCATCCAAACGGTTATTCCAGGAAATGGCTTTGTCGATGTAGTCTGCTTCTGAATGTGCAATAAACTCATTCAAGCCAGCCTGACCAAGGTTTACAACCCCTTGGCGAGCAGCATAGGTTTCACCGGCCAGCGTCAGAGTCGGCACGCCCATCCACAAAGCGTAGTTCGTCGTGGTTCCCCCTGTATAGGGGAAAGTATCCAGCAACACATCGATTTCCTGGTGCATAGCGAGATAATTCATTATGTTGACACGTTCGCGGAAAATTAGCTGCTCGGGCTGAACACCCTGTGCCTCTAGCTTTTTACGTATATGTTCCCTTGTCTGCATGCTAGGCAATGCACCAATAATCATCTTGCTCGTTGGCAACTGAACGAGGATCTTTCCCCATGCCGATAATACGGTATCGTTAATCTTCGTCGGCCTGTTAAAGCTAGCGAAAGTGAGATAACCGTTTGTCAGTGCGGGAAGATCGTTAACCTCGGGGCCATTAACTACAGGTTCAAACTGTCGGTCAAATAACACGTACAGCAATTTTTCAGTAAATTGATGGGCTAAAACCTCTGGGTATGGGGCATGGTTCATAACCAGATAATAATCCATCGCCTTTAATCCGGTCGTTCCCGGATAACCAATCCAGCTAATCTGGATTGGTGCAGGCTTCATCGCAAACATTGATAAGCGGTTGTCGCCAGTATGGCCGGAAAGGTCGAAAAGAATATCTATCTCATCCCGTTTGATTAACTCGAATAATTCAGTATCGCTGCTACTCGCTACGTTACGCCATACTGTTGAGCTTTTTTCCAGCATCCGCGTGACATCATCATAATGATGTGATGTGGAATAGGCATAAAGGGAAAAATACTGATGATCGATGTCATTCCATACAGGCGATAAGAATTTGCTGACTGGGTGTGAATATAAATCGCCAGACACAAAACCAACTCGCAACACTCTATCGGGATCTTTATTTTGCAGATAATGCACTGGAGCAAGTGCGCCATTTCGTTTTTCTACTACTTCGCCATATGACAAATGTTCAGAAAAAATCTCTGAAGCTGGAATCTTAGCATTATGCAGCAAAGCAAACAGAAGATTACTGTACAAACTTAAATCTTCAGGAGCATTAGTAACAGCCTTGCGATAGTAATCAATTGCACTTTCGACATCAGATTTTTTATCCAACACCATTGCCATTGCATTTAATACTGCCGCATCGTTAGGCAGAAGTTTTATTGCTTTTTCTATGCATACTTCTGCACCGGCCATATTTTCAAATTTCAAATAAACAAGTGCTACCACATTCCAGGCAACAGCAATACTCCCATCACAGCGAATAACTCTGTAGGCAAGGTTAATCGCTTCCCAGTAATGATATGTATTATGCAATAGACTGGACAATTCACTGTAGACCAGCCATGCATTGCTATGCATAGAAATGACTTTCGCTAGAGAGAATATTGCCGCATTCTTATCGCCAGTAACAAAATTAATTCTTTCTAGTGTGATCCAATTTTGCAGATTATTCGGCTGTTTTACCGTTAATTCTTCAGCCAAAGAGCGAGCTTCGTCATATTTCTGTTTCTGTAATAAATCATATAATTGGCGTTTGACTTGCGCATCAATAGGATCGTTAACGAATTCTTTTCTACTTTTCTCGGCTTTTATGACATCACTAGCCTTGAATAAGCCACCGCCGCTCGCGTTACTGGAGTACATAATCAGCGGATTTATATTGTGGATAACCTCGTTAACATCCTTAGCCAATTCCATCCGTTTTTGTAAATAACGCTGCCATGCCAGTGCACTTCCAATCATCAAACCTTTATGGTGCAATTCATCTAACAGCGCTAATGAGCCCTCTTCCTGCTCATTCAGTAAGCCCATTGGAATTTTTAGACCCTGAGCCTCTGATGGTAGCGTGAAAGACTCATACCAATAGTTAAATGCAGGATAAATATCCCCACAGTTCGGTAATACTCGCAGTGCGCTGAATTCACTTTTACGATAAGCACATTCACCGACGCAGAAATGAATGCTAGATATTCCCTGCTTTAACAAAGCATAGAGAGATTCACGCACATTCTTTTCATGTTCTTGCTCATCATTTTCTCTTTCAGGAAAATGAGTATTAAATATAAGTTGCTTAAAGGAGACACTCGCTGGCCACGCATTACCTAAGACATCAAGGATTTGCTGTGTAAGTTCGTGATCGGTCGATATCTGTATACCGGTATTGGTGATATAGGCGTTAGACGCCAACCCTTTATTTAACATGACACGGCGGAAGCTACCGGCCCAAGAAAGTTTATCCAGCCGAGAGGTATCAATTTCCGATTCCAACTTTTCCGCTCGCTCAGCCGCCACCAACAGACTAAACCGACGTTTACGTCCGACATTGAAATCCAGATACTGTTGCTTCAATATTTTATTGCCTGTCGGACAGATTGCGCGCAGCAAACTATCTACCTGCTCACCATAGTGAGCGGCAATCTCGGTATGAGGTTCGATTTCACCGACATAAGACAAGCCTTCTTGCGTAATCTGCGCATTAAAGTCGAGCAGATAGCAAGGTTGATTCAGACCTTGTAAATAATTGAGCGCTAACGACACGTCTCCCAGTTTTTCAGCTTCTTCAACTAGGGCCGCAATAGCTGTTCTCTGAGGATTATCTGCAGATAGGCCCAGCGATAAGTAACTCAGCATGGCTCTGGCGCTGGCTTGCTGTTGTTCCGGCGTTTCTGCCAGACTGGCATGCAGATTTAAGGCATCCTGCAGGATTTCCTCTGTTTTCCCACCTGGGTAGGTCGAATAGGAAAAACACACCACGCCTTTTGCACTTAAGTGGCGGTGACAATATGCCAACAACGCCGAGCGCGCTTCGCCGCCGATCAGTCCGAAAACACCATGGACAATAATATAATCAAATTTGCCAAGATCGCTGTCCAAAAGCGATGCCAAATCCATCGCCTGAAGTTGCAGGTTGGTTAGCCCATACTGCTGTACCCACATCTGCCCTTGTGCAATTTTTTCCTCGTCAAGATCGATGCCAATAGCCTGTGCCTGCGGATATGCAGTGGCAAATGGCAGCAGGTTCGCGCCACTCATGCATCCCAGTTCCAGTACTCGCGCCCTTTCAGGGGCCGCCGCCACAATGCCATGCAAGTATGTCACTGCCTGCAAATGCGTCGGTGAGGTGTAAGGCAAAGGACAGCGATCAGCCGCGCTCACTGTTGGATGGCTGGCAGCAGTATCTAAAGTCATCAGAAGGGAAAACCTTTCATGAGAGGAAAAAGTAATTACTACTATCGTATCAACTATTAAGATACGCAATCTTATAAATAGAGGGAAATATTAGGCGTATAACATACGTTAGGGAGGGGTGGTACGGTTTCACAACTGCATTAACGCACAGGATGTTTACCATAAAAAAACCAGCCCCGAAGGACTGGCTTATAATATAAGTTACAGTGTTTGTCTGGCTGGGGATTAACGCAGCAGAGACAGAACAGTCTGTGGAACCTGGTTTGCCTGGGACAGTACAGAAGTACCAGCCTGTTGCAGAATCTGGCTACGGCTCATGTTTGATACTTCAGTTGCGTAGTCAGCGTCTTCAATACGGCTACGAGCAGAAGACAGGTTGTTGATAGAGTTGTTCAGGTTGGTGATGGTAGATTCAAAACGGTTCTGAATCGCACCCAGGTTACTACGTGCAGCATCAACAGCTGACAGAGCAGTATCCAGAGAAGTGATCAGAGCCTGAGCTGCTGAGTTAGCAGAACTACCGGTAGCAACAGCGCCCAGAGAAGTGATTTTAGCTGCAACATCACTCATTGAACCAGTACCGCCAGTGGTGGCGTTGATCAGTGCGGTGCTGTCGATGGTAATAGTTTCGGTTGCACCAGTGTTAGCGCCAACCTGAATGATGATGCCAGCACTTGCAGAACCGTCCAGCAGTTTAGTACCGTTGAAAGAAGCGCTCTGAGCAACACGGTTAACTTCGTTAATGCGCTGAGTCATTTCCTTGACGATAGAGTCACGGTCAGTTTTACCGTTAGGATCGTTCGCTGCTTGCGTTGCCAGTTCACGGATACGTTGCAAGTTGTTGTTGATTTCGTTCAGGTTGCCTTCAGCAGTCTGAGTCAGAGAAATACCATCGTTGGCATTACGTGCTGCCTGAGTCATACCCTTAACCTGAGCGGTCATACGGTTAGCGATCGCTTGACCAGCTGCGTCATCTTTCGCGCTGTTGATACGCAGACCAGAAGACAGACGCTCAATAGCGGTACCCAGAGCAGACTGAGATTTGTTCAAGTTGTTCTGAGTAGTCAGAGACATGATGTTAGTATTAATTACTGCCATGATAGCGTTCCTTAATCAGTGGTTATCGGTTTCGGGTTAGACCCACGGGTTCATCCCCGTCGCTAACATTTATCGGAACGCTTTCCAGAAGCTTTAACTTTTTTTTTAGCCTAAATTCATTTTTATTGTTTAGAAGGCAATTCTGATAGCCCTTATCCGGCGATATTAATCAGTAATAAAGATGACCGTTCTTTACTGCTAAACTTATTTTCTATCCTGCCGATAATGGTTTCATAGCTCATCGCACTCTGAATAAAAGGATTCTATCATGGCAAGCGTTTCTTCATTAGGTGTAGGTTCCGGTCTGGGTTTAAACGAATTGCTCACGCAGCTTAGAACCGCTGAAAATCAAAGACTTGTCCCAATAACAACTCAGCAATCCAGCTTCAAGTCACAGCTAAGCGGCATCAGTGCCCTCAAAGGCGCCCTTGATAAACTTAAAACAGCGAATGATGCTTTAGCCATCTCTGAATCTTTCGGCATCGTTAAGGGTTCAATTGATGGTATCACATCAACCAAAGTCACCAGCACGAACAAAGCGTTTACGGCAACCACTGATAGTAAAGCCGTTGCCGGTACCTTCAATATTGAAGTGAAACAATTGGCACAAGCACATTCCATAACGTCAACAGCCAAAACCAGTGCAACAGAGCCCTTAAGTGCAACAGATACAAAACTCGTTATTGCTCAGGATAATGGTAAATTCACCAAAGTGGGTGATGACTACTTAAAATATCTGGAAATAGACATTAAAGCGGGTGAAACCTCATTAAACGATGTTCGTGACGCGATCAACAAAGTTAATGGCACCGTGACGGCGAGCGTCGTCAAAGCGAAGGATAATGAGTACTACCTGATGCTAACCGCAAAGAACAGCGGTACTGAGAGTAAAATCTCCATTGGGGGAGACGACACAAACGTCTTTAATGGCACGCCAACAGAAAAGGTAGCAGCCAAAAACGCGCAAATCACAGCGAATGGTATTGATATAGAAAGACAAAGTAATTCTATTTCTGATGCTTTTGAAGGTGTAACGATCAATCTTCTTGCCCAAACTGAGGCAAGCAAACCGGAAACCCTGACGATTGAGCAGGATATCACCGGAATGAAGGATACGATCAAAGCCTGGGTTGATGCTTACAATGCGCTGCAAGATACCATCGCAGCTCAAACAAAGTACACTGCGGTTGAGGCGGGCGAATCCCAATTAAGTAGCAATGGTGCGTTGCTGGGAGATTCTACTGTTCGTGGTATCCAGAATAAACTCAAGGCTCAGCTCACAACGGTACAAAGTGACAGCGATGAATTCCGTATTCTGGCAGATCTTGGTATTACACAAAATTTCAAAACCGGGAAGTTGGAAATCAGTGATACCAAGTTAGACAAAGCGTTGAAAGAAGAACCCGGCAAGGTTCGGGCGTTTTTTGTTGGTGATAACGACAAAACAGGCTTTGCGACACAGACCCGCACCTACCTGAAAGAAGTCCTCGATACGAGTGAGGGTCTAATCAAAACCAAAGAAGACGGTATCAATAGTACGCTGAAGAAATTGGACTCTCGGGCAACTCTCGTCAAAAATGGGATAGAAGATACTATTGCTCGTTATCAAAAACAGTTTGTTGAACTGGATAAAGCGATGACTAACATGAATAGTACAATGAGTCGCTTAACGAGCATGTTCTCTAAACTCTAAATTTTCGCTGAAAGAAAGATAGGTAATGTGATGTACAACATGAAAGGCAGCCAAGCCTATGCTCAAGTAGGCCTCGAAAGCAGTGTGATGAGCGCAAGCCCTCACCAGCTTATCGTCATGCTGTTTGATGGCGCGCGCAGTGCGATGGTGCGCGCGCGCATTCTCATGGAGCAAGGCGACATCCAAGGTAAGGGTATGGCGTTATCTAAAGCAATCAACATTATCAATAACGGACTAAAAACTGGGTTGGATATGGAAGGCGGGGGCGAGCTCGTTGAGAACCTGTCCGCTCTGTATGACTACATGTCTCAACGTTTGTTGATTGCCAATTTACATAACGATGCAAAAGCGATAGAGGAAGTCGAAGCATTGTTGGAAAATATCGCTGATGCCTGGCGGCAAATCGGCCCTAATTACAAACCAGAGCAGGAAGTACGTTAATGGCCTCCCCCCATCGGCTTCTAAAAGATTACCAACAGCTTTTGTCTCTGAGTCAAAAAATTCTTCATTTGGCCGTCAGCGGCCAATGGGATACGTTGGTTGAGCAAGAGATTGTTTATGTTCAGTCCGTTGAAGGCTTAGTTAACACGCCAATTCCTGACGAAATTGATAGCATGATGCGTTTGCATCTGCGACAGATTTTGCAGGAAGTGATGGATAATGAAGCGAAAGTAAAACAACTTCTGCAGAAGCGGATGGACGAGTTAAGTTCGTTAATGGGGCAATCACTGAAGCAAAAGTCAATTAATACGACTTATAGTGAATTTGCAGGGCAGCGGGCATTTCCTGATGATGCCTTGCCTGATGAAACACGCTCATAACGCTTATAGTGTTATACATATACCGCTCTCGCCGCGCCTCTTCATTGAGGCGCGTTTTTTTACCCATAGCACTGTTTTTTAATCGGCACGTTAGGCTATCGGCATAACGAAATCAGCGCGCTTTAATGAGTTTAAAGGAAAGAAATAGCCGGCGGAAAACAAAAATAAATAGAAATTACGCGCGATCCCATTCCATCGGTATAACAGTGAGATCACGCGCAATAACGTTAATAATTACAGATTGATACCATAAAAGACGGCATCAAACGGACATATTCATCACTTCCTGATACGCAGATACCAGTTTATTACGCACCTGAATACCCATTTGCATTGAAATAGATGATTTCTGCAAATCCACCATCACATCATTCAATGCAACGCCCGGCACACCCAAGGTAAATTTTTCAGCCTGCGTACGAGCCGTCTGTTGCGTGTCGCTGATCTTATCGATCGCGGCTTTCAACTCACTGGCAAAACCAGGTTCTACCGATGGTCTGGCTATTGGCATGTCAGCAGCCTGCAGAGCTTTAACCTGCATTTGCTGTAAAACGCCATCAATACCTTGAACTGACATAACACCTCACTACATCATACAGAGTAGACTACTTATGCATTTTCTATGACAGCATTACCCTACCACACAGCTTTTCAGATAAATCGTACAATTAGCGCGAAAAATGCCACCTTATCGACCCATCGATTTTTCTTTTACGGAAAATAATGACATGCCGATAAATGTAGGCGAAATGTTTTATTGATTGCGCAATCAGGGAGTTCTGTTTTGTCACGTCACAACGTTAAGTATATCGTTCAACAACCAAGCAGAGATAGAGTATGAACGCCTCATTAACCGGCTCCGCTACCGGTAAAAATAGCTTTGGCGAAATACTCAACCGGTTACGCGCCAATCCGAAAATTCCGCTATTGATCGCAGCCGCTGCGACCATTGCGATCGTCGTTGCGTTGACGCTATGGGCCAAAGGTCCAGACTATAGAGTGCTTTATAGTAATATAAATGACCGTGACGGCGGTGCGATTGTCAGCGAATTAACAAAGCTGAATATCCCCTATCGTTTTGCAGAAAATGGCGGGGCGATCATGATTCCCGCAGCCAATGTCTATGAGACCCGACTTCGACTGGCTCAATTAGGGCTGCCAAAAGGCGGCGCAGTTGGCTTTGAATTGCTCGACCAGGAAAAGTTTGGCATCAGCCAATTCAGCGAGCAGATTAATTACCAACGTGCACTGGAAGGTGAGCTGTCCAGAACGATAGAAACGCTCGGCCCCGTTCAGAATGCGCGAGTCCACCTTGCCATACCGAAACCTTCACTGTTCGTGCGTGAGCAAAAAGCGCCCTCTTCTTCTGTCACCCTGACATTACAGCCGGGTCGTGCATTAGACGAAGGGCAAATCAATTCCATCGTTTATATGGTTTCCAGCAGTGTTGCTGGCCTGCCACCAGACAATGTTACGGTCGTCGATCAGACAGGACGCCTGTTAACCCAGGCTGGCGGCAGCGGCCGCGATCTGAATGCTGCACAACTGAAGTACAGTAACGAAGTCGAGGCGATGTACCAACGCCGTATAGAGTCAATTATCGCGCCCATGGTTGGCATGGGTAACGTACATGCCCAGGTCACCGCGCAAATCGATTTCTCTGCTCGCGAACAAACTGACGAACAGTATCAACCCAACCAACCGCCAGATAAAGCGGCTGTTCGCTCTCAGCAAACCAGCCAGAGTGAGCAAAAAGGAGGCCCGAACGTCGGTGGCGTTCCAGGTGCATTAACCAATCAGCCCGCACCGGCGCCTACAGCCCCTATCGCGACACCGCCAAATAATGCCAATGCGAACAATCAGGCTGGCCAGCAGAACCAAAACAATGCGGCAGGTGCGCAAGCTAATGCGGCAAATGCGAATACCGTTATTCAGACATCAAATGTTCGTAATGATGCAACAACCAACTATGAAGTCGACAAGACGATTTTACATACCAAACACAGTACGGGTGGTGTGAAGCGCTTGTCTGCGGCCGTTATTGTTAACTATCAGCCTCCTGGTGAGGACGGCAAACCGGTTGCACTGACGGAAGAACAGATCAAACAGATTGAAACAGTAGCACGCGAAGCAATGGGCTTCTCTACTGAACGTGGCGATACATTAAATGTCGTGAATACGCCATTTATGGATAGCACTGACGGTTCTGGCGAACTCCCCTTCTGGCAAAAACAAGCATTTTTCGATCTCCTGATGGAAGCTGGCCGCTGGCTGCTGGTTCTGATCGTTGCCTGGATTCTGTGGCGTAAACTGGTTCGTCCACAATTGCAGAGAAAAGCACAGCAACAAGAAGCGGCGCTGGCGGCGGCTGCACTATCTCAAGGTGCAGACAGCGATGTTATGGTCAACTTGAGTAGCTCGGAAGTTGAACAGCAGCGGAAATCGCAGCAACGCGTCAATGCAGAAATGCAAAGTAACCGCATACGTGAAATGGCAGAGAACGATCCACGCGTCGTCGCCCTGGTCATTCGCCAATGGATGAGTACTGAACTATGACCCTGACAGGAACAGAAAAAAGCGCCATCTTATTGATGACCATTGGTGAAGACCGTGCTGCGGAAGTGTTTACTCATCTTTCGACTAAAGAAGTGCAGCACCTGAGTTCTGCAATGGCGAACATGAGACAGGTATCACAACAGCAGTTGCTCGAAATCCTGAGAGAATTTGAAGCTGATTCAGAGCAATATGCCGCTCTCAGTGTGAATGCTGGCGATTACCTTCGCTCAGTGCTTGTCAAAGCCCTTGGTGAAGAACGAGCATCTAGCCTGTTGGAAGATATTCTGGAGAGCCGCGACTCTACAAGTGGAATGGAAACGCTCAACTTTATGGAGCCGCAGATTGCCGCAGACCTTATTCGCGACGAGCACCCACAGATTATCGCAACAATTTTGGTGCACCTGAAGCGAGCTCAGGCTGCCGATATCTTAGCCCTGTTTGACGAACGTCTTCGTCATGACGTTATGCTACGTATCGCAACCTTCGGCGGCGTTCAGCCTTCCGCACTGGCAGAATTGACAGACGTTCTGAATGGCTTGCTGGATGGTCAGAATCTCAAACGCAGCAAAATGGGTGGTGTTCGTACTGCGGCTGAGATTATCAACCTGATGAAAACCCAGCAGGAAGAAGCAGTTATCGATGCAGTACGCGAATTCGATGGCGAACTGGCACAGAAAATTATCGACGAAATGTTTCTGTTCGAAAACCTGGTGGACGTGGACGACCGCAGCATCCAGCGCCTTCTGCAAGAAGTCGAATCCGAGTCTCTGCTGTTGGCATTGAAAGGTGCGGAAGAGCCTCTACGCGAGAAATTCCTGCGCAACATGTCTCAGCGTGCCGCAGAAATTCTTCGCGACGACCTTTCAACTCGCGGCCCAGTACGTATGTCACAGGTCGAAAACGAACAGAAAGCCATTCTGCTTATCGTCCGTCGACTGGCAGACAGCGGCGAGATGATTATCGGTGGCGGCGAGGATGCTTATGTCTAACGCCCCCAAAAATCTGCCTTGGCAGCCTTGGAAGCTCAATGACCTAGCTGAGCCTGTTTCAAAGCCTGTTCCAGCATATCAGGTAAATAATGAGCCTGAATTGTCAGACACGGAGCGTTTCCCCGAGGAAAACGCCGTCCCTACCTTAGAGGATGAACTGGCATCTCTGCGTGAAAGCACGATGCAGCAGGCGCGAGAAACAGGTTTTGCCCAAGGTCATCAACAGGGCTACGACGCGGGTTATCAGGAAGGTTTGGCCAAGGGGCAACAGCAGGGGGTACAAAATTCCCAGCAGCAGCAGCAGCCGATCATCGAACAGATGCAGCAAATGGTCACCGAATTCCAACAGACGCTGGATACGCTCGACAGTGTAATCCCGGCTCGCCTGATGCAATTGGCGTTGACCGCAGCCAAGCAGATTCTGGGGCAACCTCCGGTATGCGATGGTAATGCGCTGCTTGGTCAAATACAGCAATTGATTCAGCAAGAGCCTATGTTTTCAGGGAAAACGCAGTTGCGCGTTCATCCTTCAGACCTGGAACGTGTTGAACAATATTTAGGTCCGACGCTCAGCTTGCATGGTTGGAGATTGCTTGCCGATAGCCAACTTCACCCTGGTGGTTGTAAAGTCAGTGCAGAAGAAGGCGATTTGGATGCCAGTCTAGCAACACGCTGGCACGAACTTTGCCGTTTAGCCGCACCAGGAGAACTATGATGACTTCGCGCCTCGGACGCTGGCTTTCTTCTCTCGATTCATTTGAGAAGCGCATTGATGACACGCCTTCGGTGCGTCGTTACGGCCGCTTAACCCGGGCGACAGGTTTGGTATTGGAAGCGACAGGGTTACATATGCCACTGGGCGCCACCTGTCTCATTGAACGGCAGAATGGCTCGCAGGTTGAAGAAATCGAAAGCGAAGTTGTCGGTTTCAACGGGCAAAAACTCTTTCTTATGCCGCTGGAAGAAGTTGAAGGTATTACCCCTGGAGCGCGTGTCTACGCTCGCGTCGGCCAGGACAGCAGCAGTCAAGGAAAACAATTACCCTTAGGCCCTGAATTACTGGGTCGTGTACTGGATGGTAGCGCAAAACCGCTGGATGGTTTACCCGCGCCAGATACAGGCTATCGCGCACCACTGATTACGCCGCCGTTCAACCCATTACAGAGAACGCCAATCGAAAGTGTTCTGGACGTGGGTGTTCGAGCCATCAATGCCTTGCTTACCGTAGGTCGTGGGCAGCGAATGGGCCTGTTTGCTGGTTCAGGGGTGGGTAAAAGTGTGCTGTTGGGTATGATGGCACGCTATACTCAGGCTGACGTCATCGTTGTTGGCCTTATCGGTGAACGTGGCCGAGAAGTGAAAGACTTTATCGAGAATATCTTGGGCACGGAAGGACGAGCGCGTTCCGTCGTTATTGCCGCACCGGCTGATGTTTCTCCATTATTAAGGATGCAGGGTGCCGCTTATGCCACGCGTATTGCTGAAGATTTTCGCGATCGCGGGCATCACGTTCTGCTCATCATGGATTCGCTCACACGCTATGCCATGGCACAGCGTGAAATTGCTTTAGCGATTGGTGAACCGCCAGCAACCAAGGGTTATCCCCCTTCTATCTTCGCTAAATTACCTGCGCTAGTAGAGCGCGCAGGAAATGGTATTCATGGAGGTGGTTCAGTCACCGCCTTCTATACTGTTCTAACTGAAGGTGACGATCAGCAGGATCCTATCGCTGACTCCGCTCGCGCCATCCTTGACGGGCATATCGTATTGTCACGTCAATTAGCTGAGTCTGGCCATTATCCGGCAATTGATATTGAAGCATCGATTAGTCGTGCGATGACAGCGCTGATCGATGAAGGTCATTATGCTTCTGTAAGGCAGTTTAAACAGTTACTATCGAGCTACCAACGTAACCGTGATTTAGTCAGTGTTGGTGCCTACGCCGCAGGCAGCGACCCTATGCTTGACAAAGCAATTCGGCTTTACCCGCATCTGGAAGCCTTCTTGCAGCAGGGTATGTTTGAACAAAGTAACTATGAAGAGTCCTGCCAGGCGTTGCACACTATTTTCCCTCGTAACGAGTAGGAGAGCAGATGAAAACCCAGTCACCGCTGGTTACACTACGCGAACTGGCGCAGAAGGACGTTGAGAAAGCTGCTGGCCAGTTGGGACAAGTGCGTCAGGCACATCAACAGGCCGAGCAGCAGCTCAATATGCTGTTAAACTATCAGGATGACTATCGTCAAAAATTGAACTCGACGATGTCCTCTGGTATGGCGAATAATAGCTGGCAAAATTATCAGCAGTTCATCCGAACGTTGGACAGTGCAATTGAGCAACACAGACAACAGCTTTCGCAGTGGACATCACGTTTAGATTTAGCAATGAAGACTTGGCAAGAAAAACAGCAGCGCCTGAACGCATTTGAGAAATTGCAGGATCGCGAACTGACAAGACAGCTTGCCAAAGAGAACAAAATAGAACAAAAACAAATGGATGAATTTGCCCAACGGGCCTCACAGAGGAAAGCAGAATCATGAATCTGTCCGCGTTACCTATAGCTACCACTGCCAGTGATACAAGCGGTTCTTCCGCTTCGTTACTGACACAGGGTGAGCTGCCAAAAGATTTTGTTGATCTGTTGAGCAAACGCATATCACAAGTAGCCGATACGTCGGGTAAAAAAACGCTCGATAAAGTAGACGAAGAAGCCCTGCTCAGCGCGTTAGGGAAAGATAATGCTTCGCTGAGCCGTGACGATTTAAATGCCCTGCTTTCTTCCTTCAGTTCTCTCACGGGAGCAACGATTACAGCGGGTAAGCAAAATCCAGAAATTGTAGGGCAGGCGAAATTTAAGAATCTGGACAAAAAAGAGAGTGACAGCACGACGGATGACACTATCGCCATGCAGGCACTGCTTGCCATGTTGCAGACAACGCCGCTTCCTACACAACCTGCCGCTGATAATATTGCAGCGAATGCCGTAAATGCAGGGTTGACGATTCCGGGGCTCATTGACGCTAAACGCCAGAATGAGACATCCGCATCAGTACTAAACACTACGGGTGAAAGTGCTAAAGGCACACTGGCAAAATTGCTCGACGTTTCAGTGACCTCAGATAAAGATGCAGGCATATCACGCGATCTGCATCATGCAGCCAAGCAAACCTCATCAACAACCGAGTCTGCGGATGATGCTGCAAAGTTTGCGCTAACGATGCCAAATTCCCTTGTGGGCGATCGCAATGTGTCTGAATCAGTCTCTACATTAGGCAACGGCGCGTCTCAAACAACACCACCTGTCGCACAGGCTATGCATATTCAGCCAGCCTCGGTAGGAACGACCACGCCAGCCCCTCAGGCAGCGAGTGCCCAACTGAACGCACCATTTGGTTCACCGCAATGGCAAGACACATTGGGCCAGCAAATCATTATGTTCAGTCGTAATGGTCAGCAGACCGCAGAGTTACGTTTGAACCCACAGGAATTGGGTGCCCTGCACATCAGTCTAAAAATCGATGATAACCAGGCTCAAATTCATCTGGCTTCAGCAAACAGTCAGGTTCGCTCAGCGCTGGAAGCTGCGCTGCCTCACCTGCGTAATGCGATGGCAGAAAGCGGAATTAACCTTGGTCAGAGCAGCGTAGGCAGTGACTCCTCTGCCTGGCAGCAGCAAATGGCGGGTAATAACAACGATGGCAATAACCGTGGCCCGTCTTACCAACAACAATTTGGCCATTCATCAGAAAGCACAAGTGAATTATTAGACGTACCAGAACAGTTAAGATCAATGGCATCATCCGTCAACGGTGTTGATATCTTTGCCTGAAAGTGAAGTAAACGAATAAGTTAGCACGATTTTCCCTGCCTATTCTCTGTATTGAACATTCCAATAGGCAGGATAATCATCGACATTACGCATTTATTTATTGCTGGTTTCATCCGGCAGTAAATATCGATAAGTAACGGGAACTATCTTTGGCTATGTCTGATATGCAAGTTCGACCAGGACGTAAACGGTCTATTTGGCTAATACTACTGATTATCGTTGCTCTCGCTGCAACTGGTGCTGCGGGCGCCGCTTGGTGGCTATTAAGTCAGAAGAATGCGGCAACGGCTGAGCAAGAAGCACCGCCACCGCCAGAGCCTGTTTTCATGCCACTGGATACCTTTACCGTTAATCTCGTCAATGCAGATAATGACCCTGACCGCGTGTTATATGTTGGATTCACGCTGCGTTTACCAGATGAAGCCACGCGTACCCGGTTTACTAATTATCTGCCAGAAGTTCGCAGCAGATTGTTATTACTGCTTTCTCGTCAGGACGCGATTGCGCTTGCCAATGAGCAAGGCAAACAGAAGCTGATAGAGCAAATTAAGCAAGTGCTAAGCCCACCATTAGTTCCTGGTCAACCTAACCAGGTCGTTACTGATGTTCTGTTCACGGCCTTTATACTGCGGTAACCATTATGGGCGATAGCATTCTTTCACAAGCAGAAATTGATGCACTATTAAATGGCGACAGCGGCGATAGCGACGCTGATGCAAATGCGTCGTCAAAAGCGGATGGGGGCGTCAAGCCCTATGATCCGAATACTCAACGACGCGTTATTCGCGAGCGTTTACAGGCATTAGAAATCATTAATGAGCGCTTTGCGCGTCAATTCCGTATGGGATTGTTTAACCTGTTACGCCGTAGCCCTGATATCACTGTAGGTGCGATCAAGATCCAGCCTTATCATGAGTTTGCCAGGAATCTTCCCGTACCGACAAACCTGAATCTGATTCACTTAAAACCGCTACGTGGTACCGCATTATTTGTATTTTCACCAAGCCTGGTATTTATCGCCGTAGATAACCTGTTCGGCGGTGACGGGCGCTTTCCGACAAAAGTCGAAGGGCGTGAATTTACCCACACAGAGCAGCGTGTCGTTAAGCGTATGTTGCGCCTGGCTCTGGAGGCTTATGGTGAAGCCTGGAATGCAATTTACAAACTTGACATCGAATACGTGCGTTCAGAAATGCAGGTCAAGTTTACCAACATCACGACGTCACCTAATGATATCGTCGTGACGACACCGTTTCATGTTGAGATCGGTTCTCTGACTGGCGAATTTAACATCTGTATTCCTTTTTCAATGATCGAGCCGCTGCGTGAACTGCTCGCGAATCCACCATTGGAAAACTCACGTCAGGAAGATCAGAGCTGGCGGGACACCTTAGCCAAGCAGGTACAGCATTCCGAATTGGAATTGGTTGCAAGCTTTGTTGATATTCCGCTGCGACTTTCCAAGATTCTGAAGCTCCAACCCGGCGATGTCTTACCGATCGACAAGCCTGACAAAATCGTTGCTCATGTTGACGGCGTGCCCGTGCTGACCAGCCAATATGGCACATTAAACGGGCAATATGCCCTACGTGTTGAACATTTGATTAACCCTATATTGAATTCTCTGGATAACGAGGAACAGCCCCATGAGTGACACCAAGAAACCGTCCGACGACAAGGAATCAGTGGACGATCTGTGGGCTGATGCATTTAACGAGCAGCAGGCTGCAGAAAAACCGGCCGCGACAACGGAAGGCATTTTTAAGTCGCTAGACGGTCACGATCCGCTGGGTGCTCTGCAGGATATCGACCTGATATTGGATATTCCTGTCAAACTCACCGTTGAGCTTGGCCGGACCAAAATGACGATAAAAGAGTTACTGCGCCTGACTCAGGGCTCCGTTGTTGCACTTGATGGCTTAGCAGGTGAACCGTTGGATATCCTAATCAATGGCTATCTGATCGCCCAAGGCGAAGTTGTTGTTGTATCTGACAAGTACGGTGTCCGTATTACAGATATCATCACGCCATCCGAACGTATGCGCCGCCTGAGTCGTTAATGGCAATAGCCTCGATATCATCTCCGGCCCCAGTAGCAAGTCAGCAGTCAACACTTGTTACTGAGCCCCCCCTTACCGGCAGCATGTTACTGACACAGGTTGGTAGCGTGCTAGCTGGTATTTTATTATTTATTCTGCTGATAGCCTGGCTAGCTCGCAAACTCGGTTTTGCTCCCCAAGCCAAGCAAAACAAGTTGCTAAAAGTCGTATCCAGTTGCCCTGTCGGGCAGCGTGAACGTGTCGTTATTGTAGAAGTTGATAATACCTGGCTGGTGTTAGGTGTTACGGCTCAGCAAATCACGCCGTTGCATACACTTCCAGCACAACCAACCAACGACAGTTCCTCAACTGGTGACACTAAGCCGGTAGATTTCAATCAACTGTTAAAGAAAGTTTTAAAGCGTCCGGAAAAATCGGAATGAGTGCCTTGCCTAATTATTTTCGTATCACCGCCCTGCTTCGCACACTGCGCTACGGTTTAGCCATCGGTTTATTATTCATGGCACCATCGGTGTGGGCACAGCTTCCCGGTATTGTGACGCAACCTCTACCTAACGGTGGACAGAGCTGGACGTTATCCGTACAGACGCTGGTTTTACTCACGTCATTAACGTTTATTCCTGCTGCATTGTTAATGATGACCAGCTTCACCCGAATCATCATTGTACTAAGTTTGTTACGTAACGCGCTGGGTACACCAACCGCACCACCGAACCAGGTATTGCTCGGATTGACGCTTTTCCTGACATTTTTTGTCATGTCGCCAGTATTAAACCGCGTTTATGACGAAGCTTATCTTCCCTTCAGTCAGGATCAAATCAGTATGGAAGTCGCCATAGAACGTGGCGCGGAACCCGTGCGTGAGTTCATGCTGCGGCAGACCCGGGAAACCGATCTGGCGTTATTTACCCGGCTGGCAGAAATTCCAGAGATCCAAGGGCCTGAAGCGGTACCCATGCGTGTACTTCTCCCCGCATTTGTGACAAGTGAGCTAAAAACTGCTTTCCAAATTGGTTTCACCGTATTTATCCCTTTCCTCATCATTGACCTCGTTGTTGCCAGCGTATTGATGGCACTAGGGATGATGATGGTTCCTCCGGCAACCATTTCATTGCCTTTTAAACTCATGCTTTTCGTATTAGTCGATGGCTGGCAGTTGCTACTCGGTTCATTAGCCCAGAGTTTTTATAGTTAGACGAATAGAGGAATGCGACTATGACACCAGAATCGGTGATGGCGCTTGGCTATGAGGCAATGAAGGTAGCATTGGCGTTGGCGGCGCCTCCGTTGATGGCAGCACTACTCAGCGGGTTACTTATTAGTCTTTTACAGGCTGCAACTCAGATAAACGAAATGACGCTGTCGTTTATCCCTAAAATCCTCACGGTCTTCTTCACCTTAGTGATCGCTGGCCCCTGGATGTTAAACCTCATGCTGGACTATATGCGTACGCTATTCGGCCAGTTACCTAACATTATTGGGTAAGCATGCTGACGTTTAACAGTTGGGACATGGTGAATTGGGTTAGCCAGTTTTTTTGGCCCTTTGTCAGAATTCTTGCGCTGATCAGTACCGCACCGGTCTTTAACGAAAGAGCGATTGGCAATCGGGTCAAGATCGGTCTGGGCGCACTGATTACCCTACTCGTTGCGCCCTATTTACCGTTAAACACTACGCCTATTTTTTCCGTCTCAGGTGTATGGCTGTTAATACAGCAAATACTTATCGGCGTTACGCTCGGTCTGTCAATGCAGTTAGCATTTGCCGCTATTCGCCATGCAGGCGAACTCATTGGCTTACAAATGGGGCTCGCTTTTGCGACCTTCTTTGATCCCACTGGCGGCCCGAATATGCAGGTAGTCGCCCGTTTCCTGAATATTCTCGCGATTTTATTGTTCTTAACCTTTGATGGGCACCTCTGGATGATTTCGCTATTAGCGGATAGTTTCTATACTCTGCCAATCAGCACCAACCCTATCAACAGCCATGCTTTTCTCGCACTTGCTCGTGCCGGCGGGCTAATTTTTATTAACGGATTGATGCTGGCGCTGCCAATCATAACCCTATTGCTGACCATCAACCTGGCATTAGGTATGCTTAACCGCGTCGCTCCCCAACTCTCGGTATTTGTCGTTGGCTTTCCGATTACCCTTACGGTGGGAATCATGACGCTAGGTTTATTACTCCCACTGGTTCCCCCCTTCGCAGAGCATTTATTCAGCGAAGTATTCGATTTACTCGCTGATATTCTCACTCAGCTATCAAGTTCTTAGCAGTTCACTATATAAATCCGTAGTGGTCGAAGTGAGGCCAATACGGATACCAGGCGCACATATTTATTCCCATTTAACCTCCCTTGTAGTGGCACACTGAATTTGGCCACCTGAACAGAGGTGATATGCTCACCTCAGAACAACACAGGTGCTCCAATGAAAAGAAGAAATTTTAGTCCTGAATTCAAACGCGAATCTGCTCAGCTGGTTGTCGATCAAAACTACACCGTCTCTGATGCCGCTAAGGCTATGGATGTAGGTCTTTCCACGATGACGAAATGGGTCAAACAACTGCGTGATGAGCGTCAGGGCAAAACGCCAAAAGCCTCCCCGATAACGCCGGAACAAATCGAAATACGTGAGCTCAGGAAGAAGATGCAACGTATTGAAATGGAAAACGAAATATTAAAAAAGGCTACCGCGCTCTTGATGTCAGACTCCCTGAACAATTCTCGATAATCGGGAAACTCAGGGCGCGTTATCCTGTGGCCACACTCTGCCATGTGTTCAGGGTTCATCGCAGCAGCTACAAATACTGGAAAAAACGTCCTGATAAACCAGACGGCAGACGGGCTGTATTACGCAGTCAGGTACTTGAGCTACATGGCATCAGCCACGGTTCGGCCGGAGCAAGAAACATCGCCACAATGGCAACCCAGAGAGGCTACAAAATGGGGCGCTGGCTCGCTGGCAGGCTCATGAAGGAGCTGGGGTTGGTCAGTTACCAGCAGCCGACTCACCGGTACAAGCGTGGCGGTCATGAGCACGTTGCTATCCCGAATCATCTTGAGCGACAGTTCGCCGTAACGGAGCCCAACCAGGTGTGGTGCGGTGATGTGACCTATATCTGGACAGGTAAACGCTGGGCGTACCTCGCCGTTGTTCTCGACCTGTTCGCAAGAAAACCAGTGGGCTGGGCAATGTCGTTCTCGCCGGACAGCAGACTCACCATGAAAGCGCTGGAAATGGCATGGGAAACGCGCGGCAAGCCCGTCGGGGTGATGTTCCACAGCGACCAGGGTAGTCATTATACAAGCAGGCAGTTCCGGCAGTTACTGTGGCGATACAGGATCAGACAGAGTATGAGCCGGCGCGGAAACTGCTGGGATAACAGCCCAATGGAGCGCTTCTTCAGGAGTCTGAAGAACGAATGGGTGCCGGTGATGGGTTACGTAAGCTTCAGCGATGCAGCTCACGCCATAACGGACTATATCGTTGGATATTACAGTGCACTAAGGCCGCACGAATATAATGGTGGGTTACCACCAAACGAATCGGAAAACCGATACTGGAAAAACTCTAACGCGGTGGCCAGTTTTTGTTGACCACTACATTGAGGATGATGGGGGAATAAAAAATGGCATGTCATCCATTCAATATAATGAAGGGAGTGACACGCCTAAAAAATACGCCCGGTTTAAGCGTATTCAAACCGTAAAGTAGAATAGAAAAATATCGTCTATTTCTACTATCTCATCTGGAATAACGACATTCCTTGCATATTCTGGAAAGCCGTATAAGAGGCCTGCAGAGAAGACTGTTGCATGATGTAGGATGAAATTGCCTCATACCAGTCAGTATCTTGTAATTGCGACAGCGCTGTCTTATTCGCTACATCACGGTCTTTACCCACTGCATCGAGATTATCAATTTCATTGAGCTGGATACCCAACTCTGCACGAACGGCTGAAATATTATTAAATGAATTGTTTAAACCACGGTTTGCCGTTTCTAATGCCGCTGCAACATTAGCTTTTGTTGTATCATTCGCACCATCCAGCGGGGTTTCAAGCGCTTTAATTGCAATGTCTAGTGTTTCAAATAAATCGGACTGAATACTACCATCCGGCTCTTTCTTAGCATCACCCGTCACGCCATTGAAAACCGTAGAGCCAACATGGCTAACCGTCATGTCTCGAGCGGCATCGACACGCTGTGAAATGGCCTGATATCCGCCTTTATATTCAATACCAGTGGCACCTTCAACAAAGGGTACCTTGTCCGTTTCATAGCCAGAAAAAATATAGTTACCATTACCATCAGTACTGTTAGCCATATTCAGCAATTCGGCTTTCATACCACGAAGAGCGGCCGCGACCGATTTCCGGTCATCATCATTCAACACACCGCCACCTTTGATGACTTCGGTCAATGCGCTGCTAATGGTGTTAGTACTTTTACTCAGAATAGATTCTTCCAGAGACATACTTTGCTTGGCAAAGGTACGAGCCAGCGTGTACTGACCATTCTCCGACTGCGCCTGACCAAGCATAATTGCACTGGCCGCGGCTATCGGATCATCTGATGGATTTACAACGCGTTTGCCGCTTGACAGCTGCTCACCCGTTTTTTGCCACGTGGCCTGACCATTAATAATGCCTTGCATATTCTGCTGGTACATCATGCTAGTACTTAAGCGCATGGTATCAATTCCTCTTTCTTAAATGGTCAAACTAGCTACGGGCCGCTAAAAGTGCATCAAATATGGATTGTGCTGTTTTGATGACCTGAGCATTTGCCATGTAGTATTGCTGATAGCGCATCAGATCGCCGTATTCTTCATCCAGGTTCACACCGGATACGGACTGTTGTTCTGCCGTCAATTGCTTAACAACGTTTTGCTGCGATGTATTATTTATCTTCAGTGTGCTGGTTTGGTTACCAATCGCACCAACCAGGCTGGCGTATGCCCCGGAGACGCTGGCCTTTCCACCCACAATTTTCTCATTTTGTAGGGCAAGCAGAGCCTTGGCGTTGGTATTATCACTCACGCCGCCAAACACGGGATTGCCGCTTCCATCCAAAACTGGGGCACCATTTTCATCAAGCTTAACGGATGCCGCCGCAATTTTATTAGGATCGGAAACAGCCACTGCCATATCGATAATAACGTCATTAACGGGCTTAAGCAGGAAGCTGTCATTCGTTGCAGGCGTCCCTGTGATAGCCATTTTGACGCCATCAAAATTCAGGCTGTTATCAGAGGTATCCACCGCCGCCGTAAATTTTGAATTATCAGACAAGCGGGTTACTTGCCAATTAGCGCCATCGTATTTAATCGAATAATTAGTTGCCTGCACATCTTTAGTATCGGTGTAAGACGGAGCTAACACCGCGTTCCCCCCATTCTTGCTGTCGTTCAGAACTACAGCCTTACCAAAGGAGAAGAAATCGCCGCCTTTAACACCATTACGATCATAACCTTGCTGATGTTGAGTATTAAACGCATCAGCAAATGCCAGCGCTAGCTGCCCTAACTGGCCACGTGCTTCATCTAGCGTTTCAGTGCGGAAAGAAAGCAAACCGCCTAATGAACCGCCAGTTAACGTACTCTCATTTAATGAGACAACATCGTTTGTCTGGTCTTTATATCCAATAGTCAGACGCGTTGGATCATTGCTTGAAGCGATGGCTACCAGCTCATTACTTGTTCCGGCCTGAACCAGATTGGTACCATTTTTCAATGCTACGTTATAGACGATTCCATCCTGAACGGTAACGTCAACGCCTACCAATTTGTTCAGTTGATCGACAAGAACATCGCGTTGATCGAGCAAATCATTAGGCATTGTGCCGCTATTCGCGCCCATTAGCTTCGTGATTTCATTATTTAAAGACGCAATCTGGTCGGTATGCGTATTAACCAGGCCGACAATACTTTGAATCTGAGTATTCAGCCCACTGTCCATGTCGCGCAGGTATTTATCTGTGACCTTGAATTGGTTTACCAGCCCTTCTGCCTTGCCCAGTACGGTTTGGCGAGTCGACGAGTCGCCCGCATTACTGGTGAGGTTTTGCAGGTTAGAAAAGAATCCCTGAATCGTTGATGACAGGCTCGTTGTGCTGCTAGCTAGCAGATTATCGATCTTGGAAATTTGTTCGTAGTAAGCAGAAACCGAGCTGCTTGTCGTTTGTGCAGCACGCAGCTGATTGGTGATGAATTCATTGTACTGGCGATTAATGCTAACAACATTGACACCGTTACCAATATATCCAGCAGATGTGCTGCTGCTAATAGCCTGCTCAAGTATTGCATTCTGCCGACTATAGCCAGTAACAGCCTGATTACTAATGTTGTTACTCACTGTACTCAGCGCAACCTGTGCACCTTTTAAGCCACTCATCGCGGTGTTAATTAAATTGGACATAGGGTGTTGTTCCTTTTACACAGGTTCTTCTCGCCCTGCGCGATTAACCAAATGCTGAAAGCAGCAAATACGCTACATAAGTTAATTACTTTATCGGTCAGGAAGCGCAAATCTTGAATAAAAAAATTAAAATAGCCGACTCAAATCGTGAGTGTAAGCTTTCGCCACTTTCTCGCCAGAACTCTTCATTTGCTGGATCATACTAACCAGCTTCTGGGCATATTGTGGATCCGTTGCATAACCCGCCTTTTGTAACGCATGAGCCGCTTGCTCAGCCGTTCCGGCGCTCATCACCGCAGAATAGCGTGGGTTATTGGTCAACAATTTCACATAGTCACCAATAGCCTCGATATAGGAATCGTACACTCTGAAGCTGGCTTTTACCTTTTTGGCCACGCCTTGCTCATACTCTGTCGTCGTTATCTCTGTTGTCGGCCCATTCCAGCTACTGCCTGCTTTGATACCGAACAGATTATGACTTGGACGTCCGTCCTCGGTAGGGATTTCGCGCTGTCCCCAGCCAGATTCAAGCGCAGCCTGAGCGATGATAAGGTGATGAGGTATGCCGCTATGCTGGCTGGCAATCTGAGCAGGTAAAGAAATCTGAGACACAAAATTACTATTGGAGAGCGGCAACGCTGACCCCGTCGTGGGCAATTTGGGTAGCGCTTTACGCACCATCTGTTCCACGGCCGCGGTTGGCATGCTTTTGAGCACATCACCATCGAAGGTTAATGGAACAGACGGAACAGCGACTTTAGCCGCCGTGGCATCAGGGGATTGTCGGGTCAGTTGCTCAACCATAACATCCGCGAGCCCAAGCCCCTTGCCCTTAGTTGAGATCTCTTGAGCAATTTGCTGGTCATACATTGAGGTATACAGACGCGTCTGATCGCTGTTGAAGAGCCCGTCCTGCGGAATCGCTGAACGCATGCTTTTCATCATCAATTGTACAAACACGCCTTCCATTTGTTGCGCAACCGCCCTGATGCCCTCTTTGCTTTGAGGATTACCTGAAACTTCACGCTTCAACGTATTCAGGGACTGCGCATCATAGGCCGCGTTATTCAGCGTCTGCATATCACTCATCAGATAATTTCCAGTTTGGCACGCAAGCAGCCAGCACTTTGCATCGCCTGCAGAATAGACATCAGCTCCATCGGAGTCGCACCCAAGGAATTCAGTGCACGCACGACGTTGTTAAGGTTGGCACTAGAATTGACACGCTGTAAAGCACCACCCGCTTGCTGAACCGAGATCTCGGTTTGCGGAGTCACAACCGTCTGACCACCGCCAAATGGTGTATTAGGTTGGCTGACGTTGGCCTGCTGATTGATCGTCACAGAGAGGTTGCCTTGAGCGATCGCGCAACTATCCAGCGTAACATCACGATTCATCACGACAGAACCGGTGCGAGAATTGATTACCACCTTAGCATCCTGAATACCGACATTGACTTCAATATTCTGGACATCAGCCAAAAAGCGAACCTGAGAACTATTACCATGTGGGGCAAGTACCTGGATGGTGCGAGAGTCCAGTGGCGTTGCCGTACCACCGTATCCAGAACGATTGATTGCATCGCTAACTTTCTGCGCCATCGAAAAGTCGTCATTCTTCAGCTGCAGCATTATCGTATTCGACGTACCAAACGTACTTGGTAACTCTCGCTCAATAACTGCACCGTTGCTGATCCGTCCACCAGCAAGTTGGTTAACCTGAACACTGCTCCCGCCAGCGGAAGCACCAGCACCGCCAACCAAAACATTACCCTGAGCCAAGGCGTACACTTGGTTATCGACTCCTTTCAATGGGGTCATCAACAACGTCCCACCACGCAAGCTCTTCGCGTTACCGAGTGAAGAGACAACCACATCAATATTCTGGCCAGATCTACCGAAAGGTGGAAGCTCAGCCGTTACCATCACCGCCGCCACATTCTTCAACTGCATGTTGGTTCCGGCAGGAACAGTAATCCCTAACTGGGAAAGCATGTTAGTTAAGCTTTGCGTGGTAAACGGCGTCTGCATGGTTTGGTCACCAGAACCATCCAGCCCCACAACTAAACCGTAACCAATTAACGCATTACCGCGCACGCCTTGGATATTCACTAGATCGCGAATTCTTTCTGCCGACGCAGGGGCAATATTCAGCGCCAGTAACGTCAGCAGTACAGTGAAAAATGATGCAATTCGCATGGCAGGCCTCTTGAGCTTAGAACGGAGAAACATTGAGGAAGAACCGCTGTAACCAGCCCATGTTTTGCGCTTCATTAATATAGCCATTACCGACATATTCAATACGCGCGTCCGCAACCTGAGTTGATGGCACCGAGTTGTTACCGCTAATCGTTCTCGGATTAACTACCCCAGAGAAACGGATAAACTCCGTTCCCTGATTAATTGCAATTTGTTTTTCGCCAACGACCTGAAGGTTGCCGTTAGCTAGTACCTGACCAACCGTAACCGTGATGGTGCCACTGAACGTGTTGTTCGCATTCGCCCCACCTTGACCGGTAAATTCGTTTGTTCCGGTTGCGTTCAGGGCAGCCCGGTTATTACCGAGTGGGCCTTCCAAGTAACGCGGCGTTGTCGTCAGGCCAAACGTAGATGAGCCATCTCGGCTTGCATTGGCGGACGAGCTTTTACTGGCGCTAACATTTTCCTGCAACACGATCGTCAATGTGTCGCCAATATTACGTGGGCGACGATCCTCAAACATCGGCTGATAGCCATAATTCATCGGCTGCACAGTTTGGAAAATTGAACCATTAGGGCCCGCTAATACGGGCGATCCAGGCTGAGCAGTCGTAGGCCCAGTGACAACTTTATCATGCGGAATGTAGGCGCAACCGTTAAGTGCTAACATCGCGATCAATGCCAACAGACGAGGTCGGCGGAGTGGTTTGATAACCGACTTTGCATTCATTATCACTGCGGATATCGCCTTCAATTAATCTATTTCACCTATTCACGGGGTAAATCAAAACCATATCTGCAGCACCTATCTGGTGCCTATGGCCATCATTACCCCGTTAAGCACTGTCTCTATTGCCAACATCAAGCTGCCAGAGCACCCGCTCTCGCCACTGACATTAGCGGGTCACCCATTACAGTTGGGTCAATTTCTGCAACATTTGGTCAGAAGAAGAAATTGCTTTACTGTTGATCTCATAGGCACGCTGAGTCTGAATCATCGATACCAATTCCTCTGCCACATTGACGTTGGAGGTTTCGACATATTTCTGATACAGCAGGCCGGCACCATTCAAACCTGGGTTTGTTTCATTCGGCGCACCTGAGCTTGCAGTTTCCAGATACAGGTTTTCACCCATGCTTTCAAGGCCGCTATCATTAATAAAGGTTGTCAGCGTCAACTGGCCAATCTGGTTCGTTGCCGCCTGCCCCTGCACTTTTACGCTGACAATACCGTCACGACCGATATTCAGTTCAGTCGCATTCGCGGGGACGGTAATAGCCGGTTGAACCTGATAACCACTGGACGTGACTAACTGTCCGTTACCATCAAGCTGGAAAGCACCGTCACGCGTATAAGCTGTTGTCCCATCAGGTAACTGAACCTGAAAGAACCCCTGCCCCTTAATAGCAACGTCTTTAGAGTTACCCGTTTCAGAAAATGTCCCTTGAGTATGAATACGCTCTGTTGAGACTGGACGAACCCCTGTACCTAGCTGCAATCCAGACGGTAGCATGGTTTGCTCTGAAGATTGAGCACCGGGCTGACGAACTGTTTGATACATCAAGTCTTCAAATACCGCACGCTGACGTTTGAAACCATTGGTGCTGACGTTTGCCAAGTTATTGGAAATAACGTCCATATTGGTTTGCTGAGCATTCAAGCCGGTTTTTGCAATCCACAAAGAACGGATCATTTATTCACTCCTGTGCGCACTCGGCGCTTAACCCATTGCTAATATCTGATTAGCGCGTTGTGCATTATCGTCGACGCTGCTAATGACTTTCATCTGCATTTCAAAGCGACGAGCATTGGCAATCATATCGACCATCGTATCGACCGTGTTCACATTACTGCCCTCGATCACACCCGGCATAATACGCACGGTAGGATCGTTTTGCAGAACATTGCCACGTTGCTGCTGAGCCTGTTGTGTCAAGCGGAATAATCCATCATCAGACCGCTCAACTTCTTGTCCTGTAGCTTTAACAAGCTTTAATCGACCCAATTGGGCAATCGTATTTGGCGGATCCCCAGCATTAAGAGCAGAAATTGTACCATCAGGAGAAATGCTGATCTGGGCTTGCGGAGGAATATCAATCGGCCCACCGTCTCCCATCACAACACGTCCTTGAATAGTCAACTGTCCATCAGCGTTGATTTCCATATTACCATTACGAGTGTACGCCTCACCGCCATTAGCCGTTTGCACTGCCAGCCAACTCTCTTTCGGTAAAGCGACATCCATTGCACGACCAGTATAATTCATCACGCCTTCAGTCATATCAGCGCCAGGCGTGGAGGCAACAACTAACGTACGAGTGGGCAGCGTCAACCCATTTACTGGTACAGCACGCAGTGCTGAAAGCTGTGCCCGGAAACCCGGCGTTGAAGCGTTGGCCAGGTTGTTCGCAGTAATTGCCTGCTTTTCCAATGATTGGCTTGCGCCACCCATTGCCGTATAAATCGCGTGATCCATGCAATGTCTCCGTAAAGATAATTAACGCAGGCTAACCAGCGTTTGCAGAATGGAATCCTGCGTTTTGATAGTTTGCGCGTTTGACTGGTAGTTACGCTGCGCAACAATCATGTTGACCAGTTCTTTACTCAGGTCGACGTTTGAACTTTCGGTAGATTTGCCGATCAGTTTACCCAGACTTCCACTACCTGCCAGACCAACCACCGCCTGACCAGAGCTCGCAGTTTCAGACCAAGCGTTATCCCCTTCAGGCGATAAACCTTCTGGGTTGGCAAAGCTAGCCAGCAGGATTTGACCCAGCGCCTGCTTCTGACCGTTGCTGTAGTTGCCTTCGATCGTGCCATCGTCATTGATAGCAAAACCAGTCAGAGATCCTGGAGCGAAACCGTTCTGGGTTGGGCTCTTATAGCTATATTCTGTATTTTGCTGCACGCTGCCAGTCAAATTGAGAGTGAATGTACCTGTAGCAGCACCATTCGTCCCAACAAGGTTGATATTGAAAGGCGTATGCCCCGTTAATGCACCATTAGAAGCAAAGTTCAATGCCCCTGCATTTTGATACACGGCGGGAGTAATGGAGTCATCCTTAGCATACGTCTGCCATGTATTGTTTGCTGTTTTAACAAAATACAGGGTGAAGTTATGCACATTACCTTGGCTATCGTAGGTTGTTAGTGCAGTTTTGCTGTTGTAGGTGCCTTCCGCACCAGGCGTTGTAGCCCAGGCATTTGTGGGAACTGCGTCTGAAGATTTCAGGTTAGCCTTAATTGATGCGATTGTCGTTGCGCTCGCCAACATGTCCCCATCAGGAACCGTCAACGGTACTGGATCGGCACCCGTTTGCACCGTTGGCGGCGTACCAGCGACCGGATAGCCCGTCAGTTGCATGCCTTGCGCGTTGACGATATTACGACCGTTCAGCATAAACTGACCATTACGGCTGTAATAAGTCGAACCGTTGGTGTCTTGCAGACGGTAAAAACCACCGCCGCTAATCGCAATATCCAGGTCTCGTGAAGACGACGTCACCGTACCGTTACCGAAATCCTGCAATACCGATGCAACCTTCACACCCATACCGACTTTAGAACCCGCAAACATATCAGCGAATGTGACGGTCCCGGATTTAAAACCCACTGTCGCTGAGTTAGCGATGTTATTACCGATAACATCTAGGTTATTAGATGCCGCGTTTAAACCACTGACCGCCTGAGAAAAACCCATGTCGCTCTCCAGAGAATTGATTAAGTCATATTCCAGATAGTGAATTTCACTGGAATAACATGAAATTTACACCGTTACAGAATCTGCCGGACATCGTCCATGGTGGCTCTGCCGCGTAGTCCTAAATCCAGTAATGCACCGCCATCAGCGCGAATAACACTATTTACAACCGCATAACTCAATGGTTGAACAACCTGCTGTACGCCACCCGTGCTAGCAGCAACAGTGAAGGTATAAGCCCCATCAGGTGCAACCGTGCCATCAGAAAGCTTGCTATCCCAATTGAATGAGTGAACACCAGCGGAAAGCGTCCCCAGTTCGATTGTACGAACGGCTTTACCCGTCGCATCATTAACGGTGACAGTGACAGCTTCTGCGGCTTTTTCCAGTTCCACACCAAAGGGGGTGCTGGTTTCTTTACCAACAAGAATGTCTTTTCCAGGGATCATGACACTGTGGCCAATCAGCGTTGTTGCCTGCATAGACTGGTTGTTATTGATCTGACCGGAGATAGAACCCAATGTGGTATTTAACTTCTCAATACCACTAACCGTATTAAGCTGAGCAAGCTGGCTTACCAACTGGTCATTACTCATCGGATTCGTCGGATCCTGGTTCTTCAACTGTGCAACCAGAAGTGTCAGAAACTGATTTTGTAGGTCAGCGCTGCTGTTCTTTTCTATCGACGACGACAGAGATGTATTGGATGTATTCTGTGTTCTCGCCGCCGAGGAAGTATCATTTGTTGTTACAGACATTATTTCGTCTCCCGATTATTGCCCGATCGTTAACGTCTTCAGCATCATCGATTTTGTTGTATTCAAAACTTCGACGTTTGCCTGATAACTGCGCGATGCAGAAATGGTGTTTACCATCTCAGCCACTGGGTCAACATTCGGCATGCGAACGTATCCCTGCCCATCAGCCAGAGGATTGCCCGGTTCGTAAACCAGACGAGCAGGTGATGGATCTTCAATAACATTGGAAACGCGTACGCCACCCGTAGACTGCCCCGGAGCGGCATTCACTTCGAATACAACTTGCTTGGCGCGATAAGGCTCGCCATCAGGGCCCGTCACGCTGTCTGCGTTAGCCAGGTTACTGGCGCTCACATTCAGACGCTGAGATTGCGCAGAAAGCGCTGAGCCTGAAATTTCGAATATATTTAATAACGACATGAATCTTTACCTTCTTATCGCGCTACGATCACGAACCTGACTGCAAGACTGACATCATGCCTTTAATCTGTCCGCCCAGAACGGTCAGGCTGGATTGATATTTCAGGCTATTATCGGCAAAATTAGTGCGTTCGCGGTCCATATCGACCGTATTGCCATCCAACGCAGGCTGATCGGGTACGCGATAAAGCAAATCAAGTTCTGGCGGCTGAAAATTCTGTGCCGGTATATGCCGTATAGATGTGGTTTTCAGCGCGATACCCGTACCGTTCACCCGCCCTTGCTCCATCGTTTTACTGAGCTGGCTGGCAAAATCGATATCCCTGGCCTGATAGCCTGGCGTATCCGCATTAGCAATATTCGCGGCCAGGATTTCCTGCCGCTGGGCACGCAAGTTCAACGCTTCCTGCTGAAACCGCAACGAGGCGTCTAATTTATCAAGCATGCTCCCTCCGCAAGTTAGAATTTGGAGTGAGTAGGATAATTCTCATGGTGGCTATGCCATCGAACGAATAGACACCAAATGCAGCGCTATTTATTGCCTTAACCTCACGCTGACATCGTTACACTTAATGCCCGATATAATCTGAATCAGGAGAGCCGAACAGGAATGAAAACAATACATTATTACCTCTATCTCGCGGCTTCCTGTTTTTTCACCCTTTGTGCCCCAGTCAATGCGAACAACCTTCCTGCACAGATCAATCAATTTTTTGCCTCACGCTTTCAGGGAAGCACGAATACCGTAAACGTTGTGGTAAAATCACCAGAATCGCAATGGCCACAGTGCGAAGCGCCCCAAATCACGCTGCCCGGGAATACGAAAATGTGGGGTAATGTGAGCCTGTCCATACGTTGCGGGCAACAGCGTCGCTTCATTCAAACCGAAGTTCAGGTAACAGGGAGTTATATCACCAGTGCTCGGCTTATAAATCGTGGAACCACACTGACGGAAAAAGACATTCGTTTGACAAAAGGCAGGCTCGATTTATTACCGCTGCGCCCTATACTGACGTTACAAGGCGCACAGGGTGCCGTCCTTTTACGCGATCTCACACCAGGTCAGGTTATTACTGCGTCGATGATCAGACGTGCCTGGGTCGTAAAATCAGGTCAGTCAGTGCAGATTATCGCCCAAGGGGAAGGCTTCACAATTAATGGCGAGGGAAAGGCCATGAACAACGCGGCAGCCGGACAAGCTGTCAGAGTCAGAACGGCAAATGGACAAATAGTCAGCGGAATCACAAACGAAGATGGGATTATTCTGATCTCACAGTAATTAATTAAAGATTTGCTCACGTTTGCCGATGATAGTTATAGAGTCATTACTGACGACGTTTTAAAATTGAACACCAATGTGATGTGTATTTTGTAACACATTGATGATTAACCACTTATCCTCAAATTAGAGGGATGTATTATGAGTATTGATCGCACCCAGTCACTGAAGCCGGTCAGTCAAGTTCAGCAACGCGAATCTGGTGATGTCGCTAAAACCAAACGTAAACAGGCTGAGACTCAGTCTGAAGTTAGCGCAACACAGGTAAAACTGAGCGATGCGCAGGCAAAATTGATGCAACCGGGTACGCAAGATATAGACATGAACCGCGTAGAAACCTTGAAGCAGGCAATTCGTGATGGCTCACTTAAAATTGATGCTGGAAAAATCGCGGATGCGTTGCTTAAAGAAACACAAGATTTTTTAGCAGGTAATTAATACTTATGGAAAATCTGCAATCGATTCTGAATCAACTGCTGAGTAATCTGCATGAACTCGATTCGGTTATGTCTGAAGAACAAACGCTGCTCTGCGCAGGGCATATTAATAGCATCGCTCTACAACAGGTGACAGAAAAGAAAACGTCTTTGCTGGCAACCATGCAGCATTTAGAAACTCGTCGTCATGACGCTGAATCTGCTCTTAAGTTGCAGGCACCTTATGAGGGGATTGAGAAACTGTCTGCTTACTGGCAGCAGGTTCAAGAGTTAACCAGACGTTTAAATAATCAGAATAAGCATAATGGCCTTCTGCTCAGTCGGCATATTGCGTACACGAATGAAGCCATCAATATACTGAAGCCTCGTCATGGTCAAGGGCTGTATGGTCCTGATGGTCAGTCGAAAGGTGTTACAGTGGGTGGCAGAAAAATTACGTTCTAAAAGTCTCTGCGTTTTCAGCAGAGACTTTCTCATTGTTTAAAATAGCTACCTACTTATTTAAACAAACTACTTGTAGTTTACTGCAATATCGATCGTACGAACGCTGAACGTATTATTCATACGCCCCTTCCCTTCAATGTAGTAGACAAAACGAAACTCATTACTAGCAGCTAACCCTTCGAACGCCTGAGTTTGCCCATCGCCACTTCCACCCAAATCAACACAGCGCTGAGGCAACTGTGAACAGAGTTTAACGACAAGCCCCGAAGGTATAGTGGAATCAATGAGATGCCGCCAATATATTGTCGTAATGGTTTCATCTGGCTTAACAGCAATGTTAGGAGAAAAAGGCGATGTCGTAACCATTTCACCGCGGTAATCAAGCTTTATTCCAGGCTGGCTTCCGTTCCAACTACCTGACGTCGCAATGGCACAAAATGGAAGCGTCAGCACAACTACTGCCATAAAGCGTATCAACGTTCTCATTTCGGAGCTTCCCCAATAACCGATGTCATGCGGATCTGGCGATGATCGCTGATTTCCAAATTAGAAAGTACTGCCATGTTTGGCAGGCTACGATGCAAGAATCGGGCGAGTAAAGCGCGTAAAGCATGGTTCACAAGCAAGACTGGCGGAGCACCTAACATTTCCTGCCGCTGTAGAGCTTGTTTGGCCTGTTCAAGCAGACGATCTGCAAGCCCTGGTTCGAGACCTCCGCCACCTTGAAGTGCCTGTAACAGAAGGCGTTCTAATGACCCTTCCAAACCAATAACCTGAAGTTCACTGTCACCAGGGAACCACTGTTGAGTAATAGCTCGCCCCAAAGCAACTCTAACTACCGTGGTAAGCTCATAAGGATCTGGCTGCACTGGCGCATGTTCAGCTAATGTCTCCATGATGGTACGCATGTCCCTAATCGAAACCCTTTCACTAAGCAGATTTTGCAAGACCTTATGCAAGGTAGTTAGCGTTACTACGCCCGGAATAAAATCTTCTGTCAGTTTTGGCATTTCCTGCGCAACGCGATCCATCAGTTGCTGAGCTTCCTGCCGTCCAAACAGCTCACTGGCATGTAATGCAATTAAGTGGTTCAAATGCGTTGCCACCACCGTACTTGCTTCTACAACCGTGAATCCTTGAGCTTGAGCTTGATCTCTTAGAGCATTATCAATCCAGACTGCTGGCAACCCAAATGCAGGATCCTGCGTGATATCTCCAGATAAAGAGCCAACCGCATTACCTGGATTGATCGCCATCCAACGACCGGGGTGAGCCTCACCGCTACCGACCTCAACACCCTTCATCAATATGCGATAGCTGGCAGGCTGAAGTTCCAAATTATCTCGGATATGAACTACTGGCGGCAAGTATCCCATTTCCTGAGCAAATTTCTTCCTAATACTACGAATCCTGCCCAACAGTTCACCATCTTGCTGCGCATCAACCATTGGGATCAATCGGTAGCCAACTTCCATACCCAGCGGATCTTCAAGCTGTACGTCAGACCAGCTGGCTTCAATAATCTGATGTTTCTCCATTGATGCTGGTATAGGCTGCATGACAGGTTCTTTTTGCTGTTCACCACGCATCCACCAAGCAAGCCCTAACAAAGAGGCTGTGAATAACAGAAAGACAAAGTTAGGCATTCCAGGAACCAGCCCAATAAGTCCAATAACCGCTGCACTTAGCACCATTACTCGTGGGTTATTGAACAGTTGGGTAACCATCTGCTGACCAACATCCTGATCGGTACTTACGCGAGTAACAATCACGCCTGCCGCGGTAGAAATAATCAGTGCAGGGATCTGAGCAACCAAACCATCACCGATGGTAAGCAGCGTGTAACTTTCCGCCGCCTGCCCTACTGGCATATTGTGTTGCACAACACCGACGATCAATCCACCAACAATGTTGATGACCATGATAATCAACCCGGCGATAGCATCACCGCGCACGAACTTGCTCGCACCGTCCATTGAACCGTAGAAATCTGACTCCTGAGTGACTTCAGTACGGCGCCTTTTTGCCTCTTCTTCACCAATTATGCCAGCATTAAGATCGGCATCAATCGCCATCTGTTTACCAGGCATACCATCCAACACAAAACGGGCACCAACTTCAGCAATACGTCCAGCACCTTTGGTGATAACCATGAAGTTGATTAAGACAAGAATGATAAAAACCACAATACCAATGGCGAAATTTCCACCTACCAGGAAGTGGCCAAATGCTTCAACAACTTTACCTGCGGCGGCCGTCCCCGTATGCCCCTCCAGCAAAATAATACGGGTAGAAGCGACGTTGAGCGAAAGCCGCAATAAGGTAGAAAACAGCAAAATCGTAGGAAATGCAGCAAACTCCAGCGTCCGCTGCGTAAACATTGCAACCAGCAATACCATGATTGATAGTGCAATGTTGAAGGTAAATAGCAGATCCAAGATGAATGGCGGCAGAGGCAGTACCATCATGGAAAGTATCAGCAGGATCAGTATTGGTCCGGCTAATATCTGCCATTGGGCACCCTTCATATTACTCGGCAAACGAAGCAAAGAGGCCAAATTAGCCATCAGTAGTATTCTCTTTAGCAAAATCCAGTGCATCCGGCACTGGCAAATGTTTCGGTTTTCTAGGAATTAATCCACCTTCCCGCTTCCAGCGTTTCAGTTGATAAACCCAGGCTAAGACTTCTGCAACGGCAGCATACAGCGTGGCCGGAATGTGCTGCCCGACCTCTGAATGACGAAATAGTGCTCGAGCCAATGGTGGTGCTTCTAAAATAGGGACGCGATGTTCTGTCCCCAATTCACGGATGCGTAAGGCGGTGTCGCCAGCCCCTTTAGCCAACACTTTTGGCGCATTCATCTTCTTCTCATCATAGCGTAATGCTACCGCATAATGCGTCGGGTTAGTGACGATAACATCAGCCTTGGGGACATCAGCCATCATCCTACGTTGAGCCATTGCTCTTTGTTGCTGACGAATACGGCCTTTAACGTGGGGGTCACCTTCGCTCTGTTTATGCTCATCACGAATTTCCTGCTTCGTCATCCGTAATTTTTTAATATGACTCCAAACTTGCCAAAATACATCAAAAGCGACCATGGGAATGAGTCCCATAATGATAAGGAAACCACACATCACAGCGAGTTCCAGCGCATCCCCCATCGCCGCAATCGGCGCTTCGGATACCAGATGCAATATCTTCGGCCAGTTATGAATCAAGAACAAAGCACTAATAATCCCGACCATGACTGATTTCAATATTGCCTTGAAGAGTTCAGCCAGTGATTGGGCGGAAAATAACCGTTTCAACCCAGAAATAGGATCTAACTTTTTAAAATCAACCTTTAATGATTTGGTACTAAATAATACTCCGCCCAACAGCATCGGCGCAGACAGCGCAACCAATACAGCTCCAAGCATAATCGGCACCAGCGCAGATGCTGCCTGACGCAGTAGTGAACCAACATGACGTAGCATCTGAGTATCATCGCCAATCGTCGCGTAATCAAAATTTAGCGACTGCGAGACAATCCTGGCCAATCGGCCAGACATGGCATCGCCACCTGCCCACAAAATAGCCAATCCTGCGACCATCATCAGAACAGAAGTCAACTCTCGAGATCGCGGAATCTGGCCTTCTTCTCGCGCCTTTTCCTCCTTTTGGGGAGTGGGGGCTTCTGTTTTTTCTAGATCGCTATCTTCAGCCACGTTGGCGTTCCTGTTACAGCTTTTAGGATAGGAATTTGCTGCCTAGCATGACAAATACGGGAAAGTTTTATGGCTGGAACAACGAGAAAAACCAACGCTTCTTTAACGCATAGTAAGGACAAAAGGGTGGGAAAAACCGAATTTAGCTATTTATGGCCATAATATCTAGCCATAAATAGCATGAGCGATAGTGTTCGTAGCCTTTTTCAAAAAAGATGATAGCGCCTTTTTTTGAAGTAAGGTTTATTAGAAGCCAAGGCTATCCAGAAGGTCATCAACTTGATCCTGGTTAGCGACGATACCTGCTGCACCTTTATCCAATTGAGGTCCATTCAGAAGACCATCATTTGCACGCTTAGATGCATCTGGTTTTTCTGGAATATTTTCCAGCAACACCATCAGCAGTTGTTTTTCAATTTCCTGAACAACGTCCATCATACGCTTGATTACCTGACCGGTAAGATCCTGGAAATCTTGCGCCATCATAATTTCCAACAGTTGGGCGTTGGTAAATGAGGTATGCTGTGGTACGTCTTCAAGATAGCTACGCGTATCCGTCACTAATTCACGTGCATCAGCCAATTCGATTGGGTTTTCAAACCATTCATCCCAACGAACTTTCAGAGATTTAGCATCAGCTTCTAGTTGGTTCTGACGTGGCTGTGCAGCTTCTACGCAGCTCAGAGCACGCTCCGCCGCTTGCGCAGTCATTTGGACAACATAGTCAAGACGATCGCGGGCATCAGGAATAGCCTCTGCTGCTTCTGCTATCGCATTATCCAGACCCAACTCTTTCAAACTGTCGCGCAGCATACGGGTCAATTGACCGATACGCGAAATGATCTCAGTTGCTGAAGCAGTGTCGTTCACGGACGGCATATGTGGCGTCATAAGATCCCCTTACATACCCAGTTTTTCGAAAATTTTACTCAGTTTTTCTTCAAGGGTAGCTGCAGTAAATGGTTTAACTACATAGCCGCTAGCACCCGCTTGTGCTGCAGCGATAATATTCTCTTTCTTCGCTTCCGCCGTTACCATCAGAACAGGAAGGCTGGAAAGCGCACCGTCAGCACGAATAGTCTGCAATAGCTCCAGTCCATCCATATTGGGCATATTCCAGTCAGAAATGACGAAATCAAAAGCACCGGAGCGAAGTTTATTCAGTGCATCTGCGCCATCCTCTGCCTCTTCTACATTATTAAAGCCCAGTTCCTTAAGCAGGTTACGGACAATTCGGCGCATTGTCGAAAAATCATCCACTACCAGAAATCTGAGTTCTTTATCGGCCATACCTACTCCTAAAATATTTATTGCTCACCGAGAGCTGCTTATATACGTAATGCCTGTCCGGCAGAGATTTGTGCCAACATTCGCTGGCTCACCTGGTGCAAATCCACCACTTCATCGACGCCACCCATCGCTATTGCTTCACGTGGCATCCCGAAAACCACACAACTTGCTTCATTTTGAGCCAGAGTATAAGCACCAGCCTGATGGAGTTCCAACATGCCAGCTGCCCCGTCATTTCCCATTCCCGTAAGGATTACGCCTACGGCATTTCGCCCAGCGTATTGTGCAACCGAACGGAATAACACATCAACTGATGGACGATGCCGATTAACTGGCGGTCCATCATTTAAACGTACTTGATAGTTTGCCCCACTACGGGCTAGTTCAAGATGACGAGCCCCCGGCGCTATATATGCATGCCCAGGAAGGACACGTTCCCCGTCCTCTGCTTCTTTCACCGTAATCTGACATAACTTGTTCAAACGCTCGGCGAAAGACTTTGTAAAGCCCGGTGGCATATGTTGTGTAATTAATAACGCAGGGCTTGTCGGCGGCAGGGGCTGTAATACATGCCGTATCGCTTCCGTTCCTCCCGTCGATGCCCCAATCGCGATCAATTTCTCACTACTGAGCAATGGCATATGCTGAATAATTTTTGTCGGCTCTGCCGCTGCACTACGTTGCGGCAGGCGTGCCTTCGCTGCCATGCGAATTTTTTCCGCAATCAGTTCACTGTAGGCAAGCATTCCCTCGCGGATACCTAACTGCGGTTTGGTGACGAAATCAATCGCACCGAGTTCCAAAGCGCGAAGCGTAATTTCTGAACCTTTTCCCGTTAGCGACGACACCATGACAACAGGCATCGGGCGCAAACGCATAAGCTTTTCAAGAAAATCCAGCCCATCCATTCGCGGCATTTCAACGTCCAGCGTTAATACCTGGGGATTGAACTTTTTAATTAAATCACGAGCAACTAACGGATCTGGCGCGGTCGCGACAACTTCCATATCAGGATGACTATTAATTATTTCAGTCATGATCTGACGCATTAAGGCAGAATCATCAACGCATAATACTCTTATCTTGCTCATTATCTTTCCTTAGCCAGCCCATATACAGTTTGCCCACGCAAATAGAATTCGCGGCTGATCTGGCTGAAATTCTCTGAATGCCCAGCAAATAACAACCCACCCGGTTTAAGCATCGGGACAAATCGACGAAGAATACGCTCTTGAGTTTCTTTATCGAAATAAATCATTACATTGCGACAAAAAATAGCATCGAATGGCGCGGGAACCGACCAGTCGGGTGCAAGCAGATTTAGTTGTTGGAAATGCACCATAGACGCCAGCTCGGGGCGAACACGAACTAAACCGCTATGCGGGCCGGTACCGCGTAAAAAAAACCGCTGTAGCTGTTGTGGAGAAAGAGAACGCAACTCTTCCTGGCGATAGATGCCAGTCGTTGCCTTTTCTAACACTTGGGTATCAATATCACTGGCCCACACCTGACATCCACTCGCTTTATTGCCAAGAACCTCAGCAAGCGTCATCGCCAATGAGTAAGGTTCTTCCCCCGTAGAAGCCGCCGTACTCCAGATAGTATAACCATTAGGACGCTTTCTGGCATGCTCAGCCAATATAGGAAAATGGTGGGCTTCACGGAAAAACGCCGTTAGGTTAGTCGTTAACGCATTAACAAAAGCTTGCCATTCCGCGCTATTAGGGTCTGACTCAAGTAGCGCTAAATACTGCCCGAAATCATTGATTCCAAGTAAACGGAGGCGTCTAACCAAACGGTTATAAACCATTTCACGTTTATGATCGGCCAAGACAATGCCAGCACGCTGATATATTAATTGGCTGATTCGCCGGAAGTGAGTGTCCGACAATGGCAACCTGTCAACCATCTGCGTCAGAATAGAAGCAGATTCAGGGCGATTTTGCGATGGTGTACTTTTCATATCAAACCGCTCGAATATTGTTTTTTTGCTATAGTTTTTTTCAATCTGAACTTTCCTTCACAGCTAACGCAGGTTTTATTGTCATTCGTCAATTGTTCATCGATTCACGATTAAAACTGACACTGTATTGGTAATATCGCCCGTAAGTTCTGAAAGCTGGCTCACTTATCAGCGGGAGTTCTACCAAAGACACATGCTGCCGGGTGGTGTTGTCCCTCTCATCACAGCTGTGCTACCTGCTTTATTCTTTGGCATTAATACCAAAGTCAATCTCACCCATCATACCCGTAACATAAGTTACAGATTGAACAATACCATGAATTACCCTGCTTCAAAGCACCAAGTGCTATATCGCTTATAACCCCCAGACACTCAGTGACAAATTACTCGCATGTTCATTTTTAAATTATGGCGAGCAAACAATCGCCCAGCCACCTTATACATAAGCGGCTGGGGATTGGCTCAGTAACGCGCCCTACAGCTTGGTTATTTATAGCCTATACGGCGGTTTTTATCAGAAGGTTTCCCAATTATCATTGGATGAACCTTCCTTAGCTTTCTTACCGCCATTTGCTGATGGTGCCAGCAATACAGGCTTTTGACCCGTCGTCACTGGCGCCGCCCTTCTAAACGAATCAGCATCACTAGACAGACGGAATACAGCAACCGCTTGATTTAACACTTTAACTTGCTCTTCCAGAGCAACCGCAGCAGCGGCAGACTCTTCAACCAAAGAGGCGTTTTGTTGCGTTACACGATCCATTTCAGTCACAGCCTGACCAACCTGATCGATACCCTTACTTTGCTCATCGGAAGCTGAGGCAATTTCGCCCATGATATCCGTTACACGAGTGACGGCACTGACGATTTCCCCCATCGTCTCCCCCGCACTTTCAACGAGTACAGAGCCTTCATCAACCCGGCTGACAGAATCTTCAATCAGACTTTTAATTTCTTTCGCAGCCTGAGCGCTACGCTGTGCCAGATTGCGAACTTCGCCTGCAACAACCGCAAACCCACGCCCTTGCTCTCCTGCTCTGGCTGCTTCAACCGCTGCATTCAGCGCAAGAATATTGGTTTGGAAAGCAATACCATCAATCACACTAGTAATATCGGCAATTTTTTGAGAACTTCCAGCAATATTGTGCATGGTTTTGACGACATTATCGACGACCTTGCCGCCCTTCTGCGCCGTCTCTGAAGCACTCAGTGCTAACTGACTGGCCTGACGCGCATTTTCCGCATTCTGCTTAACTGTTGCAGTCAGCTGCTCCATACTTGCGGCTGTTTCTTCTAGTGAGGCAGCCTGCTGCTCAGTGCGGGAAGAAAGATCATTATTTCCAGCACTAATTTCTGTTGCTCCCGTATAGATAGCATCAGCACCTTGGCGAACCGCACTAACCGTTGAAACAAACTCACTTTGCATATGGCGGATACTGTCAGCCAGAATCCCCATTTCATTGCTGCTGTGAAAGTGAGTCGTTTTTGTCAAATCACCTTTCGCAATATGGCGAATGTGTTCAACAATATTATTTAGCGGCCTTATTAATAGCTGTTGAATACCAATCCATGAGATCAGGGCTAACGCAAAAACCAGTACAATAATGAAACCAAGAATCCAAAGCGCCGAGTCGTAAGCCTCATCATTTTTAGCTATGCCAGCCTGATAAAGTTTATCGCTTTCGGCTTTATAGGCATAATACGCTTTTTCAAAGTTGTCCTGAAAACGCTGTGTCGGTTGCTCAATAAATTTTTTAAATTCCCCAGCATTCAGGTACTGAATTAACTCGGTTAACGCGCCATTCAGAGCAACATAATTCTCTTTTACTCCCCGAGCGATACTTTCATCCTGACGAGCGTCTTGTGGCACTTTTTCATAGCGGGAGAAAAAATCGTTTGCTACGGACAGTTGCTTTTGTGCCGAAGCCAAAAGCTCTTTCCCACCCACACCAGCTCCCGTACCACTTACATCTAGTGCAAAACGCGTGCCCGCGCGGTTAAGTGTATTGCGAGTCTGTAATAAATATGACCATGCAGAATCGAGCTCTGAACGCTTCTGGTTAATCACCTGCGTTGAACTGAAGATATCCTTATCATTTTTTAATGCACTAAAGAATAAACCACCAGAAATAAGCTGAAGAGCCCCAAACAACACCAGTACAAGCATCAAACCTGTGACAACTTTTATACGGTTAAACATATAACGCCTTTTGAGTAGACCAACCACCGATCATATCGGCATTATTTTGGATATCTTTACGAATTTCTGAACAGGCAAGGATACGGCTAAGGAAGGTTTTCGGGGCCACTTTCGTAGCCCCTGAAGGCCATGGATTAGACTTTCAATACGCTATCAACCAGCGCCATTTCTTCGCTGCTCAACAGTTTTTCGATATCAACCAGAATCAGCATTCTCTCACCCAGAGAACCCAAACCAGTCAGGTACTCCGTTGACAGCGTTACAGCAAATTCTGGCGCAGGTCGAATTTGGTCAGCAGTCAATGACAGCACATCAGAAACACCATCCACGACAATGCCAACAACGCGCTGACCAAGATTCAGAACAATAACAACCGTGTTATCATCGTACTCAACATCCTGCTTGGCGAATTTAACACGTAAGTCAACTATCGGTACAATAACACCGCGTAGATTGGTAACACCTTTAATGAAGGAAGGTGTGTTGGCAATGCGCGTTACCTGGTCATAACCGCGAATTTCTTGTACTTTTAAGATATCAACGCCGTACTCTTCGTCACCCAGCGTAAAAATCAGGAATTCCTGTCCTACTGTTTCGCCAGTTAATTTCGTGACGCTTGCAAGTCCAGTCATGTTTTCCACCCTTTATTAACGATCTGTTTTATTAAGCAGCAGTTTCAACCACACGCTTTTCACGATTAAGCGCTTGCAACGCTGAAACATCCACAATCAGCGCAACGCTGCCATCACCAAGGATGGTAGCGGCTGAAACGCCTGGTACCTTGCGATAATTACTCTCCAGGTTTTTAACGACAACCTGATGCTGTCCGATCAACTGATCGACCAACAACGCATAGCGCCGACCTGCACTTTGCAGGATAACAACAATACCCTGAGTAGCATCCGTTTTAGCACCATCAACATCAAAGATATGGAACAACTCAACGAGAGGTAAATATTCGCCACGAACTTGCAACACCCGCTCTCCACCTGCTAGAGGATACAAGTCTTCCGACTGCGGTTGCAGAGATTCCATTACGGCGTTAAGCGGCAGAATAAAGACTTCTTTGTTAACTTTAACGGACATGCCATCAAGGATGGCTAGCGTTAATGGCAGCAGTATTCTGATCGTCGTGCCTTTTCCAGCCTGAAAATGAATTTCAACATGGCCGCCCATTTCCTGAATATTCCGCTTCACCACATCCATACCAACGCCTCGTCCAGAAACGTCCGTGACTTTCTCCGCGGTAGAGAAACCTGGTGCAAAGATCAACATCCCCACTTCTTCATCAGACATCGCGTCACTCACCGCCAATCCTTGAGACAAGGCTTTAGCCAGAATTCTCTCGCGGTTAAGTCCTGCGCCATCGTCGATAACTTCAATACAAATGTTACCGCCCTGATGTTCTGCGGAAAGCGTCAGATTACCCACAGCAGCCTTGCCTACAGCAACACGTTTATCTGGGGATTCGATACCGTGATCGAGGCTATTACGCACCAGATGCGTCAGAGGATCGATAATACGTTCAATCAAACTCTTATCCAGCTCAGTCGAACTCCCCATCAACGTTAGCTCAACTTGTTTATCCAATTTGGCAGCCAAGTCACGAACCAAACGAGGGAAACGGCTGAAGACATATTCCATCGGCATCATACGGATGGACATGACCGATTCTTGCAGATCGCGGGCGTTGCGTTCCAACTGCCCCATACTGTTAAGCAGGTCGCCATGTGCCACAGGGTCGAGTTCGCTTGAGCGCTGTGCCAGCATAGACTGCGTAATCACTAACTCACCAACGAGGTTGATAAGCTGGTCAACTTTCTCAACCGCTACACGAATACTGGTATCACCGGTTTTTGCTTTATTTTTTCCATTTTCCGGTGCAGATTGCGGTTTTGTAACAACAGGGGCGGACGAAGCCACTGGCGCGATCACGGCTGCCGGTGCTTCAACAACAGCCAATGTTTCTACGACTTCAGCGACGGCAGGTTGGCTAGCGACGGCAGACTTGAAGCTGATTTGCTCAGGCTCAAGAACAAAACACAGTACCGCACTAATATCGTCTTCGCTTTCAGACGTAACTAATGTCACTTCTACGCTAGTATCAGTCTGGTGCGGATCTTTAACCGTCCCCAGATTACCAAGCTCTTCCAGCATCTGAGGTATTTCCTGAGGCTTCAGGCCAGTTAATGCAATACGCATTTCACCTTTACCATTAGATGCTGGACTAGCAGAGTGCTGCGTTGCAGCCGACGCATCAGACTGGGCTGCGTCACCATCGGCCTTAGACTCCAGAGCAAGCTGGCGCAAGGCCTGACAGATATACTCAAAGCTTTCAGCATTGGGTTCCTGTGCGGTTTTATAAGCGTCCAACTGATCCTGCATAATGTCTTTTGTTTCCAGAAACAGGTTGATGATATCAGTGCTAAGGCGCATTTCGCCGCGTCTTGCCCCATCGAGTAAATTCTCTAAAAGGTGCGTAGTTTCCTGTAATACTTTAAAACCAAATGTGCCAGCTCCACCTTTTATAGAGTGGGCTGCACGGAAAATCGCATTTAATTGCTCGGTGTCGGGTTCTGACGGATCCAACAACAATAAGTGTTGTTCCATATCTGCCAGTAATTCATCTGCTTCATCAAAGAACGTTTGATAGAAAGCACTCATGTCCATGCTCACGTGGTCACCTCTGCTGTGAATCGCGGCTTATTGAGAAGGCGTTGCCTGGCTATCGGGCGCAGCAGGCAACGCTGTCGTTGGCTGCTGACGCTCTGGAGCAGGAACTCCATTGGTTGGTTGTGGTAATGCCCCACCACTTCCACTCGTATTGTTGTTATCACTATTTTCGGCAGCCGGAGTGGTAGGTTTAGGCTTATCCAACTCCATATTTTGTAAATTTTCCACCTTGTCTATGTTTACAGCAGAGCTTTCTGCATTTTCTTCTTCAATATCTTTTTGAGCTTGTCTGCTCAATACCAGCAAACTGATGCGCCTGTTAATCGCATCATTTCCGCCAGCCGCCTGTTTGAGGCTCATTGTCGCAGCCATACCCACAACGCGCAAAACTTTTCCATCAGACAACCCCCCAAAAATAAGCTCCCGACGTGATGCATTCGCACGATCTGCGGATAATTCCCAGTTACTATAACCACGTTCCCCTGTCGTATACTGAACATCATCAGTATGGCCTGAAATACTCAGCTTATTAGGGAAATCGTTCAGGATAGGGGCTATCGCACGCAGGATATCTCGCATATAAGGCTCAACCTGCGCGCTCCCAGTTTTAAACATGGGACGATTTTGACTATCGATGATTTGGATGCGTAAGCCTTCATCAATCATTTCAATTAACAGATGTGGGCGAAGAGCACGTAATCGAGGATCGGCTTCAATTAACTGATCCAAGCGTTCCCGCAGCCTATTGAGTCGAACCTCATCCAGCTTCTTTTCCACATTATCCGTTTTGATGGCCTTTTTCACTTCACCATCTTGCTGAGTAGGATCATTCCCCCCACCAGGAATTGGGCTGGAACTATCGCTTGATTTAGAGCCTGAAGTTAACGCAACCTTTAGTGGAGTACGAAAATACTCCGCAATTTGGGCCAACTGCATTGGCGTAGAAATGGCGATAAGCCACATAACCAGAAACAAAGCCATCATTGCTGTCATAAAGTCAGCGTAGGCAATCTTCCAAGAGCCACCATGGTGCCCTCCATGCCCAGACTTACGCTTTTTGCGAATAATGGGATGCTGATGTTTCATGCGTTACTGTCCGACGCTGGCTGGGTCGGCGATTTCACGCGACGAATGTGCTCTTCCAATTCGGTAAAGGAAGGACGCTCCGTTGAGTACAATGTTTTACGTCCAAATTCAACGGCAATTTGCGGAGCATAACCATTAAGGCTCGATAGTAAAGTGACTTTAATGCACTGTAATACTTTGATTTTTTCTGCGTTTTTCTGGCGCAGTAAGGCGGCTAATGGAGAGACAAAACCGTAAGCAAGCAGAATACCCAGGAAAGTACCCACCATGGCGTGAGCGATCATCATCCCTAACTCAGCGGCAGGACGGTCAACGTATGCCAATGAGTGAACCACCCCCATAACGGCAGCGACGATACCAAATGCAGGGAGGCCATCACCCATCATCGTCAAACTGGATGCAGGGACTTCACTTTCATGTTCAATCGTTTCAATCTCTTCATCCATCAGAGTTTCAATCTCAAACGCGTTCATATTACCGCTGACCATCAATCGCAAATAGTCGGTGATAAATTCGACCACGTTGTTGTCGGCAAGAATATTGGGATAGCTTGAGAAAATTTCACTTTCGCGAGGATTATCAATATCAAATTCCAAGGAAAGCATACCTTGCTGGCGAGATTTGGCCATCAATCGGAAGAGCAAGGCCATGAGATCCATATACAATGCTTTATTGTACTTAGAGCTTTTGACTAAAAGAGGTAACGCTCGAAGTGTTGCCTTTATCGCCTTACCATTATTGCCAACGATGAAAGCACCTACCGCTGCACCGCCGATAATCAGCAGCTCCGAAGGTTGATAAAGCGCCCCCAAGGCCCCACCGACCATGAGATAACCGCCGAGTATCGAGGCCACAATTACGATATAACCCAATATAACCAGCACAAGAAATCCTTATAATAAAAAAGGTGGGCGGAAAGTGAGATAAAACAGCAGAGCCGTAGCCAGGACGTTCTAGAGGAAGAAATCTATCACCGCTTTCACAACCAACAGTGATAGATTCACAAATCGCTACAAGCTCAGACTGCGTGTTTTACCTGTTCATCCAGCAGTTGAGGTATTATATCGGCAAGATTTTGCGAAAGTTTACGCCTTTTTACCGCTCTGGAAGGGGGTTGGCACAAACTACAGACAAAACTGTTTTTAGGTTGATGAGCGTGAGTAATGAACATTCCTTTACAGCAATTGCATGACGACAGTTGCAGCATGCCGCTGTCAACAAACCGAACTAATGTCCAGGCTCGCGTCAATGCCAATAGAGGAGAATCGCTTTGCGGCGCACACTGTTCTAGGTAAAGCCGATAAGATTTAATAACCGCTTCGACACCGCTACACTGCCCATTCTTGATTAAAAAGCTGTAAGCGTTGTAGAACATTGATGAATGAATATTTTGTTCCCAAGTCATAAACCAATCCGTTGAAAAAGGTAACATTCCCTTTGGCGGCGGACTTCCTCTAAGTTCTTTGTACAGCTTAATCAAACGTCCACGACTTAACTGAGTTTCACTTTCCAGCATCTGTAAACGAGCACCAAGCGAAATGAGCTCCATTGCCAATTGGATGTCTTTCGCCTCCTGAACAATACTTTTCTCCGCCATTACTTATGCCCTTTTCTTAGGCAAGTTTTCTTCTTTCGAAGTCAACTGTTGTAATAAGTTACTCGACAACAAAATCCCCGTATGGATTTGCTGCAAATCATCCACACGTGACTCCTGAGTCAAGACTTTGATTGTATTGTGATCGTTAAAACGGAAATGGCATATCAGCTGGTTAGTTTCTGCCAATTTCACCATCTGTGGTAAAGTCAGTTGCATCAAGATATCTGCCATTTCGTCATTGATTCCCAAGCGAAACATCGCAGAAGCTTTTTCATCATTAATTAAGCGTTGCGCCAGTAACAAATAAGACAGATTAATGTCATAAATGTGTTTGAGTAATTCAGAGGTACCCATATTTCCCATCCCGACAGGCTATGTTTAAAACATAAGTTAGGTGATAGACCATATCGCCCAGTTCGAAAATCACTCTCCATTGATGGCATAAAAAATTATCGGTGCCAGATACTGCAAGTTACTGCTTTATCATTTCTTATTCGGGCAATCATTACTTGCCAACTTTACGCATCACGCTGCGAATCCGTTCATCCGTTGCTTTTTAGTCCCATCCTGAAGACTTGCTTTAACTAAAGCATAGGATTAATCCTAAAACAGCACAACTGTACCGCCTAATCCGTAGCACACACAACGCGACTGAAGAATGATTTTGGCCATTATGTGATGTACATCACACAAATGAAAGCATTATGAGCCAAGTCCTGTCTGGTCAGATCACTCCAGTGCTTATTTTTACACCAAAAATACGCACTAAACGTTACAAAAAAAGAAAATTAAAAATAATAAAAAAAAACAATTTGACTGCTATCTAAATGATAGATATAAAAAAATCTATTACACTAAAAACATGTACCGTTATGTAAGTTTATACCTTTCACGAAAAACTTACACTTTCTACCAAAAAAAAATCTTAACTTCATGTTATGGAGCAACATTTATCTATCTCTGCCAGAACACAATTCAACGGCAATAAAGCATATCGGTCTAACAGCTAAAAGGTAGGTAAAGAGTTAATATATTGATATTAAATAAATTAGTAATTTTCTGTGATTGAGTGCAAGCACTGCAGCATGAAGAGGTTCACGGTTTCAGCAAGCTCAAACATCACGCTACAAACAGTGCCTTCAGGACGATAAATGAGTTGGATCACTGAGGCGTTTTCCGATCGCTTTTCACAATTCGGTTAACTAGCCAAATGCCTGAGCATACGAGGACAAGTGCAAAGAAATATTTCCACTCCAGAATGCTTTCATTAAGAAACAATGCTGACAACAGCGTACCAGAAACAGGGATAAGGAAATTAAATGGCGCGACCATACCGACCCGATTATATTTCAGCAATTGGCTCCATAATGAAAAAGCGACTGAAGAGAGTAAAATAAGATAGCCAAGTATCAGCACGGCTTTCCAATTAGGTATGGTGAGTGTCCCGCCGGTATAGTATCCTGATATGGTTAGAATAACCCCGCCAATAGCCAGTTGATAACCTGTCATCACCGTTGGATCCATTGTTTGTGATATACGCTTTCCATATATAGTAGATGCAGACAAAACAAATGCGGCAATAACAACAAATCCATCGCCTAACAGCGTAAAACCAATGTCCATTCCGTTACTGTTGACATTAACGACCATCACCCCGACGAAACCCAATATACAACCAATTAGTTTATTGATATTTAATTTATCATTTTGGTATAGATAATGAGCCAACAGTACGCTGAAAAAAGTACTGGTTGCATTCATGATCGAACCTTTAACACCGGTGGTATAAGCCAGGCCAATATAAAAAAAAACATACTGCAACGATGTCTGGAATATTCCCAGGGTAGTCAACTGAACAAACTGTCCACGTTGAAAGCGCCCGATGGAGCGCCCGCTTAATACAGCAAGTACCAAAAGCAACAGCCCAGCGAATGCGAACCGATAGCCTGCAAAAACGAGTTTTCCAGGAATATCCTTATCTGCAATGTGAAACAGCTCATAGCCATTTTTAATTGCTGGATAAGCACTTCCCCAGAGCAAACAGCATAATGTGGCGATAAAAAAAACAACTTTCTTATCAGAAAAAAAATGCTTGCGCTTTTCCAAGAAGAATTCCTCCGAAGATAAATCCGCTATAGTAACGTTGAATCTTACACAAATAAAGTTAGGAAGCAGGCTCTTTATTTTTTATTATCATTCTGTATGATTTCTCATCACGTCTTTCTCTTTTCTTTTTAAAGAGTTAAAAACGTGATCAGGATCGCACCGAATTTAATTAAGGTTTCTCAATATATGCCGATTATCTTTTACATTGGTTGTTTAGCTAATGGATTGTCATTAATGTAGACACTAGAACCTAAACGCTAATGCCACCACTAGTGGCATGGTAAATCATAAATTCCTGAGAATGAGCGAATGGATATGAAAATAACTTCAAAGTCTGAGCAGCACGCCGAAACCAGCATGCTGAGCAATTTACGGCTAGTTCCCTTATTCGTTATTATTCTGGGTGGTATCATGCTGTTATTTGCAGCATCTATCGGCACATCCAGCTACTTTCTACAAAGCAGCAATCAGTCATTAGACGACGTTACACAAGAAATCGATACCCGAATGGGGATCTCAAACAGCTCCAACCATCTTCGTACAGCGCGCCTGTTGCTAATCCAGGCGGCGGCGGCGGCACGTATTGGCGACTCTCAGGTCTTCAATGACAACCTGAAGCAAGCTGAACAGCGGCTGGAACAGTCAAAAAAAGCATTCATTGTCTATGAAGAGCGTCCTGTTAAAACACAGCAGGATATGGCGTTGGACAGCGATTTGCGCAAATCCTATGATGCTTATGTCAATCAAGGCCTTATGTTGATGCTCACTGCAGCAAAACAAGGGTTGTTTGAAGAGGTTATCACCCTCGAATCTGAAGAAACCCGGGTTTTGGATTTGGCCTATAACAAATATTTGTTAGAGGCTGTCGCTTACCGCACGCAAAGAGCGAAAGAATTAAACGAAATTGCGCATAAAAACGCGCTACTCGGGTATTCACTGATGGGCGGCAGCTTTGCTCTGGCGACCCTTTTAACGCTCCTAACGTTCTTCCTTCTGAGAAGCATTCTCATCAAACCAATGAATCAGCTAGTTACGAGAATTCAGCGTATTGCGCAGGGCGATTTAACTCAAATATCAGACCGTTATGGTAGAAATGAAATTGGCACACTAGCCAACAACGTTCAACAGATGCAGTCTTCTTTGGTTACGACTGTTACTACCGTTAGAGAAAGCGCGGACTCTATTTATCAAGGTTCGACGGAAATCTCATCTGGTAATACTGATCTTTCTTCACGAACTGAACAGCAAGCCGCAGCACTGGAACAAACCGCGGCAAGCATGGAGCAATTAACCGCAACCGTGAAACAAAACTCAGAAAATGCGCACCATGCGAGCCAACTCGCGGCAAATGCCTCAGGAAAGGCCAAGCAAGGTGGTGAGATCGTTGCAAACGTTGTTAACACGATGAACAGTATTTCAGGTAGCTCAAAGAAAATATCTGAGATTACCAGCGTTATCAACAGTATTGCTTTCCAAACAAATATTCTCGCACTAAATGCGGCGGTCGAAGCAGCCAGAGCGGGAGAGCAGGGGCGCGGTTTTGCCGTCGTCGCCAGTGAAGTTCGCAGCCTCGCACAACGCAGTGCGCAAGCCGCAAAAGAAATAGAAACGCTGATTTCTGAGTCCGTCAACCTAGTCAACAGTGGTTCTGTTCTGGTTGATAACGCAGGTCAAACCATGAAAGAGATCGTCGATGCCGTCACTAACGTCACCGACATCATGGGTGAGATTGCTTCTGCGTCTGACGAACAAAGTCGAGGAATTACTCAGGTCGGTCAGGCGATCTCTGAAATGGACAGCGTAACACAGCAAAATGCTTCGCTCGTTCAAGAAGCCAGTGCCGCTGCAGCATCGCTAGAAGAGCAAGCTGCATTGCTCACCCGTACAGTTGCGACATTTAAGTTATCCAACCATTTGTCAAGCGCTCATTCAGCCCCTATTCGGCCAAACGCTCTGGCCGCAAAAGCTCAGACCTCACTTGCCCTCCCCCGTCAAACCAATACGGAAAACGGTAACTGGGAAACGTTCTAATACTGGATACCGACGTCACTGCGAGCATTGTTCACTCGGACAATGCTCGTATATCGGTGTGTTCCCCTTTACTCTTTTTCTGGCAAGATCTTTGGCTCAACAAACGTCCCGTCTTTACTGTCAACCTCATTGAAAAACCAGATACCAGCAGGGTAATCTTTTAATGCAACTAAATACATAATCCCTTCCTGAAACGTTTCCACAGCCAGAACTATACCTTCCCGGCGCGTCTTCCCATCAGTTTTGACAGTAACTAAATCATTAACTTTCATAAAATTATCTCAAAATAGCTTCTAACATCAAAAAAACAGCATTATCATTCATGGCTACGGTAATAATAGTGCCTGTATGAAATGATTAATTTTATTTATTTTTAACAACGGCATATAGACCCTCTCTGTCATTAAATATCAATCATTCAGGCAAGAAAGTTGATCGTTTCTATCCTAGTACATCCAGCATATTCACAAAAGAGATTAAAAGTTGAACGAATTATTGAACGTTAATGAGCAGAGAGATAACGATGAGCCAGACTACAATCAAGTCATAACATCAGAATGGATGCAATTGATAGCCACAACCTCACAAAAATCTTTTAATCTACTGCGTACCCTTGCTGCTCAGAAAGCAGCAGACTTCGCTGACGATTTTTATTCCTACATGCTCAAAGATCAGGAGGCTTCCCTTTTTCTTTCCAGCCAGCAAGTCCACGATCGGCTCCATGGTTCCATGAGTAAATGGATAGCGGTCATTCTAACGAACACGGGAACTCACCTCGCTGAACTAATTAGCCATCAAAAGAAAATTGGTCAGGTTCATGCTCGTATAGGTATTCCCGTCGATCTAGTTGAACGCGGAGCGCGACGTCTAAAATGGCACCTTTATGAAGAAATCGCACAAGTGGCAAGCGATAAAGCACTATGCTTTGATGCCATGCGTTTCACTTCTATTTCCATGGATATTGCTATAGAGATAATGAGCAAGACGTATTCACAATCACACGATATGGCCGCAAAAAATGAAGAATCCTACCGGCTGTTTTCTATTCTGGAAAATGCCAGTATGGAGAGAGAGCGGCAAAATGCATCGCTGCTAAATTGGGAAAATGCCTTCATTTTTAGCGTTGCTACCGGTACTCCCCTTTCCAGCATCCAGGATTTGAGTGATTCAGATTTTGGCCTGTGGTTTAACCATAAGGGGAAATCCAGCTTCAGTAACATTCAGGGAATTCGTACTATCGCTACCATCATGACTGAAACCGATGAGTACATTCGCAGCTATAGCAACTCTGCACTACTGACGCAGCAGGATTATGCTCCACTACTTAAAGCGGTCAGAAGCAAAATTTATAAAATAAATATGCTGCTGGGGTCACTATTTGACGAAGTCCAAAAACTGGAGAGTGGCAAGGATACGCTAACCCTTCTGCTAAACCGTCGCTTCCTACCCACCATTCTCAGGCATGAAATATCGCTGGCAATGCACTCAAATACACCACTGAGTATCGCCATGATTGACATTGACCATTTTAAATCCGTTAATGACACCTATGGTCACGCAACTGGCGATAGCATGTTAAAAAGAATTGCCGAGATTCTGTATGAAAGTACGAGAAACAGTGACTATGTTTTCCGTTATGGTGGGGAAGAGTTTATGATCGTGCTGATTGAAACACCCAAAGCCGCAGCCCATACCATCATCGATCGCCTCAGAAAGAAAATTCAGGATCATCCGATTCATCTGCAAAACGGTGCACGCGTTACCATGACTATCAGCGCAGGCATCGCCGTCTATAGTGGTCATCCAGACTATGAATGCCTGATAAAAGCAGCAGACGATGCACTCTATCAGGCCAAAGCCAACGGCCGAAACAGGATTGAATACGCATTGGAATAGCTATTCTAGCTCGTTGAAAATCTGTGCTTCAGCTTCAGGCGGCAGCTGAAAAGAAGCAGCACCCGGTTTTATCCATCATTTCAGGTTTTCATCATGGCTTTTTTAGACAGATAAATTTCCCGTCATTGAACAAATTCAAAGCATGAAAATTACAGACCCACGATTTTGCTAACCAATTCATCAAAAATTTGATACATATTCAATAAATAAGCATGATCGTCGACAATGCGCCATGCAGTGAATTTTTTATAATTTGATCTTATTTTACACAAGGGAGGAACGATCATTGCAGCAAAAGCAGATTTTATCATCACGAATTGATTCTATTGGGTATGACCCAAAGACGCGCACCCTTGAGATAGCGTTTCATAACAAAGATACCTATCAATACGTTGACGTGCCTGAATCTATCTATAAAAAATTTATTTCTGACGCTGTCGTCTCTAAAGGTCGTTTCTTTGACGGCGTGATAAAAGATAAATTTTTATGTCGCAAAATCAGATAGATAAAAACAACACCATCGGAATAACGCAACGACCTACCACACTGCACAGATTCGGCAGTGTCGGACCACACGGCGGTAGCACAGAGCCAAGCGATCAGCACCCTCAGAATGCATTATTACAGGTTTTCCAGTTAGTTATTTTGAATTTTTTCTTTGCCACACTTCGCTATACCCAATAAATCTCAAGACGCAGGTTTGAGCACCTGAAAGCGACCGTGAATAACCGTGTTGCCAATATCACATCACGTAGAGTCAGCGTCCCAGATACTCAGACGTGTTCGACTTCTTTTTGTTTTAACTGACTCTTTATGCCCTTTCCGTATCCATCCATAGCTGAGCGTCGTCGCCTGCGTCGGATAAACAGAATCGGGTCATTACAACTGGTGTCATGAAGGTGTTCAAACTCGATTTTTTGCTCATCAGTGATAAATATTTTCATGTCGGAAAAGGATGATCTTCTTGATACATAAAATCACAAGCATCTTCAATGAGCACGGATATATATCCGTCATACTTCAAGTTGCATGTACATTGGCTTCAATACTCAGTCCACTTGCGCGGACCTCGCCCCGTTGGGGCCGCTGCAAGCAGCGTTCAAACCTGCCTCTGGCTGATTTGTCAGTCACCCGAATACTTACTCAAGTAAACTCATCGGGATGACATGAGAGACATCCTGTCTCTCACCGAAGGCAAGCCGTTGGCTGGTCAAATTCGTTCCCGACGAATTTGTCCTTTGCTTGTTGCGTTACGATGCTCATTCATGAGCATCGCCCTAAAGGGCTAACGCTTTGCGTTGTTCAAAACGTTAACGTTTTGTCCTGAAATTCGAATTACTTAGGGTATACAGTATATTAATAAAAAATAATTTAACATTAATTTTTTATATAATAATTATATAAATAAGTAAATCACAGGGATTATAATAACAACCCTCGCTATTTTTATAATGATAAAATATTCTTGATATATTCTTTCTCATGAAATAATATTCACCTTCCGACATACTAACTTTCTAGGATAGATTTATTATGCTAACAGATAAAATGTATCAAGATGAAAAAATAACGCTATTATTTACGCAAACAAGCAACCTGATATCTGGTTATTTAGCGGCCAATCCTAAAGAACTTCCAATGGGTGCAATTAATTTGCTTTTTGAAAAAACATACATAACCTTAGCTGCTGAGCTTAAAAAAGACTACATTAAAAAAAACATTTAAAAATTAGCGCGGAGATTTAATGCTGGTTTTTATATTATATACGGTTTTTTTAGAGAGGAAATTTCTAAAATTAACCGTATTCTCCATCTTAGATATAACGTATCTATTTGGCATAAATAATTTTTCTTAACGGATGTAGTGACAATTTTTGAACGTTACATTACCGGGGGATTTAATATTTAACCATCATTTTAAGTGCTGGAAATGGTATATTATATTTTAATTAAAAAACATTTAAATTTTTTCATTGAATTAATTTTAATAATTAAATTTCGAGCAAGCCAATAATTAACACGCCATCATCTTTTAAATAAAGATGACAGCATTGCAGTTATCGGGTTATTACCATCACCAACCTTTTACCGCACCACCATTAAAAATACGGTTTGCAGCTTGTTCAACTTCATCAGTCTGATAGGCTTGAATAAACTTTTTGATGTTTTCCGCATCTTTATTATTTTCACGCGTCACAATGATATTCACATACGGTGATTCTTTATCTTCAATAAAAATACCGTCTTTCGTTGGCGTTAAGCCCGTTTGCTGAATATAGGTTGAACTAATAATAGCTACCGTCACTTGCGGATCGTCTAACAAACGCGGCAACTGTGCCCCTTCCACTTCTATAATACGCAGGTTGTGTGGATTCGTCGTGATATCCAGCACCGTCGGCAATAACCCCGTGTCAGGCTTTAGAGTAATTAATCCGGTCTTTTTCAGTAGCAGCAACGCTCGCCCCAAATTGGTAGGGTCGAAAGGAATCGCAATGGTATCGCCGTCTTTCAGATCATTGATATTTTTAATTTTCTTCGAATAACCCGCCATCGGGAAAACGAAGGTATTTCCTACCGCCACCAGCTTATAACCGTGTTCGCGATTTTGCTGTCCGAGGAAAGGACGATGCTGAAAGACGTTCGCATCCAAATCGCTTTTATCCGTCGCCTCGTTCGGCAAGAGTGAACCGCTGAACCCCACCAGCTCAACATCCAGACCATACTTTTCTTTTGCCACTTTCTTCGCGACGTCGGCGACGTCCTGTTCCGCGCCGTTAATCACACCGACTTTAATGTGGTTGGCAGAGTGACTTGCGCTATCGCATGCCGTCAACGCCATCGCCGCCGTAACCATTCCCGCCACCAGCGCTATACGCCATTTATTCATCATTCTGGTTTACCTGATATCGTAACTGTATTGATTTAAAGAGAAAAACAGTAACGCCCCATAATTCACCGAGTCAAATAACTCCGCGTTCTATGAATATGCATTTCATTATTCGGTCAATAAAGAGTGATATATATCCTAAATAATTCGAGTTGCGTGACAAAACGTTAGCGTTTTGAACAACGCTTTGCGTTGACCCTTTAGGGCAAGGCCCATTTATGGCCTTGTAACGCGGCAACCGCAAGAATCCCCAGGAGCTTACACAAGTAAGTGACTGGGGTGAGTAAGGACAAATTGGCTCAGCCAATTTGAACGCCGTTTACGGCGGCCCTTCAGGGCGAGGCTCAGAGAGGAGCCGAGTATTGCCAACGCACAAGCAGCTTGAAGTATGACGGATATATCTGTTAAGCCGATTCCATTTTACCTATCTGCTATTGCTCACCTCTACATTCCCCCGCATTATGACGTTTTGATGACTTTGAATTCACACGGCGAAACCATGATTAATGTGGCTTTAGTTGACGATCACATCGTTGTACGGTCTGGCTTTGCACAGCTTCTGACATTAGAAAATGACATTCAGGTTGTTGGACAATATGCTTCGGCGGCGCAGGCGTGGCCCCATCTACTCAAACAGCCGATTGATGTCGCCGTGATTGATATCGCCATGCCGGACGAAAGCGGCCTGTCGTTATTAACCCGTCTGCGTCAGCAGCGCCCCAATTTTCGCGCCATTATTCTGAGCATCTATGACACCACGGCGTTTGTACAAAGCGCGCTGGACGCGGGCGCGGGCGGCTATCTCACGAAGCGCTGCGGCCCGGAAGAGTTAGTGCAGGCGGTTCGCGTGGTTAGCAGCGGCGGTCTTTACCTCTGCGCCGATGCACTGCATGCCATTCGCCATCAACAGCAGCCACCGAAAGAGCTACTGTCGCTGACCCCACGCGAGCGAGAAATATTCAGCTTGCTGATCAACGGGATTAGTGTGAAAAGCATCGCTGAACAGCTCGAACTCAGCCATAAGACCGTTCACGTTCACCGCGCCAATATTCTCAGTAAGCTACAGTGTGAATCCACGGTAGAGCTGGTGCACTTTGCACTGCAACACCAACTGCTGGCTGGAAAATAAATCATGCGCCGCCTGCACGTCATCGGTATGACGCTGTTTCTCGCCTTTTTCTATAGCCTGATTTGGCTGGCGCTGTGGACCATCAGTTTCTATTTGAGCAACAACGGCCAGCAGGCGGCGCTGCTGTTACCACAAGGGCTGCGATTGGCGCTGATGATTTTGCTGCCGCGCAAATACTGGCCGACCTTGCTGATTACGGAAATCGCCATCCAGAGCTGGCTTATCAGCGAACAGCTCATGACGCGTTCGCTGCTGCTACTTTCCCCGTTCCTTAGCCTGATTCCGGCCATCATCACGCATAAAATTTGGCATCGCTATACGCTTTATTGGCAGCGACTCCTGCTATTACTGGCGGCGCTGACACTCAACACCGTTCTGCACGGCATCGCCATCGGCCCCTGGTTACATTCGCAGCTGACACAAACGCTGCTGGCGACGTTTACCGGCGGCGTCCTGCTGATTCCGTTCATCTATTTGCTGTACGAATACATCAAGCAGCAGCACTTGCAGACATTGCTGGCACAGGAGATCCCCGATCCGCCGCTGCGCACCTCGCTGCTGATTTGGTGCTCGCTGTTTTTTTCTATCGGCGTTTGCCTGCAAATGACGTTTACACCCGAGATGGAACGCCTGCTGCTGATCTTCGTTTTTCTACCTAACGTGGTCATGGCGTATAAATTCGGCTGGCAAGGCGGCGTGCTCTCCGCCGTGCTCGGCAGCCTGATGATTGCCGTCACACGTCAGGTAAGCGGAGCCTTCGACGATCTGCGCGAACTGGAGCTCTTTCTCTCTACGCAGGCGCTACTCGGCATTGGGCTGGGGATCGCGATAAGCCGTCAGCAACAGCTGGCACAGCGGCTCCAGCGCTATCGTCATCAGTTGGAGCAGGAGCTGAAAACCCGGCGGCGGCTTATGGAGCGCATCATCCACACCGAAGAGGCCGTGCGCAAAGACATCGCGCGCGAACTGCACGATGACATCGGCCAAAACATCACTGCCATTCAGATTCAGGCCATGCTGGTGAAACACAGCGCGCCTGCCGATGCCGCCCAGCATGCCGCCGGACAAATCAGCGAGCTGTCGCGGCGCATCCACCACACCACCCGCCAGCTTCTGCGCCAGCTGCGCCCGCCGGTGCTGGATGAAATGGTGTTAGATAAAGCGCTGCATCATCTGGCGGATGAGTTTGCCTTCTCGGCTCGCGGCATCCAGTTTCAACTGGATTATCAGCTTCCCACGCCGCCGCATGATGACGTGGTGGTTTTCACGCTTTATCGGCTGGTGCAGGAGTTGCTCAACAATATCAACAAGCACGCCAGCGCGACGCAGATTACCGTTCGACTTTCCCAGCAAGATGACCTGATTACGCTCGACGTCATTGATAACGGTGTGGGCATCACACAAAAAGACAGGCCGAATCCGACAGGCGGTGGCTTCGGCCTGCGAGGTATCGAGGAGCGTGTACAGGCGCTGGGCGGTAACTGGCTGGTAAAAGCTGCCACCCTTAGCGAATCTGCCACGCCGCGCGGTACGCACATAATTGTTAACCTGCCCACAAAATTTAAACAAAAAGACGATTAGCTAGGAATTATTCCTAGCTACCTAAAACCTTGTCTCATCCTTTTTAATTCACATCCCCCTACTCTTCTCTCAACGCGACGGAGAACCCCATGCAGGCACCCATGTTTCCACCGGGACAGCTTTCACCAACACAAATCAGCCAGCGTTATCGCTACTGGCGACCGCGGTTGTTGATTTCCATGGTCATCGGGTACGCCACGTTTTACCTGACGCGTAAAGGATGCCGCAGGCACGGTGACAGGTTTTCTGGCGTTGTTTGCCTATCTGGGGGCAGCGCTGGCGGGCTGGCCGCTAGCACAGGTGCTGCAACACTACGGATGGTCGGGATTTTTTACTCTGCTGGCGTTGGCTTCAGCCTGCATCGGACTGTTATTGATGCCGCTGCTGATGGCAGGTGTCAGCCGCCGGGAACGTTTGATGACATCAAAATAGCAATAACAACAGATAGACACCTATAAAGGAAAACATCATGAAACTGAGTACCTTAACTACCCTCATCGCCGCTGGACTGACCGTTGCTGCTGTTACCACCACCACTGCTCGGGCTGAAGGACGCCTGGTCATTTACTGTAGCGCCACTAACGCCTTCTGCGAGGAAGAAGCCAAGGCCTTCGGTGAGAAACACAACGTTAAAACCTCCTTTATCCGCAACGGCTCTGGCAGCACGCTGGCGAAAGTCGATGCAGAGAAGAAAAATCCACAGGCTGACGTCTGGTACGGCGGCACGCTGGATCCGCAATCTCAAGCGGGCGAAATGGATCTGTTGGAACCTTATCAATCTAAAAACCTTGAGCAGATCATGCCGCAGTTCCGCGATCCCGCCAAACGTAAAGGCAACTACTCGTCTGCCGTTTACGTCGGTATCCTCGGCTTCGGCGTCAACACCGACCGCCTGAAGGAGAAAAACCTGCCCGTTCCACAGTGCTGGAAAGATCTGACCAATCCGATCTACAAAGGCGAGATCCAGATTGCCGATCCACAAAGTTCCGGTACGGCCTATACCGCACTGGCGACTTTCTCCCAGCTGTGGGGTCAGGATCAGGCCTTTGATTACCTGAAAAAACTGAATACCAACGTGTCGCAGTACACCAAATCCGGTATTGCCCCGGCACGTAACGCCGCACGTGGCGAAACCGCTATCGGTATCGGCTTCCTGCATGACTACTCACTGGAAAAAGAGAAAGGCGCCCCGCTGACGCTGATCTCCCCGTGTGAAGGTACTGGCTATGAAATCGGCGGCGTCAGCATCCTGAAAGGCGCGCGCAATATGGATAACGCCAAGCTGTTCGTTGACTGGGCGCTGTCAAAAGAAGCACAGGAACTCTCCTGGAAGAAAGGCCAGTCCTACCAGATTCTGACCAACACCACCGCAGAAGCCTCTCCGCTGTCGCTGAAGTTGCAGGATCTGAAATTGATCAACTACGACATGGACAAATACGGCGCGGCAGACGTGCGTAAAGAGCTGATTTCCAAGTGGGTTAACGAAGTCAAAATGGGCCAATAATCTCGATTCATTGCCCTTGATTCATTGACCGCTATTGATTGCAAAACAACGGGAACACAGCGGTAAGCTCGCATTTCGCTTAACGCCGTGTTCTCAGCATCGCTAATTAACCATTACTCAATATTATTCACCAACCAATACCTGTGACGATTCAATCTCATAAAACAACTCAATATCCCTAAATAATTCGAGTTGAGTGACAAAACGTTAGCGTTTTGAACAACGCTATGCGTTGGCCCGTTAGGGCAAGGCTCATTTATAGCCTTGTAATGCGGCAACCGAGCGAATCCCCAGGAGCTTACTCAGGTAAGTGACTGGGGTGAGTAAGGGCAGCCAACGCACAGGCAACTTGAAGTATGACGGGTATAAAACTTGCACGCACCAGGGAACCATATGTCACACACACTAACTCTTTCACCGACGCCTAAGCGGGATCCCGTTTTCCTGTGGCTGGCGCTGATTGCAGCAACATTTTTGCTGCTGCCAGCGTGGAGCCTGGATTACGGCCTGCTGGATGCCTCACGCGATGAACTGCTGGCGGCCTACAGCTGGTCGAGCCTGAATATCAGCCTGCTGTGGTTCCTGCTCCCAGTAGGGTTGCTGGCACGTCCACTGCTTACGCCCGGTCGGGAACAGCGTGGCCGCCACCGTTTTGATGCGGCTTACGCGTTGTTCTGTGCTCTTTTCGTGGTCATCAGTGCCACGGTTGAAGGACGCGGAATGGGCTATGGCACTATTGCGCTGTTTGTCGCGCTGAGTGCGATTATTACGCTGGCGCTCTCTAGGCTGGACTGGCTGGGTGGCGATCGCTTCGTCATCGGCTCGCTCATCAGCATCATCGCGCTGATTGGCGTCTTTATCCTTTACCCTAGCATCGCCATCTTCATCCCGATGTTCACCAACGATAGCGGTGAGTTCGCGCCGCTGTCATTTATGCAGATTTTGGGTCAGGCGCACATCTTACGAGTGATCTGGAACTCATTCCTGCTGTCGGTTGCCGTCGGTATCGGCTGTACTTTCTTCGGTATGGTGCTGGCGATCTATACCTCGCGCATCGCCCGCCGTTCCGCGATTATCGGCCGCATTTTCTCTATTCTGCCTATCGTTACGCCGCCGTTTGTCGTCGGGCTAGGCGTAACGCTGATGATGGGCCGCTCCGGTTACATGACCGAGCTGATGGTGGATTGGTTCGGGCTGACAAACACCAACTGGCTGTACGGTTTCACCGGTATCTGGCTAGCGCAGGTGCTCGCCTTCACGCCAATGTCGTTTATGATTCTGGAAGGCGCGATGAAGACGATTCATCCGTCGCTGGAAGAAGCGTCGTACACCCTGCGTGCCAACCGCTATCAAACCTTTCAGCGGGTTTTCCTGCCCTTGCTGAAACCGGCGCTCGCCAACTCGTTCCTGATCGTGATCGTCCAGTCGCTGGCCGACTTCAGTAACCCGCTGGTGCTGGGCGGCAACTTCGATGTACTCGCCACCCAGATTTACTTCTATATCACCGGTGCACAGCTGGATTACCAGTCAGCCAGTACGCTCGGTGTTGTCCTACTGGTGTTCTCCCTGGCCGTGTTCTGCGTGCAATATCTGTGGATCGGTAAACGCTCCTACGTGACGATTTCTGGTAAGTCCTCTCGGGGTGATGTACAGCCGCTACCCGTTTCGCTGGTGTGGATCGTCAGCATCCTGCTCTATGTCTGGATTGCCTTTAACGTCCTGCTGTACGGCAGCATTTTCTACGGCAGCTTTACCGTTAACTGGGGCGTGGATTACACCCTGACGCTGGCAAACTTCAGCAAGCTGTTCGGGCAAGGCTTTAGCGACGGTGCCTGGCCTTCCCTGCTGGATACGCTGTTGTTCGCGGGTATCGCTGCGCCGATTACGGCACTGTTTGGGCTGCTCATCGCCTACATCGTGGTGCGCCAGCAGTTCTACGGCAAGAAAGCCATCGAGTTCACCACCATGCTGTGCTTTGCGGTACCGGGCACGGTTGCCGGTGTGTCTTATATTCTGGCCTTTAACAGCGCGCCGGTTTACTTAACGGGAACGGCGGTGATCGTCATCATGTCGATGGTGATGCGTAACGTGCCGGTTGGTATCCGTGCGGGTATTGCCGGACTGGGACAGTTGGATAAATCGCTCGATGAGGCGTCGCTCAGCCTGCGTGCGGGTTCGATGCGCACGGTGTTCTATATTCTGCTCCCGCTGCTGCGTCCGGCCATTTTGTCTGCGCTGATATACAGCTTCGTGCGTGCGATTACCACCGTCAGCGCCATTATCTTTCTGGTTACACCGGATACTCGCGTCGCCACGTCTTACATTCTTAACCGCGTGGAAGACGGTGAATACGGTATGGCAATTGCCTACGGTTCCATCCTGATTGTGGTCATGCTGGCCATTATTTTCCTGTTCGATTATCTGGTCGGTGAAGCGCGGATTTCCCGCACGAAAGCCAAGAATAATGCCTAAGCGGAGTGATTACCTTGAATACTGAAAAAAGCTTTGTCGAACTGAAGCACATCACTAAACGCTTCGGCAACAACACCGTCATTGATGATTTGAATCTGGCGATCCCTCAGGGAAAAATGGTCACGCTGCTGGGGCCGTCTGGCTGTGGTAAAACCACGGTACTGCGGGCCGTTGCCGGTCTGGAAAAGCCGACGGAAGGCCAGATTTTCATCGATGGCGAAGACGTCACCGAGCGCTCCATTCAACAGCGTGATATCTGCATGGTGTTCCAGTCTTACGCCCTCTTCCCACACATGTCGCTGGGGGAAAACATCGGCTACGGGCTGAAAATGCTCGGTCGTCCGAAGGCGGAAATCAATCAACGCGTAAAAGAAGCGCTGGCGCTGGTCGACCTGGCAGGATTTGAAGATCGCTATGTCGACCAGATTTCTGGTGGACAGCAACAGCGTGTCGCTCTGGCGCGTGCGCTGATCCTCAAACCTAAAGTGCTGCTGTTCGATGAGCCGCTGAGTAACCTTGATGCCAACCTGCGCCGCAGCATGCGTGAGAAAATCCGTGAGCTTCAGCAGCAGTTCAACATCACCTCGCTGTATGTTACGCACGATCAGAGCGAAGCCTTTGCGGTGTCCGACATGGTTCTGGTGATGAACAAAGGCAAAATCATGCAGTTGGGTGCGCCGCAGGAGCTTTATCGCCAGCCAGCCTCCCGCTTCATGGCCAGCTTTATGGGTGATGCCAATATCTTCCCTGCTACCTTCACGGCAGACAGCGTGAATATCTACGGCTACCTCATTCCGCGTCCGCAGGGCTTTGCCGCCGGATTAAGCGAATCCGTCGTCGGTATTCGTCCGGAAGCCATTACGCTCAGCCATCAGGGTGACGAAAGCCAGCGCTGCACCATCACGCAGGTCGCCTACATGGGGCCGCAGTACGAAGTGCAGGTGGACTGGCATGGTCAGTCTATGCTGTTGCAGGTTAACGCAACCCAGCTTCAGCCGAATCCGGGCGACAGCTACTATCTGCAAATCCACCCTTACGGCATGTTTGTGTTGTCCGAGCAGTAAACATCGGGTAGCTATCCACCACAAACCGGGAGCGCTTGCTCCCGGTTTTACTTTCTACAAACACCTAAAAAGCCGACAAACGCCAGCTTCAGCATGAAACTATTTTGTCCCACTTCTCTTCAGTGCTTCGATTACGCCGGAATACGCACACCGATTACGGATTCCCTGCGCGATTTGTTATGATAATGCTCTTTCAAGTACATAATCACGCACGGAATCGCCGCGATGAAACAGAAACCCATAACACTAAATGATGTCGCCGAGTACGCTGGGGTTTCCTATCAGACAGTTTCTCGTGTGCTGAACCAAGCGCCTCATGTTTCATCCCGCACTCGCAGTAAAGTCGAACAGGCGATGACGGCGCTTAACTACACGCCTAATCGCGTCGCCCAGCAGCTAGCAGGGAAAACCATCACCACGCTGGGGCTGGTCACTACCGATCTTTCGCTGCACGCGCCTTCACAAATTGCCGCAGCAATTAAGAGCACCGCCAGTCAGCTAGGCATTAACATCGTGATGTCCATGCTGAGCAGCCCAGATGTCAACACCTGCAATAACGCCGTTAACGACCTGCTTTCTCAACGTGTCAGCGGCGTTATTGTGAATGTTCCGCTCTCCACGGATGACGTCGCCCACATTAGCCAGACCTGTGCTGACACGCCCGTGCTGTTTATGGATGCCGATCCACATACCGACATACTCAACGTCATGTTCGATCCCGATCACGGCGCACGCTTAGCCATCACGCATCTGGTACAGCTGGGGCATCAATACATTGCCTTGTTGACCGGGCCAATGACGTCGATCTCCGCCCGCCTGCGTTATGAAGGCTGGCTGGCCGAGCTGGAGAAACAGCAGTTGTCCCCCGCTTCGGTGCTACACGGTGACTGGAGCGCCGCATCCGGTTACCACCAGACGCTGGCACTGCTGGGAGAATCCCTGCGCGTCTCGGCCATTGTTGTCGCGAACGATCAAATGGCGCTTGGCGTCCTGCGTGCGCTGCACGAGTATGGCCTTCGCGTACCGGAGCAGATGTCAGTGATCGGCTTTGACGATACTCAGGACAGCGCGTATTACACTCCGCCACTGACAACCATTCGTCAGGATTTCAGGCTATTAGGTAAAGAAGGCGTCACTCGTTTGCTCGCCACGCTGCGCGATCCTACCCAGAGTTCGTCACTGCTGTTACCCACCGAACTGATCGTACGCCACAGCACCGCCGTACATTCATCAACCCATGCCTCCCTGCAAGAACTCACCAAAAATCTGTTGGACATTACACGCCAGCTACAAAGGCTGTAATCCTTTACACTGTTTGTAACCCTTTACACAACAGTAGTTTTTCACTACCGATGTCAAACCCTAACAAAATAATCTGATAAACAATAAGTTAATTATCATCCCTCGTTAATTTATTGCGCAGCGCTTTCCAAATTCGATGTATTCCCATTCATTTTACAAACGATCTTTGTGATCGCTTCCACTTTATTGTCACATGCCACTTTACTCGCCCTTACGAGTCGATATGTTATGAGCAACAGAAATTGTGAGCGGATAACAATTTTAAAATTCAATCACAAAGGTAGACTCAAAAACGTTCAGGAGCCAAGCCATCATGAGCGATACCGTTTTACCGTATCCAGCACGCCATCGCGCCACGCTGCAAGAAATTCTTGCCCGACGTGATTGGGAAAACCCAGCCTATACTCACTATCAGCGGCTCCCTGCTCACCCACCGTTCAACAGCTGGCGTAGCATGGCTGCTGCACAACAAGATGAGCCATCTCAGCGGCTTCGTCGTCTGAATGGTGAATGGACGTTTAGCTATTTCACCCGCCCAGAAGCCGTACCGGAAAGCTGGTTACAGCAGGATCTGCCTGATTCAGACACCATTCCGGTGCCTGCCAATTGGCAGCTACAGGGCTATGACACCCCGATTTACACCAACGTAAAATACCCGATCCCCGTCAACCCACCCTATGTTCCAGAAGACAATCCTACAGGTTGTTACTCGCTCACTTTTAAGGTCAACCACGACTGGATCAGTCGCGGACAAACGCGGATTATTTTTGATGGCGTTAACTCCGCGTTTTACCTCTGGTGTAACGGCCACTGGGTGGGATATTCGCAGGATAGTCGCCTGCCTGCGGAGTTTGATCTCGGTCGCTATCTGACGACCGGAGAGAATCGGCTGGCGGTGATGGTGCTACGCTGGTCTGACGGCAGCTATCTGGAAGATCAGGACATGTGGCGTATGAGCGGTATTTTCCGCGACGTCACGCTTCTGCATAAACCGGCGGTTCACCTCAGCGATATCCAACTAACGACGCCGCTCAGCGCCGATTTCCGCCACGGCACGCTGGATATTCAGGTGAAGGCAACGTTCTCTGAAGCTGAGGCCAAAAACCATCGCATCCACGCACAGCTTTGGCGTGGTAATAAGCTCATCGGTGGTACGCGACAGGCGTTCGGCAGCGATATTGTCGATGAGCGCGGTGCCTATCATGACAAATCTTTTCTCCGCATCGACGTGCCACAGCCCGACCTGTGGAGCGCCGAACAGCCGCACCTGTATCGTGCCGTCATTGCATTGGAAACGGCGGAAGGTAAGCTAGTCGAAGCGGAAGCCTATGATGTCGGTTTCAGAAAAGTTGAAATCCGCAGCGGCCTGCTGCTGCTGAACGGTCAACCGCTGCTGATCCGCGGGGTTAACCGTCACGAACATCACCCACAGCACGGTCAAGTCATGGATGAAGACACGATGCGGCACGATATTATACTGATGAAACAGCATAATTTTAACGCCGTACGCTGCTCACATTATCCTAACCATCCGCTGTGGTATCGGCTGTGCGATCGCTACGGTCTGTATGTTGTAGATGAAGCGAACATTGAGACGCACGGCATGCAGCCGATGAATCGTCTGTCGGACGATCCCGTCTGGCTGCCGGCTTACAGCGAACGCGTATCAAGGATGGTACAGCGCGACCGCAATCATCCCTGCATCATTATCTGGTCATTGGGAAATGAATCCGGCTACGGCGCAAACCATGATGCGCTTTATCAATGGATCAAACGCCACGATCCGACTCGCCCCGTGCATTACGAAGGCGGCGGCGCCAATAGCCGTGCAACCGACATTGTGTGCCCTATGTACGCCCGCGTTGATGAAGACCAGCCCTTCCCCAGCGTACCCAAATGGTCAATCACCAAATGGGTCAGCATGCCGGACGAACATCGGCCACTCATTCTTTGCGAATACGCACACGCGATGGGCAACAGTCTGGGAGGATTCGCCCGCTACTGGCAGGCATTCCGCCAATATCCTCGGTTACAGGGTGGATTCATTTGGGATTGGGTCGATCAGGCGCTGACCCGCCGCGACGAACAAGGCAATGCCTACTGGGCATACGGCGGAGATTTTGGCGACATGCCTAACGATCGCCAGTTCTGTCTGGACGGTTTGGTTTTTCCCGATCGCACCCCGCATCCCAGCCTGTATGAAGCCCAGCGGGCACAGCAACACATTCAATTCGTCTGGCAGGCTGAATCACCGTGTGAGCTGCACATCACCAGTGAATATCTGTTTCGCCATACGGACAACGAGCAGTTGAACTGGAGCATTACGCTGAATGATAAGATGCTCGCAGAAGGTTCTCTGCCGCTGACGCTCGCACCGCAGGCCACACAGACTCTGACGCTGCTGGAAGCCCTTCCCACAGTCGACCGCGCAGGAGAACTTTGGCTCAATGTTGAAGTTGTACAGCCGAAAGCCACCGCCTGGTCAGAAGCCAATCACCGCTGCGCCTGGGATCAGTGGCAACTTCCTACACCGCTCCATCTTCCCGAGGCACTTTGTTCTGGACAGAGGAAACCTCCTGTTCTGCACTCGTCCGATGCGTACTTTGACATTATTCAAGGCGAACAGCGCTGGCGCTTTAACCGCCAGAGCGGCTGGCTGGAACAGTGGTGGACGGCGGATACTCCAACGCTGTTAACCCCCTTGCAGGATCAGTTTGTTCGCGCACCGCTGGATAACGACATCGGTATCAGCGAGGTCGATCGCATCGATCCGCGCGCCTGGGCCGAACGTTGGAAATCGGCCGGACTTTATCAATTGCAGACGCAGTGTGTTGCAATTCAGGCTGACCAGCTCGCCGATGCCGTGCACATTGCCACCGAGCACGTATTCCGCCATGCCGGACAGATCCTGCTACGGAGTAAAAAGCGCTGGCAGATTGATGCACATGGCGTGATGACTGTGGATATCGATGTTGATGCCGCCACGATACTGCCGTCACTAGCCAGAGTGGGCTTGAGCTGCCAGTTAGCCGACATCGCGCCTCAGGTCAGTTGGGTCGGGCTTGGACCACATGAAAATTACCCAGACCGACAGCTCGCGGCACAGCATGGGTACTGGAATCTGCCACTGGATGACCTTCACACACCTTATATTTTCCCAACGGAAAACGGGTTGCGCTGCAATACACGCTCGCTGGCCTATGGCAAATGGATCATCACCGGAAACTTCCACTTTGGGTTAAGCCGCTACGGGCTAGCACAATTGATGACGTGTACCCACCATCATTTATTAGAAAAGGAAAAAGGCGTTTGGCTCAATCTGGATGGCTTCCACATGGGAATTGGCGGCGATGACTCTTGGAGCCCTAGCGTTCATCGCGATGATTTACTCACGGCCACGCATTATCACTATCGCGTCGCTCTTCAACATCATCAGCCGTATTGATATGAAAAAACAGTATTAAAAAAACAACGAAAGAGAGCGGTTATTACCGCCTCTTTTCATCCTGATTGTACCCAGCAGGTATATATCCGCCGTCAAAATAAACGCTGCGGATATATACCCTAAATAATTCGAGTTGCGTGACAAAAACATCAGCGTGTTGAACAACGTGATGCGTTGCACCTTTAGGACAAAGCCCACTACGAGCAGAGTCAACCAAGGAAACCAACACACATGCGGCTTGAAGTATAACGGGTATAATGCATATCGGAGAAAATAACATGTACTACCTACATAATAAGAATTTCTGGATATTCGGCCTGTTTTTCTTTTTCTATTTCTTCATCATGGGGGCTTACTTCCCCTTCTTCCCTATTTGGCTTCATGATATTAACCAAATAAGTAAAAGTGACACAGGGATTATCTTCGCCTGCATATCCTTTTTCGCCCTGTTATTTCAACCAATATTTGGTTTACTCTCCGATAAATTAGGATTGAGAAAACACCTGCTATGGATTATTACCATAATGCTGGTATTTTTTGCTCCATTCTTTATTTATGTTTTTGGCCCATTACTAAAATACAATATCGTTTTAGGTTCTATTGTCGGCGGGATTTACCTGGGGTTCATCAACAATGGCGGTGCACCAGCTATTGAGGCCTATATCGAGAAAGTCAGCCGCCGTAGCCAGTTTGAATTTGGCCGTGCGCGTCTGTTCGGCTGCCTCGGCTGGGCGCTCTGTGCATCTATCGTCGGTATTATGTTTACCATCAATAACCAGTTCGTTTTCTGGCTAGGTTCCGGTTGTGCCGTCATCCTCGCCATCCTGTTGCTGCTAGCGAAACCAGAGGCTTCCTCCAGTGCTCTCGTTGCCGATCAGGTAGGCTCCAACCAAAAACCGTTCAATCTGAAAATGGCAGCCGAACTGCTAAAAGAACGCAAAATCTGGTTCCTGACGCTCTATGTCGTCGGCGTTTCTTGCACCTATGATGTGTTTGATCAGCAATTTGCCAACTTCTTCACCTCATTTTTCGAGACCCGACAGGAAGGAACGCGAGTATTTGGCTACGTCACCACGCTGGGTGAATTGCTTAATGCCAGCATCATGTTTTTCGCCCCGCTGATTGTGAACCGTATCGGTGGTAAAAACGCCCTGCTCATTGCTGGTACGATTATGTCAGTGCGCATTATTGGTTCGGCCTTTGCCAGTTCCGTGCTCGAAGTGATTGTGCTGAAAACGCTGCACATGTTTGAAGTACCGTTCCTGATTGTAGGCTGCTTCAAATACATCACTACGGTCTTTGAAGTCCGCTTTTCCGCGACAATTTATCTGGTATGCTTCTGCTTCTTTAAACAGGTATCGATCATTTTCATGTCCATCTTTGCTGGCAATATGTATGACAGCATCGGTTTTCATGGCACTTACCTGATTTTAGGCGGCATTGCCCTCTCCTTTACAGCGATATCCCTCTTTACCCTGTCAGGAAAAGGGCCACTGTATGCCTTTTCCGATAAACAGAAAGCGCCGCTGAATACACTCTAGCGATGGCAGGACGCGATAAAATGCCGGTATTTGCCAAAAATATCGGCAGATTGCACATTCTCTCACCGAACAGTGCAATTTTGTGGTTTACGCCTTTGACATGCAAGGCACACGCCGTTATTATGCGCCCCGTTCACACGATTCCTCTGTAGTTCAGTCGGTAGAACGGCGGACTGTTAATCCGTATGTCACTGGTTCGAGTCCAGTCAGAGGAGCCATTTTAGAGAAAGCAGACGTTCACTGACGTCTGCTTTTTTGCTTTTTATCAATTGGTTATCCCCTTCTTCAGGTTCGCCCTCGTTCACTAAAAAACACTCGAAGCCATACCCTTTTGCTGGTAAAAATACTGGTAAAGCTGGTTCGATTTCGTTTTTACCAGCAATCGGAGGGAGCCGTCATGCCACTTACTGATACTAAAGTAAAAAATGCCAAGCCATCGGAAAAAGTGGTTAAGCTCACTGACGGGTTCGGCCTCTACTTGCTGGTACATCCCAACGGTTCAAAATACTGGCAGTTAGGTTATCGCTTCGAAGGGAAACAGAAGGTATTTTCCATTGGCGTTTACCCTGCTGTTTCACTGGCTGATGCCAGACAACGCCGGGATGAAGCCAAAAAGCTGTTAGCCGCTGGAGTAGACCCCAGCGCTAAAAAGCAGGCTGACAACAAAACCATTCAAGAGAAGCGTAACAATACCCGCGCTTTCAAAACCGTCGCCAAAAGCTGGTTTGCCACCAAAACTACATGGTCAGAAGATTATCAACGTTCTGTATGGACACGACTCGAAACCTACCTATTTCCTGACATAGGTAACAAAGACATTGCTGAGCTGGATACAGGCGATCTGCTGATTCCCATCAAAAAGATAGAGAAGCTGGGTTATCTGGAAATCGCTATGCGGGTGAAACAGTACGCGACCGCCATCATGCGTTATGCCGTCCAGCAAAAGATGATCCGTTTCAATCCTGCTTATGACTTGGAAGGTGCGGTTCAGAAGCCACAGACGGAACACCGCCCTGCTATTGAACTGGAAGAGATACCTACCCTACTGGAACGTATTGAAGCCTATAAAGGCCGTAGCAGGCTGACCCAATTGGCGATAAAACTCAATCTACTGATTTTTGTGCGTTCTAGTGAACTTCGCTTTGCCCGGTGGTCAGAGATCGATTTCAAAAGCGCTTTGTGGGTTATCCCTGAACAGCGTGAAGCCATTGAAGGGATCAAACATTCAGGCCGTGGTGCCAAAATGCGCAGGAAACATTATGTTCCTCTATGCGATCAAGCACTGGCAATTTTGAAAGAACTAAAAGACCTCACCTATGACGTTAACGGTGATGACGGCTTTATCCTGACTGGCTGTTATGATGCGATGAAGCCGATGAGTGAAAACACCATCAACAAGGCACTACGCAAAATGGGCTATGACACCAAAACCGATCTGTGTGGTCATGGTTTCCGAACGCTGGCGTGTAGTGCCTTAATTGAATCGGGTATCTGGCCTGAAGATGTGGTTGAACTTCAGATGAGCCACATGGAAAAGAACAACGTTCGCGCTGCCTACACTCACAAGGCCAAACACCTTGAGCAACGCCGCCTCATGTTGCAATGGTGGGCTGATTTTCTGGATGCTAACAGCAACGGGATGGTGAGGCCGTTTGAGTTTGGGCAGAAGGGATAAATTTTAGCTAAGGTCATGGATGACTGATACCATCAGGGTGAGATAACTGTCAGAACACAAAAGCAGTAAAAACATAAGACCACTTAAAGTCCCTACCATAAGTCATTATTGATTTTGATAATGAAAATCATTACCATGAAAGCCAAGGATTATAAGATAAAAACGACTACACCCGTCATACTTCAAGTTGCATGTACGTTAGCTTCGTTCGGTTACCCGAATAACTTACTTGAGTAAGGTCATCGGGATCCCCTCGCTTGCCGTCTGCCTGAAACTCGAATTATTTAGGGTATACACACTTTCAATCAGGCAAGGGGTTGCTGTTATGGAATTGAAATTTCGTTCATTTTTAAGTAACGAGAGTGGTGCTACTGCAATTGAATACGGCGTTTTGGCGGCGTTGATAGCCACGGCAATTAGTTTTATCTTTGGTGATAGTGGCATTTTTATTAATGCACTTAATGATAAATTTGATGAGACCCATCAAATAATCAGATCATGTGGAACAGATAAACCGGGTGTTTCGTGCTTCACAGCCGAAAAGTGAGCTGAATGATAATATCACGGATGAATATATTTACAATGGTATTCTCCGTGATATACGATTAGGGAATATTTTAATATTAATACTTCCGAATAAATACATTTAATATCCCACACCTTATCTTTTTACCTCAATCCCTAATCTCCGCTGAGCCAATTTCTTAAACAAACTCTCCAGACTCATACCCACATTCCCAGCAGTTTCACCCAATTTTTCACGCAGCTCTGAGACTATGTAGATCTGAAACGTTGGAGACTTGCCCACCGTAGATTTTTCATATCGCGTTTAGCAATTGACTAGCACCATTCCTAGCTTTACATTGCAGCCAAGCAGGTACACACCTTAACGAAAAGCTATTCATGCAATAATCGCCCCTGAAAGGTATTGGCGTACCAGACAGGGGCTAACCTCAACGTTATAAGGACTAACGCTATGGCTGTCTGTCAGTTTACCTATTCCCTTCCTGAAAATCTGCATCTGGCTACTGCTTTTTTTGCCACATATCAACATCCAACAGCGGGGGCTTATCATGTTCGATAACACGCCGCTGGAACTGGAAGAAATCATCGATCAGTGTCGGGCATTAATTTATGCGGTTGTTGAGCTGGATGAACCCAAAGCAAAAGAGATTTTGGCTTTTATTTTGTGGGAACGAATCGATTTGTTATTCCGTACTTTTCATACGCCAGAAGTGACTCCAGTAGAACAGCCTTAATTGTGTGGGAAGTTGAGCAGCACAACGACCTGTGTGCTGCTATTTAGAGATCGTAATTTAATTTGTGTAATTACCACTTCATTTCTTCTGTTGGCATAACTGTTATTGATTCAACAGTATTTTTCTCGGTATAAGCTATCTGCATTGCTAAAGGTATATAAAAACCATCTAACTTATACTTTTCTTTCATTCCAAACTGAAGACCCCCAATAACCTTGGAAGGGATGGTTTTCTCTGGAATGCCGAATTTTTCATGCATCCAGTCGATGCTCATTTCCTTCTTAAAAGGAAGAGGAAGCTCATTTGGGAATTGCTGTGTTGGCCTGTCTTCATCAAAGAGTGTAAGTGTCACACAAAACAATTTTCTCGATGAGCGATGAAAAGCTAAGTAAACAGATTCTTTAACCATATCTAAATCTAATACAGGATCGCCTGAATCCCCTTTAGGCTTAGTTTTATAAGGGATCAATCCTTCATCAAAGATCTCTTGGTAAGTTTTACCTATTCGATTAAATAATGCTTCAACATTCACAGTCATTTTTTGTACAACCCCACACTTTCATTTAGTTGGTGCAATTTTGCTCTTGCTTCTTCTAATTGCTCTTCCGTTGCGCCATGTTCTTTAAGTGCCTGCTTTTCCGCATCAAAGTTACTGTCAGTAGCAGAGCGAAGATCATGACTATCTGCTTCGACTTTTTCTGGCGTATTTCGACCACCGTATGTTTCACTATTTTTTTGATGGACGCCAGTAGGGACAGCAATGGCGGCAACCCTTTTAGACAGTTTTTTCAGCTCCTTTGGTCCAAGCTCTGGATGCAAACGTTTGTAGTGAGCTTTTACGGCTGCAGCCGAAGGCATATGGTCAACTTGATATTCCCCCTGCCGTGATCTGCCTTCAAAATCACTGTAAAGATCGACTTCTAAAAACTCAACCGGAGGCTTACTCAAATAAACATAAATCGGTGGAAACGCATTCTCTGGGAACACCAGAATGTAATCCCGAAAATCCTTCTCGTCCGGCATCGGTGTTGCAAGAATGCTGACATCATCCATTTCGGGAATTTCAAATCCCGGCACGGCTGATGGGATAACAGGCTGTTCACCGTGTGCCGTATCTGTGGGTAATTCCATGCCCGGATTGTCCGGCGTCCATAGAATCGTTGGTCCGGTTGCCCCCTCTTCCCAGAACTCGTAGCGGTTATTGGGGAAATCATATTTCAGTAGTCTGACACGCACCTGATCGCGCCCGCTTTCCATACTGGTGTGGTAGCCAACCGCCTTCAGCCTGCCTGTTTCCTCATCTTCCATCCACTGATAACGCACACGACTGGGGACGGTTCCCTGCTTATTAGCTGCCTCAAGCAATTTCTCAGGTGTCAGTAAATCTGCTTTTTCACCTTTCAGATGGTGTTGAATCAACGCTCCCATCAGCAGGAAACTTTGCGCCATCTGCAACTGACCTTGCCAGATTGATGGCCCAGAAAGGCGTTTCATCTGATGTGTCAGTGCCTTTGCTGCATCCTGATTGGCCTGAGCTACAGCGCCACCCGCAGCAGCGATCGCACCCGCCTGTGCTGCCGTACCTGCCATTACCACTTGTTGAGGTGGCGGCAACATTGCCGCATCCGCTTTACCCACTAACAAGTCAAAAACCGTTTTATACCACGGTTCCATCGGGGGTATCTGAGGCTTGTTAATCGCACCGGGCGGGGTCTTGGGTAACGGTTCGTTTTTTCCGGCAAATGACTGAGGAGGGGAAACAGCAGCAGAAGACGTGTTTTTCTTTTTCGCCGCCTGCGCATACTGCTTTACCTCAACTGATTTTTCTTGCGAGGGATTAGCCTGCTCAACAGGTTCCGCGACATAAAAACTCATTTCCCCAATATTGCCCTGTGGCTCTTCTTCTTTTCCCGCATCGGTACAACCCGCGCCACGTAGACAGGATTTGGCAAAAACAGGCTCTACAGCCAGCATCGGTGTTAGTGCCAGTAATGGCGCACGGCTTAACGCTGCTTGTTTAGCGCATTCCTGAACCGGAGAACGATGAGGAGTATCACCGATAATGACGTTGCCACTGCCAGATGTGATGACGCCACCACAATGGATACCATCGCCAATACGTGCCGCATTTTTACCGTTAATAATGACGGTCGATGAACCTTCGGCGATTTTTCGGGAATGAACACCATGGGGTGCATTGGGACAGGGACAACCATGAAGCAGAACAGCATCACCTTGTCGGGCAGCAGGCTGACCATTAACAATTACATCAGAACTGCCTTCAGTTATCGGGGTTTCGGGGAAACAGTCATGACCACTTCCAATGTCGTTGAGACGAGCAGCACCCGGCATTGTCATTTTCCTTTGACAGTAAAACATTCCTTTTGAAGGCTGAATGTTGGGCGCTTTTTATAGATGGTTCAATACCGAAACCCGTATCAGGCGTCGATACAGAGATGATGAATAAGATTTTTATTTAGGGTCAGATATTATTTCTTATTAAGTCATAAACCTGTCAAAAAATCCCTATTCTCCCTACGCTTACTGAGATAATGAAACGCTGATATCACTGCTGCTATGAAATCCAGAACTTGCCATAACCACCTGAACAACATCGCCCTGCTTTACTGCCGTCGTAAACATACGCAATGTCGCACCCGTATTTTCATAACCCCAGTAATGTCCACGGCTTCCCGCTTTCCAGACCGTAATGGAAGTCGTGATTTGTCCCACCGTCTTGCCCGCTACCAGAACATTAAACGTGGCTGAACCCGTGTGTGTACCATCTGCCGGATAAAATTTTGACGCCACAAAAACATTGAGATAATTAAAATCCCCCGTGGACTGAAAACGTAAACTGTCAGTGGCAGTTCGGGTGATACTGCCGCCACCTGTTCCTTTCCATTCCCCATTCTGGCAGGATAATATCGCGCCAGTCTGATCTCTGCTTATCAGACCATCAGGTAAACAAACCTCACCTGCAATTGATATTGAAGTCGGCTGAAAATATTTACCTGTAATATTTCCTGATGCAGAAATCGCTCCTGTCGTTTTTCCATCATTTGAACCCGATAATGTGAGGTCGCCTCTCACTCTTTGGCTTCCCCATATATCCAGCTTAACAGAGGAGTTGTTATTCCCATTCAGAGAGAGATAGCCATCCCCCGCACCGCCTGATACGTTCAACAAGAGCATATTTGGATCGCTAGAGCCTCCACCACCAATCTGAAGTTTGCTGCTCTGGGTTTTTGCTGAAATGTAGTTTTCAGAGTTGATGCCGTTTTTTACCGTAAGCTGGCTGTTCATCGATACGTTCTTACCAAAGGTGGAAAATCCAATAACATTTAAATCCTCAGACACATTGACGTTCTTGGCAAAACGCCCATAGGTGCCATTAAATGAGGTCGCGTTCACGTCACCCGATGCGGTGATGTCTTTGGCGTTGTTGATACTCTGGCCTCCCATATTCAAATCACCCGTCATTGGTAATGTTCCATCACGACGTAGATAAACTGAATACATAGAGCTGTCATATCCAACACGGTAGGCCAGCAATCCTGCCGCATTTATCCCATTATAATTATTTTGGCTCTCAGTCCATTGACCAGCCGTACCCGATGCAACCGTAGCGGATTGCGTCATACCGCTATCAATACCAGCCGTTTGCATAGCACGGCCTAGTAAGTCATAGCGAACACGGTTCCCTTCTGACCAAGGCAGCGTAGTGATAACCAGCCCGTTAATAACGTAATTAGGTGAACCCCCATCGCGCTTTAACAGGATCTTGTAGGAAGAATTCTGCGCGTTTACACCCGTATAGGTAGAGGGTAATAGCCCTTCATTTACCAGCGTCTGATACGTAATTTCACAACCATTAGCCGAACAGGTTCGTGGTCCCGGATCGCTGCTCTGGCTACTACTGGAAGTCAGGGTTGAAAGTTTGTCATAGCGAATGCTGATATAACGATTAACCGCCTCACCCATCTGTTTCATTTGCTGACCAACAGCAGAGGCCAGAATATTTTCTTGTTCTGTTTTCATATCCTGAAACTTAATGAAAGTCATTGCTGTGCCGATACCTAACACCAGTGTTATTTCCAATAGGGAAAACCCTTTTTTATTTATTATTTTCATTTATCACCGTCCTTTTTTATTTACACAAATGGTAATTAGCAAAAATAAAAAATCGGTCAAGAGGCCAAATCATTAACAATGATAAAATGAATAATAAAAAATACATTTCACTTATGAAGAAATGAACATGAGTTTATTTTTCTCTGTTGAACTGCATTTCTTTGAAACAAGATCATAATCGTTACTCTGTGCAGTAATACCTAAACCGTTTATCACTACAGTATTAAAGTTATTTCGAACAGCATAAAGCAACCTGACACATTCTGCACTTGGTACACTATAATAAACTATATAAAATATATTCCCCGAAGCAATAAGATCAACATCACCCTTAAATGAATTTACAATTTTCCTTTCATTCCCCTCACCACTTAACATACTATCAGGGAAAACATTGGCATTAAGCGCAACAGTATTGTTCAATCCACTATAATTAGGTGCAGAGGTATAGAGCGCTTTCACTCCAGCTTGAATTGCTGTAATATTTTTCACTTCGATCTCTGCTCGCTGTGCAGCCTGAGCCTTGGGGTAAATCATAAACGCACTGACAATTAATCCAGTAATAACACCTAAAACCAACATTAGCTCAAGCAAAGAGAACCCTTTTCTATATTTTCTGTTTTTCAATAACGCCATGTTTAACTCCTTTTCATCCAAACGATGAAAAACAGATAAACAATTACATAAGATAAAACAATAGATGGCGGTATGTAATTAGCGGGTTAACTGACGAACGGCTGATGCGAAAGAAATAGGCTCCATCTCCAGATTTTTGACACACTCTTTTGTTCCATCAGGATATGCTTTGATCAACTTCCCCTCTGAAATATAGTGGATAGCCATTCCTGCGGCGAACGTTTCTTTAATCGCTTTCTGTGATGCTGCCTGAGCAATTCTACTTAACACCGCTGTATCCTCAAGTGGATTTTTCTTTGATTTTCTCTTTTTCATTATTTCCTCCGTATCCATATTGATATACAATTTATTTCTGACATATGTCAAATTCAGACACCCTATCGATGATTTTTTATCACCATCAGGATAATAAGCTATGAGTGAAGTACTTAAAGTATTAAACAATATCCGCACCCTACGTGCTCAGGCGCGTGAAACCGATTTGGCAACGTTGGAAGAAATGCTGGAAAAGTTGACTGTTATTGTTGAAGATCGTCGTGAAGAAGAAGCCAGCGCACAGCAACAAAACGCTGAACGTCAGGCCAAAATCGAAGCCTTACGTGCCAGACTGTTAGAAGATGGTATTGATCCATCAGAGCTACTTGGCGGTGCATCATCCAAGTCTGTAAAATCTAAACGTGAACCTCGTCCTGCCAAATACAAATACATCGATGAAAATGGCAATGAAAAGTTATGGACTGGTCAGGGCCGTACACCTAAAGCTATCACTGCTGCGCTTGAAAATGGTAAGACTTTGGAAGATTTTGAGATCTGAGAGAACCCTCCCCTTTAAGTTTTATTTAAAGGGGTGTTTTCTAAAATTAAATATAAAAATTTAACTTAAGGACAAGAAATGACAGGCAGAGTATTACTTCTGGGAGCACTTTTTCTAGCGGGGTGTACCAATTTTTCAGCAAAACAACCTTACCGAACTCAGGATGGCGAACAACTTCTAATTAGCGCAAACATGCCAAATGGTGTTTTAAAGCTATGGATAAATGAAATCCTGATACTAAATGAACCTTTCCTAAACCAAGATAAAAGTTTAGCCGGGGCTTTTAGCAATAGTTTCACCAATGTCTATACAGCGACCTACAATGGTAAAAAAGTTATGGCACGTTGCAAAAGAGAAATTCATACTTTTTCAGCACCAGTTCATGAATGTGATGTTTTTATTAATGGTGAATATGCTGCAAATCTCTTCCTGAGATAATGTTGAGAATAAATTAGCTACCGCGCCCTCTGGGGCTTGCTCAACAGTTCACCGACCTAAAAACAAGTTTTAGGTCGGCTCACCGTTCGGACGTGAAAAGGAAAACTACTGTTTGGATTTATTTAAGACACTTTCGATATAAGCTTGGCCTTGTGCTTTATACCTTTCAATATCGCTTTCATGAAGATTTGGAATATCAAGCAGAATCCCAAAGACCAATTCCTTATCTACATAACCAATATCACATCCTAAGACTTTGGCAACCTCTGCACCGAAAATAATTTTCTGACGTGTATTTTCTTTTTTCGTTTGCTGTTTCTTTTTAGCTTCCAAGAAGTATAGACGTTCTTGTGCTGAAGCAATTTGTTGTTTGATTGTTTTTGTTGTCATATGTCATTCCCCCAATGGTTTCTATTTTTATTATAAGGAATATTCGCATAGTCATCATTATTCAGTTTTTTCTTGATTGATTTTATCTTCAATTTAAATGTCTGTTTAACCTGATGCTCTCTGAATTTTTCCCTTATCTGATTCACTCGTTTTTCTGCTTCTAAATAGGCTTGTTCTGTATCGGTATAAACACCTTCATCAAGAAGTTTTTTGGCTTCCCAATCAATGGCTTCATCGTTATTTTTATACATTACACCTCCTTGTATTTGTTATAGGTTATTCTTTACCATATTTTTAATAATTATCAATACAACAGAGGGTTTAATTTGATAAAAAGAAAATAATCTAATTTTAAACCAATCACAGAAAAAAGGAGGGTGGAAAATTTAAATTATACAAAAATATATCAATAAACTTTAACATTGATATTTATCAAACATCAATGCAGATAAAGATGTTTATAATGTTATAGAATAATCATTTTTATCATAGAGTAAGAGAATGAAAATCTTAACTGCTAGAATTGCATATATTAAAGCCCTTGATTTCTTGGTTTGTTTTATGAAGTTGAAAAGACCATCTGGCCGCCGTAATTTACATAATGGAATAAAAATTTTCATATCACTATCCATATCTCATTTGATAACATTTCCAGCTTTATCATTTCTTTTATTGCTAAATTACATGAGAGATAAAAATTCATTTGACTTTGACATGATTGGTGAACTATATAGCGCAAATAGTATCTTTGTAATGACTGAAATTAGCACTTTAATCTTTATTTCAATGTCTTTTTTTGGCGTACTCTTTATCATAAAATTGCCAAAAAAAATTAAGAGAGAGCAAAAAATTGGATTTGAGTCAACATTTATAATATCAGTAGTGAATTTATTCATGTTGTTTTTGTTCATAACTTCAAGTTTTAATGCACTAAAAAACATGGGGTATGAACAGATAAAGCAATCATTGCAAGTGGTAGCCATGATGATTGGGATAGTTATTTATTTAACCAGTCTACTTAGAACAACACTAAAAACAAAGCTAATATATCAGCTCGCTGTAGTCATGACAGTTGGTTTGTTCTGTATTTTTCCGAATCAATTTCTATCCAGATTATATGGTAAAGGGCTTGCTGAGTTTAATGTCGGCGGTGAAATTCCCGCATTAGTAATGCATGAGAAAAATTATTACAGTGAAGAACTTTTTATAGTATTACAGACTCCCAATATGCTCCATTACAAAAAAACATTTAAAAATAACCAACCTTCATCACCAAAAGAAACATATGGGATAATACCGCTTAGCCGTATATATAAAATAGAATACATTAATAAATAAAAACCATTTGACAATATTAACCTAACACTCTTTTTTCAATGCACACTAATAAAAGGCGTTGTTGTAGTAAATAATAACACCGTCTAACCCACTCAAAACTAAATTCATCAACACAAACCAATAATAATTACTAACTTGTTTATCTAATACTCTCCGCGTTACTTATTTTTGGTTGTTAGTGTTTTTGATTTCACTTGTCAAATTTTCATTCTGATATTCCATCATAACTTGTGAATTGTGCAACAGGGAAAACTACACATAAAAGCTACTATTTTCTTGTTTTAGTGCTTTCCCGCCTTACGGCGGGATAAATTAACACTCTTTTCGTCCTTCGGACACCATCTAAACCCCACTGATGTAATATCGCGGAATACTTCGCCCTTTCATCTAGAATGCGCCGCTTAATTCGGTGTTTTATTTTACAGGCATTAATATATTTCGTATTAATTAAGTAGAGGGTTTTACATTGTTAGAAAAAACAATGCCCACTTATACACTGCTACGCAGTGTGTGGGGTCTACCGACGGTTGCCTGCCGCAGGCTAACACCGTTTCCTTCGGAAACAACGTCAACGTCAACCCCGAAGTTTTTCTTGCGAAAAACTAACGGCAGCATAGTTATCGTTGCGTTTTATATTTTGGTTTTATTTTATATTGAGGTTCTATAAGTTAATGGCGATATTTCATCTGGAGTTTAAAATTGTGAAACGTTCTGAGGGTATGTCTTCCTGTAGGAAGGCAGCCTATCATGCACGTTGCAAGATAACAGATGATCGCACAGGCAATACCTGTAGTGGCATAGTGAATTTGGCCACCTGAATAGAGGTGATATCATCACCTCATAGTCAAAACAGGTGACATTATGACCGGACGTAACAGACGCAATTTTAGCCCCGAGTTTCGCCTCGAGACTGCCCCGCTTGTACTCGATCAGCATTACACCGTTGCCGCCGCTGCCACTGCGATGAATGTCGGCAAATCCACGATGGATAAATGGGTTCGACAACTGAAAGAAGTGCGAGCGGGAAAATCACCCATAGCTTCACCCATGACACCTGAGCAGATTGAGATACGTGAGTTGAAGAAAAGACTTCAACGCGTTGAAATGGAAAGGGATATATTAAAAAAGGCTACCGCGCTCTTGATGTCAGACTCCCTGAACAATTCTCATTAGTTGAGAAACTCAGGGCGCGGTTTCCTGTTGCCGTTGTGTGCAACGTGTTTGGGGTTCATCGCAGCAGTTATAAATACTGGCGGCAGCCCAGGAAGCCTGACGCCACGAGAGTGGCATTACTGAGCCTTGTGCGTGAAGTTTATCGCGAAAGTAACGGTTCAGCAGGAGCGCGAAGCATTGCCGCAATGGTCACCACCAAAGGTATAAAACTGAGCCGCTGGCGGGCAACAAAGCTGATGAAAGCGCTCAATATTATCAGCTGTCAGCAACCTGGCCATCGTTATAAGAAGGCGTCTAAGGAACACATTGAGATCCCTAATTATCTGGATCGCCAGTTTGCTGTTACCGAGCCTAATCAGGCCTGGTGCGGTGATGTGACTTATATCTGGACGGGAAAACACTGGGCTTATCTGGCTGTTGTACTCGATTTGTTTTCCCGTAAACCGGTTGGCTGGGCGATGTCATTTTTCCCTGATTCCGCACTGACAGGTAAAGCCCTGTCGATGTCCTGGGAAGCACGGGGAAAACCGGCTAATTTACTGTATCACTCGGATCAAGGCAGTCACTATACCAGCAGGAATTTCAGGCAGTTACTGTGGAGATATCAGATAAAGCAAAGTCTGAGTCGCCGGGGAAATTGCTGGGATAACAGCCCAATGGAACGGTTCTTCAGAAGCCTGAAAACAGAGTGGGTACCGGATAATGGCTACGCGAATTTTAGCCAAGCCAGCACGGCAATAACGAATTACATCACAGGATATTACAGCCAGCTCAGACCTCATCAATATAATGGTGGTTTGACGCCGAATGAATCAGAAAGATTGTTCTGGAAAAACTCTAAAGCCGTGGCCAGTTTTTGTTGACCACTACAAGTAGATGGATATTCAATATTGGAAACACAAAGATGGATGGATCTATATTGGAAATGAAATGGAGGGTGCCAGACCCGCTACAGATGAAGAGATAAATATTCATCAGCGTACCGTGTATTTACCTGATGTTGTATCACATGCGGTAAGTTCATAAATGTAAAGTGGTTGCATCTCATAGCGAAATGCAACCACATATTTTAAGCAAAAGACATTCTCTTTATTTTTGATATGAATTTCTCTTCAATGAGATAGTAGGAAATTGTCGCCATCATAAGGTTGAACACACCTACAACTATCCAAACTTGGTAGTTTTCCATTCCAAAAAAAACACTCGGATATTTTACAAAAAACAATATTATTGGTATTTGCATAAGATAAAAAGAGTAACTTATCTTACCTAGCCAAACAAACGGCCGCGCAAATAGACTTAATTCAATCTTTGAACAAGCAAAAACAAAAACCAAAGAAGCGGTTGCTAGTACTGTAGCGAAATTCCTTTTCATGAATCCGTAATTGCCTATTGGAGATACAAAAAAAAGAATCAACAAAGAAAAACAAATTAACAATATTTTGTGTTTTTTTAATGTTAATTTAAAGCCATTTATATACATAACACCAAGAGCCATTCCGATAACAAACTCAGGAAGTCTATGTATTGGGCTTATGTAAAAATATGGCATATTATCTGAGCCACTAAACACCATGACAAAGGGAATGATTAGCGATGTTGTAACATATGCTATCAATAAAGATAGTTTAGGGTTCTTTTTAACTAATGGAAGTATTAATGGAAATACCATATAGAAAAAAAGCTCTGTGGAGACCGACCAAGACCCCCCGAAGTGCCAAGAAGAAAATGAATCCGGTATCCATGATTGCATCCCTGTAAAGTACAATACAAGAGATGGTATTAATTTTTCGTTTTCAATATCAAATAAAAAAGGCAGCGACACTATCCCCATAAAAACATATGCTGGATATATTCTTGATATTCTTGCTTTTATATAATCACTTCGTATGCCATTTCTGGCAGACCAAGCCATAACGAAACCCGACAAAACGAAAAAAAATGACATACCAACTGCACCATTATTAATTATTCTTGTAATAAAATGAGGTACATCAAGAGGGTACCTAATTTGGCAGTGAAAAATAAAAACATAAAAGGCTGCAATAAATCTAAAAATAGTCAATCCGTGTAATTGATTATCATTCATGCAATTTTTTTTTGAAAAATTATCCAAATTTATCACCGTGTATGTTTTTTCAAGGAGTGTGCTATTGTCGCAAGGAGCGTGATTTTATTTAAGATTTATCTAGATTACTAGCCTGATGCTAAATTTATTGATAATCACAGTTAAAAGCGCCTGTGTTATCCGGATAGCCCGATATCCATATCACCCAGCATTTCTCGCAAATCCTCGCTAACCCGTTCCAGATTCAGCGTAAATGAGATATGCCGCGCCTTACCGTCGTTAAAAAACTCGGAACGGGTTTTGTTGATGTTGGTAATCACGTACATACCGTAGATGTTGCCCGTCCCTTCGATCAGCGGCCAGGCTTTTCCTGTGTAGGCCATCGTTTGCAGCATGTTCAACGAGACATCGCCGCCGGTTATTTCTGGGTACAGTTCACCGGCCAGCGTGATTTTATCTTCCCCTGCGCCGATGTACTGATAACGCGGGGATTTGCCGACGCGGTCATTTTTAGCATGTCGCCAACTGCTGTCATGGCTTAGGGTTTGGTACGGCGCAGTCTGCCGCATGAAAACGAACATACCCAGAATCATCATCATGATAAAAGCCCTATACGTGATCGGTTAGTTGTGAGCGCTGGCGACGCTGCTTACGGCGTTCAATGTCGTCTATTTCCCGCCGCAGTCTGGCGACGAGTTTGTCTTCATCAAGGCTGCGTGCATCCTGAATCGTGATATTGATTTCATATTTGTCTGTGTTGGCCATACCGGCAGACATCGCCGTTTTCATCTGTGCTGCAGGTGAATTGATAGCTGGGACGTCTGCCCCAGCAGGTTGCACGGTGAACGGCAGGACAGACGCGGCCAGCACGCCGGCGGTTTGCTTCACCCGCTCCAGTAGGGGGATTTTTGGCTGTGCAGGCATAACCTGTGATTCACGGTAGCCGTTCGCCAGCATGACGGTAGGCGGTACGTTTTTAAAAACGATATCACCCAGCTTGTTCGGGTCTTTCTTGTCTTCGGTCTTTGCTGTGCTGCCTGTTTTTTCTGTTTTGGGATTGCTCCCCGTCAAGTCCTGCAACGCCCCAGTTTGTTTAGGCTTATTGCCTTCGCCTGCCGGTGGTTTTGCTGCCTCGCCGGTTTTAATCACCGCATCGGCTTCTTTGGGGGGCTGCGGTTTCCATTCCTGCGCCACCATTTTCTTTTGTTTCTTATCCCATACGTACATAACCGGCTTTTTAGGTTCATAGCCTTTTTCCGGCATTGCGCCGTTCATGGCGTTCGATGCTGAGATGGCGGCATTTGCCGCTTTAGGGATAACGCCCAGCTTTTCAAGTATCCAGCCAATCCCTTCGGCAACTTTCAGGATAACTGTCACTACGCCACCAATCGCCATTCCAACGACTTCACCAAACACTTTCCCAGCTTCCGTGCATTGTTTCAGTGATTCAGATGAGGCGTTGACCGGTTCAAACAGTTTTTTGAACCAGTCCCATACGCCACTAATAGCCTGTCCGATCCCGTCAAAAATCGGTGATAACGCTGAGAAAGATTGTTTAACCGGCTCAAGACCCGCCGTCAGGCCACTGAAAAAACCGCTGAAAAACGCTTTGATCGGCTCCCAGTATTTGTAAATCAATACACCGGCCGCAACGATTGCCGCGCCGATAATGCCGATAGGACTGAGCAACAGCATGAAGCCCGTACGCAGGATGTTAAATACCGCCATACCTGAACCGCTCAGTGCAGAAAATCCAGATGTCGCCAGCATCCGCACGCCATTACCTAACGCCGATAGCGCTGCGCCTGGCTGAGTGAATACCATCAACAACGCACGACCAGCGCCTTGGGCGATGTTGCCGATTCCACCGATGCCGCTGCGTATACTGGTAAGGATACCCCCCCACGCGCGAGTGCTGGACAGGCTACCCGTCATAACGCCGCTAAGCCTGCTGAACATACTTGTAACAGTGCCAATACCCTTACCACCGCTTAACAGGGATAGGCCAAGTTGCAGTTTGGAAAATGGCCCCATCAATATGCCTGCGGCCAGAGAAACGGTGCCGATGGCGGCGGTGAGCGCCAATGCGCCGCCCACAACCACAAGCAGTGTTTGAGCCAGTTCAGGGTTAGCTGTTACCCACTCACGGACGCTATTCACTAACGCCGTCGCACTCTGAGCCAGCGAGCGCAAAACGCCGGAGTCATTTTCAAAGATGGCAAAACGTAGCCCACTCAGTGCGCCACCCAGCTTGTCGATATCCCCCGACAGGTTATCGCGTAACGTGCTGCCCATGCGTTCGGCCGTTCCGCTGACATCGCTGAACTGGTCTTGGGTATTGGCAAGCGCTGACAGGAAGTTAGGGATCTGATCGATAGAAAGGTCTTCTATCGGGGTACCGAATAATGCAATGGCTGCATTCGCCCGCGCGGCTGGGTCTTTAATCTTCAATAGCCCCTGTGCAGTTTGCTGCATCGCGTTACGCGCCTGTGCTCCGCCGCTGGCAATGGCAGATGACGCGCGCTGTGCATTCAGTCCGATGGCGTCATACGCCTCTACACTGGCTTTGGACATGTCAGAGCCGCGAATTGAAAATTCTTTGATGGCGTCGCCGGTCTTATCCAGCGCAAACTTTCCTTGTTGCGCCATGCTGACCAGCAGCGTCATGGCTTCAGAACCGCTGTAGCCCATGTTCCTGAAATGCGTTGAATACTCATGCAATATCTCAGGCAGCTCACCACGCATCTGGGTAGACACACGTTGCATTCCTGCCGCCATCAAATCGAATGCTTCATCGCTACTGCGAGCCAGGCCATTTTTCATCATGATGGCGGCAATCTGGATATGTTCCGCCGTATCGCCGCCGAGCACGGATTGCATATCTAACGCTTTGCGCGAGATCCGGTCTAACTCAGCTTCACCGACCTCACCTAATGCGCCTAGCGAGCTACGCACCGCAGATACAGTGTCAGCGATCTGAGCGAGGTCATTGCTCACGCCGGCGCTATTAATCCCTTTAATGATTTTCGAATACTGTGCCCCCATTGCAGGGGTTTCGGCATTTTGTGCAGCAATCACCGCCCCGCTTTTATCTGATTGCAGATTAGGGGCCATCATTCTGGCGCCGACATACGCACCGGCTGCACTGGCACCGATTGCCATTGCCCCTGTGCTACGCAGGTTACTCGCCGTCTGCTGCATCCGATCATAGCGTGCGCGTGCCTGCGTCACTGCCGCTAACCGCCGTTGCTGTTCCGCTAACATACGGTTATAGCGTGCGGTTTGATCGCTAATCTGGTCTGTTGCCCTGCGGCTGCGGTCGAGTATCACGCCGTGCCGTGCCAGCTCTGCGCGCAGTTGTTTTAACTGTTCGGTTTCGTTGGTCTGAGCCGTTGATAATTGCCTGATCAGCTCACGTTGCCGTTTTAGTGCCGCGTTTTGTTCGTCCGTTCGCGCACTGGCGGCACCGAATTCGGCACGCATCGCGGCGGCTTTGGCTTTAGCTTGTTCCAGTTCACGGGTTGTTTTAGCGGATGCAGCACTCAGACGGTCAAAGCTGCTGGCCTGCCGTCCTAATCCGTTGAGGGTGTTTTGTGTTGCTCTGATTTGGTCAGCCAGCGCCGCCGTGCCGCTGCGTGCAGCACTGACGGGCCGAGCCATATTATTGATCGCGCTGAACGCCACGCGAATATTGAGATTGCGATCTGTCATTCCGAGTTTCCGCTTCTAACGGCCGCTCGGCTGCGCCATGCCAGCAGTTCATCTACTGGCATGGCATCCATCGCCGACGGCAACCAATGGAAAATTGCTGCGATGTCGGCCATCACCTCTTCAACACGGTTAAACGGGCAATGAATTACGCCGTTACCGCGCCCGTCTCGTTCGCTGGGGAAGAGGGTTGCAAAAAAGTGGCCACCGCATTGGATAGCTGGCAAAAGTCCCAAGTATCCATCACAGTCAGTTCTTCTTTCGTTAGCGCCGGACTGGTGACGCGCGGGAGCAACGTCAGCAGGCTATCAACATCGGACGTCATCACATCGTAGACCTTCAGCCCACGCAGCGATCCGGCCTGCTTCAATGCGCCAGTGATCGTGACTTCTTTCACATCACCGCCTTTACGTGTGATCGGGTTTTGCAGAATGACGACGTTATTTTGTTTCTCAGTCATGGTAGGAGTTTCCTGTTATAGCCCAACGTTAGCGCGGTGTTTTTCCAGCATATCGACACCGGCCACTTTATAAATCATGTTCAGCACATCCACTTCCATGACCTCTTCACCGCTGATCGTCAGCTTGAAGTAGGTATTTTTCAGTGTGTATTTATGCGCCGTATCTTCACCCACTTTGGCAGAGCCTGGGTCAAGCTCGGTAAACCGGCCGCGCGTCTGGATTTCACACGGCACCGCTTCGCCCGTCGCTTCATCCTGATAAGAACCCGCAAAGCGCGTTTGCATACCGTCCGCAGTGGAGACGCCCCACTTTTTCAACAAGCCAGCGTCCAGCCCGCCGAGGGTGATTTCCATATCCAGCGCGCCCGCATCAAAACCGAAGTCAATCGCGACAAAGCCAGGCATGCCACCCGCCTGATAGTCTTCTGTCTTGCGCGTGAGCTTAGGCGGTGTCACTTCCGGCACCTGACCGAAATAGTTGTCACCGTCGATAAACAGATTGAAGTATTTAAGTTTCTTTGGCAGAGACATGATTTACCCCTTACCCGCTGAACGTATTGGCGAACGTCGCGAAGTATTCGTCAGTAAACTCCTGCACCAGATCCAAATGCTCCAATGGCGGAACGGGTGTGTAGTTGTACTTGATGGTTAATTTTCCGGTGCGTAGCGTTTCGCCGGTGTTGGTTTCTTTGTCATACCAACAATTCGCACCCAGTAGACGGCCAGCAGTGACCAGCGCCGTTAACTTGCGGTTGATACCGTCAACAATATCCTTTGCCAGTGAGGGCGTAAGCGGCTTATCAATGTAGAAGAAATGCGCTTCTGCGATGGTGTCTGCGAGGATTTGCGCCGTACGGGTGTAGCTTTCAAACAGGTAGGTTTCACGGTCACAGGTGCGTGATCCCCAAAAGCGAAAGCCGTTCTGCTTAATCAGCGTGGTGATGCCGTTGCTGTTCAGTTCGTCGGCGTCGGTATCGGTTCCCTGTAGCGTGAAATACACATCTTTGCTCAGTCCCAGCACACCGTTTACGGCAACGTTGGATAACACCTTGTGCCAGCCCGTCTCCGCATCAATTTTGGCACGCAGGCCAACCGCGAACGCTGGCGCAGGGACGGTCACATTTTCCCCTTTTGCGGTGTCGTAGGCGATAAAGTCAGGCCAGATCACCATAAGTTCACGTTGGGAGAAGTTTTCACGGTACGTTTTCGCGTCCGCGATAGTTGCGCAGTCATGCGCACTGACATAGGCGAACGCGTTTAGCTTTTCAGCCATTACGGCCAACTGTGCGGCAACGGCTTGAGTGTCCAGCTCAGGCACTGCCAGTACACGCGGACGAACACCAATACGCGCCTCTGCCGACAGCAGCGCATACAGCCCCGTATAGCGCCCGCTGGCATCGGAACCGCCGATCACTAACTGATCTTGCGTCGGTTTAGGTTCATTGCCTTCTGCGAGCGCGTTCGCCGCATCTGCCACACGGATCACTACCGTTTGAGGACTGGCCTGATCGGAAATGCATTTCAGCGTGGTGTGTAGCGTGCCTGTTTTACCCGCTTTGCCCAATACGCTAGCAACGCGGGTTAAAGCGGCAAGCCGTTACCGGTCATCACCATTACGCGCAGTAGCGGGGACAGTCACAGCTTCCGCGTTGCTGACCGCGATGCATACACCGGTGTTACGGCGTACTGGCTGGATCTGAATTTTGGCAAAACCAAAACGACAAAGGTAAAAAATAAACGTAAAACCAGTACGCCAGCTAAAAAGAAAGAACCCGCATCCAGCAGTAAAGAGGGGAATTATCTGAAGGGAACGGAAGGTAATGTTTATGTTATGCGTTCGACGTTTAAAACCGAGCAAGCTGCAAAACGCGCGGCGGCGGCAAAATGGTCGAAATTACAGCGTGGTGCAGCGGAATTCAGTATGACGTTAGCGCGAGGCCGTGCCGACTTATATCCGGAATTACACGCCCGCATGTTTGGGTTTAAAACAGTTATCGATAATGCAGACTGGATAATTACGCGCTGCGTACATGAAATTAGCCAATCAGGATTTACTACATCGCTGGAATTTGAAGTGAAAATAACGGATTGGGCGGCAGACGATAATGATGATTAATGCAACGCCTGTGTATAATGACAGTAACACCAGCCGTTTGAGGGGTTGTCATGGCGATCAAATGTCCAAAGTGCCGCGCAACTGCAAAAACACGTACCAGCGTAGAGCTCAGCCCATTGGTTCGACGTAGCTATCACCAGTGTCAAAATATGATGTGCGGTTACTGCTTTACCAGCATGACACACATTGATGAATCACTGAACGAAACGAAACCCGCACCTGGCGCATATGTCCCCACCAATATCTTTCCCCGCAGCCACAAAGGGGAAAACCAATTGGATTTAGCGTTGTAGATTATTCAATCCTACTTAACAAAAGCGGTTAAATTCTTGGCCGCTTTTTTCATGCCTAAAATCAGTGCTGCCACTCTGCTGCCATTTTGCTGCCACTTGCCTTTTTTCAGGCATAAAAAAACCACCTTTCGGTGGTTGAATTTTATTATGTAACTTCTTGTTTTTATTGAAGTTAAATCAATGGTGCCCGGGGCGGGACTTGAACCCGCACAGCGCGAACGCCGAGGGATTTTAAATCCCTTGTGTCTACCGATTTCACCACCCGGGCTTAAATATTGGAGGCGCGTTCCGGAGTCGAACCGGACTAGACGGATTTGCAATCCGCTACATAACCGCTTTGTTAACGCGCCAAAATATTCAGGTCTTAGTGACCAACATCCGCTATTGCCGATGTTTTAAATTGGAGCGGGAAACGAGACTCGAACTCGCGACCCCGACCTTGGCAAGGTCGTGCTCTACCAACTGAGCTATTCCCGCAACACAGAACTCGCTGATTATCTTAACTTCTTACAAACCAGCGTTGCTGTTGATGCGGTGCATTCTACTGACATGACGCAGTGAGTCAATAAAATTATCAAGCGACCACGTTCGTTTGCTGGTTTTTACGGCGCTTCGATCAAGGTTCAAGCAGATCGTGGCGTGCAGCGTTCAAATATTGAAACATGGACCAGAAAGTCAGTACCGCCGCGATATACAACGCCACCACGCCAACACCTTCGACAATGTGTTCTGGTCGCCATAGCAGAGCAAAAAGCGCCATCATCTGAGCCGTGGTTTTCACCTTTCCTATCCACGACACGGCAACGCTGCTTCTCTTGCCAATTTCAGCCATCCACTCGCGCAAGGCTGAAATGATGATTTCCCGTGCGATCATTGTCGCTGCCGGCAGCGTAATCCACCAGGAATGATAGTATTCCGCAACCAACACCAGTGCGACAGCCACCATCACTTTATCCGCAACAGGATCGAGGAAGGCACCAAAACGCGTGGTCTGTTTCCAGCGGCGGGCAAGGAAACCATCAAACCAATCCGTCACGGCAGCAAACACGAAAATCAACGCGCAGAGCAGCGGTGCCCAGACGAATGGAAGATAAAACGCCAGCACGAAAAACGGAATAAGAGCAACACGAAACAGGGTAAGCAACGTCGGTATATTAAATTGCATAGCGCTTAGGTAACTATCTGGCTGGAGTGGATACTAAGAGTATGTTGCAACATTGTCCCTAGTGTTTCAATGCATGGAAGATTTTTTCTGCCAATGCATTCGAAATTCCAGGAACATTTGCAATCTCCTCAATACTGGCATTCATCAAAGGTTGCAGCCCTCCCATGTATTTCAGCAGGGTTTGACGACGTTTAGGGCCGACACCTTCGATAAGCTCCAGCGTACTGGTATTTCTTACTTTTGCTCTCTTCTTACGATGTCCGCCAATTGCATGATCATGCGAATCATCGCGAATATGCTGGATAACGTGCAATGCGGGAGAATCAGGCGGTAGTGCCATACCCTCGCCCGTCGACTCAAAAAACAGCGTTTCCAGTCCGGCTTTACGATCGCTGCCTTTCGCGACACCAAGTAACAGCGGCTTGTTTTTATCCCATGATACTTGCAACGAGTCAAACACGGCCTGAGCCTGACCGAGCTGCCCTTTCCCGCCATCGATAACAATGACATCCGGTATTTTGCTGTCATCCAGCGCTTTACCATACCGACGTCGGAGGACTTGCGCCATGGCGGCATAATCATCGCCTGGCGTAATGCCACTGATATTATAGCGGCGATATTCCGAACGTAACGGACCGTTGGTATCAAATACTACACAGGATGCCACCGTCTGTTCCCCCATAGTATGACTGATGTCAAAACACTCCATTCGACGGATTTCTGGCAACTGCAAGACTTTGGCTAACGCAGCCAAGCGCTGGTGAATGGTGGACTGTTGAGACAGTTTTGTGACCAGCGCCGTGGCAGCATTTGTCCGCGCCAGTTTTAAATAACGAGCACGATCGCCACGGGGTTTCGTCTGAATCTGTACTTTTCTTCCCGCGACTGCCGTTAGAGACTCCGTCAGCAAATCTTTATCGGGCAGAGTGAAGTCGAGCAAAATTTCTGTAGGAAGCGTTCGGCCTAGGCTCCCTTGCAAATAGAATTGCCCGACAAACGTCTGCACGACTTCCCCCAATTCCGTACCGCCAGGTACTTTGGGGAAATAGCTGCGGCTGCCAAGCACTTTTCCCTGTCGGATGAACAGGACATAAACACAGGCCATGCCAGCATCAAAAGCAACACTGATAACATCCAGATCGTCACCGTCACCAGAAACAAATTGTTTTTCCGTCACCCGCCGGACCGCCTGGATCTGATCGCGAATCCGGGCTGCATCTTCAAAATGCAGATCGCGACTGGCCGCTTCCATCCGGGAAATGAGTTGATTCAATACTTGCTGATCTTTGCCAGACAAAAACAGGCGAACATAGTCAACCTGCTGTTGATAATCCTCTTCGCTCACCAAACCGCTAACGCAAGGCCCGAGGCAGCGGCCAATTTGATATTGCAGGCAGGGGCGAGATCGATTGCGATAGACGCTATTTTCACACTGGCGCACCGGAAACAGTTTTTGCAGCAATATTAGCGTTTCACGTACGGCATTGCCGTTAGGAAACGGGCCAAAATATTCGCCTTTTGCATGCTTAGCGCCGCGGTGAACAGCCAGACGTGGATGAGCATCACCGCTCAGGAAAATCATGGGATAGGATTTATCGTCGCGCAACAAGACGTTATAACGCGGCTGATAAAGCTTGATGTAGTTGTGTTCCAGCAGTAAGGCTTCAGTTTCTGTGTGCGTGATCGTGACATCAATATGCTTGATGCTTTTGACTAATGCCTCGGTTTTACGGCTGGCGACATGACTGCGGAAATAACTGGCAAGTCGTTTTTTTAAGTCTTTTGCCTTACCGACGTAGATGACCGTATTACTGGCGTCATACATCCGGTAGACACCGGGCTGGCTCGTTACCGTTTTTAAAAATGCCGACGCATCGAAACTCTCACTCACTACTTAACAATGTCTCCGCGGTAAAAAGCCCATGCTTGATAGCCAGATGGGTCAGCTCTACGTCGCCGTTGATATTCAGCTTGCTGAACATACGGTAGCGATAGCTGTTCACTGTTTTAGGGCTAAGATTGAGCTGATCTGAAATTTCAGTCACTTTCTGTCCCTTCGTTATCATTAGCATAATCTGTAATTCGCGTTCAGACAAACACTCAAGCGGCGCATCCGTCTGCGGCTCCAACTGACTTAATGCCATCTGTTGAGCAATATCAGAAGCAATATACCGTTTACCTGCATGTACTGCGCGAATGGCGGAGATCACTTCCTGAGGGGCAGCAGCTTTACTCACATATCCCGCGGCACCGGCCTGCATCACTTTAGCGGGCAACGGATTCTCAGTATAAATAGTGAGCATGATGACTTTTATATCTGGCGTAAAACGCAGGATCTTGCGCGTTGCTTCAAGCCCACCGATGCCCGGCATGCTCATGTCCATCAGGACAACGTCCACATCATTGCTTCGGCACCACTTAACTGCATCTTCACCGCAGCATGCCTCACCAACCACTTTCAGACCTTTGATATCGTCAAGAATGCGTCGTATCCCTGCCCGCACCAGTTCATGGTCATCAACAAGAAAAACGCTAATCAAAGAATAATTCTCCAAAAAAGGGAGTAACACTTACATAAAAAATTGCTTGCAGGTGATACTACGTTGGTTTCAAAAAATAATGAACACAGATTTATATGAATATCTATTTTAAAATATGCCGAGAAGGAATAAAGCGCATTCCCGATCATAACAATATATCGTTAACCTGATGGTGAATGTTGATCACACTCTTAACATTTCAAATACGCCACGCAGTATAAACACTCCGCTGGCACAAAATGTATAAAAAACAATGCAAATCAAATGGCATGCAATTGGCTTTACATCTTGAATGTCAATAAAAAGTCACTATTGTAATCAGGATAGTGATTGGAAATTTTATCATCGTCAGCCACTGTATTATACAAATAATATATTCAGTGAAAAACGTCCATAGTGAACATCATATGTATTAAACGAAACACATCTATAGCCTTTACCACAAAAAAACATCTAAAATATAGACGCTATTTTAATAAGTTAAATGCATAAAAAACAGTCACTAAAATGGCTTTATCCGCGAATAATATCAATCCACAATATGCTTTATGTTATACTCCCGTCCATCTGGTTCTGTCTGTAGCGTCAGCGGTAACGCCCGCAGCAGGCGAAGGAAAACATCTTTTTCTTGTTGAGGAGAAAACATGAGCAACGCAGATTTTTCTACTGCCGCATCCGTTGAAACACTAGCCCATGAGGTTACCTGCCTAAAAGCTATGGTTACGCTGTTATTAAAAGCAATCGGCCAGGCGGATGCTGGTAAAGTTATCATCAATATGGAAAGATATATTGCACAATTGGAAGATACTGAGCAAGCGGCTATTTTTGATAATACGATTAAACAGATCAAAACCAGCTACCGTAAATAGCACGATTTGCCACACCGTCATCTCAATAATTTTAGCTGACGGTGTGGTAATATTAGTATTTCCGTTTTCGATTAAAAATAGAGACTCCAGTCTATTTACTTCCGACGCTGATGAGTTTCAAAAGTAGCGCCTCTTCTTTATTTTTATATTGTGTTAATTCCATCACCAACGTTTTATCCAATAACTGTTTTCTGGCAAGTGCTTTTCTCTCATCAACCAGTTCCCTCAGTTCGGTGAAGCATTCATTTATCTTGTACTCTTTCGAGCTTTCAGTACAAATTATCTCATGGATTGCCTGGCTCAGTTCAGATAACGAGATAACCGATTTCGGATCCTGGTGACTTTTTTCTATGACAGCCAGTAATTTTTCGAACCCCATATGAACCTCCGGAATCAAGCAGAAACTTGCTGATGGCTAACCTGGAAACTCCAGCTCTCCTGGCAGATGTAGACACAATCATGCGCATGCTCGTTGTTATATAACGTCAAAGTGGAGTGCTCCACTCCGGTAAGCGTTTCTATCCTCACAGTGAGTTTATCCCGTAGCATCATCTTATTGATATACATCGGCTCTGAAACAGAGGCTACATGTGCCTGAAAGACTCGCCTTGCCAGATATTTGTCCCATTGTACACCTTACAATTTTGTCGATACTTACAGCATGCCTCACTGACGCCGATTAAGATGAGGTGTTCTTTTTATTATTGCACAATAGTAGATCATATATGGGCGTCCCGTGGTGTACAAGTACTGACGTGATAAGGTTTGCTGTCATATATCCGGCGTCTTTTAGGGAAAATTTGTCCGCGCCATGATGTCATCCGCACCCTGTTTCCTTATTACTTGGCCGGTATTTTCTACCTAGATCTACTTCAGGTTATTATAGGGTTGGTTTACCGTTTTCTCATCAGTGCCTGCAAACTCAGGAAATCTTTTACTTTGTGCCGAACTAAATCATTACTTCATCACAAATGCCTTGTCCATATTGAAATCAACCGGTTCAGACAGCAACCGCCAGACAATACGTGTTAACTTATTTGCCAGCGCCACAGTGGCTTTCATTTTTCCCCGTCGCTCAGTGACATGATTAAGCCATCTTCCAAGACGGTCATCCCGCTTTTGGGCACAGCGCATGATCGCTCTGGTGCCATGAATGATCCCGCCAAATCATCTACTTTAGCGATCTTTCGACATACTGATTACATTCCTCTGAGGAGATCGCTATACGGAAAGCATCATTCGCTAAGGCCTGCGCTCATCAGCACTGAATAAGCTGTTGCGAACCACTTTATTAACCCCTAACGTGAGCATTATTCTTCACTCTTTGGGTATTCATTGTTTTGATTGACGAGGGAAAATGGAACGCTTGTTTGTCTACGGGACGCTGCGCCCAGGCCACGAAAATGCCTATATTCTGGAAAACATCGGTGGAGACTGGCTGCCGGGTTACGTGACAGGCACGTTTTATGAGCGTGGCTGGGGCGCTGCCGCAGATTTTCCGGGGATCGTGCTGGATGATCACGGGTCGCGCATCAACGGTTATCTATTTTTATCTGATAATCTCGAAGCGCACTGGCCAATGTTGGATGAATTTGAAGACGGCTACGATCGCGTTGAGGTTGTGGTTACTACAGCGGAAGACCAGCAGGTTACGGCATGGGTTTATCAGTTACAGCCACAGACAGGCCAGTAGCGTTTAGGGTATATAAATCAAATACGCCCATCGCCCTGCCACAGCCAAATTGAAAAATCCCGCTTATGGCAACCTAAGCGGGACGCGAACATCACAACCTCAATGTTGCTTGTTTCCAAACGCCCTAAACAACCGTTATTCATTGCCCCATTGATTCAGGAATGTCGCGATTTCATCAATACGAAACTCGTCAATACCGGCTTCACTGGCCATCTCTTTCTGCGCCTCTTCACTGATTTCTTCATTATTCATTAAGCGGGTAATCAGCAGTTGGAAATAGCGCGCCAGAGCGTCACGTTCTGACTCGCTCACCGGCTTTTCAGATTCCGTCGCATACTCATCCGTGATGTCATAAAATTTAAGTGGTATTTCATTGCTCATACGTCGTCCCCAAGGGTTAAGGTCTATATCTATTGATATTAGCACCTTACCATAAATCATGCAGTTAATGACATCTAACCACATGAATCTAAAACATAAAACAGGTTATTTAATACCGACTACAACCACACCGACTCGAACCATACACCAGGTCATGAAGATGGCTCATGTCTATTGAAATTAAATCACTTTTACTCACTCGATGAGTCTGGCATAAATTGTGCAATACTATAAACAAGATGAAACCTGCAAAATTATAAAACCTGAAAACCTTGGCAAAGCAAGCAATAATTTCAGGTTTTATATCAAGAATTAGGATGCGAGATCGCAATGAATAAGAATTTTACCTTTACGATTAAGAACACGTGTTTCGATGAAAATTATAACCCCTCCGAAAACACGCGTATTACGACCAACTTTGCGAATTTGGCGAGAGGAAAAAATCGCCAGGAGAACTTGCGCAACGCCTTAACGATGATTGACAATCGCTTCAATTCCCTAGCAAGTTGGGATAACCCCAAAGGGGATCGCTATTCTGTCGAACTTGATATCATTTCCGTTGAGGTTGATATAGAAGGCAATGGCGATAGCTTCCCCGTCATTGAAATACTGAAAACCAATATTGTCGATAAAAAAACTAACGAGCGCATTGAAGGTATTGTAGGAAATAACTTCTCCTCCTACGTGCGAGATTATGATTTTAGCGTATTGCTGGCAGATCATAATAAGAATCACCCCGGATTTAGCACCCCAAATAGCTTTGGCGAGTTGCATGGGAATCTATTTAAATGTTTCGTTAATTCAAAGAGTTATAAAGAGGTTTTTAGTAAAGCACCGGTTATATGCCTAAGTGTTTCAAGTAAAAACACCTACCATCGGACTGGAAATCAGCATCCCGTATTAGGTGTCGAATATCAGCAAGATGAATATTCATTGACCGATCAATACTTCCATAAAATGGGGTTGCAGGCTCGTTATTTTATGCCGCCAAATAGTGTCGCGCCTTTGGCTTTCTATTTTTCTGGTGATTTATTGAGTGATTATACGAATCTTGAGCTGATCAGTACCATCAGCACGATGGAGACTTTTCAAAAGATTTACCGACCTGAGATTTACAATGCGAATTCTGCAGCAGGTCTGTGCTATCAGCCAAGCCTGAATCATCAGGATCATTCATTCACTCAAATTGTTTATGATCGAGAAGAACGTAGCCTGTTGGCTATCGAGCAGGGAAAGTTTACTGAGAAAAACTTCATCAAACCATACCAAGCTATTCTTGAGCAATGGTCTGCTAATTACGTTCTTTGATTCACCAAACAAAAGGTCACCGATTATTATGAAAATATTGTTACCCACTTCAACTGCTGGCAGCTTACCGAAACCCTCTTGGCTCGCGCAGCCTGAAACACTTTGGTCACCCTGGAAATTGCAAGGTGAGGAACTGGTTGAGGGCAAACAAGACGCTCTACGTTTGAGCCTGGCAGATCAACAACAGGCAGGTATTGATATTGTCAGTGATGGCGAGCAAACGCGTCAACATTTTGTCACGACGTTTATTGAACACCTCAGCGGTGTTGATTTCGAGAAACGTGAGATCGTTAAAATTCGTAATCGCTATGACGCGAGTGTACCAACAGTCATTGGTGCGGTGGTGCGCCAGAAGCCCGTTTTTGTTGAAGACGCCAAGTTCTTACGTCAGCAAACCACGCAACCAATTAAATGGGCTCTGCCGGGTCCAATGACGATGATCGATACGCTCTATGATAGCCACTATAAAAGTCGCGAAAAACTCGCCTGGGAATTCGCCAAAATTCTTAATCAAGAAGCCAAAGAGTTAGAAGCTGCGGGTGTCGATATTATCCAGTTTGATGAGCCCGCATTTAATGTTTTCTTTGATGAGGTGAATGATTGGGGAATTGCCGCTTTAGAAAGAGCCGTTGAAGGGCTTAAGTGTGAAACTGCGGTGCATATTTGCTATGGCTATGGCATCAAAGCTAATACCGATTGGAAAAAGACGCTGGGATCCGAGTGGCGGCAATATGAAGAAATTTTTCCTAAACTGCAAAAATCGGCTATCGATATCATTTCACTGGAATGTCAGAACTCCCGTGTTCCAATGGATCTTATTGAACTCATTCGCGGTAAAAAAGTGATGGTAGGCGCCATTGACGTGGCAACCAATATCATTGAGACACCAGAGGAAGTCGCCGATACGTTACGAAAAGCGCTTCAATTTGTGGATGCCGACAAACTCTATCCGTCTACCAACTGTGGTATGGCCCCCTTATCTCGTCACGTCGCAAAAGGCAAACTCAATGCGTTAAGTGCGGGTGCGAAAATCGTCCGAAAAGAACTCTTGGCTAAATAACGTCGCCAAGTAGTAAATCACTTGAAGCGAGTTCAGTCCGAATTGAGCGATACATAAGCCTTAATGAAAAGCCCGTAAGGGCTTTTCATCATATACGCATCGGCAAAAACGTTAATTACCACATTAAATCATCAGGCACTTTAAAATCAGCATATGGATCGTCTTCATCCTGCTCTTCCTGACTCAGCGCACTATTTAATACAATACTGTTCGCATCTCGCTGCGCAATTTTATCGGCTACGCTCGCAGGGATAATAACGTATTGATTCTCACCGCTGCTATCAACCACCAAACGAGCGATGGCGAGACGACCGCTAATTAGCTGAGCTTGAGTCAGCTTATCCACCGTTATTTTCTTAATTAAATTATTATCGGTGAAGTTAAAATCAATATCGCCTTTTGAAATATTGATTCTATTCATTTCAATAAGTTGCTTCACCTGAGCTTTATACTCTTTAGATAAAACCGCTTGTTTTTGTTGTTCGCTTAGCTGTTTATCACGCTCAAGCTGTGCTTTTTTATTTTCTTCCACAGCCTCTCTTGCCTCACGAGCCTGAACCCGTGATTTTTTCGCCGTTCTTTGAACTTTGGCCATTCTTTTGCTGGTCACTAATCCAGCTTTTAGCATCTGCTCTTGTAAGGTGAGCTTTGTCATCTTCGTTCCTAAACCCGTGGAATAATTCACAGGATTATACCTGTAATTTTTGAGGCTGCGCCAGATTGCAGGACCCGAACGCGGTGCGGCTTGAGCTTGAAGGCTATCAGAAGCGATGCCGAAATTCTGCTTATGCATGACGCAGGATTTCGGCACGGGGTCAACCCAAATGATTTCAGACCTTGAGCAGTTTCACCGTGGCATCCACGTCTATCTCATCTTCCGAGAAGATTAACGTTGTACCCTGAAAGGTGGTGATCGCCAGTTTTTTCAGCGAGCGCATTTCATCGGGCTTAGTGGCTGCTTTCGGCTTGATGCTATTCATCAATATTCCTACTGACAGCACCGTATTGTCTTTATCAATGTGCGTATCAGCAGGTACTTCTTCGCTGTAAACCACATAAGATCTGATCGACGTGAGCTTGATACGCTCACCGGCGATATAGATGTATTTGCTTTCCGGTAGGACTTTCACAGCATACGCTGACAGCCCCTTGTTATTCGTGGTGGGCTCGAAAGTGACCGCCGCATCTTTCTTAATCAGATCGGGGTTGGCGACCTTAATCACATGAAAATAACGGTTCTCACCGTTTTCATCTTTGATAAATCCAAAGCCCTTATCTTTAAACCAAGTTGTGATCGTTCCGTTCATCGCCATTACCGCCTACGTAATCGTTTATCTACTCAGTTTTTGCAGCGCGCAGTGTAAAGCACAATGCCTGCGCAGACTACGTCTTTGGGTTAAGTCTGGACGATAAATTTCTGGTCTGTGAAAAAACATTCCCGATGCCCATACCCCCAGCACCGGGAAATATCCATTTAGCTGATATCACCACCATTAGTGGCAATCACTTTCTGATACCAGTGGAACGATTTCTTCTTATAGCGGTTGCCGCTGCCGGAGATTGTGTCATCCAGATCGACGTAGATGAAGCCGTAGCGTTTGCTCATCTCGCCGGTAGACATGCTGACCAGATCGATGCAGCCCCACGGGGTATATCCCATCAGTTCGACACCGTCGGCAATCGCGTCTGCCATTGCTTCGATGTGCTGACGCAAATAGTTGATGCGATAGTCATCGGCGATGTAACGATCTTCATCCGGCTTATCCACCGCACCCAACCCGTTTTCGACGATAAACAGCGGTTTTTCGTAGCGGTCATACAGCTGGTTGAGCGCAATTCGCAGCCCTACCGGATCAATTTCCCAGCCCCATTCGCTGGCTTCCAGGAACGGATTGCGCGCCCCGCCCAGCAGGTTGCCGTGGGCTGCTGCCGCATCCGGGTCAGTTTTGTAGGTGGTAGAAGACATGTAATAACTGAAGCCGATATAGTCGACGGTGTGCTGCTTAATCAGCTCCAGATCCCCCGGTTGAATATCCAGCGTGACGCCCAGCGACTGCCACAGGCTTTTCGCGTAGTAGGGATATTTCCCGCCCGCCTGCACGTCCGCGCAGTAAAAGTTAAATGACTGAGTCTCTTTCAGCGCCGCCAACTGATTGATGGGGTTACAGTCATAGGCGTAGTTAGTGGCAAACAGAATCATGCAGCCAATCTGGATCTGCGGATTGGTCTCATGCGCAATTTTCACCGCCAGACTGCTGGCGACAAACTGGTTATGCCACGCCTGAAATTTCGCCTGTGGCTCCAGTGCGCCGGTTTGTACCGTCAGCCCCTGACTCATGATTGGGAAGTGGGCAGCACTATTGATCTCGTTAAAGGTCATCCAGTACTTCACTTTGTGGCCGAAGCGCTCCAGCACCGTGCGTGCAAAGCGCTCGAAGTGACCGATTAACTCGCGGTTTTTCCAGCCGCCGAAGACGGTGGCAAGGTGCAGCGGCATCTCATAGTGAGAGATCGTAATTACGGGCTCAATGCCGTGGGCGATGCAGGTATCAATCACCTGTTCGTAGTGACTCAGCCCCGCTTCATTGGGCTGCTGCTCAACGCCGTTCGGGTAGATGCGCGTCCAGGCAATAGAAAAGCGATAGCATTTGAAGCCCATCTCGGCAAACAGCGCAATATCCTCACGAAAGCGATGATAGTGGTCGATGCCTTTATGGTTAGGATAGGTGTAACTCTGTTCATCCAGCGTGAAGTCAAACGCGTCGGAAGCAACGATGTTTAAACGCGCTTTACCACCGGGAATAGCATCCACAATCGACAACCCTTTGCCGTCGATATTGTAGGCCCCTTCGACCTGATTCGCTGCGGTTGCCCCGCCCCACATAAAGCCGTGCGGAAATCTTTCGCTCATGGCACTTATCCTTTCTCAATGCTGATTCGTTATCGATAATCGCGCGTCCGCCTGATATTGATTGGATTTAGCGCACGCCGAATGGCAGAAATTCTAGAGGAAAAAAGAGGGCATGAACAGAAATAAGAAACCGGTTGCATATCCGATATATGCGGGTCCGCCAGCATAGGGGCATTCGCCACGGACAGCGAATTACGCTTTATTTTTTCACCTTCGGAGGCACCTTTCGCGTGGCTGGCTTACTCGTTTTATCCTGCATCTGGCCTCTTCGGTGCGTGGTTTCAACGAGCTTCCTGAACGTCGGACATTCCATATGCGATGGCGCAGAACAGTCGGCGACGTGCCGCAGCGTGTCACGCAATACCTTCAACTCCTGAATTTGCCGATCGATGTCGTCGGCTTTCTGATGCAGCGCGGCGCGGGGCAAGTCCGGCATCCCATCCTTGTTAAACATGCCAGCGATTTCTTGCAGTGAGAACCCCGCCGATTTCCCCATCGTAATCAACCTAAGTTGCAGCAGCACGTCGGCAGGAAACTGCCGCCGGAGCCCATTCCGAGACACCGACGCAATCAGCCCAATCTCCTCGTAATAACGCAGCGCCGAAGGCTTGATCCCACTCTTCTCCGCGATTTCGCCTATATCCAGAAATTTCATGCTTGACCTCAAGTCGACTTTAATTCGTAGCATGCTCTGGAACCCACATTCTGACAAGGATAAAAAATGACAATTAACCAACCGGACGAACCAGATCAGGCCAAACCGGGGATCACCCTCACACTGGCGCTCGCAATACTGTCAGCCTCGCTGGGGACAAGCATTGCCAATATTGCCCTTCCGACGCTGACAGCGGTATTTTCAGCGCCCTTCGCGCAGGTGCAGGCCGTGGTGATCGCCTATCTTGCAGCCATGGCACTTTCAGTTGTGATCGCGGGTCGCCTTGGCGATCGCTATGGGCTGAAGCCCGTGTTCATCACTGGTCTTGGGCTCTTCGCCATCGCTTCGCTACTATGCGCCATTGCCCCCCAACTGTGGCAACTTATCGCGGCAAGAGCATTTCAGGGGATCAGTGCGGCCTTTCTGATGACGCTCGGCATGGCACTGCTGAGGCAGACAGCTGGGGAGAAGCATGCCGGGCGAGCAATGGGGATAGTGGGAACAGTATCCGCACTGGGTACTGCGCTTGGCCCTTCTGTTGGGGGATTCCTGCTTGCAATAGCGGGATGGCGTAGCCTGTTCTGGATACAGATCCCACTGGTCACGATCGTTCTGTTCATGGCCTTTACTCTACTGCCAGCCACGCCGGTGAAGGAAAAAGCGTCGCTCTCAGGGGGATTGTCGTTATGGAACACTACGCTGTTGCCGAATCTCACAATCAATGCGGCCGTCACTGCCGTTATTATGACGACGTTAATCGTTGGCCCCTACTATCTTGGCCTGGGTCTTGGACTGAAGGAAACGCTGGTGGGACTGGTGATGGCCATTGGCCCTGCCGTTGCGACCTTTAGCGGGATTCCATCAGGGCGATTGGTTGATACCTGGGGGTTTAGACGGGCTCTCACCGCTGGGCTCTCTCTCGTGGTTACCGGCACCTTTATGCTGGCGATCCTGCCCAATCTGCTCGGCGTCACGGGATACATTCTTGCCATTATTGTCCTGACGCCGGGCTACCAGCTCTTTCAGGCGGCCAACAACACCGCCACCCTTGCCGAGGTTCCCGGAAACCAGCGCGGTACCATTTCTGGCCTGCTCAACCTGTCGCGCAATATTGGGTTGATCGCCGGTGCCTCGATCATGGGGCAGGTTTTCGCTTTAGGGGTCGGCACGGAAGATTTTACCCATGCTGCACCCGCTGCCCTCGCGAATGGCATGCAGCTCACCTTCTTTCTGGCTGGCGGTATGGTGCTTGTCGCCATCGCATTTACCCGACTACCAAAGTGGAAACAGGCCACCCGATAACAGATCAGACATGCACCTTTTGAATTCGGGGCGACAGCGCCCCTTTCCCGGTATAAATCACCGCTGATTTATGAGCATCATTCATAACGTCTATCCAGTCGCGCACGATTATCACGGGGCGTAATCCCAGTAAGATAATCCAAAGAATATAAAACCAAATGGACAGATATGACTCAAATTCAGACGCGCCCAGAAAAAACGTCAGGGCTATTTTTTATTGCCATTCTCAGTGCACTGATGGCGTTTACCTCTTTATCGACAGACATTTATTTACCGGCTATGCCCATCATGGCGAAGGATTTGCAGGGGAATGCAGAGCTAACCATCACTGGCTTTTTAATCGGCTTTTGCATCGCACAGCTGATTTGGGGACCGTTAAGCGATCATCTGGGCCGCCGAATACCGCTGTTTATTGGTATGGTTCTGTTTATCATCGGCTCCGTCGGCTGCGCCCTGTCTACAGATATGCCGCAGATCGTTTTTTGGCGTATCTTTCAGGCGCTGGGAGCATGTACAGGCCCGATGCTGGCTCGTGCGATGATTCGCGACCTCTTTAGCCGTACTCGCGCAGCGCAAATGCTCTCAACGCTCATGATCGTGATGGCGATTGCGCCGATTGCCGGGCCGCTACTCGGCGGGCAATTGATCAACGTGACATCATGGCACGCCATTTTTTGGCTGCTGACGGTGATTGGCATCGCTATGCTGATTTCATTACGCTGGCTGCCCGAAACGCTTCCCGCAGACAGGCGAGTGAAAGCGTCGTTGCCCAGCGCCTTTCGCAACTATTACGCGCTGCTGACGAACGCGAACTTCATGCGTTTCACCTTATGCCTGACGTTCTATTATGTTGCCGCCTACGCCTTTATTACCGGTTCGGCCTTTGTCTACATCACCTACTTCGGTATCGATCCACAGCATTACGGCTGGCTATTTGCGCTGAATATCGTCGGTGTTATGGGCATGAGCGTGGTAAACCGTCATCTGGTTCAGCGCTACTCGCTAGAAAGACTGCTTAAATTTGCCGTGCTGATCGCAGCCGCCGCATCGTTCATTCTGGCTATAGGTACGAAACTGCATATCGGGGGAATAATTCTGATTGTGGTCTCGGTGTTCGTGTTCTTTTCGATGAACGGCATCATCGCCGCAACGTCAACAGCCGCCGCACTTGATGCGGTGCCAAACATGGCCGGTTCTGCGTCAGCATTAATAGGGGCGCTACAGTACGGCAGCGGCATTATCTCCTCCTTGCTGCTTGCGCTACTGAGCGATGGGACGCCGTGGACAATGGCGTGGATCATCGCCTTGTTTACCGCAGCCAGCGCGGTAATCGCACTCACCACACCAGTCACGAAGACAGCCAGTTAGCGAGTAACACATTAAACTTGTCCATCATCGGAACGATAAGGAACCTGACACCAGAGAACCGATGGAGAAAGCCACTCGTTATTGAATGCGATCAGGAAAGAAAAACGACCGAAACGGTCACCCACTGGTTAGATACGCTCCAAACCGGCTGATTTGGACGAGTAATGAATTAGAAACAATGCGACTACATTCACGCTGGAGCAATACTGTAGACGTATTTCATCCGGTGCTAATTCCTGGTGCCATCTTTATAAATTGTCCATCGAATAGCTGATCGAACATGAACGTCGCTACTTCTTCCCGCGATAACATCATGGTGTGTTTGGTCTTACCATAAAGCCCCACGTTGAGGTAACTCGACGCAGGATTATTATTAAGAAAAGCGACGCGGACCAACGTCCAATCTAATTCCGAGGCGCGGATTGTTTTTGCGAGAGCAATAATGTCCTGATAAGCGCTCGCCATCATTATTTTGATCAACCATGCAGGCAACCGAATTCTCCAGTCCGAACCGTCGTCTGGGTCAGCCGCCGTTCCGGTCGATATAGCAATCAGGCGGGTGACATTTTCCTGTTTCATCACCGTAATAATGGATTGCATCGCTTGGGTAATCGGTAACGCTTTAGGGTGCTTGAATGCGGTTGGGCCAAGCGCGGACAACACAGCATCTGCGCCCTGAATAGCGTCTTTTAACGCTTCTTTGTCCGTGAATTCACCGCGAATAACGCGGACGTTTGAATCTTCAAATAAAGAACCTGTGCGCGCAAATATCGTCAGTTCAATTCCACGTTTAAGGCCTTCGGCGATTAAATAACGCCCTGTCTTCCCCGTCGCGCCGAACAATGTCACTTTCATGTTGCACCTTTATGTATTTATCAAAATGAATAACCAAGATGTGAAATGTCAAAAAACAAGGCTGCCATCGGCAGGTAAGCGAGTCAGTAATAACCGACGGCTTACCAGACTCAGACGCTTCAGTGCGCGCTCCCCTGTCCGCTGAACGTCAGGTGTTGCCACGCGATAACGCCGCCATAGGGCGAAGAAGTGTCGTGCGCTGTATTTTGGGTGGCAAATGAAACGAGCAAAAAGACCAGCCCCAGTCCTGCGGGTAATGCGCCGCTAGGTTTGCGCACGCCAATATGCGCAATAGCCGAAAGAAGCAGATGAAAGAACATGCCCGCATAGGCCAGATCGCTGAGCGGCACGCTAATGCGGGAGAGGATGGTAGCGACAGCGAGGAGCTTCACTGTGGTGAGGATCGGCACAAGATAACCGGGATAACCAAAGTTAATTATCGTCTGGCGGACCCACTCTCTTTTGGTGAGGTATATCGTCGCGGAGGCGATATACAGCAGTGACAACAGTGCGGTACTGACCCAGTAAATGTAGTGTGCTTGCATGACATTTCCTTAAGCGTGTTTACCAATGTTGGCGCAGAATGTCTGCTAACATGAATTACCGCAAGTAGGATGAAATAATGATGGTTAGTATGGAAAACAAGACTAATGGCACCCCTGAGATCAACATGCACGAGGAAATGCGCCGGGCATTTGGGCTGCTGGCAGGCAAGTGGAAACTAGAAATTATGTGGTTGCTCAATCAACGGATTTATCGCTTCGGAGAACTCCGAAAAGCAATTCCCGGCATTACTCAACACATGCTGACGGCCCAACTGCGCGAGCTGGAAACGGATGGTCTGGTATCTCGCACCGTTTTCGCGGAAGTGCCTCCACGTGTCGAGTATGAAATTACGCCGAAAGCACGCGGGCTTGGGCCAACGATGCAAGCATTAACAGCGTGGTGGATGGAATACGGCCAAACGGTGCCCGTCAAATCTGCTGCGCGGGGACGCACAGCCAGGCCAAAATCGCAGGGAAAGTAATAATTTTAGCGCCCTTTACTGCTGGCGAGAGGCTGTCTTGACCAGCTCAGACAATACGGTGGTTGCCTCGTCTAAGCGCTCAGGGACGAGTTTGTAGAACACCCAGTTTTTGATGCGTTTCGATGTGACAATCCCGGCTTTCGAAAGATATTGCAGATGACCGGTGACGGTCGGCTGGCTCAGGCCGATCTTCTCAGTGATAAACCCAACACACACTCCGTCCTTAACCAGATCCCCGTCCTGCTGTTTCGGGAAGTGTGCACGGGGATCCGCCAGCCATTCCAGAATGATAAGCCGCTGTTCATTGCCGAGCGCTCGCAGCAAGTCGGCCGTTGTCGTTGCCTGCTTGTTCATATAGCCAAATACCTATATAATCATTTCCATATACAGTTGATAGGAGAATACTATGACAAGCAAACACCAAAGGGCAACCGACTCTGTAACGCTGAAGGACATTTACGCCGCCTCTCAGCAGATCAAAGCAACAATACGCAGAACACCGCTAGACCACTCGCAGGAATTATCCGCTCTTGTTGGTGCAGAAATTCGACTCAAAATGGAAAATCTTCAGCAGACCGGTAGCTTTAAGCTGCGTGGCGCGGCAAACGTTCTTGCCAATCTGGATGCAGAACAGCGCCGCGTTGGCGTCATCGCCCCAACGGCAGGAAACCACGGGTTAGGGCTCGCCTATGCCGGGCAGGTCGCGGGCATCCCCGTAACCATCTTTTTACCACGCGCGGCAGATCCCATGAAGGTCGCAGCCATGAAAGGCTGTGGTGCGCGTATTACGTTCTTTGATGACATCGAAGACGCGCGGCAGGCGGCGATAGTGGCTGCACAACAGTCTGGTGCCACCTTCGTTTCGGCCTACGATAACCCACATATGATTGCGGGTGGTGGCACCGTCGGTCTTGAGATTATGGAAGACTGGATGGATGCGGAGATCATCCTGGTGAATATCGGCGGCGGCGGACTGGTCTCAGGGATTGCGACAGCAGCCAAGGCAATCAACCCCGCTATCGAAGTGTGGGGCATACAGAGTGAAGCGAGCCCAACGTTCGCTCGCTGGAAAGAAGCGGGTGAAGCGATTCCCGTCGATCTGGCCCCCTCCATCGCCGAGGGTGTGAGTGGCTATATAGAGCCCAGCGCGATGACCTGGCCGCTGGTTCGTGATCGCGTCGATCGCGTGTTCACCGTCTCTGAAGACGAAATCAAAGCCGCGATGCTGTCAATGCTCGATCTGCATCGCCACGTTGTCGAGCCTTCAGGGGTACCTGCCGTCGCGGGAGCCATTCGCTACGCGAAGGAGATTGGCGGACGCAAAACCGCCTGCGTCGTCACCGGCAGGAATATTTCGAGTTCACGCTATCTCACGCTACTTAATGAGGCGACAGCCGACGTAAACCGGTAGAACAAGCACCTCTTTGCTGGGTAACCTGCGGAGGCGTTACAGCATAAATTCGTAATGCGAGCCGTCCGGTAGTTCAACATCAAGACGTAGCTTACTGCCAGTCGCTTCGACATAGCGTTTAAGCGTGGAAAGTTTCAGATCGCGACCGGGTTTCTCCATTACCGCCACGGTCGGCTGTTTTAACCCAAGCACCTGCGCCATTTCTACTTGCGTTTTTTGCACCCTCTCACGCAGTTCGGCGAGATGAATGTTGAGCAGCATCTCTGTCGCTATAGCGTGAGCATCGACCACGACCTCTGGCTTTTCATCCGCAAGAAGCTGTTCCAGTGTTCTGCCCATAGCATTACTCCCTCTTCTCTGATTTTTTCAGATAATTTGTTAACTCCCGCTCAGCAAACGGGAGCATCTCATCGTAAAAGCGCTTTTCATTACCGGACTTATTGCCCGCGCAGAGCAGGATCCCTGTACGATGTGGGTCGAAGGCAAAAAATGCCCGTATCGGCGTTCCTCGGCTCTGAATACGCAGCTCTTTCATGTTGCTATAGCGAGAACCTTTAACCGTATCGGCATAAGGTCTGGATAACATTGGACCTTTTTCCCGCAACACGATAAGTGCTGCAAGCACGCAAGCTCGATCCCTATCGTTTAAGGCGCTGAACCAGCTATCAAACACGTCCGTCGTTTCAATTCTCCACACAAATCCCCCTTATAAATATAGATCAAACCCTATATAGATGAAAGGCTATAATTCAGATTATGAAGCGACAGCAGAAGATATGCACAGGCCAGTGAGAGAAATCGGAAGGTGAATTCCAATACTTCTATGCAGATGAAATAGCATTGCCAGCACCGTGCGAGCAAGGTCGCACGGTGCGGTGATATTTAGATTGGAGAGAGCAATTGATTAAGCGTCAAATGGCCGTTCAAGCATTGTTTTGTCTGGCCTGACGGCGAGAGCGGCAAATTTCGGCATGGTTCTTATCAGCCCACTGAATCAACAACTGCATGGGTTGCAAAAAGGAGTGCCCTAATGGCGTCAGCGTGTATTCCACGCGCGGGGGAACTTCCGCATAGATCGTCCGATGTATGAACCCATCAGCTTCGAGTCGTTTTAGCGTGCGTGACAGCATCTGACGCGAAATATCGTCGATATGGCGATGTAATTCATTAAAACGCAGCGTCTGTTGCGCCAGCGCTTCTAGTATTAACAAACTCCACCGATCGCCGATGCGATCCAGCACATCACGGATCGGGCATGGATTATCAAACGCGAAATCGTCGGGGTTTTCCGCTGGCGATGTTTTTTGGCTAACCGCGTCATTGGTGAGGGTGTCATTAGTCATTGTTGTGTGACCTGGTTGCATACCGGTGACTTCTTGTGGAGAGAAAGTCGGGAATGTACCATCCAGATTCTCTATAGTCTATTTTTGTTACTTAGTCCCAAAAAAAGAAAATAAGGAGTCTACATGTCACATATCGCACTCATTGGCGCCTCAGGCGATGCCGGTTCACGCATTCTTAAAGAATTATCGGACCGTGGGCATACAGTCACCGCCATCGCACGCTCGCCAGAAAAAATTGCTTCACTGCCGAACGTTACCGCCAAGCAGGGTGACGCACTGGACAAAGATGCTCTCGTCGCATTATTCAAAGGACATGACGTCGTGGTCAGCGCCGTTAAATTTGGTTCGTCCGATCCAGCTACCCTGATTGCAGCCGTTAAAGCCGCAGGCGTGAAACGCTATCTGGTCGTCGGCGGCGCGGGGAGCCTTGAAATTGCGCCCGGCCAGCGCCTGATCGATCAGCCAAATTTTCCTGATGCTTATCGTCCTGAAGCCTCTCGCGGCGCAGCCTTCCTCGACTTGTTAAAACAGGAAAACAATCTTGATTGGTCGTTCCTCTCGCCGTCCGCCGAATTTGTTCCGGGTCAACGCACAGGCACCTTCCGCCTCGGCAAAGACGCGCTGCTGAGTAACGATAAAGGCAGCAGTATCTCTTTCGAAGACTATGCCGTTGCGCTGGTTGATGAAATTGAAAACCCAGCACACACTCGTCAGCGCTTTACCGTCGGCTATTAAGCCTTGACGGCGATCCGTACATTGATTCCTTCCCTCAGAAATGTGCGGATCTCGCGTTATACCCTAAATAAGTAGAGATAGAACAGAACGGTATCAGCGAGCCGCGTGAGTTTGTTATGGTGTTGACTTAACTCGCTCTCTTTTCATGCATAAGGAGATTTTGAATGGCTACGTCCCCAACCTATGTGCCGCCAAAAGTCTGGCAGCCCGCCTCTTCCGGCGGTGCCTTCGCCAATATTAACCGCCCAATCGCTGGCCCAACGCACGAAAAAGCGCTGCCCGTTGGCAAGCATCCACTTCAGCTTTACTCGCTGGCAACGCCAAATGGCGTGAAAGTGACAATCATGCTGGAAGAGCTGCTGGCGCTAGGCCATTCGGGAGCAGAGTACGATGCCTGGCTGATTAAGATAGGTGATGGAGATCAGTTCTCCAGCGGGTTTGTCGACGTCAACCCGAACTCCAAGATCCCCGCCTTGCTTGACCAAAGCGGCGAAAAACCGGTTCGCGTGTTCGAGTCCGGTTCCATTCTGGTGTATCTGGCCGAGAAGTTTGGTGCGCTGCTGTCGAACGACCTCGCAACGCGTACGGAAACCCTGAACTGGCTCTTCTGGCAGATGGGTTCCGCTCCTTACGTTGGCGGTGGATTCGGCCATTTCTACGCTTACGCGCCGGAAAAATTTGAATACCCGATCAACCGCTTCACGATGGAAACCAAGCGTCAGTTGGATGTGCTCAACCGTCGACTGGCAGAGAACCGCTATCTGGCCGGCGACAGCTATACGATTGCCGATATTGCGGTTTGGCCGTGGTACGGGGGGCTGGTACAAAATGCGCTTTACTCAGCCGGAGAGTTCCTGTCCGTACACGAATATACGCATGTGATTCGTTGGGCTGACGAGATTGCCGCCCGTCCGGCGGTGATCCGTGGCCGCAAGGTCAACCGCACCTGGGGTGAAGAGTCTGAGCAGGTCGCCGAGCGCCATCAGGCATCTGATTTGGATTAATCTTCTGCCGCCAGATCAATGCTGGTCGTATTCAACGACTAAAAAAATCGGCCTCTGCCCTCTCCCGTCAAGGAGGAGGCAAAGGCCGAATGTGGTAATACGCGCGCTTGACTAATTAGCGGCGTACTTTCACTTTATTCAGTACCGTCTGAATCGCCGTCGACAATTCGTTGATCTCAAATTTCGCGACGTAAGCATCTGCGCCAACATTGCGTACGTGATCTTCGTTCGCGCTACCGGACAGTGAAGAGTGGATCACCACCGGGATATTCTTCAGGAACTCTTCACGCTTGATGTTTCTTGTCAGCGTAAAGCCGTCCATTTCCGGCATTTCCAAATCGGTCAGGACAAGCGAGATCTTGTCCGAGATAGGTCGGCCTTCTGACTGTGCTTCTTGCGCAATTTGTCGAATCTTGTTCCAGGCATCCTGTCCGGTGATGTGCATACTAAACGGAATGCCCATCTGGGTTAGCCCCTGCTCAAGCAGCGAACGAGCGACTTTGGAATCTTCCGCCACAATCGCAATCGCACCTGGCGTATAGGGGTAAGTTTTCTCTTCTGCGTTCTTGAGCTTGGTTTCGCGATCGCCGGGAATGATATCAAACAGAATCTGTTCAACATCCAGCACCAGCGCCAGACGGTTGCTGTCTTTGTCGTTATCAAGACGCGCGATACTTGTGATATAAGAGCTGCTCACGCCCGCTTCAGCGGCCAGAACCTGACTCCATTCCAGACGAACGATATCGTCGACTGATTCCACGGCGAATGCCTGCGTACTACGTGCATATTCCGTGATAAGAAGAATGTTCAGGCCAGTTTCCGATGAACTACCAACCACGGCAGGCAGATCGATAACGGGAATGATTTGTCCACGAATGTTGACCATACCCAGCATCGGCGATTTCATGCCAGCCGCTTTGGTCAGCGTAGGCATCGGCACAATTTCACGCAGTTTAAACACGTTGATGCCAAACAGCTCCGATTTGCCACCTTCAGGTGATTTGCCCAGCTGGAATAATAAGAGTTCAAATTTATTAGCAGAGGTGAGGTTTGTTCTCTCATCGATTTCTTTTTGAAAATTATCCATGCTTTCCTCAGTGCGAGTCATTGTCATTATAGGTATACCGTAACAAGGCAACATTCGAGATGTGAGCAAACAGGAACCAACATCCGACCGCTCCACTGTACGTGATAGCCGTGTTCTTCAATCTTATCCAGCGTCAAACGTAAATATTTGTTAAGTGTGTCAACCTCATCATCCAACGATGGCAATCATCGGACCAGTAGACGGATATCAGCCCTCTTCAGTATAACAGTCGGCTAGCATCCTTAAGGTGCAGATAACATTCCCTGAATCATTAATATCGGCAGAATTTGCCAACACCTTATCCCAAATCGTGACAGAAATGTTGCCTGAGAAGAAAATCTTGCGTAGCTCTAGACGCCACCGTCAAAAAACACGCATGCAGTTTACTTATGAGTAATACCTAATCATCCCGGTCGAGAATTGATGCTTGAAGTGCAGAATAAATAATGGCGTAGAACCAAACCAAAGTAGCCAAGGAAACTACAGGGTTTTTCTGACAAAGAACAGCACCCACATAGCGCACTCACGCTCCGCATGAAAAAGGTAAAATAACCGCGAACGCAAAAACACTAAGTAGGTGTGGCGATATGATTAAGTTGATAACCTTAGGTAGGATCAATCACCTTCCAACGGCTACCATCGGACATATACATCAGGTGCTGGCCCTTGCTTATCTCCGTAACACCGCCATTTACATGAATCGATGTACTGTAACCCGCTTGATGGCTCACAAATATTGATTTCCATTTAAGCGAGTCAGGCTGCGGGAAATAAATATTTGATGCCCAACGGCCATCTTGAGAACGAATAGCGACTAAATCGACTTTTTCTAATGCACCCGAAATGGTTGCCGCAGCCAACTGGCATTAACAATCGATACTTCTGGTGCATCGGGAGAGGCTATCGCTCCAAGATTTTTTATAGTATTGGTACAAGCATTATCGGTACCCGAAGTTTGTACCACATAAGGATTATTACAGTTCCCGTAAGTATAAGTGCTCTGTTCTGCCTCCGTTTTGTCATCGCCTAGTGGGGCCAGAAAGATAGAACGTTGAACCCCCATCACATAACAGGAAGAAAGTTGTTCATTCCCTTCTGAAACTACACTCACCGCTTTTCCATCCTTTTGCATCCCAGATAGCGTAATTAAAGGCATGGGTGTTATCCCCCCTATTTTGTAAGCCAATATACCCGTCATTTCCTTGTTTAAAATGAAATTGATTTGCCCAATAGTAGTGGGAATCTATTCCTCCATCGTTAATTACCTGCTGAAAAAAAGATAATTTATTAAATTCTGCGTTTTCAGGCCATGAATGTTCTATCGCAACAACCCCTCCAATTACAACGGCATGGCTTAATTGGCTAAACAAAAAAAGAAAACAAAAAAACAAAAAAACAAAAAAACAATATATTTTAATTTCACAACCGCTCTTTAATTAAATATAAAATAACGCGGTGAAAATAAATTTATTTTCACCGCCGAAATAATATTGACGTAATTAAATAACATTAAATTTAGTTACCCTACAAAATCATCTTTATGATAAATAATACAATATGTAAAAGTTATCAATTAATAAATCAAGTAAAGTGGGGCGTCCTTGCACTGTCATTTTTTCCATTTTTATACATCATCATCCTGCATCATACCTACACAGTAATATCCTGATAAATATTTCCTTTCCGCAATAACACTCAGGTAATGAATTAGGGTAATTAAGTGCAGTCAACACACATAAAATTTGAAATTATAACAATTAGGAGTGAAATTAATAAATTATTAATCACTCTGTATTAACTTCATTAGCCTGCACTAACAAAACGCTGGCAATACTCCCCAGAAATTTTTTGTTCAGGATTACTACTGGTGGTCAAATCTACATAAGTGTATGACGAAGGGTTGTCACGATTGAAGTCCCATATACCAAGGAAGCCTAGTGATTGCTCTTTAGCGAAAGTTGCCAACATGGTGGCATCAGCCAATTTAAATATGCTCAAGTCGTCATTTAGCCCAACCATTGGCGTAATAGCAACCTTGCTGTATCCTCCATTGATAGAGATATTTTTCAGTTGAGCGCAGATACTTTTCGCAGCATCGATTGCCGCTTGCCCCATATTATGGGCATATTGAGGATCGTCATAATCCATTGCCATGGCATTTACTATGAAATCCAACTTAGCATTGGCGGCCTGTTGAACAATCGCCAACCTTTCAGTGGTGAGACCAGTCGGCATGGTTGGTAATGTAAAAGAAAGTTTGATCTTCGGATTATTCTTTTGAACCGTGCCAAGTGCTTCAAGAATATTATTAATATTATAAAGTCCGTTCTCTAAATCAAAATCCAAACCAACAGCATGGTATTCATCAATAGCCTGCTGATAGGTGCTAATGAGTTCCTGTACACTGAATACTGTTGATATATCTGAGTTAGCGGCACCGCCAAATGAGATGACGACATCTTGATTTTAAGCATTTAAATCATTTGCTAAAGGTACCGCCCAGTTTAAAGGCATCTTATCGTTTGCAGCCCAACAGGCCTGACGTGAAGGGGATAGTGTAATAAATCCAAATATTAACCCACTAACTCCCCACTCAACTGCTTGTTTAGAATACAGTGGATTAGGACGCCCATCTGGGTAATTTTGCCAATCAGACCATAGCGCATCAATAGTAACATCGATATAAGGGGTGAATAATGTAGTCATAGCGTAACCTCTATTCTTTGATAATATTTCAGGGAGCTAATTATTTTCAGCATTATATAGTAATTTCAACCATCACATTTCTTAAACTAGAAATACAATTTAATTCCATCCTGAGTTCTTAATTTGTCACGAAATAACAAAAAAAATCCCGCAAAGATAAAATAGCTTTTATATAAAATTTTCATAATAATTATTATTGTCATAAAAATATCCCTGAGAGGAATAATGAATGTGTCGTTTTACCCTCTTTTGTATAGCTTTTTCTGATTATCAGATTCTTTAAAGGACATGACAGCAAAATAAGATCATTCAAATTTGTCACGTATCGACGTTTACCGCCAGTTGACCGGAATAATCAGCAGGGAAAGAAACCGTAGCGTCTGATGAAAAACTGGCACTATTCGAGGTGTCAAAACAAGCGAAATTATTTCATACTACACGATATTAGCCTCGAAATGCCTAACCATCTCGGCCGAAAATTTACGGTGAAATACCGAATAGTTATTTAGACCAGAGCAAATTAAAATCGCTCATTTACCATCCGAGCCAGAATAGCCCCCCCTAACCAATTAGAATTTCAGGAAAAAATATTTTCGTTGGCACATAGGGAACAACAAATCTGTGAGAAGCAGATTCTAGCGGAGCTAGCAGCAGTCTTTTAGGACGGGAACGAAGCTCAGAGGTAGGCGGGGTAACAAAGCCAGCGTATAACGTCTATGCAATTTGCAGCATAACGGAGTGACTGCTTTAGGGCGGTGGCTTAACGCCACGCACCCTAAATTCAGCTGACAAAACAGGAACAAAATTATGGGTAATTCCCTAGGTTGGCAAATTAATTTGTAACAATTTTTTAAAAATTACTCTATCTTAACATTTTTATGGATTGCCCTGTTCATGAAGAGATTATAAGTGACATCATAGAGTAACAATAGTTAGACTTAGGTATAGGTTGATACTATACTTTTGCGGATCCATCTACGTAATGGATAATTTCTCGCTTTTTATTGAGGCCGTTACATGTCTGTATTTTTCTCTGATAATGAAATTATCAATAACACGATAAAAAGCTATCTTGGCCGAAAATTAAAGCAGTATGGCGACCTGAAATACGCTTACATGATCATGAACAAAAAAAATCCGTCTCAGGTTGTGATCATCTCAAATTACCCGAAAGAATGGATTAATACCTATAAAGAAAATAACTATCAGCATATCGACCCGGTTATTTTGATGGCAATAAATAAAGTCTCGCCGTTCTCGTGGGAGGACAAAATCGTTATTAACTCTAAGCTAAAGCTCTCCAGGATTTTTAATCTGTCAAAAGAGTACGATATTGTTAATGGTTATACCTTTGTCTTGCATGACAACAATAATAATCTGGCGGCGTTATCTATTATGTTTGAAGAAAATACGCCAACAGATATGGAAAATATTGTTGAGGAAAACAAAGACAAACTGCAAATGCTGCTCATTACCATTCATGAGAAAATCACTACACTTTACAAAGAGATGACGCAAAGCTCTCAGAGCAAAAAACAAGGCGATAAAGAAATTTTCTCCCAGCGTGAAAATGAAATTCTCTACTGGGCAAGTATGGGAAAAACCTACCCAGAAATTGCGCTGATTCTGGATATCAAAATCAGTACAGTGAAATTCCATATCGGTAATGTGGTAAAAAAACTCGGTGTCCTGAATGCTAAACACGCCATCAGACTCGGCGTGGAATTACAGCTCATCAAACCTGAACCGTTATAATCGCCATCACGTCTATTCCACCTTATATCGACTCCTTATAATAGGAGGATAGTGGGTAGACACTTGCACTGTTGTTGCGCGTTCCACAACTCGCGATAACCGATGCACGATGACAATCACCGTCTTGTCCTGCATTAGTCGGTCAACCGCACGCTGTACGGCTAACTCGCTTTCGGTATCCAACGCCGCCGTCGGTTCGTCCAGAATCACAATCCGCGCTTCCTTTAATAATGCCCGTGCTATCGAAATACGCTGCTGGTAAAAATTAACGGGCACGTCTATCTGGCAAAAACGCTCGCGGTGAACGAACTGGCGCAAAGCGATCCGTTCAAAACGCTCGATCGCTACGCCCAGCAGCAGAATGAGTCGATCGGCAAATACGGCCTTGCGATGGTTTCCACGTCAGCAGGCGAAAAGGTGCTGCTCGCCAGCAGTTTGGACGTGTTCAATATGAGTCTCGGATCTGTGGAAGAAATTCAGGATTTGTCCTGTGCGCTGGCGAAATAGCCGCTGACCGCGCCAGGCGGCGCTCGCCGTGCGCTGAGGTCCCATCGTAATCAATTCGCTATAACTTATAACGTTTTGTTCATTGCGTTGCCAGCCGACCTCCGCCTAAAAAGTGGGAAAAATCGATACGGTAGGTAGCCGCAATATGCATCTGGATTTACGGCAATTACGCAATTTTCTTGCGCTGGCCGAACATGGGAGTTTTGTACAGGCCGCTGAGGCCGTCTGCCTGTCGCAATCGGCATTCAGCCGCAGCATTCAGGCGCTGGAACAAACGATGGGGCATCCGCTTATCGATCGCCAGAGCCGCCGCTTTGCGCTGACGTGGCAGGGCAATACGCTGCTGCCGTTTGCACAGCGTATGCAGGAGCTGTCCTGGGAACTGATGACCGACATGCGGCAGATCAGCGAGGCACAGGAAGGCGAACTGACGTTTGGCTGCGGCCCGGCACCGTCTACCACGCTGATCCCCAAGGCGGTAGCGCATTTCCACGCCCTTCGTCCGCGAGCCAGAGTCACCTACAGCGTGGATAACTGGCAATCCCTGCGTGAACGACTGCTAGCCGATGAGTGGCCTTTTATCGTTGCCGATACCTGGCAGGCCGAAATGGAAACCAACCTTCATGTCCAGCCATTAAGCCAGCAGCGCTGCTTTTTTATCTGCCACTCTTCACACCCGCTGGTACAGCAGGCAAACGTCACGCCGGACGATCTCCTGCGCTTTCCGCTCGCCTCCCCTTTTATGCCCGTCGGCATGCGCAAGGTACTGGCCGCCTTAACGCGCCAGCCCGATTATCGGCCACAGATTCAGTGTGACCATATCTATTCTGTTTTCAGCATCCTGCGGCATACGCAGGCCATCAGCTTTGCCAGCGAGGATGGCTTTGCGCTGGGTCGATTAAGTCATCAACTGGTAGAAATTCCACTGACAGGCACGCCGCCGGAATGGGCAAATATGCAAACCCGCTTCGGTATTGTCACCTGTTTGCAGAGAACGCTACCACCGCTGGCCGAGCTGATGATCGAAAGCATATTGGCACAGGACAGGCTGCGCTCACCGGCTCCGGCACTACCGACCCTGTGAGCGCATTCGTGATTATTTCGCAGGATTACCGCTGGCGTCATACACTGCCCAGTTCGATTCCAGCCCTTTGGCTTTCAGCGCCCGGTCAACAAACTGGCCGGCAAACCAGTCGCTGGCCGAGAACGTGCTGCGAATCAACCCGGCGGCTTTCGCCCGCTCAATGCTGTCCTGCAAGCTGCTGAGCAGGAACGGATCGAGACGCGGCGAGCTTTGGAAAGGGAGATCCTCCGCTTTCAATTCTTCCTGAAAAATCGTCTGCGGAATCTGACTCTGCTCGGCCATGAGCGCAGTGTATTCCGGCAGGTGCTGTGCATCGCCGATCCACTGCGCATTGTCCACCAGCACATTCACCAGTTGCTGCGTCGTGCCCGGGTAGCGGTCGATAAAGTCCTGCGTCGCCAACACCGCGGCCTGCGTGGTATTCGGCCAGCCCAGCGCCCGGCTGGTGGTCACAATATTGATGCCCTGCTTACGCAACGCCAGCAGAGAGACGCCGCCCCACACCGCATCCACGCGTCTGGCCGCCAGTGCGGCCTTGCCTGCCGTCCAGTCCAGATTAATGACTCGCACATCGCGCTCGTTTAGCCCGACGCTTTTAATCGCGCGCTCAAACGACAGCTGATCGGCCGTTCCCTTGTAGACCGCAATCCGCTTGCCGCGTAAATCTTCAATGCGTTGAATACCCGATTCCGGCGTCGCCGCCAGATAAGAATTCGAGCCGCGCGACCCCACCAGCACCCGCGTTGGCAGACTACCCGCACGGCCGATAATAGCCGCCAGATCGCCCAGATACACCACATCCAGCTGCTTGTTTGCCAGCGCCTCATTCACCGCTGGGCCCGCTCCTTTAAAGAACGACCAGCGAATGTTGATACCCTGCGGCTCAAATTCCTTCTCCAACTGTTGGCGAATATGCGCCAACCCCAGCGGCCCGCGAATAAAGGGTTTGCTGCCTGCACTCTGATCCGGCAAACCAATACGAATCTCCGTCGGCTTCTGTGCCTCCTGCGGGGCAGCGTCGTTTGCCTGAACGGTGGAAACGAGCGCGGCGCCCATCAGCAAGGCCGTACTTAATACCTTCATCCCCCAGCGCCAGCGGGAAGATGCCGTTATCGGCGAGGCGGTCATCAACAGGGTGGCGTGCTGCATACGGTTTTTCCTTAATAATTCGTTTCATCTACCATGAAACTAGCGAACCGTCGGCGTCAGTCTTAAATAACATTTACAGGTTTGTTCAGCGGAAAAAAGCATAAATCAGGGCTGGCGGGCTTGGGCTACGCGTATGCATTTATTGCACGACGACCATCGCTTTATTGCATTGGCGTTCAACCTTGAAACCTGTTTTTTATTCCCTATTCATCCAGCTGCGATGGTTTTCGGGAATAAAATGAATAAGTCGATACTGCTGAAAAAAAACGCGATCGTCTGGCCTGCACTGCCGGTAGCGCGGGTCTATTCTCTTGTCGTGTCAATAGGGGTGCCGCTTGTAGTACCACTAATTGTGCCGCTGGCGCTGCTGGCGTTGTGGTATATCAGCACCCATTACGGCTGGATGCCTTCCCAGATTCTCCCGGCTCCCGACATCGTCGCTAAAACCGCCGTCGAACTTTGGCACAACGATCTCCTGCCGCAGCTCTTTATCAGCCTGCAACGGCTAGCTAGCGGCCTGCTGGCTGGCGTACTGGCGGGGACGCTACTTGGTGCGCTGATGGGAGCCTCACGCCGTGCCGAACACCTGCTGCACCCGACGGTCTACGCGCTGGCACAAATTCCAACGCTGGGTTGGATACCGCTGTTTATGGTGCTGTTCGGCATCGATGACGGCCTGAAGCTCGCCGTCATCATCAAGGCCGTGATTATCCCCGTGACACTGCATACGCAAACAGGCGTGCGTAACGTGCCGCATGCACTACAGGAAGTCGCTCGCACTCTGCGCCTGCCGTGGTATCAGCGCCTCATCAAATTGACGCTGCCCGCCGCGCTACCCACTTGGTTAACCGGCTTACGGCTGGCGCTCTCGCAGGCGTGGGTGTCGCTGATCGTGGTCGAACTGCTGGCATCATCGCAGGGCATTGGCTACCTGCTGGTATGGGGACGCCAGCTGTTTCAGTTGGATATTGTGTTTGTCTGTATCGCCGTCATTGGGCTGGCAGGGCTGACGATGGAGTGGGCAATCAATCAACTGGAACGCCGTCTGGTTTTCTGGCCACATCCGCCGCTCAGCCGCTTAACCGCCGCACCGTCTCGTCGCTTATCGGCGTTGGTTTTGCCTTTTCTGCTTCTGCTGCTCTGGCAACAGGCCAGCCGTTTCGGCTGGATCGATCCGCTACTGCTGCCACCGCCCGCCGACGTGTGGCACATGCTGTTGCAAGGCGTGCGTGACGGCTCGCTCACCGAGGCGATGCAGGCCAGTCTGACCCGCGCGCTCGCCGGTGCGGTATGCGGGATTGTCGCGGGCCTCGTGTGCGGCGTGCTGCTGGGGCTGAATGCCACCAGCGACGCGCTCTTCACGCCTACGGTCGCGACGCTGCGTCAGATCGCGCTGTTTGCCTGGCTGCCGCTGCTGACCGCCTGGGTCGGCAACGATGAAACCGGGAAAATCACGTTTGTCGCGCTGGCCTCGTTCTTCCCCATGCTGGTGGCCAGCCATCGCGGTATCCGCCAGCGCTCACAGGCTTTACAGGAAGTTGCACAGGTGTTGCAACTGCGTTTATCAACTCGCTTGCGGGTGCTGATCCTGCCAGGGGCCGCGCCCGCGATCTTCGCCGGTTTACGTCTGTCGCTGATTTACGCCTGGCTTGGCACCATCGGTGCTGAATATTTCATGTCATCCGGCACCGGGATCGGCAGCCTGATGATCAACGCCCAACAGCTACTGGATATGCCCCTGATTATCAGCGGCATACTGTTGATTGGATTAACGGGCGCGGTGCTCGACCGCGTCGGATTAGGTCTGGAACAGCGGATGACGCGCTGGCGTTCCGCAGGAGAAATCGCATGACGTCCACAACCCTTGAGGTATCACCGCCAGTCGTACAGTTCGATCGGCTGCGTAAACAGTTTCGTGTACAGGGCGAGTCGTTGACGGTAATCGATGATTTTTCACTGTCGATTCACAGCGGTGAGCTGGTGGCGATTGTCGGCAGCAGCGGTTGCGGCAAATCCACGCTGCTGCGCATGTTGGTTGGGCTGGACAACGACTATCAGGGACGCGTGCTGGTCGAAGGGAAAACCGTGCGCGGCATCGGGCGTGAGCGTGGCATGGTGTTTCAGGAACCACGCCTGTTTCCGTGGCTGACGGTGCGGCAAAACATCGCACTTGGACTGGCGAATGAAGCCATCGATAACAAAGAGCAGAAGCGCCTGATCGACCACTTTATTCAACTCGTCCATTTGCAGGATTTTGCCGATGCCCTACCCGCCCAGCTTTCCGGCGGCATGGCGCAGCGTGTGGCTATCGCTCGCGGACTCGTCGCCAATCCACGCATCCTGATGCTGGATGAACCTTTTGGCGCGCTGGATGCGTTGACCCGCCAGCAGATGCAGCAGGAGCTGCGCCGCATTCATCAGGCGGAAGGCACGACCACGCTGCTGGTCACGCACGACGTCGAGGAAGCCGTCTATCTCGCCGATCGCGTCGTCGTGCTGGCACCGCGACCGGGCCGTATCCGCCAGATTGCGACCATTTCGCTGCCGCATCCGCGCCAGCGTGACAGTCAGGCCTTTCACCAGCAGTGCAGCGACCTGCTCGCACTGTTGACGCAGCCTGCCGACACGGCTGCCGACCTCTCTTCTCTGAACACGTAAACACTGGAGCACCATTATGGGACACCCTTCCGTCTACCCGACCAGCACAACGATTTACAACCCGGAAAAAGCCTGGGGCGGCTACACCGTCTTTCAGGCGCTGGAACGTGGCGCGGTGCTAGTGGATATGAACGGCACCGAACTGCGCCTGTGGGAAGGCCTGCACGGCTTCCCCAACAAAATCCTGCCCGGCGGCTACATCCTCGGGCACAGCGGCGAACGTGATTCACGCTACGGCATGCAGGACATGGTCGATCTGATTCAGGTCGACTGGGACGGTAACGTCGTCTGGAAATTCAACGGCTATGAATACATTACCGATCCTGACCTTCCGCCAGAATGGATGGCACGCGTCCACCATGACTACCAGCGCAGCGGCAATCCGGTCGGCTATTACGCGCCGGGTCAGGAACCGCAGTCGATTGGCGGCAACACATTATTGCTGGCGCATACCAACCTGCATAATGAACGGATCAGCGACAAACTGCTGCTCGACGACACCATCATCGAAGTGGACTGGGAGGGCAACATTTTGTGGGAATGGCGTTGCAGCGACCATTTCGATGAACTGGGCTTTGATGACGACGCAAAAACCGCGCTGTACAACAATCCCAACCTGCGCAAAAGCGGCGGTGGGATGGGCGACTGGATGCACATCAACTCCATGTCGGCACTCGGTCCCAATCCGTGGTTCGATCAAGGCGATACCCGTTTCCACCCAGATAACATCATCTGGGACGCGCGCGAATCCAACATCATTGCCATCATCGACAAGCAGAGCGGTAATATCGTCTGGCAGCTTGGCCCCAACTACAACACGCCTGAGCTCAAACATATCGGCTGGATTATCGGCCAGCACCACGCGCATATGATCCCCGCAGGCTTACCGGGCGCGGGCAATATTCTGGTGTTTGATAACGGCGGCTGGGCTGGCTACGGCGCGCCCAACCCGGCATCGGCTGACGGGGTAAAAAACGCCTGGCGTGACTATTCCCGCGTGCTGGAAATCAACCCAGTCACGCTGGATATTGTCTGGCGCTATTCGCCCTACGAAGCGGGCATTCCGCACCCGACTGACGCCTTCCGTTTTTACAGCCCGTACATCAGTAACATCCAGCGCCTGCCGAACGGCAATACGCTGATTAACGAAGGGGCCAATGGTCGGTTGTTTGAAGTCACCGCCGATCATGAAATTGTCTGGGAGTTTATTTCCCCCTATTGGGGCAAGACGGTGAACACCAATATGCTGTACCGCGCCTACCGCGTCCCCTATGAATGGGTGCCGCAGCTGTCGCGCCCACAGGAAACTCCGGTGATTGCCCCTGATAATACTCAACTACGCCAGCCCGGAGCCGCCGCGCCCGGCTTCGCCAGCGTGATTCGTATTGACGGTACGCGCCCTTATAAAAAGAGCGGCGATGCCCTGTGTGTCGCGACCGACAGCGAAGACCTCAAGCGCAGTCCGAAGCTCTTTGCCGTCAACCGTGAGCGTTTTGCGCCACTCACCGCCGACCGTTGGCCTGAACTGGCAGCGCAACGTGGCCCGCAGTTGCTGCTGGTCGGCGCGGAGCGCTGCGTCCACTGCAAAAGCCTCTATCGCCAGTTAGAAGTGATTCTGGATAACGAGGAATACCGTCAATTACCAAGTCATTATCTGGACGCCGATCATCACATTGCCCTAGCGGAGAAATTGGCGGTGAGAACGCTGCCAACTCTGCTCTGGCTCGAAAACGGTGAAGAACAAGCACGTCTGAGCGGCGCCCAACAGCCCGAACGCCTGCGCCAGTGGCTGACCACGCAACAGAGCTAACCCTCACACCTTAACGCGATCTCGCTCCCAGTGAGATCGCGTCTATCTGTTCTCTGCCTCTTACACAAATGCCTCAACCTGCAGTGGGTTATATCCGGCTTAAAAAATTATGCAGCGGTGGACGTGGCCGCCGAGTGAGCGGCATGGACGCCGCGAAAGTCAGTGCCGCGTCGGACAAAAACGTCAACGACGTTTTTGAACAGCACTTGTGCTGGCCCAAAGGGCGAGGTCCATTTATGGGGCGAGTAATCGCGTCACTGGCGGCTCGACTAGCGGTCATGTCCATCGATGGCACCGCGCAGCGGCATAATTTAGCCGGAAGCCAGGGTTCTCAGGGCGACGGCAATTGAGCGCCCTGAGTCGGGCGCGTGTTCGATATCACAAATGAGTAGCGGCAGTGCAGCGCACGAAACGACCTCTGAATCTTCATGGGAATGTGGCTAAGAGGTAGCCATACAGCTCGATATACTGGAATTAGCACAGGATATCGGGCTATTATTTGAGCGCTGGCAGGTACCGCTGCCGCAAAAAAGAGCGATACTGTTTTACATCGCACGAAGCGGCAACACCTCAAGGCCAGCAGAGTTTATTGAGGCCGTCGCGCAGTCTCTGTCAACGGATCGGGAGGCGATCATGACCATCGCACAGCAGCTTGAGAAAATCGGGTTTGAAAAAGGCATACAGCAGGGGATACAGCGCGGCATGGAGCAGGGAATACAACATGGCATAGAGCAAGGTATGAAAGCCAGTGCTCGAAATATCGCTCGTCAGCTTCTACTTAGCGGCATGGAACCTGCTCAGGTTTGTCAGATTACTCAGTTGAGCGCGGCGGAACTGGCACAGCTTGTTGATTCATCGAATGAGTAGGCTCTAAAGATACATCACGCTTTCCTACGATTTATCCTTCCCCCTCTTTTTCATCATCGACGCGGTCAGCTAAGGCTGCGTCGCGGCGCCAATTTATACGCTCTGGATCACATTTCCTTTGCATCACGTAGTTGTAATTTGTTATGTTATTACATATCGATTTACACTAACCCTATACGTTAGCCATGATTAACTGGAACAGACATACAGACGCCATTCTTCAGGTAGAGAACCTGAGCCTGTCTATTGGTGGTGCAACCAAGGTCAGCGATATCAGCTTTACGCTGTTCGCGGGTGAACGTGTCTGTTTACTCGGTGCATCCGGTTCCGGTAAATCCCTCACCGCCAAAGCTGTCATCGGCACACCGCCGTCAGGCTGCCAGATTAGCGGCAGTATTCGGGTGAATGGCGAAGCGGTCAGCCAGTTGAAAGCGCTGGCGCGCCCGCAGGCCAGCCGCGTCTCTGCCGTGTTCCAGGACTCCGCAACGGCGCTTAATCCCCTCATGCCGTTGGGAAAACAGCTGTCTCTGGCGTTGAAAACCCCTTCTTCCATTGAGCTTTCTGCACTGCTGGCTGCCATGAAGCTGGATGATATTCCCAACCTCCTGCAACGCTATCCTGCCGAACTGTCCGGCGGCCAGCGCCAGCGCATTTGTATTACCCTCGCCCTACTCGGCAAGACACGCCTGCTGGTGGCGGACGAACCGACAACCGCGCTCGATGTCATTACCCAGAAGCAGGTATTGCAGGTCTTACAGGAACGTAGCGCACAGCCGGATGCTCCCGCCCTGCTGTTTATTACGCATGATATCGCCGTTGCCGCCCAACTCTGCCAGCGTGGCCTGGTGATGGAAAACGGGCGAGTCATTGAATCCGGCAGTATGCAGCAACTACTGAATGCACCACAGCAGCCGTATACCCGCAGTCTGGTCGCTGCCGCACGTCGCGCTGACACGCTTTTATCTGACAATCTTTTTCCTGACACGGTGTTACCCACCGCTGTTGCCGGAGCGCTTGCCGGATGAACCACCACCTGCATGCGGTTCCCTCACCGTTTTTAAGCCTTGAGCACGTCAGCCGCTATCGCCAGACGTCACGTTTGCCGTGGCAAAAGGCCGATCCTGCCAGTGCCATTTTTCACGACCTGTCGCTGAACCTGCAACAGCACGAACGCGTCGGGCTGGTCGGTGCCTCCGGCTGTGGTAAATCCACGCTGCTAAAAACCCTGCTCGCACTCGAAGCGCCAGAAAGTGGTGCGGTGTACTGCGACGGCAACCTGATTAAACCCGGTTCGGTACGTTCACTGCTCTGGTATCGCCGACGCGTTCAGTACATTCCGCAGGATCCGGCAGGCTCGTTCGCGCCACGTCAGCGCGTCGCCGATCTCCTCACCGAGCCGCTGAAGCGACTCCGTCCCGATGAAAACCGTCACGCTAATGGAAACCATTCTGCCCGCTTGGGCGAAGTCATGGATCAGGTAGGACTGAGCGTCACGCTTCTGAATAAGGTCGCCGGGCAGCTTTCCGGGGGACAGGCACAGCGTGTCACGCTGGCGCGAGCGCTGATTGTTCGACCCGAATTTTTACTGGCAGACGAGCCTGTCAGCGGTCTGGATTTACCGCTGCGTGAACAAATTAAAAACCTGCTTCAGCAGGTCACCGAACAAAACAAAATGGGCTTGCTGATGGTCTCGCACGATATATCCATGCTCGCCGGGCTGTGCGACAGAATGCTGGTCATGGACGGCGGACGCATTATTGAAGATCGCCCCACGACAGAGGTGCTGGCTTCACCGCAGCAGGCGCACACCGCTCATCTGTTGCAGGCCGTCCCCACGCTATCGACGTCAGGCTATTAGCTCGCTGAAAACGCGCTTTTTACAATAAAATATCGCATCAATAACACATTCCCCCGTAACGGGCTTTTTATAACGGATCATGACATGTCAGACCTTACCGCCAACCGCGCACCACGGCCTTATCCCCCGTTGCTTCTGGGTAGCCAGCTTGTTTTCAATATTGGCTTTTATGCCGTCGTACCGTTTCTGGCGATTTTCCTTCGCGACGACATGCTGCTTTCCGGCTGGGCTATCGGGCTGGTGATTGGCTTACGCACCTTTTCTCAACAGGGCATGTTTTTAGTCGGCGGCGCGCTGGCTGACCGATTCGGCGCGCGCGTGATCATCCTGTGTGGCTGTGTCGTACGTATCAGCGGCTATCTCCTGCTGGCGTTAGGCGACTCGCTATGGCCGATCATCCTTGGTGCCTGCCTGACCGGTGTCGGCGGTGCCCTGTTCTCTCCCGCCATCGAAGCGCTGATGGCACAGGCCGGTACGCAAAGTGAAAAAGAGGGAAAACGCAGCCGCTCTGAATGGTTCGCTCTGTTTGCCATTTGCGGCGAGTTAGGCGCAGTGCTGGGGCCGTTGCTCGGCTCAGTGCTGGCCGGATACGGATTCCAGCGCGTGGCGCTTGCGGGCGCGGGCGTGTTTGTTATCGCGCTCATCGTCCTGTTTTTCAGCCTGCCGCCGACGCAGCGCAATCAGAACGAATTACAGATTGCCCCGTGGTGGGAAACGTTCCGCCAGCGCCGCTTTGTCGCGTTCATCATTGCTTACAGCGCTTACCTGTTCAGCTACAACCAGCTCTATCTGGCACTGCCGGTTGAACTGCATCGCTCCGGCAGCAGCGAGAAAGATCTCGGCCCGCTGTTTGTGTTGGCTTCCCTGCTGGTGATTGGGTTACAGCTCCCGCTGGCGCGTTTTGCCCGCCGAGTTGGCGCGGCGCGCATGCTGCCACTGGGCTTTGCGCTGCTAGCTGCATCGTTCTTTAGCGTCGCGCTGTTTGCTTCCAGCACGCCGCCTGACGGATGGCAGCGCCTGCTTCCGGCTATCTCATTAATTACGCTGCTGACGCTGGGGCAGATGTTAATCGTCCCCGTCGGGATGGACCTCATCCCACGCTTTGCCAACAACAAAAATCTGGGCGCGCACTATGGCGCACTGGCGTCGATGGGCGGCATCGCGGTACTGGTCGGCAACTTTATACTCGGCGGCCAGCTCGACCGCGCGCTAACGCCGTCGCCACAGGCCGCCATTCCGTGGGTGCTGCTCGCCGCCGTGCCGCTGTGCAGTTCGCTGGCCATGATGGTCATCTGCCGCCCGTTTAAATCCGCTTCAACCGTGAATGAATAAGGACAGACTGATGAATATGCGCAATTTCCTGTGGCCCGTTTCCGGCTTGCTATCAGCCACGCTGCTGCTTTCAGGCTGCTTCAATGAGCCCGAGGAAAACCACAGCTCACATCATGACGGTCGAATCAAACTGGCGATGCTTCAGCCTCCGCGCTCCGGCCTGACGCCGCTGAGTGATGATGCCTTTAAGCTGTCGCGCTGGAGCACGGCAGAAACGCTGGTGGTGCTCGACAAACTCGGCGAAGCCCAGCCTGCACTGGCGACAAAATGGCAGCAGATCGATGATAAATCCTGGCGTTTTGAACTGCGGCCAAACGTCCATTTTCACGATAACACCACCTTAAACGCCGCCACCGTAGTGAATGCGCTCACCGTGGCGTCCACGGCTGCCCCCAAACCGCGCATTCTGGACGGCGTGCAGTTAACGGTAAAAGCCGATGGCGATAACGCCGTCATTGTCTCCACCGCTAAAGCGGATCCACTGCTGCCACAGCGCTTATCCAGCCCGCAATTGGCGATTCTCTCCACCACGGCATACGGTAAAAATGGCATAGTCAATCCGATCAGCACCGGAAGCGGCCCGTTCGTTCTGCGTACCGTCACCGGCACCAGCAGCGCGGTATTGGATCGATTCGACGGTTATTGGGGTGAGAAAGCACAGGCCAGCGGTATCGATGTCAGCTTTGTGTCCGACGGCGCGGCGCGCGCTGCTGCATTACGTACCGGCACGGCAGACATTGTCGAAGCCGTTCCGGTTTCTCAGGCACCGCTGCTGGATCAATCGCTGGTGCATGAAGTCCCCATGCCACGCACCAATACGCTGTATCTGAATACGCGCCATGGCGTGATGCAAGATCCCGCCATGCGTGCTGCCGTGCGCGATGCGATCAATCGCCAGCAGCTGGTGGACAACGTCTATGAGAAACGTGCCGATATCGCGCAGGGTCTGTTAGGTCCCGCGCTGCCGTGGGCTGCGGAACTGCGTCAGCCGGTAACTAACCCAGTCAAAGCCGGTACGCCTGCGGGTGCAACCATCACGCTGGCAACGTTCAGCGATCGCGCCGAACTGCCTGAAGTCGCAGTCTATCTGGCACAGCAGCTCACCGCCGCTGGATTTACGGTGAAACAGGTGGTGCGTGAGTATGCACAGATCGAGTCCGACGCGCTGGCAGGCAAGTTTGATGCCTTTATTTTATCCCGCGCCACCGTACTGGATTCCGGCGATCCTGTGGCTTATCTGTACAGCGACTTCGCCTGTGAAGGGTCGTTCAATATCGCTCAGCTGTGCCGCCCAGAGATCGATCAGGCGCTGCAAAAAGCGGCCGCGATTCCTGCGGGCGTTGCACGCCGTCAGGCCATCATGCAGGCAGAAAACCTGATCCTGGCCAGCGATGCCGCGATCCCAATGCTGCATGAGCGTGTAATTCAAGGTGAAAGCGCACAGGTCAAAGACGCACTACGCGACCCGCGTGAACGCACGCTGATTAACGCCGCCACACATATTGTCACCGGCGCCAAGTAACGGATAGCGCACCCGCAACCAGAAAGATGACGAGTTTATGAGCGAATCGCTGTATTGCCGCACCTGTGCGACCATCAACCAGACGCAACGCCCACGATACGGCGTGCTAATCCCGCTGTTTTCGCGGCTGCTGACGCTGGCGGGCATCGTGGTGCTGATTGGCATGTTGCCGTGGCTATCTGGTCAGGATCCGGCGCTGGCGCTGCTGCGTGCCCGTTCCGGCGAGCAGGAAGCGACGGCGGAAACGCTAAACGCGATTCGTCACTCTCTTGGGCTGGATCAAGGCCCGTTGCAGCTGCTGTTGAACTGGCTGACGGGCCTATTGCATGGCGATGCGGGTAACTCCTGGGTTTCTGGTCGGCCGGTCCTTCCGGGGATGTTGCAGGCAGCGGGCGTCTCGCTCACGCTGATGGCGTCTTCGGCGCTGGTGGCATTCACACTGGCTGCCGTGCTGTGCGCCCCTACCTTTCAGCAAGGGTTACGCGGTCAGGTTCATCGTTCAGGCGGCCTGTTTGCCGCCTTGTTTACCGCACTGCCCGAATTCCTGCTGGCGTCATTTCTGCTGATCGTCGGCGCCATCTGGCTACAGTGGTTCCCACCCTATGGCTGGCTAGGCCTGCACTACGCGGTACTGCCGTCGCTGGCGCTCGGTATTCCAGCAGGCGGTTACCTTGGCCGGATTATTGCCGACGCGCTATCCGCCACTTTCAGCGAAAACTGGCTCACCACCTGGAGCGTGTCGGGCGTGAGCCGCCGTCATATCGCACTGGCAGTGCTAAAGCGCACATTGCCCAGCGTGATGCCGCTGGTCGGGCTGGTTCTGGTTTCGTTAACCGGCGGTGCTATCGCCGTCGAAAAAGTGTTCGCGATTCCCGGTCTGGGACGTGCAACGCTGGGGGCGGCAGCCGCGCAGGATCTGCCCGCTTTGCAGGTCGGCGTGCTGATTCTCTTACTCATCGCCTCGCTGGCTGGCATCGCAGCAAGCGGCGTGCGACTGCTGATTCTCGGACGCGCACTGCGGAGCGGCGCTATGCCGGTGCCGGAAGAACACGATAACCCAGCATCTCGTCATGCTATCTGGCTGCCGATTATCTGCGTGCTGCTGCTGGCGCTTCTGCTGCTGGCTGGCCTGCTGCGCGATCCCTATACCTCCGCCTTTCTGCGCCTGCAACCGCCGTCGTTCCTGCTGCCTTTTGGCGCGGACGCGATGGGGCGCGATTTATTGGCGCGCGTCGCACACGGCACACTACATACCTGTCTGCTGGCGCTGGCGGTGTCGCTGGCCTGTCTGGCGATCGGCCTGTTGATTGGACTGTTTCCGCGTCTGTTCAGCGGCCCCATCGAAGTGACTAACGCCCTGCCGCCAGTGATTGCCGGGCTGCTGGTTGCTGCGGTCAATGGTCCGACGGCAACGGGCGCGGCGATTGCCGTCATTGCCGTCAGTTGGGCTCCGCTCGCGGCCCACACGGCAGCACTGGTCGCCGAAATCAATGCGCGTCCTTATATTCGGATGCTGCCAATTCTCGGCGTCGGTCCAATACGGCGCAGCCTGTTCTATATTCTGCCCGCGCTGATTGGTCCGCTTTTCCGTCACGCTATGCTGAAACTGCCAGGCATCGCGCTGGCGCTGGCATCGCTCGGCTTTTTAGGCCTAGGCGCGTCACCACCGACGCCAGAATGGGGACGCGTTCTAGCCGAAGGTATGCCGTATATCGAACGTGCCTTCTGGGGCGTGCTGGCACCGGCGGCCGCACTCGGCGTGCTGTCGATACTGGCCGTGAGCGCAGCGAACCTCTCCGGTCGCCACAAACACTAATCTGTCGAGAGACACCGCCTAAGCGTCCGTCTCTCTCCACGTTCACAGCCCTGCCAGATTTCACGATGGCGGGGCTGTGCATCTTCAGTTACGCTGTGAGCTAACAGCAGAGCGTGATTAAAGGAGAGAATATGCACAACAGCGGATCCCACGTCAGTCTTACCGTCACTCAGACTCTGGATAAACTGGAAGCGCTGTATGATGACGCCGTCTCAGCGCTGCGCGACGCCATCGGTGACTTCATCAATGATGGCACACTACCTGATGCCACCGCGCGTGCAGCAGGACTATTTGCCTACCCAGCCTTACGCGTCAGTTGGAGTGGCAATTCGACCGGTCATCCCCGCCATCGCGCCTATGGGCGTTTTACTCATCCCGGCAGTTACTCCACTACCGTTACCCGTCCGGCATTTTTGCGTGCTTATCTGGCAGAACAGCTGGCGCTGCTGGAAGGAGATTATGACGTCACCATCGAGGTTAGCCCATCACAGCAGGAAATTCCCTTCCCCTACGTGCTCGACGGTTCCGACCTGATTCTTGACCGTTCCATGAGCGCGGGCATCGCCAAGCATTTCCCTACGACAGAACTGTCGCAGATTGGGGACGAGACGGCAGATGGGCTGTTTCACGCTACCACCACATCGCCGCTGTCGCACTTCGACGCGCTGCGTACCGATTTCTCGCTGGCGCGACTTCGCCACTATACCGGCACGCCGGTAGAACATATTCAGCCGTTCATTCTCTTCACCAACTACACCCGCTATGTCGATGAGTTTGTGCGCTGGGCCTGTGCGCAGATTGCCGATCCCGATAGCCCGTATGAGGCGCTGTCCTGCGCGGGCGGGATTTATATCACCGCGGATACGCCCAACCCCGAGCAGACGGTGTCCGATCTGGCCTGGAAGAACCACCAGATGCCTGCCTATCATCTGATTCCCCGTCAGGGTAAAGGGATTACGATGGTCAACATCGGCGTCGGGCCATCCAACGCTAAAACCATCTGCGATCACCTCGCCGTCATGCGTCCGCATGCCTGGCTGATGATCGGCCACTGCGGCGGCCTGCGCGAAAGCCAGTCCATCGGCGATTACGTGCTGGCGCACGCTTACCTGCGTGACGATCACGTACTCGACGCCGTGCTGCCGCCGGATATCCCGATTCCCAGCATCGCCGAGGTGCAGCGTGCGCTGTACGACGCGACCAAGATGGTCAGCGGGATGCCGGGGGAAGAAGTTAAACAGCGCCTGCGTACTGGCACGGTTGTGACCACCGATGACCGCAACTGGGAGCTACGCTATGCAGCCTCTGCCCTGCGGTTTAACCTCAGTCGCGCCGTCGCGGTAGATATGGAAAGTGCGACGATTGCCGCACAGGGGTATCGCTTCCGCGTACCTTACGGCACGCTGCTGTGCGTCTCGGATAAGCCGTTGCATGGTGAAATCAAGCTGCCGGGACAGGCGAACCGTTTCTATGAAGGGGCGATTTCGGAGCATTTGCAGATTGGCATCTGTGCCATCGATCTGCTGCGGGCGGAAAGCGACAAGCTGCACTCACGTAAACTGCGCACCTTTAACGAGCCGCCGTTCCGTTAATCGAAAGGCTCTCATTCGAATGGCCTATCCCTCTGAAAAGCGCCACATCCGTGGCGCCTTCCTGACATAGGAAATTGAGACTAATTAATCTCAGGATGCTGCTCGGTCAGCCGTTTTCTTTTCTTCTCCAGTTCGGCAATTTGCTCATCGATTTCTTCTATTTTCTGCTCGATATTGTCGTACTGTTCCTGCAACAGCTCTTTGGCTTCCGTCCGATCCGATGCCGCTGGCGTTGCGCCTTTCAGCGGCTGGTTAGCGGTTTCCCGCATCGACATCCCCGTAATCAGGCCGATCAGTCCAATCACCATCAGGTAATACGCCGGCATATATAAGTTACCGGTAGACTCCACCAGCCACGCCGCCGCCGTTGGCGTAAAGCCCGCAACCAGTACGGAAACGTTAAATGACGTCGCCAGCGCGCTATAACGAATGTGCGTGGGGAACAGCGCAGGAAGCGTTGACGCCATCACCCCCGTGAAGGAATTCAGCAGTACGGCCAGCATCAGCAATCCGCAGAAGATCAGCCCAATCACATCGCTGTTAATCAAGATAAAGCTGGGCACCGACAGCAACAGCAGCCCAATACTGCCGCAAATAATAAACGGTTTACGCCCATAGCGATCGCTCATCAACCCCATCACTGGCTGCACAAACAGCATCCCGATCATGACGGCGATAATAATCATCACCCCATGATCTTCCGAGTAATTCAGGCTGTGTGAGAGGTAACTCGGCATATAGGTCAGCAGCATGTAATAGGTGACATTGGTGGTAATCACCATCCCGATACAGATCAACAAACCTTTCCATTGTTTGGTCACAATTTCACGCAGGGAGATCTTCGGCGGGGATTGGATGCTGTCTTTGGATTCTTTATCAATTTTGTCAACGTGCTGTTGGAACGTTGGCGTTTCTTCCAGCGCATGGCGCAAATAAATCCCGATTAATCCGAGCGGTGCAGCAATAAAGAACGGAATACGCCATCCCCAGTCCAGAAAACTCTCTTCTCCCACGATGGAAGAAATGAGTACCACGACGCCCGCGCCCATCACGAACCCAGCAATAGAGCCGAAATCCAGCCAGCTACCTAAAAAGCCGCGTCGTCTGTCTGGGGAATATTCAGCAACGAAAATCGCCGCGCCGGTATATTCTCCCCCGACGGAGAACCCCTGCGCCAGTTTCGCCAACAGGAGTAATATCGGTGCCCAAATACCAATCGATTCATAGGACGGAATCAAGCCGATACAGAATGTACTCACCGACATGATAATAATGGTGATCGACAGGACTTTCTGGCGACCAAATTTATCCCCCATCGCGCCAAAGAATATCCCACCGAGCGGCCGAACCAAAAAGGGAACCGAGAACGTCGCCAGCGCGGCAATCATTTGTACGCCGGGATCGGCGCCGGGGAAAAAGACCTGTCCGAGTGCATATGCCACAAAACCATATACGCCAAAATCAAACCATTCCATCGCATTACCCAATGCGGCGGCGGTAATGGCTTTTTTGAGTCTGGCATTATCAATAATGGTAATGTCCTGAATTTTCATCGGTTCAATTTTTTTCTTTTTTAATCTCATCCTTTTTTCCTTTGCTTAAAAAGCGACCCTTTATTAAAAATACAACGATCTTTTTCCTGCACAGGGAACCACCCGACTGCGCGCTGAGAAATTAACCGCTTATTGGCCGCAATATTCATTACACGTTGATACTGCTGGATGAAGTATAGAAGAATTTGGACAAAAGCTCGGATTCAGGCACCGCATGCGGAAATAACGCACAGGAATATAATCAAAGGAAAATAACGGTAAATAGTTATGACAACATCATCACATTAATGTCAGCGAGGTATTTTTACTTACGTGAAGCAATCATTTTCGGGTTACGGTTAAAATAGCGCGTAAATGCCAGGCTGAAATTAGCGGGATGTCGATAGCCAACTTGCCAGGCAGTCTGCGCCACCTGAAATCCCTGTTCCAGTAACTGATGCGCCCGTTCCATCCGCATCCGTAATAACATCTGACCCGGCGTAGTCGCAAAGCAGCGATGAAACCCAAGCTTGAGTCTGGATTCGCTCATTCCTGCCTGTGCCGCAATACAGGCGAGCGTCAGCGGTTCAGCCAAATGCTCGCGCATCCAGCAGCATACCTGCTCTATTTGCTGCCGTTCCTGTGGATGAATAGCACCACGCCTCTCTTCCGGTTGTAGAAAGTGACGATACTGCGCCAGCAGGCTTAAGACGTGGATATGGCGATTTAGCAGCTCGGCGTCAGCGCACAGCGCATTGACATGAACCTGACTGGCCGCAGATAGGGGCGTAAACGCACGCAGCGCTACCCCATCGTCACTGAATAGCTGTTCCGCACAGTTCGCGCCAAAATAGCGAGTCACCGCCGTTTTTCCCACCAGCAGCCGTAGCTGATCGACCTGCTGTTGAGCCTGATAATGGCGTTCGCCCACGCTGGTGCCAAACGTTGTGACAGTGACATGCTGTTGGCGAAACCAGATCGATGAGCCGCCACAATCGTAATAAGCAGACTCCCCTGCCAGCGCAAACGTCATGACCAGCATCGGTTGCGAATGCGGGTTCTGTGTTTCTTCCACCAAGTCGCGGCGCGGGCGATATTGTGAACGAGCCAGCGACAGATCTGCATCAATACAGCTGAAATCCGACCAACATTCGCCGATAACGCCCGGCAGTGTTCGACGCGAATCAGAACGATTCACCTCCCCCGCACGACATCGATCGCCTGATGATAATCCCTCTCGCCCCTGCTGCTGCCTTTGCGCCATCTTCCCCCCGCCGTTTCGCATATGAAAAACGCCGTCTTGCATAACAATGAACATAATAACGATTCTCATTTATAGATAGCATATTCCCTATCGACTGACCATCAATGAGAAAGACCGTTTATGAATCCATTAGAGACGTTATGGCAGCTTGCCGCCAGCAGCGTGAAGGCTGACGCCTTACATCTGGCGCTGGAACAGCAGATTTTCGACCGGTTGGAAGAGGTCACCACACCGGAACAGCTGGCAGAAGCGCTGGACTGGCAGCCGGAGAAAACCGGGTTTCTGCTTGAGATCCTGTGGAGCATGCAGCTATTGACGCGCCATCATGACGGCTATCGTACCGCCCCCACCTGCGCTGCCGTGCTCTGCCGCAGCAGTTCACGCTTTCTGGGCGACGCCTGGCGTTTTCGCCTGACCAGCCTGCGTCAGTTTGGTCAGGGACTCGGCGATGGCATGCCTCAGCCGCTGCAAACGCAGTTGAGCGAGTTACCGCGCGATGCAGCATGGGCCAACGCGGCAGAACAGCAGATCGCACAGGAGCAGCGGGCAGTGACGGCCGAGCGTGCAGAACAGCTTATCTCCAGTCTGCCGGACTTCCCGCAAATCAGACACGTTCTCGATCTGGGCGGCGGTCCCGGCTGGGTGGCGATTACGCTGGCGCTGCGTCACGCTCAGCTCTCCGGCACGGTGTATGACCTGCCGCAGACCGCCGCCGTGGCCCAACGCAATATCGACGACGCCGGGTTATCTGCTCGTCTGTCGGCGCAAAGCGGCGCGTTTCCCAGCGAAAAATACGATCTGATTTGGAGCTCTTCTTTCCTGCATTTTGTCGAAGACATTCCCGCCATGCTGAGCACGCTCCACGATGCGCTGACATCGGAGGGCACGCTGATTCTGGCACAGGCGGAGATTGCTGAAGCACCGGAGGATGCCGCACCGGTTCTGCCGTTTTATCTGCCGATGCAAATGAGTGGACGCCACGTCACGCGGGAAGGCCAACTGACGCAGTGGTTACTGGCTGCGGGCTTTACCTCTGTCGAAACTCATCGTCATCAGGCATTCCCCATGGCACCGCTGAATGTGCTGATCGCCCGTAAACACCGATAACAACGCATGCTTTATCGGAATGCAAAAAGCCAGTCAGCAAAAGCTGACTGGCAAATAAAACCTTCAATAACACTATCTGCTTTATGATTCCCTACTTTCACACTCTCCCTGACGTGCTGGCGGCAATACTATTTTCATTATCAGAAACGGGTCCAGTCAGACGCACTAGGGGCAGATGCTTTGGAAGAGACTGGAAGCATAGCAACAAGCGAGAGTGTCTGCGTGACGGGCTTCGGCGTGGAGCGTTCATCATTGACTATTTTGAACACCGAGACTTCTCGGACAAGCTGATCCGCTTGCTCCTTGAGACTCTGCGCCGCCGCCGCTGACTCTTCCACCAACGCGGCATTCTGCTGCGTTGTCTGATCCATTTGGCTAACTGCGATACCAACCTGTTCTACCCCCGTCGACTGCTCAGCACTTGCGGAGCTAATCTCTGATACGGTATCGCTCAACTGGCGGATGGACATCACGACCTGCTGCATCGTTTCTCCCGCTTTATTCACCAGCACAGAGCCGAGTTCGACACGCTCAACGCTTGCGGTAATAAGATTTTTGATCTCTTTAGCGGCTTCTGCACTACGCTGCGCCAGATTGCGCACTTCTCCCGCGACAACGGCAAAACCGCGCCCTTGTTCACCAGCCCGGGCAGCCTCAACGGCGGCGTTAAGCGCCAAAATATTTGTTTGGAACGCAATGCTGTCGATGACATTGATAATATCCGCAATGCTGCGCGAACTCTCATTAATGGACTTCATGGTGTCCACCACGTCATTGACAACATTCCCCCCCTGAAGCGCAACGGTACTCGCATTTTGCGCCAGCACGTTAGCCTGACGGGCATTGTCGGCATTATTTTTTACCGTCATCCCTAATTGCGTCATGGTTGAAGACGTTTCTTCAAGTGCGCTCGCCTGTTCTTCAGTCCGCGATGATAAATCCGCGTTACCCTGAGCAATCTGCATGCTGGCAGTCGCAACACTCTCCGCATTATTTCTGACGCCAATAACCATCCGCGTCAGCGCAGCCTGCATCTCTTTCATTTCTTCCAGCAGCAGACCCATTTCATCACGGCTATTCACATCAATTGAGCCACTCAGATCGCCTGCGCTGATACGTTTCGCAGAGGAAAGTGCAACAGATAAAGGTGCAGTGACGCTGCGGGTTAATATCCAGGCGGTAAGGCATCCTAAAACGGTTGAGAAGACTGATAGCACCAACATCCACAACAGCGCATTAGTAATATACGTTCTCGTCACCTGTTTGGCATGATCAACAAACGAGACCTGTAGCCCGGTAAATTCACTCAGTTTGGCAAAATAAACGGCCTGAATTTTTGCTATATCACCAAAGACCAATTCTGTTGCCAGCGCATCTTCATCTTCCATCGCATAGCCAATCGCTTTATTAATGCTCAGGCTATACTGTTTTCTGATATCGATAAGCTGATTAAATAACTCCCGTGCCTGTTCCGAATTGACCATACCATCAAGCTTTTTATATATTTCACTTGCCGTATCAGTCGTTTTTACTATGGTCGCCTTTAACTCCTTTTTTTCTTGCGTTCTATCTGCGGGGAGGAGAATAATATCACGCAGCGTGCGAACATTGGTGTTCAACACATCCTGAATATCGCGCAGCATATCGACCTTAACCATTCTATCTTCAGTCACCTCATCAAACTCAGCGCCAATATTTTTCATAAAATAATAGCTAATGGATGACAAAGTCAGTGTCAATACAATTAACAAGCCAAACCCCAGAAAAAGCCGATTGCCAATTTTTATATTTTTAAAAAAAATCATGTTAGCACCAGAATATTACATTTTAAAAATCGTTACCCGATCACGATTGATGATATATTCAACCGCCGTCTGTTTAACGAAAAAAATCATAGACGGTAAAGCGAACAATTATCGCACCAGGCGCCCTGGCTTCTCTAAATCTCTTATTTTCTGATGCATGTAACAGAATACTGGCATAAGAAATCCATTTGGCCATATATTGTTATATCTCACATTGCATGTGTGTTGGCGATGCTTACTGAAACGGTTTACTTGATAAATTAATTTAGCCCTCCTTTTTATTCCATGCTGAAAATAACATTATTCATTGCTTAGTTAAAAGAAAACTATCATTCAAAGAAAACCAATACATTTAAATCCCCCCCTCACCAACCCAACCCGAGTTAGTGTTACGCTTAATTAATTGTGAATACATAGATAAAAAGAATGCCAATCCAAGGCCTGCCATGTTCTATAACTCTACACTATCACAAATGTAAGATCGATCGGAAATAACGATCATTAGGCCATTCAATTCTCTTTATTCGATCGTTTTTTTCTATCAAAAAATAATAATGGGAAAAATCTTACTCTTTTTAATTAACTATACTTATAAGTTAGAATGCTAATAATCAAAATCAAGTAACAACATCTTCTATATCATTGCATGTCGAGGCACTCAACACAGCGTAACATGACTGAATTAATTAGATTTAAAGCATAATGGCAAGCTCCCGCGTATCGCAGGAGAGGAGAGTAAAAAAAACCAGTCAGTGAGGGCTGACTGGCTTTCGGGAAGAACATAATGGGATGCTGCGTGTTTCCGTCTCGTTTTTCACTCTACCGCATATTCCTTCATTTTATTTTCGTCAGGCATCATACCATTGAGCTTCTTAAGCACTTCCTTCGCTTCTTTCAACACACGGGCGCATTGCTCGCGCGTGATGGTAAGCGGTGGCTCTATCCTGACCGACTTGGCATTATTTAGGGTTCCTGCGACCAGAATGTTACGCTGAAACAGCTCTTTCGCGAAGGCATACCCGATCTCATTTTTCCTGAACTCAATAGCCTGTAACAGCCCCATTCCCCGCGCTTCGATAATCAGTTGAGGATATTCGGCCGCCAGTTGCTGTAAGCCCTGTAACAAAAACGCCCCTTGTATTGCTGCCTGTCCCGGTAGATTCTTCGTCAGCAGTTCATTGACTGTCGCCAGCGCCGCCGCGCAGGCGAGCGGGTTACCGCCGAACGTCGTGGTGTGCAGGAACGGGTTTTCAAACAACACGGAGAAGACCTCTTCCGTCGCCACCGTGGCACCGATCGGCATCACGCCGCCGCCCAACGCCTTCGCCAGACACAGGATGTCGGGCTGCACGCCATAATGCTCACAGGCAAACATCTTGCCCGTGCGCCCCATACCTGTTTGTACCTCATCCAGAATCAGCAATGCCCCAACCTCATCGCATAATGCTCTGACAGCAGGAAAGTAATTTTCCGGTGGCACAATCACGCCGCCTTCTCCCTGAATGGGTTCAAGGATGATGGCTGCAACGTCATCGCCGGTCTTCTGGCATTGCCGAACCTGCTTGCGCATAGCGTTGATGTCGCCAAAAGCAACATGATGGAAACCAGGTAACAGCGGCATGAAAGGGCGACGAAACGCGGGTTTGGCGGTGGCGGAGAGCGCGCCCAGCGATTTCCCGTGGAATGCGCCTGTCGCGGCGATAAAGGTATATTTACCGCGCGGTGACTGGTACGCCTTCGCCAGCTTCAGCGCAGCTTCAACCGATTCTGTTCCGCTATTGCAGAAGAAACTGTATTTCAGATTGCCCGGCGTCAGCGCCGCCATCGTTTTCGCCAACAGCCCCCGCAGCGGATCAAGCAGTTCCTGGCTGTGCAGTGGTTGTTTGGCGAGTTGGCGCTCAACAGCAGCAATAACGTTAGGGTTGCGGTGCCCGACGTTAAAAATGCCGTAACCACCGAGGCAGTCCAGATATTCATTCCCTTGGGTATCAATCAGCGTATTCGGGCCGCTGGCGCGCCATTCGACTGCGCCGTAGTCGCCGCCGGTAGTGACAGATTTTCGGTACTCCAGAAAACCTGGGTTGACGTATTCGCGAAAACAACTCAAAACTTCTCGATTCAGTGCCGCCATGTCATCGTGGGATAGCGTGTCACTATGAATCCAATGCAGTGCCTGCTGAGTACACTCTAGCGGGTTAAGGTGGGCGTTTGATCTGGACAAAATGCATTCCTTAAAAACGGACATCACGCGATGCCACTTTAATTAATGCATATAACACGCCAGTCGACTAACTTAAACCAACATAAAACATAAAAAACCGACACAAATAAAAAAACAGTAGGCGATTTTAAAAAATTAATAATTATTGAAATTAAAAACCAATTGAAAGATTAAATGCCAGTGTGAAGCACACCAAAGCATCATGAGATGCCCCGCTTGTGCCCAGCGAGCCCTCTTTTGGGGCACGCCAAGGCTGAATAAATATGCTATCTCATTACCCGCGTTCTCTTGCAGAGCAAGCAGAACTCCTGCGACAAAGCAAATAGCCTCAAGTGCCGGACCATGATGTGACGCACAATGCGTGTAATCTTCCAGACCGTACATCAACATATCTTTGCCGTAGCCGGACAGTTTCTGCCCACCGTGCGGCATTGGTTCAGCCAATCAGCTGCACCTCATCATCGAATGACGTAATGGAGGCTAAGACGTGTTACCCGGCGCGTTCTTCGTCTGCGTAGCGGCCTGTCTCGCTTTCTCCGCCAGCGCCTCAATTTCTTCCTTAGTGAGTTGATCCGACGCCTCATGCACCTTTGCCAGCCCTTCGCTGACCGTCACCTCTTTAGGATCCTGCGTTGAGTCCTTCGTGGTCATCTCTGTATCTCCTGATTAAATAATAAGCCAGCAAAGATAAGTGTAGTCGATGACGAAAATCCGCCAATCTGAAGAAGATTTAACTCTGCTTTCCGGTTCGTCATATGTGATAATAATTATCAATTACATTAAATTTGTACCCTAAATAATTCAAGTTGCGTGAAGGCGGCAAGAGAGGGAATCCCGATGAGCTTACATAAGTAAGTGATTCGGGTGACTGACAAACCTGCCAGAGGCTGGTTTGAACGCTGCTTGCAGCGGCCCCAATGGGGCGAGGGACACGCAAGTGTGCCGAGTAATGCGGCCAACGCACGAGCTGCTTGAAATATGACGGGTATATTACTCAGGGCCTTACCCCGTCGATATCAACGGACAGGATCGCTATGGATAGCGCCGTGGCAAGGAAAAGGGGTTCTGTTGCCGCAGAGTCGGCGGGAAGGTCACCTGACGGGACGTTGGCATGTCAGAGTCTGAACTCAGAATGCTGTTCAACCACTATGCAGAACGGTTGGAACGCTATCTCAATCATAAACTGCGCGACCCTCAGGCAGCGGCAGATCTGGTGCAAGAGAGTTTTTTACGGTTGGCACAACGGCTGGAACAGCAAGATGATGTAGACGACAAGAAGGCGTATCTCTATAAGACAGCAAATAATTTGCTGCTTGATCATGTCCGTCACCAGCAGCGCTGGCAGATGGCGACGTCCGTTGACGACGTAGAAACGACACTGGAATACCTGCCGGATGCCGCTCCCCAACTCGATCAAACGGCCATCGCGCAACAGGAGCTGGAGCGTCTGGCAAAGGTACTGGCGACGCTGCCGGAACGCACACAGCTGATATTTCATCTGCATCGGTTTGAACACATGACGCAGGCGCAAATTGCTCAGCAGTTGGAGATTTCCCTCAGCACCGTTGAGAAGCATCTTGCCATGACGCTGAACGCGATGATGACGATCCGCGCCTCGTGAAACGCGTCGCCCATCGTGAAATAATCACAAATTATTTACGGGTTTATTGCCGTCAAACGTCTACGTATTTAGAGACCCTACATATTCCAGGCCTACAACATGAACGATTATCCTCCTGAAATCCAACAGCAGGCAGCACGCTGGGCCATCCGTTTGGCCGAAGCGCCGCTGGACGATGAACAGGAACTGACATTCCAACATTGGCTGGCACAGGATCCGCGCCATCACCACGCGCTGGAACAGGCAGGGATGCTCTGGCATGGGCTTGGGTCGCTCAGCGCCGAGCAACGGCAGGTGCTGCAACCACAGCCGCCAGCAACCTTTCTCATCAGGCGCGTTAACCGCGCAACACAGTGGAAAATCGCCGCCTTGCTGCTACTGGGCTTCAGTCTCGGTGCGACGTGGATTTCCGACGGCATCCTCATGCTGCGCTCGGATTATCATGCGGCACATCAGGTCAAACACGTTACGCTGCCGGACGGCAGTGAGGTTGATATGGATGCAGGCAGCGCCATTTCGCTCGCCTATACGCCACAAGAACGGCGCGTCACGCTGCTGCAAGGCTCGGCCTGGTTCACCGTCGCACCGATGACGACACAGGAAAAACGGCCTTTCCTAGTCGATGCGGCATCGGGCACCACACAGGCGCTAGGCACGCAGTTCATCGTGCAAAATTCATCACAGACCACGACCGTCGGCGTGGTGGAGCACAGCGTTCAGGTAACGGCAAACGGGCAAGCGCTGCGGCTTGATGAGCAACAGGCGGCACGCTATACCGAACAAGGGATGACTCGCCTCCCCGGTTGGAATAGTCGCGAGCGCGGTGACTGGCGGCGCGGCCTGCTAATTTTTGATCAACAGCCGCTGGCTATCGTGATTGCACGTATCAATCAGTACCGCGCGGGTACGATCGTCATCCCCACATCAGCGTTGCATCAGCGCCAGGTCAGCGGCATTTTTTCGCTGAACGAGCTGGATGGCGCATTGCAAACCATCGCTACCGAACTGGGTGCCAAAACCGTTTCACTCCCCGGCGTCACGGTTCTGTACTGATCCTTTCTCCCACCAGCCTTCCCCACTCCTGCCATGCTGCTCAGGAATGGTAATCACGCATAATTTCCCCTTACGTTCACAAGGCAGCAACGCACCGGAGAAAAAAATTTAAATATTTTTTACGGGTTCTGTCATCTCAGCCGTCTTCATATTTAGGTAATGATTTTTATTATCATTTTCATTAAGAAAAAGAGGGCTAATTATCCCTTTGTTTATTAATGCTTATTGATGATTTAACGGATGGCAGACCAGGCGAAAAATGTTTAAAAGAACACAACAGCAAGACAGCCGCTTATTACAACGTAATCCACTTTCTCTTGCCGTCGGCATCGCACTGTCGTTGTCTGGCTCGCTCCACTATGCGCAAGCAGAAACGCAGGCAGCCAGCGTTCAGGAAGCGGCTCGTCAAAGCTCCGCCTTTTCCATCAGTGCGCAGCCGTTGAGCAGCGCGTTGCTGCGTTTCGCCGAACAGGCGGGGCTACAGGTCTTTTTTGCCGACGTTAAACTGGAAAACATGCAGGCAGCCGCGCTTCAAGGGCGTTTCACACCAGAGCAAGGATTACGTCAGTTGATCGGTGCCAACCCAGTCGATTTTCAGATCGGCAGCAATGGCGTCATTACCCTGCGCCCTCGTTCAGTCAACGTCGATACGGCAAAAATAGACGACGTGATGACAGTTCGCGCATTTACCGTCGCCAATCCGGGCGACTGGATCTATGAACAGCCGCGCGCCATCAGCGTCATTTCACGCGAGCAGATGGATAACCGCCCTTCCCGCCACGCCGCTGATATGCTGGAGCAGTCCGCTGGCGTTTACTCCAGCGTCAGCCAGCAGGACCCTTCGCTATCGGTCAACATTCGCGGAATACAGGACTTCGGTCGCGTGAATATGAACATTGACGGCGTGCGGCAGAATTTTCAAAAAACTGGCTACGGTCAGCGCAACGGACAGATGTATATCGATTCGGAGTTGCTCTCCGGCGCGACGATTGAAAAAGGCGCGACAAACGTGATGGGCAGCGCGGGAACATTGGGCGGCGTCGCCACATTTAATACCGTCAACGCCCACGATTTTCTCGCCCCGGGTAAAGAGCTGGGTGGAAAGCTGCACGCCAGCACCGGCGACAACGGAACACATTTTATCGGCAGCGGCATACTCGCACTGGGTAACGAACGCGGCGACATTCTGGTCGGTGCCAGCGAGCGCCATCTGGGCAATTACTGGCCGGGCAATGATGGCAACCTCGGTAATATCCGTATCCCTGGCAATTCAAGTAATTACGAAGCGTGGGCCAATAACTTAAAGCATCAGAAAGTGACCAGCGCGGCCTACACCATGCGCTCGCGGCTGGCGAAAATCGGCTGGAACCTGCCTGCTAACCAGCGCTTCCAGCTCAGCTATATGCAAACGCAAACCTCTTCTGAAAACGCCGGAACGTTGTCCAACCTTTCCAATACTGAACTGGGTTGGAAGGCCAGCGGGCACAGCGAGATTATGGCGCGCAGTACCGCGCTGGATTACAGCCTGAAGCCAGACAACCAGCGCTGGCTGGATTTTAAGGCCAAGATTTATTACGCCGATACCAATAACGACACCAATAACTATGCCCTCTCTAATACCAGCGCGTATCACGAGAGCACGCGGTTACGCACCTACGGGGCACAAGCGCAAAACACCTCAACGCTGTGGCAGCAGGGCGCGCACGATCTGAAAGCCGACTACGGGCTAGACTTCTATTACGACAAGATCACCACGGACAGCACCAATAGCACAGCCAGTAACGCCACTCCGGAAGGAAACCGTGCAATGGCCAGTCTGTTCGCGAATCTGAATTACGCGTACGACGAATGGATAACGCTGCAAGGCGGCCTACGTTACGATCGCTATCGGTTACGCGGCACCACCAGCATCAGCTATCGGGAAATCCCCTATACCGTCACCAATCCCTGCACTGCACGGTCGATCGCGCTCTGCCCGCCGTTCGTGACCACCACGCAGGATTGGAATGTCGATGACGAACACGGCAAGCTGTCCCCCACGCTGTTTGCTGGCGTCCGCCCCGGCGTTGAATGGCTACAGCTGTACACCAGCTATGGCCTATCCTGGCGACCACCATCAGTCAGCGAAACCTTTGCCAACGGCACCTACAGCGCAGGCAACTATTACCTCTATCCGAACCCCAACCTTAAGCCGGAGCGTTCCCGCGCCTGGGAGGTCGGGTTCAATATTCAGAAACCAGAATTGTTCACTGACGGCGACAGGCTGGTCACCAAGGTGTCCTATTTCGACACTAGGATAAACAACTACATCAGCCTGAACGGCGCGCGCAATAAGCCGGGCTATAACGGCTATTCCCTCAGTAATTCCGTGTTCCAAAACAATCTGGCGAAGAGTCGATTTCGCGGCATGGAATACCAGCTTAATTACGACGCGGGCTTTTTATATGTCGATGCCACCTACACCCACATGATCGGCAATAACGATTTCTGTGCGCCGGTGGCCTGGATGGGCGGCGTCACAACCGTCGGTGGTTCCCGAGGCAACTACTACTCCACGCCTGTCGATACCACAGCCAGCGATGCCTCTTGCCAGAAAACGCTGTTATTCAGCAACGCCGCCTATCTGCCGGGCGACCGCGGTTCCGTCACGCTGGGGACGCGCGTCTTCGACCGCAAGCTGGATATGGGGGTCACGATGCGTTTTGCTCCCGGCTATCAGGATGCTGCCGCACCGGCCAATTCCGCCTATTTAGCCGACTGGCCCAAATATGAAGTTTACGATCTGTACGCCAGCTATCGTCTGACCGACAGCCTGACGGTGCGCGGTTCCGTCGAGAATATCGCTAACCGTACTTACGTCGTGAGCTATGGCGAATCACTGGGTTACACGCCAAGCCGAGGAAGAACGGTGCAGGCTGGCGTGGAGTACAGATTCTAATTTCTCTGTTTCCCCACGCGGGAGGCAGGAAAACAAAGGGGATGGGAGGGCTCATCCTCTTTTACGACAGACACGGATGACCGTGCCTGTAGATCGCTAGTTAATGAGGAATCTATTATGAGTTTTGCAATTACCTACGATGCCTACTATGCCAATTACAGCATTGCCAGCTACCTGACTGAATGGTCGGCAGCGTTTGGTGACGTTAATCATACCGCGGGTAACACACAAGTCGGTGGCAATAATACTGGGGGCTTTTACGGCGGCGACACCTTTATAGACGGTACTCAATATGCGATCACGAGTACGCAGAACGATTTCTCCGCGCTCATTGCAGGCGGCGATCTGACCTATAGCCTCTTCTCCCCTCCTGCCCACACGCTGTGGGGTCAGTTGGACAGCCTGTCATTCGGTAATGTCCTGCAAGGCGGCACCACGGCTGGTACCACGTATTCTCTTGCTGAACCGGAAGTGACCTTCAGCGGGCTGGATCTCTCCACTGATATTGCCAACCAGACCGTTAGCGATCGCGGCGTGGTGCATGACGTGATTTACGGTCTGATGAGCGGACAGGTTCAGCCGCTGCTGACTGCGCTGACCAATGCGGGTATCGATATTAACGCGAGCCTGGATAGCCTGAGCTTCGCCACGGCGACCGCCGATGCCGCACTTTCTGCCGATACCGTGGTTGACGTAGTTGGCGTCGCCGAAACGGCCGATCTGCTGGCGGCATAAGAAAACGGCTAAAAGATGACGCTTTTAGCCGTTTGAGTGAACACCGTCGCGGTACGGAGAGAGTATATACCCTAAATATTTCGCGTTGCACGGATGCAGCGTGAAGTATGGCGGGCACGGCACCGCGACGGTCTAGTGAGTGTAATAACCGTTGGCAAACCGCGTCAATAGCGGTACGGCTAACCGCCTCCCTCTTCCACCTTGTGGGGATACCACGGTGAGAACGATGGCACTTTATTGAAGAAGGAACATCCCATGCCCACATCCCATCCGGCTTCATCAGGCCGGGAGATTATTGACGCGCTGGCCGCCTACCGTCAGGGATTTTGGGGAATTGGCCTGTTCAGCGCCGTCATCAACCTGCTGATGCTGGCACCGGCGATTTATATGCTCCAGGTTTATGACCGCGTACTGCCGTCCAGCAGCACCATGACGCTGGCGATGCTGACGATCATTATGCTGGGCCTGTTTTTACTGATGGGATTGCTAGAGTGGATACGCAGCGCCGTGGTGATCCGCCTCGGGACGCAGATGGACATGCGCCTGAATCAGCGCATCTACAATGCAGCGTTTGAAAGCAATCTCAAGAATGGAACGGCGGGAGCCGGACAAGCCTTAAACGACCTTACCGCCCTGCGCCAGTTCGCCACCGGAAACGCGCTGTTCGCCTTCTTTGATGCGCCGTGGTTTCCGGTCTATCTTCTGGTGATCTTCTTACTTCATCCTTGGCTGGGCGTGATGGCGCTGGCGGGGGCAATCATCCTGATAGTGCTGGCCTGGCTGAATCAAAAACTCACTCGCGAACCCTTGGCCTTAGCCGCACAAAACACCGTTCAGGCGACGCAACAGGCCAACGCTAACCTGCGTAACGCTGATGCCATCGAAGCGATGGGAATGCTGCCCGCCATGCGCGAACGCTGGCTGACGCAGCACAAATCTTTTCTCTATTATCAGAATGTTGCCAGCGAAAAGAGCGCCAACATTACTTCACTGACGAAAAGCACCCGATTGGCGCTTCAGTCGCTGATGCTGGGTCTGGGCGCACTGCTGGCCGTCAAGGGCGATATCACACCCGGCATGATGATTGCGGGCTCCATTCTGGTGGGTCGCGTACTCAGCCCGATCGATCAGATCATTGGCGTCTGGAAACAGTGGATGCAGGCACGTCTCGCCTGGCAGCGTGTCAATCTCTTACTCGATAATCACCCGGCGCGTCCCGCTGGCATGGCGCTGCCCGCACCTGAAGGCAAACTTCAGGTGGAACAGCTCAGCGCCAACGCACCCAACACGCGTACCCCCATACTCGCCAATATCACGTTTGAACTGGCTCCCGGCGATGTACTCGGCGTGTTAGGGCCTTCGGGCTCAGGTAAATCCACCCTTGCCCGTCTGTTGGTTGCCGCCATGCCCGCCCTCGGTGGCAAAGTCAGGCTGGACGGCGCAGACATGCACCAGTGGGACAAAGCCGATTTGGGTCGCTTCGTCGGCTATCTGCCGCAGGATGTTCAGCTTTTCAGCGGGACGATTGCCGAAAACATCGCCCGCTTCACTCAGCCAGATGCAGAAAAGATCGTTTCCGCCGCCGTCACAGCGGGCGTTCACGAGATGATTCTGCGGCTGCCGCAGGGCTACGATACGCTGCTGGGTGAAGGCGGTGCCGGGCTGTCCGGTGGTCAGAAGCAACGTGTCGCCCTGGCCAGAACTATTTACAACCAGCCGCGCCTGATTGTGATGGACGAACCGAATGCCAGCCTGGATGACGACGGCGAGAAAGCCTTATTGGCCGCGATTGCCGCCCAACAGGAAGCCAAAAGCACACAGGTGCTGATCACGCACAAACCCGCACTACTTTCCTGCGCCAACAAGCTGTTAGTCCTACGCGCCGGACAAATCCAGTATTTCGGTGCAACAGAGCAGGTGCTGAAAGAACTACAGCGCGCCAAGCCCGCCAAGGCTCCTATCGCCACATCACCCAGCGTGAAACCTGCGCCAGTTAAGACAGCCGACGCCGCAAATGCCTTTATCCCAAAGGAACCGAGTTCAGCCGGGCTAAGTATGGTGTACAGCGCACCGGCGTCTCGCCGCGCCGTACCGGATAAATGAAATTCAGCCCACTGATAGCAAACGTCTGTCGTCAGAACAGCATCACGGAAAGAAGAGGATAACCATGTCCGCGTTACGCGAAGTCACATCACAGCCGACAACGCCCCTCCCTCAGGTGGCGGATAACGTCGCGGCGATGCCGTTACACACCGACGCCGGACGCTATTTGAAGTACGGCCTCTGGCTGGTTCTGGCAGGCTTTGGTGGCCTGCTCCTCTGGGCCGGCATGGCACCGCTGGATAAAGGAGTCGCCGTATCCGGCCGGGTCGTCGTCGCGGATAACCGCAAAACCGTGCAGCCCGTCAGTAGCGGACGCATTGCCTCGCTCACCGTACGGGATGGTGACCACGTGCAGGCAGGGCAAATCCTTGCCACGCTGGACCAAACGCCCGCTCAGGCGCAACGCGATAATCTCGTCACGCAGCTTCAGGAAGCGCACGCGGGCGAAGCACGTCTGCTGGCGGAACGCGACGATCTCAGTACGATCGCCTTCCCTGCTCCCACAGAGCAACACAGCACCATCACGCAACAAATTCAGATCGCCCAGCAGCAGCTCTTCATCAGCCGTCGCGCTGCGCTACAACAGGAACGCGCGGCGATGCAGGCCGCCATCATCGGGGCAAAAGCGCAGTCGCAGGGATCACAAGCGCTGTTGGCCAGCAGCCAGACGCAATTCCAGATTATCAGTGAACAGCTACGCGGGTTGCGTCCGCTGGCGCAAGAAGGCTATATCGCCCGTAATCGCCTGCTGGACGTCGAACGGCAGGCCGCCCAGTTAGCGGGCGCGATGGCGCAGGAACGGAATAATCAGATACAGCTCCAGCAGCAGGTCGTCGAGCTGGAGCAAAAGATCCAGCAGCGCCAGAACGAATATCAGAAAGAGGTGCGCGCCCAGCTCGCCGATACCCAACGTTCCATTCAGGATCTCACCCAGCGGCTGAAAACGGCGGAGTATGAACTTCAGCACACGCACATTCGCGCCCCTGCCAGCGGCACGGTAGTCGGGCTGGCGCTGCACACCGAAGGCGGCGTGGTGAATAGCGGGCAGATGCTGATGGAGATTGTTCCTGATGGGCAACCGCTATTGATTGACGCACAGCTGCCTATCGAACTGGTAGACAGAGTCAGCAACGGGCTACCCGTCGAGCTGCTGTTTTCTGCGTTCAACCAAAGCACCACGCCGCGTATTTCCGGCGTTGTCGCGCTGATCGGCGCCGATCAGTTAGTCGAACAACAGACAGGAAAACCTTATTACACCTTACGCATTCACGTCGATGAACAGGGTAAGCAGCAACTCGCCGGGCTGGACGTTCGTCCCGGCATGCCAGTGGAAGCCTTCATTCGTACTGGTGAACGCTCCCTGCTCAACTACCTGTTCAAACCGCTTTCTGACCGCCTGCATCTGGCGCTGACCGAGGAGTAATCATGCTGCGCTTTTCATCCGTTTATCGCGCGGCGATCCGCTCCAGTTATGCCGTCCCGCTTTTTCTCACGCTGATCTACAGCGCACCGAGTCAGGCACTGGGATTAATGGAAGCCTGGCAGCAGGCGCTGACGCACGATCCGGCTTTTCAGGCCGCCGTGCATGCGCGTAATGCCGACAGCGAAGAGAAGAACATCGGGCGCGCCGGACTGCTGCCAAAAGTCACCTATGACTACAACCAGTCCCGTAACGATTCCACGGTGACGGCGGGTGGTCAGCAGTCGGAGCGTGATTACACCAGCCGCGCTTCCAGCTTTTCCCTGCAACAGCCGTTGATCGACTACGCGGCGTGGTCGCGCTATCAACAGGGTGAAGCCAGCGCCGTGCTGGCAGATGAACAGCTGCGCGATGCCAGCCAGCAGCTATTGGTTCGCCTGTTTCAGGCCTACACCAACGTGCTGTTTAGCCGCGAGCAGATCGCGCTGGTTCAGGCACAGCAGCGCGCATACCGCGAGCAATATCAACTGAATCAACGTCTCTTCCAGCAGGGAGAAGGCACTCGCACCGATATGCTGGAAACCGAAGCGCGCGTCAACCTGACGGAAGCGCAGCTCATTGAAGCACAGGACAATCTGGATATCAGCCTGCGCGAACTGGAAACGCTGCTGGGGATGCCCGTTGGCGTGGATCAGCTTGCGACGCTAACGCCACGCTTTACGCCGCAGGCGCTTCAGCCTGCTGGCTATCAGCACTGGCAATCGCTGGCGCTCCGCCACAACGCGCAGCTATTGGCGCTAAACCAATCGCTGGCCGTGGCGAAATACGGCATTGAGCGTAACCGGGCGGGTCACCTGCCGCAGGTCACGCTGGTTGCCAGCACGCGCAATACGCAGTCGGATACCGAAAACAGCTACAACCAGAAATACGATACGCGGTCGATTGGTATTCGCGTCAGCGTACCGATTTTTGCTGGCGGCGGTGTCTCTGCCGCGACGCGTCAGGCACAAGAGCGCTATCAGCAAACCGCGCGGGAAAAGGACGAACAGACGGCGACAATCCAGACGGAATTGCGTCGCCAGTTTAATCTGGTCACCAGCAGTCAGGCGAAAATTCGCGCCTATGAGCTGACGGAAAAGTCGGCGCTGGCGCTGGTCACCGCTACACAGAAGAGCGTTCAGGGCGGGGAGCGCGTAAATCTTGACGTGCTGAATGCCGAACAGCAGCTCTACGGCGCACGGCGCGATCTGACCGAAGCGCGTTATACGTGGCTGACGGCCTGGCTACAGCTGCGTTACTACGCCGGTACGCTCGATGAACAGACGCTGCGTCAGCTCGCGACCTATTTCGTACACCTCTAAGAACGTGAATTCAGAACACAAACGCTGATGTGCGGCTATATCCTATTTAGGAAGGAAAATAAGCCGCATCCATATATTCTAAAATATTTATAAAAAAAATATATTAATAACCAATCGCACTATAAAGTGCGACCCTCTTCGCATCCAATGTAAAAACAGCAGGAAATCCGTCAGCTATACCCTAAATAATTCGAGTTTCAGGAAGGCGGCAAGCGAGGGAATCCCGATGAGCTTACTTGAGTAAGTGATTCGGGTGACTGAACGCAGCCAACGCACGTGCAACTTGAAGTATGACGGGTATATATTTCTGATGTGAATAACAACAGCATGGCGACTATTTTTATTTTTCGACCATGACTCGGCGGTCTGACGTTGACTTCATTACCAAAAAGGGATTCATTTTATTATTTTTTAAACTAATCATTTAAAAACAATACAATATGCAAAAATACCTCGTTGGAGGTAGAAAAAGAGACGTTAGGATATGGTTTTTTGCGATTAACGTTAACGAGAACAAAAAGTAAAAGAATATAAAGCACAACAAAATAAGAACAAGAATTTAATCAGTTTTGAAAATCGCCTGTCATTCATTAACAACCACCTCGAGAGACATGCGTTCGAATCATTAATAAATTAAAATTACACTTAAAAAACTAAATAAATCAAAAATACGCAATTATTGAGAGCGAGATCTTTTATTTTCAGGAAATAGCGCAAAGATAAAAATTAATAGATTTAGATCAAGAAAATAAATAACAACCCGTCCATATAGTACCCGCAGTAAAAACTCACTTATTTTAATTCTAACTAATCAGTTCATTATATTGAGCAATGCAATGGGGCTACTATGGATTTCATCATTCAATTAGTCATTGTCCTGATCTGCCTTTTTTACGGGGCAAGAAAAGGCGGGATCGCGCTGGGTTTATTAGGCGGGATTGGACTTGTTATTCTGGTCTTTATTTTTAAACTACAACCGGGTAAACCGCCCGTTGACGTCATGCTGGTCATCATTGCCGTGGTGGCTGCGTCGGCAACGCTTCAGGCATCGGGCGGGCTGGATGTGATGCTGCAAATCGCAGAGCGTATGCTGCGGCGTAACCCGAAATACGTTTCGATTATCGCGCCGTTCGTCACCTGTATTCTGACTATCCTGTGCGGTACCGGCCACGTGGTGTATACCATTCTGCCGATTATTTATGATGTCGCTATCAAGAATAATATCCGTCCTGAAAGACCGATGGCCGCCAGCTCGATCGGCGCTCAGATGGGGATTATCGCCAGTCCGGTCTCTGTTGCGGTGGTGTCGCTGGTTGCCATGTTGGCTAATTTCACCTTCCAGGGTAAACATCTGGGATTTCTCGATCTGCTGTCGATTACTATTCCCTCTACCCTGCTGGGTATTCTGGCAATTGGGATTTTCAGTTGGTTCCGCGGCAAGGATCTGGACAAAGATGAAGACTTTCAGGCATTCATCGCCGATCCAGAAAACAAACAGTATGTATATGGCGATACCGCCACGCTGCTCGACAGAAAACTGCCGCGCAGTAACTGGATCGCCATGTGGATCTTTCTGGCAACCATCGCGGCGGTAGCGATTCTGGGTGCCGTTGAAGAGCTGCGTCCAGTCTTTGCCGGTAAGCCGCTGTCGATGGTGCTGGTCATCCAGATGTTTATGCTGCTTTCCGGTGCCATCATCATTATCGCGACCAAAACCAATCCATCATCAATCTCGAAGAATGAAGTGTTCCGTTCGGGGATGATTGCCATCGTCGCGGTATACGGTATCGCCTGGATGGCGGAAACCATGTTCGGCGCGCATCTGGAAGAGATCAAAAGCACACTCGGCTCAATGGTGAAGGTCTACCCGTGGGCTTACGCCATTATCCTGCTGATTGTGTCCAAGTTCGTTAACTCGCAGGCAGCGGCGCTGGCGGCGATTGTGCCCGTTGCGCTAGCCATCGGGGTGGATCCAGCGTATATCGTGGCGTCTGCACCAGCCTGTTATGGTTACTACATTCTGCCGACCTACCCAAGCGATCTGGCGGCTATCCAGTTTGACCGTTCCGGTACCACTAAAATCGGTCGTTTCGTTATCAACCACAGCTTCATTCTGCCGGGCCTGATTGGCGTGAGCACATCCTGCGTCTTTGGGTGGGTGTTTGCCGCGATGTACGGCTTCCTGTAAGTCATTATCTGCATTCAACCGCTCAGCAGAACGTGGCGGTAGATGCCAAAGTAAGAAAAAGAAACGGGCGCATTGATGATTCAATGCGCCCGCTTTCATTATCGCTATTTACATTATGACGAGGATTATCCCCGCTGGGCTGGCTGCGTGCTTATCCCCTTGAGCTCACGTTCGTAGGCCTGCGCTTTTTTCTCATCGAACTGGTGCTCCCACTTGGCGATGACCAACACTGCCAGCGCATTTCCTACCACGTTCAGCGCGGTACGCGCCATGTCTAGGATACGATCAACGCCCGCAATAAACGCCAGACCTTCCAACGGAATACCGACGCTGCCCAGCGTCGCCAGCAGTACGACAAACGACACGCCCGGTACACCGGCAATGCCTTTGGACGTCAGCATTAGCGTCAACACCAGCACGATTTCCTGCCCAATCGACAGCTCGATGCCGTAGAGCTGTGCGATGAAGATCGCCGCAATACTTTGGTACAGCGTAGAGCCATCGAGGTTAAAGGAGTAACCGGTCGGCACCACGAAGCTGGTGATCGACTTCGGTGCACCATAGGCTTCCATTTTTTCAATGATGCGCGGCAGCACGGTTTCGGAACTGGCAGTGGAGTACGCGAGGATCAACTCGTCCTTCAGGATACGGATCAAGAGGGTGATACGCAGCTTACACAGGCGTGCGACGATACCGAGCACCACCAGCCCGAAGAAGAAAATCGCGGCATAAACCAGCATAACCAGCTTGGCTAACGGCCACAGCGACGCAAAACCGAAGTTGGCAACCGTGACGGAAATCAGCGCAAACACCCCAATTGGCGCATAGCGCATGATCATGTGCGTCACCTTGAACATGGTTTCCGACACGCCGCGGAAGACGTTCAGCAGCGGTTCGCGGTGATCTTTCGGCAACGAAGATAGCCCCAGACCAAATAGCACCGAGAAGAAAATAATCGGCAGCATTTCACCGTGAGCCATCGCCGCGAAGATATTCGGCGGAATCAGCGACAGCACCGTCCCCACCAGACTGTGCGAACCGCTCTGCACCTGCTCGGTGGTCTTTTGATACTGCGAGATATCCACGGCGGTCAGCGTCGACATGTCAATGCCGTGGCCTGGCTGGAAGATGTTCGCCAGCGTGATGCCAAGGATAATCGCCACCGTCGTGATGATTTCAAAATAGAGGATGGTTTTGAAGCCGATGCGTCCGAGCTTTTTGGCATCCCCTACGCCCGCAATCCCGACAATCAGCGTGGCGATCACAATCGGGACAACAATCATTTTAATCAGGCGGATAAAGATGTCGCCCGCAGGGCTAAGAATATTGCTGATGAGCCACTGGCGGCTTTCTTGCTGTTCATGCAGCACGGCACCGAGTGCAATACCCAGAACCAACGCGATAAGGATTTGCCAGGCAAGGCTGACTTTTTGTGTTTTCATCGTCATTTTCCGTTTTAAACTCCCCGCCATCACAAACATGGCGCTAGCGCGACTCCGGCGCAATGCGAACCGAAAAAATCAACGTGGAGGTGACTGACTAGTGAGAAGGATGTCTGATGGATTAACCCGCCATACCTCAAGCCGCTTATACGTTGTTCAAAACGCACACGTTTTGTCCTGCAACTCGCATTATTTAGGGTAAACTTGCTATTGTGACACCAAAATTGTTAGCATAATTATTCAATAAAAACGCACAAGTATTTGTATCACCTAACAAAAATACAGACATAAGTTATTGTTATAATAGGGATGTTACTATTCCGGCACATTCAGATCAAGCAGATTATCGGCACGATAAACCCTATTTATGCTGAATCAAGTACAGAAAACGGCGGGTAACGCGATACAAAAAATCGCGACGAAATCGAAAGGTAAAGACCTGCCCAGAGGGAAAGAATCAGCCCGTAGTTTTACAGCTACGGGATTTTTCATCATATCCTCCAACCGCTAAATTTTACTTATATAAGGATATATTGTCGCATTTTCTCAAAAAACAATATCTTCACACCATAATTAGTAGAATGAAAATCACTAGTCAAGCAAAAATATTGAAATATCGCCAATTATTCGGGTAAACTCCCTGTATACAGGGAGAGGAATAGCCTAATAAAAGGGATGTAATATGCAATTATCAGAATATTTAAAATACAAAATGGAATCTGAAAGAGTTCTTGCCACTCATCTGGACAGTATGGCAGATAAAATTAAAGATAATACAATAAAAATTGGTGATGATTTACACAGTGGTATAGAAAGAGCAACATGGTATTCATCCTGTTTTATAGAAAAATATAATTCTGACTGTCAGCAACTAAAATCTGAAAATGAAAGAATGTATTTGGCTATTAAACAGATATACAAGAGAAAAGATGTAATAATAGATATGCTAATAGAGTATCTTAAAATACTTTTAAAAGATACTGAAGAAAGAGAGCAAGAATTAATAGCTAAAGCCATATTAGGCGTATCAGTTGCATCAGAGTTCGCAACAAGCCGAGCAGTAAAAATGTCAGTCGCTTATCTGCTTGCAAAGCATATTGCAACTTCGTTGAATTTTTCACTATCCATTCGCAGAACGATTAATAAATACTCGCTGATAGGGCTGAGTGCTCTCACATTTCATGGGAAAGTTCAGAAGGCGGCAATGTCTGCACGACACCTGCATGACGTATGTCCGGAGCTATACTGGTCTCTCTATGCTATGCAGGTTGAGATGTTATACTTCGTATTTGAAGAGCGCCTGTCTCCCTACGTGCCCAAAAATCCCTATGACAAGATCGATATCACAGAAGCAATAAACGGAATTCTAAAAAAATGAGCTTACAAAAAATAATTTCTTATGCCGTTAAAGAGTTTATTAACACCTATACCACAATGGCATTAATGATTGTTTTGGGGGTTTTATTCTACGAATTCATCCCCGACCATTGGGGTAAGTTGACTATTCTTTCGATTGTTATTATTGTTTATGTAGACATAAAATTCTTTTCAAAAAAATCAGGCCGAAAATAATTCGGCCTTTAATATAATTTTAGTAGGCTACATTCTGCCAAAGCATGTAAGCGCTTGTTCTTGCAATAACATGCTCCCATTCAATAGAAGCAAACTTGAATGATACGCTTTCCTGTGGCTGAACTTCATTATGTGTCAGTGAATTAGGGTAGAAAAAGCGAATGTTGCTGATAAGTGCATCCCGAAGCTTCATCTTAAAATAAAGTTCATTTCCACCAGACTGCGCCGTTCGGTAGAACGAAAAAATGCACTCCAGCTTTTCCTTATCATTAATTGCCTGAGCGAACAATGGCGTGGCTTTATCAATTGGCTTTCGGATTTCTACAGGAAGCATGGAAATATTCTCTTCCCGACTAATGTTGTTCACCAACTCATAAACAAAAATTTCATTCTCATGTGCCGATTGATACTTATTGCCAATAGAGTCCAGAGATGAACATCCTGCTGATATCAGTCCCTGTTTTTCCCCGGTAACGCTAAGATAAATAAGATTGGACATTATGTCTCCATACAAAGAAATTCCATTCTACGGTTCAGAGCCGTAGTTCCTATTGCATGGATATAATACTCTCTCAGGTAAGGTTTTAAAACACACCCCCTAGCAGGATAGTTGTCACGACTTAACATTTAACCAGTTGGGGCGTTAAGGCTTGATTGTGCCGTGCTATAGTGAAAAACGTAAACAAGCGATCTTGAGTAAATTGCTGCCTCCTTTAAACATGACTATTGCTGAAGTGGCAAGAAGTGAAAGGATTGGCCTGCAAACGTTCTATAATTGGCGCGATAAAGCCAAACAAGAAGGTCGTCCTGTGCCCGGAAATAAATCCACCCCAGAGCATTGGTCGGCAGAAGCAAAGCTTGCCACCGTGATTGAAACGACGAGTTTAAATGAAGCTGAACTCAGCGAATATTGTCGTGAAAAAGACTTGTATGTCGAACAAGTAAAGACCCGCCCAGTCAGAAAAAATGCTGGCTGGGCATCGGGTTAGGAAACGGTTATGTCAGTCAGATTTGGTAATCAATCACCGCTTCATCGTTATCCGAGAACACCTTATCCTTAATGTCATCCAGCGACAGCTCTGTATTACACAGCTGAATAAATTTCCAGGCATAGTTACGCTGTAACTGACCCTTTTTTAGCCCTAGCCAGACTGTGTTAGCTTCAAACAGATGCTCAGCATTCAGCCGCGCCAGCCCTTTATCACGCACAGGGTCATATGACATATCGGCCACAATTCCAACGCCAAGCCCCAGCTCAACATAAGTTTTAATCACATCCGAATCCTGCGCGCTCAGCGTAATATCCGGCGACATACCCACCGCCTGAAACGCACGATCCAGACGCGAGCGACCGGTAATTCCCTGACGATAGGTAATCAGCGGCTCCGCATTCAGCATCTCCAGCGTAATAACCGGTTCCTGCGTCAGCGGATGGTGCTCCGGCACAATCACCGAATGGTGCCAGCGATAGTAGGAAAACGCCGCCAGCGAGGGAGCGTTAATCAACTGCTCACTGGCAATGCCGATATCGGCCTCACCGGAATGGAGCATCGCCACGATTTCATCCGGCGTGCCCTGATTCAGCACCAGACGCACCTGTGGATACAGCGAGCGGAAGGCTTTAATCACCGGCGGCAGGCTGTAACGCGCCTGCGTATGCGTGGTCGCGATCACCAACTGACCGGTGTCGTTATTGGTGAAGACATTCGCCAGCCGCCGGATATTGCTGGCGTCATTCAGAATGCGCTCTGCCACCACCAGCAGCTCTTTTCCCGGTTCGGTCATGCCTAACAGGCGTTTGCCGCGACGGATGAAGATTTCAATCCCCAGCTCTTCTTCCAGCTCGCGGATGTGACGACTCACGCCGGATTGAGAGGTAAACAGCGTATTCGCCACCTCGGTCAGGTTGTAATTGCACCGTGCTGATTCACGAATAATCTTCAGTTGCTGAAAGTTCACCTTTCACTCCCTTGTTCTTTATTACAGATAGCAATATTGATGCAAGTAATGAGAGCCAGAACAAATAAGCAAATGGAGTTGATTATATTTTTTTATACTAACGGTATGTCTGTCGCGCAACCTTATCTAACAAGGAATAGATATAAATAGTAGAATCAAATAGTTAGATGAAGTCACTTTTGTTACGCACGCACCGTTAATCAACCATTTCGCTATGATTTATGCCTTTCCGGTCTATTTATCTCCGCGCTTTTATTCCCTTTTTCCCGTATTTCTGCTCAGTCTAAATAGGACGCACGACTTCAAGCTGACGTGCTATACCCCAAATAATTCGAGTTTCAGGCAGGCGGCAACAGAGGGACAAATTCGTCGGGAACGAATTTGTCCAGCCAACGGCTGGCCTTCGGTGAGAGACAGGACGTCTCTCATTTCATCCCGATGAGCTTACACAAGTAAGTGATTCGGGTGAGTGACAAATCTGCCAAAGGCAGATTTGAACGCTGTTTGCAGCGGCCCCAACGGGGCGAGGTCCACGAAAGTGGGCCGAGTAGCGTAGCCAACGCACATGCAACTTGAAGTATTACGGGTATATCGCTGCTATGATGACGGTCAGAATCAGAGACAAGGTGGCAGCATGCAGGGTGTACCGGAACAGTTTACCGATGAGAGAGACTATGCCCAGTTCCGGCACTTACCGGCGCTGCCCGGCATTGAGCTTTATCACGCGCACATCTGCCGTTATGCCTTTGAGCCGCACACGCATGAAGCGTTTGGCATCGGCACCATCGATGACGGTGCGGAGCGATTCCGCTATCGTGGTGCCAAGCATATTGCGCCTGTCGATTCGTTAGTGTTGATGAACCCTGATGAGCTACATACGGGGGAATCCGCGACGGAAGACGGCTGGCGCTATCGCATGATCTACATTCCACCCGATGTGTTGGAGAACGTCTCCGGCGAGAAAGGCTGGTGGTTTACCGACGTCGTGCGCCACGATCCGGCAACCGCACGCCAGTTGGCGATGACGCTGGCCGCGCTGTGGCAGACGACCGACCCATTGGCAAGTGAAAGCCTGCTGCTGTCGCTGATTGCGCTTTTCCGGCCTCACGCGCGTATTGCACAGCGTCAGATTATTGAACCGTTCCATCGCTTTGATGTGGTGAAGGCTTACTTACGGGAAAACTTCGCCCACACGATTACCTTAAAAGAGCTAGCGGCGCTGGTTTCCCTGAGTCCATATCATTTCCTGCGCCAGTTCAAAGCCCAGTTTCATGTCACGCCGCACCAGATGCTGATGGCGATTCGACTGTATGAGGCCAAGCAGTTGCTGACGCACGGTATGGCGGCCGCCCATGTCGCCGTCGCCGTCGGGTTAACCGATCAGGCGCATCTGACTCGCACCTTTGCCCAGCGCTATGGCGTCACGCCCATTCGCTACCAAAAGCAGGTGTATCCTACCCAGCGCTAGCCGTCGCCGATGATAAACAGCAATATCCTACAATAATTCATCGCCGACCCTCCCTAGACTGGCGCGATGCACTATTGTGAAAAAACGGGTTTATTATGCTGATTGGTGTTTTATTTGCGCTTGCCGCTGGGCTGATGTGGGGGCTGATTTTCGTTGGGCCAGTGCTCGTACCGGACTACTCTGCCGCCTTGCAGTCTACCGGACGCTATCTGGCTTTTGGATTGATTGCCTTACCGCTGGCGTGGCTCGACCGCCGTCGTCTGCGCCAGTTAACCCGCAACGACTGGCTGGAGGCTACGAAGCTCACGATTATCGGTAATCTGCTGTATTACTTCCTGCTCGCCAGCGCGATTCAGCGTACGGGCGCACCGATCTCGACGATGATTATCGGCACCCTGCCCGTGGTGATTTCTGTCACCGCGAATGTGTTGTATAGCAAGCACGATGGCCGCGTAGCCTGGCGTCGGCTACTGCCGTCGCTGCTGCTGATTGCGGCGGGGTTGGTCTGCGTCAATATTGCAGAGCTAAAGGGAAGCACGGCCACATTCGATTTATGGCGTTATGCCAGCGGCATTGCGATGGCTTTCCTCGCCGTGGTTTGCTGGACCTGGTATCCACTACGCAACGCCCGCTGGCTGCGCGACCACAAAGGCAATACGCCGACCACCTGGGCCACGGCGCAAGGGCTGGTTACGCTACCGCTGGCGCTGTTGGGGTATATCGTGGTGTGCGGCCATCTGGCGCTAACGGATAGCACCTTTACACAGCCGTTCGGCCCACGGCCTGAGGTTTTCATCCCACTGATGCTGGCGATTGGGCTGTTTTGTTCGTGGATCGGTACGCTGTTCTGGAATGAAGCCAGCCAGCGTCTGCCGACGGTGCTGGTGGGGCCGTTAATTGTGTTTGAAACGCTGGCGGGGCTGGCCTATGCCTTCATCATCCGGCAATCCTGGCCGCCTCTGTTGACGCTCTGTGGCATCACCTGCCTGATTGTCGGGGTGATCTACGCCATGCGGGTGAAACCGGAACCAGTGATTGTGGAAGTCCCGATGCCTGTTTCACGAACAGAGTAAACGCACGCCTGACATGCTGTGGAAATAAGCCGGTCTTTATGTCCGGCTTGCCAGCTTCTGAAACAGCTCGGTCAGTTGCGCTTCATCCCTCGCGCCCTGATGCTGATCGATCACTTTGCCGTTCGCATCGATAATAAATGAAGTCGGCGTACCGCTGACCTGATAGCGCTCTTTGGTAATGCCTAACTGATCGCGCACCACCGGATAGGTCACCTTATGGTGCGCCAACATTGAGGTGACATCCACGCCGTCAGGATCGGTGTTAACCGCCACCACCACCACTTTATCGCCATATTCCTGACTCAGTTTCTCCAGCGCGCCCATTTCGATCATGCAGCCACCACAGCCCGACGACCAGAAATTCAGGTACACGCTTTTCCCCTGCCAGCGTGATAGATCCACCTGCTGCCCTGACAGATCGTAGGCCGCCAGCGCCGGTGCCTGCGCGCCGACGCTAACCTGTTCTTCCTTACAGCCGCTCAGTGCCGCTGCGCCCAGCAGACACAGCGCGGTAATCGCGTTACGCCATTTCATGATGATTCACCTCTTCACCAAAATACTTGCCGTGTTGCAGGCGGATAATGCGGTCAGCAAACCGACCTAACTCAGGATTGTGCGTCACCATCACAATGGTGCGCCCCTGCCGATGCAGATCTTTCAGCAGATCCAGCACCCGCTGTTCATTCTCTTCATCCAGATTCCCCGTCGGTTCATCGGCGAAAATCACCGGAGGCTCATTCACCAGCGCACGAGCGATACACACGCGCTGCTGCTCACCGCCGGAAAGCTGGCTCGGTAAGTGATCGACGCGATGCGCCAGCCCAACCTGTTCCAGCACGCGCTGCGCCGCCGCTTCATCCACCACGCTATGGTAGTGCTGCGCCAACATTACGTTTTCCAGCGCGGTCAAAAACGGAATCAGGTGGAACTGCTGGAATACCAGCCCAATCTTATCGGCACGGAACTGGCGTCGCCCTTCTTCATCCAGCCCAGCGGCATCGACGCCGTCCAGCAATACCTGCCCTTCACTCACCGTATCCAGACAGGTGAGAATATTCATCAGCGTGGTTTTACCCGAACCGGACGCGCCCATGATGGCGACAAACTCGCCGCGCGCGATACGGATATTGATGTTCTCCAGCGCGGTAACCTGACCAAAGCGTTTATAGAGCTGGCGAGTTTCAATCACCGCCTCCGCTGCCTGAGCCCCTTCATGCGCGTTCACCTCTACAGACATCGAGCTACTCTCCTTTCAAGACTTTGGCTGGTTCGACGTAGATCGCCCGCCGAGTGGGAACCACCGCCGCAACGGCAGCAACCAATAACGATAGCACCAGCGTGAGCGGGAACACCGGTAACCGCAGCGAGATCGTCGCGTTGAATACCGCCATCCCCAGCACCTGAGCCAGCAGATACCCCAGCAGCGAACCGCACACCACGGCCGCCAGTGCGATGATGCCGGTTTCCGCCAGCATCTGCCGGATGATGTCTCGTCCGCTCGCGCCCAGCGCCTTCTGTAGCGCAAATTCGCGGGCACGTTCACCGACAATTGCCATCAGCGTCGTGTTTACACACAGGGAAGACAGCACGAGGATCACCGCCGATACTAGCCCCATCAGCCCTTTGATTTTATTCAGCACCTGACCTTCCGACGCCGACACCTTCAGGATCGGGCGGATCTCCAACTGCGGATACTGCTGCTGGAGCTGTGCGGCAAAGCGATCGACCTGCCCCAGATCGTTACTGACGCTCAACAGGGCATTACTGATCGCACCTTCTTTATCCAGCCACTTTTGCGCCAGCTCCAGATTCACGATCAGCATGTTGTCTGTCGCATCGCCAGATTCCACGATGCCTTTGATCTGCAACCGCTGCTTGCCGCCGTCGCCCACCAGCGTGATGCTGTCGCCGACTTTAACGTTCAACCGCTCCGCCAGCTTCACGCCGATCATGGCATTACGGTCATCGAAGCTGACGCCAATCCAGTTACCCGTGACCTGCCAGTACGGTGCCAGCTGCCGCAGCGATTCAAACCACACGCCCATCAGCACCACTTTCTCCAGTTCCGTACGCGCCATGCCGTACAGATAAGGGCTGGACGCATTGATCAACCCAGCGGGTGCGTTGTCGATAATCAGTTGAAACGTGCTTTGTGGAATCGTATTGCCCCGCGCTGGCCCGATGTAAAAATTCGCGCCGAAGGTGCGTAGTTCCTGGCTCATCTTGGCGTTGATATCGAAATAGACGGCGGACATCGCCGTCACAATCGCCGCCCCGACCATCAGCGCAGCGAACACGACGCTGACGCGCTGCATACGCAGTCGCAGTGCGCGAAGCACCAGCCGCCAGAACATGCTGTTCATCCAGCCATTAGCGCCCATACAGCACCTCCACTGGATACAGTTTGGCGATCCGGCGCGCCGGGAACCACGTTCCGATGATGGCGATCAGCATCGAGATCACCAGCACACAGGGGATAACGATCCAGGCAAAACTCAACGGTACGCCAAACAGCATCAGGCCAATGGCTTTCGCCAGCCCCCAGCCTGCAACACAGCCCGCGACACCACCGGCCAGACCGCTCAGCGCGGCTTCGAGATAAAACAGCAGCATGATCTGCCACTGGCGCGCGCCCAGTGCTTTCATCAGCCCGATCTCTTTGGCTCGTTCCATAATGGTGCTCGTCATCAGCGAGGCAATCCCCATCGCTGCCGCCACCAGCGCGGCGAAGGTCACCACTGCCAGAAGCAATTGGATCTTGTCGATCACCACGCCTTCCGACGCGGCGACCTGCCAGATAGGACGGACCACCGAGCCAGAAATCGCTTCTTCCAACTGGTGCGCAATCGAAGAGACATACGCGGTGCAGTACCAGAGGTCATACTCTTCGGCATTCAGCGCTTCCAGATTTTCCCGCGCCCGCCGCGACAGTTCATTTTCCGGCACGGTCAGTGCTGACACACGGATGGCCTGAATTTTACCAGCCAGTCCCAGCAGCGATTGCACTGTTGCCAGCGGCATCACCAGACGGCTTTCTTCATCACCGCCGCTGCTCAGAATGCCGCTAACCTCTACCGTTGCGTCCCCTTTTGCGCCGTGCAAGGCGAGTTTATCCCCGACTTTCCAGCCCGTTTGCGCCGCCAGCTGTTTTCCTACCAGCGTCTGCGCCATATTTTCCGTCGTCATCGGTTCCTGCGGCCACTGCCCCGCCACCTGCCAGTAGGGGCTAACGGTCATTTGTCCCGAGCGATAGTCTTCCTCATCCGGCACCGCAACAGGCTGAGAAAAGAAGGTACCCAGCACGGCAACCGGCTGCCCCTTGATCTCGACATCACCGCTCAGCAGCGGTGCAAAGCCGACAATGTTATTGCGCCAGAAGATATCTTTGATGTTAGGCAGCTCGGCCTCATCAAGGAAATCCTGCCCTTCCAGCGGATTACTGCGTTCGCCAAACAGCGCGGGTAGCGCCGCTTGCCCTGCTGGTTCAATCAAAATATTCGCGCCGTAGGACTTCAGCTCACGCGCCATTTTGTCGCCGATGTCGATAGACACCGCCAACAGCGCAGAGATCAACCCCGCCGCCAAAAATACGGTCAGCACCGCCAGCGATTTACGCCGAATATTTCTGCGCCAGGACTGACGTAACAGTCGCCACAGCATGATTATTCCTCCTCAGCCTGCTCGCCAGCCGCCGCTTTGGCAGTGGCAAATTTCGCGGGACTTTCGCGGAAGCGGTTGTAGTTGGCCTCCGACGAGAAGAAGTACGTTTTACCGCCGTAGCGATATTTATGTTCCGCGTTCACGTTGGTCAGTTTGGAGCCATCAACCGGATCGATAACGTCCATCGACACCACCGTCGAGAAGTAATTCGTGCCTGCCGCCAGTGACGCTCGCCCAATCACCAGCTCATTATCGTCGTTGCTCCAGCCTTCAATCGGCACCGGATTACAGCCGCCCGCCTTCCCGATAGAAGGAATGAAAATATGCACGCCGCAGGCGACACAAATCACCTGATTGCCTTCCATCACGTAGCCCTGATCGCCGCACAGCAGGCAGGCGTCAAACACCACGCCAAGACGCAGGCGATCGGGATAGCGGTTAATGATGAAAAAGCGCACGGCCTTGCCGTCATCGGCAATCCACACGAAGCGATGCAGCTTGCCATCTCGCACTTGCTCAATCGGAATATGTACTTTGCCATCGGCCGCCAGCGTCACGGGCTGTGCTTCCGACAGACGAGGCGGCTGCGACGCGACCTTGTCCCAATAAAGCTGGGCCAACGCCACCACCAGCATCGCGGTGACCGTCGACAGCAGCGTGCGGCGCAGCGTGCGATAGCCTGCTGTCGCTTTACGCTTCTCAATCGCCTCATGCGTGACCAGCATCTGGCGACGCGCATGCCGCAGCGGCCAAACCAGCCCGGCAGCCAACGCCGCCATGAACAATGCGCTGAGGTAATTTAATAAATATGCGCTGTTGGTGACGTGCGCCACATAGCTCAGACGCGGCTTGGTGAGCCCCAGCGCCTGTAATTTCATCAACAGCAGCAGCAGATTGCCGCTTATCGGCAACAGCAGAAGCGCAACCAATAGCGCCAGAAGCGGCCAGCGCAGTAAACGAATGCGGCGCACAATCATGCCGCACAGCGCGGCACAGAACACCAGCCAGCCAAACGCCAGCAGCACGGCGCTGAAATTCAGCAGCAGATCGGTATTCACTACATGGGTGGTTGTCAGCGCGGTCAGATTGGGATCGTTGCCCCAATGCACCGCCGCTCCCGCTACCAACAGCGCCTGCCACAGATAGCCAAGACGCGGGTGGGAAAAACACTGACAGACCAGAAACAGGATCAAGGCAAGCGCTTGAAGCGCCGTAAACCCCAGTAGAAACGCTTGCCCGTTAGGAAAATGTACGCCAATAAACGTCCCGGAAAACAGCGCCAGCAGCGTGATCCACCCCAGCGATTTGACTGTCGGCGTGGAACGATGGCTCCAGTTCAGCCCCAGCAATAGCGCTATCGGCAGGAAGGATTGGAGGGTCGTGATAAAAAAATTCATATATACCCGTCACCTTTCAAGTTGCAGGCGCGTCGGTTGAGCGCGATGCCGGGTGGCATCAGCACGCTGGCCGGAAAATCACGCCTCTACGGGCAACAACGGTGTGCCCGCAGAAACGTGAACATGGCCGCGACAGAACATCGCGGACAGAAGACCTTATTCTAAGCCGACGTATTTGAAGTCAAAGCTGACATCAAACGGTTTCCACCAGCGGCCTACGCCCGTTTCACCATCGGTGTGACGGTGCATACCGGCTTTTGATGGCGGATCGATGTGGTAAGTCACTTTATAGTTACCCACGCCCATCATTTTGATGTTCGCGCCGTAGTGCGGGCCATCGCTGGCAACCATCGGCATGAAGGTACCTTCCTGCTTCGCACCGGTATCAGTGTTGGTCAGGGTGTAAGCGATGGTCAGGAACGGCATCCACTCACCGGCACCGAAGCCATTCTTGTTACCTTCAGCGGCGTGGATATCGGCTTCCAGATGGATGTCCGCTTTCGCAGCAGGCAGGCCCATCCCACGCGGTTCCATGTCGATAGGTTGCAGATAAACAGCGGCAATTTCCATTTCGTTCATGGAAACCGGCTCACCCGCTGGATATTCTTTAAACGCCAGCGCGGCAGGTGCAGTGAAAATACCGGCAATAACGGCACCCGCAATCAGACTTTTTTGCATATTCATCAAACCCATCCTCATCTCAGTCGTCCCTCTTCGCTTAATTCGCTAAGCGATTGGGGTTGTTATGGTTATTTTCTGCTCTTATTGCTTTCAGTATTCGTGAACGCCGGAAGTTTTCTTTATCAGATGGCAGACGCCCTGCGCCGCATCACCCACAGGGCGATTAGCGCCGCGACCACCAGCACACCCTGTGGAATCAGCGTCTCCACATAAGGATAAATCCCCAACCCGCTGATTTCCGGCACGCCGGTCAGCAACGTTGGTTCAAACAGTTTGCCTTCGATCAGTTCCAACACGCCTTTACCCGCGAACACAAACGCCATCAGGTACATAAAGCAGCCGGTAAACATGAAGAACGGCTTCAGTGGCAGTTTGACAATGGTGTAGCGCATCACGAAGTAGGCGATCAGCAGGATCACACAGCCGATAGCAAACCCAGCCAGAATGGAGAGGTGCCCCGCCATGTTGCTGGCATCACCGACCAGTGCGTAATAGAACAACACCGTCTCTGCGCCTTCGCGATACACGGCCAGAAAGCTGGTGAGCCACAGACCGATCATGGAGCCGCTGCTTAGCGAATGGGACAGCTTACCTTCCAGATAGGCTTTCCAGTGCCGCGCTTCCACTTTGGATAACAGCCAGTAGCTCATGAAGAACAGCATCACCACAGCGATCAGCATCGTAATGCCTTCCAGCAGCTCACGACTGGCACCGGAATTGGTGAACACGAGTTGGAAAATGACGGCGGTAATCACGCTACACAGCAGCGCGACGTAAACTGACTGGCGAATCAGCGGCAGCTTGTCCTGCTGATTGTTTTTCACCAGATAGGCCACGATCGCCGCCACAATCAGCAAGGCTTCCAGACCTTCACGCACAATAATCAGTAGGCTGTAGATCAACAGGCTCCAGTGGGTTTCGCCGCCGTCGCCCAGCATGGCCACGGCCTTCGCCAGTTCCTGCTGCAACACGTCGGCCTGCCCTTGCAGCTGCTCCGCAGGCTGTTTGGCGTTCATCAGGCTGACCAGACGGGTGAAATAGCCTTCCAGCGTCGATTTGAACGCCGCATCGCGAGAACCAATTTTGTTCTCCATTCCGGTCGCTTCAAACAGATCGAAATAGGCATCCTGCACTGCCATGATGGCAGGATTAATCTGACCCTGACGGTATTGTGCGATCGCAGCGGTAATCGCCAGATTGATATCGTCGGAAACTTTCGCCCAGTTCGCATCCGGCACCGCACCGGTATCCGCGTTCGCGGCAGATGTCGCCGTCACCTGCTGGCTGTCACGCGTTGTTGGCAACCCTGGCAAGGCATCTTCGATATCCTGCAACAGCGTGGTGACCCGATAGGCGACATCCGTCAGTTGATCGGGTTGGCTAGCTAGCGTAATCAGCGCGGAGAATTGTTGATTAATGGAAGCCGCTTGCTGCGCTGAGCGATTCTGCCTGACCGACATCTCCATTTCAGAGTTTTTAAAGCCCTGATAGTGCGCCTGCTGCACGCTCTGGCTGGCCTTTTTGTAATCGCCGGCCTGATATTCCGTCACGGCTAGCGCGAGCTGGTCATCGATGATTTTGAAACTCTGCTGCCAGTACGGCGCAATGTCAGTGTTGTCATAGGCACCGTGCTGCTCCTGTGCGACCAGTTTGTGCCCTTCCGACAGCACGGGCAGAACAGCATCCAATTCGCCCTTCAGCCAGGATATTTTTGCCTGTACCTCGGCCTGCGGCTTGCCCTCGCCAATCATGCGACGAATTTCACCGAAGGTCGCTTCTAGCTGATAGCTTTTTTGTGCGGAAATGTTGATACGGATGGGGCCTTCGAGGTTTTCAAACACCTCAAAATAGGCCATCTGAACTTCAGTGCGAGCATCATCCGGCTTTTGCTGCTCATAGAGCTGAGCCGTTTTATTCAGCCTGGTTTCGATATCTTGAATAAATGAGGCGTAATCGGTCGCGGCAACTGCCACTGAACAACTAAACAGCCAACACAACAACAGAAGCGTTTTTTGCCAGATAGACATAAGCATATGATGAAGCACAAATGATATTTATTCTTATTATCACTTTGACGCGTCCATCTGTCTTGATTTACGTCACGAAAACATAAGCAATAAGGATTTTTATTTGTAACAAAAAATTTCAAACTTAATTTAACGCCATAAATCTCACTTTATTTTTATAACCCACAGAAAAACACGGTTTTTGAACGCAAAATCGACAAAAAAATGCCAATATATTAATGCAAAAAATATGCCAATATTTTAATTAATCATTCTTACACTAGACCCTACAGCCTTAAAATGGCTTTTCTTTACATTAACGCAATCAGATTTACAGAGGGGAATGCCATTTTCCCTCTGTAATCCAATGTATTACACACGTTGACATTAATGCTTTTCACCGACATGTTAGGGGGACTCTCCTAGCGTTCAGATAGCAACTGGATACCAAGGGAAACCAGCAACCGCCTTTCCGCTCAGTTTATCACCTGCTACAGATCAGAATTTTTTCCATCCCTCACCATTGCGACCCTGTGTCGATAGCAGCGGCGTGGTACTATGCCCGACAGCATGATGGATGGGGTCAGCGATAGCCGGACGAGAAAAAGTCGTTGTCGGATCATAATCTGAGTCCAGATCGAACACGTCCACCACGGCAGACAGTTCGCTGGTTTGTTCGTCCAGACGAGCAGCCGCTTCCGCCGACTGCATCACCAGCGTCGCGTTCTGCTGCGTGACGCTGTCCATTTCGTGCACCGCCTGGCTAATCTGCGTAATACCACGTGTTTGTTCATCCGTTGCCGCCGCAATTTCACCAATCAAATCGTTCACATGCGAAATGGAGGCAATAATGGCCGTCATCGCTTCTCCAGATTGTCGAACCTGCCCTGCGCCAGTTTCTACCCGAGAAACCGATTCTGCAATCAGTGCCTCAATCTCTTTCGCCGCCTGCGCACTACGCTGCGCCAACGTGCGAACCTCACCAGCCACCACGGCAAATCCTCGACCTTGCTCTCCCGCACGCGCCGCTTCAACCGCCGCATTCAGCGCCAGAATATTAGTCTGGAACGCGATGCTGTTAATCACCGAGGTGATATCGGAGATTTGTCGAGAACTGGCGCTGATGCCATCCATTGTCGTCATTACATTGCTGCTGATATTCCCGCCTTTTTGCGCCATATCCGCCGCATCCTTCGCCAGCTTACGTACCTGATGTACATGATCGGTCGTTTGCCGCACCGTGGAGCTAATTTCTTCCATACTGGCAGCAGTCTGCTGTAGTGCTGCGGCCTGCTGTTCCGTGCGGCTGGAAAGGTTATCGTTGCCATCCTTAATGCTCGACGTCCCATTGTTAATTTCCGTCGTGCTCTGCCGGATGACGGTTACCGTATCACGCAAACTTTTCTGCAATCGCTTAATGTCGGGGATCAACCGTCCCGCACAGTTCCTACCAAACTCAGCCAATTCACAGCCTAAGCGACCCGCTGTGAGTTGTGCCAAGTGGGATTTCAGCACTGAAATCGGAATAACCAGATAGTTTCTCAAATAGTATTCAGTGAAAATCAACACCATGATGCCAAGTACCATCACGCTAATCAGCGCATTGCGATTTTGAGTGTTGTGTTCATTCACGCTTGGAATCAATGAAGAGGCGGTGATGCCATCCGAATAGCGTTTAACATTCTCCCCAAACGTCAGACTGATCGGAGGATAAGCTGAGCGAAAAATTTGTCGGAATGCTTCGGGATCGCTGCGTTGCAGCGCCGCATTCATGGGATCGATAGAGGAAGATATCAGTGTATTCCAAATGTTTTTCACTGCATCAACCGTTGCTTGATCAACACCAACATGCTCCGCTTTCTGGAATTTCTCTAACGAATCCTTGGTATTTTTGATCGCGCTCTGAGCCATTTCCAACGTCTGCCTGGCATTTTCTGGCTCATTTCGCTGCAAGTAATCCATGGTTCTTTCCATACGTGTTACGGCTCGAAAATATTGATCTGCACCATAAATCAAATAAGAATACGTTTTTCTCTGAGTCTCACTTTTATCAAGCAAATTCGTAGCCTGATAAAGTGAGTAAAGACTAAATCCTGATGCCACTCCCCATATCACTAATAGGGAAGTCACTATGATCAGAACCATTATTTTTATGCTGATATTTCTTAGAAATTCCATAATGTACTCCGTGACGTTAACAAATATTTTCCGCCCATAAATTCTGCCGGAAAAGTATTTACTTTCTACCCATGACGGTGTCGCCCGTTATACTGCGCCCTTGTTTCTCACGCTCTAACAGACGTTTTGGGATTCCCTGACCTGTCACCCACTACGTGGGAAATAATAAAAAATCAATAAAAAATAATGCGTTATCTTCCCTGGGGTACCCATCACCATAGTGTTAAACGGCCGATAAGCGTCACTGCCACAGTCAAATCGGTGGCATGTAGAGTTAATATCGTCAAAAACAGTATAGGCATTAACAGATAAAGAGGGTGAATACGCTACCACGTTATTTTCCAAACAAAACTCCTATGTAAAAAAATCGCCTCACTCAACACCTTAAGATGCTTTATCCCACGCTGCGTATGACCACGATCAGTAAATTAAATTTCTTTATCGGCGATTATTAAAATTAACCCACTGCATCAATGCCCTCACAGGAATGCAGTTCTTAACGATCCAAGATTCGGCTTTGGAGAATAGACATGCAGAAAGTGCTTACCGTCTGCCCGTATTGCGGGTCAGGCTGCAAAATTAACCTGCTGGTGGAGAACGGCAAAGTGGTTGGTGCGGAAGGGGCGAATGGCGTCACCAACGAAGGTGAGCTGTGCCTGAAAGGTTACTACGGCTGGGATTTTCTCAACGATACAAAAATTCTGACACCGCGTTTAAAACAACCGCTGATTCGACGCCAGAAAGGCGCGCCCTTTGAGGCCGTATCCTGGGATGAAGCGATTAGCTTCGCCAGTTCCCGACTGAAAGCCATTAAAGAGAAGCACGGTGCCGAGTCGATTATGCACACCGGCTCATCACGCGGCCCCGGTAATGAAACCAATTATGTGATGCAGAAATTCGCTCGAGCAGTAACCGGGAATAATAACGTCGATTGCTGCGCACGACTTTGCCATGGCCCCTCGGTTGCCGGGCTACAGGTTACGTTAGGCAACGGCGCAATGAGTAACTCCATCTGCGAAATTGAAAAGACTGACTGCATCCTGATTTTTGGCTACAACGCTGCAGATTCTCACCCCATCGTAGCCCGTCGGATCCTGAAAGCCAAAGCGCGTGGCGCAAAAATCATTGTGTGCGATCCGCGCCATATTGAAACCGCACGCATTGCCGATCTGTGGCTACCGTTGAAAAATGGCTCCAACATGGCATTGGTCAATGCTTTCGCGAACGTGCTGATTAACGAAGGCCACTACGATAAGGCTTACGTCGCCCGCCATACCGAAGGCTTCGAGGAATTCAGCCAGACCGTCGCAAAATACACGCCAGAGTATGTTGCCGACATTACGGGTTTATCACCGAAACTGATTCGAGACGCGATGCGGATCTATGCCGCTGCGCCATCCGCCACCATTCTATGGGGAATGGGCGTAACACAGTGGGGTCAAGGCGTTGATGTGGTCAAAGGTCTGTCCGGCCTGGCACTGCTGACCGGTAATCTGGGGCGCCCGAACGTTGGCGTCGGGCCAGTGCGTGGGCAAAACAATGTACAGGGTGCCTGCGATATGGGTGCGCTGCCCAATATGTTTCCCGGTTATCAAAACGTCACGGATAAAGCGGTGCTGGCGAAATTTGCCGATGCCTGGGGCGTACCTGAACTCTCCGACAAAATTGGCTACTCGCTGACTGATCTCCCGCACAAGATAAAAGAAGGGAAGATCCGAGCTAATTACGTAATGGGCGAAGATCCGCTGCAAACCGAGCCGGATCTGTCGATGCTGCGCGATGCCTTCAACGAACTGGAGTTGCTGATCGTACAGGACATTTTCATGACCAAGACCGCCGCTATTGCCGATGTGATTTTACCTGCGACGTCCTGGGGCGAGCATGAAGGCGTCTATACCGCCGCCGACCGGGGATTCCAGCGCTTTTATAAAGCGGTAGAGCCACAGGGCGATGTCAAACCCGACTGGGAAATCATCAGCCTGATGGCAACAGCGCTCGGCTACCCGATGCACTATAACAACACGCAGGAGATCTGGGACGAGCTACGCCAGCTCTGCCCGCTGTATTACGGTGCGACCTACGAGAAAATGGCGGGGCTGGGCTATGTGCCGTGGCCGTGCCCGACAGAAGACAGCCCCGGCACGCCGTGGCTGTACGCAGGCAACCACTTCGATCGTCCCGGAGGGAAAGGCCTGCTGCTCACCGCCGAATGGCGGCCACCGATGGAGTTGGTGGATGAAAATTATCCGCTGGTCTTGTGCACCGTGCGCGAAGTTGGCCATTACTCCTGCCGTTCCATGACGGGCAACTGCACCGCGCTGCAAACGCTGGCGGATGAACCGGGCTACGTGCAGGTGAGCCCCTATGACGCCGAGCGTTTAGGCATCCACGACCAGCAGTTGGCCCGGATCTCGTCACGGCGTGGCAAGGTGATCTCTCGCGTTGCCGTCAGCGAGCGCATCAATAAAGGTGCCGTCTATATGACCTACCAGTGGTGGATTGGAGCCTGCAATGAACTGACGCTGGATCACCTCGATCCGGTATCCAAAACACCGGAGTACAAACACTGCGCTGTGAAGCTGGAAGCCATTGACGATCAGCAGGCAGCAGAGAACTATGTACAGCAGGAATACAGCCACCTGAAAGATCGGCTACGCAGCACCGCAGAAAACGTCAGTTAATCTCACTTACCTAAGTCGCCGCGGGCCTAAGCCGTCAGATAAAATTCGTGGCGGCTTAGAAAATACGGATGATTTAGACACCGTTTAACCTTCCTCGCCGATAATGCCTTTATTTCCACCCTATCTTGTAAAATTTCATTAATGAGAACGGATAAATTTCCGTTAATCGGTAATAAACTTCTACGCACAACTTAAATTTTCACATCTCTGTTTATCTTTTAAAATTATGTTGGCTATCACCGCCCTCCCCTCTGCCCAATTGTTTTTTATTCCAATTTAGCGCAATTTGCGTTTCATTTTACAATGATTTAATTTGTTTTTAACAAAAGAGCCCCCTGTAGCGGTAGTTATCAATTCGATTAAAGTAATTGCTAAACAATCGGTTAGATGAAAACCAGTGGGGATAAAAGGAATATTATTATTGCTCGTATAGAGGTCTTTTATGTTACCGATTACTGTTGCCTTATCGCTTCCTCATTATCTGTCATTTATTATTCGCATCAACCCCGGAAGCTAACTCCCGTCTTTCATTCGTATTCCCCTGAACGTCGCTGACGTCGGGAAATAACCTGATTTCATCCCTTTCGATATGCGGTTATAAAAAACTGCACGGCTTTTAGCCCCCCAAATTCGCCGGAAGAAAGGCAGTAAGTTATTCAGAATATAATAAAAAACAGGAGATTCACTGTGCTCACTATTCTCGGCTTCTCGATGGTCATCTGCTTTATGTACCTGATCATGACCAAGCGAATGTCTGCGCTTATCGCGCTGATTCTTGTCCCTACACTGTTTGCACTAGCGGCAGGTTTCTATCAGGGGCTAGGCGCGATGATGCTGGACGGCATCAAAACGCTCGCTCCAACGGGCGTTATGCTGACGTTTTCTATTCTCTACTTCGGTATCATGATCGATGCAGGCCTGTTCGATCCGCTGGTTCGCTTCATTCTCCGTCTGGTTAAAGGCGATCCGCTGAAAGTGTTGGTCGGCACCGCCGTGTTAACCTTAATGGTCGCGCTGGACGGCGACAGTACAACGACCTATATGATCGCGATTGCCGCATTCCTGCCGCTCTATCAGCGGTTGGGGATGAACGTGCTCGGATTGACCTGTCTGGTGAACATCGCCAGCGGCGTGATGAACCTTTCTCCGTGGGGCGGCCCGACGGCGCGCGCCGCCGCCGCATTGCGCGTTGATGCACTGGACGTTTTCCTCCCCATGCTCCCGGCGATTATTTTAGCCAGCCTGACGCTGGTCGGCGTGGCCGTTTTTCTGGGTCTACAGGAACGCAAACGGCTAGGCATCATTGATGTCAGCAGCTTCCAGAATGCCTCGATCAATCTAGGCAACGGCAGCGACGAAGAAAGCGACGCCAACCGCCGTCCTAAAATGTTCTGGCCTAACTTTATTCTGACCACCCTGCTTCTGGTGTTTCTGGTGATTGGCCTTCTGCCCATTCAGGTGCTGTTTATGGTCGGCTTCGCTATCGCCGTCATGCTCAACTATCCCAAGCTGGAGGAGCAAAAAGCGCGGATCGGCTCACATGCCGCTAACGTGCTAGCAGTAACATCACTTATTTTCGCCGCTGGGATTTTCACCGGCATTTTATCCGGTACAGGCATGGTAGATGCCATGGCGAAGAGCTTGTTGCAGGTGATACCAGAAAGTTTCGGCCCATATCTTGCGGTGTTCACCGCGCTCATTAGCCTGCCGTTTACTTTTTTGATGTCCAACGACGCGTTCTATTTCGGAATCTTACCGGTTATCGCCCAGACGGCGGTCAATTATGGTATTACCCCAGAGGAGATCGCCCGTGCGTCGATTGTCGGCCAGCCGTTCCACCTGCTTAGCCCGCTGGTACCGTCGCTCTACCTGCTGGTCAGTCTGGCAAAAGTGGACATCGGCGATCACCAACGCTTTGCAATCAAATGGGCGATTTTTGTCAGCCTATCGCTGCTGGTCGGTGGTATTGTCTTCGGCGCATTTCCGTTCTATCACCAGTAAAACAGGATTGCTCCGGTCAGGCCGGAGCAGGCTTTGCTGGCAGGCAAGCCTTGCTGACAAGAACATAAAGATTCCTCGTAACACCCTAACCGACATAGCAGGATAGCGATGGCTTTAACTCCCCTACAGACAAGGATTGTCAGACAGATTGTCGCCTACATTCGCCGCGAACAGCTGCCGCCCGGCGCTCACCTGGTCGAATCGTCGCTGGCGCAGGTACTGAACGCCTCGCGCACGCCGGTCAAGGTCGCGCTGCTGTATCTGACGGAAAAAGGCATGCTGCATTACCACCGCAATCGGGGGTTTTATCTTGACTGCCATGCCGATGAATTAGGGCATCTGGTCACCGAGTTAGCCGCCAGCAGTGAAGAGCCGCTCTACCGGAAGATTGTTGATATGCGCCTTTCCCGCCGATTGCCGGAACAGTTTTCAGAAGTGGATCTGATGCGTGAATGTCAGGTGTCCCGCTCCGTATTGCGTAATGTTCTGACGCGTATTCAACAGGAAGGTTGGCTGGAGTTCCGCACTGGGCAAGGCTGGCGAACCACGCCGATTATCGATTCTGTCACGGCCTATGAGGAAAGTTTTACTTTCCGCCTGCTGGTCGAGCCGGTCAGTCTGCTGTCGCCGCAGTTTCGTATCGATCAGCACACACTCAGCGCCTGTCGTAAGCAGCAGGAAGACATTCTCAATGGGGGTTACCTGACGCTCACGCCGCATGAAATGTTCGATGCCAATACGCACTTTCATGAAACGCTGCTTGCCTGTAGCGGCAACCGCTTCGCCCACCATAGTTTGCAACGAATCAATCAATTACGGCGTCTGGTGGAATATCGCCAAGGGAGTCCAGCCTTCAACCCCAAGCGATTGGAACAGATTGCAGAGCATCTGGCGATTCTGGATTTCCTGCAACGGGGAGAGATCGAAACAGCGGCAGAGTGGATGAAAAAACATCTGGAAAAAGCGTGTCACGATAAAGTGAGCATCGATCTTTTTCGGTGAAATAACCAACAGCGAGGCCTCAAATCATCAGTAACATATGTTTAAAAAATAAAAAACACCATTTTAAACACCCTAAACGCCCAAGCAGTTACAAATAGAAACACATAGAGCAATAATTAAACTTTAAATCAACAACACAAAAAAGAAGCATAGATTACAAAAACAAAGTCACGATTTAAATAATTAAAAAATTAATCTACTCATGAAATGGCATGTATATAAACTTTTCGTTAATTGTTCTTTTATTTTTACTTAATCTTTAAGTAATTCACCATCTGTTTTATTGATGTATCGCCACCTATCATTAGCAACACTACTTCAACACCTTGACTCATCTGCCTTTACCAGCAAAAAACCAAATTAACCCATTGTTTAATAATGAATTAATAAAAATATCACGATTTACGCGATCTGCGCATCACATCCCTATTTATCATTACAAGTGACATGGACATGCATTTTTCGCATGACAAAGATCACAATTACATAACAATCCGCAGAAAAAAAATGTAAAAAGCAAGAATCGTTGTAATATCGGCGGGCAGACACAACACCCCAATAACAGGTTCGGGTGAGGGATTGGTGTATTCAGGGAAAGCACCAACCATCACGCGGCAATAATATTGTGTTGTCTGAATCAATTCATCAACATGAGGTTTATATGCAAAGGCAGAAGTTACTTGTACAGATAGTCTTGGCTATCGTCCTGGGAATATTAATCGGCTGGGCTTGCCATCAATATCTTGACGGCAGTCGAGCAAAAGAAGTTGCATCATATTTCAACATGGTTACCGATGTCTTCCTGCGCCTGATTAAAATGATCATCGCGCCACTGGTCTTCGCTACGCTGGTTTCCGGCCTGGCAAGCATGGGAGGAAACTCTTCTGCCGTTGGCCGTATCGGTATGAAAGCGATGATCTGGTTTGTCAGCGCCTCGTTCATTTCCCTGCTTATCGGTATGGTCTTCGCCAACCTGTTCCAACCCGGCGCAGGCATGAATCTCGAAGTCCCCGTACAGCATGTTGCGACAGGCCTGAACACAGACAGCTTTACGCTTAAGAGCTTCATCAGCCATATCTTCCCGAAAAGTATCGTAGAAGCAATGGCGAACAATGAGATCCTGCAAATTCTGGTGTTCTCTCTGTTCTTCGGCTCCGCGCTTGCCTATGTAAAAGGCAATAACAAGCACGCGACCACGATCATTTCCATGATCGAAGAACTGACCAAAGTGATGTTCCGCGTGACCGACTACGTGATGGCGCTGGCCCCTATTGCTGTCTTTGCCGCAATCGCTTCCGCGATTACCACGCAAGGTCTGGGTCTGCTTTACGACTTCGGTAAACTGATCGGTGAGTTCTACCTCGGTCTGGCCGTACTGTGGGGCGTTCTGTTCCTGGTTGGCTACCTGTTCCTGGGCAAAGGCATCGTTAGACTGGCGAAACTGATTCGTGAACCGACCATGCTGGCTTTCGCCACGGCGAGCAGTGAATCTGCTTATCCGAAAACCATGGAAGCGCTGACCAAATTCGGCGTGCCGAAAAAAGTCACCAGCTTTGTGCTGCCGCTCGGTTACTCGTTCAACCTCGACGGTTCTATGATGTACCAGTCCTTTGCGATTCTGTTTATCGCACAGGCTTACAACATCGACCTGAGCGTTACTGAACAAATCCTGATCCTGCTGACGCTGATGATCACCAGTAAAGGGATGGCGGGCGTAGCGCGTGCCTCTATCGTGGTGGTTGCCGCAACGCTGCCAATGTTCAGCCTGCCGGAAGCCGGTATCCTGCTGATTATCGGTATCGACCAGTTCCTGGATATGGGCCGTACTGCAACTAACGTCATCGGTAACAGTATCTCTACCGCCGTTGTGGCCAGTCTGGAAAAAGACGTCCACGATGATGATGAGGAAGAGGCTGCCGACGAAGTCGTCGCCTATAAGGAACCTCAGCAGGCTACGCAAAATAGCTAATGCTGAGTAAGTGAATATGTCATCTATAGCGGCCTTCGGGCCGCTATTTTTTTATCTCTCGTTGCACTGCCAACGCTGTCGCGACGCTTATAACCCAGATGCTGATGACAACCCTTTCATGTAGCGCCAGAATTTCTCAGAAGCCACGTTCAACCGCGCATCGAGGCGATACAGATAAACGCCCATGCGGATCACGGCATTTTCCATGCTCAGGATCGTCAGCTCTTTGTTTTTCAGCTCTTCCTGAATGGAATAGTCCGGCAGCCAGGCGATACCATAACCTTTCTTCGTCATACGTTTGAGCAAGTCGCTCATGGAAGAGACGAAATTGACCGTAAACTTATCGCTGTCAACGCTGGATAAGTAACGGCTGACCTGGCGCCCCATGTAGCTCGTCTCGGTATAGTTGAGTAGCGGCACCGATGAGGCACTGACATCAAACAGCGGCTTCCCTGTGCTATCACACGCGCAGACCGGATAAAGCCGGGACTCCAGTATCTTCTCGTGCATGAAGGGCTCTCCCATCAGATCCTCATTATAAAATGAGAAAATGAAGTCACTGCGCCCTTCTTTGAGATTCAGCACCGTCTCATCGACATCGATCGATTCGACATAGAAGATTTTTTCCTGCGGATCCGGCACGTCTTTTAACAGCTCCGGCATGATGAACACCGACAGCGAATGTGCCGCGGCGATGGTGATCTTATTCTTGTAATTGTCCCCGCCGTGCAGCTTATTGAGCTGATACTCCAAATCGTCCAGCGTATTGCGGATATAGGCGTGGAACACGCGCCCCTGCTCGGTTAACTGTAGCGGCAACGCGCTACGGTCGAAAATATCAAACCCAACCGCCGCTTCCAGCGCCTGAATTCGCCGACTGAATGAGGATTGAGAAATATTCCGCTTCTCGGCTGCCAGCGTAAAACTCCGGTGTTCTTCCAGCACGATAAAATCATAGAGCCACTTGGTTTCGATATTATTCAGCATCGTCCCTCACTCAAAACGCTCAGCGCCATGTTTTCGCTCCCTATGCCAACGTTCTGCATCGCCAACAAAGATGCTTCCCACTGCATGTCGTTAAACCCAGTAAAAGCATAGAGATGCCAATAGTTATGCAAATCATACATAGCAGATGGGAATTTAGCAATTCACATTGCCAGGCAGTGTGAGATTATCCTTTTAATTTCATAATGCTACAGGGTTAACAGCATGAACAGTCTCGTGGGAATTCTTGGCGGTATGGGGCCGGGTGCAACCGTCGATGCGATGCAAAAACTGATCAAAAATACGCCAGCCTATCGGGACCAAGACCATATTCCGATGATTGCGGTTTCTATTCCTGATATCCCTGACAGAACACAATGCATTCTCCAGCACAGCGCGTCACCGCTGGATAAAATGCTGCAATATATGAAAATTCTCGAAAATGCGGGCGCTGAATGCATCATTATCCCGTGCAATACCGCGCACTATTGGTTTAATGACTTAAAACAGCAGTGCCGTGCGGAAATGATCAGCATTATTGATGTGACCTGTCAGGCGATTAAGCATGCCAACACCACACGCGTCGGCCTATTGGCGACGACGGCGACGGTCAAAGCGAGAATTTATCAGGACAACCTGATTACCGATAATATTGATTGCTACACGCCGGATGATGCAGACCAACACCAGGTAATGGAAAGCATCTACGCGTATAAATCCGGTGATATTGTCGGCGCCTATAGCCTGTTATCACCGGTAAAAGATCGCCTGTTGCAGGCTGGCGTTGAGAAAATTATTCTGGGTTGTACCGAGCTTCCCTTGATTCTGGAGCAGGAAGTCAGAACATCACCGCAACACTATGTCGATGCAACCGAAGAATTAATTAAGAAAACAGTCGAGTGGTATTTTACTCACAATACGAGAAATAATATTGCCGCTTAATTTTTTGAACGAACCTATTATATTGCGTTGAAAATGAACCAATAACTATGCCACTCGGCATTAACAAATTCGCCGAGTGGCATAGTGTGATAGACTCAGTATTTAATGCATTTCACTTCACAATAAAATACTGCGCATACTGGAACGTCATTCAATATACGTTCAACGATTACGATGGGAATTTGAGAGCACTATTTTGCGCTCCCGCATTAGACACCACCCAGGATTTCGCCGCTGACGTGGTCATCAAACTGTATGAATAGTTAGATGACGCCGTCCATTTCGCCGCAGGCGATTTGCTCGCCACCGCAGCCGGTGAACTACCATTATCCGTAAAGGTTGAACCATTGCCTTTATCGTCCACCATTCCTTTCTTTTCCGCGCCAGTACCAAATACGTTACGCTCAGAAATTACATTGGCATTCTGCGCCACCGTAAAGGCCAGGTTGAATTTATTGACGTAGTTGTTGAAGACGTGGAAATAACCATAACGCATCAGGCCGGGCGCACGCACCTGGATATTTTCGTAATAGTTATGACAAATAGTCAAACGTGGATAGCCATTGTAAGCGCTGTTATTGTCATCAGCCGGATGACCGAAGATGCAACCATATTTATGGTTTGAGAATAAGCAATTACTGATCGTGATGTAATCCGCCTTCTCGCCGATATAAATCAGTTTATCGAGGCTACCATCATTATCGCTCCACGTATGCCCAGGCCATGAACAGTGATCCACCCAATATCCCTTACCGTAGTTCAAATACAGCTGGATATCGTCATTATCTTTGATGGCAACATCATGTTTAAAAACCAGATTCTGGAAAATGACGTTAGATGAATTGCTCTCAGCACGCAGGTGGATATTGGTCAGTACATTAGCGCCACCGAAAGAACCGACGATAGTTTTATTGCTGCCAAATACCACCTTGGTCAAGGCCGACGTTTTCAGCGATGATCCCAGCACCACAATAGTTTTTGCGGAACCGCTCACTGCTGATTTAAAATCGGCCAAAGAATTTACCGTAACGACTTTACCGCCCGTGCCTCCAGTTACATTTGCCGCTTTTGCAAAACCAATAATCCCAGTAAGATTCGTTGTTGGATAAGCCATAAATTTTCCTTTTTACAATGAGTGAATAATAATGTCTTCCAACGTATTATTTAATCAAAAACAAATAACACGCCTCCGACAATTAAAAATTGTATATAAAGGATCTCATTACGCTTATTAAGCGAGTTTAATAAAAAAGCAACCTTGCAAATAATTCAACCTTCAATTAATACGCTGCCATCTTTTAGTAAAAATGGCAGCGCTACGATTATCACATTATTATCATTACCAGCCTTTTACCGCACCACCATTAAAAATACGGTTCGCAGCCTGTTCAACTTCATCAGCCTGATAGGCTTGAATAAACTTTTTGACGTTTTCCGCCTCTTTATTATTTTCACGCGTCACAATGATATTCACATACGGTGATTCTTTATCTTCAATAAAAATACCGTCTTTCGTTGGCGTTAAGCCCGTTTGCTGAATATAGGTCGTACTAATAATGGCTACCGTCACTTGCGTGATCGTCTAACAAACGTGGAAACTGCGCTCGTTCGATTTCCATAATACGCAGGTTGTGCGTGTTGGTGGTGATATCCAGTACCGTCGGCAGTAAACTGGTATCAGGTTTCAAAGTAGTTAATCCGGTTTTTTCCAATAATAACAGCGCTCGCCCCAGATTCGTGGGTCGAAAGATATTCGCATCCAGATCGCTTTTATCCGTCGCTTCATTCAGCAAAAGCGAACCGCTAAAGCCAACCAACTCAACATCCAGACCATACTTTTCTTTCGCCACTTTCTTCGCAACGTCAGCGACATCCTGTTCCGCACCGTTAATCACACCGATTTTAATGTGATTGGCAGAGTTACTTGCATTATCACATGAGATCAATGCCATCGCCAGAGAGGACGAACAAGGGCGGATCTTTATGACTGTCCCTAGCGGGGCACAATACGCGCTTTACTCATCATCAAGCATTTTTCTAAACGACGCTTGATTCTTTATTTTTTTGAAACCAATATGTTCGTAAAAATGGTGTGCTTCTATTCTGCTCTCGCCTGAGTTGAGTCGTATACCCGTAGCACCCATGTCTTTAGCCCAATTTTCTGTTTGTTTCATCAACGCTTTCCCAATACCTTCTCTTTGTACATAGTTCCTTACGGGTCAGCGCTAAATAGCTGGTTGACTGGTGACGAAAGTAAATAAATCAGGTGGTGTTCAGCCTCTTGAATTGGATAATCATAATGCAATACGTCTTCATTCAAAAAATGAATAGCTGATACATCTTTTAATACAGCCTGTCGAATATTCATATTACTTCCCCAGAAAGAGCATCCGTTTATTGGCATCCAGTTAGGGTTTCAAAAAAAACCATCGTCATCGCCCTTAATTAAGATTTAACGCCGTCGATTATTCACCGATCACTTTATAACGCTGGCTTGCCGCATCAAAACGGTATTCCAGCAGAATATCTCCTCCGCCGTGGGAATAGCAGTTCAGCGTGATGCTGCGATTATCTGTACCGTTTTCAATATTCATATACACCGGGGTCATGAAGAAGCCAAACTGGCATTGTTGAAAATCAGGTTTGAGAATTTGATCGACATTGCCATTCTTCTTATTAATCGCTTTGATCCCTTCAACAACCATTCCCGCATCGCTGTTCTGATACATCCCAACGAAACTGTGAGTCGCCGTTTGCCCCCAGAAAGGAATATCAACCTGCCCTTCTAGCTTTGCGGACTGCTCGCTATCGTCAAAAGATGCCACACGCCGTAAGCTAACATCATAACGAGTTTTCCCGTTTGACCATTCGCCGCGGAGCTCTTCCCCTGTCTCTGTCAATTTAAACGGACAGCGTGCCATATCGAGCCCAGACTGAACGCCCTGAATGATATATTTATCATAATCCTGTGGCGTATGGATTTCGCAGAGCTCAAGAGACGTTTCCGAGATCCGCCCATACAGAGGGATCGGTGCTCTGTATTTATCGTAAAAGTAGCTACCCAGAAGGTTCTTCTCCTGGTCAATACTGTATTTCTGCAATGAAAAATGTATCGGATAAGACCCAATATGGCCTTCATAATTGCTAACTACATACCAGCCAGCATGCGCTTCCCATACTGCCATCCACAATCCACAGGCAATTAAGGTTGATACCGCTACTCTCATACATTCACCTTGTCTACCCGTCATACTTCAAGCTGCTTATACGTTGGTTTATCTGCAACTCGCGTTGTGTTTTTAGTGTGTCAATCATGAAGCCGAAGCGTTCAAAAACGGCTTAACGTATCAGGCTAATCATGGTAGCAGCAGGGGCAGATTTCTACCTCAGACACCGTCATGGCTGTTGTGCCTTCGCAATCCCATTCAACACGAACGGGCTGCGCTTCTCGCCCTGAGTGATGTAAATATTTCTCGACTGGGTTTTCCGTCATCCCAGTAATCACCTCCGTGGCGATGAGCTCATCACCAACAAAAACGCGGGCCGTTGCCTGTGAGGCTTCTCGCGTTTCACCGGATTGCCGATACAAATAGTTAACTGTCAGTTTAATGCTAGGCATAACGCTTCTTAACAGGGAAAGACAAGGAAAACAGTGTATCGCGTTACTCCGCACTTGTAGAGCACATACGTGGTAAGCGGCCTCGCAGAATCATACTAATGCCATGATAGTCCTCCATTTTTCCAAAATGGAGCGATTTGGTCACATAAATTCGCACCATTGGTAATCAAAAAGTTAAATCTTATTCCTTTTGGATATTAATGAAGCAAAAAAAATAGCCGATATCCTTTGCGATAGGGTATTTTTTAATGCAACTGCATTTTGCATAAATCGTGTTTGGCATAAATACTGTTTTACATTAACCGTGTTCTGAATGAACCATTTCGTTAACGTCATAGCGTTGAATAACAGGAAATTATACTCAGCAGATTGATGCCTCTTTTAAGGAAGATAATTAACCTGCTTGTGTTGGCGGCCTGAATTTCAATGATTGCGACATCAACGCATATGGTTTTAACACACTGAAGTAACTCACTGGTAAACCCATTACCAGCATTAAATAGATATAAGAAGGAGTTATACTGTGGTGATTCCAGATATTCAAATAGTGAGTTCAACAACTCCGGCGACAATGCCGCCTATTGGCGCGGCTGCCAACCCGACGGTCGTTGCAGCCATCAGTCCGGGGAATAAAACAGACACATCAACAAACTCCGACTCTGAAGATATGCAGGGCTCAAACGAGAGCACCAAAGTTACACTGTCTTCCCAGAAGAAACGTGCCTCAACTGAGAACGATACCCCTCCGGCTGAACAGATCAAAGCGCAGCAGAAAGCCGCTGCCGAATACTCTCTGGCGACAACGGGCATTCCGTTGTACAACGGCAAGCTCATTTCTGTGATTAAGTACCCGGATGGCAATTCTGAAATGTTTGATGCCTTTACGGGGCAGAGAATCACGCAAGAAGATCTGGCACTCATAAGTGCGCTTCATGGTTCCGATGGAGAACAGGTATTACATTTCGAGAGTAAAACGTCCTATAGCAATTTATCTGCGGCCGAAGTTTATCAGCAGATTCAGGAAATGCTACATGGTTCAGACAATCCAGAAGAGCTGGCTTAATGGGAAGAACGATGCCAAGACAAATGAATATATCGCCCTGACATTAAAGAGAAATATAAGGTTATGTTAATGCTATAACATGGCTACTCAATAGAAATTTGGCCTATTAACGGCTAGCAATGAGTGTTTCTGAAAACTCAGCTAGTCTTGTCAGGCCATATTCCCACGGGCCAAATCCTGCTTCTGCATTAATATGTCCAGCCTCACCCACATCAATAAGTTCACTATTCCATGCATGCGCCCAATATTGGGCGCGAGTAAAACTCATTAGCGGGTCGTTATGGCTGGCAAATGTCAGCGTCGGCACCGACAACGGCGCAGCCTGAATACGATCGTCAATCTCAAAGCGCATGGGCTCAGCAGGTGCCACCAGCATCACACCGACGATACCTTCCTGACCTTGTTGCACAACATGACAGGAAGCCAACGCACCAAAGCTGTGGCCGATCAGAATCACGGGCTGTGTACAGACGCTAAGCTCACGACGGATCGCCAACACCCAGCGATCCAGATCGGCCTGATACCATTCCCGCTGGCGTATACGATGCCAGTGAGGGAAACGCCGTTCCCAATGGCTTTGCCAGTGTTCGTCATCGCTGTCCCGCAATCCCGGCACCAGCACCATCGTTAGCTGCTGGCTCACTTCCGTTAGCCGCCGATCGATTTCTGTTGTCTGCATCCGCCCTTAACACTCCTGTCAGTTACCCGTGCCCCTTCTGTCTGGTATATCAGCCACCGATTACTTTAACAATCTGGCCTTGCAGCTTTTCCCTTTGATTTTACCTTTCTGGAGTTGCTGCAACGCGCGCTTAGCGCTGGCTTTACGGATAGCGACATAAGCATGCATCGGGAACATATCAATTTTCCCCACTTCCGCTGCCGTTAATCCTGCATCACCAGTTAACGCCCCGAGGATATCGCCAGGACGAATTTTGGCTTTTCTGCCACCATCAATGCACAGCGTCATCATCTCAGGTTCGAGCGCAACCTCGCCACTGCGGCCAATCTCATCCGCCGGTGTCCATTTAATGCGCATACCGAGATAGTCTTCAATCAGATTCGCGCGGTTCATTTCCTGTGGTGTACACAGGCTCACCGCCAGACCCTTCGTACCCGCGCGGCCCGTTCTGCCAATGCGGTGAACGTGAACTTCAGGGTCGAAAGCCAGCTCAAAATTCACCACCAGCTCCAGCTCTTTGATATCGAGGCCGCGAGCCGCAACATCGGTTGCCACCAGCACACGGCAGCTGCGGTTAGCAAAACGCACCAGAACCTGATCGCGATCGCGCTGCTCCAGATCGCCATGCAGCGCGGATACGCTAATCCCACGCATGTCCAGCGCATCAAATACGCTCTGGCAATCACGTTTCGTATTACAGAACACCACGCAGGACGCAGGCTGGTGATGGCCCAAAATGGCAATCAACAGCGGCAGGCGCTGCTCTTTCGTCGTCTCATAGAAACGTTGTTCAATAGCTGGCTCTTCTACACCGTCTGCAACCTCGAAACGTTGCGGCTGACGCTGAACGCGTGCGCTGATCTGCTCGATCTCTTCCGGATAGGTAGCAGAAAATAGCAGAGTTTGACGATCGGTCGGCGTATAGGAAATCACATCATCAATCGCGTCAGTAAAGCCCATGTCCAACATGCGATCCGCTTCATCCAGCACCAGCACTTTCAGGCTATCCAGAGACAGCGACTGCTTGCGTAAATGGTCCTGAATACGACCCGGCGTCCCGACGACAATATGCGGGGCGTGAACCAGCGAATCGAGCTGCTGGCCCATCGGCTGACCGCCGCACAGTGTCAGAATTTTAATATTTTGCGCAAAACGCGCCAGACGACGCAGCTCTTTGCTGACCTGATCGGCCAACTCACGCGTCGGGCACAGCACCAGCGCCTGCGTGGTAAAGTCGCTCACGACAATGCGATCCAGCAGCCCAATGCCAAATGCCGCCGTTTTGCCGCTACCGGTTTTCGCCTTGGCCCGCACGTCTGCGCCGCTCAGAACGGCTGGCAGCGTCGCCGCCTGGACTGGCGTCATGTCGGTATAACCCAGTGCATTAAGGTTGGATAACTGCTCTGCGGGCAGCGCGAGGGAAGAAAAAGAGGTTGTACTCACAGTGATTACTCTACCAAGGACGAGATAACGAAAGGTGACGCCGAGCTAAAGAGCGGCGCAGATATGCCGCAATCATAGCAGAGTTCGTCATCGTTGACCGATTTACCTCCCGTTCTGCGACTAAAACCGCGAGGCGAATCCTTTGCTCATCAGAAAGCCTTGTCCTTCAGGAGATAAAAGGTAGTTCGCCAGCAGCCGCGCTTCACGCCGGGCAGGGTTCATAACGGCCAGCATGTACTCAGCATCAATACGATAGAGATCGGGTAAATGAACCACATGCAGATCCGGTTGATTGAGCAGTAACGGCAGATAGCTGGCGTAGCCAACGTGCATATCGCTCTGCCCAGTCCGAATCAGGTAACTTCCCGCAGTCATACCTGCTGGGATGGCATGGTCAAGCGCTCCACCCACCAGCGGTTTCGCTTTGTCGCGCAGTTGATTTCCCCATCCCCGATGCAGACGTTCGATGCGATCAAAGAGTTGAAATGCATAATCCCCACCGGGATCGCTGCCGGGCGTTGAGGTTGACAGCACAAAACGCGGGTCACGCAGCGCCATCAGCCAGGATTGCGTGGTCAGTTCCGGTACGTTACGCATCACAATACACAGGTGGTTGCGCGTAAACACGGTGGTTTCCTCCGCCAGTCCCAGCGCTTTCAAACGTAAAGGGTGCGCGCAATTCGCCGAGGCGAAAATATCCACCGCATCGCCGTGCATCATTTTTTCACTCAGCAGCCCCGCCGGGCCGAAAGTCGGCGTCACGTCCACCGCATAACGTTCGCTGAACGTCGCCAGCAGCGGAGCGAATGCAAGGCGCAGGCTGCCAGCCGCATACAGGCGAAGGGGATCGGTCATAGTGGCTCCGTCATGGTCAATATCGGTATCAGCGCATAATACGGCTGCGGCGCGATGTCCACGCAGACCTGCCGCATCGGAATGCCGTATAACCGCGACAGGTTATCCTCCGTCACAACCTCATCACAGCGGCCATAAAGATAGTGCTGATTATCCATCAGCAGCAGTGCTCGATCGGCAATGGCCAGCGCGTGAGAGGGATCGTGCGTGGTCAGAAGAATGCTCAAGCGCTGCGTTTTAGCCAGATGCTTCAATAACCGCAGTACCTGCGCCTGATTTTGCACATCAAGCGCTGCCGTCGGTTCGTCCAGAATCAACACCTGACACTCCGAGGCCAACGCACGCGCGATGAGCACGAGCTGTCGTTGCCCACCGGACAACGCACTAAATTCACATTCAGCAAGGGATGCGATTCCCAGCATGGTCAGTGCATTCTGAGCCACGGTGATGTCATGCGCAGAAGGCATGGCAAACAGCCGGACACTCGCCGCACGCCCCATCAACACCATATCCAGAACGCTATAAGAAAACGGCGGCGTAAATATCTGCGGCACAAAACCAATGTGCCCATCGCGCTGGATCGTCCCGGAAAGCGGCGATAAATGCCCCATCAGCGTATTCAGCAGCGTCGTTTTCCCTCTGCCGTTCGCGCCCAGAATCGCCGTAATTTCCCCTTCCTGACAGCGCAAATTCAGCGGTGAAAAAAAGCCCTGTCCCCGCGGGTAGCCGTACACCAGTTCTTCTGTCGATAACCTGATGATAGACATGCTAGCGTCCTCTTCCCTGTCGCTGTGTTTTATACAACAGCACGGCAAAAAGCGGTGCGCCAAGTAGCGCGGTCAGAATGCCCAGCGGAATCTCCGCCTCAGTGAGATTGCGCGCCAGATCGTCCACCAGCACCATAAATCCCCCACCCAGCCACAGCGATACCGGTAGCAAGCGACGATGATCGGCCCCCACTAGCATGCGTGCGACATGAGGAATCACCAGCCCAATCCAGCCAATACTGCCGCTGACCGCCACCTGAGCGGCGACTATCGCAGCACACAAGCTCAAAATCAGCCAGCGCAGGGGCTGTACGGCAACCCCCAGCGCACGCGCATCCTGCTCGCCCATCGACAACACGTTGATGTGCCAACGCAGCCGCAGCAGTAGTCCACCCGCAAGGGCTAATGGCACCGCCATGGTTATCAGCGAGTTCCAGTGTGCGGTGGCAAAACTGCCTAACAGCCAGAAAACGATGCTCGGCAGCTTCTCTTCGGTATCCGCCAGATATTGCATCAGACTGACCAGCGCGCCAAAGAAGCCGCTGAGGATGACGCCCGCCAGAATCAGGATCAGCACGTTCTGTTTGCAGAAGGCGGCGGCCATCATGAAAATCAGCAAGAGCGCCAGCATGCCGAACGTAAACGCAGACAGCAGCAAAAGCAGCGGCGTCCAGCTTAATAGAATCGCCAGCGTGCCGCCGAAGGCCGCGCCTGCAGACACACCGATAATATGCGGATCGACCAGCGGGTTACGGAAAACGCCTTGCAGCGTAGCCCCGCTCAGTGCAAGCGCCGCACCCGCACACCAGGCTAATAACACGCGGGGTAAACGTACGCTCCACACCACTTGCCGCTCGATATCCCCCAGCAACGGTTTTTTTCCGAACAGCAGATCGTTGCCAGACAGCGGCTCGACAAGGATCTGGATGATGCGCCACGGGGATAAGCTAAAACGCCCTATCCCCAGTGAGCACACGGCAATCAACAGCGTAGACACCACCACCGTCAGCAGCGTGATCCGATAGGTGCGATAACTCATTGTGCCGCAGAGGCGTCCGCACGGTAGTCCATACGGTAGAAGCGTTGGTAATACGCATCGGCAGCTTGTTGCATATCGATATCGGAGAAGCGTTCAGGGTACAGCTTTTTCGCCATCCACAGTTCGCCAATCGCTAACGCCTCTGGCATCGGGTAACCCCAGGCTTTGGCGTATTCCGGCATCAGATACACGCGATGCTGTTTCACCGCCTCAATCGCCTGCCAGGCCGGATCGTTAACGATCTGCGCCACGACATCCGGATAGCGATCCTGCACGAAAATTACCTCTGGATTCCAGGCGAGCACATTTTCAATCGATACCTGTTTAAAGCCTTTTATCGATGCCGCCGCCACATTCAGTGCCCCTGCATGCGACATCATCAGGCCGGTATATTTCCCTGAGCCGTAGGTTGTCAGGTCTGGGTTAGCCATATACACGCGGATTCGCTTTTCTTCTGGGATAGACTCCAGACGCGCACTCACGTTTTGCCGCTGTGTAAACGTATAGTCGATCAGCGCTTCCGCCTGTTTTTGACGCTCAACGACGTCACCAATCAGCCGAATCCCTGCCTTAAGCCCTTCGTTATATGCCGTGTTTTCATCACTCATCGTAGGATTGATTTTGTCGGCTTCTCCCGGCTGATCCTGACGCAGCGAGATCGCCACGACCGGAATGCCTGTCCGCTCAATCTGCGCAATCATTTCCGGCGGCGCATAGTTAGCGACAAAAACCACCTGCGGCGACAGCTTTAGCAGGCTTTCAATATTGACCTGCGTGAGATCGCCCGGCATTGGCAAATCCACCAGACGCGGAGCCAGCCGCACATAATGCTCGCCCAGCTGTTTCTTCCAACTGGAAAGCCCCCCCACGACGCTCTCTTGTGCATCCAATTGCACCAGCAGATTTAAGGTTTGATGCTGTAACACCACCACGCGGTTAACGTGGTCGGGAATCGTTACATTACGCCCCAGTTGATCGGTCACCTGACGCGCTGCCCAAGCGTTAGAAAACACCAAAAACAGCCCAGCAACCCACAGCGTGTAGCCAAATTTCTTTATCATGTTGGTATCCTGATTTTCGCTATATATAAAATGATACAGCGTTAGCGACAAAGAAAATACTGATCTCGCTCATAATAATATTTGGATACCGATTTGGGGGTAGATAAACCCAGACTGGGTTTTCTGCTTGAGTTTTCCGCTAAATAATCAGCGGCGATTTATTCTTCAAAATATTAGTCAGATAAACTGAATTATTACGTTAAAAAAATCATATTTATTCTCACTATTAATCGCGTAGAGTGCTCCTATTACTGATCTATATACCCTTGCTGTGCAGGGTACATATGCTAAATATTTGTCTGAATATAAGGATAAATACCCTATGAAGAAGATTGGCTTTTTATCATTCGGCCACTGGGCCCCATCGCCGCAGTCTGGCACACGTTCAGCGGCTGACGCACTACTGCAATCTATCGACCTTGCCGTTGCGGCTGAAGAGCTGGGTGCTGACGGCGCTTATTTCAGGGTGCACCACTTTGCCCGCCAACTGGGTTCGCCTTTCCCACTGCTGTCCGCGATTGGGGCAAAAACCAAAAGCATTGAGATTGGTACTGGCGTCATCGACATGCGCTACGAAAATCCGCTGTACATGGCTGAAAACGCCAGCGCCGCCGATCTAATCTCTGGCGGACGCTTGCAGCTCGGCATCAGCCGTGGCTCGCCTGAACAGGTGATCGATGGCTGGCGCTACTTTGGCTACCAGCCAACAGAAGGGGAATCGGAAGCAGACATGGCGCGGCGTCATACCGAAGTACTATTGGATGTACTGCGTGGCGAGGGGTTTGCAAAACCGAATCCACAGCCTATGTTCCCGAATCCACCGGGCCTTTTGCGTCTGGAGCCTTATTCTGATGGGTTACGCGAACGAATCTGGTGGGGTGCAGGATCGAATGCCACGGCAGTATGGGCAGCGAAGCTGGGCATGAACCTGCAAAGCTCCACGCTAAAGGATGATGAAACAGGCGAGCCTTTTCATATCCAGCAGGCACAGCAAATTCGTGCCTATCGAGCTGCCTGGGCTGAGGCGGGACATACGCGCACGCCACGCGTCTCCGTCAGCCGTAGTATTTTTGCATTGATGGATCACCGCGATCGTGCCTATTTCGGCGGAAGCAGTAACGATAGCGACAAGGTGGGTTTTCTGGATGAAAACACGCGCGCGATTTTCGGCCGCAGCTATGCCGCCGAACCAGAAGCGCTCATCCAACAGTTAAAACAGGATGAAGCGATTGCCGAAGCGGATACGCTATTACTAACAGTGCCGAACCAACTGGGCGTGGATTACAATGCGCATGTGATTGAATCAATTCTGAAGCATGTCGCGCCTGCGATGGGATGGCGGGATTAGGTCTACTGCCTAACAATGAAAGCCTATTCAGCAGGCGTAAAACCGACGATAACAGCGTCAAGAATCGGGGAGATTGAGGGGTTATTTTTACTCGTATCTCCCCGTTTTTTTCAGCCTGTGAAACGGCTCGACGCTTTTTAATGCTATTTTGAAAATATAGTTTCTGGACCTCTTGAATTCCCCCCCTCACTGGGCGTAGATTTAGCGCCGATCCCGTCATAACTGGTGTGACTCTGGTGATGACAACGGGAAAGATTACCCTTCGGTGACATCACCGGCAGCGTAATTATTTCCTTCCATAATAAAACGCACAATCGGGATCGTTGCTGGCGTGGTTTCTGCTGGAGAATAAATCGGTGAAGTATTTTTTTATGGGTATCTCATTCTGTTTAGTCGTTTGGGTGAGTACCTTTATGCTGATGGTAGAATAACCTGTCATTTGCCCGGCAAAGATTTATTCATTGAAGGGCACACACAGATAAAGATAAAAAAGGCTGATGGTATTTATACCCTCAGCCTATTTTTATGCCTGCCGATCTATGTTCAGCCGACGATTATTCAGCCGATAATTCGTATTGCCTTTGCCATTCTCTACAGATTGAATCCGTTCATTATCACGCCGAACACCCCGCCGATTGTCAGCCAGGGGCCAAAGGCCAGCGGTTTAGCCGTATCCTCTTTACGCAACCCGCGCCAGATGAGAGTAACGGCCAGCCCGCTCAGCGCCGCCACCAGAACCAGATTCGGCAATGCCTGCCAGCCCAGCCAAGCCCCCAGCGCAGCCAGCAACTTAAAATCACCGTACCCCAGCGCTTCTTTGCCCGTTGCGTATTTGAATGCCCAATAAAGTAGCCACAGAGACAAATAACCGGCCATCGCGCCGACTACGGCATCGTTTAATGAGACAAATGTCCCCGACAGATTAAACAGCAACCCCATCCACAGAAGCGACAGCGTAAGCACATCCGGCAGCAGCAGCGTTTTTATATCAATAACCGTCAGCACCAACAGGAAGGACAGCAGAATCAACGCCCCCCACAGCGCCATACCGGGCAACCAGAGCAAACCTGCCGCCAGAAAAGCCAGCATGGTGATGACTTCCACTAACGGATATTGCACAGAGACCGATTGATGGCAGCAGCGGGAGCGGCCGCGCAGCCACAGCCAGCTGAATAGCGGGATATTATCTTTTACCGCAATAGCCTGCTGGCAGTGCGGGCAAGACGAAGGCGGCCACCACAGGTTGTAGCGCGTATCAGGATCGGAATCGGCCACGCCCGTTTCAAGCTCGATGTCCTGCCGCCAGCGGCGCTCCAGCATAATCGGCAAGCGGTAAATCACCACGTTCAGAAAACTGCCAACAATCAACCCCAGCACGCCCAGCGCCCCAAACCACCACGCCGGAAACAGCTGTGCGAATTCCCTTAAATCGTCCACGTTAGTCCCTGATTGTTGATAAAGAAACGGTATGAATGAGCGGTTTATTTTTGCGCTCGACTACGCGGCACCAGCGGCGCTGACCGCTATTACAGCAAGCGCCCCTGAAAATTCAGCGTTCTGGCACCCTGTTCATCGGCTTTACCGGTGGTTGCCAGCAGTTTTTTCATCGTCGCGGGTAAGTCATTTCCGCTGCTAAGCTGCCCTGTAAAACGATATTCGCCTTTCGGGGTGACGCTGCCTTTGCCAGACAATTGCAGATGTGAGGAGGTCTGCCGCAGGCTCGCTTCTAACGCGCCTTGCTGGCAGCGTAACGTGGCCTGCGGCGTAGCGAGTACCAGTCCACCCAGCGGCGTCTTCACCCGCGCCCCTGGCCAGGTTACGTTGGCATCCAGCGATTGGCAGCCCGAACGGTCTACCGTCGCCTCTTGTAGATTTAGCTGCACGTTTCCTTCGGCCCCGATTGGCACAATAAAACGCATGTGGCTGAATAAATAGCCTGCCGGTACAGAAAGCTGCCATTGATAAAACTGCGGCTGCTGCCAGCCGCGAATGATCCCTCGGCCTGCAATGCCTTCTGGGTTTTTAAACGCAATATCCAACGCGGGCATAAAATCCGAGAACGTGATGTTCCAGTGCACATCATCCAGCATGAACGTGCGCCAGCTAAACCGTTGCAGACTCCCCTGCCATAACGTTCCGGCGGCCTCTGCGACCACCATTCCAGCGGGCAGCGGCACAGCAGTAAGCAGACGGGCAGGCGCATAGCTCGCCAGGAACAGCCCATAGGCCAGAACCAAAGCGACACCAGTGCCGATGCCGGACTTAAGCTTCATCCGTCCGTTCCAGCATCAGTCTGGTGACATCTACGATTCCTGGGCTTTGCTCGACGGCATTTACATCCAGCGATATCACTTTCACGCCATTTTTCTGTTCCAGTTCGCCAAGCCAACGCAGCAGACTATTAAAATCACTCTGCCCCAGCGTCACCGATGCCTGACTGCCCTGCGGCTGCAAACGTACGACGGTCAGCCCGTAACGCTTGGTACTTTGCGAAATCAAAATCGGCAGACTGACGTCGCGCTGACTATTGTCCCCCTGCGCCTGATTTCCCTGCGGAATTGATGAGGCCTGTTTCTGCATCCAGTTGACCGTCTGCTGCTCGCGGGAAATCGTGCGCTCCCACAGATCTTCCCGCTCCTGCCACGGTTGGAGGATAGCGTAATACACCACACAGAGCAGAAGCACAGCCGCGCACACGACCATAAGCTGACGCTCGCGCTGGCTCATCGCCTGCCAGCGTTGCCGTAATTCATTCATTGCTGGCTCCTTAATGTTAAGCGACCTTCAACCCGATCGTTCTCCTGCCGCATCTCTCCCGCCTGTACCTGATAATAAGCGGCAGCCTGCTGCTGAAATTGCTCGAGTTCCTGATATGACGTGCCCTGCAACGCCAGCCGGAATTCACCCGCAGCGCCGTCGTAAGACAGCGACTGAATTTTGATCGCGCTATTCTGTGTCATGAGCTGCTGCAAGGGGGTCAATTGATCCAGCAGTGCTTTCCCTGCGCCCCCGGCTGCCGTACGTTGCAGGTGCTGCTGCATCTGCGCGCGCGGGTTAACGACATTCGTCTCTGAAGGGAAAATCTGCCGATAGACACGCACGCTTTCCTGCCGCCAATGTTCGGCCTGTTGATAAAGCTGATAGTGCGCCCAGCCAGCATCCGCCACGACAAGCAGGAGGTAACAGGCAAACGCAATCCCGACACCGCGCCACGGCAGCAGGGTGTTTTGCCAAGCCTTATCCGGCGCATAGTCTCCTTGTCGCAGATCGACCGAGGCAGGTAAGTGCGCCGTTGCCGCCAGCGTGAAGAGATCCGTTTCCGGCTGCGCCTTCCATTCGCCCTCTTCCTGCCATTCGTACTGTGACAACTCACCGCCGACTGATGCAGCGCTGTAGCTGTATATTGCTGGCAGCGGCATAGACGCTTTCAGCAGGTCGCCGCACCAGGAAGATTCCGCCGCCATCGCATGGCCCGTCGGCTGGCGAAACAGCCACATGTCATCATGCTGCAACGCGCTCCAGCCATCCTGATGTTTCGGCAATACACGGGCGTCAGGCAATAACGTATCGACGCTGAGGCCCAGCGCATCACACTGTGCCAGCCAACGCTGCATCCGGTTTTTTTCCACCACGGCAACCGTGCCGTCGTCGCCATAAATTTCCAGCACGGCAAAATGCAGCTTTTCAATTTCCGTCGCCAGTTGGTCTTCCAGCATAAACGGCACGACTTGCGTCAGCTGACGCCTCGCCTGTCGGGGCAACGTCAGGGCATAAAACGTTACGTCAGTGGCTGGTACCAGAACACGGGTAAACGTCACTGACGGGTAGGCCACCAACGCCGGACGAACCTGCTCTATGCTACCGCGCCCCTGACTCAGTAAACTTTCCCCATTGGATGAACGCACCTGCCATTCGATCTCTCCCTGCTCTTCTACCGGAAGACGAACAATGAGGCACGGATGTCGAGCGACCGTTCCTCGATGTAATGGGGCTTTTGCGGCTTTTCGCTTCCATTTTCCCGCTATTTTCATGGATTCACCGTCCTATATCCTCCATATTGCCGCTGCACGACCTGTACCTTCTGTCCACTCAGATGAAGCAAGCTACGTTGATGAAAATCGCTGTCGCCGACACGCACCTGAAGTTTTACAAAGAACCATTCACTTTTTACTGCCAGCACTCGCTGCGCGGTATTTTTACTATTCGGGGGCAATAGCCCGGTTTGTTGCAGAACCTCAAGGCTTGCCCACCCCATACGTGGGCGCTGCTGCACCAGCGCTTTTGCCTGCGACATCGTCATTTCGTTCAGGAATACGGCAGATAACAGTGGGGCATCAAATTCTGTTAGCGTGTTGATATTAATGGACATCGCATCCACCGGCAGCGCGCAGACATAGGGCAACAGCCGACGATAGAGATCGCTGTCCATACCATACACTGCACGTAATTCACTGATTTCACTCATTCTCTGATTCGCGGTACGGTAAGGCACTGGCAGCATGGCATAGACGTCGTCTTCTGCACCGTTCGCCGACGGGTAGTTATCCGCGTCAATCCAGTCACGCACCGCTGCGGTAATTTTTTCTGCACGATCCGTTTCCTCGCCCAGATTTTTCAACAGCAAACGAAAAACCTGTGCCGGATAAGGCGTCTTCACCAACGTGCTTTCGTTATCCACGCCTTGATTGATCGCATTCACATTAAAGCAGGTACGCGCATCGCTAATCTGGCCCGTGATCTCCCCACCGTCCACCGGGAAACGCAGCCCCGGCTGCGACCAGTTCTGTCCGGCAAACGTGCGCCCCGGCATATTCCGCGCATCGCGCTGTAATATCTGCCCGCTTAGCGTTTCCGCGCCTAATGCATACCATTTCGCCTGCTGACGGCTCAAATGACTTTCGGTGCGCAAAAACGCTTTGCCCGTGCGTTCCGTAATCACCGCGGCAATCGTCACCATTAATGCCAGAATCAGGAGCACCACCAGCAGTGCCGCGCCGCGCTGACGCGACCTCATTTAACCGGCCCGGTGGTAATCAAGAACATGCGCGACATCTCTCCGTAATCCCTTAAGGTCAGCACCACTTCAATCCCTTGTGGCAATTGCGTACTGTTGTCCCAGCGATCGCGCCAGGTTTTATTGCTGAAAAAGCGCAGGCGGAAGCCGTCGACCTGAGTGAGAAGCGGTTTTACGCCGGGATCGAGCCCTTCAATTGGGTCAGGAGTCACATGCGTTAACCGTTCCAGCGTGTGTTCTCGCAGCCGATAGGCCACAGGCTGAAGTTCAGAGCGTGGCAGAATGCCAAACGGGTTCTGCCAGCCATTGCGCATAAAGCTGACGCCCCAGTCATCGCTTTTTAACTGATCGCGACCGGCGTAAAACATCGAGGTGCTTCCTCTACTGCCGCGTGCGATCATCTGGGAGAAATCGTTGTCCATTTGTGAAAATGCGCGCTGTATTTCAGCCAGACGCTCGGCTTTACGCTGCGAAATTTCATCATTATGCATCACGCCGTTTAGCACCTGAAACGCGCTAAGGCTCAGCGCCGCAAAAATAGCGATCGCCAGAATCATCTCCAGCAGCGTAAAACCCTGATGGCGTTTCTGTCGCACGGGCTCTCGCCCCCTTCTTGTTTGGCTACACATCCCTGTTTTACTAGACATTATTGCTTCACCACATAGGTGCGCAGGGAAGCATCAGCGGCAAAGGCATCTTTATTACGTCGCACTTCCACATCCAGCGCTTTGGTCTGAGGATCGCCAGTCTCTACGCCCTGCCAGCGCCAATGCCAGCGCTGGCCTGCGAGCTGCGTTTCGCCTCTCACCCACGACGCTTCCGGCCAGCGCTGTTCCAGCCGCAGTTGAACCTGCTGGTTTTCCGCCACCCAGCCTGCAAACGTCTTCTCTTCCAGCCGGCTCAGACTGCTTGCCTGTCTGGCTGTCGTTTGTAAAACGGCAATGCCTGCCAGCGCAAAAACGCTCAGTGCGACCAGCACCTCCACCAGCGTCATCCCTTTCTGTCGTCTCATCGTTTCTTGCCCTGACTCATCGACGTCACAAATCGTCCGGTGTTATCCACCTGGAGCCAATTCGAGAGCGCTTTGTTTTCAGATTTAACAAGCAGACGGAAAGGCGTGATTTCGCCACCGGGCAAAATCAGGATATCGGGGTCGTCGCCGCTCTGCGTTTTATCCACCTTTTTCCCATCGGCCTGTAATAGCTCAAGCCGTAATGCCTCGGGTAGCGTCGCCGATGCGCTCACCCGGTGCGGTTGCCACGGCTGCCACTTATAGCCCTGCCAGCGATCGCCGCTCGGGATCGGCATCCCTTCTGATGCAGCGGGTCGCTGGAGCTGATAAAACTGCCAGCGATCGGGATAGATACGAACACCCAGCATGTATTCGTTAACCTGACTGCTTTCAGCGGCAAACTCTAGCTGCGCCTGAAAACGAGCCAACTGCCAGGCGCTGTCATTCTGACGCTCGGGAGGAAACGCCATGACCACCATGCCAGCGGCAATGCCAGCCAGTAACACGACCAGCATCATTTCCAGCAGGGTGAATCCCTGCTGCTTCCTCGTTGACCGCTTCATTGCGCTTTTGCCGTCCTTTTCCCGCCGCCATCGATAGCCACTACCCACAACAATCTGCAACAAAGACCGACGTCTTTATTTTTTATCAAGATTCCAGTTGCCGATGTCATCTTCCGTTCCTGGCATGCCATCTGGCCCCAGAGAGAAGATATCCAGTTTGCCGTGCTGGCCGGGGTTCAGCAGTTGATAGTCCGTACCCCACGGATCCTGCGGCAAGCGGCGAATATAGCCATCGGCTGGGTAGTTACGTGGTTCCGGCTGTACCGTCGGCTTCGTTACCAGCGCCTTCAGTCCCTGCTCTGTGGACGGATAGCGGTTGTTATCCAGCTTGTACATGTCGAGTGCGCTTTCCAGAGAAACAATATCGCTGACGGCTTTTTGCCGATCCGCCTTTTCCTTATTCCCCATCAGATTGGGCACCACCAGACTCGCCAGTACGCCGAGAATGACGATAACCACCATAATCTCCAACAGGGTAAAACCACGCTGACGATAACCGCTCTGACCATAACTATTTTGTCCACAACCACGCTGAGACTGTTGCATCCTTACTTTTCCTCATTCAATTGTTGGTTCTCTTACGAACTCATTAACGTATTCAGTTGCAGAATCGGTTGTAAAATCGCGAGTACGATAAACAACACCACCGCCGCCATGCTAACTACCAGCAGAGGCTCAAATAGCCCCAGCGCCAGCGTCATCTGCGAACTGAATTCCCGATCCTGATTATCCGCCGCCCGTTCCAGCATGCTGTCCAGCTCGCCGCTGCGTTCACCGCTGGCGATCATATGGCGCATCATTGGGGGGAAAAGCGCCGTCTGTTCCAGCGCTTTGTGCAGGCTGACGCCCTCTCGTACCGCATCCGTCGCCAGAGAGAGCCGATGGCGGGCATAGTCATTGCTCATGACATCACCGCTAATGCGCATCGCCTGTAACAGCGGCACTGCACTGGCGTTAAGAATACTGAGGGTCCGCGCGTAACGTGCCGTATTTAAGCCACGCGCGATGCGGCCGATCAGCGGTAAATGCAGCAAGCGTCGATGAAAACTGACGCGCCGCTTTTCCTGTCGCAGCATCACGCGGAACACCATAAACCCCGCCAGCAATGCCAGCAGCATCCACGGTCCAAACGTGCGCACGGCATCGCTCATCCCCATCAATACGCGGGTTGAAAGCGGCAACGCCTGCTTCATATGAATAAATTGCTCAACAACTTTCGGCACCACGACGGACAGCAAAATGCTGACCACGGCAATCGCGACCACGGTTAACACGCACGGGTAAATCATCGCCTGCTGGATGCGGCTGCGCATCTGCTGGCGTTGCTCGGTGTAGTCCGCTAATCGGTTCAACACGGCATCAAGGTGACCGGATGTCTCGCCTGCGGCGACCATCGCGCAGTACAGCCGTTCAAAGCTGCCGGGGAAGCATTTCATGGCATCGGCCAGCGAGTGACCTTCCATGACCTTGCTGCGTACCGCCGCCATCAACTGGCTCAGATGTGGCTTTTCGCTCTGTTTTGCCACCGCATCCAGCGCTTCTTCCAGCGGCAACGACGCCGCCACCAGCGTAGCCAACTGGCGAGTCAATAGCGCCAAATCTGAGGTGCTGAGCCGAATTTTGCGGCGCAGAGAGAGTCCTGTAGAACCGGATTTCTGCTGGTCGCCTCGGTTTTCATCAACAGACAGCGGCACCAGCCCGCGCTCCCGCAATAGCTGACGCGCCTGTCTGGCAGAGTCGGCCTCCTGAGTGCCACGGCATTTTTTCCCCTGCGCATCCAGCGCCTGATAGTGGTACTGTGCCATATCATTCCTCTTTGGTTACGCGGATCACTTCTTCCCAGGTCGTGAGCCCCGCCAGTACCTTATTCAACCCGTCCTGGCGGATGGTGGTTCGACTCCCCCCCAGAATCTGCGCAATCGCCATTTCACCGTCACTGCGGTGGATCGCGGCGCGGACGTCGTCATTAATCAGCACCAGCTCATGAATGCCGATACGTCCCCGGTAGCCGGTAAAGCTACACTGTGGACAGCCAACGGGATTATGCAGTAGCGTACCGGGTGCGATCCCCATCTGTTCAGCCTGAACCGGATCGACTGGTTGCGGCTGGCTACAGTCAGAACACAGCGTCCTGACCAGACGCTGCGCGAGTACGCCCAGTAGAGAGGTTGACAGCAGGAAAGGCTCGACGCCCATATCCTGCAAACGAGACAGCGCGCCCAGCGCACTATTGGTATGCAGTGTGGATAACACGAGGTGACCGGTCAGCGAAGCCTGAACGGCAATCTGCGCCGTTTCACCATCACGAATTTCCCCCACCAGCACAACGTCCGGGTCCTGACGCAGAATGGCACGCAGCCCGCGGGCAAACGTCATATCGACCTTGGTGTTGACCTGCGTTTGCCCGATGCCTTCCAGTTCATACTCGATGGGATCTTCCACCGTCATGATGTTACGTTCCGAAGCATTCAGGCGACTGAGCGCGGCGTAAAGCGTGGTACTTTTCCCCGAGCCTGTCGGGCCGGTGACCAGGATAATGCCATGAGGACGATGGATCAGGCTGTCCAGCAGTTGTCGATTGCGTTCCGACATTCCCAACAGCTCAAGATCGAGCTTAACGCTGTTTTTATCCAGCAAACGCAGCACGACGCGCTCGCCGTAGTTCGACGGCAGCGTGGAGACACGGACATCAATCGCCCGCCCCCCCACTCGCAGCGCCATACGTCCATCCTGCGGGACACGCTTTTCGGCAATATCCAGCTTTGCCATGACCTTGATACGCGACACCAGCAGCGATGCCAGCTTACGCTGTGGACGCAAAATCTCACGCAGTACGCCGTCAACGCGGAAGCGGATCAGCAAATAGCGCTCATACGTTTCGATATGGATATCCGACGCTTTATTCTTAATCGCTTCGGTCAACATGGCGTTGATGAGGCGGATAATCGGCGCGTCGTCATCGGCATCGAGCAAGTCATCGCTATCTGGTAGTTCTTCCACCAGCGTATAGAAGTCCATCTCATTACCGATGTCCTCCATCATACGGCGCGCTTCTTCCGAGTCGCGCTGATAGCTAATGACTAATTGCCGCTCAAATTCTTCATCCGTAACGCGCTCAATCCTGAGTGAACAGCCTGCAATCCGACGCGCTTCCAGCAAAGCGGCTGGCGGCGTTTGCGCGACGCAAATCGTCTGCAAACTCGCGTCATTTTCCCTCTGCAACAGCAGAATTTGCTGCGATCGCGCATAGGCAAAAGGCAGTATGGGGCGTAACTCTATAATCTGGGAGGCAACGTCACTCATTTCCCGCCCGCCGGATAAAACGCCACAATGGAGGACTGTACCTGACGGAACGTATAGGCATTTCCACCTTCCGGCAAGCGCAGCAAATCGTTATCCAGAAGCCCTCCCTCACCATTACTCACGTTTCGCTGTTTATTTTCTTCAGCACTGAACGAGTGATACTTACTGGCAGAGGCGCTCTGGAATTGGCTGCGATCGCGAATAATGGAAGGACGGATAAACAGCATCAGGTTACGCTTTTTCGTTTCCGTGCTGTTGGAACGGAACAAATATCCCAGCACGGGAATATCGCCCAAAAGGGGCACTTTATTTGCAGACTCATTGGTACTTTTATCCAACAAACCGCCCACCACTACGGTGTCGCCGCTGCTGACCAGTACCGCGTTATTCACGGTACGCGTATTGAACGTCGCTCCGAGGTTGGTGCTGCTGCTGGAGGCCGCGTCTGCCACGCTGGAGACTTCCTGCTCGATCTCCAGCAACACGGAATCACCTTCATTGATTTGGGGTTTCACCTTCAGCTTGATACCGACCGTTTTACGTTCCACGGTTTGGAAAACGTTATCACCGGATGTCGTCTGCGAACCGGCCAATACTGGCACTTCCTGACCGACGTTAAACGTTGCCTCCATATTGTCCAGCGTCACAATACTGGGCGTTGCCAGAATATCGTTTTTACTGTTGCTGGACAGTGCCGTCATCAGCATGCCCCAGTTACCCTGATAGAAACCGGCAGCAATGCCGTTGAAACCGCCAAGTGCCGTTGTCGCGGCCGTACCAAGTGTTCCATCACGCCGAAACTGGTCTGCCCCTGCCATCATTGTTGTGATCGGTAATCCCGTATTCGTGAATTGCGTTACACCAGCATTTTTATTCGCCCATTGAACGCCCAGATTCATGCCATCGGCATCCTGTACTTCCGCGATGATCGCTTCGACCAACACCTGCGGACGACGGATATCCAACTGCGCAATCACCTGTTCCAGATCGCGCATGATGTCCGGTGCGGCATTCACAATCAGCGAGTTGGTTTGTTCGTGTGCCTTAATCGAAATGTCTTTGCGCAGCGCAGGCAGCGCATTTTGCTGATCGGTTTGGATACTGTCGCCGACACCGGTGAGCACTTCGACCAGATCGGCGGCTTTGGCGTATTTGAGGTAGATAACTTTGGTGTTGCCCTGTACCGCCTGCTGGCGATCGAGCTGCTTGACCATATCAATCACACGCTGGCGTGAATTCGGCTCGCCGCGCACCAGCACCGAGTTGGTTCGCTCGTCAGCCACTACGTTGGCGGTCAACATGCCGGGCAAGGCGGATTTCTCATCCATCTTGTTCAGCTCATTCACCATCTTCACCACTTCCGTTGAGGAAGCGTAAGACAGCGGTATGCTGGTCACATTCCGATCGCCCGTCTGATCAACCCGTTCGACAATCGTCATCAGCCGCTGGATCACCCCCGCGCGGCCAGTCATCAGCAGCACGTTCGACGGTTCGTAATGCACCACGCTCCCAGCACCGGCGTTGTCATTCAACTGGCGCAGCAGCGGAGCCAAATCGCGGGCGGCAACGTTGTTGACTGGCACGACGCGCGTCACCACCTCATCGCCAATGCCCGGCTGTTCATCAGTCGCCAGCGGCATCGACGTCGATTTCGCATCCTTCGAGCGAATGATTTTCAGAACGTTGTTATCCATCGGAATCACGGTGAACCCATAGACATCCAGCACGCTCAGGAAGAACTGGTAATACTGCTCTTCGTTCATCATGTCATAGCTGCGTACGGTAATCGTTCCGCTGACCGACGGATCGATAATGACCGTCTTATTCAGATTCTTACTGACGGTATTAATAAACTCCTGAATATCGGTGCCTTTAAAACTGGCGGAGAATTCAGCGCTCCACGCCAATGATGACGCCATCAGCAGAACACTCCCGCTGAGCAATAGCATGCTCTTGCGGCGTACCTGACCAAGCCATTGGTTTTTATTCTTCGAAAAAACCTGACGCTTAAAAAATCCCTGTCCCTTGCTAAACAAATTAGTGGTCTCCATCCAGTGCCAGATATATATCCTGCTGTTGACCATCACGCTCGACGGTCAAATTAAATTTGCTCATCCCTGCCAGTTGCGCCATCGCCTGCTGTGCCTGATCCGCATCACGTAAATCCATGCCATTTAATGACACGGCGAGATCGTTATCCTGCAAGCCTGCGCGGTAGAAAAGATCGGGATTTTTGCCGGGGTTTAACTGATATCCTTTCAGGACTTCTTCTTCCGTGACGGGAGAAATGGTCAGGTAGTCCTGCGCCGAGAAGGGATCTTTTTGTATCTCATCTTTCACCTGATTAAATGCGCCAGAAGACGACGGCGCGCCAGTCGCTTCTTCTTCCTGATACAAATGCAGCGCCTCATAGCGCCCCTGATACTGGAGCACGACACGATCGGCAGAGATAGTCACAATTTTGGCTTCATAGCCCGGAATGGCATCGCCGACATTGCGACTGTATTGCTGACTATCTTTAGCGATAATGGCAATCGAACGCTTGGCGTCTCCACTCGCCAACACCCCAGTCAGGCTGATATTTAACGAGGTTAGCGGAATATTGCCGGATAATGCGGCGTCGTTAACCGCAGACGCATCTGCATCGGGGGCATGGCCGAATAAGGTAAAATCACCCGGCGTTGTGGGCTTTTCTTTCGCCTGGGCAGGCGTGACCGACACGCCAACAATGCGTGAGTCTTCGGGTAGGAGAAAGCGCCAGGTCAATACGGCCAACTGCTGACAAATCAGCAGCAAAATCAGCCCCAACACAATACGTCGGATCAGCGGAGCTGGCAGTGACCGAAAAGTGGCAACCAACGAATGAAAAGACGGATCTTTGAAAGCTTGCAATCGTGCCATAGATAATCATCCATAATACTCCCCACGCCGATTGGCGTGGGGAAAATGCCTTATTCCGTTGCAGCTTCCCGGGTGATGGTTTCATCACCGCTGGTCGTCAGCGCGGCATCCTTATTTACACGGTCTTCGAGCCTGATATTGTCAATATGACCGAAATTCCAGGCTCCCGGTACATCTTCAAAAATGACATTTTTAAATTCACTGTTCTTCAGGAACGTAATGTCCGTCGCTTTTACATTTTTGAATTTTACATTCTCAAAATGCAAGCCTTGGTGATAGGCATCACGTCCAAAAGAGAACTTATACGCATCAGCCATTTCAGCCACGGTCATCCCATCGACCATGATACTGTTTTTCTTCGCTGTACCATCAACCGTGACGTTGGAAACGGTCACATCACGGAACTGTGCGGGCTCAGCGGCAGGCTGGGTGTCGTTCACGTCCGCTTTATATTTAATCGTGAACACAAACGGCTCGTTGACAATATCACGCATCGCGTTATTACGGAATACCACGTCACGCGAGCCACCACCATAATAGGGGCGGCTCTTCATGCGCAAGCCAACATCCGTCTTATTCATTACGTTGTCTTCAGCAACAATTTTTTCAATCCAGGCACCGGTATGGCTACCTGTGACCACCGCACCATGCCCACGGCGGAAGTAGTTATTGAAGATCCAGGCACCGCTCTGCGCTTTTTGCCCCAGCGTGGCGACTTCGGCACCGTATCCCGCAGCAAAGTTTACGCTGTCATCACCCGTGTCAAAAAAGTTATTGAATACCATGACGTTCTGGCTGTTGCCGAATTCAATGCCATCCGCATTATTGGCATCGTACGTCGTGTGTACCAGCGCGTTCATCGCCACATTTTCGGATTCCAGCACCATCACACCGTGGAAAGCCGGATTCAGAATCGTCAGCCCTTCCAGATACATGTTGCTCACGCCGCGCAGCGTCATCAGGCTGGAGCGTCGGTTTTTGTACGCCTCATCCAGTAACATCCCTTCAGCAACGGCTTTTGCCGTTTGGTCTTTTGCCAGAATACCGTCACTGCCAACATTGGCGGCTTTGCTCGCACGGTAGAGCGGCAATTCATTCTTTAATTCATCAATTTCAGTAATGTTTGTATCGCTGGCTTTAATGCCACGCGTCCAGCCGTTGCCATCAATGGTGCCCTGCCCGACGATACGAATATTTTTAAAGGTGCCTGCATGGCTACTGCCCTGATCGTCCGCTTCCAGTACGTTAATCAGCGAAGGCGGACGCTTCGGCAACTTAGGTGAGCTGTAAGGGTAGAGATAGTAGCCGCGAGCGAGCGGGTAATCATCACCGTTTGCCGATCCCAGCAATATGGCACCTTTCGCGACTTCAAACGTCATATCACTGTGCAGGAACAGCGCGCCGGTTTTAAACGTTCCCCCCTCAACCACGACCTTACATCCTTTCGGATACGCGGCTGGCGTACAGTCATCAATCGCCTTCTGAATCGCCACCGTGTCGTTGGTTACGCCATCCCCTTTCGCACCATAGTTGGTCACATTCAATGAAGCTGGCGTCGCCGTCGTTTTCTGCACGACGGTTTCACTATCAACGGATTCTTTGCCGTCGTCATAAAGCGCACGCACCGTGAAACGGTATTCCGTTTCCGGTGACAGATTAGCCACCTTGAAATTATGGAAGCTGACGCGGACATGCCAGTTATCGGTATCGATCGAATTGTAGAAGTTATCGATATACGGCTTGGCCGGCGAATGGGTGTTCTGGTTATCAATGGTTCCGCCCAGCAAGGTTCCATTCATGTAGACACGGTAATCCTTAATGCCAGCGGCTGGTTTAGTCGGTTTTTCCCAGGCAAGTACCACGCTGCTATCATCATAAGCCAACGTCGGCACTTTAAGATTTTGTGGCGCGGCGGAACGATCAATACCGACATCCGGTGTTGAGTCGCTATCGCTGCATCCGGCAATCAGGCCGCTCAGGATCAATGTTGCGCAGAGCGTAAGACGGGTACGAGGTAAAAAGTCAGTCATAGCATTTCCTGTATTTTTACTATTATTTTCCGATGTATTTCGCCCTGCGGCAGGATCGTTGCCACAGAGCGAAACCTATCGGCAGAGGGTTTACAGATAAAAATAATGCGTTGGAACAGACGTTCTACGGCAGAGAAATATCCAATTTCCCCGCACCAGCATTGTCCAGAACGTATTTCTCAACGGCGGCGATGGATTTCCCAGCGCTATATGCATAAGGCGGACTCCATTCCAATTCATTGGTGCAGGTTTCCAGCGCCCATGCAGGAGCGGCTTTCCCAGAACTCGTGGCGGCGGCCCTCTCGGCTTCTTGCAATACACTGCATTTGTCTACTGCGATTTGATTCAAATTGCTTGCCGGATTGCCATTGAACCAGGAGCCGTTGTCTTTAAATTTGCTTCCCTTGTAGGCACCGATAATCAGATTTTCATCCGCACCGCCGCCCTGGAAATTAAACACGTTACTTTCGGAAAGAATGGATGAATCGAAGCCCATCCCAATGGCATAGAGAATGGGGTAATTCGTATCCGTTGCCCCGCGATGGTAGTTATTGAGCAAATGCACCTGACCAAAGCGTACACGCGGTGAACGCTGCACGCTGTTGTCCCATAAATTCCCTTCAAAAGTGATTCGGTATTCCCCTTTATCACCATCGCCGGAGCCAATTAATACCGTTTTGTCATGTTGGGCGAAAATGTTGTAGGAAATCGTCAGGTAGTCAGCACCGTCTTCGATATCCAGCAAGCCGTCGTGGCGCTGGATATGCTTGCCAAACAGCACCGGTTCCTGATAGTCAGGATGTTCACCATCCGTAAAGGTACAGTGATCGACCCAGACATTTTTGCTGGCGTTAATCGACACGGAATCATAACGCGCATTCCAGTTCCCTTTATCACCGTCGCCAGCATCCCAAGCCGGAGCAAAGTCACGCGGTGCCTGAAACGTAATATTACGGATAATGATATTGCTGTTATCCGTTTTGCCGAACGTGTGACTTAAGGTGTTGAGGGATAAATAGCCTTCTACCAGTTTCGCTTCGCTACCCACACCTAAAATCGTGGTATTTGGCGGTACCTGAAATTGAATCTGCGCCTTCTGGTTGTTGGCATACTGCGAGCGTTGACCATTCTGCTTTTTAAGCAGGCTAAGTTCAGCGCTAGCCGCCGCCGCACCGCTGCCGCCAGCATCCGCCGTCGCTTTCAACTGCGCCATATAATCCTGGTCGAACGCTTTGACGTATAAATCAAAATCAAACGTCGTTTTATTCGGCTTGGTTTTATAATACTCAGCATCCGCATAGCGTCCATTACCTAAATCATCGCCGCGAACCGTGCCTTGCCAGTAGATAATTTTGGGCTCTAACTTTGCCTTCAATTCCGCATCGGCATCGCCTGCGATATAACGGGGGCTGCGGATATTATTTAATGCGTCTTTTAATTCCTGACGGCTGGTGACGACATAAATGCTATTTTCATGCGCACCCTCGCCCCCCGTCGTCGCATAAAACTTACCATCCGTATTATGATATTGTGCAGCCCAGCCAAACGGTGCCGTTTTCACCTGCAAATCTGGCGGAGCTGCTTCTGCCACTGGCTGCTGACTATTATCACACCCGGAAAGCACGAGCCCGGAAAAGGCAATAGCTACCGCACAGGTGCGTAAACGACCAGTCCCAATAACCATTCTAAACATTTTATCCCTCAGTATTTTTTAATTATTAAAATAACAAAATAAATCCGCACAAAACCCTGCGATATTAATCGCATACTTTAAAAGTACTTTTATTCTTAATGTCGTGGCAGATTGGCACGTCCCTTATTGATAAAAAGCAGCGCGCTATCTGTAGTAAAAAACCACATAATAATACTGCCCATTTAACGTCCGGGACTGTTAATTAAATGATGATGGCACCACCCCACGCTGATTGATTATCGAACACCAAAAAGAAACGTAATACCTACAATGGTAAAACATGGTTTCATTAAAGCAAATTCACACGTTTTTTTTGCGACCCGCATCAAGATTCCATCTGTGATTATTATGACTGTAATAGTTTTTAATCAAAATGGAGGAACTGTCACATAACCGAGAGATTCAGTTTTCTGGCTCTTTCTATTTTTTGCAAAATAAGGCAGACGGCACCATCCTACGCACCCGACTTTGGTTTATGATGTGGTGCTACACGACCTAAGTACCCCCTAAACACTTAAGGATGAGCGCGTGGACAACGCACCGGACGCAACGACACACTCACAGCCAGCACTGCTTGCCAGATACCCGATGCCCGGTTATCTGATGGTTATTTATGCTCTGCTTTTTACCGCACTCGGTTGGTTCAGCCACCAGCGCTGGGGGAGCCCTGCTTCTCCTGAGCTCGCTTTGGCTGCTCAAGCTGCTACCTTGCCTATGGTAGAAGAGCAAACGCCAGCAGTTCCCACAGCAACGCCTCATCAAGAAGCGCCCCATACCGATACGCCAGTTCCCCCAGAGAAAAAGACCACGCTGCCGTTACCCGCCATCAGCAATGGTGAGATTCCGCCGTTGGCCTACAGCGCACATGTTTACACGTCGGATGAAACCAAGCGCAGCATCACGCTCAACGGCCTGCAATTCCGCGAAGGGGATTCGCCAATAGAAGGGCTGACCATAGAGCAAATTCAGCAGGATATGACCATTTTTAGCGTAGAAGGTGAAGTGTTTATTCTGGAAACACTGGAAGATTGGCCGGGCGGAAAATTCAACGAGAATGAACGTTCCGCCGACGATGAAAGTGGAAACGCTACGCCTTAGCCTCGGCTGCGAATGGCATCAATAAACAGCGTCAACGTACGGTTAAATTCCGAACACTGCGCCTCTTTTGGCGTACTGTCTTTCAATAACCCTTGATACAGGCTTTCACTGCGCTGCGGTAAAGCCTGATAGCTCGCGACATTCCAGCCTCGTTGTTTCGCTACAGCCAACGCGACATTGGCAATCGTTGCATCATCAGGCAGATCGCTGCGATTACACTTCGATTTGAGATAGCGGGTAGCCGCCACCAGCGACGCCAGCTGATTCATTTGATCGTTAGGAGAAACCGTTACCGCAGAAGACTGACCTGCCACCGTTCCTTTTTGGGCAGACGTTCCTGTTTGTTGGCACCCGGCCAGCGTGACGCAAAGCAGCGTTAACGCAGAAATTTTAGACAGAGATAATGACATGACAAACTCATCCTGATTGAGATTAACGGTAGGCATTCTAGCAAATGATAAGCCGCTGTCACGGCATGTTTATGTGCTCCCGGCCAGACAACCGGGAGCCGTGGGCATCAGGAAATCACAATCAGGCAGTCGTGCCCTTGCCGGGTAAGGATTTGGTGGTTGGCAGGAGACCGTCGGCACGGAACATGGCCTTAATACCGCGTACCGCCTGCCGAATACGATCCTGATTCTCAATTAAGGCGAACCGCACATGGGTATCACCATAATCGCCAAAGCCAATGCCGGGGGAGACACAAACCTTCGCTTCCGACAGCAGTCGCTTGGCAAACTCCAACGACCCCAGATGCGCATAGGCTTCAGGAATTTTCGCCCAGACGTACATTGACGCTTTCGGTTCATCAACCATCCATCCAGCCTCGTGCAGACCACGAACCAACACGTTACGGCGCTGGCGATACTGCTCGGCAATATCCCGCACACATTGCTGATCGCCTTCCAACGCAGCAATCGCCGCCACCTGCAACGGCGTGAACGTGCCGTAATCATGGTAGCTCTTAATCCGCGCCAGCGCGCTGACCAGCTCCGGGTTACCGACCATAAAGCCGATGCGCCAGCCCGCCATGTTGTAGCTTTTTGACAGCGTGAAAAACTCTACCGCGATATCCTTCGCGCCGGGAACCTGCATGATCGACGGCGCTTTCCAACCGTCATACACGATATCAGCATAAGCCAGATCGTGGATCACCAACACGCCGTACTGTTTCGCCAACGCCACAACGCGTTCAAAGAAATCCAGCTCGACACACTGCGCTGTCGGGTTCGATGGAAAACCGAGAATCATCATTTTCGGCTTAGGAATACTCTCGCGGATAGCGCGCTCTAATTCATTGAAGAAATCGACACCGTCTACCAGCGGCACAGAACGCACCTGCGCTCCGGCAATCACCGCACCATAAATGTGAATCGGGTAACTAGGGTTAGGCACCAGCACCGTATCGCCATGATCCAACGTTGCCAGCATCAGGTGCGCCAGCCCCTCTTTGGAGCCGATCGTGACGATAGCTTCGCTTTCAGGATCGATATCAACCTCATAGCGATCGGCGTACCAGCGGGAGATAGCACGACGTAAGCGCGGAATGCCACGGGATGTCGAATACCCGTGAGTATCTTCGCGTTGTGCAACCGTACAGAGTTTTTCCACGATATGAGGAGGTGTCGGGCCGTCAGGGTTACCCATGCTGAAATCAATAATATCTTCGCCGCGACGACGCGCAGCCATTTTTAATTCAGCAGTAATATTAAATACATATGGGGGAAGACGATCGATGCGCGTAAAACGGCGCGGAGAAGTAGAATCAGCCATAACATCCTCAGATTAACGTGAGCGCCCGGACCGTCCGAGCGACGCAGTGCCTGTAAAGGCACTCTACTCAGCATCATTCAAATCGCAGTAAACCCGTTTTCGTTGACGACAGCTTTCGTTAACTACAGCTTTCGTTAACTACAAGGGTACAGGCGACCTGAAGTGTGATGAGCTTATTCAAGCTATCTCAGATAATTCGTCCTGTCGATACCGTGCTCATAAATTTTTCCAGCCCGGAATTAAGACTCATCAATTTCTGACTAAAATCGCGAAAAATGAAGAATACGCACCGGAAGAAGCATTACACTTGATGACCCACTCAGGCCTTGTAAATAAGGCACTTATGCCAGTGAGGCACAGGATAGTTAATCCGAGAGTAAGCTTATGACTGAGATGCGATATTTCACCGAGAGTTGGCCAATAGAAGGCGCCTTTACCATTTCACGCGGCAGCAAGCGTCAGGCGGATGTCGTTGTGGTGGCGCTCCAGTCCGGCAACGTGGCAGGCTACGGCGAGTGCGTCCCTTATTCACGCTACGGCGAGTCCCTAGACAGCGTAATGGAACAGATTGCCTCACTGCATAGCGACTTTCGTAACGGTTTAGATCGAGAGACGCTGCAAACCATCCTGCCTGCCGGCGCGGCACGCAATGCGCTCGATTGTGCATTCTGGGATCTGGAGTGCAAACAACATCAGCAGCGCATTTGGCAGCGTTTGGATCTTCCTTCGCCTACGGCGTTGGAGACGGCCTATACGCTATCGCTGGATACGCCAGACCGTATGCGCCACGCCGCAATACATCATGCCACTCGCCCTCTTCTCAAACTAAAACTGGCAGACGCAGACGATCTGGCCAGAGTTGCGGCCGTACGCGAAGGTGCGCCATTGGCACGTCTGATTGTGGATGCCAATGAAGGATGGGACACCGAACGCTATCTGGCACTGGTTCCTGAACTCGCCGCGCTTGGCGTAACGATGATCGAGCAACCTTTCCCAGCAGGCAAAGATGATGTGCTGGCAGACTTGCCCCGCCCGATTCCCGTCTGTGCCGATGAATCCTGTCATGACAGTCAGTCGCTGGCCGCTCTGGTCGGCCGCTATGACATGATCAACATTAAGCTGGATAAAACTGGCGGACTAACTGAAGCCCTGCGCCTGCGAAAATATGCACAGGCGCAAGGTTTAAAAATTATGGTCGGCTGCATGGTGAGTACATCGCTTTCGATGGCACCCGCTTTTGTCGTGGCGCAAGGTACCGCCGTGGTCGATTTGGATGGCCCGCTGCTCTTGCAGCGCGATCGCACTAACGGGCTGCACTATAACGGTAGCGAAATATTACCGCCCAACGCATTATTGTGGGGATAACGCGCGTTAACCTGCATTGAGCAACTATTAAGGAGTGTTGTGATGCAACGTCTTGTTTATGTTGATGGACAGTATTTAGAAGAAAATGAAGCAAAAATTTCTGTATTTGACCGTGGTTTTCTGTTTGCCGATGCCGTCTATGAAGTGACGGCGGTCATTGATGGCAAACTGGTTGATTTCCCCGACCATATCACTCGCCTGCAACGCTCCTGCCGCGAGCTATCGCTCACGTTGCCTGTCACACCTGAGGCACTCAAAGAGATTCACGATGAGCTGATCAATAAAAACGATCTAAAAGAAGGCGCGATCTATTTACAGCTTAGCCGTGGCAATGCGGGCGATCGTGATTTCTATTTTCCTTCTGCCGACGTCAAATCCACGCTGGTGTTATTCACTCAGGCACGTTCGCTGGTCGGTAACCCGAAAGCCACCACGGGCCTGCACGTTGTCACCACCGAGGATATTCGCTGGCAGCGTCGGGACATCAAAACCGTCAGCCTGCTCGCCGCCAGCCTGGCAAAAGAGTATGCCCATGCCAATCAGGCCGACGATGCTTTCTTTGTTGAAGAAGGTTTCATTACCGAAGGCAGCTCCTGCAACTGCTACATCGTCCTGCATGACAACACGGTTGTGACCCGCCCACTGAGCAACGCTATTCTGCACGGCATTACGCGTCAGTCGCTGCTCAAGCTGGCAGAAAAGGATGGCATTGCGCTGGAAGAACGCTTTTTTACGCCGGAAGAGGCGTATCACGCCAAAGAGATTTTTGTCAGTTCAGCCACCATGCTCGTTCTCCCCGTCGTGATGCTGGATGGAAAAACGATCGGCGACGGCAAGCCCGGAAAAATTACTCAGCGGTTGCGTGAAATCTATCTCGACATGATTAAACAACAGGAAAGATAGCCGCACTTCACATCCTGTAAGCACGGCTTCGATGTTCATCCGTTACCCGTTCACTGCCGGATAACGGATGGCTGAGCACATTATTTATCCTCGCCCGAAATGCTATCAGGCAGCGCAAGCCCTGAGTTTTCCAGCACCATCTTCTGCGGTACGGCCAGCGGAATGTTTGATGCCCGTAGCCGCTTGATAATCTCAAACAGCAGATCGCTCTTCGCTTCTGATACCATTCTCGGGCTGCTGACATAGCCCGTAACACTCAGCACCATGCCCGTTGGGTTCAACTGGCTGAACTTCACTGACGGTGCGGGTGTTTCCAGAATCGCATCATGGTTGATGTAAGCATCCAGCAAAAGCGTCCGAACTTCTTCAGGATCGATATCGAGCGGGAACGTCAGCGCTAGCGTCGCGACCCCAAACGGGTTCCCCATCGTAATATTGCGCACATTCTGTGAAATGAACTGAGAGTTCGGCACAATCACCGTCGAACGATCCCCAAGCTGAATTTCTGTCGCCCGCACATTAATCCGTCGGATATCCCCTTCAACTCCGCTGATACTGACCGAGTCGCCGACTTTCACCGGGCGCTCCGTCAACAAAATCAGGCCAGAGATAAAGTTCTTCACGATCTCCTGTAAGCCAAAACCGATACCCACTGACAGCGCGCTGACAATCCATGCCAGCTTGTTCCATTCAATCCCTAATGTCGCCAACGTCAGCAGGATAATCAGGATATAGCCAATGTTGCTAAACAACGTCACCAGCGATGCTCGGATCCCACGTTCTAACGTCGTTTTAGGAAGAAACTCATCTTCCAGCCAGCGTTTTGATGAACGTAAAACATAAATCCCCACCACCAAAAAGAGCACGGCATTGACCAGGTGTGCCGGTACAATGCTTAAGGTTTCCAGCCCTTTCCCACCCCAGATTTCAACGGCTTTTTGCACGAGTTCCAGAGGGGTCGTCGTACCAAACGTTCCATTAAGCAAGGCGACAGCTGCCATTAAAATTAACAGGACTTTACCGCTGGCCGACAGAATCAATGTGGCCTGAGCCAGATGTCGATCGTCTAGGTTGAGCGAATTCTTCATTCGCTTGCCACAGGTATTGTTGGGAGAAAAGAGGCTTTCGCAGATATCGGTAATAAACGTTGAGAACAAATACAGGCAGGAGAACACCATGCCGATCCACACCAGTTCGAACGCCAGGAAGCGAGCCAGTGAGATATAACCGATGACCAGCGACACCAAAATAGCAAACGCCGTCGCCAATACGGCAAGATGAATGATGCCAGATAATGTCGAACGCGCTTCCGGCTGTTCCCCTGAGTGCACCATCTGCCGACGAATCTGATCGCTTTTCAGCGTGATCGTCCCCGCAGTAAAGGCCAGGAACAGTGCAGATAAGCCATTCACCATAATGGTTGCCGCGACCGATGTCCCTACCGTCGCCGTGATTTGTTCAATAAAACCGAAGATCAGAATAATGCCGGCGGCAACCACGGGAAACGGCTTCATCGCTTTTGCGACAGGGTTAGCAATCGCGGGCAAGCGCCATGAAGGGCGCTGATTCGAAAGGAATGCGCGCCCCAACCCAGCGATCATCGAACAGAAAATTGCCTGCCGCACCAATGCATCAAGGAACGACACGACACGCTCTGAAGCCTCACCATGACGCGTAAACGTAAAGTCGATCAGATTCACCGCGATACCGATCGTGACCACGGTTGAAATAACTGACGCGGTGGCTAAAAAACTCCGCCGCAGACGCCCTTCCGGCAGCCAGTGAATTCCCGCCCAGGCCAGACATTTCTCCAGATACCGACGCCCCGCCGAACTCATGACCATGGCGATCAAAATCAGGAGTGCAGAACCGTAACGCCAGTCCGGCTCCCAGGCCACCGTAAAGGCGTCACTTAATTGATCCTGAAAGGTGCTCAGGCGACGGACATCTTCAGCCTGCGGAGCCACAAGCGGAGCCCAGAAGCGCCCGCCCAGAATGCTACCGGAGTTCAATGCCAGCTGCGTTTTCAGCGCATTACGGCGCAGAGTAACAATTTGCGCAGACAAATTGGCCGCACCGGTGCGTAAAGCCTGAATCTGCTCGATCTGCGCATCCATTTTTGCTTTTTGCGTATTCAGACTGTTTCGCTTACGCGTCACTTCGCTGGTTTCATTAATACTGGAGCCGGACTCTGGCGCTGGCCCTAAGACATCCAACTGAGCCTGAATTTGAGCCCGCTGCGGTGCCACAGCATTAGCAAGCTCGTTAGCGTTATTGACCAGTTCCTGCGTTGTGTCATTCAACGCGCCAAATTTGCTGTCGTTATTTGTGCCTGAAACCTGCTGCTTGATGTTATCTAACTGTTTTTGCAGCTTGATCAACTCGGCATCAACATTAATTTTTACGGGTGCATCGGTCTGCGCGGGCTGTGGGTCAGGGTCAGGATCAGAATCCGCACTCGCCGCCGATGCATATCCAACAGGCAGCAGCAACATCGCCAGCAGACAAACGCGCAAAAATGCGGATGAAAGAATGTTCATAAATCAAAAGGTTCCAAAGTTCGACAAAATAGCGGATCCACAAATGACTGAGCGATAAGCCTAGCACGTGAAAGTAGCCCACACTCATCCAAAACCCAACGAATGCGGGCATAGTGTACCAATAGCGCAGGATGCAGAATACGCCCGATCATAACTTGAAAAGAATTACTGGAAGCATCTAGCAGATAAAACTGAAATGTTCATTGCTATGTGTAGTTCATGTGGACGAGGCTCGCAATTGTGCAAAAAAGTCACACCAGAGAAAGCGATAGTCACAAAAGTTGTACAGAGATTCACCGTATAGCGTAAATCCAGCGCCAACCCGTTGACTCACTGGGACGTGTGGGTATAATCCAGCCCACTGTTGTGACAAGCAACAGCCATTTCTTTTTTGAAATGCGCCCTTAGCTCAGTTGGATAGAGCAACGGCCTTCTAAGCCGTAGGTCACAGGTTCGAGCCCTGTAGGGCGTACCATTTCAAGTTCTCCCAGACTCTACCGAATTCAACAAAACCCCGTTATATTCATTGATACCACTAGGATTTTCTGTCGCTGAGCTCCACCGAGGTCAACCCAGCATACCGGAAATCAAGTCGATGTTGGGGGCCTCTATGGGGGCTCTTCTTGTTCAATGACTATTAGGGGCCCCCACGATGCCACTTAATGCTCGACAGATAGAAACCGCCAAGCCACAAGATAAACTATAAAAAGACTATTACCGTTTAGCGTGGTCTCTTTTGCTTTCACTCTGCTTAAACAGAGGAAAATAGGCTCAGTGCAATTTCACTGAGCCGGCGGTGTTTATAGTGGTGAGGTTCGCCAGCCACTGAAGTAATGACCGATCGCGGACGGTTGGTCGAGAGGAGCGGTGGCTGCTATATAGCCATCTGGCCGAACTAACAGGTATTGATCGGAATAGGGGCTACTTCCCGTCTCAACGTGCAGAACATGGACGATATCAGGCAGTGATGCAGGTACAGTTGCCGTGCCAATGATGAGCAAACTGTAATGACGATAATTTAGATGTGAGTAAATTCTGCCTGGCTGACCAGAGTGAGAATCCCTCCACATGAAATCATGCAGCCTTTCGCCAACACGCCCGTCTGTTCCATAGCGAACGCCCATACCCGTGATGTAACCCGCGCGTTTTTCGACAATCTTGACGTAATCATCGGCGTGGGTACCGGTATCTGAGGTTTTGGTTGAACGCACGAGTTCCGCTGACGTTTTTACGACTTCCAGCGCGACCGCTTTTCGCTCTGTTTCGTAAGTCTGTAATAGCGTTTGGGGCGCATGATGATGAGTAATCATCGCCATTTTCCAGATGAGGTTAAATGCATCAGCCAACCCGGTATTTAACCCTTGCCCACCATTTACCGAGTGAATATGGCTCGCATCACCAGCGATAAATAATTTATTTTCAAGGATGTAGTGTTCTGCTACAGACTCTTTAACCGAGAATTGTGAATACCACTCAATCGACTTGAAGCGCAGACGGTGTGGTTGCAGAGCATGGTTAATTTTCTCTATCGCCTGCTGTTGCGTGAAGTCCTCACTGTCCATCTGGATATAGAAACGATCAATCTTACCTTCACGTGGTATCCAGGCGACATCGGCAGTTTCTGCCTGGAAAACAATAATTTCCGGCACTTTTGGGAAATCAGTTTCTATTTCGCCATCAATCACTGCCCAGGTAATTTGTGGTCGAGTGATCTCAAACGGGATAGCAAAGTGTTGGCGCACAAACGATCGTGAACCATCTGCACCAATCAAATACCGGGAACGAACGATCTCACCGCTGGTGAGCGTGGTGAGGCAGCCGTCTTCTTCCAGCACAATATCTTCCACAGAAGTATTACGGCGCACGGCACTCTTTAGCTCGGTGAGCTTATTATCGAGCGCTTGTTCCACATAAGCCTGCCCAATCATTAAAAAATGCTTGTGAAAACAGCCTTCTAAAGCTTCCCACCAGGTAGACTGGCGTGAAATAAATTTGCCTTTTGACCAGACTGAGCTGGTATTGCAGGTTTTGCCTAAGGGATAAAGCTCATCGAATAAACCGATGATTTCAAACAGCTGCAAGCTACGGGCGTTTAGCGCATCAGCGCGGCCTACCGTTAACGGCCCTTGTGATTTGTCGATAATGACGGTGCTTAAACCTGACAGCTGAGCAAGATAGGCACAGGCCAGACCGACCGGCCCCGCGCCGATAATCATGAGATCAACATGCTGTGGTTTCATGACGGCTGCACCAAATGTGGGTTATTCAGTGGCTGTTTAGCATGGATATGCACCCGGCGGAGATGACGACCACTCTGGCTGGTATAAGATTCGCGGCCGTGTAATAACGAGTAGTTATCTGCAATCGCAATATCACCGCTTTGCCACTGATGAGCATAATAAACCCGTGGATCATATAAGGCGTCTTGCAAGCTGCTGAGTAATTGTTCTTGCTCTTCAGGTTCAATACCAGAGAAGTGATAAGTCGATGGGTTCAAGAATTCTTTATCGCCAGCAATCGGTGGCTCACAAAAACGAATCACGGGATGAGTGCGGTAGGGGTGTTGTTCAATAATAGGAGCCTGTGCGGTACTGCTGTATAGCTCGACTGCGCGCTGATACTGACCAGTTGCACGCTGCCACAATGCTTTGGTTTCCGGTGATGCCAGGCGTAACGCCGCAGTGGTACTCGAAAACGTGGTGCGCCCTCCCTGATCTTCGCCAATCGCTGATACGCATTGAAAAACTTGTAGTTCAGGCACGGTTTTCAGGTACATGCCGTCCCAATGCAGGGGGACATAGTTGTTAGCAAAAATATGGTCGGTAGCATCGGGTTTTTCAACCAGTTCCAACACGGCTCCAAACGGCCATTGCATGATGTCGCCAATGGCGGAACAGTATGTTGTTAAATTTTCTGCACTCGTAAAGCTATCAAAGCCCCGCAGTATGACTAATTGCTGATTTTCTACCAGTGTACGCAGCCAGGTAGGTGATAACTCGCCAATATGTACGCCTGACTGTTTAGGCTCAATACGAACACCAAAATGACAGGTTTCACCTTGAGAGTTGATTAAAGGCTGATAATTAAATCGATCTTCTAAAGTGAATGCGTCCATTTTACGTCTCCGTGTATTATCCATTGTTGAAAGATCTTTCAGATAATATCGGCAACAAATATTCAACACCACGGATACAATTATAATAATTAGGATGATTTGAATATAGAATCACTCCTCCCTATTTTTCACCAATAGATAATAGACCTTAATAAAAACCCATAAAAAACCCCGGATAAACGCATCCAGAGTCTTTGAATCGTGCAAAACCGTCGCCGTTTCAGGCTTAGCCGCGGTTTTCTTCAATGTAGCGGGCCAGCTCCGCCGGGGTCTTCAGAACGGTGGCAACTTCGGTTGGTGGAATCACGCAGCCATAAACATCCTGCACTTCCAGCACCAGATCGACCGCCAGAATAGAGTCGAGAATATCGGACTCAATCAGCTCATCGTTAAAGCCCACTTTACGGGATAAAATTTTTTCAAACAGCGCGAGTATTTCTTGTTCCATCATTTTTCCTGAGTAATTAGATCGTGCGGGCGTGGGTATCCAGCAGCTTACGGTCGATTTTGCCGTTAGGATTAAGCGGCAACGCATCTTTGATAATGATTTGGGAAGGCACCATGTAGGGAGGAATCACCTTCGAGAGCGACGTTTTAATCGCTTCTGGCGCTAAGTTCGTTACGCAGAATGCCGCGATGCGCAAAACGCCGCCGCCCGATTTCATCAGCGGCAGAACAACCGCTTCGCTGATGTCGGATATCGCCAGCAGACGATTTTCAATCTCGTTAATTTCAATACGGTAGCCATTCAGTTTGATCTGGCTGTCATTACGACCCTGACAGTACAGCAGCCCATCCGCGGGCTCGTAGCCCAGATCTCCTGTTCTGTAACCGCGGAATGCTTCGCTTTCCCGGTGTAGCAATTTTTCCGCATTCTCTTTCGCGAGCCCGAGGTAGCCACGCATCACGTTTTTGCCCCAAATGATCAGCTCACCCTCAGACGTAATTTCCATTCTGGAGTCCGGCATCATCGCGCCAACCGGCAGCAGGTCGTTTTCACTGTGCAGGATTTCATCGGTAATTTCTATGACGGTGGTCGCGATAGTGGCTTCCGTTGGGCCATAGGAGTTGAGAATTTTGGCGTGTGGGAAGCGGCGGCGTAACTGTTTTACCAGCGCCTTGTTGAGCACTTCGCCAATGAACACGAAGACGTTGAGCTCAGGTAAATATTCACTGTTGAACTGGGGAGAGAGCAGCCTCTGGTAGGCGAAAGAGGGCGTTGAAACCCAGACGGAAACGCCGTTGTCTTTCAGGCGGTCGAGCCAGTTTTCTGTCGCGATATCCTCTTTCGCATTCAGAACAATGTGCCCTCCAGTTGCCAGATTCGCCAGCAGCGGGATCAGAGAGAGATCGAAGCTGAACACAGCATGGTTCATCAGCACGGGCACGTCAGGCAGCGCAAAGTCCTCGCGCACCCACTTCATGAAATGCCACAGGCTTTCACGCCCGATCTGCACCCCTTTGGGTTTTCCGGTGCTGCCCGAGGTGAACATGATATAGGCGAGATCCTGTTCGACCAGCGCCTGACCCGCCTCACCGGTAGCAATGAACTGTCTGGTCGCCACATCGTAATAATAAGGCGCACTTGCCAGGTGGCAAATCTCGTTGAGCCGCTCCTGCGGATAGATGCAATCCACCGGGATATACGGAATGTTGTGTAGCAGACAGCTATAGATTGCCACGGCAAACTCGGCCTGCTGATGTCCGTACAACACAACTGGCGAGCCAGCAGGCTGCCGACAATGCTGATAGCGATCAGACCAGTCGGTAACGGCGACAGAGAGTTGTTGCCAGGTCATCGCGTCATCGCTTCCGCTAATCGCCAACTGATCTGGGTTCGCGGGGTCGAGTAATGCCGCCCGGAGGAAATCTTGCAGTTCCTGAAGCTCTGAGTGAAGGTTCATAGAGGAGACATTCCGCTAAAGATGTAGAGGGAGGCCGCAGCGCTTGCCAGCGTCAGAATGCGACCGATGAACACAATAACCGGATGATGTAGACAACTGCTCAGCGCAGGACTGCGTTTGGCTGACCACTGCAGCATGTTGTGAGCAACGGAAATAGCGCCAAACAGCGCGCCGCTAATGACATAGTGTCGTTCGAGCCCGTTCCATGCCCCCATACAAAACAGGGTGCAGAAGATGCCAATATTCTGCGCCAATGTTTTGTTCTGTCGGAAAAAGTCGAGCTTCATCAGATTCATATAAATTGGCATAAAGACCACATCCCTCAGCCATTCAGACAGGCTGATGTGGAAGCGTCGCCAGAAGTCCTGCGGGTTTTTCGCCAGAATAGGCATATTGAAGTTCTCTGGGATGTTCAGGCCAAATAAGCGCCCTGCTCCGATAGCCATATTGCTGTAACCGGCAAAATCAAAGTAAAGGTAGGCGCTATAGGCCAGCGACATCATGACCCCCACGCTTAATGTAAACGGGCGCTGGCTCCACGACTCAATAACCAGATTATTGATCAGCATGGCGAATAGGAACTTCTGGATAATACCGGTGAAAATTTGCTCCATCGCCACTAAAAACTGCTCACGGGTAATAATGAAGACCGGTTTATTAATGTCATTCACCCATGTCCGCCAGCGATACATCGGGCCAGCCAGAATAATAAAAGGCATAAAGAGGTAGCAGAAGTAATGCAGGACGTTATGGCCATCTTTTTTGCTGCGATAAAGCAGCACATCAATGGCGCGGAAGGTCATAAAGGACAGGCCGATCATGCCCCAGTGGTTGTTGAGGTGTAATTTCACCAAAAACAGCGGCAACAGCGTCAGGCTGACCGCTTGCCAGGTTTTTAACCACCCTTTCTCTTTTAAGGTGACGAGAACATAAAAACTCAGGAACACGGCCACGGGAACAACGTAATCCCCCTGGAAAATATACCCCCAGCCGAATACCGCCAATACGGAAAAGGCGGATAAATACGTCAGCCGATAACTGAATACGCGATTAACCAGCGCAAACAATAATGCTGATGAAAACAGAAGGAAAAAAAACATTCCGGAGCTGTACATCATTCATCCTTCAGAATTTTTGATATTCAAAATGCACTTTTAAACTCATGCTTTCATCAACAGAGGTCCACGCGACAATGGTGACTGCCAGAAAGAGATAAAGGAAAAAAAGGCGAATGGCGGTTTTCATCATTTAAAACTCTCCGCAATAAATTGATCCATCGCGACCCATGCTGGTTCAGTTGGATGCAGGCGATCCCAATTCCAGCCGTTCTGATAAGGCTGCGCATACATATCAAAATAACGAACCTGATTTTCTTCCAGCATCGACCTGATCTGGCTGTCGACTGGCTGGAATTTCTGGGAGTTATTAATCGCCCACGGATTAATCGGATCAACAATGACCACAAACTGGGCATTGCGCGCTTTCAGCAGTTGGATCGTCGCCCGTAATACTTCCATCTGCGCCGGAACAATCGGTGCGTTATCCCACTCTTCCGGCGTTTGATCGTCTGCAAACACAGATTTATCCATCCACAATGTCTCTGCACTTTGCTGACGAGACTGGTTCATTACATGAGCCTGCGCCAACTCGCGATTCCAGTCGGGAGTCATGTTGGACGTTGGCTGCTGAGGCCACCGTTGTGCAGGCTGAGGGACAATATGTAGCATCGCCAACCAGTCGTTTTTTATCAGCTCGCAGAAATTAGCAAATTGATAACTCACTTCCTGCCAGATAATTTGCGGATCCCAACCATAGACCTTCATTTGGCCGAAGGTTAAATGGCTTATCTCTTCTTTATCGATATGTTGTAGATAATTGACCAAAAAGGGACGCGCCTGCTCATCCTTCATCAGCGGATTAAAAACAGGTGCAGGGAAATTGTTGGCAAAAATGGCCGGGGGAATACCGTCTGAATAAAAACTATCGGGCGCAAGCAGCAAAACAACCTTACTGTTAGCATTAAGATCGTTTTTAAAGCGCGAGAGCAGTAAAAAATGTGTGACGCTATCGACATAGCTATCGCCATAGGCCACGACCGGACGATGTAGCTGGTTATTAAAGTAATTATATACCGCGTAATGTTCGTCTTCAGATGTCGAAACCTCAGAAGCTCCAAGAAAGAAAATCGCATTCCCCTGTAAGGCATGGGAAATGGTGGCAATTTTTTCCTTTTGTTCTTTTGCCGTCCCTTCCATTGTGTTAATCAGAGGCTGGAACGTTAGTGCCGGATCAATGCTCGCCACTAGCGGGGGAACGCTAAGAAACAGGATGGCAAGGGTAGCCATCAGGATATGTAAGCAGAGAGTATTTTTGGTTTTCATTATAAAGTAAGGCTACATAATATTTATTGTTTAAAATTTGTGAATTTTTATCTTCACGGTAAATCGATCCCTGTTTTTTGGGATTATATACCAGGCTTATCTGCGATGATGAGCGTTGCTGTGTAACGGTATGTACAGTGTTTATGTCCGTCACATAATAGGGCCAACGCCCCCCACGGGATCGAGGCAGGAGAAGGGTTCTCTGACATTCATTCGCCCCTTACGCGGTTCGAATATGCGGTAGTAAAAGCTCGATGGCAGGGACCGCTTAAGGCTCAGTTTGCTAACGATTGTAGGGATGATGAGGTTCAAGCGCTTTAGGCGTTATGTGAATAAGGATCAGTAACGTCCAGTTCAGTTTTTGACTGCTTCTTGTACCGTGAATTTGATTCAGAGAAATGTAGAATGGCAGGATGGAAAAATAGCGGTCATTATTGAAAATAACCGCTATTTACTTCAATTCGCTACCCGATCTAAATCGCCATAAAATGAATATGGGTAGCCATTTTCCAGCCACTCAGCATCGTCAATAACGCAAACATCGTCTTCTATATAAATATCTGACGCCATGATTTTTATTGCGAAGCTATTGGTTTTATATTCCGAGCGATAATTATCATAGGTAATTTCACCTCTGCCGAAATAGTCACCGAGTTCTTCCCGCCATAATAGCTCGATCTCTGCATTAAACGGGCCGCTCCCCATTTTCCCTTTCAAACTGGCGATAATCTTTTTCTTCTCAACGAAACCCCACCGCACGGCGTCCAATGTCCAGGCATCGTCGCTAACGCTAAACTCACCAGAAAAAATCGCTAAAAGTGCGCCATTCTTATCAGAACACATTTCATTTCCTTGAATATTCAAAATTTGTCGGTGGAACCAACTATCTCAAACGCTTTTTAATCGCCTGACTCACAGCCCAATAGCACAATCGCTAACGCGGGTAGCGCAGCGCTTCCACAAACAGTGAGAAGGCAGTGGTATGCTGTTTACGGCTGGGATAATACAGGTAGTAGCCGGGGAACGGTGAGCACCATTCCGTTAGCACCCGAGTCAGACGCCCACTGGCAATGTCATCTCGTACCGCATCTTCCGGTACATAGGCCAGACCGAGCCCGATGAGTGCCGCATCGATCCGCTGGCGCAGGCTATTCATGGTCAGCTGTCCCTCAACGCGCACCTTGATTTCCCGACCGTTTTTTTCAAACTCCCATGCATAGATGCCGCCCATCGTCGGCAGACGCATGTTAATACAGCGGTGATGCTGCAAATCCTGTGGCGTCGCGGGGGAAGGATTACGGGCGAAATAGTTCGGGGAACCGACCACCGCCATGCTCATTTCCGGTGCGATACGCACGGCAATCATGTCTTTTTCCACCTGTTCACCCAGGCGAATACCCGCATCAAAGCGGCCGAGAACGATATCGGCTAAAGCATTATCCATCGTAATTTCGACGTTAATATCGGGGTAATTCGCCAAAAATGGCTTTAAGACCGGCCATAATACCGAATCAACCGCATGCTCCCCTGCCGTAATACGAATATTCCCCGCAGGCCGCTCGCGCATGTCGCCCAGCGCAATCAACTCGCTCTCAATATCCGCGAAGCGCGGGCCGAGGCTATGTGCCAGCTTCTCTCCCGCTTCCGTCGGCGCGACGCTGCGCGTGGTTCGAGTCAGCAAACGCACGCCAAGTCGTTCTTCAAGGCCGCGAATCGAATGGCTTAGCGCCGACTGGGAAAGCCCGAGCTTCGCCGCCGCTTTGGTAAAACTACGTTCTCTTGCCACCACAAGGAACGAAATGAGGTCATTAAAATTTTCTTTTAACATCAGAGTGTCCGAAGAGTGGTGCCATGAATGATGTCCATGTGAAATGGTCAATCGCTAATTAAACCACGCTGAAAACCAGCGACGGGACTTAGCGTCCTGCATTACGCAGCGTAATTAATGAATATAATTCATAGCCGCTTGCGGGTTTTGTCCTCTGGTGCTTCTCCGTAAATCGCAGTAACGTTTTGCACAGCCGCTGTCTTTCAGCTTTCACCAACCCTGAATAGTTCAATTACAGCGAATCTTTCAGTAACTACAAATTTTTCAACAACAGCTACGCTTTCCATGAGATGACTTACCGCCTCTGCCGTGATGTTATCCATGTTAGTCTCAGCTGCGATTGCCGAAAGGGAGGAAAAATTGAAAATTACCCGCAGTGGTTCACTGCCCGTCCCAGCCTGGCCCGGAAAGCTATTTTTCCGGCAACGTTCGTATTGATGCGCCCTTTCAGGGCACCGCCCCCGCTCGGGTTGGCGGCGCGACGGTCACCTTTGAACCCGGCGCACGCACCGCATGGCATACCCATCCGCTCGGTCAGACGCTGATCGTCACGCAGGGTCGGGGCTGGCTTCAGGAATGGAGCGGCGACATTCAGGAGATCAATCAAGGTGATATCGTCTGGATACCCGAAGGTGTAAAACACTGGCACGGCGCGACGGCACAAACCGCGATGACGCACATTGCCATTGCCGAGTCACTTAACGGCAGCCCGGTCGACTGGCTGGAAAAAGTCAGCGACGAGCAGTACGGAAACGGGAAATAGCATAAGGAAAGCGTCTCTATAAGAAAAAATAGCGGCGGGTAGAAACAGCAAAGCCACTCAGCGTGAAACTGAATGGCTTTTCCCTTTGCTCAACGATGCAGCTAGCGCATGTGGAGATTGACGCCAGAGACCTCTTTTCTGAGTTCAATAATCTCTTCAGCCAGCTCACGGCACAGCATCGCATTCATCAGGTGATCCTGCGCGTGTACAACGATAAGTTCGATATTGGCTTTTTCCTTACTCTGGTTGCCAATAAATCCGGTCTGGATCAACTGCGCCCGGTTCAGCGCCACCGCCGCCATTTTTAATAGTTCATCGACGTGATCCCACTCCCCTCGACGAGCGGATCTCAGTGCTTCCATTGCGCAGGAACGTGTTTCGCCAGATTTAACAATAAGCTCAATCATCCGCGTTTCTACATCCATTATCCCATCCCCCGAATATCAGTTGCTGTGTCACTTTTTTGTCGGTCAATTAGCCCTACATTGCAGACAAGCGCACGTGACACCGAAGAGATACGGTGCATTTATTGTATCGCTACTCACAGCCTGCATAGTAAATATAGACGATGAATCAAGATTTGTTTCTTTAAATCATGATGTTATATCTCATATTCGATGAAATAAATTTCACAGTGGCACCAACCTGTTTTTACGAGGTAGTTTTATCCCCTTTCACACCGCGACACCTGCTGAAATAAAGTGATGACCGAAATATCACATTCATCGAAACCTTAATTTAACCTTAAGAAAGAGAAATAATAATAACTATCATTATTATTATCGATATGTAGAATCCATTTTCGACTGCCGCTACATCCCTGCCTGTGTCACTAAAATAATGCGATACGAGGGAGTCAATGTCGGACAGCAATATTCAAACATAACGGGTATTGATAAGGGTAAATACTATGAAGCTTGGTTTTGGATTACTGAGTTCTGCCGTTTTATTAGCTTCCGGCCTGACTCTCAGCGCATCGGCAAATGCAGCAGAAAACGATGAAGGGATTGTGATTTACAATGCCCAACATGAAAACCTCGTGAAATCCTGGGTTGACGGTTTCACGAAAGAAACCGGCATCAAGGTGACACTGCGTAATGGCAGCGACACCGAATTGGGCAACCAACTGGTGCAGGAAGGGAAATCGTCCCCTGCCGATGCCTTCCTGACTGAAAACTCACCGTCGATGGTGCTGGTCGATAACGCCGATCTCTTTGCTCCGCTGGATAACGCGACCCTTGCTCAGGTGCCGTCTGACTATCGTCCGTCCCACGGCCGCTGGATCGGAATTGCCGCACGCTCCACCGTCTTTGTCTACAATCCGACCAAATTTACCGACGCTCAACTGCCGAAATCCTTAGCCGATCTGGCGAAGCCAGAATGGAAAGGCCGCTGGGCGGCGTCCCCATCCGGTGCAGATTTTCAGGCCATCGTCAGCGCCTATCTGGAGCTGAAGGGCGAGAAAGCCACGCAAGAATGGCTGAAAGGCATGAAAGAGAACTTCACCGCCTACAAAGGCAACAGCACGGTGATGAAAGCCGTGAACGCAGGCCAGATTGATAGCGGCGTGATCTATCACTATTACCGTTTTGTCGATCAGGCTAAAACCGGCGAAAACAGTAACAACACGAAGCTGTACTACTTCAAGCATAAAGATCCGGGCGCGTTCGTCAGCATTTCAGGCGGCGGCGTACTGGCATCCAGCAAACATGCGAAAGAGGCACAGGCCTTTATTAAGTGGATTACGGGCAAATCCGGTCAGGAGGTATTGCGTACCAACAATGCGTTTGAATATGCCGTTGGCGTCAACGCAGCCTCAAATGACAAACTGGTTCCGCTGAAAGATCTGGATGCACCAAAAGTCGATGCCGCCAAGCTCAACAGCAAAAAAGTCGTGGATCTGATGACGCAAGCTGGCTTGCTGTAACGCATCGTTCTTAACGCGTGGATTGTAATACAGAGGCTGTAACGACAGCCCCTTTCGTCAGGGCGTTCGCGTCCTGACGAATCTTCACCCGAATGCCCGCTCAGCGCGGCTTCACCGTCTTGACGAGGCAGCTACAGGCCGTATGACAAACGTTAGTTATAGCGAAACCACCACGTTCACCGCCCCCTCACCGCCATTACGCAAGCCAGCCGCGCTGCTTACGATCGTCGCCCTGACGCTATCCCTGTTAGGGTTTGTTCCACTGGGCTTTGTGATTGGCGTCAGCATTGATACCGGTTGGGAAACAACGCGCGCCCTGCTCTTGCGCCCGCGCGTCGGTGAACTCCTGACAAATACGGTGCTGCTGGTTGTTCTGACGCTGCCGATTTGTACGGTGCTGGGCGTGCTGCTGGCCTGGCTGACGGAGCGCACGACTCTGCCTGCCCGACGCCTGTGGTCACTGCTGCTCACCGCGCCGCTCGCAATACCCGCATTTGTCCAGAGCTATGCCTGGATCAGCGCGGCGCCCGGTCTGCATAGCCTGCCGGCTGGCGTGTTTTTATCCGTCGTCGCCTATTTACCGTTTCTGTATTTACCCTGCGCAGCAACGCTGCGACGCCTTAACCCGGCGCTGGAAGATGTCGCAGCTACGCTGGGCGTCCCTCCTATTACCGTGTTTTTCCGCGTGGTGCTGCCGCAGTTAAAGCTGGCCATTGGCGGCGGGCTGCTGCTGATTGCGCTACATCTGCTGGCGGAGTATGGCCTGTTTGCCATGATCCGCTTCGATACCTTTACCACCGCGATTTTCGATCAGTTTCAGTCAACGTTTAATGGCCCTGCGGCCAACATGCTGGCTGGCGTGCTGGCATTGCTGTGTCTGTTTCTGCTGTGTGCGGATGCCCGCGTGCGCGGCGTTACGCGCTATGCGCACGTCGGTTCGGGCGCGCCGCAGGTTGTCACGCCGATACGCCTGTCGCCGTTTCCGCGGTTACTGGCTCTGCTGTTACTGGCAACGCTGGTCATGCTGACACTCGGCGTGCCTTTTATTACGCTGTTTCGCTGGCTGTGGTTTGGCGGCTGGGAGGTGTGGCAGCGCCGCGAACTGCTTGATGCCTTTAGCCAAACTATGACGCTGGCGCTGAGCGGAGCCGCCCTGACAACGCTCGCCGCGATCCCGATGGCCTGGCTGACAATCCGCCACCCCAGTCGCCTGTTTCGGTTTTTGGAAGGGTGTAATTACATCACCAGCTCTCTGCCGGGCATCGTCGTTGCGCTGGCGTTGGTGACCACCACCATTCACCTCATCAGGCCGCTCTATCAGACCGAATTCACCGTGTTGCTGGCTTATCTGCTGATGTTTATGCCACGGGCGCTGGTTAATCTACGCGCGGGTATCGCACAGGCACCGGTGGAACTGGAGCAGGTTGCAGCCAGCCTAGGGCGTTCGCCGTTGCAGACGTTAATGACCGTGACCATTCGGCTGGCGGCACCCGGCGTTGCAACTGGGGCAACACTCGTCTTTCTGGCGATCATTAACGAGCTGACCGCCACGCTGCTGCTGGCCCCCAACGGTACCCGCACGCTGGCGACGGGCTTTTGGGCGCTCACCAGTGAGATCGATTATCCCGCGGCAGCACCCTACGCACTGATTCTGGTCCTACTGTCGCTGCCGTGGACCTGGTTTCTCTACACGCAATCACAAAAAATGGCGGGACTGTAATCATGTTGGAACTTCATCGCGTCAGTAAAAGCTTTAACGGGCGCACCGTGCTGTCTGACATTCATCTGACGCTAGAAAACAGCCGCCGCACGGCGATTGTCGGTCCGTCCGGTTCGGGGAAAACCACGCTGCTGCGCCTGATTGCTGGGTTTGAAAAACCGGATACCGGCGTCATCACGCTAAACGGGCAGACGCTCTGCGATAACGGGCTGTCTGTTCCTGCCCATCAGCGCGGAATCGGCTACGTACCGCAGGACGGCGCGCTGTTCCCGCATCTCTGCATCGCGGACAACATCGCCTTTGGGCTAAAAGGCACGAAGGCGGAAAAGCAAAAACGCGTGGATGAGTTGATGGAACTGGTTTCCCTTCCGGCGCATTTGCGGAAGCACTCGCCGCATGAAATTTCCGGAGGTCAGCAGCAGCGTGTCGCACTGGCTCGCGCGCTGGCGCAGCGCCCTACGTTGATGCTGCTAGATGAACCGTTTTCCGCGCTGGATACCGGCCTGCGTGCCGCCACCCGTAAAGCGGTGATGGACGTCTTGCAGCAGGCTAACGTGGCATCGATTCTGGTGACCCACGATCAGGGAGAGGCACTGTCCTTTGCCGATCGGGTTGTTGTCATGCGCGACGGCCAGCTGTCGCAATCCGGCTCGCCATGGACGCTTTACCACCAGCCCAACAATGAGGACATCGCGACCTTCCTCGGCGAAACGCTGATTCTCGATGCGCAGATTGACGGCGAGCAGGCTGACTGCCTGCTTGGGCGCATCACGGTGGATCGCCCAACGGCAAGCGGGAAGGCAAGAATCATGCTCAGACCGGAGCAGATTGTCATTCAGGATGCAGGGGTTGATAACGTTGAGGTTGATAGCGTTGAAGTCAATAGCGCAGCGACGATTCGCGCGACCATCCGTAAAGTTGATTTTTCCGGCTTCGTTTCCACGCTGACGCTGCACGTTCACCACGCAGATGCCAGTATCATTGAACTGAAAACCGTCAGCCACGCCGCTTTTGCCGTCGGCCAGCAGGTCAGCCTGAGCGTGAACGGTGCGGCACACGTTTTCAGTCAATAATCACCTTCGCAGGCGGCTTAGCGCGCCGCCTGCGCGTTACGACTCACCAGCCAGACACCCAGCAGAATAATCAAGACGCCGAGGGTTTTACGCAGGCTCATCGGTTCATTCAGCCACGGCAGGAAAACCGCCGCCAGATAAACCACCGCGTAGCTTAAGCTAATCAGCGGATAGGCGCGGCTTAACGGCAAATAGCGTAGCACCATAAACCAGCACACCATCGACAGCCCGTAGCAAATCACCCCGACCAGCACCGCAACCGCAGGCCAGCCCGCAACCAACGCGCTGAGCGACGGCCAGTGCGCGAAGGAAATGCTCGGCAGCGCCAACATACCGCTTTTCATTAACACCTGCGCGGTGCTGGCTAGCACAATGCTGATAATCGCCCAGATATAGCCTCTTTTCGCCATCATCCCCCCTGCATCAGATAGATACCGATGACAATCAGCGCAATGCCCCACCAGTGGTGCCTATCCACACGCTCGCCAAACCCGTAGTGCGCCAGCAGCGTGACCAAAACAAAATTGATACTCAGCAGCGGATACGCCACACCGAGCGGGAGATGCTGCAACACCACAAGCCACAGCAGCAGCCCGATGCCGAGCAGCAAGGCCGCCAATATCAGCCATCCCAGCGTCACGCGCTGGCGTCGATGCGTCGGCAAACGCCGCCAGCACTCTGCCGCCTGTTTCTGGCACAACTGCCCAAAACTGGTCAGCAGGCAGACAATGGCAACCAATAGATAACTCATGGCGCTACCTGCTTATAAAACAGCAGCACGTAACGGTGCGATTTTCTCAACTGATCGGGCGCAGGCAGATTGCGATACTCGTCATCGCTGTCCCGGTCGATCTTCAGCATCAGCGCGACATTTCCGCTACGCCGTTTCTCGGCAAGCCATGTTGGAAAAGCGCCCTCATCGACAAAGCGGTCAGCGGAATCCGCATAGTTCAGCCCATAGTTCAGCTCGCCCCGCGCCTTAAATAAGGTGATATCGCTACGCTTCAACTCCCACGCCAGTCCGGCGGCCAGCCCCACCTCGTCGCTAAGCACATAGCGGCTGTCCTCCAGCAACGGCTGATGGCTACGAATAAAGGTTTGGGGGTTCTTTGAATCCACCACGCTCACCGGAATACTCCCGCCAACGAGCAGCGCCAGAAATAACGGACAGCCCGCCACCAGATAGCCCCACGCCCGCTGCTTTTTCAGGCTGACAGCGGCAAAGGCCACCCAGCCGATAAAGCAGACAACACCCGATACGATGGTCAGCCCTTCTCCCAGTTGGTAGAGATGCGGCATGATGATGCCGAGGCCCAGCGCCGCAACGGCGATCGCCAGCACGCTGCCGAAAGCTATGTTGAGCCAGCTATTGATGCGCAATACACGTTCGCGTATTGCGGGTGCTAGCCCGGAAAGCCACGCCGCCATCAGCAGCGCCAGCGGTGCAAAGCACGGCAGAATATAAGTCAGCAGCTTACCTTTGGCGATGCTGAAAAACAGCAGCGGCATCACCATCCAGCACAGCAGGAGGAACCGTTCCGGGTTCGCCTTCCGTTCCGTCCAGCCGCTACGCAACGCGCCCGGCAGCAGTGCCAGCCAGGGGAACGTCCCGAGAATCAAAACGGGCAGGTAATACCAGAACGGCGCTTTATGCTGCGCATCGTCTTCGGCAAAACGCTGAATATGTTCAATCCAAAAGAAGTAATGCCAGTAATCGGCTTCTCGCGCATGCACCGCCAGCGCCCACGGCGCACTCAGCAATACCGCGACGACAACCGCCAGCGGCCCAAACAGCAGCAGTTCCTTAATCCGCTTTTGCGCCAGCGCCACCGGCAGCACGCTGATGACCGGTAAAGCCAGAGCCAGAAAGCCTTTGGTCATAAATCCCATGCCGCAGGCCAGCCCCATTAGCCCCCAAGCCACGAGCCGCTCACGCGTCAGCGTGGCACGCTGAATCAGCACATGGCTGAACAGCGCCGCCGTCATCCAGAGCGTCACCATCGGATCGAGCACGCTGTACGTGCCGATACCATACACGAGCAGCGATGTCAGATAGATCGTCGCCGCCAACAGCGCGGTACGCTGGTTTTTCCACAGCAGCATCGCCAGCCAGAACACCAGCAGCGCGCTCAATCCGGTAGAAAATACCGAGGCAAAGCGCACGGAAAAATTGGTATGACCTAATAGCCACTGACTGATGTTATTCAGCCAGTAGCCCGCAACGGGTTTCTCAAAATAGCGAATCCCCAGCAAATGCGGCACGACCCAATCGCCACGCTGAAGCATCTCGCGGCTGATTTCGGCATAGCGCGTTTCGTCCGGCGACCACAGCCAGCGACCGTTAAGTGGCAACAGGTAGAGCAAAGCAAATAACACCAATATCATGGTGCTTTTCAGCCTTATCATGCCTTTTTCCATGCTATCTCCTGCTTTATTTATTCTTCCGTTTGCACACCAAGCCACCCTTCCCGCCCGGGAAATGGCGTGCGTTCAATCCGCCCGACGGGCAACATGGCTCGGTCATCAGGCAGCAATGAGGAAAGCGGACAAAATTCGATGTGCTGCTGACGGGCGCGAAGCAGCAACTGACGGAACAACGCCAGCTTCGCACCGCCTTCAACCTCCGCATGGATGGTGTAGACCGGCACGCCGCGATCCTGCTGGATTGCCTCAAGAATGAAGTCGTTAAATTCGCCGTCACTCACGCGCTCACCGATGACTTCATCGTAGGTCGGCAATGTGACCGGAATCTGCACGGTGCCTAGCTCACCATTTTTCAGGCGTGGTCGGAAAGGTCGGGTGCCGCGGCAGTCGCTGTTATAGTCCAGATTCCAGCGCTGCTTCATCTCTACAACACGCGAATCGGCTCGCCAGCCCGCCACAGCGGAACAGCGCACCAGCGATGGCAGAATTGATGTCAGCGCGTCCATTCCTTCACGGAACTGCGCGGCTAGTTGCGCATCCGACCAGCGGGCGACATTCGCCTGCCAGCCGTGATGATCCCAGGCGTGTAGCCCCACCTCATGTCCGGCGTCGTGCGTCTGGCAGATTAACGAGCCAAACCGTGCGCCGATATGACGCCCCGGCCACGCCGTACCGGCCAGCAAGATATCCCAGCCGTAGAGCGAGGCCGCGTTGGAACGCAGCATCTTCCATAAAAAGCGTGGACGCAGCAGACGCCACAGGTGGCGCCCCATGTTGTCCGGCCCGACGCTAAAAAAGACACTCGCCTGAATATCGAACTCTGCCAGCACATCCAGCAGCGCAGGCACGCCGTCTCGCGTACCGCGCCAGGTATCGACATCTATCCGCAGGCCAACACGCGTCATCCCTGCGCATCCGTGGCGTTGTCTGATTGCAAGGGGTCAACGGTACGCAGGAAATAGTCCAGCGTTTCCGCGACGGTTTGCTCCATCTTCACCGTTGGTTCCCATGCCAGCAGGCGTTTGGCGTTGCGAATGCTTGGCGTGCGGTGCGCCACATCCTGATAGCCTTTCCCGTAATAGCTGCTGCTTTCCACGTCAATAAATCCGGCGAACGGCGGGAAGCGATCGCGCAGCGGGTGCGCATTAAAGCTGGTCAGCAGCATTTCACCCAGTTCGCGGATACTGGCTTCATTGTGCGGATTACCGATATTGATGATCTGCCCGTCACACTGGCCGTTACGGTTTTCAATAATACGGAACAGCGCCTCAATACCGTCGTGAATGTCAGTAAAGCAGCGTTTCTGCTCCCCGCCGTCCACCAGCTTGATTGGCGATCCTTCCACCAAATTGAGGATTAGCTGGGTAATGGCTCGAGAGCTGCCGATGCGTGCAGCATCCAGCGTATCCAGACGCGGCCCCATCCAGTTAAACGGACGGAACAGCGTGAAACGCAGGCCGTTTTTCGCGCCGTACGCCCAGATCACCCGGTCCAGCAACTGCTTAGATATGGAATAAATCCAGCGCTGCTTGTTGATCGGCCCGACAATCAGGCGCGAGGTGTCTTCATCAAACTCTTTGTCATCACACATGCCGTACACTTCTGAGGTGGACGGGAAAACGATGCGTTTGTTGTAACGCACGCAGTCGCGCACGATTTTCAGGTTCTCTTCAAAGTCCAGTTCAAACACGCGCAGCGGATTACGAGTGTATTCAATCGGTGTGGCAATCGCCACCAGCGGCAGAATGACATCGCATTTCTTGATGTGGTATTCGATCCATTCGTTATGGATGCTGATATCGCCTTCCACAAAATGGAAACGCGGATCGCCAAGAAAACGGGCGATGGCATCTGAGCTGATATCCAGCCCGTAGATCTCATAGCGATCGTCCCGCAGCAGGCGCTCGGTCAGATGGTTACCGATAAAACCGTTCACGCCGAGGATCAGGACGCGCGTGCGGCGTCGCTGCACACGGCTGGCGAGGTTACCCAGTCGCGCCTGCGGCACCATGCCCATTTCCGCCGCCAGTCGGCTGCCAGACATATACAGCCCGACTTCACTCTGCCCACTGACGATCTCAAGCGCGTCCTCACCGCAGGACACCACCAGCGGCGACGTCGAGATAATCGCGCCCGGATCACCACCGATCTTGTCCTTTACAACACGAGCGCGCCAAATCGTCACTTTGCGCTCACCGAGAAACGTAAACGCCCCCGGGTACGGCTCCGTCACCGCGCGGATCAGGTTGTTAATCTCACGGGCGCTTTTGTGCCAGTCGATCAGCCCATCTGCTGCCGTGCGACGTCCGAAATAGCTGGCCCGGCTTTCATCCTGCGGCGTCAGCTTAATCTCACGCGAGCGGATCAGCGGTAATTGCTGCGCCAGCAAAGCGGCAGCGGCGGTACGGCATTTTCCATGCAGCGTCAGCGCGGTGTCTTCATCGTCAATCGCCACCACGGACTGGGCGACGATATCACCCGCATCAGCGCGAGAAACCATCTTGTGCAGCGTCACGCCCGTCTGCGTTTCACCGTTCACCAACACCCAATTCACCGGCGCACGTCCCCGGTAGCGCGGCAGCAGGGAACCGTGCAGATTGAATGCGCCAAACGACGGTAGCTGGAGAATGTCATCACTTAATAACGCGCGGTAATAGAAGGAAAAAATAACATCCGGTGCCAGTTCCCGAATGCGGTTCACCCAGAGCGGATGGTTAATGTCTTCCGGTGCAAACACTGGCACGTCCATCTCGGCGGCCGCTTTCGCCACCGACCCATAGAAGTGGTTCTCGCCCGGCGCATCGCTGTGCGTGAACACGGCCTGAATCTCATAGCCCGCAAGCTTTAACGCCTCAAGACCGACGCAGCCGATATCATGGTAGGCAAATACGATCGCTTTCATTCTTCTTCATCCCGTAAACTGGTGGTCAGTGGCGTTGCCGCATTCACTGTTTTTTGCACAAAATAGCGTGGTCGGGCACGGACATCGGTATAGATACGGCCGATGTATTCCCCTAGTAGCCCCATCCCGACGAACTGCGCGCCGATAAACATGAACAGCACGGCAAACAGCGTGAACACGCCCTCTGCCGCCCATTCCGCACCGAAGAACAGACGCAGGCCGATCAACAGCAGCGCCAGCAGGAAGCCCGACAGCGCAACGACGCTGCCGATCAGGCTGAGTATGCGCAGCGGCGTCGTCGTCAGGCAGGTCAGCAGGTCGTACATCAGGTTAATCAGCTTCAGAAAGCTGTATTTGGACGTGCCGAATTCGCGCTCGGCATGCATCACGTCGATCTCAATGGTTTTCCGGGCGAAGGTATTAGCAAGGATAGGAATAAAGGTGCTGCGTTCGTGGCAGCGCAGCATCGCGCTGACAATGTGACGACGATACGCTCGCAGCATACAGCCGTAATCCACCATCGATTTCCCGGTTGAACGCCGGATCATCATGTTGATGGTTTTCGAGGCCAGTTTGCGAAACAGCGAATCCTGCCGGTTTGCCCGCACGGTGCCGACCACGTCATACCCTTGCGCGGCGTACTCCACCAGCCGTGGGATTTCCTCCGGCGGGTTCTGTAAATCGGCATCCAGCGTGATCACAACATCGCCTACCGCCTGCTGGAATCCGGCCATGATGGCCGAATGCTGACCATAGTTGCGATTCAACAGCACGGCAATAATGTGCTTTTCCGGGTCACTCGCCGCTTCGGTCAGCAGATCCGCTGAACGATCGCTGCTGCCGTCATCAACCAGAATGATTTCCCAGGGTTTACCGATCTGCCGACAGGCTGCAAGCGTGCGTTCGAGCAGTACCGGCAGGCTCTCTTCTTCGTTATAAACGGGAATCACAATAGAAACATTTTTGATGTCATCAATCACGAACAGACTCCAGAATCGAGGTTAGCGCCGCGACGACGCGATCGACATCGCTGTCCTGCATATCGGGGAACAGCGGCAGCGTCATCAGCGACGCCGAATTCCATTCCGTTGCCGGCAGGCGCAAGTGGGGATAGCGCTCGCGGTAATATTTCTGTGTATGCACCGCTCTGAAATGCAACCCGGTGCCAATGCCGCGCGTTTGCAGTTCCGCCATCAGGCTATCACGCGATATGCCGCACCGCGCTTCATCTACGCGCACCATAAACAGATGCCAGGCGTGCAGATGGGGATAGTCAGGCACGGCCAGCGGCTGGAACGGCAGCGAGCGCAGTTGAGTGAGATAGCGCGCCGCAAGCTGCTGACGGCGGGCGTTGATCGCTGGGAGTTTATCCAACTGAACCAGCGCAATCGCCGCATTGATATCCGCCAGATTGTATTTAAATCCCGGCATCACCACTTCGGCCTGCGGTTTGCGCCCTTGTAACTGCCTGTCGAACGCATCCACACCCAGCCCATGAAACTTCAGGCTGCGTAGTCGTTCGGCGAGCGCTTCGTCGTCCGTCACCACCATGCCGCCTTCCGCACAGGTGATGTTTTTAATGGCATGAAACGAGAAAATGGCGGTGCCGCGCGCGCCGATCCACGCATCGCGATACTGCGTACCCACGGCGTGCGCCGCATCTTCAATCAGCGGAATGCCATAGCGCTCGCTGAGCGCTCGCAGCGCATCCAGATCGGCAGGCGCACCGGCATAATGCACGGGAATAATGGCTTTGGTCTTCGGTGTGATGGCCGCCTCGATATCCTGCGGTCGCACCATCAGCGTATGCCGATCCACGTCTACCATCACTGGTTCCGCGCCCAAGAGCGTGATGATGTTAACGGTTGAAACCCAGGTTTGGGATGGTGTAATCACCTCGTCGCCGGGGCCAACACCGAGCGCCATCAGCGTAACGTGCATCCCGCCCGTCGCCGAACTGACCGCAATCGCCTGTCGGCACCCTATTCGCTGGCAAAACGCCTGCTCTAATTGCTGACATTTCGGCCCCGTGGTTATCCAGCCGGATCGTAATACTTCAGCCACGGCAGCAATTTCCTCTTCGCCCATGTTCGGGCGGGAAAAAGGCAAAAAATCCGTCATAATGTATTCCCAAAATAAATAATGGCGCGAAATCATCATTTCGCAGTCTAAATAATGAAGCCTTAAGCCAACCTTAATTTATTGCGATAATCATAAAAGCACAGATAAACATCACGACATGAAAAAACGGCAAAAAGACATAATTAATTACAATGCGAAAATTAATTTTTCGCGAATAACCAAATGACAAGATGTCGTTTTATTGATTTACAGCAAAAAATCAATCTTCGCCAAATAAATCTCGCGTATAGACTTTCCCCATCACATCTTTTAATTCATCGGCATAACGATTGGTAATAATAATGTCACACTGTTTTTTGAAACTATCGAGTTGATGAATGATAGGGAAATCTAAAAAATCATCATCATCAATCCCAGGCTCATAAATCACCACATTGATTCCTTTCGCTTTTATCCTTTTCATAATGCCCTGAATGGAAGAAAAGCGAAAATTATCCGACCCTGCCTTCATAATAAGACGATGGACGCCGACGGTTTTCGGATGGCGGCGAATAATCGTGTCGGCAATGAAGTCTTTTCGCGTATGGTTAGCGTCCACGATAGCCTTGATCAGGTTATTCGGTACGGTACGATAATTGGCCAAAAGCTGCCGGGTATCCTTTGGTAAACAGTAGCCGCCATAGCCAAAAGAAGGATTGTTGTAGTAATCGCCAATACGCGGATCGAGACACACCCCTTCAATAATCTGCCGGGTATTCAGCCCCAGCGATTCGGCATAGCTGTCCAACTCGTTAAAGTAGGCCACGCGCATCGCCAGGAAGGTATTCGCAAACAATTTTATTGCCTCTGCCTCGGTCGGGTCGGTAAACAGAACGCGAATATCTTTTTTTAATGCGCACTCCATCAATAAGTTAGCAAAGAACCTTGCCCTTTCTGACCGTTCCCCCACAACAATCCGCGACGGATAAAGATTGTCATACAGCGCCTTACCTTCACGCAAAAACTCAGGCGAAAAAATGATGTTATCCGTATCCAACTGCTGGCTGATTTTCTCGGTGAAGCCAACGGGCACCGTCGATTTAATCACCATAATGGCCTGCGGATTAATCGCCAGCACGTCACGAATGACCGCCTCTACCGACGACGTATTGAAATAGTTGGTTTGTGGATCGTAATCCGTCGGCGTCGCGATAATAACGAACTGTGCATCAGCATACGCTTCATATTTATCCAGCGTAGCGGAAAAATCCAGCGTTTCATGTTGTAAAAAACGCTCAATTTCGATGTCATTAATCGGCGATTTTCTTTGATTCAGCAGAGCCACTTTTTCAACCACAATATCCAATGCCACAACCTGATGCTGTTGTGCTAATAATAATCCATTCGATAAACCGACATATCCCGTGCCACTAATCGCTATTTTCATGAAAGGCTCTTTATTTTATTACTGGATAAAACCCTATCTCGTCGCAGTATCTTTCTTATTTTTCGATCTGAATAGGAGGGTAACATTTCAATTTATTACCTGCCCCCCTGGCAACCGCACATTCCCGAAGATACCAGTCCCTCATCACGATAGGGGTGCAACGCCATTATCATTAGCAACTCCAGCTAAACGCCAATTAAACATAGCGTATTTAATGATAAATAAAAATTTACTTACACCTTGTGACTTTTTTAAATAATTAGCGTGAAAACAAATTTTCATAACATTATGTAACACAACATCATTTATCTTAGATGATTTTAGCAAATGTTCACTATAATACATTTTATTTTGGAGCCTTTAACGATGGCGCATGGAGGCAGGATGTAGAGATGTTGCTTTTTATAAGCACGACTTATGGTGAGCTAAAAGCTGGCAAAAAAGCATAAGCAAATCTCATCAACAACAGCGCAAATGGCAGAAACGTCTACACTTATCATCAGTCATCTCTCTGGCTACGGATAGGAAAGACAAAGACAATGAAGGTCATCACACGCGACAAAGCCAGCCACTATCAAATGCCGCTCCAAAGATTGATGATTGTCTTTATGCTATTCGTCATCACAACGGTAGTGGCGCTGAATGGATGGGCAATATTCAATTCTCACCAACAGCTTATCGATTCCACAGAACGAAACGCTAAAAACCTGTCGCTGTCGCTGGCACGCCATGCCGAAGATACGTTTTTACAAGTCGACATCCTGTTACAGGATTTACAAGAACGTATCGATAAAGATGGCTTATCGCCGCTGCAAATAATCAGGCTCAGCAATATTTTAAAAAGCAGAAAAGCCACACTGCCACAGCTACACGGCATCTTTATTTATGATGAGAAAGGTGACTGGCTGGTCAATTCCGGGGTCGCCAAACCGGCACAGGCTAACAACGCTGACAGAGAGTATTTCAAATATCACCAGAATAACGTCAACAAAGACATGCACATCGGCAATGTGATTCAAAGCCGCTCCACCGGTGATTTGATCATTCCTGTTTCTATGCGTATCAATAAGCCAGACGGAAGCTTTAATGGTGTGCTGCTCGCTACCCTCTCACTGAATTATTTCAAACAGTATTACGGCTATTACTCTATGGGGAACATGGATGTGCTCGCCATTTTACTTTCCGACGGAAGAATTCTGTACGGTCGGCCTTACGACGATTCATACATCAACCGTAATGTGTCCAGCGGCCCTCTCTTTTCAGAACACCTGAAACAGTCCGAAAGTGGTACGGCAACGTTTGTCTCCACGCTCGATCACATCGAGCGGGTCTATGGCTACACCAAACTAAAGCGCTACCCCATTGTGATCGCAGCAGGCTACGATCTCAAACTAGTCCTCGAAAAATGGCGAACAGACAGCTTAATTTACGGTGCCATTACGCTCATTCTGCTGTTCACTATTACCCTGCTTGGCCTGATCGTACTGAGGCAAATTCGCATCAATTTGAAAAATCAGGTCGATTTAACCCTTGTCCGAGATGAGCTCACATCGATTAACCATACTCTGCAAACGCTGGCGCTGTTTGATGGCCTGACGGGTTTAGCCAACCGCCGTCAGTTTGACATTTTCCTGCAGCAAACCCTATTACGGGCTGCAGAAACGCGGCAGTGTATGGCGCTGATCATGATCGACGTCGACGCCTTCAAGAAATATAACGACCACTACGGACACGTGGCAGGTGATGAATGCTTGCGCAAGATTGGTAGCATCCTGAGCAGTATGCCGAGGCGCAAAGAGGATTTGGTCGCCCGCTATGGCGGTGAGGAGTTCGCGCTCATCATCACCGAGACGGATAAGCAAGGTGCAACCGCGCTCGCTCAGCGTGCACTGGATTTGGTGCGCGCGGAAAAAATACCTCATGAAATGACGCTGTTCCCGGAAAAAATCGTCACCATTAGCGCCGGTGTCTATGTGTTCTGCGCAGATAACCCCCCACCAGCGGCGTCGTCCGTTATCGATATTGCCGATGCTGCGCTGTATCGCGCCAAAAATAGCGGAAAAAACCGTATCGAGGTCAGTGAATAGCGAGAGCAATTGGAACATATACCCTAAATAATTCGAATTTCAGGACAAAACGTTAGCATTTTGAACAACGCAAAGCGTTGGCTCGTCAGGGCGAGGTAACACAGCTAACGCACAGGCAACTTGAAGTATGACGGGTATAGAAACAATTAATGTTGATGCAATACCTGACAGCACGCGCAGCTTCTGACAAAATAGCGGCCATCTCCCCCTATTTCAAATTGATGGGTCTCTTCTCAGATGGCAGCAAAGATTATTGATGGTAAAACGATTGCGCAGCAGGTCAAAGACGAAGTTGCCGCACGAGTCACGCAGCGTTTAGCAGAAGGCAAACGCGCACCGGGTTTGGCTGTTGTGCTGGTCGGTGAGAATCCAGCATCACAGATTTATGTCGCCAGCAAACGCAAAGTGTGTGAAGAAGTCGGCTTTATTTCCCGCTCTTATGATTTGCCCATCACCACAACGGAATCTGAGCTGTTGGCACTTATCGACCAGCTCAACGCCGACCAGACGATTGACGGCATTTTGGTTCAGCTTCCGCTGCCGGAAGGCATCGATAATACCAAGGTGATTGAACGCATCGCGCCAAGTAAAGACGTGGATGGCTTCCATCCTTACAACGTGGGTCGTCTATGCCAGCGTGCGCCAATGCTGCGCGCCTGTACGCCACGCGGCATCATCACGCTGCTGGAGCGTTATAATATCGATACCTTCGGGCTGAATGCCGTTGTGGTCGGCGCGTCTAATATCGTTGGTCGCCCGATGAGTCTGGAACTGCTGCTGGCAGGCTGTACGACTACCGTCACGCACCGTTTTACCAAAAATCTGCGCCACCATATTGAAAACGCCGATCTGCTGGTTGTCGCAGTCGGTAAACCGGGCTTCATTCCCGGCGAATGGATTAAACCGGGCGCGATTGTGCTGGACGTGGGTATCAACCGTCTGGAAAGCGGCAAAGTCGTCGGCGATGTGGAATTTGAAACGGCGCAGGAAAGAGCGTCTTACATCAGCCCCGTACCGGGCGGCGTCGGCCCAATGACCGTTGCCACACTGATTCAAAACACGCTACAGGCGTGCGAAGAGTATCATGGCCACGCCGAATAATTGGCGATAAGGTCAAACACCGATAAGCAGGAATTTATGGCAACCTTTAATCTTGAAAAGCATCCGCACGTTGAACTGTGCGACCTATTGAAACTGCTGGGCTGGAGCGAAAGTGGCGCAGCAGCCAAACTGTCTATCGCCGCAGGCGACGTGACCGTTGACAGCCAGACCGAAACACGCAAGCGCTGCAAAATCGTTGCCGGGCAAACCGTTCAGTTCAATGGCGAAACGGTAAAAGTGACTGAGTAACCCTGAAGCGTCGATGATGGCGAAAAAAAGCCCGCAATTTCATTTTTTGCGGGCTTTTTATTTACTGAAAGCGTATTACAGGAAGAAAGCGTTACTTACGGCGCCAGATCGTTCCCTGCGGGCCATCTTCCAGCACGATCCCCATTTCATTCAAGCGATCGCGGGCTTGATCCGCCAGCGCCCAGTCTTTCGCCGCACGCGCATCTTTACGCTGCTGGATTAGCGCTTCAATTTCTTTCACTTCCTCGTCATCCACCTGCGCACCATTTTGCAGGAACTGCTCAGGGTCTTGTTCCAGCAGGCCGAGTACGCCAGACAGTTTACGCAGTGCCGATGCCAGTTGGTTCGCCGCTTGCACATCTTCCGTTTTCAAGCGGTTAACTTCACGCGCCATGTCAAACAGCACCGAGTAAGCTTCCGGCGTGTTGAAATCGTCGTCCATTGCTTCACGGAAACGGGCTTCAAACTCGTCACCGCCGTGTGCTGCAACGCTGAGATCCATTCCACGCAACGCGATATACAAACGTTCCAACGCCGATCGCGCCTGTTTCAGGTTGTCTTCACTGTAGTTCAACTGGCTACGATAGTGCCCTGACATCAGGAAATAACGCACGGTTTCCGGGTCGTAATACGCCAGCACGTCGCGTACGGTGAAGAAATTGTTGAGCGACTTTGACATCTTTTCGCGATCAACCATCACCATGCCAGAGTGCATCCAATAATTCACATACGGGCCGTCGTGTGCACAGCTGGATTGTGCGATCTCGTTTTCGTGATGCGGGAACATCAAATCTGAACCGCCACCGTGAATATCAAAGTGTTCGCCGAGCTGTTTGCAGTTCATAGCAGAACATTCGATATGCCAGCCAGGACGTCCTTCTCCCCACGGAGAAGACCAGTGTGGTTCACCCGGCTTGGACATTTTCCACAGCACGAAATCCATCGGGTTACGCTTCACTTCGGCAATTTCAACGCGCGCGCCAGCCTGCAACTGATCCAGATCCTGACGAGACAGCACGCCGTAACCCGGCGCGGTATCCACAGAGAACATCACATCACCATTACTCGCGACATAGGCGTGGCGACGGGCGATCAGCGCTTCCACCATTTCGATGATGTCGGCAATATGGTGTGTCGCACGCGGCTCGACATCCGGGCGCAAAATATTCAAGGCATCAAAATCGGCGTGCATCTCAGCAATCATACGGGTTGTAAGTTGGTCGCTGGTTTCCCCATTTTCGATCGCACGCTTAATAATTTTGTCGTCAATGTCGGTAACATTACGCACATATTTCAGTGAATATCCCAGATACCGCAAATATCGCGCCACCACATCAAACGCCACGAAAGTACGCCCGTGACCGATATGACACAGGTCATAAACGGTGATGCCACACACATACATTCCCACCTGATCGGCGTGGATGGGTTTAAATTCCTCTTTTTGGCGACTCAGCGTATTAAAAATCTTTAGCATCAGGGAGTTCCAGTGTTTTTATAAAAATGGTTTTCACAAAAAATGATTTCACAAAAGCACAGTGTGCAAAACATACGGTTCAAAAAACGTAGCGTTCAAAAACATAATGTCCAAAAACACTGTGCTCAAAAAACATAGCGTCCACACGGTAGGTCAATCACTGTCGTGATTAGCGTCAGTAACATTAGATGCCATTGACGATAATGCATTCAGGGTTTACATCCCAACGGCGTATTGAAACCTGAACCCCACTGTATTGCAAGGTTAAGAAGAGGGAATAAGCGAGAAAGGATGAAAATGAAATGGCCCGGATTTACCGGGCCATTTCACACAATCAGCATGACTAACGAAACCGCACTCAACGCCAACGTGGATTCGACATCACAGAATATTTTCCGCTGCCAAGCAGGGCAATCGCGATACCCGCGAAGAAGAACACCGCCGTACCTTCAACACCCCAAGCACCCGTTTTTGCCAGCGTGAAGAACCCCTCTGGGTGAACCAGTAGCGTCGCGACAACCATCGTGAAGGAGAAAATCAATGCGGAAGGGCGTGTAAAAATGCCGAGGATCATCAGGATTGGTATGATGACTTCCCCAACATAGACACCGTAGCTAATAAAAGCAGGGAGCCCAGCCGACGCGAGCATACCTTCAATACCACCGATACCACCATGCACCTTGTGCCAACCATGAAACAGCATCAACACGCTGAAAGATACGCGCAAAAACAGTTTACCAAAATCCGGTTTGTCTAATAAACGATTAACACTATCCAGAATACCCAGCATAGTTCACCTATCTCTTTAGAGTTATTTATGAAGAATAAGAATTACTCTCAGATTAATCTGAGCCACAAAAAAAAACACGTTGATTACGCAAAACATTGATCTGGGGCAACAAAAATATCATTCAAATTAATTAACTGTTATTTGAAATTTTGATCAATTTATTTGTTTTTAAAAGTCACCATTGCCTGATTAACATCTTATTGCGCACTATTCTTAAGCGCACATATTATTTGACGCCTACCAAAATCAGAGTAGTAAACCTTTTTATACGATTTTCTCATCCATCCAACCGCCAACAGTGGTGCGGTAAGCGCGAAGTACTGACTCAATCGACCAGTTATGCTATAACAGCGCTCTTGTTGTTCACCGCCTTTTGTGAACAGCACTCTTAATCACTAAGGCTATCTAGGGTTCATTATTATGATTACGCTTCATACCAACCACGGCGATATCGTTATTAATACGTTTGCAGACAAAGCGCCGGTTACCGTAGAAAACTTCCTGAACTACTGTCGCAGCGGTTTTTATGACAACACGATTTTTCACCGCGTGATTAATGGTTTTATGATTCAGGGCGGCGGCTTCGCTCCCGGCATGGATCAGAAAGAAACCAATGCGACAATCAAAAATGAAGCCAACAACGGCCTGAAAAATACCCGCGGCACGCTGGCGATGGCGCGTACCAACGATCCGCACTCTGCGACTGCCCAGTTCTTTATCAACCTCGTTGATAACGATTTTCTGAACTTCCGTTCAGAGCGTGCCGATGGCTGGGGCTACTGCGTATTCGCTGAAGTCACCGAAGGCATGGACGTCGTTGATAAAATCAAAGGCGTGGCTACCGGCCGCAGCGGCATGCACCAGGACGTACCGAAAGAAGACGTGGTGATTACCCACGTAACGGTCAGCGAATAATCCGACCTGCATGGCAACGCTGTTCATTGCCGATCTGCATTTAAGTGTTCATGAACCGGCGATTACCGCCGGTTTTCTGCGTTTTTTACGCCATGACGCGATCCATGCCGATGCGCTGTACATACTTGGCGACCTGTTCGATGCCTGGATAGGTGACGACGATCCTCAGCCGCTGCATGCGACTGTCGCCGAGGAACTGTACGCCTTACATCAGCGCGGCATTCCCTGCTATTTCGTGCACGGTAACCGTGATTTCCTGATCGGTAAGCGTTTCGCCAAGCAAAGCGGAATGACGCTGCTGCCGACAGAAACGGTGCTCGATCTCTACGGCCAAAAGATTCTCATTCTGCATGGCGATACGTTGTGCACTGACGATCGGCATTACCAACAATTCCGCCGTCGGGTACACAACCCATTTATTCAGCGACTCTTCCTGCTATTACCGTTGTCACTACGTATGAAAATTGCGGCGAAGATGCGGGCAACCAGCCAGCACGAAAACCAAAAAAAGTCGCAGCAGATTATGGATGTCAATCACGACGCCGTACTTGCACGCTTACGGCATTATCAGGTGGAGACGATGATCCACGGCCACACGCACCGTCCAGCCATTCATCAGGTCGATCTCGGTGAATCGTCTGGTCGTCGCGCCGTTCTCGGGGCCTGGCATGAAGAAGGGTCGATGATTAAGGTCACGCCACAAAATATCGAACTGATTTCCTTCCCATTTTAATGCGTTTCTTGACATTGACTTAACGGTCTCTCGCCTTATCCCCCCTGCATTTCCGCATACGCAACCGTTTTCCTCGCCATAATGGCGTGATATGCTCTACGCCCTCAACGCCAGACCCTCCCTGTCTGGCCGACGCGAACGCGTCACGAACACGTACAATCACAGGAGCGTTACAGGCATGTCATCCAACGTTGCCCCGGCTAAAATTGCCATCGTCATGGGTTCAAAGAGTGACTGGGCCACCATGCAGTTTGCTGCGGAAATCCTCACCACGCTGAACATTCCTTTTCATACCGAAGTCGTTTCCGCACACCGGACGCCAGACAAGCTATTCAGCTTCGCTGAGCAGGCGGCACAGAACGGTTTTGATGTGATTATCGCGGGCGCAGGCGGCGCAGCACACCTGCCGGGTATGTTGGCAGCAAAAACGCTGGTTCCCGTGCTTGGCGTGCCGGTACAAAGCTCAACGCTGAGCGGGGTAGACAGCCTGTATTCCATCGTCCAAATGCCTCGCGGTATTCCGGTCGGCACGTTGGCGATTGGCAAAGCGGGCGCAGCGAATGCGGCTCTGCTGGCCGCACAAATTCTCGCCCTGCACGACAAGGGCATCGCTACCCGACTGGCGGACTGGCGTCAGGCGCAAACCGATGATGTGCTTTCTCATCCCGATCCACGGGAGGAGGCATGAAACCGGTCTGCGTATTAGGCAATGGTCAGTTGGGCAGAATGCTGCGTCAGGCTGGTGAACCGCTAGGCATTGCGGTTTACCCCGTCGGTCTGGATGCTGAGCCGGAATCAGTTCCGTTTCATAACAGTGTCATTACCGCCGAGATCGAACGCTGGCCGGAAACCGCCCTCACCCGCGAGTTGGCCGAGCACACGGCGTTTGCGAACCGCGATATTTTCCCACGTCTGGCCGATCGCCTGACGCAAAAGCAGCTGCTGGATTCGCTGAATCTGGCAACCGCGCCTTGGCAACTACTGGCTAGCGCCGACGAATGGCCACACGTCTTTGCCTCATTAGGTGAACTCGCTATCGTTAAACGCCGCGTCGGTGGTTACGACGGTCGTGGACAGTGGCGCTTGCGCGATGGCGAACAACAGACGCTGCCCGCTGACTGCTACGGCGAGTGCATCGTTGAGCAAGGCATTAATTTTTCTGGCGAAGTCTCGCTGGTGGGTGCACGCAATACGCACGGCAAGTGCGTGTTCTACCCGCTCACTCATAACCTGCATCAGGACGGCATTCTGCGTACCAGCGTGGCTTTCCCTCAGCCCGATCCGCAGTTGCAACAGCAGGCAGAGCAGATGCTGTCTGCAATAATGAATGCGCTGGGTTATGTGGGCGTGATGGCGATGGAATGCTTTATCGTCGGCGATCGCCTGCTTATTAACGAGCTGGCTCCACGCGTACACAATAGCGGACACTGGACGCAAAATGGTGCGTCAATCAGCCAGTTTGAGTTGCACCTGCGCGCCATTCTGGATCTGCCGCTGCCAGTACCGGTTGTCGAAACACCGTCGGTGATGGTCAACCTGATCGGCACTGATGTGAATATCGACTGGCTGGCGCTGCCGCTGGTACATCTGCACTGGTATGAGAAAGACGTTCGTCCTGGCCGCAAAGTTGGACACCTCAATCTACCGTCGTCAGACACCGCACAGTTGCAACGCACGCTGCAATCGCTGGCACCTCTCTTACCCGAGGAATACCACAGCGGTCTGGCGTGGGCAGAAGAAAAACTCACCGCCTGACAGATCGCGGTGTCATCCAGCAGGGCAGTGACCTGCTGGATGATACCGCGATGCTATACGGGCAAATGAGATGCCACATTCAGTATTCATTTTTAAAGGCTAATATCTTTTTTTGTTCAAAAACCACCCTATCTTTCAATTTATTTAGATCATAAACGTGACATCAACGAAATTGAGTTTAATATCTATATAATCGTTTTTTATTTATCTTCTATGTCTCTAACATAAAAATAAAGCATCAATAAAGAGCCGTTAAAGATATTTAAATTAAAGCATCAAATTTGATATTTTAATTTCCGATAAAATTTATTAAAATATTCCTAGTCAATTCATTTCTGTGATCGCCTCAATATTATTCGCTGACCACCACGATATAAAATGCTGCCACAAAACAGTATTGACCTGTTGACATAATTAGCAATATGTCTTGTTCGTTTTTTAAACTCTGTAACGGCAAGTTGCCGATACTGTAATTTTTATACCCCTGTGTGACGGGGCTAATGTGTTCACCGAGGAGAAATCAGTATATGAGCACCATTCAAGATAGCAAACAGGTATTAGAACAGGCTTCAGGATGGCGTAAAAGCGACACCGTCTGGATGCTGGGCCTCTATGGCACGGCCATCGGTGCTGGTGTGCTATTCTTACCCATTAATGCCGGTATTGGTGGGTTAATTCCGTTAATTATCATGGCGCTGATTGCCTTTCCAATGACATATTATTCTCACCGTGCGTTATGCCGTTTTGTATTATCCGGTAAGAACGGTGGTGAAGATATTACCGAAGTTGTTGAAGAACATTTCGGCGTTGGTGCGGGTAAATTAATCACTTTACTTTATTTTTTCGCTATTTACCCGATCCTATTAGTTTATAGCGTCGCCATCACCAATACGGTAGATAGCTTTATTACTCACCAATTGCATTTGCCTTCTCCGCCACGAGCCTTGCTGTCATTGATATTGATCCTCGGATTGATGTTTATTGTTCGCTTCGGTGAAGCGATGATTGTTAAGGCAATGAGTGTTCTGGTTTATCCATTTGTTGCTGTGCTGATGCTGCTGGCACTTTATTTAATTCCGAACTGGAATACCTCTGTTTTTGAAAACATTTCTCTGAGTTCCAGCGTCACGGGCAACGGGCTGTTGGCAACATTATGGCTGGCGATTCCGGTGATGGTTTTCTCTTTCAATCACTCGCCGATCATCTCCTCCTTTGCCGTTGCCAAACGGAAAGAATATGGCGATGACGCAGAGAAAAAATGCTCACGCATTCTGTCCTACAGCCACATCATGATGGTGCTGACCGTTATGTTTTTCGTCTTCAGCTGCGTACTGAGCCTGTCTCCGGCTGAGCTGATGGAAGCAAAAACACAGAACATTTCTATTCTGTCCTATCTGGCGAACCACTTTAACAACCCGGTCATGGGCTATCTGGCACCAGTTATTGCCACTATCGCGATCTCTAAATCGTTTCTGGGTCACTATCTGGGGGCGGGCGAAGGCTTTAACGGTATGATCGTGAAATCCCTGCGCAGCAGAGGCAAAACCATTTCCAACACCAAATTGAACCGCATCACTGCGCTGTTCATGCTGATCACCACCTGGATTGTAGCGACGCTGAACCCAAGCATTCTGGGTATGATCGAAACATTGGGCGGCCCGATTATCGCGTGCCTGCTGTTCCTGATGCCGATGTACGCCATCCAGAAAGTTCCAGCAATGAAGAAATACAGCGGCCACTTCAGCAACGTCTTTGTCACCCTGATGGGACTGATCGCTATTTCAGCCATTGTTTACAGCCTGCGCGATCTGCTGTAAGCCCTCCACCCTAATTTAACGCCGGCACGTTGTTTAACGATCGGCGTTTTTTTTAAGGAAATCGCTATGGTCAGCGTATTTGATATCTTCAAAATCGGTATCGGCCCGTCCAGTTCTCATACTGTCGGCCCAATGAAAGCGGGTAAAATGTTCACCGACGATCTGGTAAACCACGCGCTTATCTCATCGGTAACACGCATCGTGGTGGATATTTACGGCTCACTTTCCCTTACGGGCAAAGGGCACCACACCGATATCGCCATCATTATGGGGCTAGCAGGTAACCTGCCAGATAGCGTAAACATCGATAGCATCCCTGCCTTTATTCAGCAGGTGAAAGACTCTCAGCGGCTACCGATGCTCAACGGTCAGTATGAGGTTAGCTTCCCTTTAGAATCTTCTCTGCGTTTCCAGCCAGAGAACCTGCCGCTGCATGAAAACGGCATGACCATTCGCGCTTACAATCAACAAGAGCTGGTTTATAGCAAAACGTATTACTCCATCGGGGGCGGATTCGTCGTCGATCAGGAAAACTTCGGCAAACCCAATCTGGCAGAGGAAAGCGCGCCCTATCCGTTCTTTTCTGCCCAGAAGTTGCTGCAACACTGTCACGATCACTGCCTGTCTCTATCCGCCATCGTACTAAAAAACGAGATTGCGATGCATGGGCGGGAAGCGCTTGATCACTATTTTGCCGATGTGTGGAAAACCATGCAGGACTGTATGCATCGCGGTATGAGTACCGAAGGCGTATTACCCGGCCCATTGCGCGTACCCCGTCGAGCATCGGCGCTGCATCGTTTGCTGTTCATTAACGATCGTTTTTCAAGCGACCCGATGGATGCGATGGACTGGGTGAACATGTTTGCGATGGCCGTATCGGAAGAAAATGCGGCTGGTGGACGCGTCGTTACCGCACCAACTAACGGCGCGTGCGGCATTATTCCTGCCGTACTGGCCTATTACAACCGCTACGTTCAACCCGTCACCCCAGAATCTTACCTGCGCTACTTCCTGGCTTCCGGTGCTATCGGCATGCTCTACAAAATGAACGCCTCTATTTCCGGTGCAGAAGTGGGCTGTCAGGGAGAAGTCGGCGTGGCCTGTTCGATGGCCGCAGCCGGTCTGGCTGAGCTACTCGGCGCGAATCCTGAACAAGTCTGCATCGCGGCGGAAATCGGTATGGAACATAATCTGGGGCTGACGTGCGACCCAGTGGCAGGTCAGGTTCAGGTACCGTGCATTGAACGCAACGCCATCGCCTCCGTGAAGGCGATCAACGCCGCAAGAATGGCAATGCGCCGCACCAGCGAGCCACGTGTATCGCTGGATAAGGTCATTGAAACCATGTATGAAACTGGCAAAGACATGAACGCCAAGTACCGTGAAACGTCTCGCGGGGGATTGGCGATTAAAGTCGTGCTGTGCGAATGATATCCCCAGGGGATCGTGGTGGGAGATAAACTTGCCTTGTCGCGTTAAATGCCAAGTGGCTTAACGCGACAATCTGGGTTCATGCGTATGGTTTCGCATTGGCCCTTTATTTTTTATCGCTTTCAGGCAGCGACCAGACAATATTGTTTTCAGCCGCTGCGATATACCAGTCCACGGTACTGTTAGCAGGCTTTTTGATATTTTCATGCTTGGTAAGCGCTTTGGCAGGAAACGTGGCGGCTTTCTTTCTGATACGCAGCGGCGTCTGCTTTTTCTCACCGCTGATCTGCGCATGGAAGGATTCCACTTCCGCATCGAAGAGCACGCCTTCAATCTGATGCAAACGGTTTAATCCGCGCAGAATGGAGAGCAGGCTGCTGAGCGTAATAGATTCGCCCATTTCCGCACGCTTGATTGTCGCGATTCCCAGCCCCGCCCGTTCAGCAAGATCGACTTGCGATAGACGCTGCTGGATTCTGGAGTCTTTTATTCTCCGGCACAGCTCGGTAATAATTTCGCCTTCGTTCATGGTACTGAATTTCATCTTACCCGCCACTTGCCAGAATCAGAAAATTTGCGCGCATTTTATCATCAATTCTTCAAATGGCACGGATAATTGATGAACGGTACCCATAATTTTTTTATGGTCGATATACGCTCACAAAGGGACCAAGGTATCTCACTATTAGTACTGATTATTTTTAGTTCAAAACATTACTTAATTGAATAATTAAAACCATTAACAAATCGCTAAAAAATTAACCAATTGATTTATATAATAAAAATAACAATATGAATTTTTGAGTGCGAATGATAAATAAAAACACATAAATTAAGGTAAACTTTATTCCATATTCGTACGATTGCACCGTACGCTGATTCTCTACTATTGAACCTCAGTCCCATAGGAAAGGAACTTCCATAATGAGCATCACGAGCCTTAATAATATCAACTACTCAGTCCCCTCGGTGAACCGTAAGGAATCTGCGGAAAATGCGTTTTCACTCAGTGGCGACACATCAAAGCCAAACCTCCATTCAGTTTCCACTACGACTAATCCCCCTTCAACGATTCAGTCAAGCAAGCGTTATGATTTTTCCAATATGACGCCACAGGAAGCGATTGATGCGACAAAAGAGCTCACCGCCTCCGGCGATATGTCATTTGAGGAAAGTCTGGAAATCGGTATGGCGGCACTGCTCATTTTGCATCCTCCTGTTGACGATGTCTCTTTCACCGACCCCAATCGGAAAATCAATTTTATCCACATGCTAAAAAATGGGATAAGTGGTTCGCTATCACGCGGCGAACACTTACATGCAGAACAACAAAAATCAGTATTAGATAAACTAGCACAACTTAGTTACACGCCGATTAGCGTGAAGGCTTGATGAAAAGCAGGTTCTCTTTTGTGAGAACCTGCTGAGAATACGGTGTTATCGAATATTCAGTGACGTGCTAAGCGTTCTAAAAGGTGCGTTAGTCGAAGTAGATTGATAGCGGAAAGGGCCTGACTGCATGCCATCGCCATTGAAATAAGCCATCCATCCCACATAAGTCGAGCCAACAGGGCATGACTCAGTATAATTGCCGCCAACGACGCAGACGCCATTAACCTGATAGGGACTCTTTTGCGTACCATTCACCCAGCCAAAGCGGTTATTACCATAACCCACTTCCAGCACTGCAATTCGCAGTTGTGCTCCACCATGATCCTGAGTTGTCGCAAGCTTATTTGGGCCAATATATTCCCAGGCTCCGCCATTTTGCGTTGATGCCACAGCATAGACATAGACAGAACTCAATGCAGGCGCTGGCGCACGAAGAGGCTTATAGTCCTGAGAAGAGGATTCATTTGCAGATGTTGGATTCTCCACAAGGGGAGAGTCGAATGCTGTAATTACCTCCGCTACTGGCTCTTCCAGATCCTGAGAATAAGCCGGAAACATCGCACTAACCAACATACTGAATGCAACTCCAATATATATTTTCTTTCTCATCCTGAGTAATTCCATTTAAATACAGCCAATCGCTGCATGTAAACTATGAATCAAAATGTTATTTTTTTCAGTAAAAAATCACAAAAAAAAACAAAAACATTTAAATTAAAAATAAAATAATTACCCAATTATTTATTTTTATAAAAATTTTAAAAATATTCGCAATATCATTATCATTCATAACGAAATCATACGCATGGAAATTATATTGTATTCTACTATTTAATTACGGTTCTAACCAAAGCGCCCGGTAATATAATCCTCTGTGCGCCGCTGCGTCGGAGAGGTAAACAGATCGTCCGTACGATTGTACTCGATCAGTTTACCCTGATTGATAAACGCGGTGTAATCCGACACGCGAGCTGCCTGCTGCATGTTGTGCGTCACCAGCACCAGCGTGAAATGCTGCTTTAGCGTTCCCATCAACTCTTCAACAATTAGCGTCGAAATCGGATCAAGCGCGGAGGTCGGTTCGTCCAGCAACAACACTTCCGGCTCAATGGCGATCGCCCGGGCGATCACCAAACGCTGCTGCTGTCCGCTGGATAGCGTCAACGCGTTGTCGCTCAACCGATCCTTTACCTCATGCCAAAGCGCCGCTGCACGTAGCGCACGCTCAACGGCATCATCCAGAAATCGGCGATCGCGTAGCCCCTGTAATCTCAGGCCATAAATCACGTTTTCATAGATCGACTTGGGAAACGGATTCGGTCGTTGAAAAACCATACCTACCCGACGGCGCAACGTAGCAACATCCAGCTGCGGGTCGTTGATAAGCATCCCATTCAGCCTGATATCACCTTCGGTACGGCAGTCGTCCACCAGATCGTTCATACGATTAAAGCAGCGTAACAGCGTGGATTTGCCACAGCCTGACGGGCCAATCAGCGCTGTCACCTGATTCTTCGGAATACGAATCGAAATATCGTTCAGTGCCTGCTTATCGCCATAGTAAAGATTCAGATGTTCCACGGTTAACGTCGTCTGCTCATCACTCAGTTGATGAACATCAGGCAGCAGTGCCATCTCCTTTTGTGTCATAAATCCCATAACTTCATCCTACTTTCAGAGTGATAACGAACGGTATTTCTCACGCAGAACATGGCGAATCCCAATCGCTGCAAGGTTCAATCCAACAACAATCAACACCAGCAGCAGTGCGGTGATGTACACCAGTGGTCTTGCCGCTTCGACGTCTGGGCTTTGGAACGCCAGATCGTAGATTTGGAATCCCAGATGCATAAATTTTCGCTCAAGATGCAGATAAGGGAAAATGTCATCAACCGGTAAAACCGGCACCGACTTCACCACGCCGACCAACATCAGCGGCGCGGTTTCCCCCGCGGCACGCGCCACAGCGAGGATTAAACCGGTCATCATCGCGGGAACCGCCATCGGCAGCACAACATGCCACAGCGTTTCGGCTTTGGTAGCCCCCAACGCCAGTGAACCGTGGCGCACAGACATTGGGATGCGCGACAGCCCTTCCTCCGTCGCCACAATCACCACGGGTAGCGTCAGCAGTGCCAGCGTCAGTGACGCCCACAGCAGCCCTGGCGTACCAAACGTCGGATTCGGCAGCGCTTCAGAATAGAATAGTTGGTCCAGCGTGCCGCCGATAAGATAAACAAAAAAGCCTAACCCGAACACGCCGTACACAATGGACGGCACCCCGGCCAGATTGACCACGGCAATCCGCACCCAGCGCGTTAAGCTGTTTTTCCCCGCGTACTCATGCAGATAAACCGCGGCGATCACGCCCAACGGCATCACGACAATAGACATCAGCACCACCATCAGCACCGTGCCAAAAATGGCGGGGAAAAGGTGGCCTGCGCTGTTGCTGTCCGGCGAATAGTGTACCAGCATGAATTTCGCCTGCTCGCCCCAGTGGCTGACTTTTTCCCACAGGTTCATCGCATTAGGGAACCAGGCCTGTTCAATGTCCCTGAGCGGGATAAGATGAACGCTGCCGTTTGCATCCCGCAACTGCACGGTATCGCGATTAATGTCCAGATTGAGTGAGGTTAGCTGGCGCGACAGCTCATCAAAGCGGCGTTGCAGTTCAATGCGCTCAGCCTGAAGACGGGCTACCGTCTGATTATCCAGCGTCTTGGCCTGCTGCCGCTTTTTCTCTTCCAGCCGCAGCGTTTCAAACTGCTGGTTAATCTTCGCCATCTCTCCCATGCGGATGGCCTGCGCCTTCGCCAGCAACCCCTGCACCTGCTCGATGCGATGCTTCAACGTTGCAGGGAGATCCGTCGCCACCAGCGGCTGCTCGCCCTCCAGCATGCCAGCCAGATAGCCATAGGCCGTGCCATTGTTCGTCCGCTTCAACACCAGAATATCGGCAGGTTTATCAAAGCGGACAATATCGCGCGACAGCAGCGAGCGGAAACTCTGCCCATAGATTTCACGCCGACCAATTTTGATCAAATAGCGGGTTTCAGCGTCCCCGGGCGAAGAGGACAAACCGGCCTGTTCCAACTGCTGGGACGAAAGCGTCTGCTCCGCATAAATTTCCCCTATCAGCGCACGCTGCGCACCTTGTTCCGGCTGCAACGTCAGCAACCAAACGGGCTGCGGCCACAGATAGCGCATACCCTGCCCCGCCAGCAGCACGATGATTGCCAGCATCGCCAGCAGGCTAATAGAAATTGACGATGCGGTCAGCCACACCCAGGGCCTTCCCGAACGGAACCAGCGCTTCACGCGTTTTCTCCTTCATCACGGTAGCGTTGACGTAAGCGCTGCCGGATAGTTTCAGCCAGCGTATTCACGATGAACGTGAAAACAAACAGCGTTAATGCCGTTAAGAACAGCACCCGATAGTGACCGCTGTTCGTCACCGCTTCCGGCATTTCAATAGCGATATTCGCCGCCAGCGAACGCAGCCCCTGAAGCAGGCCTTCATCCATAATCGGCGTGTTGCCCGTCGCCATGAGCACAATCATGGTTTCCCCCACGGCGCGGCCAAAACTCAGCATCAGCGCGGCGAAAATCCCAGCGCTGGCGGACGGCAGCACAACGCGCCACAGGGTTTGCCACGCCGTCGCTCCCAGCGCCAACGATCCCTGACTTAAGCGAGCTGGTACGCTGAACAGCGCATCTTCCGCTAGCGAAAAAATCAGCGGGATCAGCGCGAAGCCGAGGGCAACGCCCGCTACCAGCGTATTACGTTGGACAAAATCATCGCCTAACCACTGATATAGCGGCTGTCCCAATACTGCGATTTCGATATGTGGCGCAAGCCAGCAGCCGGCCACAAATGTCAGCAAAATGGCAGGGATAAGGAAGAGCGCGTCCCAGCCAGCAGGGAAACGGGTGCGCCAGCGCGTCGGCAGGCACTCAATCAGCCAGCCGCAGCCGAGCACGGCCAGCATCCATAAAATCGGCATGACCAGAATGGCTGACAAATACGTCGCAAAATGCGGAGCCAGCCAGATGGCGGCAATCAGGCCGACAACCACCGTCGGCAGCGCGCCCATGATTTCTAGCGTGGGTTTAATCCAGCGTCGCAGCGTCGGCGACATAAAGCAGGCGGTATAAATCGCGGCAGACAGCGCCAGCGGAGTCGCAAATAGCATGGCGTAAATCGCCGCTTTCATCGTGCCCAGCATCAGGGGCATCATGCTGAATTTAGCCTGATAGCTGTCATCCGCAGACGTGGATTGCCAGATATAGGCAGGCTCTGGGTAGTTCTCGTACCACAGCTTTTGCCACAGCCCGCGCCAGCCAATATCGGGATACGGGTTATCAACCTGATAGCGATGCCAGCCCTGCGCCGTTTCAACCAAGATGGCAGAACCGCGTGGCGAAAACGCCAGCGTTTGTGCATGGGCTGGTAGCATCTGCGTCAGCAGCGCATGAGACTGTTTACTGGCAAACAGCGACAGTTCACCCTGTGCATTCAATGTGGCAAAGACTCGTCGCTGCGCCTCCGTTGCCAACAACACCGATTCGCCCACAACGTGCGGAAACTGACGCGTCTCCGTCAGCGTGGCACCCTTTTCGCCCGGAACCTCAAACCACTGGCTAATCCGCCCGTCAGCAGCCTGCACCAGCAGCGATCGTCCACCAGACAACAACGCCAGATGCAGCGGTTCCGCCAGTTGTAACTGTCGCTCTTCCCGCAGCGTCAGCGCGTTCGCCCCCACTTGCCACAGCGTTAATGTCTTACCGCTGAGCAAATACACTTGCTGCCCGTCGGGCGTCAGCAGCATTTGGCTAATCGTACCCGCCGGAAGCGTAATCTGCGCCCGTTGCCGCACGCCATTTTTATCAACATCGGCAATAATCAAGGCATTTTCCTGCCCGATCGCCGCAACAACGACATGCTTTTCACCCACCGCAGCCACTGCCAGATGACGCAGCGGCTGCGCGGGTAACCCAAGCGAATACGCCTGCTCACCCAGCGGATAATCCCAGACTGGAGAACGGTTTTCTGTACGCGATAATACGGGCTGAACGAAAATCAGACGGCCATCAGGCTGACTCAGGGCATAAACCTGTCGCTCGCCCTGATTCTGCGCCAGCAAACTCAGCGCGGGAACCAACTGAATACGCGACATAGGCTGGTTTTCCGCAAACGGAATAAACTCGCCATAGCCCTGACTGTCGATGCGAAACCCGATTTGCCCGTTGTCGCTAAGCCCCAGCGCTAGCGACGGCTCCGCACTGTGGCGTTGCACCGTTTTTTGGCCGTTAACAGTGGGGGAAAGGAACAGTGGCGTCACCACATACAGTAGATAGAAGAAGATTAACAACAGCATAGCCAGCACCAGTAGCCCACTGCCCGCAACAATGCGGTGAACCAAACGATCGATCCACGCTCGCCGACGATCCCGATACTGTGATGTGTTGCCTGTGTTTACCATTATTCTCGCCGTTAGAGTGAAGCCGCCAGAGTCGTGTTGCTAACGTATTGCGGGTAGCATATGTTGCCTTTACGCCCATAATATGACAATGGTAAGTCTGTCTATGAATTAGATTTTATCGTCATCAACACGCCATAATGTTGTTGTACCCTATACCCACAGAGGAAGGGTATGAATATTGGATGAACCTTCAGTACATGAGTTGAGCGGAGTGACAATGGGTCAGGACAAACTCTACATAGAGAAAGAATTAAGTTGGTTATCCTTTAATGAACGAGTACTTCAGGAAGCAGCAGATAAAAGCAATCCGTTAATCGAACGCATGCGCTTTCTTGGCATTTACTCCAGCAACCTTGATGAATTTTATAAAGTCCGTTTTGCCGATTTGAAAAGACGCATTCTGATTAACGAAGAACAAGGTCTGGACGGCAATCTGCGACACCTTTTAGGTAAAATTCAGGCGCGCGTACTAAAAACCGATCAAATCTTCGATAGTTTGTACAACGAGCTGTTGCTGGAAATGGCGCGTAACCAGATTTTTCTGGTCAATGAGCGTCAGGTTTCCCCTAACCAGCAAGAGTGGCTGAGGGACTACTTCCGGCAATATCTGCGCCCGCATATCACGCCAATACTCATCTTTAACGAAACCAATCTAGTGGAGTTCCTGAAGGATAACTATACCTATCTTGCCGTCGAAATTATTCGTGGCGATGAGATCAATTATGCCCTGCTGGAAATTCCTTCGGATAAAATACCGCGTTTCGTCAACCTGCCAGCGGAAGCGCCGCGCCGTCGTAAGACCATGATCCTCATCGATAACATTCTGCGTTACTGTCTGGATGATATCTTCAAGGGCTTCTTTGATTACGATGCGCTGAACGCGTACTCCATGAAGATGACGCGCGATGCAGAATACGATCTGGTGACGGAAATGGAATCCAGCCTGTTGGAATTGATGTCTTCCAGCCTGAAGCAGCGCTTAACCGCCGAGCCGGTGAGATTTGTGTATCAGCGTGATATGCCGGACGCCATGGTTACGATGCTACAAGAGAAATTGGGGATCTCTTCCTTTGACTCTGTAATCCCCGGCGGGCGCTATCATAATTTCAAAGACTTTATTTCTTTCCCGAACGTCGGACGCGCCAATCTGGTCAACAAACCGTTGCCCCGCCTGCGACACTCCGGGTTCAACCATTTCCGCAATGGGTTTGATGCGATTCGCGAGCGTGACGTTCTGCTCTATTACCCGTACCACACTTTCGAACACGTATTGGAACTGCTGCGACAAGCCTCTTTCGACCCTAATGTGCTGTCCATCAAAATCAATATTTACCGCGTCGCCAAAGATTCCCGCATCATTACCTCAATGATCCATGCGGCGCACAACGGTAAGAAAGTGACGGTCGTGGTAGAACTACAGGCACGCTTTGACGAAGAGGCAAACATCCACTGGGCCAAGCGTCTGACTGAAGCTGGCGTGCACGTCATTTTCTCGGTGCCTGGGCTGAAGATTCACGCCAAACTGTTCCTGATTTCCCGCCGCGAAGGGGAAAACATCGTGCGTTACGCGCACATCGGCACCGGTAACTTCAACGAGAAAACCGCCCGCCTGTATACGGATTACTCGCTGTTGACCGCTGACGAACGCATTACCAACGAAGTCCGTCGCGTCTTCAACTTCATTGAAAACCCTTACCGCCCAGTCAGCTTCGAGCACCTGCTGGTATCACCACAGAACTCACGTGACAAGCTCTACCAATTGATCGATACCGAGATCGAAAATGCGCTGGCGAATCGTGATGCGGGCATTACGCTTAAGGTAAATAATCTGGTGGATAAAGGGCTGGCGGAAAAGCTGTATCAGGCTTCGTCTGCGGGCGTAAAAATTAATCTGCTGGTACGCGGCATGTGTTCACTGATCCCTAATTTACCGGGGATCAGCGAAAATATTCAGGTCATCAGTATTCTTGACCGCTATCTGGAACACGATCGGGTGTATGTCTTCAACAACGGCGGGGACAAGAAAGTCTACCTCTCTTCTGCAGACTGGATGACACGCAATATTGATTATCGCATTGAAGTCGCAGTGGAAATTCTGGATCCCATTTTGAAAAACCGCGTGCTGGAAACGCTGGATATTCTGTTCAGCGATACGGTGAAAGCCCGTGTCATTGATAAAGAGTCGAGCAACCGCTATGTCTCACGCGGTAACCGGCGTAAAGTACGCGCGCAAAATGCGATTTACGACTACATCAAGGCGTTGGAGCAACCTGGAGATAAGCCTGAATAATGCCGTTAACGAACAATGAAAAAACCGAGATAAAGCCGCAAGAGTTCGCAGCTATCGACCTAGGCTCCAATAGTTTTCACATGGTGATCGCACGCGTGGTAAACGGTGCGCTTCAGGTATTGGGGCGTTTAAAACAGCGGGTGCATCTGGCCGACGGGCTGGACAGCAAAAACATACTCAGCGAAGAAGCGATTCAACGCGGCCTGAGCTGTCTGGCGCTGTTTGCTGAACGCCTGCAGGGCTTCCCTGCGGTGAACGTCTCCATCGTCGGAACGCACGCGCTGCGTCAGGCAGCCAACGCGCAGGAATTTTTGCGCCGCGCGGCGGATATCATTCCCTATCCGATAGAGATCATTTCCGGCCATGAAGAAGCCCGCCTGATTTTTATGGGCGTAGAGCATACACAGCCAGAAAAAGGCCGCAAGCTGGTCATCGATATCGGCGGCGGTTCTACAGAGCTGGTTATCGGTGAGGATTTCGAGCCAATGCTGGTGGAAAGCCGTCGGATGGGGTGCGTCAGCTTCGCACAGCAGTTTTTCCCGAATGGTGAAATTAGCGAAGCCAACTTCAAGCGCGCCCGGCTGGCCGCAGCGCAAAAGCTGGAGACGCTGTCCTGGGAATACCGCATATACGGCTGGAAATTCGCCCTCGGTGCGTCAGGAACGATCAAGGCCACGCACGAAATTCTGGTAGAGATGGGTGAGAAAGATGGCCTAATTACTCCTGGGCGGCTGGAAATGCTATGCACGCAGATTTTGCAGTTTAAGCACTTCAAAGCGCTGAGTCTGCCGGGTCTGTCCGAAGATCGTCAGTCAGTGCTGGTGCCCGGTCTGGCTATTCTGTGCGGTATTTTCGATGCACTGGCGATCAAAGAACTACGCCTGTCCGATGGCGCATTGCGCGAAGGCGTACTGTACGAAATGGAAGGCCGATTCCGCCATCAGGATATTCGTATCCGCACCGCGCAGAGCCTGGCGACCCATTACAATATCGACCGCGAACAGGCACGACGCGTGCGGGAAACCACGCAGCAGCTTTATGCACAGTGGGCAGAGCAAAATCCTAATCTGGTGCATCCACAGCTTGAGGCTATTTTAAACTGGGCCTCCATGCTGCATGAGGTTGGATTGGGCATTAACCATAGTGGCATGCACCGTCATTCCGCTTACATTCTGCAAAATACCAATCTGCCCGGCTTCAATCAGGAACAGCAGCTTGTGCTGTCCCTAATCGTGCGATTGCACCGTAAAGCGATCAAACTGGAAGAGTTGCCGCGGTTGAATCTGTTCAAAAAGAAACAGTATTTGCCCATGATGCAACTCTTACGCCTTGCCACGCTGTTGAATAACCAGCGTCAGGCAACGACAACGCCGGAATCGTTACGGCTGCATACCGATGACAACTACTGGACGCTGACGTTCCCACGCGACTTCTTTACCAATAACACGCTGGTACAGCTGGATTTGGAACGGGAACAGGAATATTGGCAGGACGTCACTGGCTGGAAGCTGATAATTGAGGAAGAAAAAGCCTGATTGATGAAAACGTTACGTGAAAACCCGAACCTACGCCGAACAGTAAAGTGGTGCAAAATCGTGCAGCCGAGCTGGCCGGTGAAGCTCGGTTAACGTAAAGTTTACAGGGATAGGGCCGATACCAAAATGATGGTTGGCGAGAATTTTCGCCAACATCATGCAACCTCGGCGGAAAGGTACGCTTCCTTTCATGCCGGATATGGATCCACTCAGTGTTAAGGAGAGTAAAATGGATGTATCGCAGATTGCATCATTTACTAGCGACCTCAGTACTATGCGTACCAGCAGTGAGGCCAGTGCGCTTATGGTGAAAAAATCGATTGATAATCAAGAAGCTGTCGTCTCCGGTATTTTGAAGGCATTACCCCCTCTGCCAGCAAATCCGGCGATTGGGCGTAACGTCAATACCACGGCGTAATCCCCTTGCACCACACAACCCGCTTATTCATTTTTGAGCGGGTTTTTTACTGATTCCCTTTGTCCCTTATGTCCTTTCCTCTTCGCGCGGGTTTCTCCCCCCCTCTCTCCTTGCACCGAACGTGCGAAAACCGGATCGATCATCATCTTTTTCACTGAGGTAGATTGACCTCGCCTACTGCTTGTGCCTAAATAAACAACAGCGAATGTTCGCTTTCACAGAGGATTAACTGGTAATGTCCACGCTTACCCACAAACGACGATTATCGATACGCCCACGACGAAGTGGCTCTCGGATCGCCCGTGCCGTTTTACTCATCAGCTTCATTATTCTTTTAGGCCGCTTTGCTTACTCCACCATCACCGCGTTTGGTCATCATCAAAACAAACAGCAGCAACATGCCGAACAATTACTGCTCCCTACCAACGTACTTGTCAATCAGAAAGAGTAGCGCTTAACCAACCCGTTTCTTATATTCTCTTTTTTCTTCATCAGGCTTTGTTGCCTTCGTATTCCCGTGCCCGTCATTCACGTCGTTGCCTATTGAGATGATGCCGTACCAATAAAAAAACGTCGGGAGCGTTTTTCAACGTTGCGTAGCAACGGCCCGTAAGGGTGACGGACGAGGATGTCCGTCATAAAAAAACGGCAGTGCGAATCTTCGCAGCCACCGTTTTTATTAATCAATCGTGTTCATCAATCAATCATGAACTTGCTTCAAGCCGGACTTAGACGATAGTCAGGGTCACGTCGATGTTGCCACGCGTTGCATTGGAGTATGGGCAAACGATATGGGCTTTCTGCACTAAATCTTCAGCCACGGCGCGATCCAAGCCTGGCAGGGAAATTTTCAATTCGACTTCAATACCAAACCCTGTTGGGATGGCACCGATGCCTACGCTACCGTTTACCGTGGTGTCAGCGGGTACGGCGATCTTCTCACGCGCACCGACAAATTTCATCGCCCCCAGGAAACAGGCAGAATAGCCCGCGGCGAACAGCTGCTCTGGGTTCGTCCCTTCACCGCCTGCGCCGCCCAGCTCACGTGGGGTCGTCAATTTAATATCAACCGCTTTATCGGAAGACACCGCACGACCATCACGACCACCGGTAGCTTGAGCATGAGCAACGTATAATACTTTTTCAATAGACATAATGTGACTCCAGATAGTTAGGGAATGACCTAAGGCAGTATAGATGCTGCTCAGGCCTAATTAAATAGCGAAAAATAGAATCGCACACTACTTATTTACTTAAAACAAAACACTTAGACATAGACTACTTAGCAAATATGACGCTGTCTGACAGGCTTCGGATGCTCAAGACAACCGCGAGTATCTTCAAAGATGCCCAATCAGATTCTTACGCAGCGTCTCTAAATCTTTTTTGATCGTCTGCAACTGGTCAAGATGACATTCCGTCGCGCAAAACACGCTTTCAGGAATCGCTCGTGCCTGTTGCTGAAGTGCTCGTCCTGCTTCGGTTAACCCGATCAGCACCTGACGCTCATCTTCCGTTCCCCGATTACGCACCACTAAGCCTGCGCTTTGTAACCGCTTGAGCAACGGCGTTAGCGTAGCGGAATCGAGATACAGACGCTCGCCCAACTCAGACACCGTCAAACCATCACGCTCCCACAGCACCAGCATCACCAGATATTGGGGATAGGTCAGATTCAGTTCAGACAGCAAACGACGGTACAGTTTATTCATCGCCAGATTGGCTGAATACAGTGCGAAGCACAGCTGTCCATCCAGTTTGTAAGCGTTGTCGTTCATCGTCTCTGCCATCGGTATCAGTTACGTTTCTGGAACTGACTCTATATCGCCAAAAATTAAGTAGCAAGCGATTTAATAATCCGTTAGATAAATTTTTTCATAAAAAATACGTCTGGGTACACTATCGCACACCTTTCAGACGGCGATTCGTCAGTAATCCTATTCTTAATCTACTGATATTGCGCTACGTTTAATAAAACACGGATAAAAAACAGATCGAGCATAAAACATTATGTCGAGTGTAAAAAAACTTACCGACCTCCGGCGCCGTATCTCCCTTCTGCTATTGGAAAATAAAGAACTGGTTGAAGACATTATCAACCGGCAACCGCGCGTTACAGCAGGCGATGACGCAACGTTGGGCGACAATGCTGCATTAAATAACAACATTAGGCTGCGCGAAAAAAGCATCCTGCTCGATCAGACCGCAGAAATCAGCGAGCTTATCATCGAGCTGCATGCCGCTGACCTTGCCGACCTGCTGGAATCCTTACCACAGGATGAACGGCTGGCGCTCTGGCGGCTTATTCCTATAGAGAAGCGCGGCCGCGTGTTGATTGAGGCCTCTGATAGCATTTCTGACGATCTGATCGGCGATATGCAGGACAAGGAAATCCTCAGGGCGGTTCGGATACTGGATGTTGATGAGCAGGCTCAGCTGTCTCGCCTCGTCCCCCGTCATCTGCTGGGCAGAATACTGACTTCGCTTGAGCCGAAGCAGCGCGCGCAGCTACGTGCCGCCATCAATTATGATGAAGACTGCCTCGGCCACATGATGGATTTCAAACTCATCACCGTGCGCGCTGATGTCACGCTCGCGGCCGTACAGCGCTATCTGCGCTACCGCAAAAAGATCCCCAATTCCACCGATAAGCTGTTTGTTACCGATCGCAAGAACACGCTGATCGGCGAGCTATCGCTGGCCAGCATTCTGCTCCACTCGCCTCAGACTATGGTCAATGACGTCATGGACGATCAGCCGTTGAGGTTTCAGCCTGAAGATAAAGTCGAAGAGGCCGCAGGGGCTTTTGAACGTTACGATTTAATTTCCAGCGCCGTGGTCGATAGCAAAGGGAAACTCATGGGACGCCTGACGATTGAGGATATCCTCGACGTCGTGAACCGGGAAAGCGACAGCAATCTGCGGCGTTCAGGGGGCTTAACGCCCTCTGAAGACGTCTACGCGCCCGTGTATAAATCGTTTCGCAATCGCTGGGCATGGCTGGCCATCAATCTTTGTACGGCGCTCATTGCCTCGCGGGTCATCGGCCTGTTCGAGCATACGCTGTCCCATTTGGTCGCGCTGGCGACGCTCATGCCGATTGTCGCCGGCATCGGCGGGAATACGGGCAACCAGACGATCACCATGATTGTGCGTGCTCTGGCGTTGCATCAGCTTGAACACGGCAAGAAATCGTACCTGCTGCTTAAAGAATTAGGCGTTGCGCTGGTCAACGGGGTGATATGGGGCACGATCATGGGCGTGGTGACCTTCCTGCTCTATGGTAATGCCGCGATGGGGGGCGTGATGATGCTGGCGATTCTGCTGAACCTGCTGCTCGCCGCGCTGATGGGCGTCGCTATCCCGTTAGTCATGATGAAACTCGGTCGCGATCCAGCCATCGGCTCCAGCGTAATGATTACGGCGATCACGGATACTGGCGGCTTCTTTATCTTCCTTGGGCTGGCAACGCTGTTCCTGCTGCCTTAAACATATGCGATGTAAAACACATGAAATGTAAAAAGGGCTTTAATCAAAGCCCTTTTCCCTCATCTTTCCCAGGCTGAACTTAACTCACACGCCCTGCACCGCCGGATGCCTGACACAGATAGATGGACGGCTGAAGGCCGGTGCGCGCCGGATATTCACGTTCGATCACCTGTTTGACCTCGTCTGTCAGCGCCGAGGGGATAAGGGCGACGATGCAGCCACCGAAACCGCCGCCGGTCATACGCACACCGCCCCGCTCACCCACATACTCTTGAATCAGATCCACCAGCGCATCGATCGGCGGCACGGTAATTTCAAAGTCGTCGCGCATGGAAACATGCGATTCCGCCATCAGCGTAAACAAGCGGTGCGCATCCTGACGCGCCAGCGCATCGGCCGCTTCCAGCGTACGGCTGTTCTCGGTAATAACATGGCGCGCACGGCGTACCGCTACCGGATCCAGTCCCTCGATTCCCGCTTCAAACTGTGCGAGTGAAACATCACGCAGCGCCTTGACGTTAAAGTGACGCGCCGCAGCTTCACACTGCTGACGACGTGTGTTGTATTCGCTGTCCACCAGCCCACGACGCACGTTGGAATTCACGATCAGCACGTCAACGCCGTCGAGCATACGCACAGAACGCCCTTCCAGAGAACGGCAGTCGATCAACATCGCCTGATCCGCGCGTCCTTGAGCGGAAATAAACTGATCCATAATGCCGCAGCTACAGCCGACAAAATCGTTTTCCGCCTGCTGACCGTTCAAGGCCACATCTAGCTGGCTGATGTCCAGATTATTCAGTTCTTTGAATGTCTGCCCAATCACGACTTCCAACGAGGCCGATGAACTTAGTCCTGCACCAGAAGGCACATTTCCGGAAACTACCATATCCATACCGCTGAGCGGTAAGCCACGCGCCAGCAAAAACTTCACCGTTCCACGGATATAGTTCGCCCAGGTATAGTCCGGGTGAGGCACGATCTCTTTGGCGAGATCGAATTCATCCTGCTGGTTGTCAAAGTCCACCGCGACCACCCGCACAATGCCATCCTGACGTACCGCCGCGCTGACCACCGTCTGGTAATCGATAGCACAGGGCAAGACAAAACCATCGTTATAGTCGGTGTGCTCACCAATCAGGTTGACCCGGCCGGGAGCCTGAATAGCCGCGTGCGGCGCATAGCCAAATAATCGGACAAAAACAGACTCGGTTAACTGACGTAGAGAATCAATACGGCTCATAAAATGACCTCAAATTTGCTCACGAAAATGGATATCACTCACGCTGCGTAAACATTCAGCGGCCTGCTCTGCCGTCAGATCACGCTGTGCCTCAGCCAACATTTCATAGCCGACCATAAATTTGCGTACGCTGGCGGAACGTAATAACGGGGGATAAAAATGGGCATGCAGCTGCCAGTGTGCGATGTCATCACCCTTGAACGGCGCGCCATGCCACCCCATCGAATAAGGGAATGAACATTGGAACAAGTTGTCGTAACGGCTGGTCAGCTTTTTCAGGAGCCGCGCCAGATCGTCACGCTGAACGTCACGTAGCTGTGGCAACCGCTGTACAGCGAACTTGGGCAGTACCAGCGTTTCAAACGGCCACGACGCCCAGTACGGGACAACCGCCAACCAGTGCTCCGTTTCCACCACGATGCGCGACCCATTAGCCTGCTCGCGTTGAACGTAGTCCAGCAGTAACGGCGAACCGTGACGGGAGAAATAGGCTCGCTGCTGTTCGTCCTCACGTAGCACCTCATTGGGCAGAAAATCGTTAGCCCAAACCTGACCGTGCGGATGGGGATTAGAACACCCCATCATCGTCCCTTTGTTCTCAAACACCTGAACCCACGGATACCGCTTGCCTAGATCTTCAGTCTGATCGCTCCACGTATCGATCACCGCTTTCAGCGCCGGTAATGAAAGCTGAGGCAGACTTTTACTGTGATCGGGAGAAAAACAGATCACACGGCTGACGCCCCGGGCTTGCTGAACGCGAAAAAGCTCGTCGTCGCCCGACGGCGCCTCTGGCGTGTCTTCCATCAGAGCCGAAAAATCATTCGTAAAAACAAAGGTGCCCTGATAGTGCGGGTTGATATCGCCAGTAATACGTTTATTACCCGCACACAGATAGCAGGTCGGATCGTAAGGCGGCGGCGTGGCGCGATCCGGTTCATCCTGCTGCCCTTGCCAGGGGCGTTTGGCGCGATGCGGAGAAACCAGAATCCACTCGCCTTTCAGCGGGTTAAAACGGCGATGCGGATGTTCAGTCGGCTCAAACTGCATAAACTATTCCTCAATACAAAACACAAATTCGGTACAACCGCGGCACCATCCGCAACCCATTGTATGGCGCTAACAGTCCGTCAGAGATCTGGAAGAGGCATCAGGTCAGTCCGTAAACTCAGCCAGAAAACCCCCTTAATGTAATCAGTTTCACACTATGGCATGGATAAAATAGCTGTAATAATGCTAAAGAAAGATAGTCAACTATCGTTTAGCCACCACATGAGTGTAATCGGTTACCCTAAATTTAAACCCCGAAATGGTATTTTGGAAGAGAGAAATGACCGATGATTGTTGATAGCGATCACATAAGTACGGTCTGGATCAAAAAGGAAAGGAGGTCGGGTAGGTAACATCGCCTAAAAACCTGTACATTTATAAATATAAGTAATCGATTTTTTCTTTTAACGTGTGCGTTAGGCTGCGGTTCGCCTCACCACGCATTTGACCGCTCAGGAATGCCAATGGCCACAATAAAGGATGTTGCTCGTCTATCAGGTGTATCAGTCGCTACGGTTTCGCGCGTGATTAATAACTCGCCCAAAGCCAGTACTGCGTCAAGGGAAGCCGTACACAAGGCCATGGCGGAGCTGCAATATCATCCGAACGCCAATGCCAGAGCGCTCGCGCATCAAAGTGCAGAGACTATGGGGCTGGTTGTCGCGGATGTGTCCGATCCCTTTTTCGGAACGATGGTTAAATCTGTCGAACAAATTGCCCAGGCAACCGGCAACTTTCTGCTGATTGGTAACGGCTATCACAATGCCGAGCAGGAAAAGAAAGCCATTGAACAGTTAATTCGCCACCGCTGTTCCGGGCTAGTCGTGCATGCAAAGATGCTTTCAGATGAAGAACTGGCGGCACTGATGAGCCACATTCCTGATATGGTGCTCATCAACCGTACCTTACCCGGTTATGAAAACCGCTGCGTTGCACTCGACGATCGCTACGGCTCCTGGCTGGCAACGCGTCATTTAATTCAGGAAGGACATCAGCGGATCGGTTTTCTCTGCTCTAATCACCAAATTTCCGACTCCGCCGACCGCCTGCAAGGCTATATGGATGCGCTGCAAGAGCACGGCATCGCACGGGATGAACGCCTCATTGCCCGTGCCTCGCCAGACGAGGTGGGCGGCGAATCTGCCATGATGGAGCTGCTGAGCCGGGGCGGCAACATGACAGCAGTCGTGTGTTACAACGATTCCATGGCCGCAGGCGCGCTTTCTGTCCTGAGTGATAACAGCATCAGCGTACCGCAGGATATGTCGGTGATTGGGTTTGATGACGTATTGATCGCTCGCTACCTCCGCCCTCGCCTGACCACCGTGCACTATCCGGTTTCCGCCATGGCAATTCAGGCCGCAGAATTAGCCATCGCGCTATCTCACGGTAAACAACTCAGTGAAACCACGAACATGTTTAGCCCGACTCTGGTACGCCGCCATTCGGTGAGTCCCCCGGCCCGTAAGAAGTAGTCGCCTTTCACCAATGTCGCTTGCCTGACGCAATACTCATTTGCATCAGGCAGGTAGCGACATCATTGCCTTCTGACCTCACCCCCTTGTTTGCGCTTTCCTTTTAACTGACCTCCTTTCCCTCTATTCCAAAAATGTTTCCTACTCGGCATCGCATCACTCCTTTTATGTAACGCCACCGATTCTGACATAAAAAAATTTTATGCTGCATTTTAGACGCACCAGAAAAACGTGTAACCAGTTACACATCATTACACAGCGAATAACACCGCTCCAGTGCTGATAAATAATCAAAACATCATATGTAACATCGTTACATCAGTGTAAATATTGGTGTAACTCTTTTATATTTTGTGAGAACAATCATGTCACGCGCCATTTTATTCCCCCATAATCCTTCGCCATGAGTGGAAACGCTTTACCTCCGTTCACGTCATGTTATTTGGAACATCCACATTCTTACCCGAATAAGCGAAAGGTATATTATGAAAAGAAAACTGCTGACAACATCCATTGCGCTGAGTTTGGCAATGCTGGCAACCCCTTCTTATTCTGTTGATTTTTCAGGATACTTCCGTTCTGGCGTGGGTGCATCAAACCACGGAAAACAACAGGCAGCCGATAAAAGTTATGTGGGAAGATTAGGTAACGAAGATGACACCTACGGCGAAATCCAATTAGGGCAGCAGCTGTATAACGAAAATGGGAAAACGTTTTACTTCGATAGCATGATTTCCATGTTCTCCAATGGCTCGAACGATAATGAAACGACAAAAAACGACGATGCCGAGTTTGGTTTGCGCCAGTTAAACCTTCAGGCAAAAGGCTTTGTACCTGGACTGCCGGATGCCACGGTCTGGGCGGGGAAACGCTACTATCAGCGTCATGACTTGCACATCATCGATACCAAATACTGGAATATCTCCGGTGCGGGTGCCGGGATCGAAAACGTCAAAGCGGGCGAAGGCGCGTTCTCTTTTGCCTGGATCCGTGCCGATGCTGAAAACATGAACGTCGACTGTAGCAACAGCATTAACAGTCAGGAATGTCAAAGCAGAACAGATACCTACGACGATCTGAATATCAACTATCTGGACGCACGCTATGCGGGCTGGAAGCCGTGGGACGGCGCGTGGACGGAGTTTGGTATCTCCTACGCGATGCCAAATGAAGCGGACACGCAGAAAAATATCTTCCTCGCGGAAGGGCAAAAATTCGATCCTAAAAACTCGATGATGATCACGGGTGAGCTCAGCCACTACTTCTCTGGCCTCAAATCCAACCAGAAACTGGTGCTGCAATATGCCGACAAAGGGCTGGCGCACAACATGGTCGATCAGGGCGGCGGCTGGTATGACGTCTGGAGCATCAACGACAGCGCCAAAGGCTACCGCGTCATTCAGACTGGTGACCTACCAATCACTGATAATATTTCTCTTAGCCATGTTCTGACCTACGGTAAAGCGGATGAAATCAGCCGCTGGCGCGACAGCACAGAATTATTGTCTGCGGTAGGTCGCGGCCAATATGTCTGGACCAAGAACCAAAAAACCTATCTGGAAGCCGGCGCATATCAGAAAAAAGATAGCTGGAAAGCGGGTACAGAAACCAAATACAGTGGTGAGAAATACACGCTGGCACACGCCTTCACCGCCGATATTCCCATGATGACACGCCCGGAACTGCGCTTCTTCGTTTCTTACCAAAACCGTGGAAATGAAAACCGCAACACCTTCAACGACGATCGCAGCAATGCAGTGAACTTCGGTATTCAGGCAGAAGCCTGGTGGTAATACCGCACTAACCCTCAGCTCGGTGGGTCCATCATTCCCATCGGGTGTTTCCCAAAAGGCTTTCTACCGAGAGCCTTTTTCTGTTGCGGATGGTATCCGCTGTAAAATGTTCACTGCATCCTGTGTGGTAGTGCGAAAATTTCGTGCGTGTTAACTACCGAGCAAATCTGTGATTTCACCACACGCCCGACAAGGCGCGCTCAATCGCCGCAGCGCCTTGACCACTGGCTTTTCGGCGCTAATTGCGTCGCTACGCGATGCCTTCGGCGTTCGTGGCCGATATTCGGACCGGCAGTGACGCGTTCCCGACGCGGCACTGCCTTTCGCCGCATCCATGCGGCTCACCCGACGGCCATGCCCACCTCAGCGCAATTTTTTACGCCAGAGAAACCCAAAACAGCGGAATATTGAGAGACAGATGATTTTATCAGCAGCAATTAAGGTTGAGCGCCCTTCGCGGGCGCTGTTTAGTAGGGGTTTTGCTATTCAGATCAAGCGATTCAAAAACTTAACTACGCGCTGATACGCAGGCCATCAGCGTTGAACACCAGACAGTTATTCGGGGAGAAGAAGACCTCAATATGTTCATAAGGCTTGAAGGCACTGTCGCCCGCCAGCAGAAGTTTGAAGTTATCGATGCCACAGCATTGGCCGAACAGGTAGGTACTGTTACCTAAACGTTCGACGACTTCACAACCGAATGACAGGCGAATCCCCTCACCTTCCGGTGACACGTGTTCCGGCCGCAGCCCCAGCGTTATCGTGCTGCCAACAGTCAGTTCGCCAGTGCGAATCGGCAGCTCAAGCTGCAACTGCTCAGCAACATTCACCGTCAGGCTATCCGGCGTCCAATCGATGACCTGCGCAGGCAGGAAGTTCATTTTTGGCGAGCCGATAAAACCCGCAACAAACTGGTTAACCGGATGATAATAAAGCTCCATCGGCGATCCTACCTGCTCGACTTTGCCGTAATTCATGACCACGATTTTATCGGCCAGCGTCATGGCTTCGACCTGATCGTGCGTCACGTAGATCATCGTCGTTTTCAATTCCTGATGCAGTTTGGCAATGTGCAATCGCATATCCACGCGCAGCTCTGCATCCAGGTTCGACAGCGGCTCATCAAACAGGAACACTTTCGGGTTACGTACGATGGCGCGCCCTATCGCCACACGCTGGCGCTGCCCACCCGATAGCTCTTTCGGTTTACGCTCCAGCAGGTGAGACAGTTGCAGCGTCTTCGCCACCATCTCGATTTGGTGCTTAATCTGGTCTTTCGGAACGCCATTCACGCGCAGGCCGTAGCCCATATTCTCAGCGACGGTCATGTGCGGGTACAGCGCATAAGACTGGAACACCATCGCCACACCACGGTGAGCGGGGGCAACATCATTCACCACGGCCTCATCAATCATGATTTCACCGCCCGTGACATCTTCCAGCCCGGCAATCATTCTCAGCAACGTCGACTTACCACAGCCAGACGGCCCAACAAAAACGGCGAACTCTCCATCCGCAATCGTCAGATTCACATCGTGAAGCGTAATCGTTTTGCCAAAATGCTTACTCACTCTATCCAACTGGATCGACGCCATAACGGTAACCTCTTGATAATTTTGCTTTTCAGGATATAAGCGCTGAGTCACAACGGCCCAGTGGTCGTCTACTCAAAATGGCTCGGTAGCCCTTCCAGACGCATTAGCATCCGGCCAGATTTACCTGCACGCTGGTCATAATTGCAATATAACAGCATGGTGTAACCGTTTGCACAAACAGGGGGTTACTTTTGTGCATAAGATCACAGCCTTTACATGTTTCGCTGGCAGACGTGGCGCACTCTGCTTAATGTAATCGCCATTGGTGTAACCGTTATCCTAGTTTGTGGAAAACGCGCAACAAAGCGTCAAGCGCCACACAGCGACGATCGCCAAACAACGTGTACTGTTAGATGCCTCATTCCCTTCGGTGTACTGCCGTGTGATGTAACGTTACACCAACATCGCACAGGGACAGCAAAAACGGTGAAAACGGGAAAGTACGCGACAATTTCCGACCATGATTGGCCCACCAGGGCTTTGAGGACTAATGATGAAAATGAAAACACTGACCACCGTCATTATGATTTCACTGGGTATCACCGGCGTACTCAGCAAATCAGCGCTGGCAGCCGACAAAGAACTTCTGGTATGGGAAGATATCAAGAAATCCGACGGCATCGCCGACGCGATCAAAGCCTTTGAAAAACAGAATAATGTCAAAATCAAAGTGCTGGAAACGCCCTACGCGCAGCAGATTGAGAAACTCCGTCTGGATGGCCCAGCAGGAATCGGCCCGGATGTGATCGTGATGCCACACGATCAGGTGGGTACCGCCGTGGTTCAGGGATTGATCAGCGAACTGAAGCTGGACCAGACGTTCCTGTCGAGTTTCACCAAACCAGCGCTGGAAGCACAAACCTATAACGGTAAGCTGTACGGCGTGCCGAAAGCGGTTGAAACCACCGTGCTGGTGTACAACAAAGACCTGATGCCACAGCCGCCGGAAAAATTTGACGATCTGTTCACCTTCTCCAAACAGCAACGTGCGGAAGGCCGCTATGGCCTGCTGGCGAAGTTTGATGAAATTTATTACGCCTATGGCGTCATCGCTGGGATGGGTGGCTACATTTTCGGGCAGAACAGCAACGGTTCACCAAACGTAAAAGACATCGGTCTGGATAAACAAGCCACTATCGATGCCGTCAACTACATCAAGAAATTCTATGCCGATGGCCTGTTCCCACCGGGCATCGTCGGTGAAACCGGCGCTAACGCCATCGATTCCCTGTTTACCGAGAAAAAAGCCGCTGCCGTGATTACCGGTCCGTGGGCGTTCCAGCCGTACAAAAACGCAGGCGTAAACTATGGTGTAGCCCCACTGCCGCTGCTGCCAAACGGCGAGCATCCGCGTTCGCTGCTGGGCGTGAAAGGCTACAGCATCTCCACCTACTCTAAAAACAAAGCGCTAGCGCAGAAATTCATTGAGTTCATCAATCAGCCTGAGTACGCCAAAATTCGCTTCCAGTTAACCGGTGAAATCCCACCTATCGCGGCGCTGGTTGACGATCCGCTGATTAAGGATGACGAAAAATCCCGTGCTGTCGCGATCCAGTCTGGCTATGCCGTTCCTATGCCGAGCGTACCGGAAATGCAGGAAGTCTGGACACCTGCGAACAGCGCGCTGCAACTGAGCGTAACGGGCAAGCAGGACACCAAAGCGGCGCTGGAATCTGCCGTGAAGATTATCAAAATGCAGATCGAAGCTAACCACAGTAACCAGTAATCCCCCGCACCACCGTGGGTCAACATGGGATCCCTTATTTCTCCCCCAATCGGTTTCGGGATGTGAGGGATACCCATGTTTTTAAGAAAATGGAGGTAGATGTGACCGTCAACGCCAGCGGCCTTACGCCACAAGAGAGAGGATGTCGCCACGCCAGAACGGCTGTATTGCTGGCGCTCATCCCCGGACTCGGACAGATTTATAATCGCCAGTTCGTCAAAGGCGCACTTTTCTTTATCGTCATGGTCTGCTTCATCGGCATATTCCATGATTTCCTGCGGAACGGTGCCTGGGGGCTCATCACGCTGGGCACTGAGCTGCCGCGCGATCACTCTATTTTTCTGTTGGCAAAAGGCATTATCAGCGTGATCGTCGCCGCCTTTGGCGTCGGCGTTTACTATTTGAGCCTGCGCGATGCCTACGCGTGCGGTGCCAGACGCGATAAAGGTCTGCCGTTGAATAGCGTGAAGAAGCAATATCAGATGCTGCTGAGCGAAGGCTTCCCTTATCTGATGATCACCCCCGGCTTCATCTTGCTGGTCTTTGTCGTGGTTTTCCCGATTATTTTCGGTTTTTCCATCGCCTTTACCAATTACAACCTCTACCACACGCCGCCCGCCAAGCTGGTCGACTGGGTAGGGATGACGAACTTTATCAACATCTTCCGGCTCGATCTCTGGCGCTCAACGTTCTTTGACGTGCTGCAATGGACGGTGATTTGGACGCTGATTGCGACCACACTCCAGTGCGCCGTAGGCATCCTGCTGGCGATTTTGGTGAACCAGAAAGGGCTGCGTTTCAAGCCGCTGATCCGCACCATCCTGATCCTGCCGTGGGCAGTGCCGGGCTTCGTCACTATTCTGGTCTTCGCGGGGATGTTTAACGAAACGTTTGGCGTGATTAATAACGGCATTCTGGCCGCATTGGGGATTGAGCCTAAAGCGTGGATGACCGACCCGTTCTGGGCCAAGACCGCGCTGATTCTGATGCAAACCTGGTTAGGCTTCCCGTTTGTGTTCGCCATGACCACCGGCGTATTGCAGGCGATTCCTGACGATTTGTACGAAGCCGCAACGATTGACGGCGCCAGCAGTTGGTACAAGCTGACCACCATCACGCTGCCGCTGGTGCTCTACTCCATTGCACCGATCATCATCACGCAGTACACGTTCAACTTTAATAATTTCAACATCATCTATCTGTTCAACAACGGCGGACCGGCGGTGATCGGCTCCAACGCGGGCGGGACGGATATTCTGGTGTCCTGGATTTATAAGCTGACCATGTCTTCTTCCCAATATGCGATCGCAGCCAGCATCACCATTCTGCTGTCGATTTTTGTCGTGGGCGTCGCACTGTGGCAGTTCCGCGCCACCAACTCCTTCAAACAAGACAACATGGCATAGGAAAGCGCGCAGATGAAAAAGCACAGCGTTAAACGCCAGAATTTTATCAAACTCGGCCTGACCTACCTGCTGTTGACGATCGTGGCAATCATCATTATTTATCCACTGATCTGGACGGTTGGCGCGTCGCTGAACCCCGGCAACAGCCTGCTCAACACCTCGATCATCCCAGATAACTTCTCCTTTATTCACTATGAGGAGCTGTTTAACGGCCAGATTGACTACGCGGCATGGTACTGGAACTCGATGAAAATCAGCTTCCTGACCATGATTCTGACGCTAGTCAGCGTCAGTTTCACCGCGTATTCCTTCTCTCGTTTCCGCTTTCGCGGCCGCCAGAATGGGCTGATGTTGTTTCTACTCTTGCAGATGATCCCGCAGTTCTCCGCGCTGATCGCCATCTTCGTACTAGCGCAGATGCTGGGGCTGGTGAACAGCCATATTGCGCTGGTGCTGGTTTACGTCGGCGGCATGATCCCGATGAATACCTATCTGATGAAAGGCTATCTGGATGCCATTCCGAAAGATCTGGATGAGTCCGCGCGTATGGACGGCGCGGGTAACTTCCGCATCTTTATCGAGATCATTATGCCGCTGTCCAAACCGATCATCGCGGTGATAGCTCTGTTCTCGTTTACCGGCCCGCTGGGTGATTTCATTCTCTCCAGCACCATCCTGCGCACGCCGGATCAGTACACGCTGCCCATCGGGCTATACAACCTGGTCTCACAGAAGATGGGAGCCAGCTACACCACCTACGCCGCGGGAGCCGTGCTGATCGCGGTACCGGTCGCCATTCTTTATCTTTCATTGCAAAAGTACTTTGTCTCCGGCCTGACCTCAGGCGGAACCAAAGGGTAATAACTCAACATCTGTACCTATTCCAGGAACGTAAAATGAAAATGAAAAAACGCGTACTGATGGCCGCCATGCTGGCAACTGGCCTGTTGACCTTCTCCCTGCCGCAAACCCTGTATGCCGCAGAGAATGTGACGATCAATAAGTTGACGAACGTCCCTGCCGATTTCATTAAAGGCGCGGATATTTCCATGCTGAACGAGGTGGAAAAGCACGGCGGAAAATTTTATGACGAACATGGCAAACAGAAAGATGCCATGCTGATCCTGAAAGAGAACGGCATTAACTATATCCGTCTGCGCATCTGGAACGATCCGAAAGATGCAGCGGGCAACGGTTACGGCGGCGGTAACAACGATCTGGCGACCACGCTGGCGCTGGCTAAACGCGCCAAAGCGAACGGAATGAAAGTGCTGCTGGATTTCCACTACAGCGATTTCTGGACCGACCCGGCCCACCAAAACAAGCCTAAAGCCTGGTCTGGCCTAAACGCAGCGCAGCTCACGACTGCCCTACATGACTACACCAAAGCCACCATTAGCGAATTCCAGAAAGCGGGCGTCATGCCGGATATGGTGCAGATCGGTAACGAACTGAACGGCGGGATGCTGTGGCCGGAAGGAAAAAGTTGGGGTCAGGGTGGCGGCGAATTCGATCGCCTCGCGGCGATGCTGAAAGCCGGTATTCAGGGCGTGAAGGACGTACAGGGCGCGAATAACGTCAAGATCATGCTGCATCTGGCGGAAGGCACCAAAAACGACACCTTTATCTGGTGGTTCGATGAAATCGTCAAACGTAACGTCCCGTTTGATGTCATCGGTGCCTCGTTCTACACCTACTGGAACGGCCCCATCAGCGCGTTGCAGTACAACATGAACGACGTCACCAAACGCTACAATAAAGACATCATCGTGGTTGAAGCCGCCTATGCTTACACGTTGGAAAACTGCGATAACGCGGAAAACAGCTTCCAGCAAAAAGAGTTGGATGCCGGCGGTTACCCTGCTTCCGTTCAGGGTCAGGCCAATTACCTGCACGATTTGATGCAAAGCGTCATCAACGTACCCAACCAGCGCGGCAAAGGCGTCTTCTATTGGGAGCCAATCTGGCTGCCTACCCTCGGTGCAACCTGGGCCACGAAAGCGGGTATGAAATACAACAACGACGAATGGAAAGAAGGCAACGCACGGGAAAACCAAGCGCTGTTCGACTGCAAAGGCAACGTACTGCCTTCCATCAAAGCGTTTAAGTAAGTCGTAAACCGTATTCAGAGCGTGACAACCCGTTTAACTGAACAAGAGCGGCGATAATGGGATAGAAGAGTAAAGCGTTTGCGCCATGGACAAAAACGTCAGGAACGTTTTTGAACGTCGCTTGCGGCGGCCCTGCAAGGGTGAATCTCAGGGATGAGATTCATATCCGCGCAACCCGAGCGTACAGGGATGTATTCACAGCGTCTTTACGATCTACCCATCATCGCCGCATAAGCACATTGCCAGCTATCTCGAACACGCAAACCGTATTCAACGCGTTGACAACCCGTTTAGGAGAGAACGATGTTCAAATTCCCCCCGCTAAGCAGCAAAGTGCCTGTTCTGCTGCACGGCGCAGACTATAACCCTGACCAATGGCTGGACGACCCAGAGGTTCTGGAAAAAGACATTGAGATGATGAAGCAGACCCAGTGCAACGTCATGTCCGTGGGTATTTTCAGCTGGTCTGGGATTGAGCCGGAAGAAGGTCGCTACGAATTTGGCTGGTTGGATGGCATCCTCGACACGCTGTATGCCAACGGTATCTTCGTTTTTCTGGCAACGCCGAGCGGCGCACGCCCGGCTTGGCTATCGCAGAAATACCCAGACGTACTACGTGTAGGCAGTAATCGCGTGCAGGCGCTGCACGGCGGTCGCCACAACCACTGCCTGAGCTCGCCGAACTATCGCGAGAAAGTAAAACAAATCAACACCCAGTTGGCAAATCGTTACTCGCACCATCCTGCGGTGATCGGCTGGCATATTTCCAACGAATACAGCGGCGAGTGCCACTGCGATACCTGCCGCAGCACCTTCCAGAGCTGGCTGAAAGCGCGCTACGGCACAATAGACGCACTGAATAAAGCGTGGTGGAGTACCTTCTGGAGCCACACCTACACCGACTGGTCACAGTTAGAACCCCCGTCGCCCATCGGTGAAGTATCCATCCACGGCTTGAATCTGGACTGGAAACGCTTTAACACCTCACAGGTCAGCGATTTCTGTGCCGCAGAAATTGCACCGCTAAAAGCCGAAAATCCGTCTCTGCCAACGACGACGAACTTCATGGAATACTTCTATGATTACGACTACTGGCAGTTGGCGAAGGTGATCGACTTCGTATCCTGGGACAGCTACCCGCTGTGGCATAACGCGGAAGATGACTGCACGCTGGGCGCCTACACCGCGATGTATCACGATCTGATGCGTACGCTGAAAGGTGGAAAACCGTTCTACCTGATGGAGTCAACGCCAAGCCTGACCAACTGGCAGCCGATCAGCAAACTGAAAAAGCCGGGCATGCATATCCTGTCTTCGCTTCAGGCCGTCGCGCACGGGTCAGACTCCGTGCAGTATTTCCAGTGGCGTAAGAGCCGCGGTTCCGTTGAAAAATTCCACGGTGCCGTCGTCGATCATGTCGGACATATCGACACCCGCGTTGGCCGTGAAGTGCAGGAATTGGGTGACATACTCAACAAACTCGCACCGGTAGCGGGCAGTCGGGTTGACGCCAAAGTCGCCATCATTTTCGACTGGGAAAGCCGCTGGGCGATGGACAACGCCCAAGGGCCGCGCAACGCGGGGCTGTTCTATGAGAAAACCGTCACCGAGCATTATCGTACGTTCTGGGAACAGGGCGTGGCGGTGGATATCATCAACGCCGATGTCGACCTCAGCGGTTATCAGCTCGTGATCGCACCGATGCTCTACATGGTACGCGATGGCTTTGCCGAACGTGTCGATGCCTTCGTCAAACAGGGCGGTAGCTTCGTCACCACCTACTGGTCTGGCGTCGTCAACGAAACCGATCTGTGTCACCAAAACGGTTTCCCTGGCCCGCTTCGCCCTATCATGGGGATCTGGGCAGAAGAAATCGATGGGCTGTACGATCATGAAAGCAACAGCATTAGCGGTCTGGACGGCAACGAGCAACGTCTGGTCGGCCCGTATCAGGTCACCCACCTGTGCGAGCTAATTCATCTTGAAGGCGCGCGTGCGCTGGCAACCTATGACAGCGATTTCTACGCGGGTCGCCCAGCCGTTACAGTCAATGATTACGGCAAGGGTCAGGCCTATTACATCGCGTCGCGCAACGACCTCGCCTTCCAGCGTGATTTCTTCACCACGCTGATACAGACGCTGGATTTACCGCGTGCGCTACCGACCGATCTGCCTTACGGCATTGTCGCTCATCGTCGTGATGACGGAGAAAGCGAGTTCATCTTCGTACAGAACTACACGGCAACGCCGCAACAGATCGCGCTGCCTGCCACCTACGAGGAAATGACGACGGGCAGCACACTTTCAGGCTCGCTCGACCTGTCAGGCTACGGCTGCCGGGTCCTACGCCGCGCGCTACAGTAAGGCTCATGCTTGTTGGCTAAGCATTACGATACTGGGCGAGCACAGTGCAGACGTTCCTACAGAACCTCATCACCGTGTGTCGCCTAACAGTAATGTTACGCGAACGGCATTATCATACGCACGCTGATAAACAAACGAAGAGGTGACTACGATGGGCAAGATTCACAATTTTCGGAAATTGTTCGCATCAATGTTGGGTAAGCAAATCACCGAGATTGAAATCGCTTCACCGCTAGACAAAGAAAACTTGCAGCAGTTGGTAACCGCCTTTGGCGGCAAAGAAAATATCGTCAGTCTGGATGCCTGTATCACCCGCCTGCGGGTCGAGGTTCACAGCCTGCGGCTGGTTAACAGCGACAGCTTACAAAAACTGGGCGCTATCGGCGTGATCATCGTCGGCCATCAGGTGCAGGCCATCTTCGGCACCCAGTCGGATAACCTGCGGCGCGAGTTAGCCGCCTGGTTTGAGGATGATGGAGCAGAAGCGCGCTAAATGTTCGCTGTCTCTTAGTCACATTTTTATGCCACTGTTGAGGCGGTTTCGTGCGCGATAAATGTTGTAAATGTATGAGTATCTTGCCGTTATCTGGCGTAAAAATTATGCAGCGGTGGGCTTGACCGCCGAGTGAGCGACAGGACGTCGCGAAAACCAGTGCCGCGTCGGGAACGCGTCACTGGTGGCTCGATTAGCGGTCATGAACACCGATGGCACCGCGTAAGCGGCATAATTCCCGCCAAAAGCCGGGGTTCATAGGGGGCTGGCGTAGCCCCCTATGTCGGGCGCGTGCTACGAGGTAGCATGAAAATGGCGGTATGATGGCGCACGAAACCATTTCCACACCCGCATATAAAGTGTAATGAAGAAACACCTGCGAAGAAGGCAATTTCCTAATAGCGACTCGCGCGATTCAACAGTTCGATATCTTCTGCTGGAAGCACCAGCCGCGTCGCGCCCGCCAGTTCAGCAACCTGCTCCAGCGACGTTGCACTGGCGATTGGGGCAGTGATGCTCGGACGTGCGATCAGCCAGGCCAACGCGACCTGCGATGGCGTCGTCTGATGCGCATTCGCCACGCTATCCAACGTTTCCAAAATGGTGCGACCGCGCTCGTTCAGGTATTTTTCTACTACGCCCTGCCCGCGTGCGCTTTTCGACGCATCCTTCGGCTGACGATACTTGCCTGACAGAAACCCGCTAGCCAGCGAATAGTAGCTAATGACTCCAATCCCTTGCTCACGCACCAACGGCTCTAGCGCGGCCTCATAACCCTGCCGATCGTACAAATTGTATTCCGGTTGCAGCGTTTCATAACGCGCCAGATGATTGGCTTTACTGACTTTCAGCGCCTCCGCCAGACGCGTCGCACTGTAGTTAGACGCCCCAATCGCGCGCACTTTGCCCTCTTTAATCAGCTCATCAAACGCGGCCAGCGTTTCTTCCAGCGGTGTATCTTTGTCGTCAGTATGTGCCTGATAGAGATCGATGTAGTCAGTTTGCAAACGCTGTAATGAGGCCTCGACCGCCTGTCGAATATAGCGGGGAGACAGCCCTTTCTTGCCATCGCCTAAATCCATACCCACTTTGGTGGCGAGAATGACCTTGTCACGCTGGCCGCTTTTTTTCAGCCAGTTACCGATGATGGTTTCAGATTCACCGCCCTGATTGCCGGGAGCCCAGCGCGAATAAACATCGGCGGTATCAATGAAATTCAGCCCGTGCGCCAGCAGCGTATCCAACAGGCTGAACGACGTCGATTCGTCAACCGTCCAGCCAAAGACATTACCGCCGAAAGAAAAAGGTGGAACCACGATCCCAGAACGTCCAAGCTCACGTGTGGTATCTGATACTGACATAATCACTCTCCTTTTGAATCATGCAGAAAACATCATAAAAAACCCGCGCCTACCTGACATCTACGGTAGGGCAATGCCACTTTCTGTTTGGGATAAGAATAATGAATGACCAGAAAGACGCAAATAACGAGACGTAGCATTTAGTTTAGATAAAATCCCAAGGTATAATTGTTTTTTTGCGTTCTTCCTCTCATTTTTAATGCACGCGTTACATAAAATGACGTGGAAAATTTGGCCTGCCTCATATTTGGAGCACACATGTCCCTGTCCCATATCGCGCAATTTATTCTGGCGCTGGTTGTTGTTGCGGCGCTGGCACTACTCGTCTGCCGCGATCGTAAAAGTATTCGTATTCGTTTTATTATTCAGTTACTCGTCATCGAAATTTTGCTCGCTTATTTCTTCCTGTACTCCGACATTGGATTAGGCGCAGTCAAAGGGGTCGCAGCGCTGTTCGACAAACTACTCGGATTTGCAGGTCAAGGGACGGACTTCGTATTCGGTGACATGGTTAACAGTGAGAAGAACCTGATTTCCTTCTTCTTTAAAGTACTCTGTCCTATCGTCTTCATTTCCGCGCTGATCGGTATCCTGCAACACATTAAAGTGCTGCCCATCATCATCCGCGCGATTGGTACGGTCCTGTCCAAAGTGAACGGCATGGGTAAACTGGAATCCTTTAACGCAGTCAGTTCACTGATTCTCGGCCAGTCAGAAAACTTCATTGCCTACAAAGACATTCTGGGCAAGATGTCCGAAAAACGCATGTACACCATGTCAGCAACCGCCATGTCGACCGTTTCGATGTCTATCGTCGGTGCGTACATGTCTATGCTGGATGCTAAATTCGTCGTTGCCGCGCTGATTCTGAACATGTTCAGTACCTTCATCGTGCTGTCGCTGATTAACCCCTACAAAGTCGGTGAAGAGCCGGAATTGCAGTTGGGTAATCTGCATGAAAATCAGAGCTTCTTTGAAATGCTGGGCGAATACATTCTGGCAGGCTTCAAAGTTGCCGTTATCGTTGCAGCAATGCTGATTGGCTTCATTGCACTGATTGCCGCAGTCAACGCGATTTTCAGCGCCATTTTTGGCATCAGCTTCCAGGAAGTCCTCGGCTACGTGTTCTATCCGTTCGCCTGGATCATGGGTATCCCGTCTCACGAAGCCCTTCAGGTTGGTAGCATCATGGCAACCAAACTGGTTTCTAACGAATTTGTGGCGATGCTGGAACTGCAAAAAGTAGCAGGCGAACTGTCTCCACGCAGCGTGGGCATCCTGTCTGTGTTCCTGGTGTCCTTCGCCAACTTCTCGTCCATCGGTATTATTGCTGGCGCGATTAAAGGCCTGAACGAACAACAGGGCAACGTGGTTTCCCGTTTTGGCCTGAAACTGGTTTACGGTTCTACGCTGGTGAGCATCCTTTCCGCCGCTATCGCCGGTCTGGTGCTGTAATCCTTCATCACGTTATAAAATTTTTATCTCTATCCGGCAGCCTTGTGCTGCCGGATTCTTTTTCCTACAAACCCTGACATATCTTCCATAATTCCTTCATTTTTGTCCGGCATCCCTTGTTTAAACTAGTAAAATAAGGCCATTGGTCTAATAACGTGCTGGGTATGACAGCCAACGCACATGCAGCGTGAAGTATGCGGCTACGCCGTGCTTCCCGTGCAACCTGGAGAGAGTAATCCATCACTATGAATGCCAAACGTATCCGAGGCCTGCTGGTACTTGCCGCCGTTATCGCTATTGCCGTACTGATCTGGCGCCATTTTACCCAGACACCACCTGCCGCCTCTGGCACGAGTGAACAGCATGCCGCCCGTACGTCACATTCGGGAAGCAACAGCAATGGCGGTGGACGCCGCGCTGCTATGCGCACGTTGGCCCCCGTGCAGGCTGCGATGACGCAATCCGCTTCCGTGCCCTATTATCTGTCAGGTTTAGGCACTGTGACGGCGGCCAACACCGTGACGCTGCGCAGCCGGGTGAATGGTCAGTTGATGGCGCTCCACTTTCAGGAAGGGCAACAGGTTAAGGCTGGCGAGCTGCTGGCGGAAATCGACCCGCGTCCTTTTCAGGTTGAGCTGACGCAGGCTCAGGGACAGTTGGCAAAAGATCAGGCCTCACTGGCTAACGCCCGACAGGATTTAGCGCGCTATCAGCAGTTGGTGAAAACCAACCTGATCTCCCGTCAAGAACTGGATGCGCAGACCGCCGCCGTTCGTCAGGCGGAAGGCACGCTAAAAGCCGATGAAGGTGCCGTCGCCAGCGCACAGCTTCAGCTGGATTACAGCAAAATCACCGCCCCTATCAGCGGTCGGATCGGTTTAAAACAGGTCGATGTGGGGAATTACATCACCAGCGGCGACACCAATGGCATTGTCGTGATTACGCAGACCTACCCTATTGATGTGGTCTTTACCGTACCGGAAGCGGAAATCTCCACGATTCTGAGTGCGCAGAAATCAGGTCAGCCGCCCGTGGTAGAAGCCTGGGATCGCGCTAATCAAAAGAAACTCTCGCAGGGCATCCTGCTGAGCATGGACAACCAGATCGACACCACCACGGGCACAATCAAGCTCAAGGCGCGTTTTGACAATCTGGACGATGCCCTGTTCCCGAACCAGTTCGTGAATATCCGCATGAAGGTCGACACGCTGAAAAATGCCGTCGTCGCGCCATCCGCCGCCGTACAAATGGGCAATGAAGGCCGCTTTGTCTGGATTCTGAATGATAAAAATGAAGTGAGTAAGCGTCAGGTTACCACCAGCATTCAGTACGGCCAGTTGGTTGTGGTGACCGCCGGGCTGGACGCCAATGTTCAGGTTGTGACTGACGGTATCGACCGCCTGACCGAAGGCGCGAAAGTGGAAGTCATTCCCTCAGCGTTGACGGAGAAAACGCCCGCAATCGCTGGAGAGAAATCCTGATGCAGGATACCGTTCCAGCCAGCGGCGGTGGCCCGTCGCGCCTGTTTATCCTGCGTCCGGTCGCCACGACGCTGCTGATGATCGCCATTCTGCTCGCCGGTATTATCGGCTATCGGGCACTGCCAGTGTCCGCACTGCCCGAAGTCGATTATCCGACGATTCAGGTCATTACCCTGTATCCCGGTGCCAGCCCCGACGTGGTGACCTCGGCGATTACCGCGCCGCTGGAACGGCAGTTCGGCCAGATGTCTGGACTAAAACAGATGTCGACGCAGAGCGCAGGCGGCGCATCCGTTATCACGCTTCAATTCCAGCTTGAGCTATCGCTGGACGTCGCCGAACAGGATGTGCAGGCCGCTATCAATGCGGCCAGCAACCTGCTACCTAACGATCTGCCCTATCCACCGACCTACAGCAAGGTAAATCCAGCAGATCCGCCGATTATGACGCTGGCCGTCACCTCCAGCACCATGTCGATGACACAGGTGCAGGACATGGTGGACAACCGCATCGCGCAGAAAATCTCACAGGTGGCGGGCGTCGGTCTGGTGTCATTAGCCGGTGGCCAACGTCCGGCAGTGCGGGTAAGGCTGAACGCCCCTGCGCTGGCGGCGTACGGCCTAACCAGCGAAACGATCCGCACCGCCATTACCGCCGCCAACGTGAATTCCGCCAAAGGGAGTCTGGATGGTCCAACGCGCTCGGTCACGCTCTCCGCCAACGATCAAATGAAATCCGTTGATGACTACCGCAAGCTAATTGTTGCGTGGAAAAATGGCGCGCCAGTGCGGCTTCAGGATGTCGCGACTATCGAACAGGCCGCCGAGAATATTCATCTCGGTGCCTGGGCGAATCGGCAGCAGGCGATCATTATCAACGTTCAGCGCCAGCCGGGTGCCAACGTCATCACGACTACGGACAGCATTAGCAAGATGCTGCCTGCGCTAAAAGCCAGCCTGCCGAACTCTGTCGAAGTCACCACGCTGACTGATCGCACCACCAGCATTCGCGCCTCGGTGAAAGACGTCCAGTTTGAGCTGCTGCTGGCTATCGCGCTGGTCGTGATGGTGATTTACCTGTTCTTGCGTAACGCCGTCGCTACGCTGATCCCCAGCATTGCCGTGCCGCTGTCGCTGATTGGCACCTTTGCCGCCATGTACTTTCTCGGTTTCTCCATCAACAACCTGACGCTCATGGCGCTCACCATCGCCACTGGTTTCGTGGTGGATGATGCCATCGTAGTGATTGAAAACATCGCCCGCTATATCGAAAAAGGAGAGAAACCGCTTAACGCAGCGTTGAAAGGCGCGGGAGAAATTGGCTTCACCATTATCTCTCTGACCTTCTCGCTCATCGCGGTGCTGATCCCGCTGCTGTTTATGGGCGATATCGTCGGACGCTTGTTCCGCGAATTCGCCGTCACGCTGGCGGTATCTATTCTGATTTCCGCCGTCGTTTCGCTCACGCTGACGCCCATGATGTGCGCACGAATGCTGAGCCATCAGTCACTGCGTAAACAGAACCGCTTTACCCGCGCCAGCGAACGTTTCTTCACTCGCCTGATTGATGCCTACGGCGTCTGGCTGCGCAAGGTGCTGAATCATCCGTGGCTGACACTCAGCGTCGCACTCGGTACGTTGCTGCTAACAGTTTTGCTCTATATCTGGATCCCGAAAGGCTTCTTCCCGATACAGGATAACGGCATCATTCAGGGCACCGTGCAGGCACCGCAGACGGTCTCGTTCAGCAATATGGCCGACCGCCAGCAGCGCGTCGCATCCATCATCATGAAAGATCCGACGGTGGAAAGCGTGTCCTCGTTCATCGGTGTTGACGGCACAAACGCCGCGCTGAACAGCGGCCGACTGCAAATCAACCTGAAACCGCTCAGTGAACGCAGCGAACGTATTCCAGAGATCATCAGTCGTCTGCAACAGCAAACTGCCCAGATCCCCGGCATTCAGCTGTATCTGCAACCGGTGCAGGATCTCACCATCGACACCCAGATTAGCCGCACGCAATACCAGTTTACCTTGCAGGCGATGTCGCTGGACGAGCTGAGCGAGTGGGTGCCAAAGCTGATGACCGAGTTGAAAAAACTGCCGCAGCTAGAGGATGTCAGCAGCGACTGGCAAGACGGCGCAGCGGTCGCCTACGTCAACGTGAACCGCGACAGCGCTAGCCGTCTGGGTATTACAATGTCACAGGTCGATAGCGCGCTGTACAATGCCTTTGGTCAGCGACTGGTTTCCACCATCTATACGCAGGCCAGCCAGTATCGCGTGGTGCTGGAGCACGATACGACCAACAACACCGGTCTGGACGCGCTGAATGACGTGCGCCTCATCAGCAGCGACGGCGGAACCATTCCGCTCAGCAGTATTGCTACCATTGAGGAGCGTCAGGGGCCGCTGGCGATCAACCATATCGACCAGTTCCCGTCAACGACAATCTCCTTCAACGTCGCTAAAGGCTATGCGCTGGGCGAAGCCGTTGATGCCATTACGCAGGCCGAGCAGCAGATGAACCTGCCTGCGGATATCACCACTCGTTTTCAGGGCAGTACGCTGGCGTTCCAGTCAGCGCTGAGCAGCACCGTGTGGCTCATCGTGGCGGCGATTGTCGCGATGTACATTGTGCTTGGCGTGCTATACGAGAGCTTTATTCACCCGATCACCATCTTGTCTACGCTGCCAACGGCGGGCGTCGGCGCACTACTGGCGCTCATGATGGCGGGGAATGAGCTGGATGTGATCGCCATTATCGGGATCATTTTGCTCATCGGGATCGTGAAGAAAAACGCCATCATGATGATCGACTTCGCGCTGGCGGCGGAGCGAGAACAGGGCATGAAACCGTATGACGCTATTTATCAGGCCTGTCTGCTGCGTTTCCGGCCGATTTTGATGACCACGATGGCGGCGCTGCTGAGTGCGCTGCCGCTGATGCTGAGTACTGGCGTCGGCGCAGAACTGCGCCAGCCGCTGGGGATCTGTATGGTCGGCGGCCTGATCATGAGCCAAGTCCTGACGCTGTTTACCACACCGGTGATCTACCTGCTGTTTGATCGTCTGGCGACGCGATTCCGCCGTGCGCCACGTCAGGAGGAAGAAACCGAGTGAAGTTCTTCGCCCTGTTCATCCACCGCCCCGTCGCCACCCTGCTGCTGACGCTGGCCATCGCGCTCTGTGGCGTATTAGGTTTCCGCCTGCTGCCGGTGTCGCCGCTGCCGCAGGTGGATTTCCCAGTGATCTCGGTCAGCGCCTCGCTGCCCGGTGCTTCGCCGGAAACCATGGCCTCTGCCGTCGCCACGCCGCTGGAGCGGGCACTCGGCAGGATCGCGGGCGTCAGCGAAATGACTTCCACCAGCTCACTCGGTAGTACGCGCGTTATTCTGGTATTTAATCTCGACAGGGATATCAACGGTGCGGCGCGTGATGTGCAGGCAGCCATTAACGCGGCACAGAATCTGTTGCCGTCCGGCATGTCTAGCCGCCCGACCTACCGCAAAGTCAATCCGTCCGATGCCCCCGTCATGATTCTGACGCTGACCTCGGACACCTACAGTCAGGGACAGCTGTACGACTTTGCCTCTACCCAGCTGTCGCAGAAAATTTCGCAGATGGAAGGCGTTGGCGATGTCTCCATCGGCGGGAGTTCGCTGCCTGCCGTGCGCGTCGCGCTGAATCCGGTGGCGCTGTTTAATCAGGGGATTTCCCTCGATGAGGTGCGGCAGGCTATCGCGCAGGCGAACGTGCGCCAGCCGCTAGGGAACGTGGAAAACAGCCAGAAAAGCTGGCAGATACAAACCAACGATGAACTCAAAACCGCCGATGCCTACGCGCCGCTGATTATCCACTACAACAACGGGGCAGCCGTCCGCCTGAGCGACGTCGCCACGGTAGAAGATTCGGTGCAGAACTCCCGTAACGCAGGGATGGCGAACTCGAAGCCTGCGATTCTGGTGATGATTCGCCGCGCGCCGGATGCCAACATTATCACCACGGTAGACAATATCCGCGCCGCGATGCCGGAACTGCGCGCCAGCCTGCCCGCCGAAATACAGCTGGACGTCGCACAGGATCGTTCACCCACCATTCGCGCCTCGCTGGCGGAGGTCGAGCAATCGCTGATTATCGCCGTCGCGCTGGTTATTCTGGTCGTCTTTCTGTTCCTGCGTTCAGCCCGTGCAACCGCCATTCCAGCGCTGGCCGTCCCGGTGTCGCTTATCGGCACTTTCGCGGCCATGTATCTGTGCGGTTTTAGTCTGAACAACCTGTCGCTGATGGCGCTTACCATTGCCACCGGTTTCGTGGTGGATGACGCCATCGTGGTGCTGGAGAATATTTCCCGCCACATCGAAGCCGGCATGAAGCCGCTACAGGCCTCGCTTCAGGGCGTACGCGAAGTGGGATTTACCGTCTTATCGATGAGTCTGTCGCTGGTTGCGGTGTTCATCCCGCTCCTGCTGATGGACGGGCTACCGGGGCGATTATTCCGCGAATTTGCCGTCACGCTGTCGGTAGCGATCATGATTTCGCTGCTGATCTCGCTGACGCTGACGCCGATGCTGTGCGCCCGCCTGCTACGTGCCGTTCCCAAACGCAGTCAGCCGCGCACCCGTGGTTTTAATCGTGTATTGCTCGCCATGCAGCAAGGCTACGGGCGCTCGCTGAAATGGGTGCTCAACCATGCGCGCTGGGTGTTGCTGCTCCTGCTGGGCACCATCGCGCTCAACGTCTGGCTGTACATCAGCATTCCCAAGACCTTCTTCCCAGAGCAGGACACGGGCCGATTGATGGGCTTCATTCAGGCCGACCAGAGCATTTCTTTTCAGGCTATGACGGTGAAACTCCAGAACTTCATGACCATTGTCAGCAGCGATCCTGCGGTGGATAACGTGAACGGGTTTACCGGCGGATCGCGCACCAACAGCGGGTCGATGTTTATCTCACTTAAGCCGCTGTCCGAACGTGATGTATCGGCACAGCAGGTGATCAGTCGCCTGCGCGTCAAGCTGGCAAAAGAACCCGGTGCCAACCTGTTTTTAATGCCGGTGCAGGATATTCGTATCGGCGGGCGGGAATCGAGCGCGGGATACCAGTACACGCTGCTGTCTGACGATTTGAGCGAGCTGCGCATCTGGGAACCCAAGATTCGTGCTGCTTTCAGCAAACTCCCTGAGCTGGCCGACGTGAATTCCGATCAGCAGGATAAAGGCGCGGAAATGGCGCTCACCTACGATCGTGATGCGATGGCGCAGCTCGGCATCAGCGTTTCTGCCGCTAACGCACTACTCAATAACGCTTTCGGACAGCGCCAGATTTCAACCATTTACCAGCCGCTAAACCAATACAAGGTGGTGATGGAAGTGGACGACGCCTACACGCAAGACGTCAGTTCACTGAACAAGATGTTCGTGATCAATAACGAAGGTAAGCCTATCCCGCTCTCTTATTTCGCCAGTTGGAAGCCGATCAACGCGCCGCTTTCGGTGAACCATCAGGGGCTGTCTGCCGCCTCGACGATATCTTTTAACCTGCCGGAGGGCACCGATCTTTCCAGCGCGACGGCAGCGATAGAAAGAACCATGACGTCGCTGGGCGTGCCGTCAGCGGTACGCGGTCAGTTCTCCGGTACAGCACAGGCGTTCCAGCAGTCGCAGTCTTCCCAACTGTTGCTAATTCTGGCAGCGATTATCACCGTGTATATCGTGCTGGGCGTGTTGTATGAGAGCTATGTGCACCCGCTGACGATTCTGTCTACCCTGCCCTCGGCGGGCGTGGGCGCGCTGCTGGCACTGGAGTGGTTCGGCGCACCGTTTAGTCTGGTCGCGCTGATTGGCATCATGCTGCTGATTGGGATCGTGAAGAAGAACGCGATCATGATGGTGGATTTTGCGCTGGTGGCACAGCGCAGCGGCGGGTTGAGCGCACAGGACGCCATTTTTCAGGCCTGCCTGCTGCGTTTCCGCCCGATTATGATGACCACGTTAGCCGCGCTGTTTGGCGCCCTGCCGCTGGTGTTGACCAGCGGTGATGGTGCCGAGCTGCGCCAACCGCTCGGCATCACAATTGTCGGAGGTCTGGTGATGAGCCAAATCCTCACGCTGTACACCACACCGGTGGTGTATCTGTTTTTCGACAAGCTGAGGAATATTCGGCGCAAAGCACCGGGGAAGGATTTGTCACTATCGTGACGGAATAGGATTAACGTTAGCTATCTAATTAATATGCTATTTATGGGGATATTTCGTGCGCTCAAGCTTCACCGTTTTTCTAATAGCGCCCCGAACGCGCCCGACCAAGGGCGGCTCAATTGCCGTCGCCCTTGGAACCCTGGCTTTTGGCGCTAAATTGTACCGCTACGCGGTGCCTTCGCCGAAAGCCGCCTCTTTACGGGCCGCCAGTGACGCGCTCCCGGCGCGTCAGCGGCGGTCCGAACAGGAGAGCATTGACGACGAAGGAATCGCGAAGCGGCATCATTTCCCGCCAAACAGCCTGGGTTCACAGGGCGGCGGCGACTGAGCGCCCCTGTGTCGTGCGCATACGGAAAGCATGCAGAGAAAAACAAATGTTAAGCGCACGAAACCTCTCCGAGATAATAATATTCGTGCTTTGAGAGCACCATGCGAAATGTGAGGACACCACCAACTATGCCGAATATATCCAACAATCCAGAGGGTCATGAAAGATGACCCAACCAGCCTCCGTCCGCTGGCAGCTCTGGATTGTTGCCTTTGGCTTTTTTATGCAGACGCTGGACACCACCATCGTGAATACCGCGTTGCCTTCGATGGCGGCGAGTCTGAATGAAAGCCCGCTGCATATGCATTCGGTGATTGTTTCCTATGTGCTGACCGTCGCGGTGATGCTGCCCGCCAGCGGCTGGCTAGCGGACCGCATCGGCGTGAAGAACATCTTTTTCGCCGCAATTCTGCTGTTTACGCTCGGGTCGCTGCTGTGCGCCCGTTCGGAAACGCTGAACGAACTGCTGATTTCACGCGTCATTCAGGGCGTCGGCGGCGCGATGATGGTGCCGGTAGGCCGCCTGACAGTGATGAAGATCGTCCCACGTGATCAGTATATGGCGGCGATGACATTCGTGACGCTGCCCGGCCAAATTGGCCCACTAATGGGGCCCGCGCTCGGCGGCTTTCTGGTGGAATACGCCAGCTGGCACTGGATTTTTCTCATCAATCTGCCGGTCGGCATTATCGGCGCGCTGGCAACCTGGTTCCTGATGCCCAATTACACCATGCGCACCCAACGCTTCGATATCAGCGGCTTCCTCTGGCTTGCCGTCGGCATGGCCACACTGACATTGGCGCTGGACGGCAACCGCAGTCTGGGCATTCCGCCAATTGCCATTTTCGCGTTAATCGCCGTCGGGCTGATCGCGCTATTGAGCTACTGGCTGCACGCCCGCCACAACAAACGGGCGCTGTTTAACCTGCATCTGTTCGACACATCCACCTTTTCTATCGGCCTGACAGGCGGGCTATTGGCCCGCATCGGCAGCGGCATGTTGCCGTTTATGACGCCGCTGTTTTTACAGTTGGGAATGGGGTTTTCTCCGTTCCACGCCGGGCTGATGATGGTGCCAATGGTGCTAGGCAGCATGGGAATGAAGCGGATCGTGGTGCAGGTCGTCAACCGATTCGGCTACCGCCGCGTGCTGATTACCTCCACGCTGTTGCTGGCGCTGATTACGGCGCTGTTTGCACTGGTTGCGCTAATGAAATGGATCTGGATGATCCCGATTGTGCTGTTCTTCCTCGGCACGGTGAACGCCGTTCGCTTCTCCACCATGAACACGCTGACGTTGAAGGATCTGCCGGATACGCTCGCCAGCGGCGGCAATAGCCTGCTGTCGATGACCATGCAGTTGTCCACCAGCCTCGGCGTCAGCATCGCAGGCATTCTGCTGGGGATGTTTTCTCAGCCGCACATGGCGGCGGGAGGCACGGAAACACATACGGTGTTTATTTACACCTATCTCAGCATGATCGTTATCATCGCCCTGCCCGTGTTGATTTTTAATCGCGTGCCAATGGACAGCGTCAAGCAGTCAACGCTGCCGCGTAAATCGTGAGGTCGTCATGAAATTCGGAATCACCGCTAAACTGTTTCTCGCGATTTTCGCCACCTGCATGCTGGTGCTGATTACCATGCACTGGGGTGTGCGCGCCAGCTTCGAGCGCGGTTTTATCGACTACATTAAGCGCGGCAACGAACAGCGGGTCACGCAACTGCGCGATGCGCTGGCAGAACAATATCAGCAGCACGGCAACTGGTCATTCCTGCGTAACAATGAACGTCTGGTGTTCAAGATGCTGCACTCGCTGGATCAAAACAACGACACCGACAACAGCATGCAAGGATGGCGAGTCCGGCTTTGGGTGCTCGATACTGGTAAACGCAAACTGTTTGGCTCTCCCGCTCCCATCCCGAACGAAGGCACCTGGCAGCCGATTGAGGTGCAAAATCAAACGGTCGGTTGGATTGTCGCCTCGCCCGTTGAACGCCTGACCCGCAACGCCGACATCAGCTTCGATCAACAGCAACAGCGTACCAGTTGGCTGATTGTCGCACTCTCGACGCTGCTCGCGATTATCGCCACCTGGCTCACCGCACGTGGCCTGCTCGCGCCCGTCAAGCGGCTGGTCAACGGCATGCACAGTTTGGCATCGGGGGATTTCAGTACGCGCGTGACGGCAAGCTCGCACGATGAACTGGGCAGGCTGGCGCAAGACTTCAACCAGCTAGCCATCACGCTGGAAAAAAATGAGCAGTCCCGTCGCGCGTTTATGGCCGATGTCTCTCACGAGTTAAGAACGCCGCTGGCGGTGCTGCGTGGCGAGCTGGAAGCCTTGCAGGATGGCGTGCGCAAGCCCGACTCGAATTCTCTGCATTCGCTCCAGTCTGAAGTCGCGACGCTCACCAAACTGGTGGACGATCTGCATCAGCTCACCCTGTCCGATCGCGGGGCACTGGCCTACCGCAAAACGGCAGTAGACGTGGTGCAAATTCTGCATATTGCTATCGCCGCGTTTCATGAGCGTTTCCAGAAAAAGCAGATTACGCTCACCACCGATTTACCGACTCAGGCTGGCGTTTTTGGTGATCCGGACCGGCTGAGTCAGCTATTTAACAATTTGCTGGAAAACAGCCTGCGCTACACGGATGAGCAGGGTCAGTTGACCATTACGGTTATTCAGCAGCATAAACGCTGGGCGATTATCTGGCAGGACAGCGCCCCCGGCGTGACCGACGAACAGCTCACGCTGATTTTCGAGCGCTTTTACCGTGCAGAAAGTTCGCGTAACCGCGCCAGCGGCGGCTCCGGGCTGGGGTTGGCGATCTGCAATAATATCGTTGAGGCGCATAGCGGACGGCTGTATGCTGAACATTCGCCATTAGGGGGAGTGATGATTACCATCGAGCTTCCCTTGCACGAATCTGATTAAGATCCACACCTAAATAAGCAGAGCTATGACAACCGCACCCGATTTCGCTATGGCATCACCGATTCTGATCGTCGAAGATGAGCCCAAATTGGGGCAACTGCTGGTGGATTACCTTCAGGCAGCGGACTATGCCACGCACTGGCTGCCCAATGGCAACGATGTCGTCGAGTGGGTGCGGCAGCATTCTCCTTCACTCATTTTGCTGGATTTAATGCTGCCGGGCTGCGACGGCCTGACGCTCTGCCGCACCATCCGCCAGTTTTCCAACGTGCCGATTATTATGGTCACCGCCCGCAGCGAAGAGATCGATCGCCTGCTGGGGCTGGAAATTGGTGCCGACGACTATATTTGTAAGCCCTTCAGCCCGCGCGAAGTGGTCGTGCGCGTCAGAACGCTGCTGCGCCGCTGCGGCTGGCAAAATGACGGGCTGAAAGCCGCAGAGAAAACCGAAACGGCCCTGTTGATTGATAAAAGCGGCTTTCAGGCCAGCTATCTGGGGCAGAACCTTGACCTGACGCCAGCAGAGTTTCGCCTGCTCAAGACGCTCTCCACCGAGCCGGGCAAGGTATTTTCTCGCGAGGCGCTGCTGGATAAGCTCTACGACGATTATCGCGTCGTGACCGATCGCACCATCGATAGCCACATCAAAAATCTGCGTCGCAAGCTGGAACAGCTGGACGAAGAGACCTCATTTATCCGCACGGTATACGGCATCGGCTATCGCTGGGAAGCCGCGCCCTGTAATGAGGTGTAACACCCACCGCCTTATGATGTTATGGAGACCATGTTGAACGGACCAGACCCTGATAACCACTACCCCATGGCCGGTTTCCCCCAAGTGTGCTTCATCAAGAACGTTGTCACCAACCCGAATATTGAAATTGGCGACTACACCTATTATGACGATCCCGATGGTGCGGAAAATTTCGAGCAAAATGTGCTCTACCACTATCCGTTTCTCGGCGATAAATTAATCATCGGTAAGTTTTGCGCTATCGCGCGTGGCGCAAAATTTATCATGAACGGTGCTAATCATCGGCTTTCCGGCCTGTCGACTTACCCGTTTCAGATTTTTGGCAACGGCTGGGAGAAAGTGACGCCCAAGCCCGGCGATCTGCCTTACAAAGGTGACACCCTCATCGGCAACGATGTCTGGATTGGCTATGACGCGCTGATCATGCCCGGTATCCGCATTGGAAATGGCGCCATCATTGCGTCACGTGCCGTGGTCACCGCCGATGTGCCCGCTTATACGGTCGTTGGCGGCAATCCGGCCAAAATCCTTAAATCCCGTTTTGCGCCGGATGTCATCGATGCACTGGAAACGCTGTGCTGGTGGGACTGGCCGATAGAAAAAATCACGCGTCATCTGGAAACCATCACGGCTGGCGATATTGCGGCACTGCAAGCTGGCTATCTGCCAGAGTAACCGTTTTCCATTCCACACGAAGAAGAGGCTCCCACGCTAATGACTGCGCTATTTTCCGAAACCACCAAAATCGAGACACCTCGCCTGCTGCTGCGTCCGCTCTATCGTGATGATGCGCCTGCGCTATTCGCCTTTATGTCCGACTCGGTTGTGATGCGCTTCTGGAATCATCCGCCTTGGCAGCACATCGAACAGGCACATGACGCAATTGACGAACACTGGAGCGCGCTGTGCGCCGGGCAGCACATGAAGCTAGGTCTGGAAGTTAAAGAGAGCGGAGAACTGATCGGCACCTGCGTGCTGTTCAACCTTGAGATTGAGTCTAAACGCGCCGAAATCGGCTACTGTCTGGCGGCGAGTGCGCAAGGCAAAGGCTATATGGCGGAGGCGCTCTCTGCGCTGCGGGATTTTGCCTTTGAAACAGCGGGACTCAGCCGACTGGAAGCCGAAATCGATCCCCGCAATGTGGCCTCAGCCCGCTCGCTGGAACGACTGGGATTCACGCAGGAAGGGCTGTTAAAGCAGCGGTGGATCGTGGACGGAGAGGTGTCCGACTCTGCGCTATACGGCCTGCTGGCGGCTAAGCGTTAGCCTAATGTTGATCGTTTAAGGATCGAGATACCGGGGCGACCACGGTGTGAGGCATCCCTGCGGGAACCTCCTCACCGTGTTTCCCCTATAAAATGCAAACGCATTTTAAATGCCGCTTGTGGCAGCCCGTCAGGGCGAGCACAGGGACTGTGCGAGTAAATCCATGCTTAAGTGACTGGTATTAGGCTCTAGCTCCCCGGCCCCTTCCCATGCTGGTCAAAAATACTGTCTGACTTAATGAAAATTTTGTCATTTTATCTTTTCCCAAGGCTGTTACTCTTTTAAGCCTACAATAATAACGGGTATCACCTCGCACACCGTGCGGGACAGGGGTCACCTGCAACAGTACGGATAAGGGGAAAAGTGTATGTCAGGCTTAGTGAATGGCAAATGGGTTAATGGCGATGTCGCAGCGGAAGAGATCAAAAACGGGGCGTTCCACCGCGAAGAAACCAAATTTCGGCAAACCGAGCTGGTGCCAGAGGCTGGTCGTTACCAGCTTTTTGTCTCCTACCTCTGCCCGTGGGCATCGCGCACGCTGATTTTCCGCAAGCTGAAAGGGCTGGAGAACATCATTTCCCTCTCCGTTGCCAACCCGCGTATCGCTGATAACGGCTGGGAATTTGCCACGCCACAGGATGCCGGCGAGCATGTGGGTGAGATAAACTACCTGCACCAGCTGTACACCGCCAGCGTGCCCGACTACACCGGAAAGGTATCGGTCCCTGTGCTGTGGGATCGGGTAGAAGGCCGCATCGTGAATAACGAATCGGCGGATATCATCCGCATGTTGAACAGCGAATTTAACGACCTGACCGGCAATCACCTTGATTTCTACCCGTCAGAGCTGCGCAGCGAGATCGATCGCTGGAACGAAACCGTGTACCACAACGTCAACAACGGCGTGTATAAGACCGGGTTCGCCAAAACGCAGGAACACTATAACGATGCCGTCACCACGCTCTTCGCCACGCTGGACGAACTGGACGATCATCTGGGTAGCCATCGTTATATCATCGGCGACACGCTGACCGAGGCCGACTGGCGTCTGTTTGTGACGCTGGTGCGTTTTGACATGGCCTACCACGGCGCGTTCAAATGTAACCTGAAGCGCATTGCCGACTACCCGAACCTGTCGAACTACCTGCGTGAACTGTACCAGTGGCCGGGCGTCGCAGAAACGGTCAATATCGACCACATCAAAGCAGGCTATTACGGTATTGCCTGGCTGAACCCGACGCAGATTGTGCCGGTTGGCCCACAGGTCGATTTATATCAGCTCCACAACCGCGAAACGTTCGGAAAATCCCGTATCGCTACGCGTTAATACGACCTTATCTGGCCTGTTCCATTAATGGCAGGCCATTCTTTATTTAGGTCAAAAAATTGATTTACGTCAAACGATTGATTTACGTCAAACAAAGGCCCCACATTTCATGTGTCGTCTACTGCAATTTACCCCTATTAGCGCTAGAATCCTCCGCCTTTACTGTTCCCGCCGTGGAGCAGCCTGACTTGTGATCAGAATCGAGAGATACCATGTTTAAACCGGAACTGCTTTCTCCGGCCGGTACGCTGAAAAATATGCGCTACGCCTTTGCCTATGGCGCGGACGCGATTTATGCCGGTCAACCCCGCTACAGCCTGCGCGTGCGCAATAACGAATTCAACCATCAGACGCTGGCGCAAGCCATTAACGAAGCGCATGAGCTGGGCAAGAAATTCTATGTCGTCGTTAACATCGCGCCGCACAATGCCAAACTGAAAACCTTCCTGCGCGATCTGCAACCCGTGATCGAAATGGGGCCGGATGCGCTGATCATGTCCGATCCGGGCCTGATTATGCTGGTACGCGAAAACTTCCCACAGATGGATGTTCACCTTTCCGTTCAGGCCAACGCGGTCAACTGGGCAACGGTGAAATTCTGGCAGCAGATGGGGCTGACGCGCGTGATTCTCTCCCGCGAACTGTCGCTGGAAGAGATTGCAGAAATCCGCCAGAACGTCCCAGATATGGAACTGGAGATCTTCGTTCACGGCGCACTGTGCATGGCTTACTCTGGCCGCTGCCTGCTTTCCGGTTACATCAATAAACGCGACCCGAATCAGGGCACCTGTACCAACGCCTGCCGCTGGGAATATAAGGTTCAGGAAGGCAAAGAGGATGACATCGGGAATATCGTTCATCAGCACGAACCTATTGCGGTGAAAAACGTTGAGCCTGCGCTGGGCATCGGCGAACCGACCGACAACGTCTTTATGCTGGAAGAAAACCTGCGCCCCGGCGAGTACATGAGCGCATTTGAAGACGAGCACGGCACTTACATCATGAACTCCCGCGATCTGCGTGCAATCCAGCACGTTGAGCGCCTGACGCAAATGCAGGTTCATTCGCTGAAAATCGAAGGCCGCACCAAGTCATTCTATTACTGTGCCCGTACCGCACAGGTGTATCGCCGCGCCATTGACGATGCCGTCGCGGGGAAACCGTTCGATCCGACGCTGCTGGAAACGCTGGAAGGCTTGGCGCACCGTGGCTACACCGAAGGCTTCCTGCGTCGCCACGTGCATGAAGATTACCAGAACTACGAATACGGCTACTCCGTTTCCGATCGTCAGCAGTTTGTCGGTGAATTCACCGGCGTGCGCCGCGATGGGCTGGCGGAAGTCGAGGTGAAGAACAAGTTTTCCTGCGGCGACAGCGTGGAGATGATGACGCCAAACGGCAATATTCAATTCACCATCGAATCTATGCAGAATACCAAAGGGCAGCTGACCGATGTGGCACCGGGTAACGGCCATATCGTCTATCTGCACGTGCCGGACGATGTCTCGCTGGATTACGCGCTACTGCTGCGCAATCTGCCGGGCACCACCACGCGTAATCCTAACGCGGAATAAACTGGTAATAGCGCCGGATGTCACGTACATCCGGCAATGCCTCCCACAAGGCAATCCCTTCCTTATCGTATGCCCCCCTATTATCAACCTTTCTCAACCGCGACTCGGTACGTCAATCGCGCGAAGGTATCGTTACAAAGCTCAGGGGTTTTTTACGAATATTAGAAACAGATCACATCAATTCGCCAGTCTTGTGGTTAATATTGCGTCGCTGAGAAAACATAGAACGAAAAACAAGCGTAGTGATACTACTAGGAACCACCTCCTTGGCCAGCTCAATCTCCCTTGAGCTGGCTTTTCTTTTTCTCACGCCCCCCATTTCCCTACCGCAAATACCCTAAATAATTCGAGTTTCAGGACAAAAGGTTAGCGTTTTGAACAACGCAAAGCGTTGGCCCCAGAGGGGTGAGGCCATAAGGCCAAATAACACGGCAAGAGAAGGAATCCCGATGAGCTTACTCAGGTAAGTGATTCGGGTGACAGACAAACCTGCCATAGGCAGGTTTGAACGCTGCTTGCAGCGGCCCCAACGGGGCGAGGCGCACGCAAGTGTGCCGAGTAGCGCAGCCAACGCACATGCAACTTGAAGTATGACGGGCATATTCACCGACTCTTCTGATTTCTACCTACCGATTTAGTGTCTATTATTAATTCCACTATCCTGCTTAGGAGAAATAGGCCATGGAAAAAAATCCGGTGACGCTGCTGATTCTGAATGGGAAAAGCGCAGGTAATGAAGAACTTCGCGAGGCCATTGGTGAGCTACGCAAGGACGGCTATACGCTGCATGTCCGCGTGACCTGGGAATACGGCGATGCCAAACGCTATGTGGAAGAGGCGATTCAGCTCAATGCGGATAACGTGATCGCCGCTGGTGGCGACGGCACCGTCAATGAAGTTGCCGCCGCATTAGCGGTACAGCCGGAAGCGGTGCGTCCGTGTCTGGGAATTGTGCCGCTGGGTACAGCCAACGATTTCGCCACCAGCTGTCAGATTCCGATGGAAATGCACAATGCGTTGACGCTGGCGATCAAAGGCCGCGCCACCGCCATTGATATCGCCAAGGTGAACGACAGCCATTACTTCATCAACATGGCAACGGGCGGATTCGCCACGCGTATTACCACCGAGACACCGGCCAAGATGAAGGCCGCGCTGGGGAGCGCCTCATACGTACTGCACGCGCTCTTTCGCATGGACATGCTGCAAGCCGAGCGCTGTGAGATTCGCGGACCGGATTTTCACTGGTCGGGGGATACGCTGGTTATCGCGGTAGGCAATGGTCGTCAGGCTGGCGGCGGGCAGCAGCTTTGCCCGGAAGCGCTAATCAACGATGGGTTGCTGGAACTGAGCGTGCTGTCGGCAACAGAGCTGCTGCCGAATATGCTTCAAGCCTGGTTTACCGGCAGCGAAAACCAGAACATGATTTCCGCTACCCTGCCCTGGCTGGAGATTACCGCCCCGGACGATATGACGTTTAATCTGGACGGCGAACCGCTCACCGCCAAACGTTTCCATATCGAGGTGCTTCCCGCAGCGATTCACTGCCGGCTACCGCCCCAGTGCTCGCTGCTGGAATAGCGGCGCGTTTCGATTATTCCTGTTTCTACTATTCCCGCTTCAGGCGATTACTGTTTGCCAGATACAGTGTTACCACCAGCAGCAGAATCGCCGCGGAATAAACCAGCGTATCCGATGGGCTTTTGTGATCGACAATAATCAGGCGAATGATAGCCGTAATGCCGATGTAGATAAAATAGCGCAGCGGGAAGTGATAGCCGGACTGAAAATACTTCACGATCAGCGCAATGAACTCAAAATAAAGGAAATAGATCACAATGCCTTCTATCAGCTGATAGGAGGAATCTTTCTCGTTGGAGATCAGCAGCACTTTCGCCAGATGGAACGTTTCCTTGACTAAAAAAATCACCAGAATGGTCGCCAGCACCAGCAGGCCGATATTGAGTATCGTCTGAAGTGCCTTGGCAGCCATCGCACTACGAGCAGAACCTGCCATATGTTATCCCCACATCCTATTTCACATTAACGCCAAGATTTCACAGCAAAGTAACCGGATGCCCCCGCACTGTCACGCCAAAATACGCTTAATTTAGTTTGAAATTACTGGCAAATATGTCACGCAAAGTACAAGTCAATTTACTTATACACGTCAGACTTCAGGCTGCATGTGCGTTTTACCACCAGCGGTGAAAATGATGAACAGGGCCGATGCCGTGCCCAACCTCCAACGTGTCGGCCTGCTGTAACGCCTGCTGTAAATAGTCCTTCGCTACCTTGACCGTCTCCCCCCAGCTATCGTGACGCGGTCGCAGCGCCGCCAGCGCGGCAGACAGCGTGCAGCCAGTGCCATGCGTATGGCGTGTATTCACGCGCGGGGAACTAAAGCGCTGTGGCTCGGCCTGCCGGCTGAACAACCAGTCCGGGCTTTCCGCTTCACTGAGGTGACCGCCTTTCATCAGCACCGCCTGACAGCCCATCGCCAGCAGCGCCTCCCCCTGTTCACGCATTTCCCGCTCGTTGGTGGCGGGTGACGTATTCAGCAGCGCGGCGGCCTCCGGCAGGTTCGGCGTAATCAGGGACACCAGCGGCAACAGCTCACGACGGATCGACTCCACCGCCTCGGGAGCCAGTAGCGGATCGCCACTTTTCGCCAGCATCACAGTGTCCAGCACCACGAAAGGCACGGCGTAGTGACGCAGGCGCTCGGCAACGGTTTCGACAATATCGGTCTGCGCCAGCATGCCAATCTTGGCGCTGTCGATACGCACATCGCTCAGTACGGAATCCAGCTGCGCCGCGACAAAATCTGGTTCAATCCGGTAGACGGACTGCACGCCGCGCGTATTTTGCGCCACTAGCGCGGTAATGACCGACGTGCCGTAAGCACCCAGCGCAGAAAACGCTTTTAAATCCGCCTGAATCCCCGCCCCGCCGCTCGGATCGGTGCCTGCAATCGTCAACGCATTGATACGCTTCATGCCAGATCCTCCGCGCGCAGGGTATAAAGCCGATCGAGAAAGTTGGGAATAAAACTCCCCGTACCTTGCGACGCCGAAGCTGCCTGCTGCCCCGCTAACGCCATGACATAGCACGCCGCCGCTACATGGGATAAGCAATCCCCCTCTAAGGAACAGAAACCCGCGACGACCGCCGACAGCGCACAGCCCGTGCCAACCACCCGCGTCATCATGCTATCGCCGACGGTTACCGCGATATCTCGCTCACCGTCCGTGACATAATCCACCACGCCGGTCACCGCAACAATCGTCCCCACTTGCCGAGCCAGCTCGCGGGCGGCAGGGAGCGCCGCCAGCGAATCATTAGCGCTATCCACGCCACGCCCCTGTGCGGCTAAGCCCGCCAGCGCCATGATTTCAGACGCATTGCCGCGAATTGCTGCCGGTTTCCACGCCAGCAGTTCACGACAGAATTCACTCCGAAAGGTCAAACCACCTACGGCAACCGGATCGAGCACCCACGGCGTACCCGCCTGATGTGCACTGTTTACCGCCGCCCGCATCGCCTCAGCTCGCGTACGTTCCAGCGTCCCGACATTAATCAGCAGCGCATCGGCCACCACGCTGAACTGCGCGGCTTCTTCGAGATCGACCACCATTGCTGGCGACGCATTCAGCGCCAGCAGCACATTAGCGGTAAAAGATTGCACCACATCGTTGGTCAAACAGTGCACCAGCGGCGAGGCAGAACGGAATTGGGTTAGTGATGTTGCTGCCTGAGCGGCAGAAAAGTCGGCGGGTCGCGTGTTCATAAATCTCCCAACCGGCGTGGAAGAAGGCGGCAACCGGTGGGGCATACCGTGACTTCCCTACGCTGGCATTATCCAGATCAGGTGGTACGGGTATTTCTCAGCCTTCACAAAGAAGGGCACCCCGAGTCATTTAAAATCAAAATGTTGCGATTAATGTTTTATTAATCTTCGATCAGGATAATGCCAGTGGGAGGTATTGTAAATGGACATCCAATCCCGCTTGTGTGCCAGAAGTATTGCGATGACCCGCAGTCAGTGGGCTAAACGAGGTTCTAGTTTTCAAGCTTCCCAAACCAGATATCACTACAGGCGCTCTAAAAATTCAGCGAGTTATATTTTTCCGTAAAAGAAATCTACATTCGATCAAATTTTCATTTTTTTTGCGCGTTATTGACATTTCTGTAAGCCTTCTCAGACAAGGGTTGCGCGTTTCTTAACCTGTCGAAATCTAAATTCAACCTCAAAATCAAGCTTTGCACTCAAAAGAATCTCAACTAAAATACCCAGCATGTAGTATTTTAATGAAATTAATACACTACATATAGATATCGCGTTAATGACAGGCATAAAAAAACCGGATTCATAAATTGTGAATCCGGCTTATGAAGCATGACCACCATGAGTTTGCAGACTCATAACGTTTGTTAGCCTCACTTTCATTTCTACGGTTTGATTGTGCCGAGCTTGGATGGTCATGTAAATACCAATTAGTGCTCATAAGGAGCTACACATGACAATCTGTAATAAGTCTCATCGATACAATACGGCTTTCATTAACCTGCCAGATGACCAAGGTGGTGAGGGGCGGCATAAATGTTGTGGCTGCGCCTACGATCAAGGCTACCAATCAGGCTTATCTCGAACGGAACAAGTCTGGGTAAATTTGCATGTTTTACCTGATAGCCAAGCGGGCACTGTACGCCATAAAAGCCCACAAGCAGCATTTGCTGAAGGCTATCGTGATGGTATGCGTGATTCCTACCGCCACGCGGGTTAATGTTGAATGAAGGGGCTTCATGCCCCTTCCTCTTTTAAGGGATAGAAATGGATAAACGTTACCAGGTTTTCGTAAGTTCAACGTTTACGGATTTGGAAGAGGAACGGAAACACGTTATACAGACGCTAATGGAAATGGATTGCATCCCAGCAGGAATGGAGTTATTCCCAGCAATCGATGAAGGTCAATGGGAATTCATAAAAAAAGTAATTGATGACTGTGATTACTATCTGCTGATCATTGGTGGCCGTTATGGCTCTGTCGCAGAAGATGGTTTGAGTTACACTGAAAAGGAATTTGATTATGCGGTCTCAAAAGGTTTACGTGTTGTTGTTTTAGTGCATGAGAATCCGGAAAGTCTACCTTTAGCCAAATCTGAAAAAGATTCTGAACTCAGAGAGAAGCTCGCTGCATTCATCGAGAAGGCATCAACCAATCGCCTCAGGAAAACATGGGCAACAGCTAAAGATTTACCTGGATTGGTTGCGTTAAGCATGAATAAAACGATGAAAACTTATCCGGCAATCGGATGGGTAAGGGCTAATTTAACGTCTTCTGAAAATGATTTACGTGCAATAGTCGATTTACAAAAAGAAAACGAACGATTAAAAAGTGAACTAGCAAAAGCAACATCTCCCTATAACCAAACTCTTGAGTTAAATCTAGCGGATTTCGATGATGTTTTCGATTTTAATTGCCAATCTACTTTTCCTAGAGGGCCATACACAACTGGCGGGATTAAAGTTTGGTCTGTGAGCATGAAATGGAAGGACATATTTCATACAATATCGCCCTACCTCACTAGACATTATCCCGAATCAAGTGTCTCATCCACAATTGCCGAAACAGCGAAAAAAATCGCAGACAAAGGAGGCTCATCCGCTAAAGTTTCCTCTCAGGATCTCAAGACGATAGGCATACAATTGCGCGCATATGATTTCATTAAAATTGAATATTTAAAAACGATTGATGGCAGCATGAATACATTCTGGTCATTAACAGAATCAGGACAGGTTGAGATGCTGAAAACCAGAACGATCAAAAAGCAAAGTCAAATTACAACAGAATAAATTATCTCCATTTCGCCCCAAAGATCTGGGGCGAACTTTGTACCTCAAATGGATATTTACAATATTTTTTTTCCCCTCAGGTTAAGTAAACACCAGCTATCTCCAACCCAGGCCATCAATTACATAGCAAATTGTGGATAACGGGAACGTATGCAGCTAACGCCGAGCTATTCCTGATCCACTTCAGCCAACCGTCAGGCTGCTTGAACGCCCCCGACACAAAATGAAAAACCACAGGCACGTTGTGACATAGAGAAAAACGCCATAACCCTTTAGACTGGTTAATCAAACCCATACTGAGGAAATTGTGATGACGATGATAAAGAGTTATGCCGCACCGGAAGCAGGCGCAGCGCTGGAGTTGTATGAGTTTGATGCGGGTGAACTGCAAGCGGAAGACGTCGAAGTTGTAGTTGATTACTGCGGCGTGTGCCATTCCGACCTGTCGATGATCGATAACGAATGGGGCATGTCGAGCTATCCGCTGGTTGCCGGGCATGAAGTGATTGGCCATGTACACGCGCTAGGTGACGCGGCGAAAAGCAAAGGATTAAAGATTGGTCAGCGCGTCGGTATTGGCTGGACGGCTCACAGCTGTGGGCACTGCGATGCCTGTATCAGCGGTAGCCAAACTAACTGCCAGCAAGGCAGCGTGCCGACCATCCTGAATAAAGGCGGTTTTGCCAATAAGATTCGCGCGAACTGGCAGTGGGCTATCCCGCTTCCTGACTCCATTGATATCGAATCTGCGGGTCCATTGCTGTGCGGCGGCATCACCGTGTTCAAACCGCTGTTAATGCACCATGTCACCGCAACCAGCCGCGTCGGCGTGATCGGTATCGGTGGCCTGGGGCATATCGCGATTAAGCTCCTGCACGCGATGGGCTGTGAAGTCACAGCGTTCAGTTCTAACCCAGCCAAAGAGCAAGAAGTGCTGGCGATGGGTGCCGATAAGGTCGTCAACAGCCGCGACCCGCAGGCGCTGACCGCACTGGCAGGCCAGTTCGATCTCATCATCAACACCGTGAGTGTCGATCTGGAATGGCAACCCTACTTCAACGCGCTCGCCTATAACGGGAAGTTCCATACCGTCGGCGCGGTAATGAAGCCATTCAGCGTTCCAGCTTTCACGCTTATCGCGGGCGACCGCAGCGTTTCCGGCTCTTCTACTGGTTCACCACATGAACTGCGTTCTCTGATGAAGCTTGCGGCTCGTGCCAACGTGAAGCCGCAGACAGAACTGTTCCCGATGTCGAAAATCAACGATGCTATCCAGCACGTACGTGACGGCAAAGCTCGCTACCGCGTGGTACTGAAAGCCGATTTTTAATCGGTAAAGACGCCTGAGCAATCGGGCGTCTGCTTTTTGCCTATCAACACAGCCAACGTCATTCTCTGGGGTATACCGCCCGGCACCACGCGACTCAATGTATTCAATAGGTTTCATGATAGGATTGAAAGGTGATGCAAGAGGAGATCCGCAATGCCTTTTAAAGAATATGACCATGATTTTATTGATAAAAACAAGAAAACCACCTCGTCTGTAAGGCTCGCCCTGTTATCGTCTGTGTTGATCATTATATTCAACGTCTTGTTCTTTAAGCACCGCGACTTTCAGGAACAGCTGCACAATAATCCGGGCTCTTATGCCGATACGATTGCGTTGGTTTTTCTTTTTTTTATCTTGTCATGTACCAGCAAAATATCCCTTAACCATACTTCAGCCTTATCTATTCGCCTCGGACTCCACATCTGGATATGTGCCGCTACGTTTGACTTTATGGATGAGTTTATCTATCAACCCAAGCTGGTCGGGTATTATGTTGAGGATCTGCTGAGAATTATTGGCATGTTTGGCGTCGGATTTGGCGTCTATACCCTGATACAGCAAATTAATAATAAGTATGTCGAAGCTAGAATACAGTCATTTAGCGATGAACTCACGCAACTACCTAACCGTCGGTTTTTTATTAACGAATTAAAAAAACTTGAAGCAAAAACACCCTATTTATTTATTATCGACATCGACAATTTCAAAGCCATTAATGATAAATATGGTCATACGAAAGGCGATGAAATATTAAGTAATTTCGGTCATATTCTTTCTCGCTTCGATAACAGTGAAGTTGTGGCAACCCGAATTGGTGGTGAAGAGTTCGCGATTATTCTGTATGCCGGGACACAGGCTCGGGCAGAAACGCTGGCAAGAGAGGTATTAAAAAACGCGAATAAAATCATTATTAAAAATACACACCACCTTTCTGTCAGTATTGGGGCGGGTAAAAAACAGCCTCAGGAACCCACCGAACACTTTATGAAACGCGTGGATGTCGCACTTTACCAAGCCAAAACCACCGGTAAAGGCAAAGTTGAGTGGGCACTGGAACCGAAAGAAAAAACCCTATAACCCGACGCAGTCTCATTCCGATAATACGGCCACACGGACGCGCCATCCTCTGAAAGACATCAACGCCATTTTCGCTGAAATGAAAGACGGGAAAATCACAGGCCGTATGGTGATCGATCTGCCACGGTAAGCCGCGATTGATTAATATAAAACGAGATAGCACAGCGCTATCCCGTCTGTTTTCTTTATAGCTTAGCTAAGCGTTTGTGTATTACCGGGGCACACGAGCTGCTTACTTTTAATATGGTAAACCTCGACGTCAGGACGCGTGAAAAAGGCAATTTCCCACGGGTTTTTAGTGACGAACTCATGGCGTACTTTTTCATAAAGCGGATTGTCGCGCGCGATAATAAACGCTTCACCTTCAATAATGGTGTAGTTCCATTCAATGGCTCGCTCGAAGGTATAGTGGCTGCGCTCATCCATCGCAAAAAAGCAGTGTGGATTGCGTTTAAGCAACTGGGATTTAAAGGTTTCGGGGAACGTAATCAGAAAGACATCGTTATCCACAGACGACAAGAAGGCCAACACCGTAGTGTGCGGCTGTTCGGCAGCCATGGTAATTAATACGCCAACCTTATTGGAAAAATCCTGCTTCTCCGTCGGCGGAAAATCCACCATCGGTGTCAGGGGCACCGGCATTGACGGGCGATCGTCTTGCGGAAACTGATAGCCCGGTTCGCGGATATCCAGCACGGGCGTGAAACCGTGCAGAAGCTGGCACTCTCTAGGTTCCAGCACGACCCAATCGCCATCACTGGCGACCACACGTCCTTTGTAAGAAGTACGATAAACCTGAATATTGGCATCAAATTCATCAACCCCGGAGCGGTTATCAAGGTGAATAGTTGCCAGGTCGCCAACGGCAAACTCATGCCCGTGTGGGAAAAAAACGCGCAGACTGTTATCCGCATTGGGATAGACGCCGCAAATATGGATGACTACGCCATCCTGCTTATAACCCGCCAGTACACCGAGAGTTTGCTTTCCTAGATAGCTCACGAGACTCATACATCACGCCTTATTCAGATTGGGCTTCAGAGAGGATGCGACCCTGCTTCACTCGGGCCGCTCCAGCAGTGGTCAGGAAACGGAGAAATCATTCACGCTAACCGCATCACTTCCTACCTATCAACGGAGAAAGCGCTGAAAACTTTAGGCTGAATAGGTAGGAATTAAAAGCGCTAAGTAGGATGTATCAGCCAGTTATTTCAGCACCAGCATAGTGATTCCCACGCCGATCAGCATCAGACAAAACGCCCCACGCAGGTAAACAACGGGCAGCTTGTGCGCTAAAGCCACGCCCCAGGAAACACTAAAGATCCCGCCCAACGCCAGTGGTAAACCAATACCCCAGTCAACGTTACCCGCCTGCGAGTAGGATAGCAGCGCAGCCAGTGCACCCGGAACAACGAGTATCAGCGCCATGCCCTGCGCCTGCGTTTGCGCAAAGGCAAACAGCGTAACCAGCACAGGCACCACCACCAAACCGCCACCAACGGTAAAAATGCCCGACATAAACCCGCTCGCCACACCGAGCAACGGTAGATATTTGGTCGATAGCACAATCTCTGACGTTTGCCTGCGCTTCTTGTTATACCACTGCCAGATATAGTACGCCGCCAGCACCAGCAGAAAAGTGGCGAAAGCACGCTGGAGGTTGTGAACATCAATCGATGACGCGATATGGGCAGCAAGGTAGGCAGACCCCGTCGCAAAAGCACACATGGTCAACGCCACCCGCGTATCAATGCGGTTACGCTGGCGATAGCGTAGAAAACCAATCAGCACGTTAGGCGTAATCATCACCAACGCGGTTCCCTGTGCCATATGTTGATCCATCCCGAAGAGCACACCCAAAATCGGAATCGCGATCAGCCCACCGCCAATCCCCAGCATTCCTCCGCAAAATCCCAGCCCGATACCCAAAAGCAAACACAACAAAATATCGCTGAACATCATTAAGCTAAACATAAAAAATGCATGACCTATATATCACAAGACTATCTGGAGAACCGCGTTTCAGGCCGGTAGGCAGACAATGGCTTTAGGGTAAATATTCCGCGATTTCGATCAAATTCAGATCGGGATCGCGCAGATAGAGAGAACGAATTGGCTGCGTTGCACCGGTTCGCATCACCGGTCCTTCGCTAATTGGCCAGAGGCAGCGTGCCAGATGATCCATAACCTGCTCCAGCGGCACCGACGCAATAAAGCACAGGTCGAGCGATCCCGGAACGGGCAGATGCGCTTTCGGTTCATGTTCGGCGCCACGCAGGTGCACATTGATTTTTTGATGACCAAAATGAAAAGCAACGCGCCCATTCGCAAACGTTTCTTCCCGCATTTGCAACACATCAACATAAAAATGTCGGGTCGCCGCAAAATCAACGCAGGTCAATACAAGGTGATCGACATGATCGATAAGTGACATTGATAAGTCCTATCCTGAACGATATTTCTCACATCCTAGGAGTAACGCGGTCTTTTGATAATCCCTGAATAGTCAATGACCCTTTCCTGTCAGGAAAACCTCCGACTGTGCTAAATTACAGCCTGACATAAGACATCTGCCAACATGCTGCGCGGAATCAAACTGCCAGCTCTTGTGCTGTTTTCCAGCTCTGCTGAGGACTCTCGATACGCCATGATTAACCCGACGCACTTTGACCTCCAGTCGCTCCGCATCTTTTTGCAGGTTGCCAAAACCGGTAGCCTCACCAAAGCCGCAGAAAAGTTCCACATTACGCTTTCAGCCCTGAGCAAGCGTATCGCCGAGCTGGAGCGCACCGTGGACTGTGCGCTGTTTATTCGAATGCCGCGCGGCCTGACGTTAACCCCCGCAGGCAAGGAATTGGTGAATCACGCGCGCAATGTGTTAAGCAACGTGGAGCGTATGGCGAGTGAAATGAACGACTACGCCGTTGGCGTGCGCGGCCACGTACACATGTGGGCGAACACCTCGGCGATTATTCAGTTTCTTCCGCAGGATCTGGCGTCATTCCTTCTGGCACGACCGCTCATTCGTATTAACCTGGAGGAAAAGCTCAGTAAGACCGTGGTGACGGCGCTCGCGATGGGAGAAGCCGATATCGGCATCTTCGCTGACAATGTCGGCTCGCAGGGGGTCGAGAAGATTCCTTATCGTCAGGACAAGCTTGTCGTACTCGTTCCGCCCCAGCACCCACTTTCCGCAAGGCCAGAAATCAGCTTTAACGACACGCTGGGCTACGACTATGTCGGCCTCAATAACGGCAGCTCGTTGCTGAAGCAGTTAAAAGATGCCTCAGATGAGCTGGGGAGAGTGCTGCGCCTGCGGGTGCAGGTCAGCAGCTTTGACGGCATTTGTCGCATGATCGAAGCAGGACTGGGGATCAGCGTCTTGCCGGAGGGCGCGATTCGCCCGGGAGTGCTCGGCACCGGGTTACGCGCCATCAGTCTCACTGACGAGTGGGCTTCACGCCAGCTCTGGCTGGGCGTGAAATCCGGCGCGACGTTGCAACCCGAAGTCGCCAATCTGCTGACACATCTGCGGCAATGCGGCACGTAAAAGTGAAGCGCAAGCCTTAGCCTTCTTCGCTACCCGTTTTTTCATAGCCGAGGCGGCCAACAAAGGGTAAACGCAGCGCGGGCGGGTTCATATCCACGCCCATGCTCAGCCCCAGAATGTTGGCCTCAATTCCCTCTTCAATGCCCATCGTGATACCCAGCACGCCCAGCAGTGAAATCTGCACACCGCTTCCCGATGGCGACAGCCCCACTGGGCGCGTGATCGGACGGTAATCTTTGCCAATCGCATTAGCGGGCATATCCAGCTTGAGCGCGGGCACTGCGCGGCCAATGTGAGCCAGAAACGTATTGCTGTTCGGTCCCGGCCAGGCGTGGTACGTCTTCGGCCACGGGTAGCTTTTTATCGCAGCCTCAATCTGTGGGATCATCGCTTCCGCGTTGTCGCCACGGTGTTCCACCAACAGCTTCGGTTTCGCACCATACCAATACGCATCGGCCACCGAACGGTTAAGACGGACGACGTTATCGCTCCCCCAACTCACGACTTCATAGCGGCGATATTGGGTTTCCCCTGCTTTCTTGAAAATGATCCACGGATGTACCGCCACCAGCCCACGCCAGCCGTATGTCGGCGCAGCATAAACCTGCACGATAGCAGTCTGGCGAAATTGCACAGGGTTCGGCGCCAAGCCGGAAGAATCACGTTTGGCAGACCACCAGCTTTGCCCATTAAACGTTTCGCCGTTACGCGTTGACTGCGCCCAGCTTTGCCAAAAAGACAGCAACAGCACACAAATAAACCCAATCCCTAAGAATTTGAGGTACGTCATAGGCCTGATAGCTCACAGAAAGAGATGGAACGGCATCGACACGCATGCGAGCGAGCGCTCACAGTGAAAATCGGTCAAAAAATCATTCCGCTAGTTTACTGCCTGTTGGCGGTAAGGTTAAGGCATTGGGTGAAACATTGACCTGTTTTTACGCTGTATCAAGACAGTCTGAGGATTTAGGTGATGCATCCTATTAGCAAAATATGTCTTTCTCAATGAAAGCACCAATAGCTTTTTCACACTGCTCAACAAAGTATGAGAAACAGCCTTCCTCACCTTGAAGATGTGTTTCCACCTGCATCCAGTGACATGCAGATTACGTTTTTTTCGACTACGATCGCTCTTTCAATGGCAATGTCGTCATGCAGGTTTGACTGTCGTCATAGGTCGCAAACGATGAGTTTGCCACGCGTCCTTGATAGCTGACATTAATCGTTCCTTCAATATTGCGCGGCAGCCATACGCCGACAAAACCGTTTTGGTGGCTGTTTAGGGTTTTCTGCACGGTGACATTACCGGCTTTATCCGTAATTTTTACGTCAAATGCTGTATTGGCGAGCTCACCCTGACACCCGGACAAACTGTGGTTAAAGCAGGGATGGGTTTGCTGAATATAAGGGGCGAATGAGAGATAGAATTTATTTCCCAGCGGATAGCTATACTGCTGCTGCCCATCGGATAATTTCAGTTCTTTGCTGGTAATCGACGCGCTGTAGGGCAACGGCCTGTCCTGCGGCGATTGATCGATCGTATCGACGATCTGTTCGACGCTTTTCCCTGCCAGCCCTTGTTTAGCTAGAAACGCATTAGCGTCAGTCGCTGCAGCGAAACCCGACCCACTCAACGTCAGAGCGAACAGTGCCGCCATCACCTTTATCTTCATCATCACTTCCCCTCAATAGAGTCATTATCTGGAATCACAGGTTATGACGTTACACCTTCCCCCTACGGGAAGGTCAAAAGGTGGGAAGTATAGAAAGGTAAAATAATGTATTTACTGGTTTTTTATTGATTTTGATCAATTTTAAATCAGGATGAATGGCGGCTATAGCAGCACCATTATTGATATGGGTCATGAGGCTGGTTTTTTACGCCCCATTTACTGACCTGACCAGTAAAATTCGATACGGATCCCGCTTGGTTCATAGCACATCATATGCATTGCCGGGCCGCCACTAATCAGAGAGGGCGCGAACTCAATGTTGATGTTATGGGCTGATAATTTCTCAAAGATCGCAAACAGCGCCACTTTGGCATCCACCTTAATCGCAAGGTGATGTAATCGGGGGGCATTTCATTACGTCAGCCGTGGGTTTGATTGCCTTATATGGATTCGGCAACACGATCGTTGTGTTATCACTCGCGGTTGGCGTGGCGACGATGCTGATGCAATATTTTCGCGCTGTGCATCCACCAGCTGGCGCCAACCCGCTGGTTATTATTCTGGCAGGGAAGAGCGCTGTGGGGTTTGAGTTCTTAGTCACGCCCGTTCTGCTGGGGAGCATTGTGCTGGTGGCGATCGCTGCCGTGATCAATAACTACGCAGGGGATGGTCGCTGGCCTACGTATTGGTACGGCATTGGGCAGCGTAAGCTGCCAGCCCTGAGATAATGAGCATCGCTTGCTCCACCCAACAAGGCGATCGGGAATCTAGACGGTGCCTTAATTACAGAAGCGGCTATATCAGCTAGAACATTTATCGCCAGTACAACGCTGGTGATAAGTGAGAAATTATTGATATTCCGCTTTTATCATTATAAAACAACTGCATATTTCAATCAAGCTTGTCTCCCCTTATGATATTATATTAATTTCAGATTCTTAGCTCATTCGATATAGAAAAGGTTCCGAAATAATTGCTTGGATTAAATCATTTCCATCGCTATAATTAGAAGATGTCATCCTATATTTTTCCATTTTTTTCAATTAATGAAGTCATCGTTTTTAATTTGGATGCTATCCTTCTAGCAAAAGCATCTGCTGTATTTTCAAGAGATTTCAATCGAGCCTTATCTAAGCTATTAAAATCATTCTCATTAACAATATTGCTTTTAAAAATATTCAAATCGTTAACAACCCCTCCTTCCATTAATTTTATTTTACTTAAAACATTAGCATTTAATTTATTATTTATTGCATACTTAAGATCACTGTTTTCCATATTTTCAAATATAACCCTCATATCATTATCATTTTCTTTAATTAGCTTTTCTAAATTAATTAAAGAATTTGTTGTTCCTGATATGAATTTATCATATTTATTCTTAACCTCATGGAAATTTTTATTTATTGAGACTGAATTATCTTTTTTTAAAAAATTAACGGCGCATCTAACCAGTGAAGGAGAATTAAGGTCAGGAAATTTTTTACAAGGGGGGTTGGTACCACATTTATTAACATTAACCAGATTATCGCTAGAATTTCTTACCTTTTTTAAATTCACCAAGAAATTGTAATTTAAACGCTCACTAATCTTTGGAACGAAAGTATGATTAACAACCGGAATACTTAATTTTCTTGCAACTACTGAAATCATAAAACCTCCATAAGAATAACAAAAAATTTAAATGGATAATTTTAATTTTTGAATAAAATTTACCGTTTTGTATATCCATACAGTTAAGTTAATAACATTGATTTTAGCAGAAAAAACCAGTGTAGACTACATTTTCAAAAAATTCACCCAAGTCTTGGTCGCTATAACGTTACCAATGCTAAAATTTCAGCTTTTTCTGGTACTGAACCCTTCGCTCATGTTGCTGATCGGTAGCATTTAGTTATTAGGCAATCGGCACAGTTGCTCACTTAAGCTCTGCATCTGCTTGAGGAATAATCAACAGATCGCGTTGGATAATGAGGATAATGATTAGAGCGATGACTCTAAAAGACACGGCTTACGATAAACCACCGCTTTAATTGGCATCTTTGGTACACATTGCTAGTCACTCAGGGAATGAATTAAGGAAATAAAATCGATGATAAGGAAAACCTTTATTGCCACACTGATTGGCCTATCGGCGATATCCATCAGTCAGGCAAATGGCAAGATAGATGCGCTCTACGAACACCTAACGTAGCAGGATACTCACGCATTAACCACGCTGACAGCTTTAGTGAAAGACAACGACCCGCAGGTATTGAGCACGCTAAATAGCTTTGCATAATAGCGCTACACTTGCTGACGGCAACACCCCGCCAGCACTGGACTCGCACAATGAGAAGTGAAGCATCAATGCGCAAAATTATTTAGCACCAATATTGGGAAAAGATCGAAACCTAGATATCTCAAAAAGTATGTAGAACTAAAATGGATGTGCTTGCAGTAGCATACTACCGCTTGTTGCGATAAAAAACCATCGGTGAATTTATTAATAAATATAAATTCTACGAATTGAACACTCTCTCCCCAAAAAACTAAGCAACCATATGCACATCAATTTAAATCGTCACTATTTAATATTCGACGTTTTTACTGAAAAAAAGAGAGAATTGCCAATAACCACATTGAAAAATCTCTCTTTTATTGATGAAAATGAAAACATCATTCTATTAAAAATTCTCTACGGCTGTAATCCAGATACAATCCATACACCATTACCAGAGAAAACATAGGCTCCTCTGTTGGGTTTCACTAATGTCATCTCACCATTCACATACAATTCAACGGGTGTAGCCGAAGGAGAGGAAATATTATTAATATTAATTGATTTTTGTGATGAATATCCAGATGGAACAGGTGTATGAATTGCTGGCACCAACTGCCCATCTCGCAAATTTATCACTACTAAATCATAAGTCTTAAATAAATCACTTAAATTTTTTGCAGTGATTTCAACACCATTTTCTATTTGATAAACCACTGAGTAATCAGTTTCTTTTTTGTCAGAAATTAAGGTCGGACCGTATTGTGACGACCCCAAATTAGTCTTCGTATTTTGATTCTCTCCAGAATGCAGCAAGGTGTTACTCACCAAACTACTGTTACTCATGTCGCGAACACCATTTTCTAATGCATATGTCAACGGCATAGCTAGCATTGCCCCAACTAGAATACTTGAACGTAATAGATTCATCATAACACCTCATTTATTTTCAACAAATAGTTAATGAATTGAATAATTATAAAGATTATATAAAAACTCAAATAAAACAAATTAGAGTCAAACTAATTAAAGTAATTAAAAACAAATCTGTCAACACACCTTATTAAAAATAAATAAAAATTAGCTCACTAATTTATAAAAAAAATTTATGATGAAATTATAGAAAATACATTTACTTCACAAAAAATAAAAATTATCAATATGAAAAAAACCCGATAGCAATAGAATAAATTTCCGATTAAAATAATCTACGTAAAATGATAATATCTTACCATCATGGTCAGAACCCTAAGAGGCAGCATCGGTTTTACTGCCGTCAGTACCTTCACGTATTGCTACTTATACATACTTAGCGAAGGAGTTCGACGTTCAAGAGTATTTCGGCTTGTAGTGGTCAACAAAAACTGGCCACAGCTTTAGAGTTTTTCCAGAACAATCGTTCTGATTCATTCGGCGTCAAACCACCATTATATTGATGAGGTCTGAGCTGGCTGTAATATCCTGTGATGTAATTCGTTATTGCCGTGCTGGCTTCGCTAAAATTCGCGTAGCCATTATCCGGTACCCACTCTGTTTTCAGGCTTCTGAAGAACCGTTCCATTGGGCTGTTATCCCAGCAATTTCCCCGGCGACTCAGGCTTTGCTTTATCTGATATCTCCACAGTAACTGTCTGAAATTCCTGCTGGTATAGTGACTGCCTTGATCCGAATGATAAAGTAAATTAGCCGGTTTTCCCCGTGCTTCCCAGGCCATCGACAGGGCTTTACCTGTCAGTGCGGAATCAGGGAAAAATGACATCGCCCAGCCAACCGGTTTACGGGAAAACAAATCGAGTACAACAGCCAGATAAGCCCAGTGTTTTCCCGTCCAGATATAAGTCACATCACCACACCAGGCCTGATTAGGCTCGGTAACAGCAAACTGGCGATCCAGATAATTAGGGATCTCAATGTGTTCCTTAGACGCCTTCTTATAACGATGGCCAGGTTGCTGACAGCTGATAATATTGAGCGCTTTCATCAGCTTTGTTGCCCGCCAGCGGCTCAGTTTTATACCTTTGGTGGTGACCATTGCGGCAATGCTTCGCGCTCCTGCTGAACCGTTACTTTCGCGATAAACTTCACGCACAAGGCTCAGTAATGCCACTCTCGTGGCGTCAGGCTTCCTGGGCTGCCGCCAGTATTTATAACTGCTGCGATGAACCCCAAACACGTTGCACACAACGGCAACAGGAAACCGCGCCCTGAGTTTCTCAACTAATGAGAATTGTTCAGGGAGTCTGACATCAAGAGCGCGGTAGCCTTTTTTAATATATCCCTTTCCATTTCAACGCGTTGAAGTCTTTTCTTCAACTCACGTATCTCAATCTGCTCAGGTGTCATGGGTGAAGCTATGGGTGATTTTCCCGCTCGCACTTCTTTCAGTTGTCGAACCCATTTATCCATCGTGGATTTGCCGACATTCATCGCAGTGGCAGCGGCGGCAACGGTGTAATGCTGATCGAGTACAAGCGGGGCAGTCTCGAGGCGAAACTCGGGGCTAAAATTGCGTCTGTTACGTCCGGTCATAATGTCACCTGTTTTGACTATGAGGTGATGATATCACCTCTATTCAGGTGGCCAAATTCACTATGCCACTACACTTGTAAAACCACGGACGATGAGTCACACATTTAAAGTGTTAGACGAGCGTTATGATTCTGACTATCTATTTATGCAAGTAGATACAAAAATTTCGTGCGTGATAACCGCCGTATTTCTCTGTTATTTCATCACACGCCCGACAAGGCGCGCTTGTGCAACAAAGCAATTCATTATCTATTACGCACGAAACCTTCCCTGTTCGTAAATAAAAAACTTAGTTCCAAAACCTGATGCACCAATACGCTCGAAGGCATCCTTGCAAGATTGTCGTTTTTAAGTTACAAACATAAAAAGGACTAAGGACTTGCGAGGACGCTATCTTGTATGCAGTAAAACGTTACCAATGCAGTGACGGTAAAGTCCCTTACACTGAATGGATACAGAAACTACGCAAGAAAGATCCTCGCGCTGCGTCAAAAATAGATATCCGAATAGATCGCGCAGAAAAGGGAAATTTCGGCGACCATAAATTTGAAAGAGACGGTGTCTGGGAGCTCAGAGTTGATTATGGTCCAGGCTATCGAGTGTATTACGCGATAGAAGGCGATAAGATGATTTTGCTCTTCACCGGTGGCGATAAATCAAGCCAAAGCAAAGATTTAGATAAAGCGGTGCAATACTGGCGGGATTATCAAAAGAGGTAATATCATGGCAATCATCACTCAATCAACTAAATTCGAAAAAGCCATTAGCCACGATGATGCAATGGTTGCGGAACTACGAGAAAATCCTGAATACGCAGAAATATACCTCCAGACAGCACTAGAGGATATTTATGAGGAAGGTGGCATCGCTGCATTCCTGACAGCATTACGCCGTGTTGTTGAAGCGCGTGGTGGAGTGGGCGAAATAGCCAAAAAATCGGGACTGTCTCGTCAACAGTTATACAGAACACTGTCTGAAAATGGCAATCCAACGCTGACGACGCTCACCGAAATCACCAGAGCTGCAGGCGTTCGGCTTATAACCCATACCCACAATAATTAAAAATATCAGTAGCCTAATCACGCAGTCAGACGTAAAAAACCCGCAGTTACGCGGGTTTAGATATTTTTTGCTGTTTAGCACAACGCTATTTCAGACGCAGGCTTATTCCCACTCAATCGTCGCTGGTGGCTTGCCCGATACGTCGTAAACAACACGGGAGATACCGTCGACTTCGTTGATGATGCGGTTGGAGACGCGACCGAGGAAGTCGTATGGTAGGTGTGCCCAGTGCGCGGTCATAAAGTCGATGGTTTCTACCGCGCGCAGCGCGACAACCCAATCGTATTTACGGCCATCGCCCATCACGCCCACGGAACGAACCGGTAGGAAGACGGTGAATGCCTGGCTAACCTTGTTGTACAGGTCGGCTTTGTGCAGCTCTTCGATGAAGATCGCATCCGCACGACGCAGCAGGTCGCAGTATTCTTTCTTCACTTCCCCCAGCACACGCACGCCCAAACCTGGGCCCGGGAACGGGTGACGGTACAGCATGTTGTACGGCAGCCCCAGTTCCAGACCGATCTTGCGCACTTCGTCTTTGAACAGCTCTTTCAGCGGCTCAACCAGACCCAGCTTCATCTCTTTAGGCAGGCCACCTACGTTGTGGTGTGACTTGATCACGTGCGCTTTGCCAGTAGCAGAAGCCGCGGATTCGATCACGTCTGGGTAGATGGTGCCTTGCGCCAGCCATTTCACTTCTTCTTGCTTGCTGGCTTCTTCATCGAACACTTCAACGAACACGCGACCAATAATTTTACGCTTGGCTTCTGGCTCATCTTCACCCGCCAGTTCGCTCAGGAAGCGCTCTTCCGCAGCCACGTGAACAATGTTCAGACCGAACTGATCGCCGAACATTTCCAGAACTTGATCGGCTTCGTTCAGACGCAGCAGGCCGTTATCGACAAACACACAGGTCAGACGATCGCCAATCGCACGGTGCAGCAGCATCGCAGTAACAGAAGAATCCACGCCGCCAGACAGACCCAAAATCACGTGATCGTTGCCTACCTGCTCACGAATACGGTTCACTGCATCGTCGATAATCTTGGCTGGCGTCCACAACGCTTCACACTGGCAGATATCAAGAACAAAACGCTCCAGCATGCGCTGGCCCTGACGGGTGTGCGTCACTTCCGGGTGGAACTGCACGCCGTAAAAACGCTTCTCTTCGTTAGCCATAATGGCAAACGGGCAGGTATCGGTGCTGGCAACGGTTTCAAACCCTTCTGGGATCGCCGTTACTTTATCGCCGTGGCTCATCCAGACATCCAGCAGCGGTGCGCCAGCGGCGCTCAACGCATCCTGAATATCACGCACCAGTGCGCTATCCGTTTTCACTTCTACCTGCGCATAACCAAACTCACGCTCGTTGGAACCTTCAACGTGGCCACCCAACTGCATCGCCATCGTCTGCATGCCATAACACACGCCTAATACCGGTACGCCAGCATTGAAAACGTATTCTGGCGCACGCGGGCTGCCAAACTCGGTGGTGCTTTCCGGGCCGCCGGACAGGATGATCCCGTTCGGATTAAACCCACGAATCTGTGCTTCCGTGACATCCCATGCCCACAGTTCACAGTAAACGCCCAGTTCACGCACGCGACGTGCAACCAGCTGCGTGTACTGTGAGCCGAAATCCAGAATAAGAATGCGGTGTTGATGAATGTTTTGAGTCATGAGGAGCATGTTCCAAAAAGCAAAAGACAAAAGCGAAAAGTAAACCCAGCTAACCGCTCTGCCTTATGCAAAGGCGGAGCGGCGCAAAATAGTACAGGGTTTATTGCGTTAAATCACCTTATGAACCCATACGGTAGTTCGGTGACTCTTTAGTAATGGTAACGTCGTGAACGTGGCTTTCCTGAATGCCCGCGCCGCTGATGCGTACAAACTCAGCCTGCGTGCGCAGTGCGTCGATAGTGGCGCAACCGGTCAGGCCCATGCAGGAGCGCAAGCCGCCCATCTGCTGGTGAACGATCTCTTTCAGGCGGCCTTTATAGGCTACGCGGCCTTCGATACCTTCAGGCACCAGTTTGTCGGCGGCGTTATCGGTCTGGAAGTAACGGTCTGATGAGCCTTTGGACATTGCGCCCAGTGAACCCATGCCGCGATAAGATTTGAATGAACGGCCTTGATACAGTTCGATTTCGCCCGGGGATTCTTCCGTACCCGCCAGCATAGAACCGACCATGACACAGGCTGCACCTGCTGCGATGGCTTTAGCGATGTCGCCGGAGAAGCGGATACCACCATCGGCGATGACCGGAATGCCAGTGCCTTCCAGCGCTTCAACCGCATCAGAGATAGCCGTAATCTGCGGTACGCCCACGCCCGTCACGATACGGGTCGTACAGATAGAGCCGGGGCCGATACCGACTTTCACTGCGCTCACGCCCGCTTCGACCAGCGCTTTCGCACCAGAGCCTGTCGCAACGTTACCGCCGATGATTTCAAGGTTCGGGTATTTAGCGCGCGTTTCACGAATACGCTGCAATACACCTTCGGAATGGCCGTGTGAGGAGTCGATCAGCAGGACGTCAACGCCTGCGGCAACCAGCGCATCAACACGCTCTTCGTTACCTGCACCCGCACCAACCGCTGCGCCTACGCGCAGACGACCGTGTTCGTCTTTACACGCGTTCGGTTTACGTTCTGCTTTCTGGAAATCTTTTACCGTGATCATGCCGATCAGGTGGAATTGGTCGTCAATCACCAGCGCTTTTTCAACGCGTTTTTCGTGCATTTTTTGCAGCACGACATCACGCGCTTCGCCTTCTTTGACCGTGACCAGACGCTCTTTCGGCGTCATGAACGCGCTAACCGGTTTTTCCAAATCGGTAACAAAACGCACGTCACGACCGGTGATGATACCGACCAGTTCGTTGTCTTTTGCCACAACAGGATAGCCAGCGAAGCCGTTGCGCTCGGTCAGCTCTTTCATTTCACGCAGTGTGGTTTCTGGCGTTACCGTTTGTGGATCAACCACAACGCCACTTTCGTGTTTTTTCACGCGGCTAACTTCTTCAGCCTGACGCTCAATGGACATATTTTTGTGAATAAAGCCCAGACCGCCTTCCTGCGCCAGCGCAATGGCCAGGCCGGATTCGGTAACGGTATCCATCGCTGCGGACAGCATAGGGATATTCAGGCGAATGTTTTTCGTCAACTGCGTGGACAGATCGGCAGTATTAGGCAGAACAGTAGAATGAGCGGGAACCAGGAGGACGTCGTCAAACGTCAGTGCTTCTTTAGCGATACGTAGCATGGGCAATATCTCACCAAGGTGGATGTAAGAATAGATAAAATATTGCCGTGGCATTCTACAGGGCGTAATCGGTTGCCTCCAGCATTATTTTACTAAAATGCTTGATTACCTTTTTCAGGTAGGTAGTATCGATCAATTAAGTGACTGTTTTAAAATTTGATCTGGCTCACAATGTCTCAATTTCCCTCCTCTGCAATTTTTACCGTTAGCCGCCTGAATCAGACGGTCAGACAACTGTTGGAAATGGAAATGGGCCAGATTTGGCTCTCCGGCGAAATCTCCAACCTCTCTCAGCCCTCATCCGGCCACTGGTATTTCACGCTAAAAGACGAACGTGCACAGGTACGCTGCGCGATGTTCCGTACCAGCAACCGCAAAGTGACGTTCCGCCCGCAAAACGGTCAGCAAGTGCTGATTCGGGCGAGCATTACGTTGTATGAACCCCGTGGCGACTATCAGCTACTGGCGGAAAGCATGCAGCCCGCTGGTGATGGCCTGCTACAGCAGCAGTTTGAACAGCTCAAGCACCGTCTCGCCGCCGAAGGGCTGTTCGACCAACAGTTTAAGCAAGTGCTTCCCTCTCCCGCCAAACAGGTCGGCGTGATTACGTCAGCCAGCGGTGCCGCCCTGCACGATATCTTGCAGGTGTTACAGCGCCGCGATCCGTCGCTGCCGGTGATCGTGTATCCCACGTCGGTGCAAGGTGCGGAAGCACCGCTACAGATTGTTCGCGCGATTGAGCTGGCTAACCAGCGGGATGAGTGTGATGTGTTAATCGTCGGGCGCGGCGGTGGCTCGCTGGAAGATCTCTGGAGCTTTAATGACGAACGGGTCGCCCGCGCGATTTTCGCCAGCCGCATTCCTATCGTCAGCGCCGTCGGCCATGAAACCGATGTCACCATCGCCGATTTCGTCGGTGACCTGCGCGCACCCACGCCGTCCGCCGCTGCCGAGTTAGTAAGTCGTAACCAACTTGAGCTATTGCGCCAGATACAGTCCCAGCGTCAGCGGCTGGAAATGGCGATGGATTATTACCTTGCCCAGCGCAATCGGGACTTTACCCGTCTGCACCACCGCTTACAGCAGCAGCATCCGCAGCTGCGGCTGACGCGTCAGCAGGCACAGCTGGTTAAACTGCGTCAGCGGCTGGATGATGCTATGCAGCAGCAGCTACGGCAGACCTCGCGCCGAAGTGAACGCTTACAACAGCGTCTGATGCAGCAGCAGCCGCAGACCCGGATCCATCGTGCGCAGCAGCGTTTGCAGCAGCTTAGCTATCAGATGCAAAGCGCAGTAGAACGTCAGTTGAATCAGAACAAGCAGAAGCTAGGTATCGCCTGTTCGCGACTGGAAGGCGTTAGTCCGCTGGCGACGCTGGCGCGCGGCTATAACGTCACCACCGCCCCGGACGGTAAGGTGCTGAAAAACGTCGCACAAATCACCCCCGGTGAAACACTGAAAACCCGCTTGCAGGACGGCTGGGTGGAAAGCCAGGTCACAACATTGGTTCCGAATCCAGATTCCGCGAAAAAGCAGCGAAAAACCTCATCCCGGACGCCAAAATAACGCGATCGGCATAAAATGCGTGAATGGGGATTTGTCCTAAAACAACGGCGATCCCCCATTCTTGCCCCCGACATCTGAACTATACTCATTCCCAGCTCACTAACTTATATTCACCGTTTTCACTGCATGGGTTACCAGCCTCCACGTGGTGAAAGGAAGTGGATAAAGACAGTGAGCTTTGTTGATCGTCTGTGTTACCCCTGATGAGCGTTTTCAAGGAGATGAGGTATGAAGTCCAGACCGATTTGTAGTGTGATCCCCCCTTACATTTTGCATCGTATTATCGCAAACGGCACAGACGAGCAGCGCCACTGCGCGCAACAGACGCTGATGCACGTTCAGTCATTAATGGTCAGCCACAATCCGCGCCCGGAACCCCATGAGAAATTACCCGCTGGGCAGGCAAATCGCAGCATTCATGATGCCGAACAGCAACAACAGCTGCCCGGCAAGCTGGTGCGCGCTGAAGGCCAACCCAGCAACGGCGATATCGCCGTCGATGAGGCCTATAACTATCTGGACGTCACTTACGACTTCTTCTGGAAGATTTTTCAACGTAACTCGCTGGATGCAGAGGGACTACCGCTGGCTGGCACAGTCCATTACGGTCAGGATTACCAGAATGCCTTCTGGAACGGGCAGCAGATGATGTTTGGAGATGGCGACGGCAAAATCTTTAATCGCTTCACGATTGCGCTTGATGTGGTCGCACATGAACTCACTCACGGCATCACCGAAAATGAAGCAGGGCTAATTTATTTCCGCCAGTCCGGTGCGCTCAATGAATCGCTGTCCGATGTCTTTGGCTCCATGGTCAAGCAGTATCATTTGGGGCAAACCGCTGAGCAGGCCGATTGGCTTATCGGTGACAAGCTTCTGGCCGAGGGTATTCACGGCATGGGGCTGCGGTCAATGTCTCATCCGGGCACGGCGTATGATGATGAGCTGCTCGGTATCGACCCCCAGCCCTCTCACATGAACGAGTATGTGAACACGCGTGAAGACAACGGCGGCGTACACTTGAATTCAGGCATTCCCAACCGGGCATTCTATCTTACAGCCATCGCGCTGGGCGGCCATTCATGGGAAAAAGCCGGCCGCATCTGGTACGACACGCTGTGTGATAAAACGCTGCCGCAAAATGCGGATTTCGAAATTTTCGCGCGCCACACCATTCAACATGCCACTCAACGTTTTAACCACACCGTTGCCGATATCGTCATGCAGTCGTGGGAAACAGTCGGGGTGGAGGTACGGCAGGAGTTCTTATGAAAACGCTGCCGGAGCTCAACGACGATGCCATCATTGAGCTAGCGCGTGAAGGGGGATTCGCCTTTATCCCCAAGCTGGCGGGGCCACGACGTTTCGCGCTCGCCAGCGTACCGCCATCCGAACGGGAGCGGATTTGTAACGCGATCCGTAATGCCGCGCCTCAGGCTCGCGAACCCGGTGAACCTGATGGCCCAGGACGTGGCGACCAGTTCTATTACCGCATCCACATCAGCTACTGCCAACCGCAGCAGAATCAATATACCGATATCATTCTGCTGATCCCCGAAGACCGCGCGCCACCGGAGCTGACCGAGCTGTGGCGCAACGGCGTACAGGAGTCACCATTGATTAAGTAATAATGAATTTAATCGGCAGGCGCGTAGCTGAATGCGACTCGCCGTTTGGAAATCATCCCGTGCTGCTGACAAAAATAATCCACCGCACCACAGGCTTTCAGTTCCTGAAGCGAGTGCTTACATTCAGGGCACGCAGCCTCACGCAGATAATCCTGCTGGCAACCCTCACACAGGAACGAACCGTCAGGCTGCCACATCATCGCGTGGTGACAATCAGGACAAAGCGCATCCATCTTTTTCCCCGTTTCTGTTATCAATGGCTAACTCGCTGCTATCAGGAATTAAACAACATCGAGCGCGCGCAATACATATAGCCCAATGGCAATCATGAAAAACGCACCAACCGTCGTCAACCCAATAATATTCGCCGCCAGCGTCGCATTTCCCCCCATCGCTCGTGTCATCGCATAGCTGCCTGATGCGGTCGGCGTCGCGGAAAACAGAAAAATAATGCCCAATTCAACACCGCGAAAACCAACAAGCCACCCACCCAACGTGAGTAATCCTGGCACAACGAGTATTTTCGCAATGGAAGACAGCACAGCAACATTGGATGAACGAAACATACTACGCCATTCCAGACTCGCCCCTGCACATAACAGCGCCAAAGGCAGCGCCATTGAGGAAATAAAGCCGCCAGTTTGTTTAATCACACTCGGCATTGGCAGCTGACTCTGCCCATATGCAGCACCAAGAAGCAGACCAATAATCAGCGGGTTCGTTACAATGCCGCGCAACAACTGACTGGCAGGGACCCTCTGTTCAGGGGATTGCCGCTGCAAACTGCGTGTTAACGTAATAACAGACAGCGCGTTGAACATAATCACCGTCACCATCAGATACAGAGAACCGATAGCGACACCTTCATCGCCATAAGCACTCATCGCAAAAGCCAACCCCATCACACCCGTATTAGAACGGAACCCGCCTTGTACAAAAATACCACGTTCCTTTGGGTCTTTAACTAAGCGCACCGCCGCGATTTCCAGTAACAGAAATGTCGCTAATGTTCCTATCGTTCCATAAACCACCAGCGGCCACTGGCTTGCGAAAGATTGGTGGTTGCCTGCAACGCTAAAAAACAGCAGACAGGGAAGAGAAAGATTGAATACAAGCCGCATGGCGGTATCGCAAAACGCATCATTAAGCAGATTGAGTTTGCGTAACACGATACCAAGCAACAACATCAGTACATTAGGCATCGTAACGTTGAACGCAAAACTCCAGGTTTCCCAGGACATGGCTTTCCTTGGTTATTATTGGTTTCTTCTCTGATAAAACGGGGCGAATATCGCTATTCGCCCCGTTAATAAATCACTTACTTTTTTTAAGATGCGACATCAGCCGCTTACGCTTGCGTAGCTGGTTTGGCGTCAGCGTGTTGCGCTTGTCCGCAAAGGGGTTTTCCCCTTCTTTAAACTGAATACGAATCGGCGTACCCATCACTTCCAGCGAACGACGATAGTAGTTCATCAGGTAGCGCTTGTAGGAATCCGGCAGGTCTTTCACCTGATTCCCGTGGATCACCACAATCGGCGGGTTATAACCACCGGCGTGCGCATATTTCAGCTTCACGCGGCGACCGCGCACCAGCGGCGGCTGGTGATCGTCTGATGCCATTTGCATGATACGGGTCAACATCGCCGTACTGACGCGACGAGTCGCGCACGAATAGGCTTCGGTTACCGACTCAAACAGGTTACCCACGCCGCTACCGTGTAGCGCAGAAATAAAGTGAATGCGGGCAAAATCGATAAAGCCTAGGCGCATATCCAGCGTCTCTTTCACCTGCTCACGCGCTTCCTGCGACATGCCATCCCACTTGTTCACCACAATCACCAGTGAGCGCCCACTATTGAGGATAAAGCCCAATAGCGAGAGATCCTGATCGGAAATGCCTTCGCGCGCATCAATAACCAGCAGCACTACGTTGGCATCTTCAATCGCCTGCAATGTCTTGATAACAGAAAATTTTTCTACCGTTTCCGTTACTTTGCCACGCTTACGCACCCCAGCGGTATCAATCAGAACGTATTCACGTTCGTCACGCACCATCGGGATGTAGATACTGTCACGCGTCGTACCGGGCATGTCGAACACCACTACGCGCTCTTCACCCAAAATACGGTTAGTCAGCGTGGATTTGCCCACATTCGGACGCCCGACAATCGCCAGTTTGATCGGCAAATCTTCAGGATTAAAATCGTCCTCTGCTTCTTCTTCGCTGGCCTGCTCTTCCGCTTCTAACGCTGCCCAGTAAGCCGCGTTCTCTTCTTCTTCGGTTAGCTCGGCCGGCTCTTCTGTTTCATCCTGCACAAACGGCAGCAGAACCGTTTCCAGCAGCGACGTTACACCACGGCCATGAGACGCTGCGATCGCGTACACTTCGCCCATTCCGAGCGAGTAGAAATCCGCCGTGACCATATCCGGGTCAAGGCCATCGGTTTTGTTAGCGACCAGCACGGTCGTCTTTTCGCGGCTGCGCAAATGTTTAGCAATGCCTTCATCCGCAGGCATCAGCCCCGCACGTGCATCCACCATGAACAGCACGATATCCGCTTCTTCAATCGCGACCAGCGATTGGCCCGCCATGCGCGTTTCCACGCCGTCTTCGGTACCATCAATACCACCGGTATCGACGATAATAAATTCATGCCCTTCCACTTCTGCACGACCATACTTGCGGTCACGAGTCAGCCCAGGGAAATCCGCCACTAATGCATCACGGGTGCGCGTTAAGCGGTTAAATAGCGTGGATTTCCCCACATTCGGGCGCCCGACCAGCGCGACGACAGGTATCATTGTTACAACCTCATTACTTATATTTCAATACGTTACAGCGAAATACTCGCTGACGATAAAAAGACGAAACGGCCCCTGATAGTGTCAGGAGCCGTTATACGAGCACACCCAAAAATGCCGTGCTCCAAATCAATACGGTTACTTAGCGAGTGAACGCGTAGACATCACCGTTTTTCGCCTGAATCAGCAGCTTGTCGCTGGCAACCACAGGTTTGCTCAGGAAGCCCGAGCTATCCACTTTTTGCTGCGCCACGAAGCGACCATCCGCCGTATTCAGCCAGTGCAGATATCCTTCAGTATCGCCGACAACCAAATAGCCATTATACAGCGCCGGAGCCGTTAAGTTGCGATGCAACAGATCGCTTTGACGCCACAGGCTCACGCCGCCGTTGGTGTTCAACGCAACAACGCGATCGTCCTGATCGACCAGATAGATGCGGTCGCCGTCAATGATGAAATCATGCACTGAACCCAGTTCACGCTTCCACAGAACCTGACCAGAACGCAGATCCAGCGCGGTCATGTTGCCATTATAACCCAGCGCATAAACCACTTCGCCCGCTACTACTGGCGTGGTGTCGACGTCGTTCAGACGATCGATTTCAGTGGCGCCACTCGGCTGTGAAATACGCTGTTGCCAAATGAGCTGGCCCTGATTGATCATCACGGCGTTCACACGGCCGTTATCACCACCCACAATCGCCGCACCAAATGCGGTTGTCGGGGCAGATTCGCCGCGCAGAGACAGCGTCGGCATATCCAGATTGACGCTCCACTTGATTGCGCCATCCGCTTCATTCAATGCCTGCAACATGCCGTTGCTGGTGTGAATCAGCACCACGCCGTCACTGACGACAGGGCGAGACAACGCTTCACCAGCCACTTTAGTCTGCCATACCGGCGCACCATCTTCCGCATTCAGCGCATAGACCTGCGCCCTTTCGCTGCCGACATAGACATGGTTACCAGAAACCGTTACGCCGCCAGACAGCAGCGCTGGATTATTGCGGGAGAAGAAATTGGTCTTCTCTGACAGATCCGCGCGCCAAATTTCTTTGCCGTCACTCAGATCCATCGCTTTTACGGTACCACGACGATCGGCCGCAAAAACGTGGTTATCCTGCCATGCGGGGTGAAGATTGGAATAAAACTCGCCAATACCACTCCCAACCGAGCTGTTCCACACCTTGGTTGGCGTGAACTGGTTTTCCACCTGCGGCAGTGGAGACATAGTGACAACATCTTCTTCGCTGTTAAATAGCGAGCATCCGCTCAGCAGGGCAACAGAAACCAGTCCTACCAAAAGTGTTTTACGCAATTGCATGGAATTCCTCTTAGCTGGACAGGTTATTCAGTTTCATACGCAGTAACGCTTGCTGTGCCTGCGATGGATTGGAAGACAACCCTTTGTTGTAGGCATCACGCGCAGCCTGATTATCCCCTTTGCTCACCAGAATATCACCACGCACTTCCGCAGCCTGTGATGCCCAGCCTTCCAGCTTGATGGCATCCAACGTTTTCAGCGCGTCATCCGCTTTGTTTTCCTGTAGCTGAACTCGCGCCAGACGCAGATTCACCACGGCCAGCAGGTCGGCATCTTTAGTCTGCGACTGCGCCTGTACCAGCTGCTGTGCTGCTTTAGCAAAATCTTTCTGATCAACGTAATGACGAGCCAGTTCCAGAGAAGCCAGCGCGCCATAGGTATTCTTATTCTCAGCCGTAAATTTCTCGGTTGCCGTAATCGCGTCGGCTTTGCCTTCGGCCAATTGCTCCGTCACCTGCTGATAAGATGCAGATGCCGCCATCACGCTGTCATTTTGGTGGCTTTGCCAGAAACGCCAGCCAACCAGTGCGCCAACGCCTAGCACAACACCGACAACTAACGCCTTTCCGTTCTCCGCGAGGAAACGACGTAGTGCATCAACCTGTTCATTCTCTGTGGTATAGACTTCCACGGTGTCTCTCTCCTCAATCCAGTAACGTTGCCAGCCGCGATGCGACGTCGGCCTGTGCCAATGTATCCTGCTCGCCATTGCTCAGGTTTTTAACCACAACCTGACCGGCCGCCACTTCATTTTCGCCTAATACCAATGCGACGCGTGCGCCCCATTTATCAGCACGGGCAAATTGCTTCTTAAAGTTGCCGCCACCGTAGTTGGTCATCAGTTTCAACTGCGGCAGCGCGTCACGTAATTTCTCCGCCAGTTGCATCGCGGCAACCTGCGTTCCTGTACCGGAAGAAATCAGATAAACATCCACATTCGGCTGTGCTTTGAAATCCGAGTTCACAGACTGCACCAGCAGAACCAGACGTTCCAGACCCATTGCAAAACCAACCGCTGGCGTCGCGTGCCCGCCCAGTTGTTCCACCATACCATCATAACGCCCACCGGCACAGACCGTGCCCTGCGCGCCCAGACTGGTCGTCACCCACTCAAATACGGTGCGGTTATAGTAATCCAAACCGCGGACCAGACGTGGATTAACGGTATATGGGATACCGGACTGCGTTAAAAGTTCACCCAGCGCTTCAAAGTGTGCACGCGATTCGTCATCCAGGTAGTCCGTCAGCACCGGGGCGTCATTCAGCAACACCTGAATCTGCGGATTTTTCGTATCCAGAACGCGCAGCGGGTTGGTGTACATCCGACGCAGGCAGTCTTCATCCAGCTGATCTTTATGCTGTTCGAGGAACGCCACCAGCGCTTCGCGATAGCGCGCACGCGCGTCTAATGAACCAATCGAGTTCAGTTCCAGCTTCACATGATCGGCGATGCCCAGCACACGCCACCAGCGGGCCGTCATCAGGATCAGTTCGGCATCAATATCCGGCCCTTGCAGACCAAACACTTCACAGCCCAACTGATGGAACTGACGATAGCGCCCTTTCTGCGGACGCTCGTAGCGGAACATTGGGCCGACATACCACAGCCGCTGTTCCTGATTATAGAGAATACCGTGCTCAATACCGGCGCGGACGCAGCCTGCCGTCCCTTCCGGGCGCAGAGTCAGGCTATCGCCATTGCGATCGTCAAAGGTATACATCTCTTTTTCGACGACATCGGTCACTTCGCCAATAGCGCGCTTAAACAGCGGCGTTTGCTCGACAATCGGCAAACGAATTTCATTATAGCCGTAGCCGCTGAGCACCTGTTTCAGGCTGTTTTCAATACGCTGCCACAATGCCGTTTCGGCTGGCAGGTAATCGTTCATGCCACGGATGGCTTGAATATTTTTTGCCACGTCAGTTCTCTATGCGTTTTTCAAAAAATAAACCCGATTATAGAGGGATTGTCGTCGCATCTTCAATGCGGGGCCTCCCCATCGGGTTCAGGAATCGTGAATTAGGCGGGTGACGGCAGACCGTCACGCCGTCAGAGTTACTTATCTACCAGATTGACGGTAATACGCTGATTTTCGTCCATCATGGAGGCTTTCGCGCGGATCTTGGCTTCTAACTGATCGATCATCTGTTCGTTATCGAAGCGCTCTCTCTGCCGCACGCCGTCTTCATAGAAGCCGCTCTTATTGTGTCCACCCGTGACGCCAATGGTCGACACCAGCGCTTCACCGGGGCCATTCACCACACAGCCAATAATCGAGACATCCATCGGCGTGATAAGATCTTCCAGCCGTTGTTCCAGTGCGTTCACCGTACCAATCACGTCAAATTCCTGGCGAGAGCAGGTCGGGCAAGCAATGAAGTTAATTCCGCGCGCACGAATGCGCAGTGACTTCAGGATATCGAAGCCAACTTTCACTTCTTCAACCGGATCGGCCGCCAGCGAGATGCGCAGCGTGTCGCCAATACCTTCAGACAGCAGCAGACCGAGGCCGATAGCCGACTTCACCGCACCGCTACGTGCACCACCCGCTTCGGTGATGCCGAGGTGCAACGGCTGATCGATACGCGCAGCCAGCAGACGATAGGATTGCACCGCGAGAAAAACATCCGAAGCTTTGACGCTGACTTTAAACTGATCGAAGTTCAGGCGGTCAAGAATATCGACATGGCGCATCGCTGATTCCAGCAGCGCTTCCGGCGTTGGTTCACCGTATTTTTCCTGCAAATCTTTTTCCAGCGAACCGCCGTTAACGCCAATGCGGATCGGGATATTATTGTAACGCGCACAGTCGACAACCGAGCGAATACGCTCTTCATTACCAATATTGCCGGGGTTGATGCGCAGACAGTCGACGCCGTATTCTGCGACTTTCAGCGCAATGCGGTAGTCAAAATGAATGTCGGCGACGAGCGGGACATTCACCTGCTGTTTGATAAGCTTAAAGGCTTCGGCCGCGTCCATTGTTGGCACAGAAACGCGGACGATATCGACGCCAACGCGTTCCAGTGCTCTGATTTGGTTGACGGTAGCTTCAACGTCGGTGGTTCGGGTGTTGGTCATAGATTGCACCGCAATCGGTGCGCCATCACCAACAGGCACCTTGCCGACGTAAATCCGTGTTGATTTTCGACGGGTTATGGGTGCAGCGTTATGCATTACTTCATCTCCAACATTGCAGTCTTACTTAAACAACACGTTATTCGGCCGTTAGCGTCAGGCGTGCAACCTGACTGCTGCGCACGAATCGGCTTAAATCGACTGGCTTGCCTTGAAATTGAATTTGTACCGCAGCAGGCGCACCAATTTTAAGTTTATAGGGTGACTGACCATCAAGGTTCAGTGTGCCACCATTGCGCTGCATGCCGCTGAACAGTTTCTTACCGCTGGCATCCGTGACTTCCAGCCAGCAATCGGCCGTGAAAGTCATCACCAATGCATGAGCCGCAGAGACGGAATTAGCTTCCGCTACCGTACCCGCAGCGGGTGCGACAGCCCCAGCCCCCAGCAGAACATTACCCGCAGTTTGTGGCTGTGCGGCGTTCGCGAGTGAAGGTGATTGGCTGGACGGTGCAGCAGACGGTGTAGAAACAGAAGAAGGTGTTGAAGGTGTCTCTGTTCCAGTGGCAGAAAGGTCGACTGGCGTAGAAGCCGGAGCCGGAGCAGAACCCGGTGTCTCTATTTCCTGCGCGGTGCCGTTGTCCATTAGCGGAACGGACTGCCCTTCCGTTTGTGCCTGTATCGAGCTGGCATGATCGACCATGCTGTTGATTTCCGCCTGCTGAGCCTGATGGTTTTGCCACCACCATGCGCCCGTTAGCCCCAGAACAACCAGCACAACCAGCCAGGTGATTGTCATCAACCAGCCATCACGCTTTTTGCGGCTTTTTTTCAGCGAAAAACTCTGCATCGGCGAAACTGAGATCGTTTTAGGTATGGCCTGCTTATCCACAGAGGGAAGCAGTTCATCTTCGGGTAAATGAACCAGCTTGGCATAAGAACGGATATAGCCGCGCAGAAAAGTCGGCGCTAAATCGGCAGGCGTCGTACCGTCTTCAATATCGCGAACGGTGGTGATTTTAAGGCACAAACGCTCAGCAATAGTTTGCTGAGTTAGCCCAAGGCGTTCACGCGCCTCACGCAGACGTTCGCCAGGTAGTTTTGCTTCTGTTGTATCTTGGGTGGCTTCAGTATTCATTAGCTAAGAAATGCTGGTACTGTTTAGATTGTGGAAAACTTCGCGCCAGCACGTTGCCATAACGTTCTTTATCGCCATCATGGCCCGCTAACGCGGCGAAACGAATCTGTAACCATAAGCTTTCGGCACTGGCCGGAAGAATATGCTGATAAACATCAAGCAGCAGCCGCGCTTGCTCATTTTTCCCGGCAGCAAACTGTTGGTTTGCTTCCGCCAGCAAGGCACTGCCTTTCGTCGGGTCATACTTCAGCGCCCGACTTAATAAATTGCGCGCGTCTTCAGTCTGTCCGGCATTGAAAAAGCAGTATCCCGCATTTTCCAACGCATCAGCAACCTGACTGTAATCAGGAAGTTGTGCAGCCGCACTAAACTGTCGCTGAGCCGCTACATACTGCCCTAAACTACACAGAAACGCACCGTAATTATTCATGACGCTGCCATTTTCCGGCGCCATGTTCAACACATGCTGATAACGCTGTTCAGCCAGACGGTTTTCACCTATCCGCTGCTCGTAAAGCGCCATCCCCAATTGTGTTCGATAATCCTGCGGAGCAATCGCTACCGCCTTCTCAAGATTCTGCCGAGCCGCATCCAGATTATTGTGCGCCAGATAGGTCAACCCTAACTGCAAGCGGGTTTGGGCGACCGCTGGATTTGTCGTCTCCTGAGGCGATTTCACACACCCCACCAGCAACAGCAGCGCGAACAGGCCACTCAGCCAATACGTTCCCTGTGATAAAGACATTCCCTGCACTAAAGAAAATCCCTGTGATAGTGGCTTTGCCATCCCTGTTCCCTCGCCTTGTCGTCCTAGCCAAAGAGGTTACCTGAATATGAACAGGGTGGCAGTCAAACCTGACAACAACGCGGCGCACCTCGCAATTTGCCTACTTTTGCCCTGCAAATTAGCCCAGCGGATGACGTCGGGTTAGCGCTTCTACGTTAACCCGCGACCATTTGCTATCAGACCGCTTTCACCGTGATAGGTTCACCGGCCATTTTCTTCTTCAGCGTACGTTTGGTTCTGTCTACGACTTCCCCCGCCAACTGACCGCAGGCAGCATCAATATCATCCCCACGGGTTTTACGTACGATCGTCGTGAAACCATACTCCATCAGTACCTTGGAGAAACGGTCAACGCGGCTGTTTGAGCTGCGGCCATACGGCGCGCCAGGGAACGGGTTCCACGGAATCAGGTTGATCTTGCACGGCGTATCTTTCAGGCACTCAGCCAGTTGATGCGCGTGTTCGGTGCCGTCATTGATATGATCCAACATCACATACTCAACGGTAACACGTCCCTGATTCGCATTGGATTTCTCCAGATAGCGACGTACCGCGCTCAGGAACGTCTCGATATTGTACTTTTTGTTGATCGGCATGATTTCGTTGCGGATGTCGTCAGTCGGCGCATGCAGAGAAATCGCCAGCGCAACATCGATCATATCGCCCAGTTTATCCAACGCAGGCACCACGCCTGACGTGGACAGCGTCACACGGCGCTTGGATAAACCAAAGCCGAAGTCATCCAGCATGATTTCCATCGCTGGCACCACGTTAGTCAGGTTCAGCAGCGGTTCGCCCATTCCCATCATCACAACGTTGGTGATTGGACGCTGGCCGGTAACTTTAAACGCACCGATAATCTTCGCCGCACGCCACACCTGACCGATGATCTCCGATACGCGCAGGTTACGGTTAAAGCCCTGCTGCGCCGTTGAACAGAATTTGCACTCCAGCGCACAGCCTACCTGAGACGACACACACAGCGTGGCGCGATCTTCTTCTGGAATATAAACCGTTTCAACCCGTTGACCGCCCACCAGAATCGCCCACTTGATGGTGCCATCGGAAGAGCGCTGCTCGTCCACCACTTCAGGGGCGCGAATTTCAGCGATCTCCTGCAATTTGCTGCGGAAAACTTTGTTAATATCCGTCATCTGGTTGAAGTCATCACAGCAGTAGTGATAAATCCACTTCATAACCTGATCGGCGCGGAACGGTTTCTCTCCCATCGACATGAAGAGGTCACGCATTTGCTGGCGGTTAAGATCCAACAGGTTGATTTTTTCCGCACTGGCTTTGACGGATTGAGAGGCATCAGCGGACGCCGGAGAGAATTCGGACACGGTTTGCTCGGATACGGTAGTTTTAGATGCGGTAGTGTTAGATGCCGTCATTTCAGACACGACGGTTTCAGACGCGATTTGCTTAGACATTGTCAATCCTGGCCTCGTTATTACACGTTATGGCGCTAAAAAGAAGGTTGAATTCGATGGTTATGACCAAAGAAACGCCCCGGATAAGTGCAGGCTCATCCGGGGCGCAGCATTGTACAAAGTTTAAAACAGGTAAGCCACCATCACCGCTTTTTTTCTGTGTCATTACTTCGACACTGCACACTAACGCAACGAAAAAGAAGCAACATCACACGCGCTAACCTGTTTATCACACGCAACATTACGCGCGCGCGCAGATTTCGTCATCGCTGAAGAAATAAGCGATTTCACGCTGAGCAGATTCGATAGAATCAGAACCGTGTACCGCGTTCGCCGTGAAGCTGTCCGCGTAATCAGCACGCAGCGTTCCCGCCAATGCGTTTGCTGGGTTAGTGGCACCCATGATGTCACGGTTACGTTGGACGGCGTTTTCACTTTCCAGCACCTGCACCATGATCGGGCCAGACATCATGAATTCGACCAGGCCATCAAAGAACGGCTTGCCTTTATGCTCAGCGTAAAAACCTTCCGCTTGCTCACGGCTCAGACGCAGCATTTTAGCCGCAACAATGGTAAAACCTGCGCTTTCAAAGCGTGCGTAAATCGCACCGATGGCATTCTTGGCAACCGCATTAGGTTTTACGATGGAGAAGGTACGTTCTATCGTCATATTGACCTCATTAACTAAACTGTCAGATTACAGCCGGATTATAAGAATTGTATCAACCCTAAATAATTCGAGTTGCAGGCAGGCGGCAACCGCAGGACAAATTCGTCAGGAACGAATTTGACCAGCCACCGGCTGGCCTTCGGTGAGAGACAGGATGTCTCTCATTTCATTCCCAGGAGCTTACACCAGTAAGTGACTGGGGTGAGTAAGAGAAGCCAACGCACATGCAGCTTGAAGTATGACGGGTATACCCAGCCAGTGAAAGTGGCGCAGATTATAAGGGTAGCGGCCTTTGTTGCCTACCAAGGAGGTAACATTTTATTAAAAAAAATATTACCTCTCACCCTCTCTTCATTAACGATTACGCCTCGTGCTTTTTCGTTTCCCACCGCCCAGTACTGAATGTAACAAATCATCGGCGATCACAGTTCTGAAGGTTACTTGTAACGTTATAGGTTATTTGTTTTTAAAACAATAAGATAACTGGAATCTCTTTGTCATTCACTGCTAGCCTTGCTGCTGTACCCACCATAATGGCCAGTAAGAGGGCTGATAATGAAAAGAGCGGTCAATGCATTGCAAAATTTCGGCAAGTCCCTGTATGGGCCGGTGCTGATACTCCCGATTGTCGGGTTATTCATCGCATTTGGGAATGTGTTCGGTAACGGCAATTTAGCGGGCTACGTCCCTTTACTTAATCACCCCTTGATTCAGGATTTTGGTCAACTGGTTTCCAAATCTGCCGTGGCGATTCTGGCTAATTTGGCGCTGGTGTTCGCCGTCGGGATTCCGATCGGACTAGCAAAGCGCGATAAGGGCTACGCTGCGCTGATTGGTCTGGTGATGTTTATCATCTTCATTAATGCCATGAACATCACGCTGCAATTGCAGGGCAAGCTCGTGCCTGCCGCAGAAATGCGCCCTGCCGGGCAAGGCATGGTGCTGGGCGTTCAGGTTCTGGAAATGGGCGTTTTCGCCGGTATCCTGATCGGTGGATTCGCAGGCTATCTGTATAACCGCTATTCCAGTAAACAGTTTAACGGCGTGATGGCGATCTATTCCGGTCACTGCTTCGTCGCCATTCTCGTGATTCCGCTGGCGATTGCGCTGGGCTTTGCGATGAGCACCCTGTGGCCGTTTGCTCAGCACGGCATTACCTGGCTGGCCTTCGCTATCAAAGGCGCGGGCCCTGTTGGCATCGCGATATATGGCTTTCTCGAACGCGTGCTGATCCCCACCGGACTGCATCATCTGGTCTATACCCCGTTCCTGTACACCGAACTGGGCGGAACCGCAGAGGTGTGCGGCAAGCTGTATCAGGGCGCACGCAACATCTATTTTGCTGAAATGGCCTGTCAGGACGTCAAACAGCTGAGTTCCACCGTGGTCTGGGATGCGCGCGGTATCAGTAAAATGTTTGGTCTGACGGCCGCTGCGCTGGCGATGTACGTGACAGCAAAGCCAGAAAAACGGCTGGCCGCCAAAGCCATTCTGATTCCGGCCGCTTTTACCTCTTTCTTACTGGGCGTCACCGAACCGCTGGAGTTTTCCTTCCTGTTCGTCGCGCCCATGCTGTTTGCCGTCCACGCCGTACTGACCGGCATAGGGATGATGCTGTTCTCCATCATGGGTGTGCATGCGATTGGTGCCAACGGCGTCATCGACTTCTTGCTTTATAACCTACCGCTGGGCATCGAGAAATCCAACTGGCCGATGTACATCGTGGTTGGGCTGACGATGTCGGTAATTTACTTCTTCGTCTTCCGCTTCCTGATTCTGTACTTCGACATGCCAACACCAGGGCGTGAAACCGATGAGGAAGAGACGCGGCTTTATTCCAAAACCGAATATCAGTCCAAGACAGAGAATCCGGCAAAAACGCAGGACGCGGTGAAAGGCGATGCCCAACTTGTTGGTGCCACCATCATCGCCGGGCTGGGTGGCAAACCCAATATCGAGGTGGTGGATAACTGCTACACCCGCCTGCGGGTCACGCTCATCGACCCCGCTTTGGTAGACGAACAACAGCTTAAGAACACCGGTGCGAAAGCCGTTATCCGACAGGGTAACAACGTACAGGTGGTTTACGGACTTCACGTCAAAACTATACGCGAAGCAGTTGAAAACGCGCTTTAACAGGAGACTCACCATGACGAAACCCCCATTTATTCTGACAATTGCCGGTGGCGGCAGCACCTATACCCCGGGCATCGTAAAAAGTCTGATGGTACGTCTTGCGGATTTCCCGCTGGCAGAGATTCGTTTATATGACATCGACGGCCCGCGGCAGGACATCATCGCGCCGGTGGTGGAAAAGGTGATTCGCGACCACAGTGACAGCATCGTCTTTACCGTCACAACCGACGCGGAGACCGCGTTTAGCGGCGCCCACTTTGTCTTTGCCCAGATGCGCGTCGGCCAGTACAAAATGCGCGAGCAGGATGAAAAAATCCCACTACGCCACGGCGTCGTCGGGCAGGAAACCTGTGGCCCCGGCGGGCTGGCCTACGGCCTGCGTACTATTCTGCCAATGGCCGAATTGATCGATCTGGTTGAGCGCTATGCGCATAAAGAAGCGTGGATCGTCAATTACTCCAACCCTGCCGCGATTGTTGCCGAAGGCGTTCGTCGTCTGCGTCCTAACGCCCGCGTGCTGAATATTTGCGATATGCCGGTTGCCGCGATGCGTAATATCGCCGCCGTGCTGGGCGTCGATCGTCACGACATCACCGTGGACTATTTCGGGCTGAATCACTTTGGCTGGTTTACCCGCGTGCTGGTCGACGGTGTCGATCGTATGCCAGAACTGCGCGAACATATCGCTCGCTACGGCCTGTTGACCGCCGATGCCGCCGATACCGATCCGCAGCACGCCGATCCATCATGGGTGAAAACTTGGCGCAATATCAAACCAATCATGGATCATTTCCCGGAATTCGTGCCGAATCCGTATTTGCAGTACTACCTGATGCCGAACCAGATCGTTGAGCATCAGGATCCTGACTACACGCGCGCTAATGAAGTGATGGACGGGCGTGAGAAGAAGCTGTTTGCGGCGGCGGCCAGCTACAAGGAAACCGGTATTCTGTCGGATGCGTTCCACGTTGGCGTGCACGGTTCGTTCATCGTTGATGTCGCCTGCTCGCTGGCGTTCGATCTCCGCCAGCGCCATCTGGTGATCGTCGAAAACCAAGGCGCTATCGCCAATCTGCCTTACGATGCGATGGTAGAAGTGCCCGCTTATATCACCGCACAAGGGCCAGAGCCGGTGCGAATGGGGAATGTTCCGCAGTTCCATCGCGCCTTGCTGGAGCAGCAGTTAGCGTCTGAGCAATTACTGGTTGAAGCCACGCTGGAAGGCAGCTACGAGAAGGCCTTGCAGGCATTTACCCTGAACCGTACCGTGCCAACCATGCAGCACGCCAAAGCCATTCTGGACGAGATGATTGAAGCCAATCAGGATTACTGGCCGCAATTAAAACAAGCATATAGAGACGGTATCGCCCAATAATCTGCGACTTGTCGGATGAGGGAAAATCGCTGACAATGAATCTATCATTGCATATCAATGATAGATTCGGGGTCGAATTCGTCGGCCCCAACGTGGAGGATCTATGTCAGCATCGTCTTCTGATTTGCCCGTTTCTCATGAACGGTTTGTCTCCGCAGACTGGCTTGCCAGCCACCTGAATGACAGCAGCATCACGCTCATCGATGCCCGAATGTTGCCTCCGGGCAACGCCACCCGTGATATTCATGCTGAATACCGCGCCGGTCATCTGCCTGGCGCGGTTTTTTTTGATATTGAAACGTTATCCGATCACAGCACCGACCTGCCGCATATGATGCCAACGCGCGAAGACTTCGCACACGCAATGGGCGAGTTGGGGATCGATAACCAACAGCATTTGGTGATTTACGATGAAGGCAACCTCTTCTCCGCACCGCGTGCGTGGTGGATGCTGCACACCTTCGGCGCGACATCCCTTTCAATCCTGAGCGGGGGTCTGGCGGGCTGGACAGCACAAAACCTACCGCTGGAACAGGGCGATGTGACACCAAAGCCAACCACGTTCCACGCTACGCTGGATGAGAACGCCATTCGCTCACGCGATGACGTGCTTTCCATCTGCCAGGATAAATCAGAACAAATTGTCGATGCCCGCCCCGCTCCGCGTTTTAACGCAGAAGTGGATGAGCCACGCCCCGGCCTGCATCGCGGCCATATTCCCAACAGCCTGAACGTGCCGTGGACTGATTTAGTGAGCCATGGTGCGCTAAAACCCAATGCAGAACTGGCAACCATTCTTCATAAGCACGGCGTGGATTTCACTCGTCCCATCGTCGCCAGCTGCGGCTCCGGCGTCACAGCATCTGTCGTCGTGCTGGCGCTGACGCAGTTAAATGTCCCGAATGTGACGCTGTACGATGGTTCGTGGAGCGATTGGGGTAGCCGCGATGATGTCCCTATTGCGCGTGATTAATCCCGCTCGGTGTTTTGCCGCCTGTTGGTCAGGAGTCGTGGGTGGATAATCGGCTGGCATCCTTAATGCAGCACGGTCAGGTGCTGACGCGCGCGGAATACCGCGTGCTGGCTTTTATCGCCGAACATTCATCACTGATAGGCAAAATCACGGTGCGGGATCTGGCGCAGAAGACCTATGTGTCCACGGCGACGATCATGCGGCTGTGCCAAAAAATCGGCTTTAGCGGCTACAGTGAATTCATTTATCACTGCAAAACGCTGCTCGCGGATAATCCGCGTCTTGCCCCCTCGCCTGTCGTTACGCCCAATGACGCTTCGCTTCCTGATGCTTTTCAGCATTTTATCGACAATTATCAGCGCACGTTTGCCTACATTAGCCATCAGGATAGAGCGGCTTTCAGCGCTATCCTGCGGCAGGAAAGCCACTTTTTCCTCTACGGTGCGGGGTTTTCCCATCTGTTTGCCGAATATTTGGCGAAGAAACTGCAGGTGCTGGGGAAAGATGCCTTCTCCTCTGGGTTAGGAGATAGCCGAGGCATTTTTCTCAATAATGCGCCGAAATATCAGGTGTTTATCGCCATCTCCCGCAGTGGAGAAACCGAGCAGGTGTTGGATAAGGCGCGTATCGCCAAAAACATTGGCATGAAGGTAATCGCATTTACCCGTGCATCGTTGAATTCATTAGGCGAGTTAGCCGATTTGCACTTCCGGCTCTACGATGATGCGGTTCACTATGCGGCTGAAGCCGGTGAGATTAGCTCATTTGAATCGAATCTGGTGATGCTGATCGATTTACTGCTATTGCAGGCAACAGCGGAAAAATCGTAATCCGCCGTTGCCTGTATCAAACTTATATACCCTAAATAATTCGAGTTGCGTGGCAAAACGTTAACGTTTTGAACAACGCTATGCGTTGGCCCGTTAGGGCAAGGCTCATTTATAGCCTTGTAACGCGGCAACCGCACGAATCCCCAGGAACTTACACAGGTAAGTGACTGGGGTGAGTAAGGGCAGCCAACGCACAAGCAGCTTGAAGTATGACGGGTATCAGGCGTTGCCGGTGGCCTTAAACTCCCTAAGGAAACTCCCCCACTTGCGCTCGTAGAACGGCGTGGTGTGCTTAATCATGTAGTGGCTGATGCCCGGCTCGCCTTCTTTCACCAGACACAGGTCGACAGGACGCTCGTCCGGCAATGTATCGCTGGCGACGCTGCCCGCTTCACGGATGATAGTTTCTTCATCCTGATCGGCATCAATACCAATCAGCAGGTGCGGTTGCTCTTCACCCGGTTCCTGAATCTGCGCCAAAAACGCCCGTTTTACATGGCGATGTTTGGTAAACAGCTGCGTTAGAGAATCAATCATCTGTGCGGGCATCTCGGCTGGCTGACTCAGTATGACCTGCATCTCTTCTTCAACAACGCGTTGCTGAACAAAGCCGTTACCTTCGCCAGACAGAATATGTTCAATTTCCTGCGGCAAAAACTCTTTGCCATACGGCAGCTTAGGATTGAGGAACAGCGTGACGCCCTGCGTCATTTCAAACAGCGAACGCGTCGGTAGCGCCAGAAAAGGCGCTTCTTCCGTAATCACGCTCTGTAATGCTTCCAGAGAAGAGAAGAAAGGAATAGCGGATGAGCCATCGTCTTTTTCCCAGTGTTGGATGTTCACATTACTGCCCGCGTGCAACACCACCTCACCGGATTCATCCCCGTCATCGGTAGTGCCCAGCACAAACACCGTGGCTTCCATCAGTTCACTGAAAAACTCAGGACGATGCGCGGGTTCCGTTGCAGCCAGAATCAACACTTCTTCCAGTTTATTACGTGGCGAAAACTCCATACTTTCCTCAACATGATTACGTTAAAAACCGACGCCTTAAGACCTGAACCGACTATTTGGCGTTGCTCAGCAGGAGGTTAGCCAGCGTGCGTACGCCGAGCCCTGTTGCACCCGTCGCCCACTGCTCTACCGCGCCTTTACGGTACGTCGCGGAACAGTCAATGTGCAGCCAGCCCTGCTGGTAATTTTTCACAAAGTGCGACAGGAAAGCCGCTGCTGTGCTGGCACCAGCAGTGTGTGCACCACTGGCAATGTTGTTCAGATCCGCAAAGCTGGACGGCAGATGGCTGCGATGGAACTCTTCCAACGGCAGACGCCAGAACGGTTCGTTTTCTTCTTTCGCACTTTCCTGCAATGCTGCCACCAGCTCATCATCGAAGCTGAACAGCGCGTGATAGTCATTGCCCAGTGCCGTTTTTGCCGCGCCCGTCAGCGTTGCGCAGTCGATGATCCACTGTGGGTTCTGCTCGGAAGCATCGATCAGGCCATCCGCCAGCACCAAACGCCCTTCCGCGTCGGTGTTCATGACTTCAACCGTTTTACCGTTGCGGTAGCGAATGATGTCGCCCAGTCGGAATGCATTGCCGCTCACCATGTTGTCCGCGCAGCACAGGTACAGCTTCACGCGCTGTTGCAAACCACGCGCCGCCGCCAGCGCCAGTGCACCCGTCAGGGTGGCCGCGCCGCCCATGTCCGATTTCATGGAATCCATGGAGCTGCTGGGTTTCAGGCTGTAGCCACCGGTATCAAACGTAATACCTTTACCTACCAGACAAGCGAACACTGGCGCATCCGGGTTGCCCGTTGGGTTATAGTCCAGCGCCAGCAGCACTGGCTGACGTTCAGAGCCGCGCCCCACCGTGTGCAGACCAGCATAATTCTGCTCACGCAGATCTTCACCTTTGGTGATGCGGTAGCTAACGGCATCACAGGCTACATCACACAGCAGGTCGACTGCGCGGGTCGCCAGTTGCTCTGGCCCCAAATCCTCAGCAGGCAAGTTGATGGTGTCACGCACCCAGTCCACAATCTTCAGGCGAGCGTTCAGCTCTTTCTTGTCGGCGTCGTTCAGTTCCGCCCATTCAACCGTTCTTTGCCCTTTCGGCCCGCGATATCCCTGCCAGAATGCCCAGCTGTTTGCCAGATCCCAGCCTTCACCCGCTAACTTAACGTGTTTAATCCCCTGCCCATCAATTTTGCGGGCAGCACGTTGGATCACCGCCAGTGCAGCTTTACCGTTCAGGGACGCCCCTGCATGAATGGTAAAACCCTGCTCATTCACACTCAGCGTCGCTTTTTCTCCCCAGCGCGCGTCAGCAGGTTGAGTGGAGAGTGAAATCAGCATGGTATTGTTCGTCATAGTGCTTCTCCGATAATAGGTATTCCTGCCACTTTTCATGTTTGCAGGTGATGTTCATATTTGCAGACATTCTGCTTATCAATGCGTGTTTATACCCGTCATACTTCAAGTTTCATATGCGTTGGCTGCATTCAGTCACCCGAATCACTTACCTGAGTAAGCTCATCGGGATTCCTTCGTTTGCCGCCTTCCTGAAACTCGAATTATTTAGGGTATATAAACGCTCTCGCTTATAAATACTCAGTTTGCAGATAAATAAACGGTGCATCATGACATGCAAATGTTACGAATTTTGGCACGAGAATAAAACGGGCCACCCAAGGCAGCCCCGTAATATTTCTATTCTGCTTCATCTAACCAGACCAGCAGGATCGCTTCCAGAATTTTTTCATTAGAAGCGTCCGGTCGATCGTCAAATTCATCCAATTCGCAGATCCACTGGTGCATGTCCGTGAAACGCACGGTTTTCGGATCGAGCTCGGGAAACTGGTCGTAAAGCGCTTCGCCGATAGCCCGGCTGTCTGTCCATTTTAATCCCATCGCGGTTTCTCCTTATTCAGATCAATGCTCGCGTGCATGGTTGATCGTGTAGCGCGGGATCTCGACGACCAGATCGTCACTGGCGATACGCGCCTGACAGCCCAGACGGCTTTCCGGCTCCAGACCCCAGGCCTTATCCAGCATGTCGTCTTCTTCTTCCGTACTTTCCACCAACGAGTCAAACCCTTCGCGCACGATGCAGTGGCAAGTGGTGCAGGCACAGGATTTCTCGCAGGCGTGTTCAACGTCAATACCGTTACGCAGGGCGACTTCCAAAATGCTTTCACCGCGTTCCGCTTCCAAAACCGCCCCTTCAGGGCACAGATCCTGATGCGGTAAAAAAACTATTTTAGGCATGTTACACCTCATCCACAGAATGGCCTGCCAGCGCGCGACGGATAGAGGCATCCATGCGACGAGCGGCGAATTCCTGGGTTTGTTGATCGACTGTTTTAATCGCAGCTTCAATTGCCACGGGATCGCTTCCCTGCATCATCGTATGCAGGTGTTCGGATGCCGCGACAATGACGCCTTTTTCCTCATGGCTCAATAACTCGGCGTCCGCCACCAGCGCGCTTTGCAAGCTTTCCAGCACGCGTGCCGCTTCCACTTTTTGCTCTGCCAGACGACGCGCGCCGACATCTTCCTTCGCATTCAGCATCGAGTCGGTGATCATCGTGGCAATTTCTGTATCGCTCAGGCCGTATGACGGTTTCACCTGAATGGATGCCTCAACGCCCGTCGATTTCTCCATCGCCGTCACGCTCAGCAGGCCATCCGCATCCACCTGAAAGGTCACGCGAATGTGAGCCCCACCGGCAGGCAGCGGCGGTAAGCCGCGCAGCGAGAAGCGCGCAAGCGAGCGGCAATCCGCCACCATTTCGCGCTCACCCTGCAAGACGTGGATCATCATGCCGCTCTGGCCATCTTTGAAGGTGGTGAATTCCTGTGCGCGGGCAACCGGGATCGTGGTATTGCGCGGAATGATTTTTTCCACCAGCCCACCCATCGTCTCCAGCCCCAGCGACAAGGGGATCACGTCAAGCAGCAGCATGTCGCTGTCTGGCTTGTTGCCCACTAGAATATCCGCCTGAATCGCCGCGCCGATAGCCACAACCTTGTCTGGATCGATCGACGTCAGCGGCGTGCGGCCAAAAAACGTTCCCACCTGCTCGCGCACCAGTGGAACACGCGTCGATCCGCCCACCATCACGACTTCCAGCACGTCTTCTGCCGTCAGCCCCGCGTCTTTCAGCGTACGACGGCAGGACAGTAGCGTGCGTTTCACCAGCGGAGCGATCAGCGAATTAAACTGCTCGCGGGTCACGTCACCTTGCCAGCCTGCCACATCTACACAGGCTGACTCGGCGCTGCTAAGTGCAATCTTGGCTTTCACCGCCGCATCACGCAAAGCATGATCCAACTGGCGATCGTCACGATCGTGAATACCCGCCTGCTCACGCAGCCACTCCGCCAGCAGATGATCGAAATCATCACCGCCCAGCGCAGAATCGCCGCCCGTCGCCAGCACTTCAAAGACGCCACGGCTCAGGCGCAGAATGGAAATATCAAAGGTACCGCCGCCCAGATCGTAAATGGCGATCACGCCCTCTTTACCGGAATCCAGCCCGTAGGCAATCGCGGCCGCGGTCGGCTCGTTCAGTAAGCGTAAGACGTGCAACCCAGCCAAACGTGCCGCATCTTTGGTGCCCTGACGTTGTGCGTCATCGAAATAGGCAGGAACGGTAATCACCACGCCATCAGGCACGCCGCCTAACGCCGCTTCCGCACGCACAGCCAGCGCGGACAAAATATCCGCCGATACCTTTACAGGATTGAGGTTGCCAGCCGACGTCTGAATCAGCGGCAGGCCATTATCGCTGGCATGAAAGCGATAGGGTAAATGCGGGTAACGCTGCTGAATATCGTCCAGAGAACGCCCCATCAGGCGTTTAACTGAACTGACGGTATTTTCCAGATCGTGGGCAGCATTGTCGCGCGCATGCCAGCCGACGCTGTGACCATCGTGACGATAGTGGACAACCGACGGCAGCAGGTCGCGTCCGTCGCTATCCGCCAGCGTCTGCGCTTCGCCGCTGCGTACGGTAGCAACAAGAGAATGGGTGGTGCCTAAATCAATACCGACAGCCAGACGGCGCTGGTGCGGTGCGGCGCTAAGACCGGGCTCACTAATTTGTAATAAGGCCATATTGAGCTTCCATCAATTGGCTGACGAAAAAACAGGTATGGTAATCACCATCGGGTTTCCCGCCGGATTAACCAGTTATCTGTCCAGCAATTGTTCTTCGAGTTCTTCAACCTGTTGCTGGAGCTTGTCTAAAAAGCGTAGCTTGCGCACGGTATCCGCGGCGTCTGTCCATGTCTCATTATCGAGTTCATCACGCATATGTGAACGGCGCTTAACGATCGTTGCCTGCAACCGCTCCGCGAAGGCCGTCAGCGCCTCATCCGCATCGGATCGCTGAGAGATCGCCTCCAGTTCTTCACGCAGTTCCAGCTGTTCCATCAGGAATGCCGTGTCCTTCATCGTATGCTGTTCGTTGTTCACATCAAAACCGTGCAGCGACAGCATATACTCCGCGCGTTTCAGCGGATGCTTGAGCGTCTGATAGGCGTTATTGATCGTCGCCGCCTGCTGCACCGCCAGCATGCGCTCGCGCTCTGGGCTGGCAGCATAACGGTCAGGATGGAACTGCCGCTGCAAATCCTGAAAACGGGATGCAAGCAGGCCGCCATCCACATCATAGCGAATGGGCAGCCCGAATAACGTAAAGTAATCCATAGTGGTACTCTGGGAGTTCTGGGTAGCAGCGCAGGCCATTAATCGATCGCACGCTCACTACCCAAGAGAGGTCAGACGTTGAAACTTTCGCCGCAACCACATTCGCCGGAAATGTTCGGATTATTGAACTTAAAGCCTTCGTTCAGCCCTTCTTTGACGAAATCCAATTCGGTTCCGTCAAGATAGACCAGACTTTTGCCATCCACGATGACTTTGACGCCTTTGTCTTCAAAGACCGTATCACCGTCGTTCAAATCATCAACAAACTCCAGCACATACGCCATACCGGAACAGCCGGATGTGCGTACGCCAAGACGCAGCCCAAGGCCTTTGCCCCGGTTTGCGATGAAAGCACTCACGCGTTGTGCAGCACTTTCGCTCAGAGAAATCGACATACTGTTACCTCGATCGTTCGCCACCTCGACGGAATCAGGCACCGAGAGAAACGGTGCCCCGACGAGTTCAGCCGCAGAGATTACTGCGCGTCGCGTTTACTTTTGTAATCCGCAATCGCTGCCTTGATAGCGTCTTCCGCCAGAATGGAGCAGTGAATCTTCACTGGCGGTAGCTCAAGCTCTTCGGCAATCTGCGTGTTCTTAATCGCTTCAGCTTCATTCAGCGATTTGCCTTTTACCCACTCGGTGACCAGCGAGCTGGAGGCAATGGCAGAACCACAACCGTATGTCTTGAAGCGGGCATCTTCGATGATACCCTCATTGTTGACTTTTATCTGCAACTTCATCACATCGCCGCACGCTGGCGCGCCGACCATGCCGCTGCCGATAGACGGATCGGCGTTGTCAAACGAACCCACATTGCGTGGATTTTCATAATGATCAATTACTTTTTCGCTGTAAGCCATGATAGTCGTCCCCGCTCTGGTGAATTAATGGTGCGCCCACTCGATGCTGCTGATATCCACGCCCTGCTTGAACATTTCCCACAGCGGAGAAAGATCGCGCAGACGACCGATAGATTTACGTACCAGCTCGATGGTGTAGTCGATCTCTTCTTCGGTGGTAAAACGCCCCAGCGAGAAACGGATCGAGCTATGTGCCAGCTCATCATTCATGCCCAGCGCACGTAACACGTAGGAGGGCTCCAGACTGGCCGACGTACAGGCAGAACCGGACGATACCGCCAGATCCTTGAGCGCCATAATCAGCGATTCACCTTCAACATAGTTGAAGCTGACGTTCAGGATGTTAGGCACGCCCTGCTCGATATCACCATTCAGGTAGACTTCTTCAATATCATTAATACCGTTCCACAGACGATCGCGCAGCGCACGCAGGCGATCCATTTCTGCAGTCATCTCTTCTTTTGCGATGCGGTAGGCTTCACCCATGCCGACAATTTGGTGCACAGGCAGAGTGCCAGAACGCATGCCGCGCTCATGGCCGCCGCCGTGCATCTGCGCTTCGAGACGAATACGGGGTTTACGACGAACATACAGTGCCCCGATTCCCTTCGGCCCATAGATTTTATGGCCGGAGAAAGACATCAGATCCACTTTTAACTGATTGAGATCGATAGGCAGCTTGCCTACGCTCTGCGTGGCATCAACATGGAACACGATGCCCCGACTACGGCACATGTCACCGATAGCAGCGATATCCTGCACAACGCCGATTTCATTATTGACGTGCATGATGGAAACCAGAATGGTGTCCTCACGCATTGCCGCTTCGAGTTCAGCCAGATCGATAATACCGTTACGCTGCGGGGCCAGATAAGTCACCTCGAAGCCTTCGCGTTCAAGCTGACGGCAGGTATCCAGCACGGCTTTGTGTTCGGTCTTACTGGTGATGATGTGCTTGCCCTTCTTCTGATAGAAGTTGGCAACACCTTTAATTGCGAGGTTATCGGCTTCGGTCGCGCCTGACGTGAAGACGATCTCACGCGGGTCGGCACCAACCAGTTCAGCAATTTGGTTACGGGCGATATCAACCGCCTCTTCCGCCTGCCAGCCAAAACGGTGGGAACGGGAAGCCGGATTACCGAACGTACCGTCCAACGTCAAACACTGCATCATTTTCTCAGCGACGCGCGGGTCAACCGGCGTGGTAGCTGAATAATCAAGATAGATAGGTAACTTCATTGCTCATAAACTCCGTACATCACTTCAAAACGTACAATGCGTTTTGTTTTATTGACAGGTTGTTTATACCCGCAACCTCTCGGGCCAATGCAAAAAATCTGACGATGTTATCGTTGGAACAATTTATCGTCGGAACACATTATCGTCAGAACACGCCGTGATAGTCGGACTAACGCCAACGCCACATTGGGTAATGTGGTCAGGATTATGCGGCTATCGGAAAGGCAAAACGTGACGAGTAAGGGTGCTCGTCACGTTGAAGGTGTATCAGGCGCGCAGGTTAACGTTAATCGTTTCCTGAATACGTCCATTGGCGGTGCGGCGCGTGTCAGCATCCTGACGATCCGCCACATCCAGCACTTCCTTATTGTTCACCAGCTCATCCAGCGTGATGTTATTCAGGAAGTCGGTAATACGGTCACTCAGGTCGCGCCACAGCGTGTGCGTCAGGCAGCGATCGCCACCCTGACAGCCTTCGCGACCCTGGCAACGCGTTGCATCAACGGATTCATCGACGGCCGAAATGACCATACCAACAGCGATTTCATTCGCATTTTTACCCAGCAGGTAACCGCCGCCCGGGCCACGAACGCTGGCAACCAGTCCGTTCTTGCGCAGGCGCGAAAACAGCTGCTCCAGGTAAGACAGTGAAATACCCTGGCGTTCAGAAATATCCGCCAATGGAACGGGTCCTTCCTGGGAGTGCAGAGCCACATCGAGCATGGCGGTAACGGCGTAACGGCCTTTGGATGTCAGTCTCATGATAGTGGTACCTGTAGATAAAACATGTATTATGAAAACATGTATTGGCAGAACATACCGCGAGTCTGACATTCCTGAGTGTTTTAGTCAACTATTTAACCGAGTAAAACACTCAAGTATTATTCGTCGTGTGTTTTCTGTACCGAGCTCAGTATCCCACGCAGGATATTCAGTTCCTGACTTTCAGGCCTGGCGCGGGTAAACAGGCGACGCAGTTTGTTCATCACCTGCCCTTGATGTGCCGGTCGGATAAATCCGGTTTGCAGCAGCGTCTGTTCAAGATGCTGATAAAACCGCTCCAGATCGTCGACCAGCGGGTACGGTGACTCTTCGTGTTCCGGCTGCCCGGCTTGTAAGCGATCCAAATGCGCGATGCGCACTTCATAAGCAATGATCTGTACCGCCATCGCCAGATTGAGCGAGCTGTATTCCGGGTTCGCAGGAATCGCCACGTGATAATGGCATTTCTGAAGCTCTTCATTCGTCAGCCCCACGCGTTCACGCCCAAACACCAGCGCGACCGGCGCGTGTTCCGCTTCCTGCGCGCTACGAATGCCGCACTCACGCGGTTCCAGCATCGGCCAGGGTAAGGTTCGAGAACGTGCGCTGGTGCCAACGACCAGACCACATCCTTCGAGCGCCTGATCGAACGAATCCACAATGGTGGCATTGCCGATAACATCGCTGGCGCCTGCCGCCAACGCAATTGCCTGCGAATCAGGCTTCACCAATGGGTTGACCAAATAAAGTTTGCTTAATCCCATGGTTTTCATCGCCCTGGCCACTGACCCCATATTGCCAGTGTGCGACGTTTCAACCAGAACAATGCGAATATTGTCTAACATATGTACTCTATTGTGCGAAAGGAAGTCGTGCGAAAAGGAAACCGCCGTACTCTAACACAAACTTCGCTATTTGACTTTTCTCCTGCTATACTCTGCGCCGCTTTCCGTTCTTTAACATTCCAGTGGACCGATACCATGCATCCGATGCTCAACATCGCTATACGCGCTGCGCGTAAAGCCGGTAATTTAATTGCCAAAAACTATGAAACGCCAGACGCCGTCGAAGCTAGCCAGAAAGGCAGCAACGATTTTGTGACCAATGTTGATCGGGATGCAGAACGTCTGATCGTTGAAGTCATCCGTAAGTCTTACCCACAGCACACCATTATTGGTGAAGAATGTGGCGAGCTGGTTGGCGAAGATCCGGCAGTACAATGGGTTATCGATCCTCTGGATGGCACCACCAACTTCATCAAACGTTTACCCCACTTCGCTGTTTCTATCGCGGTCCGCATTAAAGGCCGTACCGAAGTTGCCGTCGTTTACGATCCTATGCGTAATGAACTGTTTACCGCGACCCGTGGTCAAGGCGCACAGCTGAACGGCTACCGTCTGCGCAGCAGCATTGCCCGCGATCTGGAAGGCACCGTACTGGCAACAGGTTTCCCTTTCAAATTAAAACAACACAGCAAAAGCTATATCAACGTCATCGGTGCGCTGTTCACCCACTGTGCGGATTTCCGCCGTACGGGTTCTGCTGCACTGGATCTGGCCTATGTGGCCGCGGGTCGCGTTGACGGTTTCTTTGAAATCGGCCTGAAGCCGTGGGATTTTGCTGGTGGCGAGCTGCTGGTACGTGAAGCTGGCGGGATCGTGACAGATTTCGTTGGCGGCCATAACTATCTGGCATCCGGCAATCTGGTTGCAGGTAACCCGCGTGTGGTGAAATCCATTCTGGGCACCATCCGTGAAGAACTGAGCGACGCGCTGAAACGCTAATTCCGACCCACTCCGGCCCACCCTCATAAAAACGAAATTGGGCCGGAGTTGTTATTTTTCTTTACATATGAATCCTGTATACGCATTGTTTATCCTTATACGATAATAATTATCAAACTCATTACACCGATAAATTGTGAATTAGGATCGCCACCATGTTAAGAAAATCAGTAAGATCACTCTTTCTGACCGCACTCCTCACCACCCCGTTTTTCAGCTATGCCACCCAATATCCTCTTACCGTCACCGATTTCGACGGGAGAAATGTCACCATTAAACAAGAGCCACAGCGCATCATTCTGCAAGATGGGCGCGATATTATGACGATGGCATTGCTTGACCGCGATAATCCCTTTCAGCGTCTGGTCGCCTGGAACAATCTGGCGAAAAAACAGGACACCGCAACCTGGGATATGCTGAAAGGAAAATGGCCTCAGTCCGTTGGCATTCTGGATATGGGCTTCAGTGACAAAGGCAACGTCGATCTGGAAAGCGTACTGTCAAAGCAGCCGGATCTGATGATTGCCCAGCTGCGTGCGAAAGCAGCGCTGAAGGAAAGCGGTGTGATCGACAAGCTCAGCGCGCTGAATATTCCCGTACTGTTCGTCGATTATGAAGTGAATCCGGCTAAAGATACCGCTCCCAGCATCGACCTACTGGGTAAAGTTCTGAACCGTGAAGCCAATGCCAAAGCGTATACCGATTTCTATCGTCAACACTTCGATGCTATTCAGCAGAAAACCGCTGCAATCACCCCGAAACCTAACGTCTTTATTGAACCGATTGCTGGCAACTCAGACTCCTGCTGCTTCACACACAGCAACAGCGGCTGGGGCGGATTGATTGAAGCAGTCGGCGCGAAAAATATTGGTTCGGATTTACTGCCGGGCGCCTCAGGTTTTGTCTCGCTGGAAAAAATTATCAGCATGAAACCTGACGTCTACATTATGACAGGCTCTAAGCGTGGTAACAGTCAGGTACTGCCGTTAGGCTATGGCGCCAGCGTAGAAGACGTTCGTAATCAGGCCACTACGCTGCTAAACCGCACTGGCATCAGCCAAATTCCAGCGGTTCAGGCGAAACACGTTTACGGCGTTTACCACCATTTCTACAACCATCCTTACAACATTGTTGGTATGGAATATCTGGCAAAGGACATTTATCCTCAGGCGTTTTCCAGCCTGAATCCTGATGACACGTATCACCATATCATTCAGAATTTTACCTCGCTGCCTGACAGTGACTTTATCTTTGCCTGGAAACAAGGTGAGTAATTTTTCATGAGTACAACCACTGAACCGGGTATCCGCAATACTGCCGCGGATGCCAACACCATTATGGACAACTATCGCGGCATTATTCGACGCCGCGTGGGTGTTATGGCGATACTGCTGTTGATCATCATCGGCTCGTTGTTGCTGGATTTCACGATGGGGCCTTCAGGGCTGACGCTTGATGTGCTTTGGCAGACGCTGACCGATCCGGCCAGCGCCGATGCTGGTACGCGCGTGATCGTCTGGGATATTCGTCTGCCTTACGCACTGATGGCTATCGTGGTCGGACTGTCACTTGGTCTGGCCGGTGCAGAAATGCAAACGATCCTGAACAACCCGCTGGCCAGTCCGTTTACGCTCGGCGTTTCTTCCGCCGCCGCATTCGGCGCCGCGCTGGCTATCGTCCTCGGTATCGGTATCCCCGGTATTCCGGCTCAGTGGTTTATCTCCGCAAACGCCTTTATCTTTGCGCTGCTGGCAGCGTTGCTGCTTGATGGCATTACGCGCTGGACGCAGGTCGCGACCTCCGGCGTCGTGCTGTTCGGTATCGCGCTGGTGTTCACCTTCAACGCGTTGGTATCCATGCTCCAGTTCATCGCCAACGAAGACACGCTGCAAGGTCTGGTGTTCTGGACGATGGGCAGTCTGGCCCGTGCCTCGTGGGAAAAATTGGGCATCCTGCTGCTGGTACTGGCTATCGTGATGCCAATTTCACTGATGAGCTCATGGAAGCTGACCGCCCTGCGGTTGGGTGAAGATCGCGCCGTTAGTTTTGGTATTAACGTCCGCCGCCTGCGTCTGGCGACGCTGCTGCGCATCAGTATTTTGTCCGCCATTTCGGTCGCGTTTGTTGGCCCCATCGGCTTTATCGGTCTGGTTGCTCCGCATATCGCACGTATGATTTTCGGTGAAGACCACCGCTTCTATCTGCCTGCCAGTGCGTTAACTGGCGCGCTGGTGCTGTCGATGGCATCCGTTGCCTCGAAAAACCTCATCCCCGGCGTCATTATCCCGGTCGGGATCGTCACATCACTGGTTGGCGTCCCCTTCTTCCTGAGTATCATCCTGCGCCACAGAGGAAACGTATGAACCAGCAAACCTCTTCTGGATTACGCCTTTCCCACTTTCGCGCCGGTTACCCCAAGCGTCAGGTGATTCGCGATCTGTCCGTCCCGCAACTGCCGCGCGGGAAAATTACCGTGCTGCTCGGCCCCAACGGCAGCGGTAAATCAACGCTGTTGCGTGCAATGGCAGGTCTGAATGCTTCCGAAGGTGAACTGTGGTTGGATGACACCAATCTGATGACATTGCCTTTTGCTCAGCGGGCGGAAAAAGTCGTTTATTTGCCGCAATCCTTGCCAGCCGGCGTTCACCTGCACGTGCTGGAATCGATTATCGTCGCGCAGCGCGCGTCCGGTGGCATGCACAACGCCGAAAAGCAGGATGAAGTGATGAGCCTGCTGCGTCAGTTAGGCATTGAACATCTGGCGTTGAGCTATCTCGATCAGCTCTCCGGCGGACAGAAACAGCTGGTGGGGTTAGCGCAATCGCTGATCCGTCAACCTTCGCTGCTCCTGCTGGACGAACCGCTTAGCGCGCTGGATCTGAACTATCAGTTCCACGTGATGGATTTGGTACGTAAAGAAACGCGCAAGCGCAACATCATCACCGTCGTGGTAGTGCATGACGTCAATATCGCGCTACGTCATGGCGACCACGTACTGATGCTGCAAAACGGTAATTTGATTGCCAATGGCGCACCGGCCGAGGTGATTAGCCCTGAAAGCCTGTCAGCAGTCTATGGCGTACGCGGACGCATCGAGCGCTGTTCGCAGGGCGTGCCGCAGGTGATTATCGACGGACTGGTCAGCAAACCGACCATCTAAACCTGCCGGACAAGTAGACAATGCCCCCCTCACCGTCTACTTTACCGTACTGGGCATATCTTATGACAACGGAAGGTGGCTCGCAGTGCAAGAACAGCATAGGCAACCACCTCAGCGGGGGACTAATTTACTCAACGAAATTTGTTAACCCGCAAACTGCCGGAATAGCGCTTTACCGCGCAAGAGCCGTAGCCCCAGCCAGCCGCCGCAGAGCGACAGGAGGAACGCCGCGATTAACGGAAGTGCTATCCACATCCCGATATTCGGTTCCCAGGCAAAGTTAAAGACCTTACGCTGCAACAGCCACAGAGCCGATTCTGCGCCAATCGCCGCCGCCGTTCCCGCCACCAATCCCAGCACCGCGAATTCACACCACAGCGTGGTGCGCAGCAGGCGTAACCCGGCTCCCAGCGTGCGGTATACCATCAACTCCTGACGTCGCTGACGCATCCCGACCTGAATCTGAGCCAGCAACAGCAGCACACCACAGAACAGCACCAGGATGACCATAATCTCCAGCGCGCGACTTACCTGCTGTAAAACCTGCCCAACCTGACGCAGAATACTGCCGATATCCAGCACGCTCACCGTCGGGAACTGGCGGTTCAGCTGCGTAATCATCTTCTCATCACCATCGTAGCGGAAGCTCGTCAACCAAGACTGTGGCTGGTTATCCAACGCCCCCACGGGGAAAATAAAGAAGAAATTCGGACGCAGACTTTCCCAGTCTACCTGACGGAAGCTGGTTACCGTCGCACTAAACGGCTGTGTATCGCCGGTGAAGGTCAGCGTATCGCCAATCTTGATGCCCATCTCTTTGGCTTCTTTCGCTTCCATCGAGACTTCGCCCGTCTTCGGCGCTTCGCCTTCCACCAATACGTTGTGCTGTGGAATCCCGTTCATCCAGGTCAGATTCAGCTCACGGTTCACCGTGTTGCCGCCCGGATCGTCCTCGTGGATCACTTCAGTAGCAACCTGCTGATTAATCTCCGTCAGGCGCGCACGAATAATCGGGAAGAACTGCTCTGGCGTCACGTCATGCTGAGAGAGAAACTCCCTCACCTGCGGCACCTGTTCCGCTGTGATATTCAGCAGGAAATAGTTCGGGCTGCCCGGCGGTAATTGCTGCTGCCAGCGTTCCAGTAAATCACCGCGCATCACCAGCAGCAGCGCTAATAGCATGAAGGACAACGAAAATGCCGCCAGTTGGCTGAGCGTCGACCACGGCTGACGCAGCAGGCGATTAATCGCCAGACGCAGCGCTAGACGTTTAACCGTCAGACGCCGTAACAGCAGCAAACCGCCCCAGCCAATAACACCCAGCAGTAGCGACAACACCGCCACGCCTCCGAGCAGCGACCACAGCAGCACGCCGCCACCGGACAATACTGCCAGCAGGCCGACGACAATAATCAGGACAATCGGCAAGTAATAGCGCAGCGGCCACACGTTCGCCACCACATCCTGACGCAACACGCGCAGCGGCTGTGTCGCCAGCAGCAGTCGATACGGACGCAGCCCAACCAGCAGCGAGATCAGCACCAGCGATCCCAGCGCCCATACCCACGGCCACAGCCCGGATGCAGGCAATGCGGCGGGCAGCACCGGAGCCAGCATTTTCATCAGCAGCGCCTCAAACCCAAGGCCGAGCACGCTACCGCAAACCGCCGCCAGACCCAGCACGGAAAGCCACTGCCCGATAATTAATTTCCTCAGCGCTTGTTTGCCTGCTCCCAGCGTTTTCAGAATGGCGACCAAATCATAGCGACTGCGGCAGTAGTGCCCCATCGCCACCGCGACCGCAGCAATAGACAACAGCAGCGTCAGCAGCGCCGACAGCAACAGGAACTGCTGCGACCGCTTTAACGACTGGCTCAGCGCACCTTCAGAATCTTCCATGCCATACCAGCGCTGATCGGGCTTGAGCTGTGGCTTGATGAAGTTGCTAAATTCGCTAATTTGCTTCTCATTGCCAGAAAACATGTAGCGCCAGGTAATACGGCCCCCCGGCTGAATCGCCCCCGTTTTCTCGACATCATCCAGATTCATCAGAATACGCGGCGCGGTCTCAAACGGATTAAAGCCGGAATCTGGTTCCTGAATCAGTTCGCCGCTGATACGCAGTGAGGTATCGCCGACATCCAGCATGTCACCGACTTTCAGCCCAAGCAATGCCAGCAGGCGCGGAGCCACCAGCACCGTTCCCGCTTCCGCATGCAGCCCTTCAGGGCGCGTCTGCAAATTGCCGTACAGCGGATAACGCTGGTCGGTCGCTTTAACCTGCGCCAGTTGCGGCGTATCGCCCGCGAACGTCATGGTCATAAAGGAAATCTGGCGACTAAGCGTCAGCCCGCGCTGCTGCGCGTCCAAAAGCCAGTCTTCCGCGACGGGCCGAGACGCACGCAGCACGCGGTCGCCCGCCAGAAAATCACGGCTCTGCTGGCTGAGCCCTTTTTCCATGCGGTCGCTGATCGTACCCAGCGCCAGCACGCAGGCTACGGCCAGCGTTAGCGCCAGCCAGACAATCAATAAGGAAGGAGAACGCCATTCGCGCCAGAACCACCGCCAGATCATGCGTCCTCCCGCAGCTTGCCGTCGACTAACCGCAGGCGTCGCTCGCAGCGGGCCGCCAGTTGCTCATCGTGCGTCACCAGAATCAGCGTGGTGGCATAATCGCGATTGAGGGAAAACAGCAGATCAACAATGCGCTCACCGGTTTTACGATCCAGATTCCCAGTAGGTTCATCGGCAAACAAGACGTTAGGACGACCGCTGAACGCGCGAGCCAGCGCCACGCGCTGCTGTTCACCGCCGGAAAGCTGAGCGGGAAGATGATGTAAGCGTTCACCCAACCCGAGTTGCTGTAAAAGCTGCTCGGCCTGTCCACGACTGTGGCTGTCGCTTTCGCCACGCAGCAACGCGGGTAATTGCACGTTCTCCAGCGCATTCAGCGTCGGCACCAGCATGAAAGACTGGAAGACAAACCCCACATGCTGGGCACGCAGCGCCGCACGGCCTTCTTCATCCAGTGCGCTCAGCGATTTGCCCATCAGGCTAACGTCACCTTCGGTGCCATCATCCAGACCAGCCAGGATCCCCAGTAACGTCGATTTCCCCGAACCGGATTCACCAATCAGGGCAATTGTCTGCGCAGGTTTGACAATGAGCTCAACTCCGGTAAGGATGGAAAGCCGATTTTCTCCCTGACCAACGTGCTTACTAAGATGATGAACTTCAAGAATGTTTTCTACGTGCGCAGTTTTGCTTGGCGTAGCACTCGCTGGGCTGGTCTTCGCAAACATGTTTTCGTCCTTTTGCTTCTGGGATTATGCAGCGTACGCGCTTTCGCCGCTGACACATTATTAATTCTGGGCGATAGCCTCAGTGCGGGCTATCAAATGCCGATCGCTAACGCGTGGCCAACGCTATTGAACACGCAGTGGCAGACGCAGAAAAAAGGCGTCGCGGTGGTTAACGCCAGCATTAGTGGAGACACCACCGCACAAGCGTTAGCGCGTCTTCCTGCCCTGCTGAAACAGCATCAGCCGCGTTGGGTGTTGATTGAACTGGGCGGCAATGACGGTCTTCGGGGATTTCCAGCAGCCAACATCGAGCAGGATCTAGCGAAAATCATCACGCTGGTCAAACAGGCTAATGCCCAACCGTTGCTCATGCAGGTTCGTTTGCCGACCAACTATGGCCGCCGCTACACCGAGTCATTCAGCAATATCTACCCCAAACTCGCGGAGCAGTTTGCGCTTCCTCTGCTGCCTTTCTTTATGGAGCAGGTGTATCTTAAACCGGAGTGGATGATGGAAGATGGCATCCATCCAACCCGGGATGCCCAACCGTTTATCGCAGACTGGATGGCGAAGCAGTTGGAACCCTTAGTTAACCATGAGTCTTAATAAATAGGCTTTTGAATTAGGTAAAGTTATGCAAAAAACGGTCTTCATTACGGGTTGCTCCAGCGGTATTGGCCTGATTGCCGCTCAGGATCTGCAAAAACGCGGCTATCGCGTGATTGCAGCCTGCCGTCGCGCAGAGGATGTGGCGCGTCTGACCACGCTGGGTCTGGAGGCGATTACGCTCGATCTGGATGACAGCACCAGCGTGGAACAGGCCGCGGCGGAGGTGATCAGACTGACCGATAATCGCCTGTACGGTTTGTTTAACAACGCTGGATATGGCCTGTATGGACCGTTGAATACCATTTCGCGCCAGCAGCTCGAGCAGCAGTTTTCCAGCAACCTGTTCGGCACGCATCAGCTCACACAGTTATTATTACCCGCGATGCTGCCGCATGGTGAAGGCCGTATCATCCAGACCAGTTCCGTGCTGGGGCTGGTGTCTACACCGGGTCGCGGTGCGTATGCCGCCAGCAAATATGCGCTGGAAGCCTGGTCGGATGCGTTGCGTATGGAATTACACGGCAGCGGCCTGCACGTCAGCCTGATCGAGCCCGGCCCGATCAGCACGCGCTTTACCAATAACGTGGCACAGACGCAGACGGAAAAGCCGGTCACCAACCCCGGCATCGCTAAACGCTTCACGCTGCCGCCGGAAGCGATCTTGCCGAAGCTCCATCATGCGTTGGAAAGCTCACGGCCAAAATTACGCTATCCCGTGACGCTGGTGGCACACGCTTTAACCTGGCTGCGTCGTTTGCTACCGGGGTGCCTGCTAGATAAGGTAGTACGAGGATAAGGCTGCAGAGGATGACGAATTTGTACGTTCATCTCTGCACGAGGCTTGTAAGTGACACCGACAGGCCCCATCTAAGAGTCAAATGTATTCAAGAAGTAAGAGAGACTACTCATGTTAGAACAACAAGCGACTATCGTTGACGTCAATGAATCCAACCTGCATCAGGTGTTGGAACACTCCACGACACTGCCAGTCCTGTTTTACTTCTGGTCGGGGCGTAGCCAGCACTGCCTGGAGCTGGAACCGGTGCTGGACAAGCTGGCGCAGGAATACGCCGGACAGTTTGTTCTGGCGAAGGTTGACTGTGATACCGAGCAGCGCGTAGCCGCTCAGTTTGGCCTGCGCTCAATCCCAACCGTGTATCTGGTTAAAGACGGGCAGCCGCAGGATGGTTTTCAGGGTCCACAGCCGGAAGAGGCGATTCGTGAATTGCTGAAACGCGCGCTGCCGAAAGAAGAAGAGCTGAAAGTGGCACAGGCACAGCAGCTGATTCAGGAAGACAAACTGCCGGAAGCAATGCAGCTGCTGAAAGACGCCTGGCAACTCAGCCAGCAGCGCAGTGACATCGGTCTGATGCTGGCGGAAGTGCAGATTCAAATTAAACGCAGTGAAGATGCTGAAGCCGTGTTGGCCACAATTCCTTTGCAAGATCGAGACACGCGCTACCATAGCCTCGTGGCTCAGATTGAATTGCTGAAACAGGCGGCAGACACGCCAGAAATTCAGCATTTACAGCAGCAATTGGACGCCGATCCGCAAAATGCGGATCTCGCGGTACAGCTGGCTCTGCAACTGCATCAGGTCGGCCGTAACGAAGAAGCGCTTGAACTACTGATGGGCTTCCTGAATAAAGATCTGGCCGTTGCTAACGGCAGCGCACGTAAAACGCTGATGGACATCATGGCCGCCCTCGGCACCAGCGACGCCCTCGCCGCCCGCTACCGCCGCCAGCTCTATTCGTTATTATATTGATTTATCTTGTGAAAAGGGCCAGAACGTTGATTCTGGCCTTTTTATTTGCAGGCAAGCTTAGCCATCGGCTTATAGACTTATCGTCTTATGCTAGATTGATGTGATGGTTTCGGGCGTGCTAACCACCTTATTTTTCTGTCATTTCATCACTCGCCCGACAAGGAGCGCTCAGTCGCCGCAACTCCTTGACCTCTGGCTATTTTGGCGGACGCTGTGCCGCTTCGCGGTGCCTTCGGCGTTCGTGCCCGTTATTCGGGCCGTCAGTGACGCGTTCCCGACGCGGCACTGACTTTCGCCGCATCCATGCGGCTCACCCGACGGTCACGCCCACCTCAGCACAGCGTTTGACGCCGGAAAATAAAAAACAACAAAAATCAGAACGCATACAGATTATTGTCTGTCTCTCATCTGAGAATGTTTTTTTACTCTAAAGCGTTCTTAGCACCGTGATCCAACCGTGCCCGCCGTAGACGGCCCACCCATTTAGCCAGCGGCGCAGCATGTTCATCGCCAGCATCGCAACGACTTCCTGATGGGTTTTCAGGCTGTAGCGCTGTACGTTGAACTGTATCGTTTGGGCAAAAGATCCTTCCGGCGTATGCAGCGCTAATGACAGCTCTGCATCATTCCGGTTACCCACAACCAGCGCTAACGATGCCCCCTGACGCTCCGCCAGATGGCGAGCATAGTCCACTAACCCAGACAGGCTGGTATCCTCAACGTTTGCCAACAGTTCCCCGCCCGCCAGCGGAACATCCGCCGACTGGAGCTGCCAGTTGAGCAATCCTGCCGTGAAGTGTTCACTCACTGCCAGCGTCATATCACGCTCGGCCAGACGCCGTGCCAGCTGTGCCGGTAACCCCTTGGTTCCTTCAAAGAGGGTATTTTCCCCTGCCACGGTGCGCACCGTTTCCCACAGTTGCTCCATATTTTCCTGCTGCGCGGCTGGGCCGGTCAGCTTCAGCTCGATAATTGGCATAGAAGAACGGTAGCCCAGCACCACGCCCGGCGGTAACGCCATGCCGTCCAACTGACTTGCCAGATCGCTCTCGGAGCGGCCAAAGGTGGTCAGGCGTAGGCACAGCGGGGCATCGGCGACAGCAAAACGCTCGCGCAAACGCGGCATAATTTGCTGATCGACCATGACCTTAAACTCAGACGGCACGCCCGGTGTAAAAAACATCAGGCACTTGTTCAATTGCAGCGCAAAACCACAAGCGGTGCCCACCGGGTTATCCACCATTTCCGCGCTAGCAGGGATTTGCGCCTGTTTACGGTTGCTCGGTGCCATCACTCTGCCACGCTCAGCAAAGAACGCCTCCATACGCGCCAGCCATTCCGCGTGCTCAACTAGCCCTTCTCCTGCGGCAGTGGCCGCCGCCAATGCGCTGAGATCGTCGCTGGTCGGCCCCAGGCCGCCGTTCACAATCAGGATATCGGCTATCTGGCTACGCTGCGTTATCGCAGTCACCAGCGCATCGAGATCGTCCCCCACCGTCATCCGGCTGGTCATCGGTAATCCCTGCTGAAACAGATAATCCGCCAGCCAGGCCGCATTGGTATCAATAATCTGACCATGCAGCACTTCATCGCCGGTACATAACATCTCGACCCTAAGCATTTTTTTATTCCTCGTGACGATCCTGAAACCACTTTAAAAAGTCGCATGAACAAACACAATGTTTCTTTCTGCCTGCCCAATAACGTATCGCCTCCGACGCTCCTCACTCCAGTGTAAATATATAATTACACCCCTCGTAACGGCGTTTTGACAGAAATCACTGAATACTCTACCCTGCTGCCAAAAATATCTGGATAGCCACGCTATTTATAGAGGAATAGGTGAAAAATCGTACTCTTGGCAGCATTTTTATCGTTGCAGGCACCACTATTGGAGCTGGAATGTTGGCGATGCCGTTAGCCACCGCAGGCGTCGGATTTGGTACTACATTGATGATATTGATCGGTTTGTGGGCACTGATGTGTTACAGCGCCTTATTGCTGGTTGAAGTGTATCAACATCAGCCCTCGCACACCGGGCTGGGCACGCTGGCAAAAATCTACCTCGGTCGCTGGGGACAGTGGATTACCGGCTTTAGTATGCTATTTCTGATGTATGCGCTCACCGCGGCCTATATCAGCGGCGCAGGCGAACTGCTCGCCAGCAGTATCAGCCAGTGGAGTGGCTACTCACTTCCGCTGTCCGCAGGTATTCTGCTCTTCACACTGGTTGCTGGTGGCGTCGTCTGCATCGGAACATCCTCAGTCGACTTGTTTAACCGCATCCTGTTTAGCGGCAAAGTGTTGATGCTCGTCATCATGCTGGCCGTCATGGTTCCCCATATTCAGCGCGTCAACCTCTTAACGCTACCGCTGCAACAAGGTCTGACGCTCTCGGCATTACCCGTCATTCTGACGTCGTTCGGCTTTCACGGCAGTATCCCCAGCATCGTGCACTACATGGGTGGCGACAGCCGTAAGCTACGCCGGATATTCCTTATCGGTAGCGTGATACCGCTGATTGCCTATATCTTCTGGCAGCTCGTGATGTTGGGCAGCCTTAGCTCTTCAACATTCAATGCTATTTTGGCCGATCAGGCGGGATTGAATGGGTTGATGCAGGCTATTCGCACGCTGGTTGCCTCACCGCACGTTGAACTGGCCGTCCACCTGTTTGCCGATCTAGCGCTGGCGACCTCTTTCCTCGGCGTGGCACTTGGACTGTTCGATTATTTAGCCGATCTGTTTAAACGTAAAAATAGCATCATCGGGCGCGCGCAAACGGGCTTACTGACCTTTATTCCCCCGCTGGTGTTTGCCCTCTTTTATCCGCAAGGGTTCGTGATGGCGCTAGGTTATGCGGCGATTGCGCTGGCCGTGCTGGCATTGCTTATTCCGGTCTTGCTGAGCTGGCAGGTGCGCAAACAACGTCCTGAAATACGCGCGACGCGCGGTGGCGCACCGGTCTTGGCACTGGTCTTCACCAGCGGCATCACAATCATCCTGATCCAACTGGCGATGGTGGCAGGCTGGTTGCCGTCAATCAGTTAACCTTCTCATTGGTTAATCCAAGACATAAAAAAAGAGCGTGAACTTAACATTCACGCTCTTTTTTCTTTCGAACCACTATACCCTAAATAATTCGAGTTGCAGGCAGGCGGCGACGCAGTGAATCCCCAGGAGCTTACACAAGTAAGTGACTGGGGTGAGCGAGGAAAGCCAACACACCTGCGGCTTGAAGTATGACGGGTATATCAGAAGTTCAGACCAACGCCGACATAGGCAGAATCCGCCAGTCTGTTATCTGGGCCGTTCTCACGCGCCATATTGATATAGCGGTAACCAACATCAACGCTCAGCGGTGCAAAGACCTGCCAGCGGACTCCTGCTTTCCCTTCAACATAGTGGTCAACATGGCTGGAGAAAGCATCTGGTGAATAGTAACCCTCACCATACAGCGAGAACTGGCGGCTCAGCGGCCACTGCACGCCACCGCCCAGTGCGACGCCATAGCCATCATTGCCGTGATCCTGATTCAGGTACAGCGCTTTGCCACCCAGAGTCAGCTTGAGTGGACCAACAGGAATGGTGTATCCCAAGCCGAAGCCGTATACATCATTGTTGTTGTCGCCGTGGGCATAGCTCACATTGCCCGCAAGCCCAGGAATGCCCAGACCGAAGCCCGCACTGGCACCAGCGTAATCGCGACCCGCTTCCCCGGAAAGGCTAATGGCATGTACAGAAGCACTTGCAAGTAACAAGCTTCCCGCACAGGCAATCACAAACTTTTTCATTTTCAATATCCTTAAAAACCGTCGTTAAACGCGCGTGTAAAGGTGTTATCGTTGCCGATTCTACCCGAAACGCCCCCTCACTCCAGCATGAAATTGCCCTGAGCAGCGATTTATTCTTTTAATAATCATGAAAGTTTGCCTTCAGCGCTGCTGACAATAGCAGCAATAAGCGCCGCCTATTTGCTCAAAAAAGACAAAGTGAACAATAGTAATCATCATGGATGACGATAAAACAGGCAGAAGGAAACGATGATGAGAGAAGGGAAATTAACCACAGAAAAGCGCACAACGACGATCGATCCCCCTCATACGGTGAGTTCCGACAGGCACAGCCCGATGCGGTTTCAGGACATATGGTTTCTGGAAAAGCTGGCGCTGTTTGATCGTGAAACCAGCGCCAGTAACCAGACCAGTCATCCACGAAAGGTGGCGAAACTCGGCACCAGCGCACCGGACAACTAGCCTACGACCGACCTGCGTGACCTGTTGTGTTGGGCGAATGGTGCGTTGCATTGACCCAGCTTTTCACCTGCTGGCGAGAAAGCTTAATCCCACCATTTTTCAGTTCAACGGGCAGCGCATAATACGCGACCGGACGCTGAAATCCGGCAAGCTGCGGCTGTAGCCAATCGCGTATCGCATCAAGCGTCGTGGTTTGTGCCACCTCCAATACCGCAACAGGACGGTGGCCGAACTCAGCATCGTCAACGGGCACAATGCAGGCCTGTTGAACATCAGGGTGTGCCAACAGCACAGCTTCGATATTCTCGGGCTGAATCCCTTCCCCACCGCTGAAGAATTGATTATCTAGGCGCCCCAGAATGTGCCATTCGCCTTCGGTAAATAGCCCGCGATCCCGCGTGTGGAACCAGCCATCATCATCGACGAGTGGAATCAGTTTTCCGTCACGCCAATAACCGGCGGCCAGCGTGCTGCCACGCAGCAGGATTTCATCCTCCACCAGCCGGATCTCTCGCTCGTACAGCGGCATGCCGACGCCCGAACGTCCATCAGCACGTTTCGCGCAGACGGTGGACGCCAGTTCCGTCAGACCATAGCCACACCAGCAGCTGACGCCTCGCGCTTCTGCCTGTTGCGTCAGTGCCTGCGGGATCATCGCGCCGCCGAGCAATACGGCCTTTAATGCCGTGGGGAATGTCCCCTCTGACAGCAGTCGCCACAGTTGCGTCGGCACCAGAGAAGCATGGGTGCAATCGCGCAGCGCACTATCCAGAGGCTGATGCGCACGGACAACAATCGTTGCCCCAGTCACAAGCCAGCGCCAGACAATTCCCTGCCCGGAAACGTGAAAGAGCGGAAGTGACAACAGCCAACTATCGTTGGCAGAAAATGCCATCATCTGAACCACACCTTCCGCGCTGGAGAGATGGGCAGCAAACGAATGCACCGCCGCCTTCGGCATCCCGCTGGAGCCGGATGTCAGCGTCAGCGTCGCCAGCCGATCGGCCTGCCAGCGTAGTCTATCGATACGGCGGCTTTCCTCGGTATCACACAGGGGCAAAGAAAGCGTGCGTACAGCCTTCGGCCACGATTTATCATTCAGGCACAGGCTATGCGTTACATTCAGCGCAGGCAGTAGCACCTCGGTTAATGCATCAGGTAACTGTGGATTCAGCGGCAGTACGCGCACGCCGCACTGTAACAGCGCCAGATAGCTGAACAGCATCTGGACGCTATTTTTCCCACGTAGCGCGACCGTACTGTCGGCCATAACGCCCTGCTGGGTGAAATGCTCTGCCAGCTGATCCACCCGCTGGGCAAGCGACTGCCAGCTCCAGCGGGTTTCATCTTCAATCAATGCCACAGACTGGGGCGTCTGGCTAGCCCAGTATCGCCACGGCCAGTCGGTCAGGATTGCCATACCACGTCCAGTTGCTCAGCAGCCAACAGCGGCAACGCGCTATCCGGCCAGCGTTGAATCACCTGCGCCTGCATCAGATCCAACGTGTCCAGCCCTGGAACCGTATCCGGCGTCAGCCAGTGCGCCAAACGCGCCAGCTGCGTTAACCCCAGACTGGATTCGATGCTGGAGCTGATCACCGCCGTTAATCCAGCCTGATGCGTTTCCTGCACCAGCTGTTGGCAGCGTGCGAGGCTGCCGACCAGCGTAGGTTTGATCACAATCGCACTCACGCCCGGCTCGGCTTCTACCCGAAAATCCGCCTCGCGCACGCTTTCATCCCAGGCAATGTTGATGCCCGTTTCTCGCGCAAACTCGCGAGATTCTTCACGGGTTTTGCAAGGCTCTTCAAGAAAGGCAATGCGCGAACGCAATGACGGCGCGACATAACGAGCGAAGCCGTCGGCTTTGGCACGCGTCCAACTGCGGTTGGCATCCAGACGGAGTTTCAGATCCGGCAAGGCTTCCAGCAGTACGTTAACGATCATGCCATCACGCACCGCTTCGTACAGGCCGACTTTGATCTTTGCCACTTTCTCACCCGGCATCGCCTGTAGCATCTCAAACAGCTCGTCAGGATCGCCGCTGCACAATGGCGCTTTGCGATAATCCGCCGCCTGCGGCAGATGCCGATCCAGCTCGGCCTGCGCACAGCTCAAGCCAAAGGCAACCGACGGCGGAAGATCGTCAGAAAATGCCTGTCCTGCTGCCCACAATTGCAGCTGTTCAAGCGCGGCTGATTCCGCCTCTGCCAACGTTTCCACGCTGAATTCTGGCAACGGCGCAATCTCACCCCAGCCCAACCGCTCGCCGTCTTGCAGGCGAACGATAAGCCCATCACGGGTCTTCAGACGCTGATTGCGCAGCACCACTCCGGCTTCCATCGGCACGCTGTAACGATAGAGAGTGACCTGACGCATTACGGATTCCGTTTGAATTTGCTGAAGTCAGGCTGACGTTTTTCATTGAACGCGTTGCGGCCTTCCTGCCCTTCGTCTGTCATGTAGAACAGCATGGTGGCGTTACCCGCCAGCTCCTGCAAGCCAGCCTGACCGTCGCAGTCTGCGTTCAGCGCCGCTTTCAGACAGCGCAGCGCCATTGGGCTGTTTTGCAGCATTTCACGGCACCAGCGCACGGTTTCTTTTTCCAGATCCGCCAACGGCACTACCGTGTTCACCAGCCCCATATCCAACGCTTGCGCAGCGTCGTACTGGCGGCACAGGAACCAGATTTCACGCGCTTTCTTCTGACCCACGATGCGTGCCATGTAAGAAGCGCCCCAGCCGCCGTCAAAGGAGCCGACGCGCGGACCCGTTTGACCGAAGATGGCGTTTTCTGCCGCAATGGTCAGGTCACACATCATGTGTAGAACATGTCCACCACCGATGGAATAGCCTGCGACCATCGCGACAACCGGCTTCGGACAGGTACGGATCTGACGCTGGAAATCCAGCACGTTCAGATGATGCACGCCGCTGTCATCCTGATAACCGCCGTAGTCGCCACGAACTTTCTGATCGCCGCCGGAGCAGAATGCCTTATCGCCAGCACCGGTCAGGATAATCGTCCCGATACCGTCGTCATGACGCGCATTATCAAGCGCCTGAATCATCTCTTTTACCGTTTGCGGACGGAACGCATTGCGTACCTGAGGACGGTTAATGGTGATTTTGGCAATGCCATCGATGGATTTATGGTAGAGGATATCGGCGAAGTCGCCGCTGCAATCGTGCCATTCAATCGGTGCGTAAAGCAGGTCTTCACTCGGATAAAGCATAGTTATCAATCCTTAACGTGATGCAAAAGAAAAGAGCGAACCCGCTCGGCATAGGCCGTTGGATTCGCCTGATGAGCATTGTGACCCGCCTGATCCACGCTCAGTAACGGCAGGCCGTATTGCGCCGCCAGCGTTTGAAACTTCACGTCGCTGGCACCGCATAAGTAAACAAAAGGTATCGACAGGTGCCGGAGGCGTTCCGCCCAAAAAGGCTGCCGCCCCAGCGAGGTCGCTTCCAGCATCGCCGCAACGGACGCACCGTGATTGGCGCTGCGGCGAGCAACCAGCTGTTCACGCTGAGTAGAGTCAACATCGGCAAAGACCGCCTGCTGATACCAGTCCTGCAAGACCGCTGGCAGCGGTTCCTGACGAAAGCGCTGCGCCCAACGTGCATCATGGTGGATGCGTTCCGTACGCAGATCCGGCGTTGCCAAGCCGGGATGTCCGCCTTCGACCAGCAACCCGAGCATGCCGTCATGCTGCCCGTTGCAGGCGTGATACATCGCGATACGCCCACCGAGCGAATAGCCTAGCAGCCAGTAATTCTCAATGCCTTGATCCAACAGCGTCTTGCTTAACTGGCTACTAACATCGGCAAAATCTGTTGTGGATATCGTTCGCGACGCGCCGTGTCCGGGTAAATCCACCAGCAGCACGGGCCAGTCACGACAGAACGGCAGAATGGGCTGCCAGTCCTCACCGCTGCCTAATAAACCATGCAGGCACACCAGCCACGGCTGCCTCGGAGCCACCGCGCCATGCGTCACTTTCCGGCAGCCTAGCCCTTGAAAATCTATCCCTTGAAACTTTAGTGCGCCCACGTCGCCACCTGAGCGACCAGTTCATTGAGCGTTTCCGCGCCGTCCTTCGGCTCAACCACCACTTCCAGCAGCGTGACGCCGCCCTGAGCCCAGCAATCCGCTACCGTACCCGCCAGCTGTTCCCAGCTCTCGGCACGTACGTAATTCAGGCCAAACATCGCGGCAGCGTGCCCGAATTCCACATTTTGCGGCATGCAGTAAAACGCTTCACGCTGTGCAACCGGCGTCGGCAGCAGGGAAAATATCTGGCCGCCGTTATTGTTCACCACGATCAACACCAGCGGCGCGGGAGACTGACGCAGCAGCGCCAGCGCATTCAAATCGTATAACGCGGAAAGATCGCCGACGATGCCCAGCGTGGCTTTTGACGTGGCACGCTGTACACCAGCCAGCGTGGAGATCAGGCCATCAATGCCGCTGGCACCGCGATTACCGTACACCGGATATCCCTGCGGGAGCTGCGCCAACGCGTCGATTAGACGCACCACGAGACTATTGCCGACAAACAGTTGCCCATCCGGTGGCAACAGCGCTGGTATGCGCTGCGCCAGCTGTGCCTCACCAAAGCGGGAAGCCAGATGTGCGTCGACCTGCCGCCGCGTTTTGTCGGCAATATCCACCAGCAAATCCGCCCACGATGCTTGTTTATGTGCGGGATGCGCAGACAGCCATTCACCCACGTCCGCCACCAGACGGCGTCCGCGATGGTGAGCCGGATCCAACCGTCCCGGCAAGTCATCGATTAACCAGAACTCTTGCGGCTGGCACTGTTCCTGCCATTGCAGCAGGCGCTTACCCGTCAGGCTACCGCCGAACTGCAAGACAATTTCCGCCTGCTGTAAGCGAGCCGCTGCATCAGGATGCGCGAGCCAAATATCCGCACAAGGTAACGGCTGCCCACTTTGCGACAGGACATCACCAATCAGCGGCCAGCCCAGTTCGTTCGCCCACGCGGCGAGTTGCGCCCCTTGTTCAGGGCTCACGCGACCGGCGAGGACAACGCCCCGCTTCTGTCGCCACTGCAACCAGTCCGGTTGTACCGCCAACGTACTCTGGCGCATTTCACGCAGCCAGGGTTCACGGCTATTCCACCAGTCGCCCAGCGTCATCAACCAGTCCTGATACACCGTGCCGTCATCGGCACCGTAAAGCGGTTCGGCAAAGGGACAGTTAATATGCAACGCACCGTGCATCAGCCGCGCCATTGCACTATCCACAGAGGAAACCAGCCAGCTAGCCGGAATATCGGGCGTAGGGCGTGGCAAATCCAGCGTCAGCGTGGGGTGTGAAGCATACAGTGCATGTTGACGAATCGCCTGATTTGCACCGCAGTCAATCAGCTCCGGCGGGCGGTCGGCCGTCAGAACCACCAGACGTTCACCGGTCAACCCCGCTTCAATGATGGCGGGATAAAGATTCGCGGCAGCGGTGCCTGACGTCACGATAATCGCAACCGGCTCACGCGAGGCTTTTGCCAGCCCCAGCGCCAGATGCCCGAGCCCCCGCTCGTCAAAATGCGTGTGGCAAATGAGTGCGCGATTATCCGCCGCAGACAGCGTCAACGGGGTAGAGCGAGAGCCAGGCGCTATGCAGACATGCCGGACACCGTGGCGGGTCAGCGATTCCAGCAGTAATGTAGCCCAGCGGCGATTAAATACACTTGTTGACATGTTGTACTCAACAACTCAGGTTGCAGGTTATATCCGTTATACTTCAAGCCGCATAGCGCTGTTCAAAACGCTAACGTTTTGCCACGCAACTCGAATGATTTAGGGTATTAAGCAAATACTAATGATCAAACTGTTGGCGGTCTGGTTGCCCTTCAGCAAACATCGAGATCAGCCTTATTATATTTTTTTTTATCACGCTGACTTTGATATAAACCAGTACCTCGCACAACAACCATAAAACAAAACTATGACATATCACCGTCTAACAGGGATCTTAGCCCTGCTGCTTTGTTTTCTAACTCCTGCCATTCTTGTTCTGGATCAGAACCCGCCACAATTCCGGCACCGGCATAAAGCGTTAAAACATGATCCCGCACTTCGGCCGAACGTAGCGCCACGCTGAATTCAGACTGCTGACGCGAAAGGTAACCTGCGGAACCCGCGTACCAGCAGCGTTCAAACGGTTCATGTTCGGCAATAAAACGGCGAGCCTCTTGCCTCGGCAGACCCGCGACGGCCGCCGTGGGCTGTAACGCATTCAGGCACGCGCTATCGGATGCAGTGCGCAGCATAGCGTGAATGGTACGGCGCAGATGCTGTACTTTACGCAGGCGCACAATTTCCGGCGGCATGACATCCAGCGACAGCGCGGATTGCTGTAGCCGCTGGCAAATATCATCCACCACCAGCATGTTCTCGCACTGATTTTTGGTGTCATTCATCAGCCAGTCGGCCAGCTCAGCAGCTTTGTGCGCATCGCGATCGCTTGCCACCGTCCCCGCCAGCGCTTCCGTTTCCAATTCGGTTCCCCGCCGGCGATAAAGCCGCTCTGGGCTGGAACCAAGAAACGCATGACGCGCATCGTGCGCCAACATGAAATGGAAACAGTGGTGATTCGCCGCCCGGCTGGCAGCCATAAAGGTGGTGGCCTGTAGCGGCTGCGTCAGCGTTAACGTGGTCGCCCGCGCCAGAACGACCTTTTCCATCAGCTCGGTATTGATGTCATGCAGCGCCCGCTGGAGCAAATCAATCCACCCCTGGCGCTCCGGCTGATGCCCGACGGACTGCACTTCCGCATGCAAAAGAGGCTGCGACGCGGGTGGTAAAAGAAGATTAATAAACGCCGAGGCTTCAACGGCATCCTGTTGCAATGATGTGTCGCTGAACAGATTAATACTCAGGCTGAGCGTGTCATCCTGACGTCGTAGTTCTGCCCGGGGCAAAAACAGGTAGCCGGATGACGCAACGCCGTCCTCTTTCATTTGATTAAACGCGTTCAGCCCCCAGATGCGCACATCGGAACCGCACTGCTGCTGAGCAAGAAACGCCTCGGCGTCCTGAATGTGGCGAAACCCGCACACGTTGCCACAAACAGCGGCTTCTTCACGTTCCTGACGATGCTGCCAATAGAACTGGGGGTACACTGGCTGGGTCGCCAGCCACGGCAATAGCTCAGACGCGTCGCTGAGGGCCAACGAACGCGTTATTTGTCTGAAACCTGCGCGCTCAGGCTGTGGCTCGCGCAAATCCTGCTGCAGATGCCGCAGCAAGTCGGAAAGTTGTTTCACCGTTACCCCGGAGACCTAACACAAAGTAGGGGATTATACGGGAAAAAAACACGTCGTGGGTGAGAGGTTACGCAAGACCATAACGGTGAGCACGGACTGAAATCGCACCAAACGGCAAAACGGGTCGCGCGCATCGCACTAAAATCCCACTCCATCATCATTATTGCTTCAATTGATCTATTCCTTTGCCGATTATCTAATCGGCATTTTTTTGCGCGTTCCACCGTCTCAAAAAGACGCCCTCTTCTCTCGTGCCAAAACCACACACCAGGATTCTTTCCATTCATACCGTTAATTATGGTAAAAATAGGCTCTTATTACGTTGACCGGATAGCCTCGTTCAGGATGAGTACAACGCTGAATTCCAACCCGTTATGCATGAACCAGAATCTGCCAGGCAAGAAAGCACAGGTAGCGACACGCATCGTTTTCTTTGTTGCGGGCTTTGCTATGGCCTCTTGGGCACCGTTGGTGCCCTTTGTCAAAACTCGACTGGCAATCAGTGATGCCTCTCTGGGGATGTTACTGCTTTCTCTCGGTATTGGCTCACTGTTGGCCATGCCGCTTACCGGTTTTCTCACCAGTAAACTGGGATGCCGCAGCGTTATTTTACTGGCAAGCGCGCTGCTTTGTCTGGTGTTGCCCGCGCTGACGCAGGCAGAAACGCTGCCTCTAATGGCGATAACGCTGCTCTTTTTCGGCGCGTCTATGGGGATGATTGATGTCGCGATGAATATTCAGGCCGTCATCGTAGAACGGGCGAGCGGCCGGGCGATGATGTCCGGTTTTCATGGCTTCTTTAGCATCGGGGGGATTGTCGGCGCAGGCGGCGTCAGCGCCCTGCTGTGGCTTGGCCTGTCCCCGCTGATGGCGATTCTGGCGATTGTCGCACTCATGCTGATATTTATGGCAACAGCGCATAAACACCTTCTGCGCACCACAAATCAAGATGACGACAGCCCGCTGTTTGTCATCCCGCGCGGCTGGGTGATGTTCATTGGCTCACTGTGCTTCATCATGTTCTTAGCCGAAGGTTCCATACTGGACTGGAGCGCCCTCTTCTTAACGGTTGAACGCAACCTGAGCGGCGCGCAGGCGGGCATGGGCTATGCGGCGTTTTCCGTCGCGATGACGCTGGGCAGGCTGAACGGCGATCGCATCGTTAACGCGCTCGGCCGCTACGCGATTCTGACCGGCGGCAGCCTCTGTGCCGCACTCGGTCTGCTGTTAACGATCAGCATTGATAATGCGATCACCGCCATTCTTGGCTTTGTGATGGTGGGTATCGGCGCATCGAATGTGGTACCGATCCTTTTCAGCGCAGCAGGGAATCAAAAGATCATGCCGCCGAATCTGGCTATCGCCTCCATTACTACCGTAGGCTATGCAGGTATTCTGATCGGCCCGACCATTCTTGGCTTTATTGCACAGTTCAGCAATTTGGCTACCGCATTCGGGTTTGTCGCCCTGCTGTTGCTGGCCGTCAGCGCCAGTGCGCGTGCCGTTATCCGTTAATCAGGAGCGTTAATTGATGCCAGCTATGATCCTGCGTTATTTTTCTCTCCTTACAGTATTATCGATCCTTATTACCGGAGCGTTCGGCTATAGCTACATCAACGATTTGCTGGCAGACAAAAAACATTCGCTGATAACCATTGCTCAGGGCATACAAAAACGCGTCGATACCTACCGCTTTTTCACTTACCAAATATATGGCAACCTGAACAGCGAGCCGTCGGCTAGCGACGCCAACATTACCGCCATTAATTTAATGCCCAATGTTTTCTACGTAGAAAAAAACGGTCAGAAAACGGATGCGCTGATTTTCGGGCAACACGATAAAAGAACGCTCACCTCGGTGCGTCGGATATCCCGTTATCTCGATATCCTCTGGGGAGCCGAGAATAACATCTATTCTATGTACTACCTGAATGGTATCGATAACAGCCTGACGATGATTTCCACACAGACGCTGAAAGACATCTCCTCACAGTTCCGCGGTAATTATATTACAGTCATCGCCGAAGCTCGTCGGACAGAAATGCTGCAACAGGCGAATGTGTTAGACGAGCGCGAAAGTTTTTCCCCACTGCGTAAATTACGCTTCTATAACGACTACTATTTTACGCTGCGCACCACATTCAATCAGCCGGGCCACCTGGCGACAATTCTTGCCTTCGATCTGCCGATTAACGATTTAATCCCAGACACCATCCCGCGTGAGTATCTTATGCTGAAGCCGGATACGCCTGCAGTCAGCAATATGGATAACAGTGGTAATAGCGAAGGCACTGCCGATATGCAGCTTCACGGATCTAATATTGAAATCTCCGCTACGCTCGTGAACGCCCCAATAAAAATCGTTTTTCAGGTGCCTGTAAAAACCCTGATGATTGGTTCATTGCGTAATAACGTCTGGCTTCTGCTGCTGAATCTGGTTCTGCTGAGTGTATCCATCGCGGGCTTTTATCTTTTCCGTCGGAAGTATGCGCCTCCTGGAGAAGATTTATCTCACCAGTTGGAAAAAAAACTAAATATTTACCGTGAAATGGCGAGCAAAATCCCGATGGGCGTGCTGGTTTATGATTTCGGCAGCAACAAAGTGGTCATACAAAATGAGCGCACAGAGCATCTGCTTCCGCACCTGAGCCTACAAAAAATCACCCATATGGCGCACGAGCATCAGGGTATCATTCAGGTCACTATTAACAACGAGATGTATGAAATCCGCCAAATCCGTAGCCAATATTCTCCAGACTATTGCCTCTTCCTGCTGCGTGAACAGGATAAAGAGATTCTGGTACAGAGAAAATTGCTGCTCGCCCAGCGTGAATACGAAAAGAATATTCATGCCAGAAAACGCTTATTTCAAAATTTGCTCAGCGAATTCAAACAACCGCTGATTTCACTACAACAGCATATTCATGCGCTATACCATAACGATACGGCAATCATACAATCACCAACGTTGGATCAGCTAACGACAGATACTCGCTGTGCACTTGAACTGCTGGAAAATATCGCTTTGCATGAAAAGCTGGAAGCGCAGGAATGGACCGTGGTCAACGACAGTTTTTCACCGCTGACGCTTATCGATAATGTTCTCCTTGAACTGCTACCGCGGTTGAATCAAAAAGGGCTAGCCCTGTTCCATCATTACAATCTGGATATTAATCAGACTTACGTGGGTGATGCCGAGCTGTTGAAAAAGACGCTGGCGCTGCTGCTGAATTATTCGGTGACCAATACGGATTACGGCAAGATTACGGTATCGATTGATAGAAAAAATAATGAGTCGGACACGCTGGTTATTCAGGTCAGCGATACGGGAACGAATGTCTCAGGCAAAGAACAGGAAAACATTCGACATCCTTTCCTTCATTCTGCTGCTTCCGATCGTTTCGGACAAAATTCAGGATTGACCTTATTTTTGTGTAATCAACTCTGTAATAAACTAGGCGGCGCATTAACTATCAACAGTAAGCTCGGGTTAGGCACACACTATATTCTGACGCTCAAAATGGAACCGGAAACGCTTCCTGTTGAGGAAGAAAAGCTGCTGGATGGTATTACCATTCTGCTGGATGTGACGTCTGATGAAGTACAGCATATTGTCGGCAATATGCTGACGGGCTGGGGAGCGAATTATCTGGTCAGCGATGAGCGCCAGATTAATCAGGAAACGGATATTTGTATTACTGACGACCCGGATAAAAAAGTGGGCTATACGCTGCTGTTAAATCATAGCGATGACACGGTAATATCTTTAGGCTCGCGCCGTTTGCAGGCTAATTATAATATCAACCACCTCCTGCTGGAGGCATTGCTTAAATTGATTGAACTGCAACTGGAAACACCACCCGATGCACTACAGGAAGGGGAACAAAATGATGTCGAACTTTACGCCATACAATTGGCGTCAAGCGACTATTATTCTCTGTTCGTGGAGACAGTACCGGATGATTTAAAGAGGCTGTATACTGAAGCGGAAGCAGGCGATTTTCCGTCACTTTCGCAGACGGCACATCGGCTGAAAGGCGTGTTTGCCATGCTTAATCTGCATCCTGGCAAACAGTTGTGTGAACAGCTTGAACAGCATATTACCGCGCATGATAGTGAACAGATCGAGGCTAACCTTCATGAAATTGAGAGGTTTGTCAGTGCATTACTATCCCCAGTAGAACCTAAAGGGCAGCAAGGTAGCCAACAAGATGAGTAACCAAAACGATGAGTAACTTAAACGTAATTATTGCCGACGACCACCCTATTGTTCTTTTTGGAATTAAAAAATCGCTTGAGCAGATTGAATGGGTCAATGTGGTTGGCGAATTTGAAGACTCAACAGCGCTGATCAATAACCTACCTAAGCTGGACGCTAATGTTTTAATCACCGATTTATCCATGCCAGGCGATAAATACGGCGACGGTATTACCCTCATTAAATACATTAAGCGCCATTTTCCTCACCTTTCTATTATTGTTCTTACCATGAACAATAATCCGGCGATTCTGAGCGCGGTGCTAGATTTGGATATCGAAGGCATCGTGCTGAAACAAGGTGCACCGACCGATTTACCCAAAGCGCTGGCTGCCCTGCAAAAAGGGAAGAAATTCACACCGGATAGCGTATCCAAAGTGCTGGAGAAAATCAGCGCCAGCGGCTACGGCGACAAACGCCTGTCCCCGAAAGAAAGTGAAGTGCTACGTTTGTTTGCAGAAGGCTTTTTGGTTACCGAAATCGCCAAAAAACTGAATCGCAGTATCAAAACGATCAGTAGCCAGAAGAAATCAGCTATGACTAAGCTGGGCGTCGAGAACGATATCGCGCTGCTGAATTACCTGTCTTCCGTTAACGGCGGCGCAACGCAGGTCGATTAAGTTTTTCCTCTCCTGCACCGGCAGCCGCTGGTGCAAGTTATTCCATAGATGTTCTCGCCTGACGCACCACGTTGCTGTAATGCGCCAATGACTGCTGCAACGTATCCAGCGTAACCGGTTTTGACAAACAGTGATCCATGCCAGCCCCAAGGCAACGCTCTCTTTCTTCCGCCAACGCATTTGCCGTCACGCCGATAACCGGGAAACGTAACCCTTGCTCGCGCATACGTCGAGTGAACAAATAACCATCCATATTCGGCATGTTGACATCCGTCAGCACGATATCAATATGGTTTTTACTCAATACGCCCAGCGCGTCGTTCCCATCATTCGCCGTCATAGCTTGATAGCCCAGAGAGCCTAGCTGATCCGCCAGCAATCGGCGGTTGATGGGGTGATCGTCAACCACCAAAATCATAATGTCGCCATTCTCATCCCGTACATAGCTAGTCAGCGGCGGGGAAATCTCGGCACGCGTTCTGTCCTCGTTTTCTGAGCGATAGATTTGCTCCAGCAAATCGGGCAGATGTTGAGGCGTGGATGTCCCTTGCACCCAGTGCCCGTCTCTCACTTCCTGTGCTGATCCGATATGCGTGCCACTCATCACAATATGCGCCCGAACAGCAGCGTTCTCTGTCGATACGTAATCACCGATCATCACATCATCTAGCGACACGGTTTGATTCTGATAACGCGCAGCCTGTACCCCCTGATCCTGCAATAAGGTCAGCAGGTAAGCCTCCAGCCGGGCATTACGTATCCTTAACCAGCATATTTTCCCTTGCAGACTGGCGTTGATCGCTGCAGGGGCATGGCGCGCTTTATACAACGGAATTCTGACGCCAAACAGGCTGCCAAGCCCAGGTTCCGACTCGATGGTAATGTCTCCATCCATCAGATTGACCAACTTTTCACAAATCGCCAGCCCTAACCCCGTCCCCTGGAAATGACGCTGAACACCGCTTCCCGCTTGGAAGAACGGATCAAATAACTTCACCGCCTCACGGGGTTGAATACCGACTCCGGTATCACGCACGACAAATTCCAGATAGCCATCTCGGCAGCCAACTTCAAAAATGATGCAGCCCGTGTCCGTAAATTTGATGGCGTTACTCAACAGGTTCGATAACACCTGCTGCAAACGTACGGGATCGCCGAACAGGCTGACTGGCACATTGGGATCGATAAAGCAGTACAGCGTCAGGCGTTTTTTGACCACCAGCGGGAGATAGTTGCTGGTGATGTGGCTGATGACTTCATGCGGAGCAAACTCACACGCTTCGATCTTCAACTGTTCCGATTCAATCTTGGAAAAATCGAGGATATCGCTGATGATTTTTAGCAGCAATGAGGAAGAGTTGTTCATCGCCGCAACCAGACGGTTGGCATCCTGCGGTAACGATTTAGTTTGCAGTAAATCGAGGTTACCGATAATCCCATAAAGCGGCGTACGTAATTCATGGCTGACGGTAGCAAGGAACATCGACTTAGACTGGCTGGCCTGCTCGGCAGCATTCGCCATTTCCTGTAGCGACTCTTCCATTTTTACACGCGCACTGACGTCCAACAGCACACAAATCGCCACGTTTTCATTACGATAACGCGAATGGACAAAGCTGATTTGCAGGTGATGATTACGGCTGGTCATGATATCCACAAACTTGGACTGTTGCTCGCAAATGATGCGGGTAATTCGCAACCTATCTTCGTGGGTAAGCAGGTTGAGATAATTGTGCGCCAGCTCATTACTAAGGATATTGGTGCCGTCATTAATACGCAGGATACAAATCCCTATGGGTGCAGACGCCACAATCTTGCGGTTGAATTGCTCATTTTCTTCCAGTTGGAACGCGTTCACCTCCGCAGGCAACAGCATTTTCCGCTCAAACACCAGTGCCAGCACAAACAGCAAAATAGCCGATAGCATATTCAGCACGAGCATATTGATCATCAATGCGCTGATGTGGGAAAGCAGCACCTTCAACGGCAGCGAGTACACAATACTGAATGAAGTCGGCTGCAGCGATTTCTTCAGAATAAGCTCATTATAACCATTCACATAGCCAAAATAGTTATGTTCGGAGGGGTAGCTGTCTACCGAAGAAGCGTAGCGCCCCTTATCGTCGGAAAACTGTAAAACCACCTGATTGTATTGATCCAGCAGCTGGGCATTGATGGGAAATTTGCCCATGGTGACAAAGTCATCCAGACGAATCGTCTGTTCAACCCCCATGATGACTTCCAGCTTGTTATCCACATAAATCGGCGTCAGCGCATATAAATAGCCGACATCAGGGACAGAGGCGAGGGTAATCCAATAGAGCGTTTCATCGCGCCCTGTTTGGGTGCGATTCTTCTTCTGATCCTGAAACCGCTCCTGTACGCTTTTAAGCAAGTTATCACGGTCAAGCGACTGATTACGGATGCCAAAATCAACCATACAGCGCCGATCGCCGCCGACAAAAAAGACCCGGTTAAGATCGTAAACGGCAGAAAAATTATCCTGCCAGCCGTTGAAAAAATGACTCAATGAGAGCAGCGCCGCGTTACCACCATATTGTGTGGAACAGGCTGCACTGGGAGCAAGCGCATAAACGGAGACACCGGGCCCCCCTTCCACTGGCGGCTCTGCTTTTTCTCTCGCCAGAACCAGGCGACTTGTCGCCAGATATTGGAGCTCGCGCACAATATCCGATGCATGTCGAATGTACCCCTGCGATTGATCAAAGCTGAGATTATATTCCTGTCGCAGCTCTGATTCTTTTTCATTCAATACGTTAGTGACATAGAAAACGGATATCAGCGCCCCCAATACCCACAACATGATCGCCAGAACCCGAAATAAATAACGAGAAACTTTTAAGGTAGTATGAAATGAGGCGAGATATTTCAAGTGGATACCGTTGAATAATGGGAGAACCCGTTGGCTGATACACTACCGAGTGTCGATAAAAAAAGCCAGCGCATCGCGCTGGCTTACTCGACTCATTCCGGTTTAAGGAAAAGGCTTATTCGTCATCTCCAGCGATATCATCATCGCCATCAATGTCATCGATGGCATCATCGTCTTCGGCGATTTCACCTTCAACTTTTACCACGCCATCCAGCTCTTCATCTTCTACCGGCTCGGCCACGCGTTGCAGGCCGACAACATGTTCGTCTTCCGCCGTACGAATCAGCGTAACACCTTGGGTGTTACGACCAACAATACTGACTTCAGACACGCGAGTACGAACCAGCGTTCCCGCATCGGTGATCATCATGATCTGGTCTGCGGCATCAACCTGAACCGCGCCAACCACTTTACCGTTACGTTCGCTGACCTTGATAGAGATAACCCCTTTCGTCGCACGCGACTTGGTCGGGTACTCGCTCACGGCAGTACGCTTACCAAAGCCATTCTGCGTGACGGTCAGGATATCGCCTTCGCCGCGCGGAATGATCAGAGAAACGACGCGATCTTCGCCTTGCAGGTTGATACCACGAACGCCCGTTGCCGTACGACCCATGGAACGCACCGCCTGCTCGGAGAAGCGAACCACTTTGCCTTCCGCAGAGAACAGCATCGCTTCATCGCTACCATCGGTCAGGTCAACGCCAATCAGCTCGTCACCCTCGTTCAGGTTAACCGCGATGATCCCCGCGCTGCGCGGACGGCTGAATTCCGTCAGCGCCGTTTTCTTCACGGTACCGCTGGCGGTTGCCATGAAGATATGGCGACCTTCTTCGTATTCACGCACCGGCAGAATCGCGGTGATACGCTCATCCGCTTCAAGCGGCAGCAGGTTGACAATCGGGCGACCGCGCGCACCGCGGCTGGCTTCCGGCAGTTGGTACACCTTCATCCAGTACAAGCGCCCACGGCTGGAGAAGCACAGAATTGTGTCGTGGGTGTTGGCCACCAGCAGACGATCGATAAAGTCTTCTTCTTTTATACGTGCAGCAGACTTGCCACGACCACCGCGACGCTGGGCTTCATAGTCGCTCAGCGGCTGATACTTCACGTAACCCTGATGAGACAGCGTAACGACAACATCTTCCTGGTTGATCAGATCTTCGATGTTGATGTCAGCGGTGTTCGCCGTGATTTCCGTACGACGTTCGTCGCTGTATTGCGTTTTGATCGCTTCCAGTTCTTCGCGGATGACTTCCATCAGGCGCTCAGGGCTATTGAGGATATAAAGCAGCTCGGCGATCTCCGCCAGCAGCGCTTTATATTCATCAAGCAGCTTTTCGTGCTCCATGCCGGTCAGTTTCTGCAAACGCAGATCCAGAATCGCCTGCGCCTGCGGTTCCGTCAGGTAGTAGTGACCGTCACGGATACCGAACTCTGGCTCCAGCCACTCTGGACGCGCAGCATCATCGCCCGCACGTTCCAACATGGTAGCAACGCTACCCAGCTCCCACGCTTGTGCGATCAGCGACGCTTTCGCTTCAGCAGGTGACGCAGCACGGCGAATCAATTCGATAATCGGATCGATGTTCGCCAGCGCAATAGCCAGACCTTCCAAGATATGAGCACGGTCACGAGCTTTACGCAGTTCAAAAATGGTACGACGCGTCACCACTTCACGGCGGTGGCGCACAAACGCAACCAGAATATCCTTCAGCGGCATGATCTTCGGCTGGCCCTGATGCAGAGCGACCATGTTGATGCCGAATGACGTCTGAAGCTGGGTCTGGGAGTACAGATTATTCAGTACCACTTCGCCCACCGCGTCACGTTTAATCTCGATGACGATACGCATACCGTCTTTATCGGATTCGTCACGCAGCGCGCTAATGCCTTCGATACGTTTATCTTTGACCAGCTCGGCAATTTTCTCGATCAGGCGAGCTTTGTTCACCTGATACGGAATTTCATGCACGATGATGGTCTCACGTCCGGTTTTCGCGTCCGCTTCCACTTCAGCACGCGCACGGATGTAAATTTTACCGCGCCCGGTACGATAGGCTTCTTCAATGCCGCGTCGGCCATTAATGATCGCCGCCGTCGGGAAATCCGGGCCTTTGATGTGTTCCATCAACCCTTCAAGGCTGATGTTTTCATCATCGATATACGCCAAACAGCCGTTCACGACTTCCGTCAGGTTATGCGGTGGAATGTTCGTTGCCATCCCGACTGCGATACCGGAAGAACCGTTAACCAGCAGGTTAGGAATACGCGTAGGCATGACGTCAGGAATCTGCTCGGTGCCGTCATAGTTCGGCACAAAATCGACCGTCTCTTTTTCAAGATCGGCCAGCAGTTCATGAGCAATTTTCGACATGCGAATTTCGGTATAACGCATCGCCGCAGCGGAGTCGCCATCAATCGAACCGAAGTTGCCCTGACCATCAACCAGCATGTAACGCAGTGAGAAAGGCTGCGCCATACGTACGATGGTTTCATAAACGGCAGAGTCGCCGTGCGGGTGGTATTTACCGATGACATCCCCGACGACACGGGCGGATTTTTTATACGGTTTGTTCCAGTCGTTACCCAGTACGTTCATCGCGTACAGTACGCGACGGTGTACCGGTTTCAGTCCATCTCGAACATCTGGTAATGCACGCCCGACAATAACGGACATCGCATAATCCAGATACGAGCTTTTCAGCTCTTCTTCAATGTTGACCGGTGTGATTTCTCTGGCAAGGTCGCTCATGGAGCCGCTATCCCTCTATTTAGGCATCTACCCGTGTTCAGAAAAGTGAACCGTTCAGATTAGGTGAACTGTTCAAAAGGTGAAAAATTATATCACAAACCGCCGTTTCGGGGGAAACTCCCTTCCGCTCTGAACAGACTGTTTTCCCAATGGACTTTATTCCTCAGATATCCCTTAGAGAAAACGGACACCGCTGCACGTTGCAGCGCGAAGGGAGTATACTCGCAGCAGGATAAAGATGACGAAAGGCAGTGATGACACATGAAGGTAGAAAATCAAACTCCGAACGTTGACCATCAGGAGATTGCCAAATTTGAGGCTATCGCTTCACGCTGGTGGGATTTAGAAGGTGAATTCAAGCCCTTGCACCGTATTAACCCGCTACGTCTGGGCTATATCTCGCAGCATGCGGAAGGCCTGTTCGGCAAGAAAGTGTTGGATGTCGGCTGCGGCGGCGGCATTTTAGCCGAAAGCATGGCGCGTGAAGGCGCGGAGGTCACCGGGCTGGATATGGGGGCAGAGCCGTTGCAGGTCGCGCGCTTGCATGCGCTGGAAAGCGGTGTCATCGTTGATTACGTGCAGGAAACGGTAGAAGCGCATGCGCAGGCTCATCCGGCGCTCTATGATGTCGTCACCTGCATGGAAATGCTGGAGCATGTTCCCGACCCACAGTCCGTGGTGCAGGCTTGTGCCAAGTTGGTCAAACCCAGCGGACACGTCTTTTTCTCGACCATCAACCGCAATGCGAAAGCGTGGATGATGGCCGTTATCGGTGCCGAGTACGTGCTCAAAATGGTACCGCGCGGCACGCACGACATTAAGAAGTTCATTCGACCAGCAGAACTGATGCACTGGGTCGACAGTACACCGCTGCGTGAAAAGCATATCACCGGGCTGCACTACAACCCGTTGACGGACCATTTTAAACTGGGTCCAAACGTGGACGTGAACTACATGCTGCACACTCGGCACGATAAATAGAACCGATTAAGAACACTCTTAAAAATTGCGTGGTTTTTCACCGCGCAATTTTCTAGGTTTTACCTGAAAAACCAACAAAACGACCACGACTTATTTTTTTTACAGAATATTGACATCCTCTTAGCCCTTACAAAATCAGGATTTCGAGAAACCAACGGTTCGGCAACCTGAAATTAACACCAAAATCAAGCCTTGTACTCAAACGAATCCAGACTAAAATACTCACCATGTAGTAGCCATTTATTAAAAAATATCTATATCTAGTATTTATCCACAGAGTTAGTCACAGAGGCACGTCTGTGAATAAACAGGGGATATTTTTTATTTTCACCAATAGGTAAATCCCAACATGAACCAGAGCTTGCTCGTTACCAAGCGCGATGGCAGTAAAGAAAAAATCAATTTGGATAAAATCCACCGCGTCATTACCTGGGCCGCAGAAGGTTTACACAATGTCTCCGTTTCTCAGGTCGAACTGCGTTCACACATTCAGTTTTATGACAGCATCAAAACCTCTGATATCCATGAAACCATCATTAAGGCCGCAGCCGATCTGATCTCCCGCGAAAGCCCAGATTATCAATATCTGGCTGCGCGTCTGGCTATCTTCCATCTGCGTAAGAAAGCCTACGGCCAGTTTGAGCCGCCTGCTCTGCTGACCCACGTCACCAAAATGGTCGATCTGGGCAAATACGACAAGCACCTGCTGGAAGATTATAGCCAAGAAGAATTCGCCCAGATGGACGCTTTCATCGATCACTGGCGTGACATGAATTTCTCCTATGCGGCGGTAAAACAGCTGGAAGGGAAATACCTGGTACAAAACCGCGTCACCGGTGATATCTACGAAAGCGCCCAGTTCCTGTACATTCTGGTCGCCGCCTGCCTGTTCTCCGGCTACCCACGCGAGACGCGTCTGGATTACGTTAAACGTTTTTATGACGCGATCTCTACGTTCAAAATTTCTCTGCCGACGCCAATCATGGCGGGCGTGCGTACGCCAACACGTCAGTTCAGCTCTTGCGTGCTGATCGAATGCGGCGACAGTCTGGACTCCATCAACGCGACCTCCAGCGCTATCGTGAAATACGTTTCTCAACGTGCCGGTATCGGCATTAACGCGGGTCGCATCCGTGCGCTCGGTAGCCCAATTCGCGGCGGTGAAGCATTCCACACCGGCTGTATTCCTTTCTATAAACACTTCCAGACGGCAGTGAAATCCTGCTCTCAGGGTGGCGTACGCGGCGGGGCTGCCACGCTGTTCTACCCGCTGTGGCATCTGGAAGTGGAAAGCCTACTGGTGCTGAAAAACAACCGTGGCGTAGAAGGCAACCGCGTTCGTCACCTCGACTACGGCGTGCAGTTGAACAAACTGATGTATCAGCGTCTGGTAAAAGGTGAAGAAATCACCCTGTTCAGCCCGTCTGACGTACCCGGACTGTACGACGCCTTCTTCGCCGATCAGGATGAATTCGAGCGCCTGTATGTGCAATATGAGCAGGATGACAGCATCCGCAAGCAGCGTATCAAAGCAGGCGAGCTGTTCTCCCTGATGATGCAGGAACGTGCTTCCACGGGCCGTATTTATATTCAGAACGTTGACCACTGCAACACGCACAGCCCGTTCGATCCGCAGATCGCACCTGTTCGCCAGTCCAACCTGTGTCTGGAAATCGCACTGCCGACCAAGCCGCTGAACGACGTGAACGATGAAAACGGTGAAATCGCGCTGTGTACACTGTCCGCTTTCAACCTCGGTGCCATCAATAGCCTAGACGATCTGGAAGATCTGGCGACACTGGCCGTGCGCGCGCTGGATGCTCTGCTGAATTATCAGGATTACCCGATTACAGCGGCAGAACGTGGTGCGATGGGTCGCCGCACGCTGGGTATTGGCGTCATTAACTTCGCTTACTATCTGGCGAAAAATGGCGTGCGTTACTCCGACGGCAGCGCCAACGGCCTGACGCACAAAACATTTGAAGCTATTCAGTACTATCTGTTGAAGGCGTCGAATGTGCTGGCACGCGAACAAGGTGCTTGCCCGTGGTTCAATGAAACCACCTATTCTCAGGGTATTTTGCCTATCGATACCTATAAGCGCGATCTGGATGCGATTTGCAACGAACCGCTGCATCTCGACTGGGAAGCGCTGCGTAACGACATCAAAGAGTACGGTCTGCGTAACTCCACGCTGTCTGCGCTGATGCCGTCTGAGACCTCATCTCAGATCTCCAACGCCACCAACGGTATTGAACCACCACGCGGCCACATCAGCGTCAAAGCGTCCAAAGACGGCATTCTGCGCCAAGTGGTGCCGGAGTACGAAACGCTGAAAGACGCTTACGAACTTCTGTGGGATATGCCAAATAACGACGGCTATCTGCAACTGGTTGGCCTGATGCAGAAGTTTGTCGATCAGGCGATCTCTTCCAACACTAACTACGATCCGTCACGTTTCCCATCAGGTCGAGTACCGATGAAACAGCTGCTGAAAGATCTGGTCACGGCCTACAAATTCGGCGTGAAAACGCTGTATTACCAAAACACCCGTGACGGCGCGGAAGACGTACAAAACGACCTGCTGCCAGAACCACAGGACGACGGCTGCGAAGGCGGTGCGTGTAAGATTTAAGCCAATAATGAAAGGCTGCCGATGCAGCCTTTCTCTTTTATCGCAGACATCGCTGCCCGCCCCTTATGGGCCTTCACAAGCGGCGTTAAAAAGTGCCCGCAGCATTTTTTGGAGAGATTCATGGCCTATACCACTTTTTCACAGAATAAAAATGACCAGTTGCTAGAACCGATGTTCTTCGGTCAGTCGGTTAACGTTGCGCGTTTCGATCAGCAAAAATATGAAATTTTCGAGAAACTGATCGAAAAACAGTTGTCCTTCTTCTGGCGTCCGGAAGAAGTTGACGTGTCCCGCGATCGCATCGACTATCAGGCGCTGCCCGATCATGAAAAGCATATCTTCATCAGCAACCTGAAATACCAAACGCTGCTGGATTCGATTCAGGGACGCAGCCCGAACGTAGCACTGCTACCGCTGATTTCTATCCCTGAGTTGGAAACCTGGGTGGAAACCTGGGCTTTCTCGGAAACCATTCACTCACGCTCCTACACGCACATCATTCGTAATATCGTGAACGATCCATCGCTGGTGTTTGACGATATCGTAACGAACGAAGAGATTTTGAAGCGCGCCAAGGATATCTCTGGTTACTACGACTCGCTGATTGAGATGACCAGCTACTATCATTTGCTGGGTGAAGGGACACATCAGGTTAACGGCAAGACCGTGACCGTGAACCTACATGAACTGAAAAAGCAGTTGTATATCTGCCTGATGAGCGTAAACGCGCTGGAAGCCATTCGTTTCTACGTCAGCTTCGCCTGTTCATTTGCTTTTGCGGAACGCGAACTGATGGAAGGCAATGCCAAAATCATCAAGCTGATCGCCCGTGATGAAGCGCTGCACCTGACCGGCACGCAGCACATGCTGAACCTGATGCGTTCGGGCCATGACGACCCAGAAATGGCGCAGATTGCCGAGGAATGTCAGCAAGAGTGCTATGACCTGTTCGTGCTCGCTGCTCAGCAAGAAAAAGAGTGGGCTGAATACCTGTTCCGTGATGGTTCGATGATTGGTCTGAACAAAGATATTCTGTGCCAGTACGTGGAATACATCACCAACATCCGCATGCAGGCGGTTGGGCTGCCGCTGCCGTTCCAGACGCGCACGAACCCAATCCCGTGGATCAACGCCTGGCTGGTGTCCGATAACGTACAGGTCGCGCCACAGGAAGTTGAAGTCAGCTCTTATCTGGTCGGTCAGATCGATTCAGAAATTAGCGACGACGATCTGAGCGATTTCCAGCTGTAATCGATGAGCAATCCAACGATCACACTGCGCACATCCGGTGCGCAGTTTTCCTGTTCAGACGACGGCCCTTCGCTGCTGGATGTACTGGAGTCTAACCGAGTCAGCATTGAATATCAGTGCCGCTCCGGCTATTGCGGCTCCTGTCGACTGCGTCTGGTGAAAGGCAGAGTGGCGTATCGTCAAACTCCGCTGGCCTGCATCCAACAGGATGAAATCCTCCCCTGCTGCTGTATGCCTCAGGGCGATATCGAACTCGATATCTAGCCCCCATTCCCTCACAGGACATTCTCCTTACCGCGTTTACTGGCGGGCGTATTTACTGCCCGCTTTCATACTCAAGTGAGTTACACTACCCACTGAAATCGTTTTTCGACTGCTATATACCCTAAATAATTCAAGTTGCGGGACAAAACACAGGTGTTTTGAACAACACAAAGCGTTGGCCCGTCAGGGCGAGGCTCAGAGATGAGCTGAGTATTACCAACGAACATGCGGCTTGAAGTATGGCGGGGATAAAACAACCTGGAGGTTTTAGAATATGCTCACCGTCATTCCTATTTTAATCTTTGTTGCACTCATCATCGTCTGGTCAGGCATCAAAATCGTACCTCAGGGATATCAATGGACTGTGGAACGGTTTGGTCGCTATACCAAAACGCTGATGCCGGGGCTGAATCTGGTCGTGCCGTTTATGGATCGTGTTGGTCGTAAAATCAACATGATGGAACAGGTATTAGATATCCCCTCTCAGGAAATAATCTCACGCGATAACGCCAATGTAGCCATTGATGCCGTGTGTTTTATTCAGGTGATCGATCCCGCGCGGGCCGCCTATGAAGTTAGCAATCTGGAACAGGCTATCGTGAACCTCACCATGACCAACTTCCGTACGGTGCTGGGTTCCATGGAGCTGGATGAAATGCTGTCTCAGCGTGATAGCATTAACACCCGCCTGCTGCACATTGTTGATGAAGCCACTAACCCGTGGGGCGTGAAAATCACCCGCATCGAGATTCGCGACGTACGTCCACCCGCTGAACTGATTGCCGCCATGAACGCGCAGATGAAAGCGGAGCGTAACAAACGTGCCGATATTCTGGAGGCCGAAGGGGTACGTCAGGCCGCCATCCTGAAAGCCGAAGGGGAAAAACAGTCGCAGATTCTCAAAGCTGAAGGCCAACGCCAATCTGCCTTCCTTGAAGCAGAAGCGCGTGAGCGTGCAGCAGAAGCGGAAGCACAGGCGACTAAAATGGTATCCGAAGCCATCGCGGCAGGTAACATTCAGGCGATCAACTACTTCGTCGCCCAGAAATATACTGATGCGCTACAGCAGATCGGTTCTTCTAATAACAGCAAAGTGATCATGATGCCGCTGGAAGCCAGCAACCTGATGGGGGCTATCGGTGGGATCACTGAACTGATTAAAGATAGCAAAAACAGCCGAGGTCAATAATGGGCATTGAACTGGTGATGGAAAATGCGCACTGGTTCTGGCTGTCGCTCGGCGGTCTGCTTCTGGCCGCCGAAATGCTGGGTGCCAGTGGCTATTTGCTGTGGAGCGGTTTATCGGCAGTATTGGTTGGGCTATTAACGTGGGTGATGCCGCTGGGGTGGCCATTACAGGGAACGATTTTCGCCATCCTGACGATCGTTACGGCACTACTCTGGTGGTATTGGCTGCGTAAACGAACGCAGTCACGCCCACCGTCGATGCTCAACCAGCGCGGGCAACAACTGGTTGGACTACGCGCTACGCTGACCGATCCGGTGATCAACGGTTTCGGGCGGGTAAACATCGGTGACAGCAGTTGGCGCGTGAAATCAGAACAAGATCTGCCCGCCGGTACGCAGGTTGAAGTGATTGCCATCGATGGTATCACGCTGCATGTGCGCCCAACTGAGCGCTAACATAACGCATTATTTGGGGGAGCCCGTCTCCCCTTTGTGACACTATTCTTTTTGGCAACAGCCCGCCAGATTATTGATTATCGGACACTCCGCCCCCCCATCTCCCGGACACTGTTCGGCCAGCGCCAGCAAATGTTCACGCATCGCTTTCAGCTCTTCGATATGCATCTCGATTTCCTGCACTTTCTGCAAGGTTCGTGCTTTTACATCCGAACTTCGCCGCAGCGGATCGTTAAATAACGTCACCAGCTCTCGGCATTCATCCAGATTAAAACCAACCTGGCGCGCCTGACGCAGCAGCGTCAGCTCTTCGACGTGATGGTCGTCGTAGCTGCGGTAACCATTTTCAGAACGCAGCGGCGTAGTCAGAAGTTCTTTCTCTTCATAGAAGCGAATGGTTTTACTACTAAGACCGGTTTTTTTCGCAACATCACTGATATTCATGATTTCCCCCTTGACCCTCCCCTTGCTAGAAGGTTTACCTTACTCAATAACTAGTAGAAATCAGATGGCCGGTCAACGTCTTTCACCTCCGGCTGTGATCACAGGAGAAAATTATTATGTCTCAAACTATCGTGTTGTCGTTGCAGGGACTGACCTGCGGACACTGTGTCCAACGCGTGAAAAAAGCACTGGACGCGCTGCCTGCGATCGAACAAACCAACGTCACCCAACAGTACGCCAGAGTCAGCGGCGACGTTGATTCCCAGACGTTGATCGACACTATTGAGCAGGCTGGCTACGAAGCACAGCTCGCTACCACGCCGGATGTCTCTCTTCAGCTTTCCGGCCTGAGCTGCAATCACTGCGTCGCCGCTACGCGTAAAGTGCTGGAAGCCATTCCCGGTGTCGTAGCGACGGATGTCACCAAAGAGCAGGCAACCGTGTATGGCAACGTTGAGGCCACAACACTGATTAGCGCCATTGAAGAAGCCGGCTATCACGCCAGCGTGCAGGAGAACGTTCACCCAAAAACTGAGCCGCTGGCACAGGTAGCGACGACGCCGGAAGCGCTGCCAGCGGCCGAGAGTACTCTTCCGGCAACGACAACACATGCCACCCACGATGACGACAGCGTACAGCTCCTGCTTCAGGGGATGAGCTGCGCCAGCTGCGTGAACCGCGTGCAGACGGCGTTGCAAAACGTCAGCGGCGTCACGCAGGCACGCGTTAATCTGGCCGAACGCAGCGCATTGGTCAGCGGTCACGCAGAGCCAGAAGCGCTGATCGCCGCGGTTGAGCAAGCGGGCTATGGCGCGGAAATTATTCAGGACGAAGAAGCTCGCCGCGCACGCCAGCAGCAAACCTCTCAGCAGGCTATTCGCCGTTTCCAATGGCAGGCCGCGCTGGGATTACTGCTTGGCGTGCCATTGATGCTGTGGGGCGTACTGGGCGGCAGCATGAGCTTGACGCCGGAAAGCCAGACGCCGTGGCTGGTCATCGGTATTTTGACGCTAGCAGTGATGGTGTTCGCTGGCAGTCATTTTTACCGTAACGCCTGGCGCAGTCTGAGAAATGGCACCGCGACCATGGATACGCTGGTCGCGCTGGGAACGGGGGCAGCCTGGCTTTACTCTATTACCGTCAACCTGTGGCCGGATCTTTTCCCGATGGCGGCGCGTCACCTTTACTACGAAGCCAGCGCGATGATCATCGGTTTAATCAACCTCGGTCATGCGCTGGAACAGCGTGCTCGTCAACGCTCTTCGCGGGCGCTGGAACGGTTACTGGATTTGACGCCCCCCACCGCTCGCGTCGTGACGCCGGAAGGTGAAAAATCCATTCCGCTATCCGACGTGCAGGCCGGCATGACGCTGCGTCTGACAACCGGCGATCGTATTCCTGTCGATGGCGAGATTTTGCAAGGCGAAGTGTGGGTGGATGAAGCCATGCTGACCGGGGAACCGATCCCGCAAGCCAAAACGTCCGGCGATACGGTTCACGCAGGTACGCTGGTTTCCGACGGCAGCGTCCTCTTTCGCGCGGACGCGATCGGCAACCAAACCACCCTATCGCGCATCATCCGACTGGTCAGGCAGGCGCAAAGTAGCAAACCCGCTATCGGCCAGTTGGCGGATCGTATTTCTGCCGTGTTTGTTCCCGTCGTCGTGGCCATCGCCCTTCTCAGCGGCGCAATCTGGTTCTTCGTGGGGCCACAGCCGCAGATGGTCTACACGCTCATTATCGTCACGACCGTCCTGATCATTGCCTGCCCCTGTGCACTTGGTCTGGCAACGCCGATGTCGATTATTTCCGGCGTCGGGCGTGCCGCAGAGTTTGGCGTGCTGGTGCGTGATGCCGATGCCTTACAGCAGGCCAGCAAGCTGGATGTACTGGTGTTTGACAAAACCGGTACGCTAACCGAAGGACAGCCGCGCGTCGTGGCGATTCATACCTTCGCCGACGTGACGGAAGCTCAGGCGTTAGCCTGGGCGGCTTCGCTGGAGCAAGGCTCGAATCACCCACTGGCAAAAGCGATTCTTGAACGCGCAGAGAATCTGACGCTCACGCCAGCCGAACAGTTCCGTACGCTACGTGGCCTCGGCGTCAGCGGCAAGATCGGTGATGCATACCTGCTGCTGGGGAATCCAGCGCTGCTCAAACAGCATCAGGTCGATATCACCGCAGGCGAAACGCTGATCAATGAGCAAGCTCAGCGCGGTATCACGCCGGTATTGCTGGCGGCAAATGGCCACATCATTGCGGTGTTTTCCATCCACGATCCGCTGCGAGCGGATAGCGTCAGCGCCTTGCAGCGTCTCCACCAGCAGGGCTATCAGCTCGTCATGCTAACGGGAGACAACCCGATCACGGCGAAAAGCATCGCGAAAGAAGCGGGTATCGACCAAGTGATTGCTGGCGTGCTGCCAGACGGCAAAGCGGAAGCCATCAAAAAGCTACAGGCTCAGGGCAAGCGCGTGGCCATGATTGGTGATGGCATCAACGATGCGCCGGCACTGGCACAGGCCGATGTCGGCATTGCGATGGGCGGCGGCAGCGATATCGCGATTGAAACCGCCGCTATCACGCTGATGCGCCACAGCCTGCACGGTGTCGCCGATGCGCTGGCGCTCTCCAATGCCACACTGCGCAACATGAAACAGAACCTGCTGGGCGCGTTTATCTATAACTCGCTGGGGATCCCCATTGCCGCAGGCGTACTCTACCCGCTGACTGGGACACTACTTAGCCCGGTGGTGGCCGGTGCAGCGATGGCGCTCTCCTCCATCACCGTGGTCAGCAACGCCAACCGCCTGCTGCGTTTTAAACCTAAAAACCAGTAATGCAAACGCGGCACGTTGTTGAGACGCGCCGCGTTTTCCTTTGCCGAAAACCATCGTGATTTTATCGCTGGCAACCAGACCTATTCACCCACGCTTACTCCAGTTCATGGCGTGCGGCTTCTGCCAAAAAATGGCTGCGATCGCGATAAGTACCCGGCTGCTCTCGCACGCGATTATCAATACGCTGTATCAACGTATCGGGAAGTGAAATGTTCAATCGCTGCGGTTTTCCCTCAAAAACCGATAAATCCACATCCAGCACGAACCAACTATCGTAGTCCGCAAAATCTGGCATCGCCGCATAGATGAGATGTCCAGCGTCATTAAGTCGTTTAATATCCAGATTTCCGCGGCTCACCGCTTCATCAATAAGGGTTAAAATCGCTTCCCGCGCCATGCGTGCAATATCTTGTTGGCTGTCAGCTGCAGAGAAGCAGCCATAATCATCAGTACATAACGCCGGAACGATCAGCCCATATGCCGTAGCATCATCTTTTGGCGTTTCAACACCGACTGAAAAAAACATATTGCCTCCGAAAAGGCGGGGATCAAATCCCCGCCATTTTTTTGATGGATTTGACAGTTCCAAGTGGTAAATCCTTTTTTGGATGCGGCACTGGAAATGTTTTTCCAGTAATGGGTGACCACCATATTTGGTGACTCCCGCCGTTATGCCGTTTGCACTCACAACCTGCCGCTGCCAGCTCCTTTATCAGGTCAGTTGATTTCATGTATCCTCCTAACCTGATTTTCATTATACACACCAATACACACCCATCAATCTTTACGCATAGGGAGAATTGAGTAACCAAACACGTGGGCTTCCGTGTCCTTAGGATTGGTATACCTTGTATTGTTCCGCATCTAGCGTTTAGCATAGTTATTCCACATCAGGAGACGGAACCAATGGGGCAACTGCTGCGTAGAATCGCGACTTTTCTTGGCTTTATCTCACCGCTGGCTTACGCCTACCCAGCGATAGACGTTCAGCTTGCCAATGAACGACAACTGCATCTGGTCGGCAGTATTCATATGGGTAGCAAAGATATGGCACCGCTGCCCGATACGCTGCTGAAACAGCTCCGGCAGGCGACGGCACTCATCGTCGAAGCCGATATATCCGATTCACATTCCCCCTTCGGACACAGTGACGCCGAGCCACCGCTCGTACAGCGCCTCAGCCCGGAAAACTACCGCCAGTTGCAAAAGATCTGCGAATCGCTCTCTTTCGATGAGAGCAATATCAGTACGCTTCCAGCCTGGCAGGCCGCACTGATGCTACAAGCGAGACAGGCACAGTTGCTGGGCTTACGCCCCGACTACGGCATCGACTATCAGTTGATTAACGCCGCGAAATCTCACGGTATTCAGGTTATCGAGCTGGAAGGGCAGCAGACGCAGGTTGATTTGTTACAACAACTACCGCAGGGCGGCCTGCTGTTGCTGGAGGATACGATTAAACACTGGCGCACTAACGCCCATTTGCTACAAACGATGGTGGGCTGGTGGCTAGACAGCAGACCCAGCAAATACACTCCGGATATCCCCACGACGTTCAGCAATGAAATGACCGACCTGCTGATGGGCCAGCGTAACCGCCGCTGGCAGCAGCAGCTTCAGGAATTGCCACCCGGAAATTACGTTGTGGCCGTAGGCGCACTGCATCTGTATGGCGATGAGAATTTACCCACGCTGCTCAAAAACGGTCATACCGCAACTCCATGAAAGAACACGTTATGACGTGTAGCCGCGTCCGCAAGATAAGTCCCGCAACAGGGTTAAGGATAGTGAAATCATGACACCCGCAGTCAATCTGCTCGAAAAAAACAAGGTCGCCTTTACGCTACACAGCTACCACCACGACAGCGATGAAACCAACTTTGGCGAAGAAGCGGCCAGAAAGCTGGGACTGAATAAAGCACAGGTTTATAAAACGCTGCTCGTTTCTCTGAATGGTGACGCGAAAAATCTCGCCGTGGCCGTTACGCCAGTCGCCGGCATGCTGGATCTCAAGAAAGTCGCCCGTGCGCTGTCGGCTAAAAAAGCGGATATGGCCGATCCAGTCATCGCTCAGCGTGTCACAGGTTATCTGGTAGGAGGAATCAGCCCACTGGGGCAGAAGAAACTGTTGCCAACCGTGATTGATGAACCAGCACGCCAGTTCGGTACCATTTTCATTTCCGGCGGTAAACGTGGGTTAGATATTGAACTATCGGCAGACGATCTGGCGCGACTGCTGCGCGCCACCTTTGCCGATATCGCCAGGCATGATTAATACTCGTGATTAAATGAGCATAACCTGCCTGACGATGTAGTATCAAAACGAAGCAGATAGCAGAGGACTCCACGGCCAGTGTGTCCCCTGCTACCGCTTCATATACTCGTCATACTTCAAGTTTCATGTGCGTTGGCAGCACTCAATCACCCGAATCACTTACCTGAGTAAGCTCATCGGGATTCCTTCCCTTGTCGCGTTATTCAAAACGAACTCGTTTTGTCCCGAAACTCGAATTATTTAAGGTATAATCGATTACTGATCGACTTTCGCCCCTTTATCCAACTGCATCACTGGGCCCTCTTTCACATTCAGCGTCAGGCCTTTGGTTTGCAACTCCGCATTCCTTACGCGAATGCCTTTATCCGCATCAATGCGCACATTATCAAAGTGGAAACCACTGAGCGGGGCTTCCGGTACGCCGATAATGTAAGCCGCGGCCTTGGTCTTACCGGTTGACTCCAGGTTCTCGATCGTCACATTGCTGAAATGCGGCGTCTTGTATTGATCAAACGGCTGCTCTGGATCGGTATCCGGCGGATAAATCTGCTCACCCATCGTGAAGCCGCCTTCGGCCAGCATCTTGTCTACTTCAGCTTGCACAATCGGCGCAGCTTTGTAGTAAGCGGCAAAGACCAGCGGGATTTCAACATCCACCATTTTGGTATTACGGTAAGTGATGTTTTTCACTTCGCCGCCTTTACCACGCAGGGTTTTAATGCGGATACCGTACATGGAACCTTCGAACTGATTGTTTTCAACCAGCACGTTATTCACACCGCCGGAGGTTTCGCTGCCGATAGAGATGCCGCGCCCCTGCTTCAGGATATTGTTGGCGATATAGATGTTATCCACGACGCCATTCGGAAAACGGCTATCCGGTTTCTCGGCTTTTATCGCGATGTGGTCGTCATTACAGTCGATATAGTTGTTGGTAATACGGATATTCTGGCTGTCGATCGGGTCGATAGCATCGGTATTTGGCGCATGCCACGGCGACAGAATCCGAGTACCGTTCACATCCACATCATGCGAGTAACGCATCACAACGTGGAAGCTCGGGGAATGCGTAAGCGTGACGCCATCCACCAGCACATTATTAGAGCTTTTGATATAAATCAGACGTGGACGATCGGTACCGCCTTTCTTGCCGGTTGCACGAATATTCTCACGCCAGCGCTCCCACCAGACAGCGCCCTGCCCATCAATGGTACCCTGGCCAGTAATAGCCACATTCTGTGCATCAGCAATACTGATAAAGGGAAGCCAGCCATTTTCCGCTTCAGCGTACTTGGTTTTTTCCGTCGCGCGATACGCGGCTTCTTCGGTCGACGCGACGATGGTCGCATCTTTTGCCAGATCCAGCCTGATGTTACTTTTCAGGAACAGCGGATCAACCAGATAATTACCGCGAGGAACGTGTACCGTTCCGCCGCCAGCCGCAGCACAATCATCAATCGCTTTCTGGAAAGCCTGGGTATTCAGTGCGATTTGTAGGCGGTGGCCTTCGGCCCCGTATTGCGTGACGTCACAGATTTTATCTGGGAATTTTACGGAGCTGGCAGCTTGTGCCGAACCAGCCTGAATACCCAATGTGATGCAGGAAGCCATTAATGACAGAGCAAGACCACTACGCATACTTAACCTCACTAAAAAATGAAATATCGTTTTAATAAAATACCACTCCTATTCCATTAAAAAACGAGAGGCGATCACGTTTTAGATGCATTCGTAATAATTACAATAAGGTAGGAGTTTTTTCGTGCAATTGCCCTATTGCCATCCTGCTAATTCACACATCACGGGTACCGTACTCTACAAGACAACCTGCCGCCCAACGACTATTCTTAAGAAATTCAGATGAGATTTTCTTTTCCGAAAAGGATAATCGCACGATCTGAAGTTGAGAAATATGTAGGCTCGTTTAAATTCCTTTCATCTTTTTTTGATTTCATTGAATTATCAACAACATTTTTAATACCAGACTTTAATGCTACGTTAGTTACTTTTTTCTGCTTAGCATCCAGCATCGTAGTTTTTTCATTTGACATTTCATTTAAAAAATCATTGTATTTAGATATTTTATCTATTATAAAAAAATCTCTTTTTGAATCTTTTTTTACAACTTCACGATATAATCTTTCATTCTTTACAGTAATCAGCCGCTCTGCAAATGAGCGATATTTATTATTATCCTTTGCTAGTTCAAAGGCTGCACTACCACTACGAAAAACAGTTGCCCGTAGATAAGTCACTATTTTCATAAAATATTCATCGCTCCTTTTACATCGCACCCATAGTTCTATACATACGTTACTATCCAGTTTATCTACAAACGACATATAGATGATGATACCAAGTGGGAATTTACTACAATTGGAGAAAAATTACCAAATTATTGCGCCAACGCCTCAAGCTAAATACACAAACAGACTGCTAAATTTCATCAATATTTTGGCTGAATACAATTCATGCTCGCGCCACATCACTATCAATTAATTTTCACATTAAACACAAATCAACCAAAGCGTACCTACAATAAAAAATAACCATAAAAAAACGATTATACGAAAAATTAATTAATAATGCCGAGAAAAGAAATAATCATTACGGGAAAATTTCTATTTCATGTATATGACATGTAGATTTCGCCTTTGTAACCAACGCTTGACTGAACTGCCAATATAGACTCCCTCAGTGGTTAATTAGCTCCAGATAACGTTCAGAATAAAAAAGAAGTGGAATTGAAAGAACCCATTCAAGCTGGCCTAAGTGGCCAGCACAGATAAGATGAATAGCGCTATGCCATCAGGCGAGCGAAAGCGTCACGGATTTCCTGTTCAGGTAAATCCACACCGATAAACACCAGCACGCTCTTTCTTTCTTCATCAGCGTGCCATTCTCTGTCCCAGTCGGCGCTATACAAGCGCTGAACACCCTGAAACAGCAGGCGGCGGTCATCACCGTTAATGGCCAGAATGCCTTTATAACGCAGCAGATTATCGGAGAATTGCAGCAACAGGTTTTCCATCACATAGGACACAGACTGAAGCTCAACCGCCTTATCGAGGTACACAACGATTGATTGCACGTTATTCTGCGCGGGGGCAACAAAGCGAAATACTGGCGTTTTCACGTCCAGCTTGTCGCTGAGGACAAAACCGTCAATGTTAAACAACACGCTCAGATCGATATCGCCATGGACGACAGGGTAGATCGGTGCACGCGCATTGATACGCTGAAGACGCGGTAGCAGCGTTTCGTCTTCGCTTGCCACGTCGGTTTTGGTTAGCAGTATGCGATCGGCATAGCCAATCTGCGACTGCGCGATGGTGAACTGATCGAGCCGCTGCTGTGCATGTACTGCATCCACCAGCGTGATAATTCCATCCAAAACAAAGCGTTCACAGATAATTTCATGCGAGAAGAAGGTCTGCGCCACCGGCCCCGGATCGGCCATACCGGTGCATTCAATAATGACGTGATCAAAATCGAGCGTGCCATTATCTACGCCATCAATCAGATCGAGCAGCGCATCGGCCAGTTCATTGGACTGCGTACAGCAGATGCAGCCATTGCTTAGGGTCGTAATTTGACTGGCGCGTTCTCCAATTAACGTATTATCAATCGGGACTTCGCCAAATTCGTTTTCAATCACGGCGATTTTATAGCCGTGCTCGGCATTCAGAATATGCCGTAATAAGGTCGTTTTTCCTGCACCAAGAAACCCAGTCAGAATGGTGACATACACGGGTTTAGTCACATCAGATGATAAAGGTTGAGTCATAACAGATCCCAAGTCGTTAACAGCAACGCATCCCGCCTTTGCCGTCTCCGCCGTAACGCGCCTGCTGGCGTTCGCGGAAGAATTCTTCGTACGTCATCGCAGGTTTATCCGGGTGATTAGTCTGCATATGCTGCACATAGGTATCATAATCTGGCATACCGACCAGCATACGCGCCGCCTGGCCCAAATATTTTCCTGCTTTTCCCAGATTGCCAAACATCATTACCTCCAGACTATCGCCTGCAATAGCGGCTAGATAAAAAATACCCTGTATAACGTTATACATTATACAGGGTATCTGTACCCGTCATCTTTCACGTTCAGCCTTGCTAGCTGTCTCGCAAAATCCGACGGGCGCGAGTCACTTAGTGGCCGGAAGAAACTTTAACGCCACCTTCAGGAACCGGAACATACGGGGTTTCCTGATCGGTACGTTCAGCCACTTTACGTGCAGCCAGTGCCGCTTTAATACCGTACGCAATAATACTGTACACCACGATCAGGAACAGAATGCTCAGACCGGCGTTGGTATAGTTGTTAGTCACGATATGGTTCATGTTCGAAATCTGCTGCGCGCTCAGATCGGCACCGCCTTCCGCAATTTTGCCCTTGAACATGTTCGCCATGTAGAAGAAGCCTTCCAACTGAGGATTATCGCTGAACAGTTTCAGACCCAGCGCCCAAGTAGTACAGATCAGCAGCCAAATCGCCGGAACCAGCGTTACCCAGATGTACTGCGTACGTTTCATCTTAATCAGGATAACCGTACCCAGAATCAGCGCCACGGCAGCCAGCATCTGGTTAGATATACCGAACAACGGCCACAGGCTCTTCACGCCGCCCAGTGGATCAACCACGCCTTGATACAGCAGGTAGCCCCACAGGCCGACGCAGCCCGCCGTACCGATCATACCAGCAATCAGAGAGTCGGTTTTTTTCAGGAACGGAACGAAGTTACCCAACAGGTCTTGCAGCATGAAACGGCCAGCACGCGTACCCGCATCCAGTGCCGTCAGAATGAACAGCGCTTCAAACAGAATACCGAAGTGATACCAGAAGCCCATGTTGGCACCAGGAATGATCTGGTGGAACACGTGTGCGATACCAACAGCCAGCGTAGGTGCACCGCCTGCACGGTTCAGAACGGAAGGTTCACCAATGTCTTTCGCCGTTTGCAGAATCTGCTCAGGAGAAATCACAAAGCCCCAAGAGCTAACCGTCGCCGCCGCGTGGGCAGATACGTCCTGCAATTGTGCCAGAATCATCGGCGCATCAGCAGTGCCCAGACGATGCAAATCCGGCATCGTAATACCCAGCGCCGCTGGCGGAGTATTCATCGCGAAGTACAGACCCGGTTCAATGATAGACGCCGCAACCAGCGCCATGATCGCCACAAAAGATTCCATCAGCATGGCACCGTAACCGATGAAACGCGCATCGTTTTCGCTAGCCATCAATTTCGGCGTAGTACCGGAAGCAATCAGCGCGTGGAAGCCAGACACCGCGCCACAGGCAATCGTAATAAACAGGAACGGGAACAGCGTACCTTTCCAAACCGGACCGGTGCCATCCACAAACTGCGTTACCGCCGGCATTTTCAGATCAGGATTCAGAATCACGATACCAATCGCCAGACCGACGATGACACCAATTTTCAGGAAGGTCGCCAGATAGTCACGCGGCGCCAGAATCAACCATACTGGCAGCAGTGCGGACACGAAGGCATAACCAATCAGCGTGTAGGTGATGGTGGTATCTTTGAAGGTCAGCGCCGGGCCCCAGTACGGGTCATGTGCCACGACGCCACCAAACCAGATTGCCAGCACCAGCAGCACGATCCCGATCACCGAGATTTCACCGACTTTACCCGGACGGATAAAGCGCATGTAGACGCCCATAAACAGCGCGATCGGCACCGTAGAACACACGGTAAAGACGCCCCACGGACTTTCTGCCAGCGCTTTCACCACGATCAGTGCCAGTACGGCAAGAATGATGATCATGATAAGGAAGCAGCCGAACAGCGCAATCGTACCCGGTACCGGGCCTAATTCCTTCTTAACGATTTCGCCTAATGACGCGCCATTACGACGGGTCGAAATAAACAGTACCATGAAGTCCTGCACGGCCCCCGCCAACACCACGCCGCCCAGCAGCCATAAGGTGCCCGGCAAGTAGCCGACCTGCGCGGCCAGTACCGGCCCAACCAGCGGGCCCGCACCTGCGATAGCAGCAAAGTGGTGCCCGAACAGGACGTTACGGTTCGTCGGCACATAGTTAAGACCGTCGTTATTCACAACGGCGGGGGTTGCTCTGGTCGGATCTAACTGCATGACTTTTTGTGCGATATACAGGCTGTAGTATCGATAAGCCACGAGGTAAACGGCGACAGAAGCAACAATAATCCATAATGCACTAATATGCTCACCGCGACGTAGTGCAACTACGCCGAGGCAGGCAGCCCCGATGATTCCAAGAATCACCCAAGGGATGTGTTTAAGAATGGCGTTGCTCTTCATAAGACATCCTTCAATTAAAAATCACAATCGTTTGATTTTGTTAGCTGTAGAAAAATAAACCCTGGTAATGCGTCGTGCGATAACGCGGGTTATCGCGTATTTCAGATAAAGGAAAATAGTGGCGGCACATTACGCCATCGCGTACGCGCGTGGGGCGGGTATTTGGGTAGGCGGCAGAATAGCGAGCTAAGCGGTTAGAATGACGCAGTGAGTGGCTGGGGATAAATTGGGCGGTATAAAACGAAAAGGCCGCGACGTTCGCGGCCAGTAGTGTGTTAATGTGATGAGCGATTACGGAACCTGATACGCCAGTTTGTAATTACCTGCCGTTGCAGTGCGGAATGTCACGCTGTCCGTGCGCCAGCGGATTTCCACTTCCGCGGGTGACTGCACTTTCCAACTGGAAGCATCGTTGACGTTCAGCACCAGACGATCAATCGTCGCAACGTCTGTCACCGGATCGGTAATATCAAGCGCAAACGCAAACGCGAGTGAATCCGGTACGCCGTTATTGGATGAAAACAGCTCCGTCCACTGTGCCGCCGTAATACCGCCAAGCTCGGCTGGCGTCATACCGTCCGCAATCAGTGCTTCTGCGCCTGCGGTATCGGCTGACAGCGCCCCCACATCAACCCACGCCCCGCTCCGCAAGACATGCCAGTTAACTAGATCCCGCGTCACAGCGACACGCACCTTACCTTTGCCCGTCTGCGTGGCGGTTAGCGTTGCGGCATTGATTTTTGACCACGCGCCGGACGTCAGTGATTTTTGAATGGCTATTTGTGTATACGGAATATACGACGACCGTAGATCAATTTGAGCACTACCAACAACCTTGATTGGTAGCATGTCAGAAATTGATGTATTTGATACCCAGCCCGAATTAATGAAACCACTATCAAAATCAACAGAGGAAACCTCAGTCAATACGCCATTATTCGCGGAATACCATTTATCGCCACTGCTAATTAAAATCTTTTCAGACTGAAATAAATTAAATTTCTTTAATGTTAAATAATTATTATTGTTGCAACCAGAAGTAACGAACAACCGGAAGCTTTTATATTTACCAGAGGAGGTGATGTTATAACTTCGGACGGCACCAAGCGTATTATTGACGTCACCATTTACAACGTGTAAATCATCCCAAGTATTACCACCATCATTAGAACCCTGAAAAACCCAGTCCTTTGGTCCATTATTATAAATGACCGTCCTGTTAGCAAAGCTATAACTTGAAATTGTCGTCGGGGTTGGTAGATCGACCCTAATCCAGTGAGGATTAGCTACAGTCGCAGCATTTAACCCACCCCAACAATCATATTCATTACTAGATAAATTATTGTCATTATCAAATGCAAAATAGGGTAAAAACTGAGGCCTGGACATATCACTAGCACTAATGACATATCCAACTGGACTTGTATTTGATGTCATCTTCGGAACAACAGATTTTTTAACAACGGAAATATTAACATACTTCCCATCTGCTCTAACTGGTGCTGAGAAAACATCACCGTCGTTATTAAGCGTGAACATCTCACCAGTGTATTCATGCACTGTGCCATCAAAAACAACTGCATTCGTTGATTGGTAATTCGACTCACTCGACGCATTAAAGTCATCAGCAACGTAAGCCTGATTTACCGCCCCCGCTTCTTCTTTCAGCGCATACGCGGCGAGATTAAATGTATTTTGTGGACTAATGCTGAACGCATGGTTTTGCCCAGCAGCGGCGTCCTGACGATCGGCGACGATATAACCCGAACCGCCGCTACCAGAACCACCAGCAGCGCTGATAATGGTTTTCTCATTCACCGGGTTATAACTCAGCGTCACACCCGCCCCCGCTTCTAGTGAGGAATGGATGAGCTGCTTCGTTTTTTGCGTGTAGTCGGTGATGTCCGCTGTGGTGTGCGTGTGATCCGCGGCCGCAACGCCCATTTGCGCTGGTGTCACTGAGATATCACCGCTGCCCAGCAACGACTGGCCAAAGAGCGTGCGGATAGTGGTGCCAGAAATTAATGCATCCTGTTTTGCATTCCAGATTGCTTTTTCATCCGGCGAGGCAAATTTTCTGGTGTCGGTTTCGGTAATCTGATCGGCGGTATAATCGCCGACTTGTGCAGTGACAACGCCAGTCCGTCCGAATACGGAAGCAACACCGGAAACTCCGGGTTCTTGACCACCTCCGTTATCAGAATGACAGCACGTATGGGGATCAACCTGGATAGGAGGATAAACGGTACATGTTGATTTTCCCGTACTATCACAGACATTAATTTCAATATTTACGCTTTTCATTATGTTGATAACTCCGTTAATAAAGGGCATGGGGAGTATCACTTAGTTTCCAGAGAGATTATTTTAAAGCACGTTACTAATCTGTTGCCGCCTTTTATATAAAATACAGAAGCAAAAATGGCCGCAAATACGCGGCCATTGGAATATGTTATCGGGTGAATAATTACGGAACCTGATACGCCAGTTTGTAATTGCCTGCCGTCACGGTGCGGAATGTCACACTGTCCGTGCGCCAGCGGATTTCCACTTCCGCAGGTGACTGCACTTTCCAGCTGGAAGCATCGTTGACGTTCAGCACCAGTCGATCAATCGTCGCGACGTCTGTCTCTGGATTGGTGATATCAAGTGCAAACGCAAACGCGAGTGAATCCGGTACGCCGTTATTGGATGAAAACAACTGCGTCCACTGTGCCGCCGTAATGCCGCCAAACTCTGCGGGTGTCATGCCGTCAGCAATCAGTTTCGTTGCACCTGCGGTATCAGCTGACAGCGCCCCTACATCAATCCACGCCCCGTTCCGCAAGACGTGCCAGTTCACTAAATCCCGCGTCACGGCGACACGCACTTTGCCATTACCCGTCTGCGTGGCGGTTAGCGTGGCGGAATTGATTTGTGACCATAACGCCGCGCTCGATAGGGCTTTCTGTATTGCAATTTGAGGATGCGGTGTATATAGCACTTTTGCATCAATATTTTTTGATGAAAAAATCGTTACTGGCTGTATTCCTGACAATGATAATTCAGGTATTACGCCAGATGACAAAAAACCAGTCTCATAAAAATCTGCCGCCACAGATGGTGCTGGAACCGATGTTAATATCCCATTGTTCGCTGAATACCACTTACCATCACTGCCGTTAATCAACAGTCGCTCACTGCGGAATATTTCAAGCTCCCCAATTTGGACATGCGGGCCAGCATTTTGCTCGGTTATTAAAATACGGAATGATGAATACGGCGTGTTATTGGTGAACGTATATTCTCGAACCGCCCCCCTCGCATCACGAGTATCATTAGATACCGTATGTAACGTATTCCACGTTGTACCATCATTACTCCCCTGAAACATCCATGATTTCGGGCTGAGTGGCCCAGGATTCAGGTTTTCGTTTGTTATTCTGTATGTATCAATCAATACAGGAGTTGCCATAGTAATACGCAACCAATGTGGGTTAGCCACTGTTGGTACAGTTTTGGATGCCCAGTATCGATTTAACGTTCCGTTGAATGCTGTCCACGCTGCGTATTGCGATGAATATTCGGACGATGCGTCAACCGTGTAGCCAACTGAACTATTATTTGCTGTCATCGCAGGAATCAGCGTTTTATTAACAGCATCAATTTCAATGCTTTCACCGTCTGATTTGATTGGTGACGAATAAAAATTACCGGATTGCGCCAAGTTATATAACTTTCCGACATAGGGACGTAATGTGTTATCAAATACAGTAGCATGAGTTACGTTGTAGTTATCTTCGCTAGACACGCCGAAATCGTCAACAACATAGGTCTGATTCACTACGCCAGCGACTTCTTTCAGCGCATACGCCGCGAGATTAAACGCATTTTGTGGGCGGATGCTGAACGCGTGGTTTTGCCCTGCCGTTGCGCCCTGACGATCGGCGACGATATAACCCGAACCGCCGCCGGAACCACCGCCAGTTGCACTGATAATGGTTTTCTCATTCACTGGGTTATAACTCAGCGTCACACCCATCCCAGCTTCCAGCGAAGAATGAATGAGCTGCTTCGTTTTCTGTGTATAGTCCGTAATCTCTGATGTGGTATGCGTGTGCCCCACAGCCGCAGCGCCCATTTGTGCCGGCGTAGGTGAAATATCACCACTACCCAGCAGAGATTCCCCAAAGAGCGTGCGAATAGTGGCTCCTGAGAGTAATGCATCCTGCTTTGCATTCCAGATCGCTTTTTCATCCGGCGTGGCAAAGGTTCTGGTAGCCGTTTCGGTAATCTGATCGGCCGTATAGTCACCGGCTTGAGCGGTCACGACACCCGTACGCCCGAATACAGAGGAAACTCCGGACACACCAGATTGCGGTTCGCACTGATTATCCGTATCCACATGACAGCAGGTGTGAGGATTGATCTGAATTGGGGGATTAACAGCACATGTTGATTTTCCCGTGCTGCCGCAGACGTTGATTTCAATATTTACGTTTTTCATAGACCGACTACTCCGTTAGTGAGGGTGCATCAGGAGTATCGTGTATTTAGCAGATCGGTTATTTTAAAGCGCTTTACTAAACATAAAATTATTTAATCAATTAAATCAGAAAATTACATTCATTCTATTGGAGCTATTGAGGGTTTAAATGTGTCCCCCCCCCCCTTAACAGTCTACGTCCTAAGAAACAGCGGTTTTCGCCACCAGAAAAGAGACAAAAACCGCCATAATTATTAGCTACTTATAAACAATTTCACCCTTCGGCGCGTAGGATTCTGCATCCAACGGAGAGTGCTTCTCGATGTATTGTTTCAACACTTCAGCATCAACAAAACCCGTGTTCACATAGCCCGGTAGGTTATCAAGGCGCGGGTAACCATCCCCGCCCATCGCATTAAAGTTCAGCGTTGCCATGCGATAAACTTTATCGGCCTGCAACGGCTCGCCTTTGATCTTCACATTCTGCACGCCCTGCCCGTCTGCCGTCAGGCTGACGTTGAGGAATTGCGCATAGGCACCGGAATCCACCTTTTTATTGGCGGCTACGGCCAGATATTTCTCGACGTCGCTGCCTTTCATATTCACATAAACCAGCGTGTTGGCAAACGGCTGAACCTTCAGCACATCTTTATAGGTGATATCACCTGATTCAATCGAGTCGCGTACACCGCCGCCACTCATGATGGCAAAATCAGCCTCTGCACGCTCAAGCTGTGCAGACAGCAGTACGTGCGCCAGATTGGTCTGACGGAAACGCACCTGATTGCGATCGCCTTCTAGCTTGCCTTTCACGCTACCGATCTTGATGCCCAGCTGCGCCTGCCCTTTTTCCTGGAACGGCGTCAGCATTTTCATAACGTCAGAATCCTGCGTAATTTCATGCGTATAGAAAACACGTTCGGTTTTGCCGTCTTTCTCTACCTTTTTCTTCAGGTTGATCGGAATCAGCTGGTAATGCTCAAGTTTCAATTCACCATTGCGGAATGTGAAATCAGCACGACCAACATATTTACCCCACTCATGTGCCTGAACAATCCAGGTACCGTTCTGACGATCGGGTGCACAAGGTGTGCCCGGCACATAATCCACCTGCTTTTTATTTTCCTGCGCCATACAGACCGGATCCTGCGAGTGGCCGCCGACAATCATGTCCAGATATCCAGCAGGCAGGCTACGTGCCATTTCCACATCACCCGGCGCATTAGAACCGTGATTACCGTCGTCATAGTGCCCCATGTGCGTCGCGGCAATAATCACATCCGGTTTTTCGCTCTTCCGCAATTGCTCAACAACCTGCTTCGCTTCTGTCGAAGGATTACGGAATTCGATATCAGTAAAATACTCAGGATTGCCTAATTTGGCCGTATCGTCTGTTGTCAGGCCGATAACCGCGATTTTCACACCTTGCTTGTCGAACAAGGCATAAGGCTTAAATAAGCGCTGATTGGTGCTTTTTTGGTAGATATTGGCTGATAACAGCGGGAATTTCGCCCATTTCTCCTGCTGACGCAGGACAGACAGCGGATTATCAAATTCATGGTTGCCGAGCGCCATCGCATCATAGCCGACCATGTTCATACCGCGGAAATCTGGCTCTGCATCCTGCAAATCGGACTCAGGCACGCCAGTATTAATATCACCACCGGAAAGCAGCAGTACGCTGCCACCTTTACTCGCCACTTCCTGACGGATCTGATCGACCAGCGTTTTTTGTGCGGCCAATCCATATTCACCGTGATCGTTATACCAAAAGTGGCCGTGATGGTCATTGGTATGCAAAATAGTGATGGCGTATGTTTTGTCTTTTTCCCAAGCCATTGACATTACAGGTGTTAGTGCGAGCGATACCGCCATCGCACATCCCAGAGCTTTTACTGAAAAGCGCATGATAAATCTCCGTTTATTTTAAAGACCCAGTGGAACCACTGAGAAATTCACCACACAAACTAGCACAGCAAGATGAACAATGCGCGAGGCGCATTCACGCTGTCCGTCAGCAATGTGCGGTAGCCGACAAAATCAGATGAGGTATAGCAGCGAGAGTGATATCACTCGGGCTTGGCACTGTCGTCACGCCGTCACGAACTCTTGCTAATATGGATACTTCATCGGAATAACCCAACGACACACCGTTTATCCCCTATTTTCTGGGGTTTTATGTTAGTGGATAAAACCATTCCGCTGAATACACGGGAAAGCCGTAGGGCATTACAGCCCATAACATCATGCTATCAGAATAATTACGCATGTTTATCAATGCTTATCGCGAGAAACCATCCCTAAATCTGTGTTAGACTACCTTTAACTGGAGAAACTGATATTTTTCATAAAATACCACTTTTATCCAAGCAACATTTCGCTATATGCAATAGAATTTATCTATACCCAGAGTAATTGGCGTTGCAGCCAAACAGCAAACGAACGAATCCCAATACGCTTTTCGGTGCATAATAAAAGTCATAAGGATACGTAAGCGCTGCTAACCACGCTGTAACTTCAAAGCAAGAAGGGTAAATCCGCTCAATTACGTTTCACCTATGGCACAAGGAGTTGGGATGCATGCTGCAACACCGCTAATTTCTACTATCGCTGGGGGGCTGGTTCTTGCCTTCCTCCTTGGTATTCTGGCACACCGCCTGCGTATCTCTCCCCTTGTTGGTTACCTTGCCGCAGGCGTTCTTGTCGGTCCTTTTACACCTGGCTTCGTTGCCGATACTTCACTGGCATCAGAACTCGCGGAACTTGGCGTAATCCTGCTGATGTTTGGCGTTGGCCTGCACTTCTCACTAAAAGATCTCATGGCGGTAAAGTCCATCGCCATTCCCGGTGCGATAGCCCAGATTGCCGTGGCAACGCTACTTGGAATGGGGTTATCCACCATGCTGGGCTGGAGCCTGGCGAGCGGCCTGGTTTTCGGCCTTTGCCTCTCAACCGCCAGTACTGTGGTTCTGCTACGCGCGTTGGAAGAACGACAGCTTATTGATAGTCAACGTGGTCAAATCGCCATCGGCTGGCTGATTGTGGAAGATCTGGCGATGGTCCTTACGCTCGTTCTGCTACCGGCCTTCGGCGACATGATCGGCGCTGAGCATGCCGACACCAGCAAACTGCTAACCGATTTGGCCTGGACCATCGGTAAAGTGATTGCGTTTATTACCCTGATGATTGTCGTAGGTCGTCGTCTGGTGCCGTGGGTATTGGCAAAAAGCGCCAGCACCGGTTCACGTGAGCTTTTCACGCTGGCAGTGTTAGCAATGGCACTGGGTATCGCCTTTGGCGCGGTGAAACTGTTTGATGTCTCCTTTGCACTGGGCGCATTCTTCGCTGGTGTGGTATTGAACGAATCTGAACTCAGCCAGCGTGCGGCGCACGACACGCTGCCGCTGCGCGATGCCTTCGCCGTACTGTTCTTCGTTTCCGTCGGTATGCTGTTTGATCCGATGATCCTGCTGAACGACCCGATTTCAGTGCTGATCACGCTGGCGATTATCGTGTTCGGTAAGTCAGCCGCCGCTTTCGTGCTGGTTCGCCTCTTTGGTCACTCCAAGCGGACAGCATTAACGATTTCCGCCAGTCTGGCGCAAATCGGTGAATTTGCTTTTATTTTGGCCGGACTCGGTATTGTGCTGGGGCTGCTGTCCGAAGAAGGACGGAATCTGGTACTGGCCGGTGCCATACTCTCCATCATGATAAACCCGTTGCTGTTTACGCTACTTGAACGCTATCTGGCGAAGAACGAAACAATAGAAGAACAGATTGTGGAAGAAGCGATTGAGGAAGAGAAACAGATTCCTGTCGATATGTGCAACCATGCGCTGCTAGTCGGCTATGGTCGTGTTGGTAGCCTGATTGGTGCCAAACTGCATCAGGCCGGAATTCCCATCGTTGTCATTGAGAATTCACGTACACGTGTTGATGCACTGCGTGAACAGGGAATTAAAGCTGTATTAGGTAACGCCACCAAGCCTGAAATCATGGATATTGCGCGTCTGGACTGCGCCCGTTGGCTATTGCTGACCATTCCGAACGGCTATGAGGCGGGGGAAATCGTCGCTGCGGCTCGTGAAAAGCGTGCCGATCTAGAGATTATCGCCCGCGCGCACTATGACGATGAAGTCAGCTACATTATGGAGCACGGTGCCAACGAAGTGGTAATGGGGGAGCGGGAAATCGCCAACAGCATGATCACTATGTTGAAGCTGGATGACATTCCACCCGCGCCTCAGGCATGTCCTATTTAAATGCCTACACGTTAGAGACAAAAATGGCGGGTCTATTTGGCCCGCCATTTTTTTACGTTGTGCAATATACCGTCAAACATCACCAGACAAAAACGGTCTTGTCCCTACTCTGCTTTGCTCACTAACTGTTCCAGCAGATCGATGTGTAGCGGATCGTCATTGAGCGCAGGAATATAGTGGAATGCCTCTCCGCCTGCGTGCAGGAAAATCTCACGGTTCTGTTCCTGAATCTCTTCCAACGTTTCCAGACAATCAGCGGAAAAACCGGGGCACATAATCTGAATGTGCTTGATTCCCTGCGCGGGTAGCCCCTGCATGGTTTCATCCGTATATGGCGTCAGCCAGGGTTCACGGCCAAAACGCGACTGGAAGGTCATCATTATTTTGCCTTCCGGCAGCCCCAGCGCAGCAATCAGCGCCTCTGTGGTCGCCCGACAGCGTTGTGGATAGTCATCCCCTTCATTGGCATACCGCTCGGGAATGCCGTGATAGGAGATCACTAATCTGTCTGGTTCACCGTGTTCAGCAAAAGACTGCTCGACACGGTGCTTCAACGCCGCAATATACACAGGATGTTCGGCGTAATCACGGATAAAGCGAATCGCAGGCAACTGACGATTATCCCGCAGTTGCGCCGCTAACCCATCCCACACAGCGGCTGTTGTTGAGCAGGAATACTGCGGATACATCGGCAAGACCACCAGTTGCGTTACGCCTTGCGCCAGTAGCTTATCCAGCGCCGAACGCAGACTGGGCGAACCATAGCTCATCCCCAGTTCAACAGGCGTTTCCGGCATGCGAGCAGCCAGTGCCTGCTGCTGTCGACGGCTAATCACCAACAGCGGCGATCCCTCTTCCATCCAGACCGATTGATAGAGCTTCGCCACTCGCGGTGAACGGGTTGGCAGGATGATACCGCGCAGCAGCGGCCACCATAGCAGGCGCGGCGTATCCACCACGCGCCGGTCGCTGAGAAACTCCGCCAGATAACGCCTCACCGCCTGCGGCGTCGGGGCATCGGGTGTCCCTAAGTTCACCATCAGCACGCCGTATTTCTCTTGTTTCATCGCCGTCTTCCTTTTATGGAGAAGCAGGCTTTCTCTCAGCCCGCCAGTGCGTAACATCAAATGTCTATTGTAGCGAAAAAAAGCTAAACAAATACGGGTAGATAGCAGGGATAACGCCGATGCTATCAATAGAGGAAACAAAGCAAACGAGGATTTCAGAACGAAAAAATGCCAGACGGTCGTCTGGCATTCAGGTGTTCGGGTATGATTCGTGTAGAAAAATTAGCCCAGAATGGTTTCCAGTTCTGCGCGAACTTCTTCCACTTTACGCATGCCTTCTACTTTGAAATAGCGCGTGTTACCCGCGTCAGCTTCTTTCTGATAGTAAGAAACCAGCGGTGCAGTTTGCTGATGGTACTCAACCAGACGCTTACGCACGGTATCTTCCTGATCGTCTTTACGAATAGTCAGATCTTCGCCCGTCACGTCGTCTTTGCCTTCAACTTTAGGCGGATTGAATTTTACATGATAGACACGACCGGACGCCGCATGAACGCGACGGCCAATGATACGATCGATGATCAGTTCATCAGGAACGGCAAATTCGATAACGTAATCCACATTGATGCCTGCATCTTTCATCGCATCAGCTTGTGGAATGGTGCGTGGGAAACCATCCAGCAGGAAACCGTTACGGCAATCCTCCTGGGCGATGCGCTCTTTAACCAGAGCAATGACCAACTCATCAGTGACCAGCTTACCTGCGTCCATGATTTCTTTAGCCTGCTTGCCCAATTCAGTACCCGCTTTTACCGCTGCACGCAGCATGTCACCCGTGGAAATCTGCGGAATACCGTATTTCTCCATGATGAATTGAGCCTGAGTACCTTTGCCTGCGCCCGGAGCGCCCAGCAGAATAATACGCATCGCGTAAATCCCCTTGCTATGTAATATTTATAAAATAAATTTGAAAAACGCTAAACCATACCATTCCAGACGCTTATGCTCAAGGAACGGGCTCGCTTCAGCAACGCGCAGGCAGATGAAAAAAAGCCAGATACCTAAAAATACGGTTTGCCGTCTTCCCAATGTTGCCATTCAGTGTAGACGAAGAAACACCCAATAGCGGAAGGAAGCGTAAAAGTCAGGGGAAAGACCCCGGTTGGCACCGGGGTCTGGAGGATATCACTATCAGGCACTTAACAGCTGATTCATACGGCGGATGAACAGGTTCGGATCGTCCAGCGTACCGCGTTCGGCCAGCAGAGCCTGATCCAGCAGCAGTTCAACCCACTCGCCAAACTCGGCTTCATCAGAAACGTCAGCCGCACGTTTAATTAGCGTGTGCTCCGGGTTCAGTTCAAAAATGTACTTCACTTCCGGAGCCTGTTGGCCCGCTGCGGCGAACAGTTTCGCCATCTGCGTGCTCATCTCGTCAGCATCCGTTACGACAATAGCAGGCGTATCGGTCAAACGGTAGGTGAAACGCACATCCTTAACGCGCTCGCCCAACAGGGTTTTCACACGATCAACAAATGGCTCCAGCGCTTTCTGTGCTTCTTTCTGCGCATCGTTTTCTTCATCAGCCAATTTGTCTAACGTGTCATCTGCTTTACTGACCGACTGGAAGGATTTACCGTCGAACTCGGTCAGGTAGCTCATCATCCATTCGTCAATGCGCTCGGACAACAGCAATACTTCGATGCCTTTCTTACGGAACAGTTCCAGATGTGGGCTGCTCTTGGCCGCCGCATAGCTGTCTGCGGTGATGTAGTAAATCTTGTCCTGACCTTCCACCATCCGGCTAACATAATCTTCCAGCGATACCGTCTGTGCAGAGCTGTCGGATTGTGTCGTGGCAAAGCGCAGCAGTTTCGCGATCGCTTCGCGGTTGCTGCCATCTTCCGCCGGGCCTTCTTTCAGCACCAGACCGAACTGTTGCCAGAACGTCTGGTATTTTTCCGCGTCATCTTTCGCCAGTTTATCCAGCATTTGCAGCACGCGTTTAGTCAGCGCATTACGCAGGTTCTGCGTCACACGGCTGTCCTGCAAAATCTCACGGGAAACGTTCAGCGGCAGATCGTTGGAATCAATCAGGCCGCGCACAAAACGCAGGTAGTTCGGCATGAACTGCTCGGCGTCATCCATAATAAAGACACGCTGAACGTACAGTTTCAGGCCGTGTTTATGATCGCGGTTCCACATATCCCACGGTGCACGGGCAGGAATATAAAGCAGGCTGGTGTATTCCTGCTTACCTTCCACGCGGTTGTGGCTCCAGCTCAGCGGATCGGTAAAGTCATGGGAGATGTGCTTATAGAACTCGTTGTATTCCTCATCGCTGACTTCAGATTTACTGCGCGTCCACAGAGCCTGCGCCTTGTTAATTTTTTCCCAGCTAACGGTGGACTCGCCGCCTTCTTCTTCGCTTTCTGTCTGGGATTGGATTTCTACCGGCAGCGCGATGTGGTCGGAATATTTGCTGATGACGGAACGCACACGCCAGTCATCCAGGAATTCGTCTTCACCTTCACGCAGATGCAGGGTGATTTCCGTACCGCGATCGTCTTTGGTGATGTCGGCGATGGTATAATCCCCTTCCCCGGCAGATTCCCAGTACACGCCCTGATCGGCATTCGCACCCGCGGCACGGGTACGCACGGTCACTTTATCCGCCACGATGAAGGCGGAGTAGAAACCCACACCGAACTGGCCAATCAGTTGGCTATCTTTAACCTGATCGGAACCCATCGATTCCAGAAAGGCCTTGGTGCCGGATTTCGCAATCGTCCCCAGATTATCAATGACTTCGTCACGGCTCATGCCGATACCGTTGTCAGAAATCGTCAGGGTGCGTTTTTCTTTATCCGTAGACACACGCACACGCAGATCGCCATCACCCGCATACAGCTCTGGTGTGGACAGCGCACGGAAACGTAGCTTGTCTGCCGCATCGGAGGCGTTGGAGATCAATTCACGCAGAAAAATTTCTTTGTTGGAATAGAGCGAATGGATCATCAAATGCAAGAGTTGCTTAACTTCGGACTGGAACCCGCGAGTTTCTTGGCCTTTCATACTCATTATTGCTTACCTCAATCCTAATATTATTCAGGCTGATTAAACTGACGATAAGTAGCAAGTGGGGATAAACCGAGGGGATTTCAAGGGGTAAATTTCAGCGAAAAAAGAAAACGATGAGATGAAAGAGGAAAACAAGACTGCGACTGCCAGATAATGATGCTGGCAGCCGACAGATTAAAACCGGAAAGGCTGACGACCCGCGAGCGAATGGGAAAGCGTGGTGCCATCGACCATTTCCAGCTCACCACCAACGGGAACGCCGTGTGCAATGCGGCTGGCCATCACGCCGTGTTGCGCGCACAGCTCCGCGATATAGTTTGCCGTAGCATCGCCTTCTACCGTCGGATTAGTAGCCAGAATCACTTCGCTTATCGATTCCACCTGTAGTCGCTCTTCCAACCGCCCCAAACCGATATCGTCCGGGCCAATGCCATCCAGCGGCGACAAATGCCCCATCAGTACAAAGTACCGACCGGCAAACTGCCCCGTCTGTTCAATGGCATGAATATCAGCCGGGCTTTCTACCACGCAAATCTGCCCGTTTTGTTGGCGGCGCGGGTTCGAGCAAATCGCACAAACGTCCTGCTCGGTAAATGTCCGACAATCGCTACAGTGACCGATTTCGGACATCGCCCGCGTCAACGCCTGCGCGAGACGCATACCGCCACTGCGGTTACGTTGCAGGAGTTGAAACGCCATGCGCTGCGCCGACTTGGGCCCAACGCCCGGCAGGCAACGCAGCGCTTCCATCAGTGATTCAAGAAGCGGACTGGTCTGCATCAGAACGGCATCTTGAAGCCCGGCGGCAGTTGCATACCGCTGGAAACAGACGCCATTTTCTCTTTTTGCGTTTCAGCAATACGACGAGCTGCATCGTTGAACGCCGCAGCGATCAGGTCTTCCAGCATCTCTTTGTCGTCTTCCATCAGGCTTGGGTCGATCTCAACACGGCGGCAGTTATGCGCACCGTTGATCGTGATTTTCACCAGACCTGCACCTGATTCGCCCGTGACTTCCAGATTCGCCACTTCTTCCTGCATCTGCTGCATTTTTTCCTGCATCTGCTGGGCTTGCTTCATCAGGTTGCCAATTCCACCTTTACCAAACATAGTTTTCTCTCTATCACGTCGGGCTGCGCACTCGCAGCGGTTAAACAGGGCGGATACTTTCTTCGTCCAGTTCCGCATCAAAGAAACGCCGCAGCGTTTGAATCGTTGTGTCGGCCAGAATCGACTGACGCGCCTGCGCCAGCTTCTCTTCATAGATAGCCTGACGCCACTCCAGCGGCGTCCGCACCGCCGGGTTATCGTCTTCAGTAATCAGTAATTCTACAGGATGCCCGTAGTGAGCCGTCAATGCGTCCGCCAGCGTCTTTTGCGCCGCAGGCGAATTCAGATGCCGCTGGGATGAACGTAGATGCAGATGGATCTTACCTGCTTCTTCGCTCTCTTTAAACGCATTGAGTGCCAGCTGTTGTACCAGCTTTGGCAACGTCAGGCGATGGATTTCCGCCGCCCATGCATCCCGCTCCAGTGACTCTTCCGCTAGCCGTGCCGCCAGTTCAGGCGTTTTTTCGTGCTCTAATGCTGAACGCAACGCTTTTGGCGTCGCTACGTCGACCTTCTCTTCTTCGACTTTATTTTGCGCCCGCCAGCGATAGGCTTCTGGTTTTTTGGGTTCGGAGGAAGAAGTTTTCGCGTTTTGCCGTTGAATGCTGCGCTCAGTCACCGAAGCCAATCGCTCCAGCGCTGAGGTTGCCGGCCGCGTGTTGTCAGACGCTGCCAGATCAACCTTTTTTGGTGGCGTACTCCCCTGTTTTCGCAAGAGCTGACTACGCGCCTGTAATAGCTGAGACGTCGCATCAGGCAATTCACTCTCATCATGCTGCTCTGCTGAAGCAGGCGCTTCCCCTAACGGCAGCGCATAGGCAGAGGCATCCATCGGCGGCTCGGGAGAATAAGATGGCGGCGGCATGTCTTCGGGAGCTGCTGTATTTTGTGGCACTGGCGCACGGACCGTCGCCGATACCGTCGCAACGGGCTGCTGTACAGGAGGCTGAATAGAAGGCGCGCGCGCTGCCTGAGCTGGCGCAGCGCTCACCGGCGCTACAGGCTCGGCGATAATCTGGCTAGGATGAAACGCCAACGCTCTCAGTAGCGTCATTTCAACGCCCATCCGCCGATCGGGCGCAAAAGGCAGTTCTTTGCGGCCAATGAGCATCGTCTGGTAGTAAAGCTGCACCTCTGCGGGCGGCAGCGCACGTGCCAAATCTCGCATACGCGCTTCAACTGCGGCGTAATCATCCCCCAGCGCCGCAGGCAGCAGTTGGACCATCGCAATACGATGTAACAGCGTCTGGGTTTCCACTAGCAGCGATTCCCAGTCCACTCCCCGTGCCGCGACCTGGTCTAACAGCGACATGACCTGTGCTCCATCGCCTTTCGCCAGTGCTTCAATGAGTGCCAGCGGTTGCTCATCGTCCAGCGTGCCCAACATTTGGCTGACTGAAGCGGTCGTGACCTGCCCTTGCCCCATGGCAATGGCCTGATCGGTCAAACTCAGCGCATCACGCAAGCTCCCATCGGCAGCACGCGCCAGAAGTTGCAGCGCCCGAGGTTCACTGACGAGGTTTTCTGCCTGTAATACCTGTTCCAGATGCGCACGAATCTGTTCGGCATCCAGCGCTTTGAGGTGAAATTGCAGGCAGCGTGACAGAATGGTCACAGGCAGTTTTTGCGGATCGGTGGTCGCCAGCAGGAATTTGACGTGCGGAGGCGGTTCTTCCAGCGTTTTCAGCAGCGCATTAAAGCTGTGGCGCGATAGCATGTGTACTTCGTCAATCAGGTACACCTTGAATCGCCCACGCGCAGGCGCGTACTGCACGTTATCCAGAAGATCGCGCGTGTCTTCGACTTTAGTGCGAGACGCCGCATCGATTTCGATTAAATCGACAAAACGGCCCTGTTCGATTTCGCGGCAGTTGTCACACTGGCCACACGGCGTTGCCGTCACGCCCTGTTCGCAATTCAGCCCTTTTGCCAGCAAACGGGCAATCGACGTCTTCCCGACACCGCGGGTGCCAGAAAACAAATAAGCGTGATGGATTCTGCCTAGGGAAAGGCCGTTAGCCAACGCGGTCAGGACATGTTCCTGACCGACAACATGGGCAAAGGTTTGGGGACGCCACTTACGGGCAAGAACCTGATAGCTCATCAATACCGCAACAGTCGAGTTATTGAGGCGATCATGCTAACACAGCCACGCCGCTATCGGCGAGACTGTTATGATTAATGTCCGGGGAAGTCAACCAGACTATAGCAGGTGACACCCATCTCGGTCAGGCGTTGCTCGCCACCCAGATCGAACAAATTGATGATAAAAGCGGCATCGTTGACAGTACCGCCCAGACGACGAATCAATTTCACCGTCGCTTCGAGCGTACCGCCCGTTGCCAACAGATCGTCGATCACCAGCACATTATCGCCCGCGGAGATTGCATCTGCATGAATTTCCAGCGTATCTGAACCGTATTCCAGTTCATAGCTTTCACTGATCGTCGGACGTGGCAGCTTGCCCGGTTTACGCACGGGAACAAAACCTACGCCCAGCGCCAACGCAACTGGGGCGCCAAACAGGAAACCACGCGCTTCCGTCCCGACAACCTTCGTCACACCGGTGTTGCGGTAGCGGTTTGCCAGCATCTCAATACTGGCTGCATAGGCCACAGGATCTTCCAGCAGGCTGGTGACATCACGGAACAGTATGCCTGGCTTCGGATAATCGGGGATGCTTTTGATACTGTTTTTAATTAATTCTGCCTGCTGCGCTGTTACGGTCGTCATAGTTGTGCCTGATAAAACGTTCTGAACATACCAATGCCGGTCGCCACAAAGCTTTCATCATCGCATGATGCGATGAATAGGCATTATGACAAAGAGGAAAAATGGCGACCCGTGCACGAAAACGGTCAAATCTAGTCAAAGTGACGGATAAATGCAACCACCCGCACTCTGGGTGTGTATTTTTTGTCTGTCCGTCACAGAGGCCGCCGCTTACACTATCTTTTCGGATTCGCGCTCTGCGTTTGTTGTTCTGGATCAATCACGGGTAAACGAAGCATGAAGGTCAGCAAAATAGCCAAAATGACCAACAGCAAAATCCTGACCCAGACGAGCTTAACCAGCCAGAGCGAAAGCGCGAACGTTAACAGAATCATGGTGACAGCCTTCCATTTTGCACCCGGCGGCAACGCCCGATGTTGCTGCCAATGACGCAGATAGCTGCCAAACCAGGAACGGTACAGTAGCCAGTTATGGAAACGCGGGGACGAGCGGGCAAAACACCAGGCGGCCAGTAGCAAGAAAGGCGTAGTCGGTAATAAAGGCAACACGACACCCAACGTTGCCAGCACAACGGAAACCCACCCCAATATCATCAGCAACACGCGATACATATTCACCTTTCTGCTTTGTTCACTACAACTATGTTTTGTCTGCGACAATGTCCACCACACTTTATCACCACCTTGCCCGATGGATTAGTTAAGATATCCTCATGCAGTGCAGTAAAGCGACGTAGACTAACGATGCCAATGTATACCATGCGCCGACACACCGCGCGAAGCTAGCTCGCTGAATAATCAGCCTGACCGTAAGGGAAAAAAGTGAACACGCATCGATTGCTACAAGCGCTTGAACAACAAATTAATACGCTAGCGAAAGAGCTTGAGCCGCTGGCGGATAAAGCCGTGCCGCAATCGCGCTTTGATCGTCAGCTTTTTAGCAGCTACGGCACTCGGCTACGTGATTATCGCGCCGAAGTTGAACAAAATTTGCAGGCGATAAAGCAGTTAGTTGCAGAGCAGCGCACCGATCGCGTGGCGTTTCTGGCTGAAAAGCTGGTCAGCCAGATAGCCGCATTGCAGCGTGAGCTGGCAACGCAGTCATTACGCAGGCAGGAGCAAAGTAACGCACCACAGCCGGAAGATGTGTATCACAAGCTGGCGGAGCATCAGGATTATGAACGCCGTCTGCTTTCCATGATTCAGGATAGAGAAAGCCTGCTCATCACGCAGACGCAATTCAGCGAGCAACAGCGGCTACAAAAAGAGCTGGCGGCGCTGGAAGGACGGCTGTCACGCTGCCGTCAGGCGCTGGCACGTCTGGAACGTCAAATCGAACGCCGTGAGCAAGGATTGTAGTGCGGCGGGTTCGCCAAGAAATGAGGAACTGATTTATGTCACTTGAAAACGCCCCACCCGAGGTCAAGCTGGCGGTCGACTTGATTATGTTGCTGGAAGAAAACCAGATCGCACCGCGTATCGCGCTGGCCGCCTTGGAGATTGTACGTACCGATTTTGAGAAAAAGCTCTCGCAAGAAGACGGTAACGCTAAATCCTCCGCCTAGGAAAAAATAGCTCAAGAGCTTAAAGGCAACAGGTATTAGCGCCGTCGTTCAACGGCTTATTCAGCGGGTTTACGTAGCGCCGGGCTAAAATGCAGCATATCAATAAAAGCATCCACCAGCGCGGGGGCTTCCTGATCGAGATCGAAACTTTCCGGCATAAATAGCCAGTTTTCCATCACGCCGGAAAAATAGGCACGCATCGCGATTGCTGCACGACGTGGATGAATGTCCGTCGGCAACATCCCCACCCGGATGCACTTAATCAGGTTTTCTTCAATATCGACATAGCAGGAGAGATAAAGCTCTTTGCGCGCATTGTACGATTGCAACATTTCACCGACAAACTCACATTTGTGAAAAGCGATCTCCATAATGGATCGCCAATGTGTATCACTAACGGTTAAACGCAGCATATAAATCAATAATTCACGCATCACGCGGAGTGGATTATCAGGGAATTTTGTCTGATACTCTATTTCAAACTCATCTATTTTTGACTCAGCCAAGGCCCAGATTTCGTCAAAAATTTCGGCTTTATTTTTAAAATGCCAATAAATAGCACCGCGGGTCACACCGGCAGCGGTGGCGATGTCAGACAATGAGGTCGCGGACACACCATGCTCAGAGAAGACTCTTAACGCAGTATCCAGTATATGTTGTCGGGTTTCCTGAGCCTGTTTTTTGGTTTTTCGTGCCATGATAATTTGGTTTTTCGTGCCATATCGCTGTATTTGAAGGAAAGCGTGATTTACATACATTCGAGAATGTATGTAACATAGCATGAACATAAGACTATAGCAGCAATGGGTTTTTAAGCTTGTGATCCATTGGTCAATTTCAAATCGGACACTTGAGGTTTATCTATGAACAAAAACAGAGGGCTAACGCCTCTGGCGGCAGTTCTGATGCTTTCTGGCGGCTTAATGCTCGCAGGATGTGATAGCGGCAATAATCAGCAAGGCGGCGCACAGCAGCAGATGCCTGAAGTGGGTATTGTGACGTTAAAAACGGAAGCACTGAATGTCATGACCGAGCTGCCGGGCCGTACAAGTGCTTACCGCATTGCCGAGGTTCGCCCACAGGTTGGCGGCATTATCCTCAAACGCAACTTCGTTGAAGGGTCTGACATTAAGGCTGGCGCATCGCTGTATCAAATCGATCCTGCGACATACCAGGCAAGCTACAATAGCGCCAAAGGCTCACTCGCTCAGGCACAGGCTCAGGCAGAAATTGCCCGCCTGACAGTTAATCGCTATAAGCCGCTTTTGGGCACCAACTACGTCAGCAAGCAGGATTACGATCAGGCTGTTGCCACCTCTCGTCAGGCTGATGCTTCGGTTCAGGCTGCTAAAGCAGCGGTTGACACCGCACAAATCAATCTGGCTTACACTAAAGTTAACTCGCCAATCGAAGGCCGCGTGGGTAAATCCACCGTGACGGAAGGCGCATTGGTAGCAACCGGACAAGCAACGGCATTAACTACCGTGCAGCAGCTTGATCCGATCTATGTTGACGTCACGCAGTCCAGTAATGATTTCCTGCAACTGAAGAAAGAGCTGGAAAACGGTACGCTGAAACAAAGTGAAGGCAAAGCCAATGTCCGCCTGCTTTTGGGAAACGGTACTGAATATACTGAGGCAGGTACATTAGAATTCTCTGATGTCACGGTAGACGAAACCACCGGTTCCATCACACTGCGCGCTATTTTCCCGAACCCACAGCACAACCTCCTTCCCGGAATGTTTGTACGAGCTCGTCTCGATTCCGGCGTGAACCCAACAGCCTTGTTAGTTCCTCAGCAAGGTGTTACCCGCGATCCACGTGGTCAGGCCACGGCGATGGTGGTTGGGGAAGGCGATAAAGTAGAACCTCGCACGCTTAAAACTAGTAAGGCAGTTGGTGACAAATGGTTAGTTACCGAAGGCTTGAAAGCGGGCGATCGCGTTATCGTTACGGGTTTGCAAAAAATCAGACCCGGTGCGCAGGTGAAAGCTAAAGAAATCGCTTCAGAAAATCAGCAGACGCCGCAAGCGTCAGCAGAACCCGCGAAGTCTTAAGACGTTCTAACAGGAGCCGGTATAATTCATGGCTAAGTTTTTTATAGATCGACCCATTTTTGCATGGGTGCTCGCCATCATGGTGATGCTGACGGGGTTACTGGCAATTGTTAAATTACCTATTGCCCAGTATCCGACGATCGCACCACCTGCGATTGAAGTAACAGCAAATTATCCAGGAGCCGATGCATCAACGCTGCAAGATTCCGTGACGCAGGTTATCGAACAGAATATGAACGGTATCGATAACCTGATGTACATGTCATCAAGCAGTGATTCGTCTGGTACGGTTCAGATTACGCTGACGTTTGACGCGGGTACCGATCCGGACATCGCACAGGTTCAGGTGCAGAACAAACTGCAACTGGCCATGCCGCTGCTGCCGCAGGAAGTACAGCAGCAAGGGGTTAACGTTCAGAAATCAAGCAGTAGCTTCCTCATGGTTGCCGCCTTCATCAGTGAAGACGGTAAAATGTCACAGGAAGATATCGCTGACTACGTGGCTGCTAATGTTAAAGACCCTATCAGCCGTACATCTGGCGTAGGTGACGCGCAGCTGTTTGGTTCCCAATACGCAATGCGTATCTGGCTGGATCCAAACAAACTGAACAACTACCAATTAACTGCGGGTGATGTCTCCGCCGCAATCCGAGTTCAAAACAACCAAATCGCAGCAGGACAATTAGGGGGCGCTCCGCCGGTTCCCGGTCAGCAGTTGAATGCTTCGATCATTGCGCAAACCCGACTGAATTCAGCAGAAGAGTTTTCTAAAATACTGCTGAAAGTTAATACAGATGGATCTCAAGTTCGTCTTAAAGACGTCGCACGCGTTGAGCTGGGAGCTGAAGGCTACGACGTTATAGCCCGTTTCAATGGTAAGCCCGCAGCAGGTATCGGTATCAAGCTGGCAACTGGGGCGAACGCGCTGGATACGGCAACCGCAGTAAAAAATGCGCTGACCAAGGCAGAAGAGTTCTTTCCTTCTGGCTTGAAAGTGGTTTACCCGTACGATACCACCCCCTTCGTTAAGATCTCGATCAACGAAGTCGTGAAAACGCTGGTGGAAGCCATCGTACTGGTATTCCTGGTGATGTATCTGTTCTTGCAGAACTTCCGTGCCACGCTGATCCCAACCATTGCGGTGCCAGTCGTCTTGCTGGGGACGTTTGCGGTCCTCTCCGCGTTTGGTTATTCCATTAACACCCTGACGATGTTCGCGATGGTTCTCGCCATCGGGCTTCTGGTGGATGACGCCATCGTCGTCGTGGAAAACGTGGAACGTGTCATGGCGGAAGAAGGTCTACCGCCTAAAGAAGCAACCAAACGATCCATGGAACAGATTCAAGGTGCGTTGGTCGGTATTGCGCTGGTTCTGTCCGCGGTATTCGTCCCAATGGCGTTTACCGGTGGTTCGACAGGGGCAATCTACCGCCAGTTCTCCATCACAATCGTGTCTGCGATGGTGCTGTCGGTTCTGGTCGCATTGATTTTGACACCCGCGCTTTGCGCAACGCTGCTAAAACCAATCGCCAAAGGCGATCACGGTGAGAAGAAAGGCTTCTTCGGCTGGTTCAACAGACTGTTCGAGAAAAGCACGCATCACTACACCGATAGTGTGGCAAATATTCTGCGCAGCACAGGCCGTTATCTGGTCATCTATCTGCTGATTGTTGTCGGTCTGGCATTTCTGTTCTTACGCTTACCGACGTCCTTCCTGCCAGATGAAGATCAGGGTGTTCTCCTGAACATCGTTCAGTTGCCTTCAGGGGCAACGCAGGAAAACACGCAGAAAATCATGGACAGAATGACGAACTACTATCTCGAGAATGAGAAAAGTAACGTTAAATCTGTATTTACGGTGTCGGGCTTCGGATTCTCTGGCCGTGGGCAGAATGTCGGTCTGGCCTTCGCCAGCCTGAGTGACTGGAGTGAACGAAGCGGCGCAGAAAATAAAGTTATGGCGATTGCAGGCCGAGCAAACGCGGCCTTTAGCCAGTATAAAGAAGCTATGGTTTTCGCAGTCAACCTTCCTGCGATTATCGAACTGGGTACCGCAACAGGTTTCGACTTCCAGTTGATTGACCAGGCTAACCTTGGCCATGCAAAACTGACGGAAGCACGTAACCAACTGCTAGGTATGGCAGCACAACGTCCTGATACGCTGGTGCAAGTTCGTCCTAACGGGATGGAAGATACACCGCAGTTCCGTCTCGATATCGATCAGGAAAAAGCACAGGCGCTTGGTGTGTCACTGTCGGATATCAGTTCAACATTGGCAACCACGCTGGGTGGTTCTTATGTGAATGACTTCATCGATCGCGGTCGCGTGAAGAAAGTTTACGTTCAAGCCGATGCGCCTTTCCGTATGCTGCCGGATGACATCAAAAACTGGTACATCCGCGGTAGCAACGGACAAATGGTGCCATTCTCTGCCTTCACGCAGAGCCACTGGGAATACGGTTCACCGCGTCTGGAACGTTATAACGGCCAACCATCCATGCAGCTCCAAGGTGAAGCCGCGCCAGGTAAGAGTACCGGTGAGGCCATGGCATTGATGGAAAATTTCGTGACCCAATTACCGCAAGGTATCGGCTACGAATGGACGGGTATGTCCTATCAAGAGCGATTATCAGGCAACCAAGCACCCGCAATCTATGCCATTTCACTGATTGTCGTGTTCCTGTGTCTGGCGGCGCTTTATGAGAGCTGGTCAATTCCGTTCTCTGTCATGCTGGTGGTTCCATTGGGGATCATCGGTGCGTTGATTGCGGCGAATATGACAAGTCTTGAAAACGACGTTTACTTTAAGGTGGGCCTGCTGACAACCATAGGGTTATCGGCGAAGAACGCCATATTGATTGTCGAATTTGCTAAAGATCTGATGGAAAAAGAAGGGAAAGGACTGATAGAAGCAACGCTCGATGCCGTTCGTATGCGTTTGCGTCCAATCCTGATGACATCACTTGCCTTTATCCTCGGTGTAATGCCGTTGGTCATCAGTAGTGGTGCAGGTTCCGGTGCACAGAACGCCGTTGGTACTGGCGTAATGGGCGGGATGATTACAGCAACCGTGCTGGCTATCTTCTTCGTTCCTGTGTTCTTTGTTGTTGTTCGCCGTCGCTTCGGCAAGAAAGTAGACGACACAACAGCGCACTAAGACCGAATCCCTTCCGATATACTCTAAAAGGCCGCCTAGCGGCCTTTTTTACGCCCCTGTCCAGTCTCCCCATGACTAACCTGAGCTAAAAGCTAAACAGCACTATGCGCTGTTTGGCTCAGATTAGTCGTCTCTATAGTGGTTTAGAGAATGCTGACGTCTACCGCAACATAATAGTTGATCCTGATGCTAAAAAAGCGCAACATATTATTTATGTTATAACATAACAATCAGGAGCAACTATGAAAGCGGGTATTCATCCTGACTATCGCACGGTGGTATTCCATGACACTAGCGCGGATGTCTATTACAAAACAGGGTCAACGATTAAAACCGATCGTACCATTGAACTTGAGGGTACCAGCTACCCTTACGTCACCGTTGACGTTTCTTCGGCATCGCATCCCTATTACACTGGGAAGCAAAAAGAATATTCCAAAGAAGGCAGCACAGCGCGCTTCCAGCAGCGTTTTGGGAACTTCTTCAAGTAATCAGAGAGGCTATTAAATGCAGGTGCTTAGTTCGCTACGTTCAGCAAAGAATCGTCATAAAGATTGTATTGTGGTCCGCCGCCGCGGGCGAGTTTACGTTATATGTAAATCCAATCCGCGCTTTAAGGCTGTACAAGGCGGAAAAAAGAAAAAAGGTTAATCTTTCCCGGCCACATCTCCGTACAGTCTGTGTTATGACGCTAACCAGACTGTACAGAGTGATTCATATAAAAAACTTATGAAACAATAGGATAACGAGCATCAATCTGTCTTATCAACTGAACAATCCCTTCGCATTCCTTCTGCCATTTCTCATATTTTCAGATAGAAATAATTAAATAATATGCAGTCGAGTTTATTCTATGCTCATTGTTACAACAAAAATTTTAAGGATTAATCAAAATAAATAGCGGTGAAAACCTTACCTATTATCCGCGAATTTTATGAGCGCTTTTGCTATAGTCATATATAGAATGACGTAATCCTAACCACCACAGTATAACTATACTTAAGGTTAAGTCATGATATGTTGGCATTTACGCCAATCCTATTTCGCGACATAGTAATAGCAGGAGGTACAAGAATCGCAGTTGCCTCATTCCTTGCTGAACAAATCACAATGGCTCAATGCATTGTTGGTAACAGCATGAATACGAAACAATGCTAACGCTTTTATCTTGCAGGCTTCATCAGTCTACCTGTTTACCAGGTGTTAACCGCAGTAACACTGAATAACGGCTTAACGGAGGGATTGATATGGATGAGTACACACCAAAACATTATGATATTGCCCAACTCAGATTCTTATGTGAGAATCTGTGTGACGAAAGCATAGCTACGTTAGGCGATAGCAGTCACGGCTGGGTCAATGATCCAACATCTGCGATCAATCTCCAATTAAATGAACTTATTGAGCATATCGCTACGTTTATTCTTACATTTAAAATAAAATACCCTAATGAAAGCGAGCTTTCAGAGCAGGTTGAAAAATATTTGGATGATACTTATGTCTTGTTTAGCAACTATGGAATTAATGATGCTGAACTGCGACGCTGGCAGAAGTCCAAAGCAAAATTATTCGGAATGTTCTCAGGGGAGAACACCTGTACGCCTGCTAAAACTTAAGCAATAATTTATTTATATTTTTTAACCACCAGGTACTGTTTGCATAGGCCCTTATGAAAAAAATCGATTATTTGATGCGTTTGCGTAAATGCACAACCATTGACACTCTCGAACGCGTTATTGAAAAAAACAAGTATGAACTCTCCAATGATGAACTGGAGATGTTCTTTTCCGCAGCCGATCATCGTCTGGCCGAACTGACGATGAACAAACTCTACGACAAGGTTCCTACCGCAGTATGGCGATATGTTCGTTAATTCCTAACGAAACGCATACAAAAACTAACATTAAATACACTGCGCCGATAATATTATCGGCCTTTGTTTTTATTATCTTTTTGACGCATGATTTAAACAATAAGTTGTAACAAATTGTATTTTTAATATTAAGTAAAAATGAATTCACCCTCACCTCTCACGCTTATTTCCCCAAAATTCATCGTTTATAACAATCGCATTGATAGCATCCACGAATGGTATATCCCGTGATGAAAATAGAGGATGTAATAATTACCGCAATTATTACTCGCTAAGTAAAGATGCACAGTCATCCTCTCGAAGAAGCAGTGATCGAAAAATGACACCTATCGAGCAAAGAATGGCGGCTCAGCGTTTACGTCTGTCAGGAAATGGGTTTATGGCAGAGAATTTAATTTACGTGCAGAAGATAAAGACTAGTCTGGCGATGAAGCGGCTACCGAGGGCACAAATTGGTGGAGGCCCTGCCAGCTACATCCCGGCACACACGTCTCCTGCTGCGGCTGCTTCCTTCCGGACCTGACCGAATCCACAGGTTAGTGTTGCGGGAGAACCGACAGGGCCTCCATTGAGGACTTTATAACAGCGTGCACATGATAATCGCAACGTGTCACAAAAGCGGTGAGCATTATCGGCGATGGGATAAGCAATTGCAAGCTAACACAGACTAATCGTTGTTTTCTTACCCACCCCCACTGTGCCACTATGATGTTCAATAGGTTTAAGAGCAGAAGGGATATCCGCTGATGTCAGAAGAAAACGATAATTTCCGTCAGCGCGTTTTTCAAATCGTCGCAGCGATTCCTCACGGAAAAATAGCGACCTATGGCGACATCGCACAGCTTGCCGATTCACCCAGAGCATCCCGGCAAGTTGGCGGGGTATTAAAACGCCTACCGAAAGACAGCAAACTCCCCTGGCATCGAGTAGTCAATCGTAAAGGCGAAATATCGCTGGTCGGTGGAGACTATATACGCCAGAAGTCAGCGCTACAGGCGGAGGGCATCGTTTTCAATCGTCAGGGAAAAATTGATCTTGCGAAATATCGCTGGCAATACGCGCCATAACGGCGCGTATCCAGATGAATTACCAGACTGGCTGCGGAGCCACAGATGACGAAGTAGGTTGCCCCTGAAGCATATGAGGAGTCTGATTCGTCGGATTAGACATCATTGATCCCTGATTTTTCGCCGGTAAGGGAACAGAGGCGACAGGGACCAGCACTAAATCGGCGTTATTTACCCCGTTGCTAATAACTGGCAATACGTTCTCCGTCACCATTACGATACGATTATCGATTGCAATCGCAGCACTGAGTAAGATACGCGCGTTGGGCTGGATATCAGCCGGGTTATATGGTAGCTCGAATTGGAAAGGTGCCTGCTTCCCTTCTGTACGCGTCACACGCTGGGTAATCACTTTTGAAGGCGCATCCGCCAGCGATGCATCAGACACCGTAACGGTTAATACTGCGTTGTGAGGGAGTGCAATACGCTGACGAATATTCACAGTACCGGTTACCGCCGGCATCGCAACAGCCAGGCGCGGTGAAGAAACATTGGTGACAGGCGCGCCAGTTTGAGGAGAAACGCCAGAATCACTCCTCTGTGCACATGCAGCCAGAGTCATCGATAACGTGATACCACCTAAGATATGCCATAATTTCATTCAGTCAGTCTCCTTTATTATTGTCAGGTTACCGGTATCGAAAACCGACACTCATGAATAGTATGATTCACCTAACACAATAATTATGGTACAAAATTCTGATATTTTCCCGAAAACCACATATTTATTGCAGTAAAAAGCCATAAAGAAACACTTTACACATTACAAAACAAACAGATAACCCGCTATTCGCATCCATTGAGGCCGATACCATGAGTCAATCACTACAACACCTTCTCGACCTCCTGCATTTAGAGAAGCTCGAAGAAGGGCTATTCCGCGGACAAAGCGATGATTTGGGGCTGCGTCAGGTCTTTGGCGGGCAAGTCGTCGGCCAGGCCATGTCGGCTGCCAAACAGACTGTCCCCCTCGAGCGCAACATTCACTCTTTCCACAGCTACTTTTTGCTACCCGGCGACAGTCAGAAACCCATTATTTATGACGTTGAAAACCTACGTGACGGCAACAGCTTCAGCGCCAGACGCGTTAGGGCTATCCAGAATGGTCGCCCTATTTTTTATATGACGGCCTCATTTCAAAGTCATGAAGAAGGGTTTGAGCACCAGAATGTGATGCCAAACGTCGCACCGCCTGAGGATCTGAAATCCGAGCAGGAAATCGCACAAGACATGCAGCACCTTCTGCCGCCCCGCTTTCGCGATAAATTTATTCAGGCCAGCCCGATTGAGATGCGTCCAGTTAAATTCCATAACCCACTAAAAGGCGAAGTGGATGAGCCAGTGCGACACGTCTGGTGCCGTGCCAGCAGCCCGCTACCGGACGATAAGCGTATTCACCAATATTTGCTCGGCTATACGTCTGACTGCAATTTCCTACTCACTGCTTTGCAGCCTCACGGCGTTGGCTTTTTGGAGCCGGGTATGCAGGTCGCTACCATCGATCACTCGATGTGGTTCCACCGTGATTTCCGGCTGGATGACTGGCTGTTATATACCGTAGAAAGCACGTCTGCATCCGGTGCTCGTGGTTTCGTTCGTGGGCAATTCTATACTCGGGAAGGTGTGCTGGTTGCATCCAGCGTGCAGGAAGGCGTCATACGTCGCCGCCAGCCATAAACCTTGCGGCAGCCTCGTAACGTAAAAGACCACCTCATCCGGGGTGGTTTAAGACTGATAATAAAACAGGCGTGGAGTCTCCTCCACGCCTGTCTACTTGTGTTAAACCATCTCACTGACTAATTTAAGCGTTCTTATTGGTTGTAAGCGCTCTCGCCATGGCTGTTGACGTCCAGACCTTCGCGCTCTTGATCTTCAGGTACACGCAGGCCGACAACCATATCCGCGATCTTGAAGGCGACAAATGCCACCACGCCAGACCACACCAGACAAACAATCACGCTGAACAGCTGCACCCAAATCTGGTGTGCCATCGTCACACCTTCCGCATAGCCAGTACCACCCAGTGATGCAGAGGTGAATACGCCAGTCAGGATACAGCCAACGATACCGCACACGCCGTGAACACCGAACACATCACACGGGTCATCCACACGCAGCCATCTTTTCAGTACTGTTACGCCCCACAGGCCTGCAACACCACCAGCCAGACCGATAATCAGTGCGCCACCCACGCCAACCGTACCCGCTGCTGGCGTGATTGCCACCAGACCGGCGATACAGCCAGAGCATGCGCCCAGCAGAGAAGGCTTACCGCGGACCATCCACTCACCGCCAACCCATGCCAGAATTGCAGCAGCAGTCGCAACAACGGTGTTAAGGAAAGCCAGGGCGGCGATACCGTTCGCAGCACCCGCAGAGCCCGCGTTAAAACCAAACCAGCCGATATACAGGATCGCCGTACCGATAAACACCATCGGCAGGTTATGCGGTTTGAAGGCTTCTTTGCCAAAACCAGCGCGTTTTCCCAGCAGGTAAGCACCAACCAACCCAGCAACCGCGGCGTTGATGTGAACCACTGTACCGCCAGCGAAGTCCAGCGCGCCATCCGCAGCCAGATAGCCACCGCCCCATACCATGTGCGTCATCGGCAAATAGGAGAAAGTCAGCCACAGCGCAACGAAAATCAGCACCGCAGAGAAACGAATACGTTCAGCAATCGCTCCGACGATCAGCGCGACGGTGATACAGGCAAAGGAAGCCTGATAGGCCACATGTACAAATTGATAGTAGGTGCCGCTGATGGACTCAATCCCGATGCCTTTCAGCATAAAGGTGCTGAAGCCACCGAAGAAAGCATTCCCTTCGCTGAAGGCCAGGCTATATCCGTAAACGACCCACAGGATACAAACCATCGCGAACGTTACGCTCACCTGCGTCATCATGGACAAAACGTTCTTAGAACGAATCAGGCCGCCGTAAAACAGTGCAATGCCCGGTATAGTCATAAAGAGTACCAGCGCGGTACAAATCATAATAAAAGCGTTATCCGCTTTATCAATCGTCGGTGTCGCAGCCATTGCCCAGGACGGGAGTAATACCGCCACACCGAGACCTAATGAAGAGAGTAGTTTTTTCATTTTCATCCATCCCTATTTACGTATCTACGCTAGGTGTTGTTAAAGTGCGGCTTCGTCAGTTTCACCCGTACGAATACGGATAACTCTTTGCAACTCGGCGACAAAAATTTTGCCGTCACCAATTTTTCCGGTGTACGCGGCTTTGCTGATGACATCGATCACTTCATCCAGTTGATCGTCTGCAATTGCGATATCAATTTTTACCTTGGGTAAAAAGTTAACGCTGTACTCCGCGCCGCGATATAGCTCCGCGTGCCCTTTCTGACGACCAAATCCTTTCACCTCAGTGACGGTGAGTCCCTGGATGCCGACAGAAGATAACGCTTCACGTACATCTTCCAGCTTGAATGGTTTTATCACCACAGTAACCAGTTTCATTTATCTTCCCCCTAGCCATTACGTTCAGGCTTTCGCCCGTCACTTGTTCGATTACGTGCTCTATGAAGTAGGTCTACGTCATGACTAAAGCAAAGGGTGTGCCATAAATGATTTATCTGGCATAAATCAGGAAAGAGAACGCGATTAACGATAAGAAAGGGCAAAAAGAAAACAGTATGGGAAATAAATGCAGGAAGATTTGGGCAAAAATTGCACCAATGCAGTGCATGAAGAGTGTTTTTAGTGCAACTCGGGGGGGAACCAGAATCACGATGCTTATTGATGGTGCGAAGCCATGAATAGACTGTCAGTCTGCACCACACAAGGCGGTGCAGACCGGGATACTATCTCAGGTAAGTCTCAGTGCGCAGGGCAAGGCTCAGTGCTGGTGGCTGCAAGATCCTCTCCGGCAAGTTGCAACTGATACATTTGATAATAGCGCCCCTGCTGTTGCAGCAGTTGATCATGTGTTCCCCGTTCAACGGTTTGCCCATGATGGAGTACCATAATCGTGTCGGCCTCAACGATAGTGGAAAGCCGATGGGCGATGATAATCAAGGTCGTCTGTTCCCTGATGATACGGAGCGCCTTTTGCACCGCTTGTTCCGTGCCAGAGTCAATATTCGCCGTCGCCTCATCGAGAATCAGGATCTTAGGCGTTTGCACCAGTACCCGTGCGATCGCCAACAGCTGCTTTTGTCCGGTTGACAGATTATTCCCCTGCTCACCAATGCGCGTATGCAATCCTTCAGGGAAAGCCCGAACCAGTTCGGCAAGCTGTACCACTTCCAGCACGCGCCAGACGGCCTCTTCGCTGATATCACGCCCCAGCGTTACATTCACAAACATGGATTCCGCCAGCACAACCGGATCTTGTTGCACCATTGCCACATTTTGGCGCAACACCGCATGAGAGAGCGTCGACAGCGGGCGGCCATCCAGCCGAATCTCGCCCTCATCCGGCGCGTAATACCCCATAAGCAAACTGGCTAGCGTACTTTTCCCACTGCCGGTATGCCCGACCAGCGCGACGAACCCGCGCTCGGGGATCGTCAGAGAAATATTCTGTAGCACGCGTTTTTCTGTGCCATATGAGAAAGAGACATCGTCAATATCGACGCGCCCAGTCGCCAGAGGACGCTCATCATCGCCGTAGCTCTGCTTTTTTCCATCCATCAATTCAAAAATACGTTCACCGGCGACGACTGCCTGCTGCAACATGGACTGCTGGGTTGTCAGTTCAATCAGCGGTTCATTCAGACGGCCCAAATAGTTGATAAACGCGTACAAGACCCCGACGCCAACCGATCCAATTGAGCTGAAACCAAATTGGATTAACAAGCCACACAGCACCATCGCAGCAAACAGGCTCAGCAGCGGCCGCAACAGGAAACCTTCCAGACGCAAAGCCTTCATCCGCGCTTCATAATGCTCATGGCTGGCGGCACCCAGTTTTTTGCCAAAGCGAGCCTGCTGGCGAAACTGCTGAATGACGCCCATGCCATTAATCACTTCATTAAAACCATCATTAATATCGGCCAGATAGCTCCGTACCTTGCGCACAATCGGCGTACTAAAACGATGGTACAGCACCATGACCGTCGCGACCGCAGGGAAAATCATCAGTGCAACCAGCGCCATCTCCCAGTTCAGGCTGAACATCGCCACCAGCATCGCCCCAACCAGCGCCGCACTGCGTAATACCGTTGACACCACCATGACGTACAGGTCTTTTACCACCTCAGTGTCATTGGTGACGCGTGAAATCAGTTGCCCAACAGGTTGCGTATCAAATGTACTCAGTGGCTGGCGCAACGCCGCGTCCATCACATCAATACGCAGTTGCTGAACAACACCGACCGCAACACGATTAAACAGCAGCGTCTGAAAATAGTGCAGCGAGGCCGCCAGAATTTGCAGCAGGATATAGGCCATTGCCAGGCCAGCCGCAATCGCCAGCGGGAACTGGCCTTTTGCTACCAAGTCGTCAATAAAATAGCTCACCAACACAGGGCCTGAAACTTCAGCAATTGCGGCAATCCACAGCATCAGGACGCCCTGTAACAGCGGTTTTCGCCAGGGTGAACCATAGGCCAGCAGACGTTTCAGGGTTGGCCAAAACTGTTGAGGGCTATTCATTTTTCGTTCCTTCCAACTGCGGCACATCATCCAGTGCCGCCTCTAGCTGTTGATAACGGTGCATATCCCGATACCAGCCAGGTTGTGCCGCCAGCGTCCGGTGTGTACCACGCTGCACCGCTTGTCCTTGCTGCAACACCACGATTTCATTCGCTTCGGTTAGCGCTGACAGGCGATGTGCGCTGATGATCAGCGTCCGTTTTTCGCCCCACGTTTTGAGATTCTGCAAAATCTGGTGCTCCGTTCGCCCATCAACCGCAGACAGCGCATCGTCCAGCACCAGAATTTCAGCATCCAGCAGTAATGCACGGGCAATCGCGATCCGCTGTTTTTGACCGCCTGATAACATCACGCCGCGCTCTCCGACTTCAGTCTGGTAACCCTGAGGCAAACGCAGAATGTCGTCATGAACGCTGGCAAGCCGCGCCGCCTGTTCAATTTGTTGTTGGGTAGCATCAGGCCGACCCAGTGCGATGTTTCGTCCCACCGTATCGGAAAACAAAAAGGGCATTTGCCCCACAACGGCAAAACGGCTCCGAAGTTCATCCAACCGAATGGCACTCAATGAGCGATCGTGATAACGAATCTCTCCCGATTGAGTATCGAAATGACGCAAAATCAACGCTAGCAGCGTACTTTTCCCCGATCCTGTCGGCCCACATAGCCCCAACATATTACCCGGCGCCAGCGTAAACTGAATATGTTGTAAAGCATCACGGGTATTACCCGGGTAGCGAAACGCGGAGATATTCACGTCCAGCACGCCCCGCTCGGCAGGCAAGGATTCCTCACCGTCTTTCACCACGAGATCTTCCGCAAGCAGCTGTCGAATACGGCTATATGCCGCGCTACCACGCTCAACAATATTAAACATCCAGGCCAGCGCCAGCATTGGCCAGATCATCAACCCCAGATACATGACGAAGCTGGTCAACAAGCCTAACGTCAGCGAACCGTTAATCACCATCCAACTGCCGCCGCCAATCGCCAGCAAATTCGAAAGCCCGACGGCAATATAAATGGTGGGATCGAAGCGGGCATCAACGCGAGCGACGTGCATATTTTTGGCCCCCGCATCCGCCGCAACCTGCGCAAAACGCGCGGACTGGTAGTTTTCCAGCCCGAAGGCTTTAATCATCCGAATGCTGGTCAAGCTTTCCTGCGCCTGATCGTTAAGCGAAGAGAATGCCGCCTGTGCGGATTTAAAACGGTTATGCAACTGGGTGCCGTAGCGTTTGATGAAAATCGCCATGAACGGCATCGGAAGCAACGCCAGCAGGGTGAGTTCCCAACTGATTTGAGTACACATGACAACCAGCACGGCGCAACCCATTACCATTGAATCGACCAGCGTCAGCACGCCCTCTCCAGCGGCAAAGACCACGCGATCGACATCGTTAGTCGCACGCGCCATCAGATCGCCAGTACGGTGACGTTGGTAAAACGCCGGATGCTGTCGGCTCAGTTGACGGTAAAAACCCTCCCGTAGCTCAACCGCCAACTGGTATGACGCGCCAAACAGGAACACGCGCCACACATAGCGCAGCAGATAGACCATGACGGCAGTCAGCAGCATCACGCCAATCCACTTCATCATTTCGGCCATCGACATGCCGTGCTGCGTCACACCATCGACAATCACGCCGACCAGTTTAGGGGGGAGTAATTGCAGAATGGCAATCGCAATCAATAGCGCAATAGCCCCCAGATAGCGCCGCCATTCGCGGCGAAAATACCAACTCAGTTGAGCAAACAGTCTCACGCGGTTTTCATTCCAATAGCCAGACGGGTCATGACAGACTCAGAAAGGTGATTATACAAAAGACGGATATACACTAAATAATTCAAGTTTCAGGAAGGCGGCAAGAGAAGGAATCCCGATGAGCTTACTCAAGTAAGTGATTCGGGTGACTGAATGCTGCCAACGCACATGCAACTTGAAGTATGACGAGTATGGATGATGAATCACAGGGATAAGGGCAATGCCGTGGTATGTTTGATTCGTTCCATAGCAAAGCTAGATGTTACATCGACCAGCCCAGGAATACCATTCACCAACCGCTTATAGAAATCATCATAGCTTTTCATATCAGCGACCTGTACCTGCATCAGGTAATCGTATTCGCCAGCCATGCGATAGAAAGCCAGTACCTCCGGCATGTCGGATACCACGCGGGTGAAGGTCTGATACCAGTCGCGGTTGTGCTGTTGCGTCTTCAATAAGACAAACGCCGTCAGCCCTAACCCCAGACGTTCATTATCCAACAGCGCCACCTTAGCCCGGATGATCCCTTCCTCTTCCAGACGCTTCAGTCGTTTCCAGCATGGCGTAGATGTCAGATTAACCGCCTCGGCCAGCGTCTGTAGCGAAAGCGTGCAATCCTGTTGCAACATATTCAGCAGTGTGCGATCAATTTTATCCAACATAGTTATACCTAATATGGTTTTACCTAATGTAGTTTTACCTAAGAATAGCGCCGCCGATAGAAAACTCCCCCTACTCTCCCCCATTAAGAGAGAAAAGTAATGTTCTTCCCATCCAGAATCGTGGTGATAGCATTATTGGCAACATCGACATAGCAATGACCTTACCGGCCTTCGTTACACAAACCCCGCCGTTGCCATAATTTTCGAGATAGCGACTCACCATGCACCTCAGTAGAAAAATACCCCACACAGGGAGAGTAAAAGGGTAAATAATTCCCTTAAATTACCCACAAGGAGATAAAAAGGTAATTTTTTTATCCTGAAAACTCGTTACTCTATTCGCATCACTGCCTAACCGAGTTTTCATCATGACCAATGCCTGGGTTAAAAATGCCATCAGCGCTATCGAAGCAGATTTTCAGCGTTCGGCTGATACGCATCTTATCCGACTGACCCTACCGGACTACCCCGGTATCTATTTTTATCTCAAAGATGAAAGCACCCACCCCAGCGGTAGCCTGAAGCATCGCCTGGCTCGTTCCTTATTTCTCTACGGGCTGTGCAACGGTTGGATTAAAGAAGGCACGCCAATTATCGAAGCGTCATCCGGCAGCACTGCCGTGTCAGAAGCCTATTTTGCACGTTTACTTGGCCTGCCGTTTATCGCCGTCATGCCATCCTGCACCGCAAAAAGAAAAATCGAGCAAATCGCTTTCTATGGCGGACGCTGCCATTTTGTCGAACAGGCGGGACAAATCTATGCCGCATCCGAACAGCTCGCACAAGAGATGAACGGCCATTATATGGATCAGTTCACCTACGCGGAACGTGCCACCGACTGGCGCGGCAACAACAATATTGCCGACAGCATTTACCGCCAAATGGCACGTGAACCGCATACCGTGCCGGATTACATAGTGATGAGCGCAGGAACTGGCGGTACGTCAGCCACGCTCGGACGCTACATTCGCTATCAGGGGCTAGATACACAACTGGTCGTCGTCGATCCAGAACACTCCGTCTTCTACGACTGTTACCAACAGCGGGATCGCTCCATCACTGGCCCATGCGGTAGCCGGATAGAAGGTATTGGTCGCCCGCGTGCCGAGCCTTCTTTTATTCCTGACGTCATTGATAGCATGATCAAAGTGCCGGATGCCGCCAGCATCGCAACACTGTACTGGCTGGAAAGCGTGTTAGGCCGCAAAGCGGGAGCCTCTACCGGCACCAACGTCTGGGGTATGCTGCAACTGGCCAAAGAGATGGTAAGCCGGGGTCAAAAAGGCGCGATTGTGACCCTGCTCTGCGACAGCGGCGAACGCTATCTGGACACCTACTACAACAGCAGTTGGGTAGAAAAAAATATCGGCGACATAAGCCCTTACCTTGATGCCCTGAACACCCCAGAAATGTCCCCTCTCATGCCGGAACTCAGCACGGCGTGAGGCTGGTGTATTCAGCGCACAGCCGCAGCGCTGAATACGGGCTATTTTTCAGGTAACATAGCGGCTTTACATCACACCCCGCATTAAGGTGAATGAAGAATGAAGCGTGCTGTTGTCGTTTTTAGCGGTGGACAAGATTCCACAACCTGCCTGATTCAGGCTCTGCAAGATTATGATGACGTCCACTGCATCACCTTCGATTATGGGCAACGTCACCGTGCTGAAATTGATGTCGCTCGGGAACTCAGCCAGAAACTGGGGGCAACGGCGCATAAGGTTCTGGACGTCGGTTTACTGAATGAACTCGCCACCAGCAGCCTGACGCGTGACAGTATTCCAGTCCCCGATTACGACGCCAATGCACAGGACATCCCCAACACCTTTGTTCCAGGAAGAAACATTCTCTTTCTGACGCTCGCCTCTATCTACGCCTATCAAGTTGGTGCAGAGGCAGTCATTACCGGTGTATGTGAGACCGACTTTTCTGGCTACCCAGATTGTCGCGACGAATTCGTCAAGGCACTGAATCAGGCTATTGTTTTAGGCATTGCCCGTGATATTCGTTTTGAAACCCCGCTGATGTGGCTTAATAAGGCTGAAACCTGGGCGCTGGCAGATTATTACCAGCAACTTGATACCGTTCGTTACCACACGCTAACCTGCTATAACGGCATCAAGGGTGATGGATGTGGCCAGTGTGCCGCCTGCCATTTACGAGCAAACGGGCTCGCGCAATATCAAAACGACTCCGCCGCTATTACGGCATCGCTGAAGCAGAAAACAGGGTTACGCTGATACTTCACGTCACCACACAGAAACGCCACACCAAGTAAAAAAACAGGCCACGCCGTGCAGCAATGGCCTGTTGTTTCATGTTAACAACGAATCTCGTTTAGGTGTTCCAGCAGTTCTCCCTCCAACGGCAGTGCTTTTTGCGTCAATAAATCAATGCAGACAAACGTCAGCGTGGCATCGGCCACGTCGCTTTCATCAGGCACTCGGGTTATTTTCTGACTGATCACGCCACTTTTCGTATTCATCTGTAGCAGTTCGCTATCAATACGCAGCACGTCACCAAGAACGGCAGGCTTGCGATAGTTGATATTGATGTTCACCACAACGAAAGCAATCTTGTTGCTATGCATCCAGCCAAAAGCGGGCAACGTTTCCAGCCATTGCCAACGCGCCTCTTCCAGAAACTCCAGATAGCGCGCGTTATTAACGTGCTGATAAACATCAATGTGATAACCACGAACGGTAATGAAAGTCTGCATCTCGGTGATACTCCTGTGACAAAACCAACAACTGGTATGACCTGATAATCAGCCTAGCAGAGGTTCGCAGCCCAGAGGAAGTGCTCGACTGGACTGCGACTAATATCACAGTTTTAAACGAGAGAGATTTCTCTCAACCAACGCTGCCCCAATTCCTGGGACCTCCGTTAATTGATCGATCTGGGTAAAAGGGCCATTTTGCTCACGATAGCTAACGATCGCTTCCGCCTTTTTAAGGCCGACACCATTCATTATTTCAGCCAAATCAGCCGCGCTTGCTGCATTAATGCTTACCTTATCCTCATCACCATCAGGAAGCATTGCTTTTTCCGCTTTCTGATCTGCTGGCGCAGACTTCACCGCTGTCGCCGTACTGTCGGCGGATTTAGGTGCCGCCTGACCCAGCAGTGGCAACCCAGACAAACTCATCCCAATGATTAAGCACAGTGCTTTTATTCCTGATTTTTTCATGCTGTTTCCTCCTTGTGTATGACAGCACGGCTACCTTGCCGCAGACCCATCAACACCGCAAACAGCAGAATTTAAATGTGGAAAAGGCCGCGAAAGCGGCCTTTTGTTGTTGCAACGATTTGCAAATTTTTGCGGAGCTTATTGCTGTTCTTGCGCCGCATTGCCCATCTTGATTTTCGCTTCACTACGCAAGCTGGACAGCAGAGAATCAAACAGCGCGCCCAGAGAACCTTGCTGAACCTGGCTGGCAAACTGTGTTTTCTGCTCATCGTTTAGCTGATGTGGCGTCACGCTATCCAGCGCGACCAGCACGACATTACCGGCCTGATCCTGAGTAATCGCATAAGATGGCTTATCCTTTTCTGGATGCGGCATAGCAAAGATTGCTTCGGCCGTTGCATCACCCTGAGAAATAGAAGACATCGTTTTTGCTTCACCAAAGCTCAGACCTGCCGCTTTAAGCGCATCGTCTTTACCTTGCTTCAGCTCAGCCAGCATTTTTTCAGCGTCTACACGAGTCTGCTGTTCAGCCTTCTGACGTTTCAACACCTCGACGATCTCAGTACGCACCTGATCCAGAGGGCGAGTACTTTCAGGCTTGTGCTCAGTGATACGCAGAACGAAAGCACGATCGCCGTCGACGTTAATCACATCGGAGTTATTGCCCGCAGCACCGTTTTCGCCCAACAGCGCACCGCTAAAGACAGCCTGCGTTACCGGCTGGAAGTTCAGCGCAGCGGGAACTTTCTCACGCGTAAACCAGTCGGTTTGCGTGGCTTTCACACCGGCCGCTTCTTCTGCTGAAGCCAGAGATTCGTTGTCATTGCTAGCCGCTTCGCTGACTTTTTGTTGCAGCGCATAGTAACCATCCTGCGCTTTCTCGTGCTTCACTTTCTCAGCGATCTCAGCACGCACTTCACTCAGCGGTTTAACCTGCTGCGGCTGAACATCATCCAGACGCACAACCAGATAGCCAACAGATGATTTAATCGCTTCGGAAACCTGACCTTTCTCCGTCAGTTTTGCCTGCTTCAGCTCATCAATCATGCTGTTTTCGTCCATCCATCCCAGATCGCCACCGTTGCGGCGCGAGATAACGTCCGTTGATTTTTCTTTCGCCAGCGTAGCGAAATCACCACCTTGCTTCAGCGCATCCAGAACAGACGCTGCATCGGCCCCATTCTTCACCTGAATAACGCTGAATTTTTTGCGCTCAGGTTGGGAATAGTCGCTCTTGTTCTGTTCGTAGAAATCGTTGATGGCAGCATCATCTACTTTTATGCCGTCCATGATGCTTGCTGCATCCAGCGTGATATAGCTGACTTTGAATTCTTCTGGTGCGATGAAATTCCCTTTGTTTTGATCGTAATAACTCTGGACTTCATCGTCAGCAACCGTCTGGGCTTTCGCCTTGGCAGCGATATCAATGGTTGCAACACGGACAACGCGATCTTGTGCAGCCAGTTTCACCAGGTTATCGATCTCCTGCGGCAGCAGGAACGCGGTATTGCCAAAGCCACGAATCAACTGCTGTGAAGTCAGTTGTTTACGCAGCATCTGAGCATACATATCCGGTGTAACGCCAAGACGACGAACCTGCTCCAGATACTTTTCATTATCAAAACGGTTGTTGGTCTGAAACGCGGGAACGTCAAAGATCGCCTGTTTGATTTGCTCATCACTGATGTTCAGTCCCAGCTTGTTGGCATACTGATCCAGCAAGGTTTCATCAATGAGTTGGGAGAGTGCCTGCCTACGCAATTGCTGCATGTAGCCGTCATTACTCGCCAGAAGAGAGAAATTCTCACCCAAGGCTTCCTGCTGACGACTGCGTTCGTTCTGTACCGCCTGCTCAAGCTGTGCGCGGGTAATTTCCTGCCCGTTCACCTTTGCAGCGTAATCTCCTGAACCACCAATAAGATAATCACCAACGCCAGTTAGAACGAATGATGCGATGATCAAAGCAAGAATAATTTTGAGCACGACGTTATTCGCGGCCGTACGTAAATTGTCCATCATAATGTGACAACACTCCGCTGTAGAATGGATAAAACTCCCTGCGCTGGCCGGAGCCATGCATCCTTGCGATTGCTATAGCCCAATACAAGGCTAGGGCGCACTTAAGCTTGTTGCCCGCCACGTTCTGCCATGTGTCGGGTATGTATATCCCCGTCATACTTCAAGTTGCATGTGCGTTGGCTGCGTTCAGTCACCCGAATCACTTACTTAAGTAAACTCATCGGGATTCCCTCTCTTGCCGCCTTCACGCAACTCGAATTATTTAGGGTAAAATCCTATATAAATAAAAGGCACATCATAAAATGATGCGCCTCGTATCTTACCCTACCAATATCATTGCGTCAGGTATTGTTTGGCACCCAAAGTGGTTATCAGCCAAACCTGTGACGTAATAATCAGTTAACGGCGTCTTTCAGCGTTTTACCAGCACGGAATCCTGGTACTTTCGCCGCAGGGATACTGATTTCTTTACCAGTTTGCGGGTTACGGCCGGTACGAGCAGCACGTTCACGCACTGAAAAAGTACCAAAACCAACCAAAGCAACATCATCCCCTTCTTTCAGGGATTCGGTAACGGAACCAATAATTGCATCCAACACACGCCCTGCTGCCGCTTTGGAAATATCAGCATCTGCGGCAATTTTGTCGATCAATTGTGACTTGTTCACTCTGTCATCCCCTCTGGAATTCTCTTATCGCGCTTCAATGTCCCAAGACGCGACACGTAACTTATACCCGTCATACTTCAAGCTACATGTGCGTTGGCTTTCCCCGCTCATCCCAGTCACTTACTGATGTAAGCTCCTGGGACTCTCTGCGTCGTCGCCTTCCTGCAACTCGAATTATTTAGTGTATATTATCAATACTGTCATGCTTAGCCAGTTACGGCTAAAACTAACAGTGCTCTAACTTAGCGGTACAAAAAAAAGCTGGCAAGTACGATTTCACTCACCAGCCCCGATTTTCTCAAGGGTTTTTGCGACAGGTCACTATTTTGCCTTAGCTTTGGCCTTGGTTTTAGGCTCCGTGACCACTTGCATGCCAGAAGGCGAATTCTGCAACGCGAACGCTAACACTTCCTCAATACGTTTCACCGGATGGATTTCCAGATCGGCAATCACGTTCTGTGGGATATCCTCCAGATCGCGCTTGTTGTCATCTGGAATCAATACCGTCTTGATACCACCACGGTGTGCGGCCAGAAGCTTCTCTTTCAGACCACCAATCGGCAGCACCAGACCACGCAGGGTAATTTCCCCTGTCATCGCCACATCGGCACGCACCGGGTTCCCAGTCAAACAAGAAACCAGTGCGGTACACATCGCGATACCCGCACTCGGACCGTCTTTCGGCGTCGCACCTTCTGGAACGTGAACGTGGATATCACGTTTCTCGTAAAAATCAGCATTGATGCCTAATTTTTCCGCTCTGGCACGAACCACGGTAAGCGCAGCCTGAATCGACTCCTGCATGACCTCACCCAGTGAACCGGTATAAGTCAGCTTACCTTTGCCCGGCACGCAGGCAGTTTCAATCGTCAGCAGGTCGCCGCCCACTTCCGTCCAGGCCAGTCCGGTCACCTGCCCTACGCGATTTTCATCGTCCGCACGGCCATAGTCAAAGCGTTGTACCCCAAGGAAATCCTTAAGGTTATCGCCTGAAATCTGGATATGCTTAGTAGATTTATCCATCAACAGCGTTTTTACTGCTTTACGGCACAGCTTGGAGATTTCGCGCTCCAGGCTACGCACGCCAGCTTCACGCGTGTAATAACGGATAATGCCAACAATCGCGCTGTCTTCTACCGACAGCTCGCCATTTTTCAGCGCATTACGTTCGATCTGTTTCGGCAGCAGATGCTGTTTGGCGATATTCAGTTTTTCGTCTTCGGTATAGCCGGAAAGACGAATGACTTCCATACGGTCAAGCAGCGGTGCCGGGATGTTCATGGAGTTAGATGTCGCAACAAACATCACATCGGATAGGTCGTAGTCGACTTCCAGATAGTGATCGTTAAACGCCACGTTCTGCTCAGGATCGAGCACTTCCAGTAAGGCAGAAGCCGGATCGCCACGCATGTCGGAAGACATCTTGTCGATCTCATCCAGGAGGAATAGCGGGTTTTTCACACCGACTTTCGCCATTTTCTGGATCAACTTGCCCGGCATTGAACCGATATAGGTACGGCGATGCCCGCGAATTTCCGCTTCGTCACGCACGCCACCCAACGCCATGCGAACATACTGACGTCCGGTCGCTTTGGCGATAGACTGACCGAGCGAGGTTTTACCCACGCCAGGTGGCCCCACCAGACACAGAATCGGCCCTTTGATCTTACTGACACGGCTTTGTACCGCGAGGTATTCGAGAATACGCTCTTTCACACGATCGAGACCGTAATGGTCGGTATCCAGCATTTCCTGCGCTTTCAGCAAATCTTTCTTCACTTTGCTGCGCGCATTCCACGGCACCTGCACCATCCAGTCGATATAGCTGCGCACCACTGTCGCTTCCGCTGACATCGGTGACATCATTTTCAGCTTTTGTAATTCTGCTTCGGCTTTCTCACGTGCGTCTTTCGGCATTTTTGCCGCTTCAATCTTGCGTTTTAACGCTTCGTGTTCATCCGGTGCGTCATCCATCTCACCCAGCTCTTTCTGAATAGCTTTCATTTGCTCATTCAGATAGTACTCACGCTGGCTTTTTTCCATTTGCTTCTTAACGCGGCCTCGGATCCGTTTCTCTACCTGCAACAAGTCGATTTCGGATTCCATCATCGCCATCAGATACTCCAAACGTTCAGTAATATCGAACATTTCAAGTACAGACTGCTTATCAGCCAATTTCAGCGGCATGTGCGCAGCAATGGTGTCGGCCAAACGCGCAGCATCGTCAATGCTGTTCAGAGATGTCAGCACTTCCGGCGGGATCTTCTTGTTCAGCTTGATGTATCCCTCAAACTGATTGACCGCCGTGCGCATGAGCACTTCTTGCTCGCGCTCATCAATCGCTGGGGAATCAAGATATTCTGCGTGTGCAGCGAAATGTTCACCGCTGTCAGAAAGCGTCGTAATACGCGCACGCTGTAACCCCTCGACCAGCACTTTTACCGTGCCGTCCGGCAGTTTCAGCATTTGAAGAATTGAGGCTACCGTTCCTACCGAGAAAAGATCGTTAATACTTGGCTCATCCGTTGAAGCTTCTTTCTGTGCCACCAGCATGATCTTCTTATCATGATCCATTGCGGCTTCAAGGCACCGAATCGATTTCTCCCGACCAACAAACAACGGAATGACCATGTGCGGATAAACCACCACATCGCGCAATGGCAATACGGGGATTTCTATGCGTTCGGAACGCTCAGGGTTCATAGAGCTCTCTCTTAGTTTCGTTTCCGCCAGGTTATGGGAATCTCGTGAAACGCGGTTTTCACGGGTTTCATCAAATAGGTATTTGAGTATATGGGGATAAATGTCTCACATTCAACGACCAGCATGCGTGTAAAAAACAAATGGGGGATAAAATCCCCCATTTTTATTTTTTGATACAGCCAAATTGATTAATTATTCGCCGGAAGCCTGCTGTGTCTCGGGTTTGCCATAGATCAGCAATGGTTCGGACTGGCCCGCAATAACGGATTCATCAATGACGACTTTATCCACGCTTTCCAGCGATGGCAGGTCATACATGGTATCCAGCAGAGCAGCTTCAACGATAGAACGCAGACCACGCGCACCGGTTTTACGCACCATCGCTTTCTTGGCAATCGCCGTCAGCGCTTCATCGCGGAATTCCAGCTCGACGCCTTCCAGATTGAACAACGCCTGATACTGTTTGGTCAGCGCATTCTTCGGCTCACGCAGAATCTGAATCAGCGCGTCTTCGCTCAGTTCTCTCAGCGTAGCAACGACTGGCAGACGACCAATAAACTCAGGAATCAAACCGAATTTAATCAAATCACCTGGCTCAACCTTGCCCAACAACTCGCCTTCTGTCGCTTTATCTGCGGTGCCTTTAACCGTTGCGTTAAAGCCAATGCCGCGTCCCGTGTCGGTACGCTGCTCGATCACTTTGTCCAGACCCGCGAACGCACCGCCACAGATAAAGAGGATCTTGGAGGTATCAACCTGCAAGAACTCCTGCTGCGGATGCTTACGTCCACCCTGCGGTGGAACCGCTGCGATAGTGCCTTCGATCAGCTTTAGCAGAGCCTGCTGAACGCCTTCACCAGAGACATCGCGGGTGATCGATGGGTTGTCTGACTTACGAGAAATCTTGTCGATTTCATCGATGTAGACAATGCCACGCTGCGCTTTCTGCACATCGTAATCGCACTTCTGCAATAGCTTCTGAATAATGTTCTCAACGTCTTCACCGACGTAGCCCGCTTCAGTCAGCGTAGTCGCATCCGCCATAGTGAACGGAACGTCCAGGAAGCGCGCCAGCGTTTCAGCCAGCAGCGTCTTACCGCTCCCCGTAGGACCGATCAGCAGGATGTTACTTTTACCCAGTTCGATCCCGTTGCTGCTGTCACCATTACGCAAGCGTTTATAGTGGTTATAAACCGCAACGGCCAACACCTTCTTGGCCTGCTCTTGACCGATGACGTAATCGTCAAGGTGGCGGCGAATTTCGTGTGGCGTCGGCAACGCACTGCGCTCACGGTGGGGCGCCATTTCCTTAATTTCTTCGCGAATGATGTCGTTACACAAGTCAACACATTCATCGCAGATATACACCGACGGCCCGGCAATCAGCTTACGCACTTCATGCTGGCTTTTGCCGCAAAAAGAGCAGTACAGTAACTTTCCTGAACCGTCTTTGCGCTTATCTGTCATGAGTTAAACCTCTTTTTCGTCTTTTGCCCGCAGGCCAACCACAGCGATACCGCTACAACGAACGCCGATACTTATAGCTAATACGCGTAAAATAACCTCGCACAACAGACTATCGGTCGAACACTGATTTTTAGCTACACCAGACCGCTAATATGGCGAATTATCACCCACGGTTAGTGAATACGGAGTCTACCAAACCGTAATCTACTGCCTCACTGGCAGAGAGGAAACGATCGCGCTCGGTGTCTCTCTCTATCGCTTCAAGAGGCTGACCCGTATGTTTCGCCATCAGCTCATTCATCTTGGCTTTCACTTTCAGTATTTCTTTGGCATGGATTTCAATATCCGTTGCCTGCCCTTGGAAACCACCCAATGGCTGGTGAATCATGACGCGCGAGTTAGGCAGGCAAATACGTTTGCCTTTGGCTCCCGCCGTCAACAGGAACGCGCCCATGGAACAGGCCTGTCCCATGCAGATCGTGCTAACATCTGGCTTGATAAACTGCATGGTGTCGTAAATGGACATACCAGCAGTAATGACGCCACCTGGAGAGTTAATGTACAGATAAATGTCTTTTTCTGGGTTTTCGGCTTCCAGAAACAGCATCTGTGCCACAACCAGATTCGCCATGTAATCTTCCACCTGACCAGTCAGGAAGATTATCCGTTCTTTTAGCAGACGGGAATAGATATCGTAAGAACGTTCCCCACGCGAGGTCTGTTCAACCACCATCGGCACTAATGCCATATGAGGTGCTTGTCTTTCTTGTTCGCCACTGTATGACATTCACGTCTCCTAGATAAAATGCGTCCGGCACTCTTAGCGTTGTTCAATCATTGCGCGGTTCAATCATAGTAATACTCAATTCTACTAGAGATAGAGAGGGATGACTATGGAACCCTGCCCCACTTCAGTTGAACAACCCATACGACCGAGAATCCTTACCTGCTGTGCCCACTTTTCCTCTTCAGTGAGTGGGGGCACACGCATTGTATTTCAAGCTTACACTATCAATCGTTCTCTATTAAAGAGCCAATTATTTTATTCTTAATACGTTATCGGCACGGCAACACTGCAGTTTAACTCGTTGCCTGACCTAACAAATTCGCAGCCTGAGTTAATTGCCTGACTTAATAGTAGTGCAATTTCAGGCGGTCATTCTTCGTGTATCCCCTGACAGGAAAACCAGATACGACGTAGCCCCCAAACGATCATCATCAGTATTGCACAAAGAACCAAGCAAAAAGCCCGCGCCATAAGGCACGGGCTTTTGATTGGGAAGCATTCCCGCTACGCAATAAACAATGTTGATATCAACAAGGTTTATGCCGTAGTCGTTTGGTTCATCAGTTCGTTGAAGCTTACTGATTTCTCAACAACTTTCGCTTTAGCAAGTACGGTTTCTACCGCTTGCTCTTCCAGAGCAACGTTACGCATGTTGTTCAGCAGCTCTTTGTTTTTGCTGTAGAACTCGATAACTTCCTGCGGATCTTCATAAGCAGAGGCCATCTCTTCGATCAGCGCATTAACGCGTGCTTCGTCAGCTTTCAGCTCATTGGTGCTGATCACTTCGCCCAGCAACAGACCGATAACAACACGGCGTTTAGCTTGCTCTTCGAACAGCTCACGCGGTAATTCCTGCGCTTGCTTCTCGTTGCCGCCAAAACGCTGTGCAGCCTGGCGACGCAGAACGTCGATTTCGCCATCGATCAGTGCAACTGGCACGTCGATTTCGTTTGCGTTGATCAGTCCGTCCAGAACCTGAGTTTTCACACGGTTACGCACCGCGCCTTTCAGCTCACGTTCCATATTTTTACGAACTTCAGCACGCAGACCTTCCTGAGAACCATCAGCCACGCCGAAACGTTTGATGAATTCTTCAGTCAGTTCAGGCAGCTCACGCTCTTCAACTTTCTTCAGGACGATAGCGAACTGAGCCGCTTTTCCTTTCAGGTTTTCAGCGTGGTAATCTTCTGGGAAGTTCACGTTGATAGTGAATTCTTCACCCGCTTTGTGCCCAACGATGCCATCTTCAAAGCCTGGGATCATGCGATTCTGGCCCATTGCCAGAACGAAGTCGGACGCTTTTCCGCCTTCGAAGACTTCACCGTCGATAGAACCGGTGAAATCGATCGTTGCACGATCTTCCGCTGTCGCAGCGCGGTCAGTTTCTTTCCAGGTCGCCTGTTGCTTACGCAGCGTATCCAGCATGGTATCAACGTCAGCATCAGTGACTTCAACAACCGGTTTTTCAACTTCGATTGCATCCAGACCTTTCAGCTCGACTTCTGGGTACACGTCAAATTCAACAGAGTAAGTGAAGTCGCCACCTACAGCATATTCGCCAGGGATGTAGTTAGGCGCGCCAACCGGATTAATTTTTTCTTTGATGATCGCGTCAACAAAGTTGCGCTGCATCAGGTCACCCAATACGTCCTGACGCACAGAGGCACCATAACGCTGAGCAACAACATTCATCGGCACTTTGCCTTTACGAAAACCGTCAATACGTACTTTTTTGGCCGTGTTGACCAGCTCGCTCTTCACCGCACTCTCAATGATGTCAGCAGCAACGGTAATCGTTACGCGACGTCCCAGACCTTGAGTGGTTTCAACTGAAACTTGCATCTTGTTACCTCAAAAAATCACAGTGATCGGTCAACCCCAAAACTATTCTCGCGACGAAAAACTCTCACGACAGCGACACTTATTCAGACTGCTGCCACCGAAGGCGTACAGCTCAAATCAACCTCGCAGAACCGGGAAATTGCCAACCCCGTCCTTGTAGTCAGAAGCGTCCCGAATACATTCAGGAAAAAATTAGACGCGTATTATAGCGATATAGAGAGGATGAGTCGAGAACGGCGGGCGGACTATTACAGCAACGGATTCACACTTTTGTCAGTAACCCGCCCCGATATGCCAGGAACGGGCCATATTAATGACTTAAGAAAGGATGCCAGCGCCACCGCAAGGCGGTGAAGAAGGGACGGCATTTTGCAAACTGGTCCACTCTTTTGCCGTATACGTATGCAGCGCTAACGCATGCACTGACCCTGCCAGCTCCGTAGCCAACACGGCATAGACCGCACGATGTCGCCCAATCACGCGTTCGCCCGTGAATTTATCGCTGACCAGCACAACTTTAAAATGGCTTTCTGCTCCCGCAGGTACGTTGTGACGATAACTCTCATCAGTCACTTCTAAATGAACGGGTTTAAAACCCACACGCAGCTTGTCTTCTATCGTTTCACGCATCATACGGCTACCCTTTCGGCTTGGGGAAAATTTGATATCAACGCGACATTACTGTCATTCACCGATGCCCGAATCATTATAACCTCATCGTTTTTCAACCTGTTATGCGTAAAAACAGCATCGAGAGAAGAAAGCTGTACGCCACGGGTTGATATATCATCGACGGTCTTGATGTGATAAAAACGGTTTTTCCAGGTCAAAAGCGTGAAAAAGATGAATTTCAGGACAATTTACCTGCTATCGGATCTTTTTCCTGCCTGTGGCGATGATATGATATCAACAATATTTGTCAGCTCACCACACTAATCATTACTGAGAAAATACGAATGTTAAAAAAATTATTTTTCCCTCTTCTGGCCGTAATTCTGCTTGCAGGATGTGCAGCAAAAAGCAACACCTTGAACATCACCCCAAAAATTAGCGTGCCTTCTCAGGATCCGACGCTGATGGGCGTAACGATTAGCATCAATGGTGCAGACCAGCGCGCCGATCAAGCTCTGGCGAAAGTGAATCGCGATGGCCAACTGATTACGCTGACACCTTCTCGCGATCTGCGTTTCCTGTTGCAAGAAGCGTTGGAAAAACAAATGACCGCACGCGGTTACATGATCGGAGCCAGTGGCCCAGTCGCCTTGCAGATCGTAGTAAACCACCTGTACGCTGATGTCTCCGAAGGCAACCTGCGCTACAACATCACCACCAAAGCGGATATTTCCATCATTTCTCAGGCGGCGAATGGCAACAAGCAGGTGAAGAACTACCGCTCAACCTATAATGTTCAGGGCGCGTTTACTGCCAATAACGAAAATATTACCAATGCCGTTAACACGGTGTTAGGCGATGTCATCAACGACATGGCGCAAGACACGACTGTAAGTGGCTTTATCAAAGAAAACGCCCGTTAATTTCTGTACGCCGCTTCCCTTGCTCCTGAACACTCATGGAGCAAGGGAAAGGACTCTTCATGTTTAGTCGCATCATTGCTTTATTCAGCCAACGTAATTCGCTTTTTATGCTGTTGCTTGGCTTCGCTTCCGGTTTACCACTGGCATTGACATCAGGCACATTGCAAGCTTGGATGACTGTCGAGAATGTCGATCTGAAAACCATTGGTTTTTTCTCTCTGGTTGGTCAAGCCTACGTATTCAAATTCCTGTGGTCCCCGCTGATGGACCGCTACACCCCACCGTTTCTCGGCAGACGCCGCGGCTGGCTGATTCTCAGTCAACTTCTGCTGATCGCTGCCATTATTGGTATGGGATTTATGAACCCGGCTCGCGATCTCTGGTGGCTGGCTGCGCTGGCGGTTCTGGTCGCGTTCTGCTCCGCGTCTCAGGATATTGTTTTTGATGCCTATAAGACGGATTTACTTCCTCCAGAAGAACGCGGTACGGGCGCAGCCACCTCAGTATTAGGTTATCGTCTGGCGATGCTGGTTTCTGGTGGACTGGCGTTGTGGATGGCCGATCGCTATTTCGGCTGGCAGGCCACCTATTGGTTAATGGCAGGACTCATGCTGATCGGTGTGTTCGCGACCCTGTTAGCACCGGAACCACTGAATAGCCAGCCAGCGCCACGCAGCATGGAACAAGCGATTGTTGCCCCCCTGCGCGACTTCTTTGCACGCAACAATGCTTGGCTCATTCTTCTGCTTATCGTGTTATACAAGCTCGGTGATGCCTTTGCGGTCAGCCTGACGACAACCTTCCTGATACGCGGCGTTGGTTTTAATGCTGGTGATGTCGGGCTGGTGAATAAGACGCTTGGACTCTTCGCCACCATCGTGGGAGCCATTTACGGCGGATTATTGATGCAGCGGCTCTCGTTGTTCAGAGCGCTGATGCTGTTTGGTATTCTTCAGGCCGTGTCCAACGCGGGATACTGGCTGCTGGCTATCACAGCCAAAAGTCTGTTCACCATGGCTACCGCTGTTTTTCTGGAAAACCTCTGCGGCGGTATGGGAACGGCTGCGTTTGTCGCACTATTGATGACGCTGTGTAATAAATCGTTTTCAGCCACACAGTTTGCTCTGCTTTCCGCCCTTGCCGCCGTCGGACGGGTTTACGTTGGCCCTATCGCAGGCTGGTTTGTCGAATCCTATGGCTGGGCATGGTTCTACCTGTTCTCGATTTTTGCCGCGTTACCGGGCCTGGCCATCCTGCTGATCTGCCGTGAGACGTTGGAGTTTACCCAGAAAACCGACACCTTTCAGTTACGCACAAACTTCCAGAACTATTACAAGAAAGCCTTACATATGTTGGGATTGGGTGTGATCGTGCTGGCATTGTGGCTCATGCTGCTGATCAGCAATGCGCTGGAATGGTCCTCATTGCCTCTGTTGGCAGAATACCTGCTCGCCGCAGGCGGTACGCTTGCTCTGCTGGGCATTTTCTTCGGTAGCTTGTTGGATTACCTGTCACTCAGGCGGGCGTCAAAATCGTCAGTACGCTAGCTAATATTCGTTCAGGCAGTGCTCATCTGCTGCCTGAACCTATTACACCGTTCCTTTATTTAATTATTTTTCTCATAATATCTTGCTACAGGGAATTTTATTTCCTCGTAAAATCCCCCAAAACTAATTTCATTTGTCATCAAAAACGCAGGTTGAGCAAAAATTTCACCAAACTAAAAATAGAAAATAAGCGTTACGATGAGTTGTAATTTCTTATTATCCTTCCATACTCTTATCTGGGCAGCCTCTTAATTTGCTGTTTTTCAATACCATTTTTATTTTGGCTATCTTTGTGACATTAAGGGCAAAAAACAGCAACAAACGGCTGACATAACCTTAATCATGTTTACAGTGCAGTAACCTTCCCGTAAAATGCCCGCTCGCGTAAAATGACAATAGAGCCCTTGTTATTGAGGTCGCTAGATGAGACTCAAGAAATACAATACAATTTTTGGGATGCTGTCTTTATTTGCAGCCACTGCTTTGCTGAGCGGTTGCGATATGGCGCTGATGAACCCCAAAGGAGAGATCGGGTTAGAGCAAAGATCGTTAATACTGACTGCCATCGGGCTGATGTTGATCGTTGTGATTCCCGTTATCGTTATGACGATAGCTTTTGCCTGGAAGTTTCGTGCTTCCAATGAAAAGGCAAAATATACCCCGAACTGGTCACACTCCAATAAGATAGAAGCTGTAGTTTGGACTGTACCAATTATCATTATCGTCATTCTTGGCACGATTACCTGGAAGACGACCCACTCGCTTGATCCCTATAAGCCACTGGTGTCAGACGTCAAACCTATCAATGTCGAAGTTGTTTCGCTTGATTGGAAATGGCTGTTTGTTTACCCGGATCTAGGTATCGCGACGGTTAACGAACTGGCTTTCCCTGCCAACGTGCCTGTTGCGTTCAAGATCACATCCGACTCCGTGATGAACTCCTTCTTCATCCCTCGTCTTGGTGGACAAATCTATGCCATGGCCGGAATGCAGACGAAGCTCCACCTGATCGCTAACGAACCGGGCAAATATGACGGTATCTCTGGCGGCTATAGTGGTAAAGGCTTCTCTGGTATGAAGTTCACCGCGATTGCTACGCCAACTCAACAAGAGTTCGACCAGTGGGTTGCGAACGTTCGGTCGTCCCCTAAGACACTGAATACCATGGATGAATTCAACGCTTTGGCTAAACCAAGTGAATTCCATCCTGTCGAATACTTCTCCAGTGTCCAGCCGGATTTGTTTAATAATCTTATTCGCAAATTCACAGGCAGCGGCATGAACATGCAACATCATGGTGAAGGCATGAAGCACGACGAAAACATGCAACACAGTGAGGGTATGAACATGGGCGAGCATGGCTCGCACAAAGGAGCCGAGGGATAATACGATGTTCGGAAAACTTACACTCGATGCGGTTCCATATCACGAACCCATTATTATGGTCACCGTGGCGGCGATCATCGTTGGCGGCCTTGCGCTGCTGGCGGCAATAACCTATTTCGGTAAGTGGAAATGGCTGTGGGCCGAATGGTTCACCTCTGTCGACCACAAGAAAATCGGTATCATGTACATCATCGTCGGTCTGGTGATGATGATTCGTGGTTTTGCCGATGCCATCATGATGCGCGGCCAGCAGGTGCTTGCTTCTGCCGGACAAGAAGGCTTTCTAAACGCTCACCACTACGATCAGATTTTCACCGCGCACGGTGTCATCATGATCTTCTTCGTGGCGACGCCGTTTGTTGTTGGCCTGATGAACCTTGCGGTTCCTTTGCAGATTGGTGCACGTGACGTTGCTTTCCCCTTCCTGAACTCCCTTAGCTTCTGGCTGTTTGTGGCTGGTGTTGTCTTAATCAACCTTTCTCTCGGGGTGGGTGAGTTTGCGCAAACCGGCTGGGTGGCATATCCACCGCTTTCAGGGAAGGAGTACAGTCCCGGCGTCGGGGTCGATTACTGGATATGGAGTCTACAGATATCCGGTGTCGGTACTACGCTGACAGGGGTTAACTTCTTCGCCACCATTCTGAAGATGCGCGCACCTGGTATGACGCTGATGAAAATGCCAGTATTTACCTGGACGGCACTGTGTACCAACGTGCTGATCATCGCCGCATTCCCGATATTGACCGTTACCATTGCGCTGCTGACGCTTGACCGTTACCTCGGCACCCATTTCTTTACCAATGATATGGGTGGCAACATGATGATGTACATCAACCTGATTTGGGCATGGGGTCATCCTGAGGTTTACATTCTGGTGCTACCAATATTCGGTGTTTACTCCGAAGTAGTTGCCACCTTCTGTAAAAAACGTCTGTTTGGCTACACCTCACTGGTATGGGCAACCATTGCGATTACGGTTCTGTCGTTCATTGTTTGGCTGCACCACTTCTTTACCATGGGGTCCGGCGCAAACGTCAACGCCTTCTTTGGCATAGCCACCATGATTATTTCAATCCCGACCGGGGTTAAAATCTTCAACTGGCTGTTCACCATGTATCAAGGCCGTATTCAGTCTCACTCCACGATGCTGTGGACCACGGGCTTCATCATTACCTTCACCATTGGTGGGATGACCGGGGTTCTGCTGGCCGTGCCGGGGGCGAACTTCGTCCTGCATAACAGCCTGTTCCTGATTGCTCACTTCCACAACGTGATCATCGGCGGCGTCGTGTTCGGTTGCTTCGCGGGTATTACTTACTGGTTCCCGAAAGCCTTTGGCTTCACCCTGAACGAAACCTGGGGCAAACGCGCGTTCTGGTTCTGGATTATCGGCTTCTTTGTTGCCTTCATGCCGCTGTACATTCTTGGCTTCATGGGGATGACGCGCCGTCTGAGCCAGCAAATCAACCCTGAGTTCCACGCCTTGCTGGTTGTGGCCTCCATCGGTGCGGTTTTGATCGGTATCGGTGTGCTGTGTCAGGTTATTCAGTTCTACGTCAGTATCCGTGACCGTCACCAGAACCGCGATCTGACGGGCGACCCGTGGGGTGGACGTACGCTGGAGTGGGCAACCTCTTCTCCTGCACCGTTCTATAACTTCGCTATCGTGCCACACATCAACGATCGTGACGCATTCTGGGAAGCGAAAGAGAAAGGTGAAGCTTACAAGCGCCCTGCCAGCTATGAAGATATTCACATGCCGAAGAACACCGGCGCCGGTGTGATTATCTCCGCATTCAGCCTGGTATTCGGTTTTGCCATGATCTGGCATATCTGGTGGCTTGCCATCGCTGGCTTCGCTGGCATGATTGTGACCTGGATTGTGCATAGCTTTAATCAAGACGTGGATTACTACGTGCCGGTTAAAGAAATTGAGCAAATTGAGAATCAGAATTTTGATCAACTCAGTAAGGCAGGCGTGAAACATGTCAACTGAAACTCTGACTAACCACAATACAGCCCATGCAGAGCATGGGCACCACGACACAGGCGCGACCAAGGTATTCGGCTTCTGGGTCTACCTGATGAGCGACCTGATTATTTTCGGGTCACTGTTCGCAACCTATGCGGTACTGGTTAACGGTACTGCGGGTGGCCCAACCGGGAAAGAGCTTTTCCAACTGCCTTTCGTGCTGGTGGAAACGTTCGCCCTGTTGTTCAGTAGTATTACCTACGGCATGGCGATGATCGCCATGAACAAGGGCAACAAATCCCAGGTTAATGCCTGGCTGGGCGTGACCTTCCTGTTCGGTCTCGTGTTTATCGGGATGGAAATCTATGAGTTCCATCATCTGATCGTTGAAGGCTATGGCCCGGATCGCAGCGCGTTCCTGTCTGCCTTCTTCGCACTGGTCGGTACCCACGGGATTCACGTAACAGGCGGTCTGATTTGGTTGGTCATCATGATGATTCAGGTCTCTAAACGTGGCCTGACTGCAACCAACAAAACACGTCTGATGTGCCTTAGCCTGTTCTGGCACTTCCTCGACGTGGTATGGATCTGTGTCTTCACCGTTGTTTATCTGCTGGGGGCGATGTAATGAGTCATTCAACAACCGATCATTCAGGTGCCAGCCACGGCAGCGTTAAGTCATACGTGATAGGTTTTGTTCTGTCTGTAATTTTGACAGTGATTCCTTTCAGTATGGTTATGAGCGGCACTGCCTCGCATAGCGCCATCCTTTTCACGGTGGTGGGATGTGCAGTGGTTCAGATTCTGGTACATCTGGTGTACTTCCTGCACCTGAATACGTCCTCAGAAGAGCGCTGGAACGTGGTGGCTCTTGTGTTTGCCGTCCTGATTATCGCTATTGTCGTCGTGGGCTCCATCTGGATTATGATGAGCGCACACCACAATATGATGATCCAGTAACAGAGCCGTAAAAGATGATTAAGCAATACCTGCAAGTTACTAAACCAGGAATTATTTTCGGAAATCTGATTTCCGTTATCGGTGGATTTCTCCTTGCGGCCCAAGGCCGCATTGATTATCCCCTGTTTTTCGCCACCCTCGTGGGTGTGTCGTTAGTCGTTGCATCTGGCTGCGTGTTTAACAACGTCATTGACCGCGACATCGACAAGAAAATGGAGAGAACCAAAAATCGGGTTCTGGTAAAGGGACTGATTTCGCTGAAGGTAACGCTGGTTTACGCATCACTGTTAGGTATTGCGGGCTTTGCTCTGCTCTACATCGCGGCTAACCCGCTGGCCATGTGGCTGGCGGTGATGGGCTTCGTCGTGTATGTCGGTGTGTATAGCCTGTACATGAAGCGGCATTCTGTTTATGGCACGCTGATTGGCAGCCTGTCCGGCGCAGCACCACCGGTTATCGGTTACTGTGCCGTCAGCAACCAGTTCGATGCTGGCGCGTTGATTCTGCTGCTGATCTTTAGCCTGTGGCAGATGCCGCATTCATACGCGATTGCGATTTTCCGCTTCAAGGATTATCAGGCCGCTAACATCCCGGTACTACCGGTTGTGAAAGGCATCTCCGTTGCGAAACACCACATCACGCTGTACATCGTGGCGTTTGCGGTAGCGACTCTGATGCTGTCTCTCGGCGGCTATGCCGGCTACAAATATCTGATCGTTGCCGCAGCAGTTAGCGTCTGGTGGTTGGGTATGGCGCTGTCAGGCTATAAAAATGCGATTGATGACCGCGTGTGGGCAAGAAAACTGTTTGTTTTCTCCATTGTCGCGATTACCTCGCTGAGCGTCATGATGTCTGTGGATTCAATGGCACCAGCGCATGAAATCATGCTGACCTATCTGCGTTAATCACAAGCAGCGTTACATGCATTAAGAAAAACAGGTGGCTCGTCCACCTGTTTCTTCTTCTGCCCTCCCCCGCCTCTCCTCCGCCAAATCACGTAACAAACCTATCGTTTACTGTTTGGTCAATAACGCACTAAAATAGCGCTAATTGTTTTCCGAGGTACACATGAACGATAATAAAATGACCCCTGGCGAATTACGCGCCACATGGGGCTTGGGAGCCGTTTTTTCACTACGCATGCTTGGCATGTTCATGGTGTTGCCTGTCCTGACGACTTACGGCATGGCCTTCCAGGGTGCCAGTGAAGCACTGATCGGTATTGCGATTGGTATTTATGGCCTGATGCAGGCTATTTTCCAGATTCCCTTCGGTCTGGCCTCAGACCGCATCGGCAGAAAACCCCTGATCGTCGGCGGGCTGTTGATTTTTGCTCTCGGTAGCGTTATCGCCGCACTGAGCGATTCTATCTGGGGCATTATCCTTGGCCGTGCACTGCAAGGCGCGGGGGCAATCTCCGCTGCCGTTATGGCGCTGCTTTCCGACCTGACGCGTGAGCAGAACCGAACGAAAGCCATGGCGTTTATCGGTGTGAGCTTCGGCGTCACCTTTGCTATCGCGATGGTCGTTGGGCCTATCGTTACCCATGCCTTCGGTTTACAGGCGCTCTTCTGGGGCATTGCCCTTCTGTCACTCGCAGGTATTGTCATTACTCTGACGCTGATTCCTTCCGCACCTGAGCACGTTCTGAATCGAGAATCGGCGATGGTGCGCGGCAGTTTCCGCAAAGTACTCAGCAATAGCCGCCTGCTGAAACTGAACATCGGCATTATGTGTCTGCATATTTTATTGATGTCGAGCTTCGTCGCCCTGCCGCGCGTAATGGAATCTGCGGGGCTGGCACCGCAGGAGCATTGGAAAGTCTATCTGACCACGATGCTGATCTCTTTTGCCGGCGTCGTGCCTTTTATCATTTATGCTGAAGTGAAAAGACGAATGAAGCAGGTCTTCATCGGCTGTATCGTGGTGCTGATCGCCGCAGAGGTTGTCTTATGGGCGGCGGGTAACCATCTTTGGCAAATTATCATCGGTGTACAGTTGTTCTTCCTGGCCTTCAACGTTATGGAAGCACTGCTGCCATCGCTGATTAGCAAGGAATCACCTGCGGGATATAAAGGCACCGCGATGGGCGTTTACTCCACCACGCAGTTTATCGGTGTGGCAATTGGCGGGAGCCTCGGCGGCGGGCTGTTTGAGCTTTATGGTGCTTCTGCCGTGTTTATGGCTGGTGCAGCCATTTCAGCCGTCTGGCTACTCGTCAGCTTCACCATGCAAGAACCGCCTTATCTCAGCAGCCTGAGAATTACCCTGCCTGATTTAGCGCTGCGCGATAGTGAATTAGAACAGAAAATACGTACCCAACCCGGCGTTGCAGAAGTTGTGGTCGTGCCGGATGAACAGAGTGCCTATGTGAAGATCGATAATAAGAAAACCAATCGGCAGCAGTTAGAACAGTTGGTAGGACAGAACTAAATAGAAAGGCCAGCTTACGCTGGCCTTTCTGTTCATCGGCGGCTGACTAAAAGTATCAATCGCGGAAGTTGGTAAACTGGAACGGTTGCCCCAGATTCCCGCCGCGAATCAACGCCATCACACCCTGCAAATCATCGCGTGATTTACCGGTGACGCGAACCTGTTCACCCTGAATCTGCGCCTGCACTTTCAGTTTGCTGTCTTTGATCAGCTTGACGATTTTCTTCGCCTGCGTAGTCTCAATGCCCTGCTTCAGCTTCGCTTCCACGCTGTACGTTTTACCGCTATGCTCGAACTCTTCCGGGACTTCTAACGCACCGCCTTCAATCCCGCGTTTCAGCAACTTTTCGCGCATGATATCAATCAGCTGTTGCACCTGAAAATCAGACTCGCTAGCCACTTTGATACTCTGTGATTTCTCATTCAGTTCAAAGCTGGCCGGAACATTACGAAAATCCCAACGGGTGCTCAGATCGCGCGTCGCATTTTCCACCGCGTTACGGACTTCCTGCATATCAATTTCCGAAACAATATCGAAAGATGGCATAATTCGCTCTCCTGACAAATTTGGCTGGCGAGCATAATAACCGCTCTTCTGCGATAAGCAAGATGCCAGATACAATCCCGATTTTTACGCGGCATCCGGCAAACAGGCCGAATAACACAAGATCGCGACATGAATGATAGCCTATGATGGCAGAACGACAGCGCCCGCATCAAATAAGGGAGACGCACATGAAAATCACCGTTCTTGGCTGTGGCGCGCTGGGCCAACTTTGGCTCGCTGCGTTACATCAGCAAGGGCATGATGTCCAGGGATGGCTGCGCATTCCGCAACCGTATTGTCCAGTCAATGTCACTATGCTGGACGGTCAGCACTGTAATCTCAACCTGACGGCGAACGATCCCGATCATCTTGCCCAAAGCGAACTTCTGCTGGTGACGCTAAAAGCCTGGCAGGTTTCCGATGCCGTTACCGTGCTGTTGCCGCAGCTCAACCCGCATTGCACGATTCTGCTTTTACACAATGGGATGGGTACGCGGGAAGAATTACCGTCGCTGCAGCAGCCACTGGTACTCGGTATCACCACCCACGCCGCCCGACGCGACGCAAATAACGTCGTACACGTTGCGGCAGGCACAACGCATATCGGCACGTTTAATGGCGACAGTAGCCAAAGCCATTTAGCTGAAGTGTTGCATCAGGCCTTGCCTGATGTGGCCTGGCGCACCAATATTAGCGCTACCTGCTGGCTGAAGTTGGCAGCTAACTGCGTCATCAATCCGCTCACGGTGAAATATCATTGTACCAATGGCGAGCTTTCTGCGTACCCGGAACTGATTGCATCGCTTTGTCAGGAAGTGACCAGCGTCATGGAACGGGAAGGCTTCCATACATCGCAAGATAGCCTGCTGCTCTACGTGAATCAAATTATTCAGAACACCGCGGCAAACACCTCATCGATGTTGCAGGACATCCTCGCTCAGCGACATACCGAAATTGACTACATTACCGGGTATTTACTGCACCGTGCGCGTCTCCACGGTCTGACACTCCCCGAAAATGCCCGTCTGTTTGACTACATTAAGCAAAAGGAAAATGATTATGACCGCATCGGCACTGGTGTGTCTGGCACCTGGTAGTGAAGAAACTGAAGCCGTCACGACCATAGATTTGCTTGTCCGAGCGGGTATTCAGGTCACACTTGCCAGTGTAGCCAGCGATGGCAATCTGGAAATCGTCTGCTCACGCGGGGTAAGGCTGCTGGCAGATGCCCCACTGGCTACCGTCGCCGATCGGCCTTTCGATGTGCTGGTGTTACCGGGTGGCCTGCAAGGTGCGGAGTGCTTCCGTGATAGCCCAATACTGGTGGAATGCATTCGACAAGCGCATCTGGAAGGGAAAATTGTCGCCGCGATGTGTGCAACGCCTGCGCTGGTGCTGGAATATCATCAGCTGTTCCCCGTCGGAAACATGACGGGCTATCCTGCGTTTAAGGATAAGATTGCGCCAGAAAAATGGATGGAAAAGCGCGTCGTGTACGATCCGCGCGTGAATTTGTTAACCACGCAGGGGCCGGGCACCAGCATGGATTTCGCGCTGAAGATCATTGATTTGCTGCTGGGAAAAGAAAAAGCCGCCGAAGTCGCCGCGCAGCTCATCCTGCCGCCGGGAATTCATAACTATCGCGATTAGCGATTAAGACTGAGGAAAAAGGCGCTTGCGCGCCTTTCTCATTACGGACGGTATATCTTCACATTGGTAAAACCTTGCTCACGCAGATACAGCGCCTGCAAGCGGCTCATCACGCCACGCTCGCAGTAAAGCAGATAGGTTTTGCTCTGATCCAAATCGCCAAACTGCGTACCCAGCTTGTAGAACGGTAACGATTTGATTTCGACCTGATCTAGCTCAAGCGGCTTATCGTCCTGTTCATCCGGCGCACGGATATCCAGCAGCACGTCCGTTGGCGCAAACGACGCGACCGTTTCGACTTCAACCACGTCTTGTTTGGTCTGCTCGGCGATCTCGCGGATATCAATATTCCGGGCTTCACTCACCACGCGATCAAGGATAGCGAAATCAAAGTGGCCTTCTTCGGCCTCGATCTTCGCTTTTACCGCCTTCACCGTCGGGCTTTTGGAGATCACACCACAGTATTCCGGCATCGTTTTGGCGAAATCTTCCGTCCCCAGTTCACGAGCCTGTTTGATAATGTGTTCTTTATCGTGAGAAATCAGCGGACGCAGAATCAGGGTGTCGGAGGCGTTATCGATCAAACGCAGGTTGGTCAGCGTCTGGCTGGACACCTGCCCTAACGCTTCACCAGTCACCAACGCCTGAACACCGTAACGCTCAGCAACTTTGGAGGCCGCTCGCACCATCATGCGCTTCAGCACGACACCCATCTGACCGTCGTCAACCTTCTCCAGAATTTCACCCACGACAGGATCGAAGTCGATAGCAATAAAACGCACCCGATGCGAGCTACCAAAACGGTTCCACAGATAGTGTGCTACCTGTTTCACACCGATCTCATGTGCTGCACCGCCAAGGTTGAAGAAGCAGTAATGCACGCGGCATCCACGACGCATCAACATATAGCTGGATACGCCAGAGTCGAAACCACCGGAAATCAGTGACAGCACATCTTCCTGCGTACCGATCGGGAAGCCGCCGATACCTTCATAGCGCCCTTTAATCAGCAGCAGACGGTCCTGCTCGATTTCCAGATGCACGGTGACCTGCGGTGCAGTGAGATTGACTCGTGCCGTTTCAATGTGCTGGTTCAAACCGCCGCCGACGTAGCGCTCCACGTCCTGAGAGCTAAACTCATGCTTACCGCGGCGTTTCACTCGCACACAAAACGTCTTGCCTTCCAACCGCTCACGATACAACGCCAGCGCCTGTTCAAAGATGTTATGTACATCTGTATAAGAATGATCTTCAACTTCCAGAATATGGTGAATACCCGGAATTCTTGTTAGCGCATCACGAATCGTTCCACGCTGATTTTCATCTTTGGCACGAACTTCGATATGATCCCAGTGACGGACAACCGCCAGCGTTTCATCATAGTGTTTTAATACGTTGCGAATGTTTCCGGTTAGAATCTTGATAAAGCGCAACCGCACAGATTGGCTCTTGATGGTGATTTCCGGGAACAATTTAATGATAAACTTCATGGTGGCTGTCGTTACTTGGTCAGAAAGGCGCAAATAAATTTACCCTGAGCACTAAAATCACGTTATCGGTAAAATCAGCCAGAACAGAGATGATTTTACCAATAGCATCCAAGGCGCGGAGTATATCATTATATGAAGATATACTGTGCGCTTTAACCGTATAATTGTTGCGTATCCACAGATGACCACACGCAACACCACGCTCTGCCGCCACAAGCCAACGGCGTATAACACCAGGATTCTGAAACCACTATGCCTAAGAAGACCGAGCAGCCAGTCAGCTTTGAAAGCTCGCTGAACGAACTGGAAAAAATCGTTACCCGCCTCGAATCAGGCGAACTGCCGCTGGACTATGCACTAAATGAGTTTGAGCATGGCATCCAGCTCGCTCGCCAGGGTCAGCAAAAACTGCAACAGGCGGAACAGCGCGTACAAATCCTGCTGAGCGACGATCCCGATGCGCCGCTGTCACCGTTTACGCCGGATAACGACTCGCTATGACCGATTTCAGCACGCAACTGAATGCACATTACCAACGCACTAACCGGATGTTGGGGCATTTCATCGCCAGCCTCCCCTTTCAGAGTAGTCCACTGGTCAATGCGATGGAGTATGGCTCACTCTTAGGAGGCAAACGCCTGCGTCCGTTTCTGGTTTATACTACTGGTGAACTGTTTGGCATGTCGTTAGAGAGTCTGGATGCCCCTGCTGCGGCAGTCGAATGTATCCATGCTTATTCATTGATTCATGACGATCTGCCAGCAATGGACGACGACGATTTACGCCGTGGACAGCCAACCTGCCACATCAAGTTTGGTGAGGCTAATGCCATTCTTGCGGGGGATGCACTGCAAACGCTGGCATTCTCCATTCTGGCCGACGCGCCAATGCCGCAGGTCTCTGACCGCGATCGACTGGCGATGATTTCAGAATTGGCTCACGCCAGTGGCGTAGCAGGCATGTGCGGTGGTCAGGCTTTCGATCTGGAAGCCGAGGGCCATCAGGTCGATCTGGCCGCGTTAGAGCGGGTTCATCGCCACAAAACCGGTGCATTGATTCGCGCCGCTGTCCGACTAGGCGCACTGGCAGCTGGTGAAACAGGTCGCGCCGCTTTGCCCCATCTGGATCGCTACGCTAACGCGATTGGGCTCGCTTTTCAGGTTCAAGACGATATTCTCGATGTTGTTGGCGACAGCGCGACAACAGGCAAACGTCAGGGTGCAGACCAGCAGTTAGGTAAAAGCACCTATCCCAGCTTACTGGGGTTAGATAACGCACGAAAAAAAGCACAGGAGCTCTATCAGGAATCACTGGCATCGCTGGACGATCTCGTCGCATCCAGCCCGATTCCCCTGAATATTGCCCCACTACAAGCGCTGGCGAATTTCATCGTTGAACGCGATAAGTAATTACCTAATGAGTCTCTAATGAGTTTTGATACCGCGAAATACCCTACATTGGCGTTAGTGGAAACACCGGATGAACTTCGGTTATTACCGAAAGAGAGCCTGCCAAAACTGTGCGATGAGCTGCGCCAATATCTGCTGGACAGCGTCAGCCGTTCAAGCGGCCATTTTGCTTCTGGGTTAGGGACGGTTGAATTAACGGTTGCACTGCATTACGTCTATAACACCCCTTTCGATCATCTGGTGTGGGATGTTGGCCATCAGGCTTATCCGCACAAGATCCTCACAGGCCGTCGCGAACGTATTTCAACGATCCGCCAGAAAGGCGGCTTGCACCCTTTTCCATGGCGTGATGAAAGCGAATATGACGTATTAAGCGTCGGCCATTCATCCACCTCAATCAGTGCCGGACTGGGCATGGCCGTTGCGGCCGAGCGTGAAGGAAAAGGCCGTCGTACCGTTTGTGTGATCGGCGACGGCGCGATTACCGCAGGCATGGCCTTTGAGGCGATGAACCACGCGGGCGACATCAAATCCGATCTGCTGGTGGTGCTGAACGACAATGAAATGTCGATTTCAGAAAACGTCGGCGCATTGAACAACCATCTGGCGCAGCTGCTATCCGGCAAGCTCTACGCCAGCCTGCGCGAAGGCGGTAAAAAGGTCTTATCCGGCCTGCCGCCCATCAAAGAGCTGGTGAAACGCACCGAAGAACACCTTAAAGGCATGGTCGTGCCGGGTACGCTATTTGAGGAACTGGGTTTTAACTATATCGGCCCGGTTGACGGTCATGACGTTCAGGCGCTGGCGCATACGCTAAAGAACATGCGTAATCTGAAAGGCCCGCAGCTTCTGCACATCATGACGAAGAAAGGTAAAGGTTACGCCCCTGCCGAGCAGGATCCGATCAGTTGGCACGCGGTACCGAAATTCGATCCGGCCAGCGGCACGCTACCGAAAAGCAAAGAAGGCGCGCAACCTACCTATTCAAAAATCTTCGGTCAATGGCTACAGGAAACGGCCGCCAAAGACAGCAAGCTCATGGCAATCACGCCTGCCATGCGCGAAGGCTCTGGCATGGTGCAATTCTCCCGCGACTACCCACAGCAATATTTTGACGTAGCGATTGCCGAGCAGCATGCCGTGACGTTTGCTGCCGGTCTGGCTGTCGGTGGTTATCATCCGGTTGTCGCCATTTACTCGACTTTCCTGCAACGTGCCTACGATCAGGTCATCCACGATGTAGCAATCCAGAATCTACCGGTTCTGTTTGCTATCGATCGCGGCGGTATTGTCGGGGCGGATGGGCAGACTCATCAGGGGGCGTTCGATCTCTCTTTCTTACGCTGTATCCCGAACATGATCATCATGACGCCCAGTGATGAAAACGAGTGTCGCCAGATGCTGCACACGGGCTATCACTACCAGAAAGGCCCGACGGCGGTGCGCTATCCGCGGGGAAACGGTACGGGTACGGAACTGACGCCGCTCTCAGAGCTGCCAATCGGCAAAGGCGTGGTGCGTCGTCAGGGCGAAACGATCGCGATTCTGAACTTCGGTACGCTATTGCCGGAAGCCCAGATTGCGGCAGAGAAGTTAAACGCCACCCTCGTCGACATGCGCTTTGTGAAACCGCTGGATGAAGCGTTACTTGAAGAGCTGGCGCAGTCCCACAGCACGTTTGTGACGCTGGAAGAGAATGCGGTCATGGGCGGCGCAGGGAGCGGCGTGAATGAATTCCTGATGGCGAAACGCCTTGCCGTCTCGGTGCTGAACATTGGACTACCGGACGTCTTTATCCCACAAGGCTCGCAGGAAGAAATCCGAGCCGATCTGGGTTTGGATGCCACAGGCATCGAGCGCAGAATCACGCTGTGGATGGAATAAACTACTAACGATAACCGGGGCACAAGGCCCCGGTTCAATAATGTCAGTGGTTCAATAACAGAATGACGTCAAAATATCGGCCAGTGATAGCCGATAAAATAGATAATCCCCGCAGAGATCACTCCCGCGACGATATCGTCGATCATAATGCCCATGCCGCCATGCACGTTGCGATCGAACCAACGAATCGGCCAGGGTTTCCAGATATCCAGACAGCGGAAGACGACAAACCCTGCCGCCACCCATTGCCATTTATCCACCGGAATCGCCATCAGGGTAATCCACATACCGACAAACTCGTCCCAGACGATGCTGCCGTGATCGTGAACGCCCATATCTTTCGCTGTCTGGTGACACAGGTAAACACCGATACAAATGCTCAGCATGACCAACAGCGAATACAATTCAAGCGGCAGGAACGACATGAGGTACCACAGTGGGATCGCCGCCAATGACCCTACCGTACCCGGCATCCAGGGCGACAGACCGCTGCCAAACCCGGTTGCTAGTAGGTGCCACGGGTTGCTCAGCCGTAAGCGGCGTTTTGCCACTTCAGCGCCTTTCGCCTTATTCGCGGAATCAGTTTTGCTCGCTAAAATGGTCATACCCCTTCCAGTTCAGCTCGGTCGCTTTATTATCCCTGAAAAAGCGTAGCCCTTCAGAGGAAGGTCCGATTTGCCCGATACAGGTGTAGTCAGCGCCGAGATGCCCCAAGGCCAGTTCCAGCGCACCACGGTTAATTTCCGGCACGGTAAAGCACAGTTCATAGTCTTCGCCGCCAGATAGTGCCCAACGCAGCGCCTGCTCTTCATCGACGCAACCCCGCAGCCAATCAGATTGTGGGATCGCGTCCAGATTAATACGCGCGCCGCACTCGCTGGCTTTAAGTATATGCTGTAGATCGGAGATGAGGCCGTCGGAAAGATCGATGGCCGAGCTGGCCAGATCGCGCAACGCCTGCCCTTGCAGGATTCTCGGCTGAGGACGGAGGTGACGTTGGATCAATCTCTGACGCGTCTCTTCATCATCAACGTGCAGTGTATTCTGGAGGATAGCCAGACCCGCCGCGCTGTCGCCTAATGAACCGGTAACATAAATCCAGTCACCAATTCTGGCCCCGCGACGCGTCAACGCCCGACCTGCTGGCACCAAACCGTGGATAGTCAGCGTCAGGCTCAGTGGGCCGCGTGTCGTATCGCCACCCACCAACTGCATGCCATAATAATCAAGCAGCTCAAACAAGCTGTCGCTGTACGCCGATAGCCATTGGCTATTGCTTTTAGGTAGGGTAATGGCCAGAGAAAGCCAGGCAGGATCGGCGCCCATCGCAGCCAGATCGCTTAAATTGACCGCCAGAGATTTGTAACCCAGATCGGCGGGATCGATATCAGGTAGGAAATGAACGCCAGATACCAGCGTGTCGGTACTCACCGCCAACATCTGCTTATCTGCTACCGTCAGTAACGCACAGTCATCACCGATGCCTAACTCGACATCGCGACGTGAACTTCGGACCCGATTAAAATAGCGGGCAATAAGGTCAAACTCGCCTTCAACCATAACCTTTCCAGCCAGCCTATCATTCAAAAGCGATCAGGGCCGGATATCCGGCCCTGATTCGATTCATTTTACTTCTTGCCTTTCCGTACACTCGGAGCAGCTTTGTCCAGCACGCCATTCACAAACTTATGGCTATCTTCAGCACCGAAGATTTTAGCCAGTTCAATGGCCTCGTTAATCGCCACCTTGTAAGGAACGTCTTCGCGCTTGCTCAGCTCAAACATCGCCAAACGCAGAATCGCTTTTTCAACCTGTCCCAATTCCTCAATTTGACGAGACAGGAAAGGTGCCATCAGTTGATCAAGCTTCTCAGCCTGAGTGGCAACACCCGCCAGCAATTCGCGGAAATAGGTAATGTCGACATCTTTGACATCCTGCTCGCTCAGGAATTGGTGTTCAACATCGGCAATATCATTTTTAGATAACTGCCAAGAGTAAAGCGCTTGAACCGCACATTCACGAGCGCGGCGACGAGCAGCAGGTTTCACGGAATTCCCCTTACTTAATCAGGCTTACTTAATCGCTTTCAATACATTAATCATTTCTAGCGCGGTCAAGGCAGCTTCAGCACCTTTGTTCCCCGCTTTCGTACCAGCACGCTCAATCGCCTGCTCAATGCTTTCCGTCGTCAGAACGCCGAAAGCAACAGGGATTTCACTGTCCATTGCAACAGAGGACAGGCCTGAGCTACATTCGCCAGCAACAAATTCAAAATGCGCTGTTCCACCACGGATGACCGTTCCCAGAGCAATCACGGCATCATATCCGCCATTTTTCGCGCTTTTGATCAGCGCACGAACCGTCAATGGCAGTTCGTAAGCACCCGGCACCCAGACAACGGTGATGTTTTCGTCTTTAACCTGACCGATGCGTTTCAATGCATCAATCGCACCGTCCAGCAGGCTGTCGTTAATAAAATGGTTAAAACGTGCAATCGCAATAGCCACACGGGCATCAGGAGTAGCAACAACACCTTCAATAACGTTCATAGCATTCCTTGTATCTGGTCTTTATGGCCCGCTAGGGGGGCGGATTCTATCATAATTTTTGTTGGCACGTATCCGGTTTTGTCGGACCTGCACCACGTATTTACATACACATCAGAATTTAGGTTTCAGGCACAATCGCAAATCTGGGCCAATCTGGCGAACGTCTGCGATATCAAATTCCGGTGCCTGAGACAGCTGATCAAGCCCAGGCAAGAAGCACAGCGAACGAGCATTTTCACCCAACAGTTTGGGGGCAAGATAAACGATAAGTTCATCAACAACGCCAGCATTAAGTAGCGCACCAGCCAGACTGGCCCCAGCTTCGACCCAAACGGAGTTAATCTGCCGTCTCCCCAACACCATCATCAGCGCCACCAGATCAACACCGCCATTGTGCTGCGGTAGCATGACTTGTTCAACGCTCTGCGGCCACGCTTGTTCATCCGCCTGCACCCGCGCCAGCCAGGTCTCACCCGGTTGGCTAACAATCCGATGCTGTGGCGTGACGCGCTGCTGGCTGTCCACAATCACCCGCACGGGCTGCCTGAGATCCACTTCTGAATAGCGTTTCTGCACATCAGTACCCAGCTCTGACCAGCGTACCGTAAGCGAGGGATCGTCAGCTAACACCGTCGCACTGCTGCTCAGAATCGCTGCGCTCTCCGCCCGAAAACGCTGCACATCCTGACGCGCCTGCGGTGAAGTGATCCACTGGCTTTCTCCCGACGCCATCGCAGTTCGCCCATCCAAAGACGCCGCCATTTTGAGCTGCACGTAAGGAAAGCCCGTCCGCATGCGTTTCAGGAAACCTACATTCACTTTCTCTGCTTCAGCCATCATCAAACCATGACTTACAACAATCCCCGCTTGTTGTAGGCGATGCAAACCACGACCCGCCACTTGTGGATTCGGATCCTGCATCGCAGCAACCACGCGGGAAACACCAGCAGTAATCAATGCATCAGCGCAAGGCGGCGTTCGGCCATGATGGCTACAGGGTTCCAACGTAACATAGGCCGTCGCACCACGTGCACGTTCCCCCGCCATTCTCAGCGCATGCACCTCTGCATGGGGTTCACCAGCACGAAAATGATAGCCTTCACCCACAATTTCGCCATCACGCACGATCACGCAGCCAACATTGGGGTTGGGTGCTGTCGTGAAACAGCCACGGCGCGCCAGCTCTAACGCGCGCGCCATGTATAATTCATCCTGCGGCAAGTGGCCGTTTTCCTGAAAAGCGCTCATTCCCAAACCTCTTATCCCCGTCGCGTTGACGCGACTTAATCCTGCAAACGCGCAATCTCTTCGCCAAATTCGCGGATATCTTCAAAGCTGCGATATACCGATGCAAAGCGGATATAAGCCACTTTATCCAGCTTTCTCAACGCTTCCATCACCAGATTCCCCACCATCTTGGTGGTAACCTCACGTTCTCCGGTAGCACGAAGATGAGATTTAATGTGATTAATCGCCATTTCGACGTCATCAGAACTGACCGGCCTTTTTTCCAGCGCTTTCAGCATGCCGCTACGCAATTTATCTTCATTAAACGGCTCGCGCACTTCATTGCTTTTGATGACTCGCGGCATCACCAGTTCAGCCACTTCAAACGTGGTGAAGCGTTCATGACAAACCAGACACTGCCGACGACGACGGACTTGCGAACCTTCGCCGACCAGACGGGAATCAATGACTTTGGTATCAACAGCGGAACAAAACGGGCAATGCATGATGTGTCCTGACCAGTAATCCTTAACGTAGCGACAGTTTACCCTGAATTAACGGACTAACCAAAACTCCTGATCCACGTTGCGAAGGGTTTCGCATCTCTCTCGGTAATAGGATGAAAAAAGCTGTCTCACCTATGACTTAGGCTTAATCGCAGCTAAACTCAGCAACAGGGATCAACGGATCAATAAATAAAACATCGAAAGGGGAACCACAGATATGAGAACCCGATATCGCGTACTGACCTTCCTGCCAGCGCTACTTTTGCTCGCAGGGTGCGCTGAACAGCGCCAGATGCCCAAATTGCAGAACCAGGTAGGTCAACTCAATCAGCAATTACAAACGCTGACCGATCAGGCCACGGCATTAGAGCGACAAAATGCGTTGAATTCCCAGTCCACCTCCGGCGTTTATTTACTGCCTGCCGCGCAAACCAGTACCGTATTGGAAAGCAGTATTGGCAGACTCAACGTATCGTTGCGCAATATCGAGACTGAAGCGAACGGAACAAGCGCGTTGCTACACATTCGTACGCTTGATGCGAAGGGACTACCGGCCTTTGGCGCACAGCTTGACTGGGGGCGGCTCGATCCCGTGAGTGGGAAACCTTTAGCTGGCGATACGCAAACACAGTCCTTTGTCGTCTCCCCGACTCTGTTACCAAAAGCCGAAGCGATTATTGAATTGCGCCTGAGCGGCCTGTCGCCGGAAGAACTCGGCTTTGTTCGTTTGCATCAGGTTCAGGAAATACAGAGTCCGCCGCCTGTTGCCGCAACCGAGTCCCCTTGATATATCCGTCATACTTCAAGCTGCATGTACGTTGGCTTTCCTCGCTCACCCCAGTCACTTACTGATGTAAGCTCCTGGGGATTCACTGTGTCGCCGCCTGCATGCAACTCGAATTATTTAGGATATACGCGCATTTCCCAGCACTAAGATGCAAAAACCCCCGCAGCAACACGGGGGTTTTCATTTTCCAGTCAGCAGATTAAGGCAGGATAGACGGTTGGTCCGCCCCTTCTTTTTCCACTTTCTGAACGATCAGGTGTTCACGCTTCATACCCAGTTTCAGTGCCAGAGCGGAAGAAACATAGATAGAAGAGATCGTACCAATGATCACACCGATAAACATCGTCAACGAGAAGCCATGCAGCAACGCACCACCGAAGACCATGAGGATCACAATCATCGCCAGCGTAGTCGCAGATGTGATGATGGTACGATGCAGCGTCTGCGTCAGAGAAATGTTGGTAATCTCGTAAGGTGTGCCACGACGAACCTTGCGGAAATTCTCACGAATACGGTCAGATACCACGATCTTATCGTTAAGTGAATAACCAATTACCGACATCAGTGACGCAATGATCGTGAGGTCAACCTCAATAGAGAACAGAGACAGCAGCCCCATCGTTATGATCGTATCGTGCGCCAAAGCCAGTACGGCCCCCATCGCCAAACGCCATTCAAAACGAAAACCGATGTAAATAAGGATAGCAATCAGCGCAGACATCAGCGCTAATGCGCCCGCCTGTGCCAAATCGCTCCCCACGCTCGGCCCGACAAACTCAATACGTTTCACCGTTGCATGCTGCTGGAAGGTATCATTCACAACCTTCAGCACTTTGTTGCCGAGCGCTTCGTTCTCGCTGCCAGAAACCGGTGGCATACGCACCATCACGTCACGGCTGCTACCGAAATTCTGCACCTGCGGCTCTGAAAACCCAGAGGTCTCCAATGAACTACGCAGGACATCGAGATCGATCGGTTTCTCAAGGCTAATCTCAATAACCGTACCGCCGGTAAAATCGAGCCCCCAGTTGAAACCACGCACCCCCATAACCACGATAGAAGCGATGATCAGCAGACCGGAAATGGCAAATGCCAATGTGTCCCAGCGCATGAAATCATAGACTTTACGCCCATGATTGAGTTGTTCAATGTTGTATTCCTGTTCCTGTGCCACAACGCACTCCTAGATAGACAGCTTGTTGATACGTTTACCGCCGTAAAGCAGGTTAACGATGGCACGAGTACCGACGATCGCCGTAAACATTGAGGTCGCAATCCCAATCGCAGTCGTGATAGCAAACCCTTTGATAGAACCGGTACCAACCGCATACAGGATGATGACTTTAATCAACGTCGTGACGTTCGCATCAACAATCGAACTGAACGCACCTTTATAGCCCTCATGAATGGCCTGTTGCACAGAGCGACCATTACTGAGTTCTTCTTTGATACGTTCGTTAATGAGTACGTTAGCATCGACTGCAACCGCCAGCGTAAGCACGATACCCGCGATACCCGGCATGGTCAGCGTTGCCCCTGGCAGCAGCGACATCACGCCGACAATCAATATCAGGTTAGCAACCAATGCACTGGTCGCGATGACACCAAACTTCTTGTAGAAGAAGACCATAAAGAGGATCGATGCGATCAAGCCCCACAAACAGGCTTCCAGCCCCTGAGTGATGTTTTGCATCCCCAGCGTTGGTCCAATCGTACGTTCTTCAACAATCTGGATCGGTGCAATCAGCGCACCCGCACGCAGCAGCAGAGAAAGCTGACGCGCTTCGTTCGGGTTATCAATGCCGGTAATACGGAAGCTGTTACCTAGTCGCGACTGAATCGTCGCTACGTTGATCACTTCTTCGTGTTTTTCCAATATCGAACGGCCAGTCGCATCTTTCTTGCCGCTGTCTTTGTATTCCACAAAGAGCGTCGCCATCAGCTTACCGATACTGTCTTTGGTGAAGTTGGACATCGTGTTGCCACCCGCGCTGTCCAGAGAAATATTCACCTGAGGCTGGTTATATTCATCCGTACTCGATGTCGAATCGGTAATATGGTCGCCCGTCAGAATCACGCGTTTGAACAACACCACCGGTGAGCCGTCACGCATGTTCTTCACTTCAGAGTCGCCCGGCACGCGGCCGTTCGCCGCTGCGGTCGCATCAGCATTACTGTTGACCAGACGGAATTCCAGCGTAGCGGTTGCACCAAGAATTTCTTTCGCGCGCGCCGTGTCCTGAATACCCGGTAACTCAACGACGATACGGTCAGCACCCTGACGTTGTACCAGTGGTTCAGCAACACCCAGTTGGTTCACACGGTTACGCAGGATATTGATGTTCTGCTGTACAGCGTATTCACGTGCTTCACGCAGACGTTCGTCAGACATCACTGCGCGTAGCAGGTTGCTTCCGCTGCCGCTGAGAACCAGGTTGCGGTGACGAGTCGTCAGATAATTGAGGCCGTCATCACGCGTTTGAGCATCACGGAAACGAATTTCGACGCCGTAATTATCAATCTTGCGCACGGAGGCATAAGGAATGTTCTTCTCACGCAGATCGCTGCGCAAAGAGTCCATGGTTTGTTCTTGCAGTTTACCCAGCGCCGTATCCATATCCACTTCCATCAGGAAGTGAACGCCGCCGCGCAGGTCAAGCCCCAATTTCATCGGTTCAGCGCCCAACAACCGCAGCCAGGTTGGCGTAGCAGGTGCCAGGTTAAGTGCGACGACGAACTTTTCACCCAGCTCATTAACGAGCGCTTCACGCGCACGGAGCTGAATATCAGGGTTAGAGAAGCGAGCCAGAATTGCACCGTTTTCCAATGCAATCGACTTACTGGTAATGTTCTGTTCTTTTAAAACATTCTGGACTTGGATCAGCGTCGTTTCGCTGGCGGCGGTTCCCCGCGCGCCAGTAACTTGTACCGCCGGATCCTCACCATATAGGTTAGGAAGTGCGTAGAGCAGGCCGACGAACAACACCACGACCAGCATCAGGTACTTCCACAAAGGATAACGATTTAACACGGCAGTTCCCTTCGGGAAAATCGGAAATTACAGGGCCTTAATCGTGCCCTTCGGCAGCACGGCAGCCACGAAATCACGTTTGATAACCACTTCATTGGTCTCGTTCAACGCAATCGCAATATAGCCAGTTTCGGACACTTTGGTTACGCGACCAACCAGACCACCGGTCGTTAAGACTTCATCGCCCTTGCCGATAGAATCCATTAACTTTTTGTGTTCCTTGGCGCGTTTTTGCTGAGGACGCAGGATCATAAAGTAGAAAATCAGACCAAAAACGGCCAGCATAATAACCAGAGAGTACGGGCTTCCCTGAGCCGGAGCGCCAGTTGCAGCTACAGCATCGGAGATGAAAAGACTCATGTAAATATCCTCTTTTTTGTCAAACGATAAGCTATCAAAAAGATAAGTTATCAACCTTATAATCGTAAAAACGCTTCAAAACAAAATACAATTCATAACAAAATACAATGCATAACAAACAGGCTATCAGCTGCTTGCGGCAACGTCTTTTTCAGCAAGCGGCGGAATCGGTTTGCCTATGCGTTGGTAAAAATCCACCACAAAGTGCTCTAATTTACCCTCTTCAATGGCCTGACGTAAACCTGCCATTAAACGCTGATAATAACGCAAGTTATGGATGGTATTGAGTCGTGCTCCGAGTATTTCGTTGCAACGGTCAAGATGATGCAAGTAGGCGCGGCTATAATTGCGACACGTGTAGCAATCACAGTGTTCATCCAGCGAGCTGACGTCATCTTTATGCTTCGCATTACGGATTTTCACTACGCCATCCGTCACGAAGAGATGCCCGTTACGTGCGTTGCGCGTTGGCATCACGCAGTCAAACATATCGACACCGCGGCGGACACCTTCAACCAAGTCTTCTGGTTTGCCAACGCCCATCAAATAGCGCGGTTTATCTTCTGGAATCTGCGGGCAAACGTGCTCCAGAATACGGTGCATATCTTCTTTCGGCTCACCGACAGCCAAACCGCCCACAGCGTACCCATCAAAGCCAATGTCTACCAGCCCTTTTACGGATACATCACGTAAATCTTCGTAAACACTTCCCTGAATAATACCGAACAGCGCATTTTTATTCTCCAGCTCATCAAAACGCTGACGGCTGCGTTTCGCCCAGCGCAGTGACATCTCCATCGAGCGCTTGGCGTAATCCCAATCAGCAGGGTACGGCGTACACTCATCAAAGATCATGACAATGTCGGAACCGAGATCGTGCTGAATCTCCATCGATTTTTCCGGGCTCAGGAAAATCGAATCCCCGTTGATCGGGTTACGGAAATGCACGCCCTGTTCGGTAATCTTGCGAATATCGCCGAGGCTGAACACCTGAAAACCGCCGGAGTCCGTCAGAATCGGGCCGTGCCAGTTCATGAAATCGTGCAGATCGCCGTGCAGCTTCATGATTTCCTGACCGGGACGCAGCCACAGATGGAACGTATTGCCGAGCAAAATCTGTGCGCCGGTTTCCTTCACTTCTTCCGGCGTCATGCCTTTCACCGTGCCGTACGTCCCCACAGGCATAAAAGCAGGGGTTTCCACTACGCCACGTTCAAAAACCAATCTACCGCGTCGCGCACGGCCGTCCGTTGTTTGTAATTCGTACTTCACTTAGCCTCCGGCATCAGAAAAACAGTCTGATGGTAATGATGTATTAACGCCTGACAGAGCGTGGTCTGTGACGTTCCTATTATGTGGAAAGCGGGTTTATCCCACTCTTTCCTGTTCGGCCATCGGATTGTGCGTAATGAACATCGCATCACCGTAGCTGAAAAAACGATATTGCTCTGCCACCGCCTGGCGGTAGGCAGACATCGTGTTCTGGTAACCGGCAAAGGCAGACACCAGCATGATTAACGTCGATTCGGGTAAATGGAAATTGGTGACCAGCGCATCAATAATGCGGTAGTGATAGCCCGGATAGATGAAAATTTTGGTATCGCCGAAGAACGGTTCGATCGCCGCATTCTGACTAGCCTGCGCGGCACTTTCCAGTGAGCGTACCGAAGTGGTGCCAACGGCGATCACGCGGTTTCCCCGCGCTTTGCACGCCAGCACAGCATCAACGACGTCCTGCGGCACTTCGGCATATTCGGCGTGCATGATGTGATCTTCAATCGTATCGACGCGTACAGGCTGGAAAGTCCCCGCACCAACGTGCAGCGTCACGAACGCCATGTCGATGCCCTTCTCACGCAGCGCAGCCAACATCGGCTCATCAAAATGCAAGCCCGCTGTCGGGGCCGCTACGGCACCCGGACGCTGGCTATACACCGTCTGATAAAGCTCGCGGTCGGCGTCTTCATCAGGCCTGTCGATATAAGGCGGCAACGGCATGTGGCCGATATCATTCAGAATCGACAGGACATCGCGAGAATCATCGAAATGCAGCTCAAATAGCGCATCGTGGCGAGCGGCCATCGTAGCCTTGACGCTTTCGTCATCGCCCAGCAGCAGTTCCGTACCCGGTTTTGGCGCTTTTGACGCCCGAACGTGCGCCAATACACGATGGTCATCCAGCACGCGCTCGACCAGCACTTCCAGCTTGCCGCCGCTGGCTTTACGGCCAAACAAACGAGCGGGAATCACGCGCGTATTGTTGAACACCAGCAGATCGCCAGGATTCAGTTTATCCAGCAAATCGGTAAACACGCCGTGCGTCAGATTTCCCGTCGGCCCGTCCAGCGATAGCAGGCGGCACCCACTGCGTTCCGCTTGTGGATAATGGGCAATCAATGATTCAGGAAGTTCAAACGAAAAATCGGTAACACGCATGGCAATTCACTTAGCTGTAATACATAAAAATGGGCGGCCTAGTCTAGAGCCGCAAGCGCATGGCTGCAAGAAATAAGCACACGGCAGGCGTAATGCATCACAGTCAAAGTCGGCGGCTTCCCACTTTGCCATGTAAGAGAGCGTGCACAATAAAAGAAGAAACGGATATACTATTCCAATGAATTTTCTCGCTCATCTCCATCTGGCCACGCTGGCCGACAGCTCCCTATTAGGTAATCTGATGGCGGATTTTGTGCGTGGCAACCCGCAGGACAGCTACGCTGACGAGATTGTCGCGGGCATTCGTCTGCATCGTCGCGTTGATTCACTGACCGACAGCCTGCCGGAAGTCAAACAGGCGCGTCAGTATTTCAGCGATGAATTCCGCCGCGTTTCACCCATTACGTTGGATGTGCTGTGGGATCACTATCTTGCGCGTCACTGGCTACAGTTGGTGCCGGATACGCCCCTTCAAGCCTTTATCGACGATGCGCAATCACAAATCGAGCCGCATCTGGCGCACACGCCAGAACGCTTTCAGAACCTGAATCGCTATCTGTGGCCGGAACGCTGGATGACGCGTTACGCAGAGCTGCCGTTTATCGCCGATGTGCTGCACAGAATGTCGGTACGCCGCCCGAAACTGGCTGCGCTGTCCGGCTCTTTTCAGGATATCGAGCAGCACTATCACCAATTTGAAACACTCTTCTGGCAGTTTTATCCACGGATGATGCAATTAGCGAAAGCGCAGCAGCTATAAGATCGCGATTTTTCCGTTTTTCTACGCGACGTATACCCTAAATAATTCGAGTTACGTGACAAAACGTGAGCGTTTTGAACAACGCTCTGCGTTGGTCCTTTAGGACAAGGCCGCATGGCCTTGTAACGCGGCAAGCGTACGAATCCCCAGGAGCTTACTCAAGTAAGTGACTGGGGTGAGTAAGAGTAGCCAACGCACAAGCAGCTTGAAGTATGACGGGTATTGTCCTTTCCATCAAAAGGGTTAATCTAGCCTCTTGAAAGGAAATAGCGATGAGTTCAATAGACAGAAGCTATCTCATTGATTGGTCTCTTTGCCTGTATTCACTCAGGCAGAATCCCTATACTGATCGCTGTTTTTTATATCATCCGATCATTAACCGCTATCTACAGGAGTAATTATGGTCCTGGTAACTCGTCAAGCCCCAGACTTCACCGCAGCTGCCGTTTTAGGCAGTGGCGAAATCGTCGAAAATTTCAACCTGAAGAAGCACATCAACGGTAAAGCTGCCGTGATCTTCTTCTGGCCGATGGACTTCACCTTCGTTTGTCCGTCAGAGCTGATTGCTTTCGATCACCGCTATGCCGAGTTCAAGAAACGCGGCGTAGAAGTGGTTGGCGTGTCCTTCGACTCCGAGTTTGTTCACAACGCATGGCGTAAAACCCCTGTGGACAAAGGCGGCATCGGCGAAGTGCAATACGCGATGGTTGCTGACATTAAGCGCGAAATCCAGAAGGCCTACGGCATTGAGCACCCAGAAGCCGGTGTTGCACTGCGTGGTTCTTTCCTGATCGACAAAAACGGCGTAGTTCGTCACCAGGTGGTGAACGATCTGCCGCTGGGTCGTAACATCGATGAAATGCTGCGTACCGTTGACGCCCTGCAATTCCACGAAGAGCACGGCGAAGTATGCCCGGCGCAGTGGGAAAAAGGTAAATCCGGTATGGGCGCGTCACCAGACGGCGTAGCGAAATACCTGTCTGAGAACGCAGACAAGCTGTAATTCCTCATCCTGCCGACATGGCAATATGATGACCAAGCCAGTTGCTATGCAGCTGGCTTTTTCTTTGCCCGCAATTTATCCCTCTGTTCTTCTTCACCTCTCACCGCCTCTTCCCGGCGATATCTTAAATAATACAAAAGGTTGACTAGGGGCGCTAAATCCTTAGCCTTAAAGCCATATCGTGTTCATGCACGACAGACTCATTGGAATAAAAGGAGAACGCATGCAACAAAATCTCGCGCTGTGGCTGAGAGAAGCTGGAATAGAACACGCTAGCATCATTGCGTTACTGATTGTTCTTGGGCTGATATTGCTCATTTCTGCCGTCATCCACCTGATTTTTCATCAGGTTGTGCTGAAAAGAATGGTACTGCGCTCACTCAATAAACCCGGAAAAACCGAGGGGCACGGGTGGAAACAGGCGCTGACGCAACACAACTTGTTTAACCGGCTGGCCTTCTTGCTCCAAGGGGTGATCCTGAATATTCAGGTTTTTGTGTGGCTTCCCTCGCAGAGTGAAACCCGTGAAGCGCTCATCATCTGTTCCCAAGTGTGGATCATGGTTTTTGCGCTGCTGTCCCTGTTCTCGCTCCTCGATGTTCTGCTCAACGTTTCCGCCCGAACCAAAGTCGCCGCCCAATTGCCGCTGCGCGGTATCTTCCAGAGTCTGAAACTGATCGCCACCATTGTTATCAGTATTATGGTGGTGTCACTGCTCATCGGGAAATCGCCGCTGATTCTGATTAGTGGGTTAGGCGCAATGGCCGCCGTCCTGATGTTGGTGTTCAAAGATCCGATTATGGGATTGGTCGCGGGCATCCAACTCTCCGCCAACGACATGTTAACGCTGGGAGACTGGCTCGAAATGCCGAAATACGGCGCTGACGGGGCCGTTATCGATATCGGGCTGACAACGGTAAAAGTGAGAAATTGGGACAATACCGTCACCACCATTCCCACCTACGCGTTAGTATCGGATTCTTTTAAGAACTGGCGTTCGATGTCGGAATCAGGGGGGCGGCGCATCAAGCGTAGTATCAATATCGATACCACCAGCGTGCATTTTATGACGGAAGATGAGCAGGCTCGGTTGCTGCGTAGTAAATTACTGTCGCCTTATATTCAGAACAAGAAGAGCGAACTGGAGCAGCACAATGCACAGTCCGATTCCGACCTGACATCACCGCTGAACGGCCGTCGTCTGACGAATTTAGGCACGTTCCGCGCCTACCTTCAGGTATATCTGCGCACCCATCCGGGTATTCATAAAGGGATGACGCTGATGGTGCGGCAGCTTGCGCCAACGTCAGAAGGGGTACCGCTGGAAATTTATGCGTTTACCAACACGACCGCCTGGGTCGATTATGAAAGCATTCAGTCTGACATTTTCGACCATATCTTTGCGATCTTACCGGAGTTCGATCTCCGTATTCACCAAACGCCAACCGGCCATGATATGCGGATCATGGCTCAGCAAATGACGGCTCCGAAAGCGTAATATCTCATGCAAAGGAACGAAAGCGGCTGACACCGAATGAAAACGGGAGTAACGGAATAGAAGAGTAAAGCGTTTGCGCCAGGGATGGCGCAAGCCGAGCGTACATGGACGTATTCACAGCGTCTTTACGATCTATCCGTTACTCCCGCTCTGCGGACTTTGTCAGCAACCTCGCTTCTTCTGATAGCAATCGACTAGCTTAATTCTGTGCCGCTACCGCGTTCTGACGCTTCTTCTTCCAGACATAGCCCACCAAAAGCAGCAATATCCAGATGATGCCGACATACAGCGACACGCGCGTGTCCGGGAAGTAGCCAATCAAACCGATGATGAAGAACAGGAAGACGATACCGAACACGGAGGTCACGATACCACCGCGCAGTGGGAACGCCAGCGCCTTCACTTCATCCGGGCTCAGACGACGACGGAATGCGATCTGAGAAAACAGAATCATGATCCACACCCACACCGTTGCAAACGTTGCCAGTGAAGCAATCACCAGGAAAACTTTGCCGGGCATAATGTAATTCAGATACACCGCCACCAGCAGCGCCATCATCATCACAACCACCGTGACCCACGGAATACCGCGTTTGGAAATGCGGCTAAACACCTTCGGTGCATGCCCCTGTTCCGCCATCCCGTGCAGCATACGGCCGACGCCGAAGACATCGCTGTTAATCGCCGACAGCGACGCGGTAATCACGACAAAGTTCAGGATTCCTGCCGCCGCGGTAATCCCCATATGCTGGAACGTCAGCACGAACGGGCTCCCGTTGGTACCGACCTGATTCCACGGATAAATCGACATAATGACGAACAGCGTGCCGACATAGAACACCAGAATACGCCACGGCACAGAGTTAATCGCACGAGGGATAGACTTCTGCGGGTCTTTCGCCTCACCAGCCGTAATCCCGATAATCTCCACGCCACCATACGCAAACATCACCAGTTGCAGCGAGAGAATCATCCCCACCACACCGTTACTGAAGAACCCGCCATTACTCCAGAGGTTGTGGATACCGGTGGGTTCGCCCCCGTTGCCAATCCCCCAGATAATGATGCCGATCCCGGCCGCGATCATGATGATAATCGTGGCCACTTTGAAGAAAGAGAGCCAAAACTCCAGTTCACCAAAGGCTTTCACATTCATCAGGTTAATGGCACCAATGATGAGTACCACACTCAGAACCCACACCCAGTGCGGCACGGCAGGGAACCAGACGCCCATGTAGATGCCAAATGCAGTCACATCGGCAATGGCGACAATCAGCATCTCAAAGCAGTAAGTCCAGCCGGTGATATACCCCGCCAATGGCCCGAGATAATCCTGCGCATAGCGGGAAAACGAGCTGGACTGCGGGTTATGCACCGACATTTCACCCAGTGCACGCATGATGATATATGCGACAACCCCACCGATCAGATAAGCCAGTAATACACTGGGGCCAGCCATTTGGATCGCACTCGCGGAACCATAAAACAGACCGGTTCCGATCGCCGATCCAAGGGCGATAAAGCGGATATGCCGCGTGCTTAACCCACGCTTGAGCTTAGAGGATGGTTGTTCCATTGATAAGCAACCCTGTCTTATATAAGGAGAACATTACAAAAAGAAAAACCACAGGCAAAGACCTGTGGTGCAGAAACCCAACGTTGTGCTGGAGCAGTACGCTATCCCTACCGCCCCAGTGCAATCAGGCATGAACGATATTATTGATGTACCGTAACTTCCTGACGACCACAAAGTCTGTCGTAAATCACCGCAACCAATAAAATCAGCAGTGACGGTGGCAGCCAGGCCAACCCTTGCTCGCTCAGCGGCAGGTTGAGGCTCCACTCTGGCAACAGCGTTTTGAAGGCCGACGATTTTATACCATCAATCATGCCAAATAACAGACTGACTAACATGACGGGGGCCACAATACGTGAAGCGCTATTCCACCAACGCAGCGTAAAGCTCAATAAAACCAGAATGATACACGGTGGATAAATCGCCGTCAGTACAGGAATGGAAAGTTGAATCAGATGGCTCAGGCCCAGATTAGACACCACCATCGAGAACGTTCCCAGCACAAACACCAGCGTGCGATAAGACAACGGCAGGTATTGTGCAAAGAACTCAGCACAGGCACAGGTTAGCCCCACCGCCGTCACCAGACACGCGATGAAGATTAACAACGCCAGGAAGCTGCTTCCCATGTTGCCGAACGTGTGTTGCACATAGGCATGGAGAATTTCAGCACCGTTTTGCGCCTGCGGCACCAGTTCACCACTGACAGAACCGAGCTGGAACAGGCTCAGATAGACCAGTGTAAGACCGATGCCCGCAATTAACCCAGCCCATACGGTATAACGCGTCAGCAGCACGGAGCTGGTCACCCCACGCGAGCGCGCTGCATTAACGATCACGATACCAAAGACCATTGCGCCCAGCGTATCCATCGTCAGATAGCCGTTGACGAAACCATTAGAGAACGGCAGTTGCTCATACGTTTCTGTCGCCGGGATAGGTGAACCGGCAGGCCACAGCACAGCAGCAATACCCAGTACCGCCAGAGCAATAATCTTTAACGGTGCCAGCACATGGCCGACCGTATCCAGCAGTTTGCCGGGATACAGGGAAATCGCGATCACAATGGCAAAATAAATCAGGCTATAAATCAGCAGCGGAGAGGCTCCGTTGCCGACTAAAGGCGCCAGACCGACTTCAAACGATACGGTTGCCGTGCGCGGCGTTGCGAACAGTGGCCCAACAGCCAGATAGCACACGGTCGCCAGAACCACACCGGCCTTTTTACCAATCGGCGAGCTCAGCGCGTCAACGCCACCGCCAACCCGGGCAAGGGCGATCACAGTCAACACCGGTAGGCCCACCGCCGTCAGCAGAAAGCCGAGTGCTGCGGTCCAAACGTGCTCTCCCGCCTGCAATCCCACCATTGGCGGGAAAATAATATTTCCTGCCCCCACGAACAAAGCAAAGGTCATAAAACCTAATGCCACGATATCTTTGGAAGTTAAACGATGACTCATAGTTATGTCGTGTTGCCTGTATCAAATCGATAAAAAGAAAACGGTGCCGTTTATCGCCGCCAGAAACCATTCGCAAACGGGTAACCCGAAGAATGAGCCAACGCTCTGACGACGCGAAAGATGGCGGTCATATACTCTAAATAATTCGAGTTTCAGGAAGGCGGCAAGCGAAGCAATCCCGATGAGCTTACTCAGGTAAGTGATTCGGGTGGCTGAACGCGGCCAACGCACATGCAACTTGAAATATGACGAGTATAGAGGAGTTATTTTTTTCACAGCCATATTGGGTGCTAAGTAAAACGTTTATAGCGTAAAAAGACAAGTGGAGATCCAAAAACCAGAGTATCAAGCCTAACTATGCCAAAAAATAAGAATATAAATTGGTTTATCCTGATTTGCATAACACATGATTTGCGCATTTATCGATATTTCATTGCAATAAAACTGACAAAAACCGGCATAAAATGCGCTGTTCGATCATAAAAAAAACATATTTCACAAAATCGTCGCGAACGGAAAGCTGGATAATGGCCACAAAAAAGGCCGGATCGTATGATCCAGCCTCTGTATATCTGTTGCAGAGATAGCGCTATCTCATCGGTATCACCACACGTGATTGGCGATATCCACGACAAGTTTCAGCTTATTCCACTGCTGCTCTTCCGTCAGGCTGTTGCCCTCTTCCGTTGAAGCAAAGCCACACTGCGGGCTCAGGCAAATTTGGTTGAGATTGACATATTTTGCCGCTTCCGCGATACGCACCTGCACAACTTCAGCCTCTTCCAGTTCACCGTTCTTCGTGGTGATCAGCCCCAGCACTACCTGCTGATGGCCTGGCTTCACAAAACGCAGCGGCTCAAACCCACCCGCTCTCTCGGTATCATATTCCAGGAAGAACGCATCAACATTCACTTCACCGAACAGAATTTCTGCCACAGGCTCGTACCCGCCTTCAGAAATCCAGGTCGAACGGAAATTACCGCGACAAACGTGTAAACCGATCACCAGATCCGCAGGCTTATCAGCCAGCGCTTTGTTCAGCACGTCAGCATAGGTCCGCGCCAGTTGTGCTGGATCTTCACCACGTTCACGAATCTGGCGTTTTTGATCGTCAGAGCACAGGTAGGCCCATACGGTGTCATCCAGTTGCAGGAAGCGGCAACCCGCATCATAAAATGCGTGGATCGCATCGCGCCAGGTTTGTGCCAAATCATCGAAGTAGTCAGCCAGATCGGGGTAAACCGTCGCATCAATCGCTTTTCGTCCACCACGGAAATGCATCACGCTAGGACTTGGAATCGTCATTTTCGCGACGGCATCGCCAGAAATGCTGTTCAGGTAGCGGAAATGATCGAGCATCGGGTGCTGAGGATTAAAACCGACTTTATCCACAACGCGAATCGCATGGGATTTGGTCTGAATACCGTTGAATTGAATACCGTGATCGGCTTCGTAGCGCTCCACGCCGTGCAAATCGGCAAAGAAGTCGAAGTGCCACCAGGCGCGACGCAGTTCACCATCCGTCACAACCTGCAGACCCGCTTCACGCTGCTTTTCTACCACGCGCAGAATCTCGCGATCTTCAATGCTACGCAGCGCAGCATCATCAATCTCGCCTGCCTGATGCTGAAGACGTGCTTCCTTAATCGCTGCCGGACGCAAGAAACTGCCGACGGTATCGGCACGGAAAGGGGATAAGGTGTTCGCCATATGTCGCTCCTGACATGTTGCCAGTACTGCTCTTCAGGAAAGAAGCGTACTGACAGATAGTTTCAATATGAAATATTTGCCCAGAGGGATAATTACATTTAATTTTATTTAGCCATCTGGACGTCTAAATTTAAAACTATCCTGTCACGTGGCGAATCACAGGGCAATGGAAGAATTTTCACGTAACATGAAGAAAGTTCACGTGACGTGAAAATGTCGCCAACTCTTGATGGAAAGAGGAATTATTCCGGCAGGCCAATCAGCTGGCGCGCCTGACGACGCGTTTCTTCCGGCAGTGGCAAATAGCCATCCTGATTCACCAGCGCTTGCCCCGTTTCAGACAACACACGCGCTAAAAATGCCGCCGTCAGCGCTTCCAGTGGTTGGCTGGGCGCTTTGTTCACGTAGATATAGAGGTAACGGGTGTAGGGATACAAACCGCTGCGGATATTCTCAGTAGAGGGGTAAATGTAGTCGGTGCCTTGTGCGGCTAACGGCAGCATTCTCACGCCGCTGGTACGAAAGCCCACGCTGGCATAGCCGATGGCATCGGTCGACGCAGCAACGGCCTGTACAACGGACGCCGACCCCGGCAATTCATTAACCTGAGGAAGGAAATCGCCACGGCATAGCGCCTTTTGCTTAAAGAACCCATAGGTTCCCGACGCAGAGTTTCGCCCATAGCGCAGTAGCGTGCGTTTTTCCCAACTGCCGTGCAGGCCGAGATCGCCCCACTGTTTGATCGGCTGGTGGTTACCGCAGCGCTGCGTAATCGAAAAGATGGCGTCCAACTGCGACAAGTTCAGCCCAGGCAGCGGGTTATCCTGATTGACCAGCACGACCAGCGCATCCATTGCCACCGGCACCGCCAGCGGCGGATAGCCATAGTGCTGGACGAACGCCTCAATTTCGCTGGCCTTCATCGCCCTGCTCATCGGCCCAAGCTGCGCGGCTCCCGATGCCAGAGACGTCGGTGCAGAGGACGAACCAGCGGCCTGAATCTGTAAATTCACGTTTGGGTAATGCTGGCTGAAATCCGCCGCCCAAAAGGCCATCAGGTTAGCCAGCGTATCCGAGCCCGCGCTGGAGAGGTTACCTGCCAGCATCTGACGAGGCTGCGCGGAGCACAACGCGCTGAGCAGCAGTAAAAAAGCGCCCGCAATACGAGTGGCGGATGTCATAGATAGCGTTTTCCGTCAGGCTGAAGGTTTCACCGTATTTTCAGCCAGAGAGGCAGGGACAATCAACCGATTCGGCAACGTAAAGACAAAACGTGAGCCCAGCCCATCCTCACTCATGATCTCCAGACGCGAATCATGATGGCTAAGCGCATGCTTAACAATCGCCAGCCCCAGTCCGCTACCGCCTGTTTGTCGTGAACGCGCCTTATCCACCCGATAAAAGCGTTCCGTCAGGCGCGGCAAGTGCTCGGCCGCAATCCCCGGCCCGTTATCGCTGACCTGAAATTGTGCGCCCTGTGGGATCTTCTGCCAGCAGACTTCGATACGCGTTCCCGCTGGCGTATGGTTGACCGCGTTATACACCAGATTGGATACCGCACTGCGCAGCTGTTCTTCATTACCAAACACGCGGAGGCTTTCATTCACACGAAAGACGATCTCATGACGCCCCTGACTCAGGGTCTGCGCTTCACGCTGCAATACGCGCAACATCAATGGAATATCGACTTTTTCATTCAGATCGATTGCCGTCGCCGCCTCAATACGGGACAAGGTCAGCAGCTGTTTGACCAGCCCGTCCATGCGTCGGGTCTGCTCCTGCATGGTATTCAGCGCCTTCCCTCGCAAGGCCGCATCCAGCGTTTCTTCCTGCATCATTTCCAGATAACCCTGCAACACCGTCAGCGGCGTACGCAGCTCATGGCTCACGTTGGCAAAAAAGTTACGTCTGGCGCCTTCAAGCTGGTGCATTTGCGTAATATCACGCACCACCATCAGTAGCTGCCCTTCGGAATAGGGCATCACGCGGAATTCAACATGGTGGGAATTATTCAACTGTAGCGTGAGAGGACGGCTAAAGTCCTGTCCTTTCATGTAATTCGTGAATTCGGGATAGCGTAATAAGTTGAGGATATTCTGACCGTTATCTTCCGGCCAGCGAAAACTCAGCAGGTGCTGCGCCAGATGATTACACCAGAAGATCGTTCCTTCTTCGGTAGTGATCACCACAGCATCGGGCAAAGACTCGGCACCGCTGCGGAACCGTTTGATCAGGAGCGCCAGCTCACGGCGTCGACGTCGGTTACGCAACTGCATCTGATAGAGCCCGTAGAACAGCGGCTCCCAGCTCCAGCGGCCGGGCGGTGGCGTCATGCTGCGGTCAACCCACAGCCAATAAGAGAGTTTTAGCTGGTTATAAAAATTCCAGCACAGTAGGCCTAATACGGCGACCAGCAGAAACCAGGGCAGATAGCCAAAAATCAGCCCCAGCAATAAAGCGGGCAAACAAAAAAAAGCTAGCTCCAATGCCAGCCTTTTCCAGGATAAACGTTCTAGCACGTTAATATTTCTCCGGTTACGATCACCTCAGTAACGCGTTGAAAAACGGTAGCCCGTTCCCCGAACGGTTTGCACCATTTTGTCATGTCCGCTGGTTTCCAGCGCTTTACGCAGGCGACGAATATGGACGTCGACAGTACGATCTTCAACATAAACGTTAGTGCCCCAAACGTGATTCAGCAACTGTTCCCGGCTATAAACACGTTCAGGATGCGTCATAAAGAAATGCAGCAGTTTAAATTCCGTCGGTCCCATGTCCAACGCGTGCTCTTCGGTCGTCACGCGATGAGAGGAAGGATCGAGGCTCAGGCCACGCATTTCAATCACTTCTTCCACCGCCATCGGTGAAATGCGGCGCATCACGGCTTTGATACGCGCCACCAGTTCTTTGGGTGAGAACGGTTTGGTAATGTAATCATCCGCCCCCACTTCAAGCCCGCGCACGCGGTCTTCTTCTTCGCCACGCGCGGTCAACATCATCACCGGAATATCACGCGTCAGCGCCTCGCGCTTCATATGCTTGATGAATTGCAGGCCCGACCCGCCAGGCAGCATCCAGTCCAATAACACCAGTTCCGGGAATGGCTCCGACAGTTGCGTTACCGCGCTGTCATAGTCTTCAGCTTCAACAGGTTGATAACCATTTTGTTCCAGTACAAAGCAGACCATTTCACGAATTGGTGCTTCATCTTCCACGACTAATATGCGTTTTGCCATTGTTAATCCTGTCGTTAATCATCGTCGCTGTTAGCAGGCGGAGGCATTATGCGTCAGTTTTATGACAGATTTATGAAAAACACACAGACCTCTCTGCACGATTGTTACAGCGCGTACATCCGATTTTTCGAGCCGCTTTCCAAACGTCTGATTCCACCGCGACAGCCGCCATGCCTGCTATATATAATCATGGCATTACGATGACAAAGTACGATGGCGACGACACACCCTTTCACATAATAAATAATGACAACGTCGTCCATCGCCACGCGGCATGAATATCGAGAGAACACGATGCGCATTATCCACACCGCCGATTGGCATTTAGGGCAATATTTTTATACCAAAAGCCGCGCTGCTGAGCATCAGGCTTTTCTGCACTGGCTTATCGCTCAGGTGGAACAACATCAGGTCGATGCCATTATAGTCGCAGGCGATATTTTTGATAACGGCTCGCCCCCCAGCTACGCACGGGAAATGTATTATAGCTTCGTGGTAGAACTACAGCGCACGGGCTGCCAGCTCGTTATTCTCGGCGGCAACCACGATTCCGTCGCGATGCTGAATGAATCCCGCGAGTTACTGGCCTGTCTGAACACACGGGTGATTGCCTGCGCCAGCGACGATCCTGCCCAACAGGTGATCCTGCTGGAAAACCGTCAGCGGCAGCCCGGCGCCCTGCTCTGCGCGATTCCTTTTTTACGTCCGCGTGATGTGTTGACCAGCAAAGCCGGGCAATCCGGGGATGAGAAACAGCTGGCGCTACAGGAAGCGATTACCGCGCACTACCAGCAGTGTTATCAACTGGCTTGCCAAAAACGCGACGAACTAGGCCTGCCGCTGCCGATTATTGCAACCGGACACCTGACGACGATTGGTGCAACCGCCTCGGAATCCGTGCGCGATATCTATATTGGTACGCTCGATGCCTTCCCGGCTCAGGCTTTTCCTCCTGCGGATTATATCGCGCTCGGCCATATTCACCGCCCGCAGCGCGTGACCCAAAGTGAGCACATTCGCTACAGCGGTTCACCCATTCCGCTGAGTTTTGATGAACTCAACAGCGAGAAGTCCGTTTGTCTGGTGAGTTTTGCACCAGACACGCCAGCACAAGTAGAAACACTGCCGATTCCCATGACTCAGCCGATGCAGCTGATTAAAGGCAGCCTGAGCGATATTGAAAAACAGCTGGCCACCTTCCAGAACTATCAGGGCGACAAGCCCGTGTGGTTGGATATTGAGCTCAACACGCAGGATTATCTGAGCGACATGCAAAAACGCATTCAGGCGATGACCGAGAACTTGCCCGTGGAAGTGTTACTGCTGCGCCGCACGCGTGAACAGCGCATGCAGGCGATTACCCGACAGGACAAGGAAACGCTGAACGAACTGAGCGTACATGACGTTTTTGAACGTCGTCTGGCAACGGAGACAGACATGGAAGACGGTCGCCAACTGCGTGTTCGCACGCTGTTTAATCAGGTTATTGATGAACTGGAAAATAGCGAGCCTGCCCAATGAAAATCCTCAGTCTGCGCTTAAAGAACCTCAACGCGCTGAAAGGCGAATGGAAAATCGACTTCACGCAGGAGCCGTTTTCCAGCAACGGCTTATTTGCCATTACCGGCCCGACCGGCGCGGGGAAAACCACGCTGCTGGATGCGATATGTCTGGCGCTGTATCACGAAACGCCACGACTTGGCCTGCTTTCCGCCAGCCAGAATGACCTGATGACGCGTAATACCGCTGAGTGTCTCGCCGAGGTCGAGTTTGAAGTTAAAGGCGTCGGATATCGCGCCTTCTGGAGCCAGCGTCGGGCAAGAAATGCGCCAGACGGCAACCTACAGTCCCCCAAGGCCGAACTCGCGCTCATTGAAGACGGCAAAATTCTGTGTGAAAAACTCAATGATAAGAAAGAGATGATCACACAGCTCACCGGACTGGATTTCGGCCGCTTCACGCGATCCATGATGCTGTCGCAGGGACAATTTGCCGCCTTCCTCAACGCCAAAGCAGACGACCGAGCAGAACTGCTGGAAGAGCTGACCGGCACGGACATCTACGGCCTGATTTCCGAACGCGTCTATGACAAGCACAAACAGGCAAACGTCGCATTGAACACGCTACAGGCGCGCGCATCAGGCATTCAACTGCTAACTGATGAGCAACGTCAGCAGGTGGAAGAACAGCTTGCCGAGTTGCTCCAGCAAGAGCAACGGGGCAACGTTGAACGTGAGCAAGCGCTGACTACGCTGCGCTGGTTTGAGCAACTGACACAGCAGCACACGCAGTTAACCAGCACGCAGGCGCAACATGAAAGTGCCGAATCCGCCATTCAGCAGGCTAAACCGCAGCTTGACAGGTTAACTCACAGCGAACCAGCAGAAAAACTGAGGCCGCTACATCAGGAACGAGAGCGCTATCGACAGGAATCTCTTACGCTGGCACAGCGTATTGAACAACTGACCGAGAAACAGGCCGCCGAGCAGGTGACGCTAACCGCGCTACGCCAGCAGGAAGAAAAAGCAGAGCTGGAGGTTAGTGAGCACAAACGGGTACGGCAGCAACAAGAGCAGGTGATCAACGAACAGGTTGTGCCACTTGACCATCGCATTACCACGCTGGTGCAGCAAAAAACGCAGCAACAGGACGAACTGGCAAAAACGCAGGCTCGTCTGCACGCGGATGAAAGTAAACAAACCCAGACAGCGGCAGAGCAGCAGCAGGCTACACAGCAGCTTGAACAGATCCAGTCTTACCGCCAGCAACACACGCATCACCAGCAGTGGGGAGAACAACTCCCTCTGTGGCGCACTCAGTTTCGGCAGTTGCGCCAGCTTCAGGACGAGCAAGAGAAGCTGAAGCAAAAACAGACGCAGCACACCGCACAGTCAGCAACATCACAGCAAGAGGCTGTGACGCTGGCGGCACAGCAGCGTGAACAACAAGCGGCCGTTGATGCAGCCCGTCAGCAGTTCATGCAACACGATGAGACACGGCAACAGCAGGAAGCGCACCAGCCGCTTTCCGCCCTGCAACAGCAGTTTAATCAACGCGTTGACCAGCGCGCTGAACGCCAACAGCTCGCGACAATCAGCGACCAGTTCCAGCGTCTTCATGTGCGCAAGCAGCAGTACCTCACCAAACAGGGTGAAGTACAAGGGCATATCAGCCAGTCAGAAATCTTAAAGAAACAGCAGCAGTCTGAACATGAGCAGCGAAGCCAGCATCTGGTCGATCTGGAAACGATGCTCCAGCAGGAAGAGCGTATCGTTAAGCTGGAAGCCGAACGCCAACGGCTCCAAGCTGGAGATGCGTGTCCGCTATGTGGTTCAACCGAGCATCCAGCCATCGAACGCTATCAGGCACTGCAACCGTCTGAAACCCAAAGCCGCCTGACAGCGCTACAGCAGGAAGTGAATCGGTTAACGACGGCGCTGGCGAATACGACTGCACAGTTGGCCTCGCTAGAGCAACAACGGGAACAGCTGCAACAGGAGATCGCTCAGCTCGATAGCGAACATCACGCCTTGCTGCAACAATGGCAAGATATCAGTGAGCGCTTACAAGTTAACTACACGCTGGAACAACCGGATGAGATCGCAGCCTGGCTTACGCAAAATGAAGCCGAAGAACAGGATATTCGACAGCAGATTACCGCACGCGAGCAATTGCAAAAACAGTGGCAGGAAAGTAAGGATTTACTGACTGCCGCAGAGGGATTGCAGCGGGAACTCGACCAAAAAATCGCGCTCAACACCCAGCAACAAACTTCGCTAAACGTTACGCAGCAAGAGACCGAGCAGTCGCTGCAAAACGTGCACCAGCAGATCACGCAGCACATTCAGGAAATCACGCAGGCGCTGGCAAATGTGGGGCTTCTGCTGCCGGAAGCTGACGCACAGGATGACTGGCTGGCTCAGCGCGAAAGCGAATGGCAAGGCTGGAAAACCAAAGAACAGGAGCAGTCTCGTTTAATTCCTCTGTTAGCCACGCTGGACAGCGATCTTCAGCATCTGAATCGCAGCGTGGCTGAGACAAAGCAGCAACTACAGGCGCAACAACAGCAGTTGGAACAACACCTCGCGCTCCTCAACACAAGCCAACAGGAACGACTGGCACTTTTCGGCGACAGGCAAATCGCGGCTGTGCGCGAACAGTTACAGCAAACCAGCCAGCAGTATGACGATGCGCTCCGCCTAGCCCAGTCAGCTCGGCAGCAAACCGAAACGACGCTGAGCCGCCTGACAGGAGAGCTAGCGAGCACGCAACAGCAGTATGAGCAGAGCACGCACCAGCGTGAGAATGCGACAGAGCGCTTTAGTCAGGCTTTACAGCAAAGCACGTTCGCCGATGAAACGACGTTCCTCAATGCACTGCTTGATGAGCAGGAACGTCAGACGTTGCAGGCATGGAAGGAAAAGCTGTACCAAATCTTGCAGCAGGCAGCGGCACTTCACCAGCAGGCTGAGCGGGATCTGCTTGCCCATCAACAAAAGCGCCCCGCCTCCCTGACAGAAGATGCTACACAAGAAGCGGTACAGCAGCAGTTAGCAGCGCTGGATGAAACGCTGAAAACCAACCTGCGGCAGCAAGGCGAGTTCCAGCACCAGTTAGCTGACGATCGACAGCATCGCCAGAACCAGCAGGATTTGCTCAATGAGATCGCCCAAAGTCAGCAAATGTATGACGACTGGAGCTGTCTTAATACGCTCATCGGCTCACAAAGCGGACATAAGTTCCGTAAGTTTGCTCAGGGGCTAACGTTGGATCATCTGGTTTATCTCGCCAATCTCCAGCTTTCCCGCCTGCACGGGCGCTATATGCTGAAACGGAAACCCGGCGACGAGCTGGAGCTACTGGTGATGGATACCTGGCAAGCGGACGCCGAGCGTGATACGCGTACGCTGTCCGGCGGCGAGAGCTTCTTAGTGAGTTTATCGCTGGCGCTGGCGCTATCCGATCTCGTCAGCCATAAAGCCAGTATCGATTCGCTGTTTCTGGATGAGGGCTTCGGTACGCTGGATGCCGAGACGCTGGATATCGCGCTGGATGCCCTCGATAACCTGAACGCCTCCGGTAAAACCATCGGCGTCATTAGCCATGTCGAAGCGATGAAAGAGCGTATCCCAGTACAGATCAAAGTGCAGAAGGTTAACGGATTAGGCGTCAGCCGGCTGGCACCGCAGTACGCCGTTTAGCCATTATTCCGTCTTCGGCCAGAGCCAGGCGGCTCCGCGTACCCCGCTGGAGTCGCCGTGTATGGCTTGAAGCACGGGCGTTTCGCACTCACCGCCGAAGATCCACGGTTTAATCTTTTCCGGCACGGTCTGATAAAGACGAGAGACGTTGCTCATTCCTCCCCCCAGCACCACGACATCAGGGTCGAGCAGGTTAATCACATGCGCCAGCGATTTTGCCAGGCGATGTTCATAGCGCTGTAACGCCAGTTCTGCAATGGGATCGCCCTGCTCCGCTAAGGCAATAACTGCCTCGCCCTTGTGCGGCTGGCCGCTCAGGCGCTGGTAATCCACGGCAAATCCGGTGCCAGAGATAAACGTTTCAATGCAGCCAAATTTACCGCAATAGCAGGGAACCGTCTGCCGATAGCGCAGCTCATCGTCATCCATCCAAGGCAGCGGGTTATGTCCCCACTCGCCTGCAATACCGTTGCCGCCGACGTGAACCTGACCGTTCAGCGCAATGCCCGACCCGCAGCCGGTTCCGATGATGACCGCAAAGACGGTCTGCTTCCCTGCCCCTGCACCGTCAACCGCCTCTGAAACTGCGAAACAGTTCGCGTCATTGGCGACCCGCACGGGCCGATTCAGCAGCGTGGCGAGATCGCGATCCAGCGCCTGACCGTTGAGCCAGGTGGAGTTGGCATTTTTTACCTTGCCGGTAAATGGAGACAGCGTACCGGGGATCCCCACGCCAACGCTGCCACGGCTGCCTGTCGCTTTTTCAGCCATCTCCACCAGCGTGGCAATAGTCCGCAGCGTTTCCGGGTAGTCATTTCTTGGCGTCGGCATACGCTGCCGAAAACATTCCTGCCCCTCATCATCCAGCGCAATGACTTCCGTTTTCGTCCCGCCTAGATCGATACCGATTCTCATGATGTCTCCCCGCGTGTTGTAAATAGGTCGAGTAAATTTTTCACCGACCTGAAAACGTTCTTATATGGATAAGTACCCTAAACAATTCGAGTCGTGCAGCCAACGCACATGCAGCTTGAAGTATGACGGGTATAACCAGAGAAACCAATCCGCTACCATTCAAAGCGTGATAGGTATTCCTCTGAATCCCGGTATTTTATTCCACATAACCGCCTCGAATTCGTTATCATGCGCGCAACATTACAAACCCGCGTGCAAACCTGCGCGCCCAGTCAGGGATAACACCATGTCGTGGTTTAAGAACTTAATGATTTACCGCCTAAGCCGGGACAGCGTGCTGTCCAAAGATAACGTTTTATCTGCGGATGAACTGGAAAAACGGCTCAGCGCTTTCGCGTTCACCCCGTGCGGCAGTCAGGATATGATGAAAACGGGCTGGATATCGCCGATGGGATCCCATAGCGATGCCTTAACGCACGTCGTTAATGGGCAAATCGTTATTTGCGTCCGCAAAGAAGAAAAAATCCTGCCTTCTCCGGTCATCAAGCAAACCCTTCAGGCCAAGATTGAACGTCTGGAAGCGGAACAGCACCGCAAGCTGAAAAAAACCGAAAAAGACTCGCTGAAAGATGAAGTGCTGCATAGCCTGCTACCGCGTGCATTCAGCCGTTTCAGTCAGGTTTGGCTATGGATCGATACGGTTAACGGCCTGATTATGGTCGATGCCGCCAGCGCCAAAAAAGCGGAAGATACGCTGGCACTGCTGCGCAAAACGTTAGGTTCGCTACCCGTTGTGCCGCTGACGATGGAAAACCCCATCGAGCTGACGCTGACCGAGTGGGTTCGCTCCGGTGAGCCGGCGGCAGGTTTCGCGCTACAGGATGAAGCAGAACTGAAAGCCATTCTGGAAGACGGCGGCGTTATCCGCTGTAAAAAACAGGATTTGGTCTGCGATGAAATCGCCGTACACATTGAAGCAGGCAAACTCGTCACCAAGCTGGCGCTGGACTGGCAGGAACGGATTCAGTTGGTCTTGTCTGAGGACGGTTCAGTAAAACGCTTGAAGTTCTCCGATACGCTGCGGGAACAAAACGACGATATCGATCGGGAAGATTTTGCTCAGCGGTTTGATGCTGATTTTATTTTGATGACCAGCGAGCTGGCGGCATTGATTGCGAATCTGATTGAAGCGCTGGGCGGAGAAGCCCAACGTTAATGCTGTTGATTGTTAATACTATCGATTGTTAATACTATCGATTGTTAATACTATCGATCGTTAATACCATCGATTATTAATACTGCCGATTACTAATACAGTCGGTGATTGCCCGCCAATATTCGGCGGGCAATACTTCTTCACTGCCGGAACCCGTTAGACCCGGAATGCCCCGACAACGGCGTTCAGTTCTTCAGCCTGTGACTGCAACGCACCCGACGCAGCAGCAGATTCCTGTACCAGCGCGGCGTTTTGCTGCACCATCGAATCCAACTGTGCGACCGCTTTGTTGATCTCGTTGATCCCACGCATTTGCTCATCTGCCGCATGCGTGATTTCAGACATCACCGAGCTCACCGTAGAGACGCCGCCGACAATTTCATTCATCGTGTCGCTGGCCTGACGAACCTGCACGGAGCCAGAAGTCACGCTGGAGACCGTCGATTCAATCAGCTCTTTAATTTCTTTTGCGGCCTGCGCACTACGCTGTGCAAGGCTGCGAACTTCACCGGCAACCACGGCGAAACCACGGCCCTGTTCACCCGCACGCGCCGCTTCTACTGCAGCGTTAAGCGCCAGAATGTTAGTCTGGAATGCAATGCCATCGATCACGCCGATGATATCGCCGATTTTCCCAGACGCGACCACGATCTCTTCCATCGTGACAATCACATCGGACACCACTTTTCCGCCTGTGCCGGCATCTTTCGACAGCAGCAGCGCTTTCGCGTTAACCTGCTGTGCAGAACCTGCCGACTGCGTAACCGCCGCAGAAATTTCTTCCAGCGAGGCTGCGGTTTGCTGAATGCTCGATGCCGCAGATTCAGTACGCGCAGAGAGATCGTTGTTCCCCGCCGAGATTTCATCCGCCGCGACCTGAAGCGATGCGCTGATATCGCGAATCTGCATCATGACCTGACTGATTTTGTCGACAAAGATATTAAACGAGCGGGCAATTTGCGCCACTTCATCATGCCCTTCATCCGGCAGACGCTGCGTCAGATCGTTATTACCGTTGCTGATATCATCCATTGCGTCGCGGATTTGCAGCAGACGCTTGAGCGCTGACGCGATGATGAAACCAATCACCAGCGTGCCCAACAGTGCGATAACAACTAGCGTGATCACAGAGGTAGACAGCAGAGAATTCATGCCCGCTGTCGCTTCAGCTTTGTCCAACGCCACCAGCATGAACCAGTTCGTGCCAGCAATCGGTTTTGCCACCACAAGCTTTGTCACGCCAGAAAAGTCCACATCGCGGGCGCTATCGGCTGAAAGAATGTCGTTCAGATCAATCCCAGGGGCAATGTCGCTGATATTTTTCAGCGTCAGTTTTTCATCCGGGTGAGCAATGATCAGACCGCTACGCTCGATGAGAACGCCGAAGCTATCTTTGGCTGGGTTAATCGCTTTGACGTTTTCAATCACGCTGTTCATCGTGACGTCGCTACCGACGACGCCTCTGACCGTTCCGCCTTCCACCACGGAAGCAACGAAAGACACCACCAGGGTATTCGTCACCGCATCAACGTAAGGGGCAGTGACCAGCGGTTTGCCCTCTTTCACCGCCTGCTGATACCAGGGCCGGACAGTCGGGTTGTAATCGGGAGGAATACCGCCAGAATCGGCAAACTTGGCCGTGCCATTGGCATAGCCCATGTACACATTCAGGAGTCCGCCGGATGCCGCAATCTGTTTAAACAGCGGAATCGGATCCTCATCGGTTATGACTCGGTCGTGCAACGCAGAGATCATCAGCGTTTTAGAAGCAACCCAGTCGCTAATCGCGATACTATGGCTAGTGGCTACCGCATTCAGCGTATTCTGGATCGATTCCTTATTCGCGTTATTGGCGATGGTGTAGTTAAGAAAGGTATTGATAACAAGTGAAAGCACAACAATGGTAGAACAGGCCGCAAGGATGCGGGATCGAGTCGTTTTCAGCATAAAATACTCTTTGCGTAGAATAGTTATACTATCCATAACGGCAGAGAAAAATAAAACTTGAATATGATCACATTATACAATCGCCATTTATCTTAAAACGCTGAAAAATAGTTACTACGTTCAACCACACTCTTATAAAAAAAAAGGCATCAAATGGATTTCCAATCGGAAATTCAACATAAACAGCTAAATTAAAGAAAATAAATAAAATAAAAAACTTACTTAATCGCATAATGTAAAATTATTAGCAAACACCGTAATCTGTTGCACTTTAACAATTCAGGGATTATTCCTAATAATCGTGACATTCTTTTACTCTGTTAATTAATAAAAATCATTAAATAAAATAACTCATATATGGAATTAATGATTAGCGTTACAAAGGATAGATGACATTTTCATGACAGAGCAACATGCTAAAAATCACATAAAATATTTTATTTTATGTGGTAATCCACGATTGCCATTTTCAGTATAGAGGTAATAAGACCAGTGGTATTATGGCGTTTACGCAGGCCGATCAGGATCAGAGAAGAATGGAACACGCGCATACTCGATTAATAGAACAGCTTACGCAGCGCTTTGCGGCAACAGACAATACCCCACTCTACCTAAAGTTTGCCGAAACGGTAAAAAATGCCGTGCGCAGCGGCACATTGGAACATGGCAATATTCTGCCGGGAGAACGTGACCTGAGCCAGTTGGCTGGCATATCCCGCATTACCGTGCGCAAAGCGATGCAGACGTTGGAAGAAGAAGGCGTGGTGACCCGCGTGCGCGGCTACGGGACGCAAATCAATAATATTTTCGAATATTCGTTGAAAGAGGCGCGCGGCTTTTCACAGCAGGTCGTGCTGCGGGGCAAAAAGCCCAATACGCTGTGGGTAAACAAACAAATCGTAAAAAGCAGCAAGGAAGTGGCCGAGCAGTTGGCTATTGCGCCAGACACCCCCGTTTTTCTGTTGAAACGTATTCGCTATGTGGATGAGGACGCCGTTTCGATTGAAGAGTCGTATGTTCCGGTTGATCTGATCGCTGACGCTGACGATATTGGCGTCTCGCTTTATGACTATTTTCGTAGCCAGAACATCAATCCGCAGCGTACACGCAGTCGCGTCAGCGCGCGTATGCCCGATGCCGAGTTTCAGTCACATATTCAGCTTGATAATAAAGTACCGGTTCTGGTCATCAAGCAGATTGCGCTCGACCCACAGAACCGGCCCATTGAGTACAGCACCAGCTATTGCCGCAGCGATCTATACGTTTTCGTCTGCGAGGAGTAACCGAGCACGAAGTTCAGCCAGCGTAGGCGCACAGTCTCCGCCACGGTGGCTCACGACATACGCCGCAACGGCGTTCCCTAGCGTGACGGCCTCAGCCAACGACCACCCAGCGGCCAAACCAGCCAGTGTCCCGCCCGCGTGGCTGTCCCCTGCCCCGATGGTATCCACCACTGTTGCCGGAAACGGGGTGACGAGGCCCTCAGAAGCGGCATCGAAATACCACGCTCCCGCTTTGTCCTGACGAATAATCACCGGTGCACGGTACATCTCCCGCCAGGCGCGCCCCAGCGTTTGCACATCAGCCGACACACCGAGCAGATCCGCCGCCACGTCCGCTTCCTGACGATTAAGGGAAACCACCGGGTGAAGCGCCATAATGCGTGCCATCAGGCTTGCGGGTATATCGGCAATGCGCGGGCCAAAATCGATGAATGGCGTGACGTTATGCAAGTTTTCCAGCCAGCTCACCAGACGCTCACCGCACGGCGCCGCCAGTTGATAGCCAGACAGGTAGACCAAACTCCCTGCTGCGACGGATAACGACACCAGCCAACTGTCGCTCCACTGGTTCTCAACCCCGCTGAAGGACATAAAAGTCCGTTCGCCGTCCGGTTCAACCAGCGCCAGACACCAGCCGTTGTCTCCCTCATCGGTTTGTACCACCGTGGTGATATCCTGCTTTTCCAGACTCTGACGAATGATATCCGCCCACACGCCCTGCCCGACGGGCAAGGCGTTTTGCGCGGCTATCCCAAGGCGTTTAAGCGCGATGGCAATGTTCAAAGCGCAGCCGCCAATATTCACGCTTTGCTGCTTCAGTTCAATATCACACCCGCGATATGGCAGAGCGTAAGCATCGGCAATCACGTCAATCACCGCCGCTCCGATGATGGTCAGCGGCTGACGCGTCGTTAGCTCATCCAGTTTTGCAGCAAGTTCGCTGGCCTTCATCACGCCTCCCGTGCTGAGCGGTATTGCTGGAGCAGGCTGGCATAGCGGGTAAAATCAAGCAGGTTAGTGTCATCCAGTTCCTGCTTCAACGCGGCATCAATCGCTGTGACCCCGTGCAGCGCACCGCATATTGCGGTCGCCATCGCCCCGATAGTGTCGGTATCCCCTCCGAGGTTGGCACACAGAATCGCACAGCGATTTGGGTCAGTCTGCGCCAGTTCCACCATCGCGATTGCCGTAGCGACGGATTCAATGGTGCTCGTTCCTGCGCCAATCAGCTGATAAAGCTGCTCGCTGGCGCTTTCCGTACCGTTTGCACGGCGCACGATACTTAGCGCCAGTTCCAGACGCGCGGCAAGGGAGGCACTAAACGTCGTGATACGCTTTTCCTGCGCGTGGCGTGCGACAGACGGCAGTGCGTCGACGATCTCCTGCCAGCTGGCACCGTCAATCGCCCGGGAAATAGCCCAGGCAACGACGACCGCTCCCGCAATCGCCAAATCGGATTTATGCGTCGGGCTAGAGGCCAGCGCTACCTGATCGATAAATTCATCAAGATCGTGCGCAGGCAGCAGACAGCCTAGCGGGGACGCCCGCATTGCAGCGCCGTTCGTGACGCCATTGTTTTCCAGCTCGCTGACGGATGTGCCCTGTCGAATAGCCTTCAACGCAATTTTAGAGGTGGGGCCGAGCACATTCTTATTAAATGCATCGAACGATTCCGCCCATTTCAGGATGTGACGGCCAATCGCATCGGCATTGATTTCGCCATCACATTCAATGATGGCATCGGCCAGACTCAGCGCCATCGAGGTATCATCCGTAAATTCGCCACGGCCAAAATAGCACGCCGCATTGTTTTCCGCCGGGCCGGGTAAAAAGCGATCAATCCAGCCAAAATGCGCTTTCACTCGCGTTCGGGGCCACAGTTCCGATGGCATGCCCATCGCATCCCCTAAAGCCTGGCCGTATAAGGCACCGAGAATACGTTCTTGTTTCATTTGCTTTCCTCTGTACTGAAATGCTTGTTCTTTGCACCGTCTACATCAATGGTCGAGATCGTCTTATCCGATTCACGGAAAAACAGGATAAAGATCAGCGCAATAATCGCGATCATCACCGCACCAAACAGCCACATACCGGTCCAGTTAAAGGTCAAACCATTCACCGGCTCACCGTGGGCGAAAAGTTTCTCCATCATCACGCCACCCAAACGGTATCCCAACAGGCTACCGAAGCCCTGACAGCAGAGCGTAATCAGCCCTTGTGCTGCCGTGCGCATATGTACCGGCGCTTTTTTATCAACGTAGATGTAGGCGGTCACATAGTAGAAGTCGTAACTCACGCCGTGTAGCAGGATGCCGAGGAACAGCAGTGCGTACGTGAAGTAATGATAAGCATCGCCGTAGACGAAGAAGACATAGCGGATAGCCGCCGTCACCAGCCCCAGTAATAATACCTTTTTAATACCAAAGCGTTTGGTGAAAAACGGCAGCGCCAGCATAAAGAAAATTTCAGAGAACTGGCCCAGCGTCATCCAGCCTGTCGCATTCTTCATGCCGACTTCGGTGAGGAAGCCCGTGGCAAAAATGTAATAAAACGCCAGCGGCATCGCGAATAAGAAGGAGCAGACAAAAAACACCAGAAAATTTTTGTCTTTCAGCAACACAATCGCGTCCAGCCCCAGCATGACTTTAACATCCATCTTGCCGGTGCTTTTCGGTGGCGTATTGGGCAGGAAAAATGCAAAGAAACCGAGCAACACGGAGCTGGCAGCGGTAATCAGCAGCGGAACATTGGTGGGGGAAATATCGCTAAACCCAAGCCACGTCGGCAGAAAACCGCAGACAATCCCAGAGGCGATCCAGCCAATCGTTCCCAATACCCGGATGCGTGGAAAATCCCGTTCGACATCGGCAACATGCGAGAAGGCGATACTGTTAGTCAGTGCAATCGTCGGCATGTAAGTTAACGAATAGGCCAACAACAGTGGGAAGAAATACATAAATTCCGTTTGCTGCGCCGCGAAGTACATCAGTATCGCCCCGGCGAACATCAGGACTGCCAGCACCTTTTGCGCGGCAAAGAAGCGATCGGTGAGCGATCCCACCAGAATCGGCGACAGAATCGCGGCAATCGCGGTACAGGCATACGACCAGCCGATTTCACCCGCCGTAAATCCGCTTTTGCTCAGATACAGCCAGAGTGGAACGAACCAGGCTCCCCAGATAAACCATTCAACGAACATCATGAACGACAGCTTTGCTGTAGTTTTCATATTTACATCCTTCATGACAGAGTAAGGTACACCTTTAAAATACCAATTAATAATACCTTTTAAATACCTTTGCGTTCATTACTTGAGCTACTTAGCATTTTTGCAGCATTATTTACTCCCATCAGGGGAAGAATGGCAGAGAAAGGCACTAACCGCGTTGGGGGAACAAGAGGAATGAATCAGGATGAGCATAAAAAACACCGCATTATGTAGCACACAATGCGGCGAGAATGATCTAATCTACAGAGATAGAATAGAAATTACAGGTATTTACACAGATAAGAGGTCGGTTCGACCACCTGTAAGTTGAACTCACTTTTTCCCGAAACGAAAAACGTTTCTCCCGGTGTGAAAACCTGCCAATCCGGTGCGTCAGGCAGCAGGACTTTCAATGTTCCGGTGATCACCGTCATTTCTTCCGGTTGCCCAGTTCTAAAGGTGTATTCACCCGCATCCATGACGCCGACACTGGCGCGGTCAATGCTGTCGCCTTCAAAACCGATTGATTTGACCTTCCCTGCAAAATACTCATTTACATTCAGCATAGCGCGGCACCTATCATCGAAAAAATTCAGGAAATTCATCTTAAAAGGAGAGTCGAGCCACTGTCACGATCTATTCATTGAAAGTTGGTGTTCGGTAACACTGACTGGTGATTATTTTGCCAGTGTCCGGTCCACTTTCCTATGCAGCCGACGAGCGCAGCGCTTTCAACACGCTTGCCACAATCGCTTCCGGCGTTTGTGATGCATCGATGACGTGGTGCGCGACGCCGCGATAAAGCGCCTCGCGCGCGGCCAGTACATCAGCCATTTCCTCTGCGATAGGACGACCCGTCAACGTCGGACGCTGGTTATCCTGCGGATTTTCTTCCAGCCGCTGAGCCAGTAGCTCCGCATCCGCATGGAGGTAAATAACTGTGCCTTTGTCATGCATAAAACGCCGATTGGCTTCCGCCAACACCATACCGCCACCCGTCGCGACGATGCAGCGATTAGACGTCACCTGCTGAAGCGCCAGACTTTCACGCTGGCGGAACCCATGCCATCCTTCCTGCGCAACCACATCAGCCACCGTCATATTGGTGGTCTGCTGCATAAACAGGTCAGTATCGACAAAGTCATATCCTAACGCCTGCGCCAGTTGATGCCCAACGGTGGTCTTCCCACAGCCTCTGGCACCAACCATAAAAATGGGGTGTGTCATGTAATGACGTATCCTTCTTCTTTATTCACCCACTCCGTCATACTTCAAGCTGGACGCGCGTAGGCAGTCCCGCCACTCGAATTATTTCGGGTATCAAAGATAAATAAGGGTGATTACCTGCTTTGTCGTGAGCTGAATCATACCGATAAAATCAACAGAGAGGGAAGTGACTTCTCAGTGGAAACGAAAAGTTGAATAACCAAAAGTAAAAATGGGATGACAGGAAGTAAAAAGCCCCGCGTTTAAAGGCGGGGCTACCACACTAAAAATCGATCAGGCGATTAATACGCGTGGAAATAATCCTGAATCACCGCTGGGTTCGTCGTTTTCGTCAGCGCCAGCATTAGCAGAATGCGTGATTTAGCCGGGCTCAGAGAATCGGCAACCAGACCCGGTTGGCCCGCGTCCGGTGGCACGATGCCGCTGCCGGTACGGCTGGAACGCACAACAACGATACCTTTGCTTTCCGCTTTACGGATGCCTGCATCGCCGCGCTTGGATACTGAGCCTGCACCCATCCCCGCATACACGATGCCTTTTACACCGTGTTTGATAGAAGCGTCATACATGTATTCAGGGTCGTCCTGATAGCCATAAATAATGTCGACAGCTGGCAGTTTATCTACGTTGGTCACGTCAAATACGGAACGTGTGGTGTGAACTTTATCCAGACGCGTCTGGTAATAAATTTTGTCACCGATAATCACGCCCAGATAACCTTCTTCTGGCGCTTTAAAGGTGTCCAGCGTAGAAGCGTTGGTTTTGCTGATGAAACGAGCAGAACCAATACGGTCGTTCAGCACAACTAAAACGCCGCGACCGCGAGAGTTTTTATCCGCTGCCACTTTTACTGCGCCGTACAGGTTCATTGGGCCGTCGGCACTGATTGCCGTTGCCGGACGCATCGCGGCGGCAAAGACCACCGGTTTGTCACTCTTCACCGTCAGGTTCAGGAAGTAAGGCGATTCGTCGAGCGTATCCGTACCGTGCGTAATGACCACGCCATCAACATCGCTGCGTGCCAGCAGCTCGTTCACGCGCTTGCTCAGCTTCAGCAGCACGTCGCTGGTCATATTTTCACTACCGATGCTGGCAACCTGCTCGCCTGAAATATTGGCAAGCGTTTTCAGCTCTGGCACCGCTTGAATCAGCGTCTCTACGCCCAGCGCACCGGCTTTATAACCTGTGGTTTGCGTGTTGGCCGCAGCGGAGCCTGCAATCGTACCGCCCGTTGCCAAAATGACAATGTTAGGCAGATTTTCTGCCGCATTTGCCAGAGACGAAAAACAAACAAAAACAACAACGAATAATGCGTTAAATATCCTTTTCATAACCTATACCAACTTATTGAGTTAAGTGGCAGACCAGATACGTCAGATGCCTGATCTGTAAGTAAAAAACGCCCATTCTGTTAGCAACCTGCCAACATTGGCGCTTATAATGCCCCAGAATTCAACGAATTAATATATGCCTGTGAGACTTCACGCTAACGGTGTGTGATGTCTCACAGCACGGTGTTCCACCGCGCCGATTTGCGTTACCGGCTAATCTGCGCCACGGCATCCTGCGAGGCCTGTTCACGCGCGTCCCCCGTCAGTTCTGACAGCGTTCCCTGATGCATTTCAAGCAGGCGATCGGCGTGTTCAAAGTAGTGATCGTCATGACTGATCGCCACAATCGTTTTCCCCAATGCGCGCAGCTGCGGTAACAGCTCAAGATAGAACACGCGGCGGAATTGTGGATCCTGATCGGCCGCCCATTCATCCAGTAGCAGGATGTCCCGCTGTTCGGCGACAGCAAGCAGCAGCGCCACACGCTTACGCTGCCCTTGAGAAAGCTGTAAGTTCATCACCTGATGATTCTCCAGCGTCAGCTTATGCCGCATGTTCAGGCGATCCAGCCAGCTATCGACCAGCGCCATATCCGGCTCCGTTCCGTTCGGCCCCATCATCTGCCCGAACAGGTGGAAATCGGTAAAGATGGCAGAAAGTAGCTTTTGGTAATCCTCTCGCGTTTCCGCCGTAACGGGGCGGTTATCCAGCAGCAACGAGCCGGAAACCGGGGTATAAAGCCCCGTCAGCAACATCGCCAGCGTAGATTTCCCACTCCCGTTGCCACCGATCAGAAACACCAGTTCACCACGCGTTATCACCAGATTGATCGGTCCGACTTCAAAGCCGGAGTCGTCATAGCGAAACACCACGTCACGCAGTTCCAGCGTGTGCCAGTCAGCAGGAGCAGCCGCTGCGGAAAACGCTTCCTGATAATCCGCCAAATCGAAACGTTTCAACTTATTAAACGCGACTTGCGCGCTCAACAGCGTCGGCAGTGCGCCAACGGCCTGAAGCATCGGCGTGCGTAAAAACAGCAGCGTCAGTGAGTACGTCGCCGCCACGTTGGTATCCGCCCAGCCGAGGTTGTTTGCCATGAAAAAGACCGCGCCAATCACGCCCAGCATCATAATATTCGACCAGTTCACTGCACTGAGGTGAAAGGTGTCGGCACGAATTACATTCTGTCGGTAATCCTGCGCATTAGCCTGATAAACCTCTTCATACAGCTTCTGCGCCCGTTCACGGTTGAGCGTCAGCTCTTTACGCCCGTTAATCACGGTTTCGTAATCTTTCTGGAGACGATCTTCCGCTTCCCGCACCTGAGTCAGGTGGCGATACACGCGGGAAACCAGCATAAAGCCGCCCCAGAGCGTTATCGAAATCCAAACGGACGTCACCACCAGCATTTTAGGGGAGAGCCAAGCCAGATAAGCGGCCGAACCAATGGTGAGCACAATGCCCTGAATCAGCTCCGGCAGACGCACAAATGCAATCGTGATATTGCGGATATCGCTGGACAGGCTGGCAAGCAGCTGCGCACTGCCGATCTGTTCGATACGGGCAATGTTAGTGTCCAGAATACGCTTAATAAATTGCCCACGCAGGCGGTAAACGAAATGGTGCCCCAGCGTCGTCAGCGCCAGTTGCGACACCAGCGTCACGCCCATCAGGAGCAGCAGCAAACCCAGAAATTGCGGCAATACGCTCAGTGACTGATTGACCGTTTCAATCAATTGCAGGTTGATAAAGGCAATAAGCCCAATGCCCAGTGCGGCACTCAACAAACTTAGCAGGATAACGGCAAGAAAGGGCCAACGGTACTGCTGGTAAACAATGCGGAGCAACTCCATAACAACCTGGTCTCTCAGATGAAAACAATCGCCCGCAGTGTAATGGGGATGACCGTGATATCAAGAATAATTCTCATATCCAGTACTACGCCAGACGCCATCTATTCAAAAACCACGCCTGGTATCGTCAATACAACGCATAAGAAAATATGATTAATCATCACACTTCGTTATCATTTTGCTGGTAACACACTCCGCTTAACACTCGCGTATTACCGCCAACGAAAATAAACACAAATTGATACAACAAATCCAGATAAAGCCTCCTTCTTAACGTTGAGTAGCTCGCATCGCCCCACTCAAATGTGGAAAAAAGCATATTGTCACGCCATCAGGTGCGCTAAGTAATGGTAATTCAACATGATAATTAGTGTGATAGTAATTAACTAATAATAGCAACACCGCTAAGCCATTTAACACGTAAAAATATTGTCATATTTTTATTTTCAAAACATTTCAAAAAAATTGGATTTTTAGTTAAGCCACTCCTATAAATATCAATAATTGGGTTGAAGATCATCCCAATAACCTAATCCCTACGAAAAGAGATGCACAGCAATTTATTTAATCATATTTGACTATTTCTGTTTCTTGTTTCTGAACCAGGTCAGCTTTAGCGACCCCTCTGTTTGTTGGTGGTGCATATCCCATATTGTTGGTGGTGCATATCCCATACGTCCCCCACCGCGGCCCCAATCCGCTGGGAGAGGTATTAAGACCATGGTTTCAGATAAGTAAGAGGCTATCTCATGTCAGATATGAACATTATTGCGGGAAATGCAAACATCCTGTCACGTCATGGTGGCCAGCTCATCAGTACCGTGCCTCAGGGAACGACTGACATCAAACTACTAGAAAGCAGCACCGTCAGAATCTTTGGCACACCCGACGTGGTGTCTCGCTATGAGCGTGTTGGCAACGATCTTATCTTGCACATGAAAGACGGTACCACCGTCCGCTATGAAAGCTTCTTTACTTTGGATGCCGCCGGTTATCACAGCGAACTGGTTTTTGACGATGGCACCCGACTCATCCATGCACAGTTCTCCGGCGCGGCAGCGGCAGAAGGCGCAGCCCTCGCGGGGGAAACCATAGCCCTTACGCCAGAATACACCGCTCTGGGCGATATGACGTCACTACTGATTGGCAGCAGCACGACCACTACACTCTCTACGGCAACGTTGGGCGGCATTCTGGGTGCAATCGCCATCGGAGGAGCAGCTATCGCAGTGGGTTCATCAAGTGACGACAAGAAGCCCACAACGCCAGAGTCCTTAACCGTTAATGCCTTCGCTGAAGATAATATCTTGAATCGTGCGGAGATCGGCCAATCCCACATCCTTAGCGGTAATACAAACGGCATCGGTGCGGGCCAAATCGTCACCATCACGTTAAACGGCGTGGTTTACACCACCACCACAGCCGTCGACGGCTCATGGCGTTTTATGCTGCCAGCAAGCGCATTTTCCGGGCTACAAGACGGCATTTATGCATTAAAAGTAAGCGTTCCAGGTGTGAACGGTGTGATCCATGAGAAAACTCTCGGCCTCACCATTGATACCCTGCCTCCGAACCTAACCGTTGATAAATTTACGGGCGACAATTACCTCACCGTAGGAGAACTGGCAAACGGCCAGATTCTCAACGGAACCGGTGAAGCAGGCCAGCGCGTCACCATCACACTCAATGGGAAAACCTATACCACGACCATTAATGCAGACGGTAACTGGACCCTGACTGTGTCGGTCGCAGACCTTCGCGCACTGAGCGAAGGCGAGCACGCCATGTCGTTCACGATTAGCGATAGCGCCGGCAATACCACCGTGGTCAACCGCACCATTATTGTCGATACCACGCCGCCGGAGCTGTCCCTGTCGTCATTGACCGGAGACAACAAACTCACCGCAGACGAACTCCAGTCCTCGCAGGTTGTCTCCGGTACAGCTTCCCTGTCGGATATCGGCCAGACTGTAACGGTGACATTTAACGGTATAACCTACACGACGACGGTAGAGAGCGGCGGTACATGGCGTGTTCTCATTCCCTCCAGCGATATCCAGGCGCTGACTAACGGCACCTACAATCTGGTGGCATCATTAACGGACAAAGCGGGTAACACCACCACCCTGCCGCCCCAAACCATCACAGTGGACACCAACGCCGAAGCGGTCAACATCAGCATCGTCTCGACAGATAACCGTCTGAATGCTGTGGAAGCTGGGCTACCACTGACTATCAGCGGCACGACGGCCAATGTTGCTGCAGGCCAAACCGTCACGGTCACATTGAACGGAAAGTCCTATACCACCACCACAGGCGCAGACGGCAAATGGTCTTTGAACATCCCCAGCGCCGACCTGCTTTTGCTGTCAGACGGCAGTAGCACCATCACTGCTAGCGTACAGGGGAACGGTGGTAATACCGTCACCGTCGACCGCGCGCTGGATGTACACATCAATACCCTACCTTCCATCACGCTGCCCCCCCTTTTCACTGACGGGGTATTAAACGGGGCTGAAGCGGCGCAGGATCAGATCATCAGTGGAGAAACAGGGATCAGTGGTAGAGGCCAAACGGTTAGCCTGACGATCGGCGGATATACCTTTACCGGAGCTGTTGATGCCAATGGACATTGGAGTGTCACGATCCCCAAAAGCGTTCTGCAGAGCCTGCCATCGAACAACACCAGTTCACTAGAAGTCATTGTCCACGATATTGCAGGCAACAAAGCGACCATAACGCAAAATATCAATGTGGATACGACGCCCCCGACGCTCACCGTCTCCACTGTCGCTCAGGACAATATCCTCAATGGCGCAGAACTGGCCGCCAATCAGGTGGTCAGCGGGACAGCATCGCTTAGTGAAGCTGGTCGCACGGTCACCGTTACGCTGAATGCCAAACCCTACACCACCACCGTCGGCAGCGACGGAAACTGGAGCATCACGCTGCCAACGGCCGATCTGGTCGCTATAGCAGACGGTAACCAGAACCTGACCGTTACGCTGACCGATGCCGCAGGCAACACCACAACGATTACCCGCCCGCTGACCATTAACAGCGGCGCAACCACCGCACCGACCATTACCATCAATAATTTCGCGGACGATAACGTCATTGATGGCTCGGAAGCAAAAGTCAGCCAGCAATTGAGCGGGACGACGACCAACGTTGAGGCAGGACAGATTGTCACTATTAGCCTGAATGGAAAAACCTATCTTGCCACCGTGCAATCCGGCGGTGTATGGAGCATCAACGTTTCAACCGCAGATATCGCGCTATTAGCAGACGGCGCATACAGCATTAACGTTAACGTGAGTAACAAAGCGGGCAACGCCGCGAGCGAAAGCCGTAACATCAACGTAGATAAGTCTGGTGACAGCATCGCCATCAACATTATCGCCAGCGATGATCTGTTAAGTCGGGCAGAATCTCTGCAACCGCTGGCGATCAGCGGGAATACTGCTAATGTTCCCGCAGGGCAGACAGTGACCGTTACGCTGAACGGGAAAAATTACACCACGACCGTTGCCGCGGACGGCAGTTGGACATTACAAGTCCCCAGTGCCGATCTCCAACTTCTGTCAGACGGCAATGCCACCATCACCGCCAGCGTAAATGTGACAGGAAGCGCTGCCGTAACGGACACTCACCCGCTAGGCGTACACATTCATACTCTGCCTCAACCCACTATTGATACCCCCTTTGGTAACGGCTCACTGAATGGCACAGAGGCGCTGGTCAACCAGACAATTACCGGCCAAACAGGCATTACTGGGGCTGGACAGAGCGTTATTTTGTCCCTCGCCGGGAAATCTTACACGGGTACCGTTGATACTACGGGCAAATGGACCGTTACCGTTCCTGCTGCCGATCTCCAGCAATTGCCGGAAGGAAATAATACGCTTCTGGTCACCGCACAGGATGCCGCAGGCAATCAGACAAGCCAGTCGTTCGTGAGCCGTACCGATTTTACAGCCCCAACCCTGACCATCGGCACCCTTGCAGGTGATGACACCATCAACCTGGCCGAAGCGCAAAGCAACCAGACCGTCAACGGCACCGCCTCAGTCAGCGAAGCAGGCCGCACCGTCGTTATCTCTTTTGATGGACAGTTCTATACCGGCGTTGTCGGCAACAACGGAAACTGGAGCATCAGTTTACCCACCGCCGCCCTACGCAGCATGGCCGATGGCAGCTACACGCTGTCCGCGTCGCTGAGCGATGCCGTCGGGAATACCACCAGCATCGAGAAATCCATCACGCTCAGTGCAGACCCCGCATTCCAACCAACCATCTTCGTTGATCCTTTTATCGGTGAAGATAACACCATCACCGCAGCCGACCTAAAAGTCAGCCAGTGGTTAACGGGCAGCAGTTCGAATGTGGAAACTGGCCAAATAGTGACCATTCTTCTTAACAAAAAATTCTATTTCGCCACCATCCAGAGCGGAGGGAAATGGGGGGTAGAAATTCCAGTTGAAGATATGGCACAGCTATCTGAAGGAATGGTTTCTATCAGCGCACAAGTCTCCGACCTGGCCGGAAATAAAGGAAATTATGAAGCCTGGTCCGACGTCGATATCAGTAATGACAGTATCTCCATCAGCATTGTTGCGCTGGATAACCAGATCAACCGCCTTGAAGCGTCACAGCCGCTGACCATTTCGGGTTCAACGGTCAACGTCATGCCAGGAGAAAACATTACCGTTACGCTCAATGGCAAAACCTATATCGGTATGATTGCCGCGAACGGGAGCTGGAGCGTCACGATAGACAGCAGCGATATGCTCGCGTTGCCAGATGGAACAACAACCATTATCGCCAGCGTCGCTGGCCCCAGCGATATCCCAGTGACCACCAGCCGCAATATTGATATCCATATTAATAACCTGCCGCAGCCAACGATCAATCAGCCTTTCGGTGACGGGGTACTCAACATCATCGAATCGACCAGCGGGCAGAACCTGACAGGGAAAACAGGGATCAGCGGAGGGGGCCAAAGCGTCATCGTCACGCTGAACGGCAAGACCTATACAGCAACCGTGGATAATCAGGGTAATTGGAGTGCAGCACTTCCTGCCACCGACCTACAATCCCTGTTAACCGGCGTACAAACAATCCGCGTAGAAGCAACCGACACCGCAGGAAACAGCATACAGAGCGCTCGCGACATCACCGTCGACATGGTTCGTCCCGTGCTGACGCTGAAACCGCTGACCAGCGATGGCATCATCAACGCCGCCGAAAGTTTGAACGATCAGGTGATCTCCGGTAATGCGCTACAATCCGATGCTGGCCGCGCCGTCATTGTCACGATCAACAATAAAAATTATCAGACCCAGATTCAGGCTGACGGTAGCTGGAGTGCCACGGTTCCCGCCACCGATCTCCAGGCTTTGGCTGACGGTAGTTACACCGTGACGGCAACATTGACCAGTGCCTCAGGCAACAGCACCACCAGCACTGGGTCATTAACGCTGGATGCCAATCCGACCAACCTGCCGCTGCTCACCGTGAACGCCATCGCGCTCAATAACATCATCGACGGCGGTGAAATCAACGTCGCGCAAATCATCAGCGGCGGTAGCCTGAATGTCGAGGCGGGGCAGCGCGTTACCATGACACTCGGCGACAACACCTACACCGCGACGGTTGACAGCAACGGCCAATGGCGCGTCAGCATACCGTCTGTCGATCTCCTTCATCTGGCACAAGGCACGCATACCATCACGATTGGCGTCAACGACGTCAGCGGTAACCCCGCAACGCTTAGCCAGACAATTACGGTGAACACCTCCCTGAGCGGTATCGCCATCGATACCGTCGCGGGCGATGACAAGCTGAATCAAGCCGAAGCGGCGCAAGATCTCACCGTCAACGGCAGCAGCCAGAACGTGGCAGCAGGCACCGCCGTCACGATTACGCTGAACGGGAAAAGCTACGCTGGCATCATACAGCCGAACGGCACCTGGAGCATCACCGTATCAGCAGCGGATATCAGCACGCTGGCCGACGGCACCTCAACCCTGACCGTCACGACGGTAGACAGTACAGGGAATGTGTTAAGCGGCAGCCGTACGATCGAGGTCTTCACCCACAGTAGCCCGACGCTGACGCTGAACACACCGTTCAGCGACGGCATACTCAATGCCGCAGAAGCGGGCATGACTCAGACGCTCAGCGGCACAACCGGTATCGCCTCACCAGGGCAAACCGTCACCGCCACACTCGGCGGCGTGACGTACACCGGGATCGTGGATGCGGCAGGTAACTGGACGATTTCTCTGCCTGCAAATGGCCTGCAAAATCTGCCGAATGGCACCACCGCATTGCAGGTGAGCGTCAGTGACGCAGCCGGAAACAGCAGCACCCTAACCAGCAACATAACCGTGGCACGTACGCCGCCTGCGTTGACAGCCACCAGCATTACGGCTGACAACATCCTGAATAGCACCGAGGTTCTGAGCAATCAGTTGCTAACCGGTACCGCCTCACCGTCCAGCGCGGGTCAAACCGTGACCGCCACGCTGAATGGGAAAACCTACAGCGGCACCGTCGGCAGTGACGGCACCTGGAACATCACCATTCCGTCAGCCGATCTGAGTAACCTGTCCGATGGCAATTACAGCATCGTGACACGTCTGACCGACGCCGCAGGTAATACCGCCACCACCACGCAGACTATTAGCGTCGATGCCAGCCCGCTCAATGCACCGGTCGTTACAATTGGTACTTTCGCTGGCAACAACATTATCGACGGAGCAGAAGCGCGCGTCAGCCAGATGCTCAGCGGCACCAGTAAAAATGTTGAGCAAGGCCAGACGGTAACGATTAGCTTCAATGGCAAAGCGTACACCGCACAGGTTCTGTCGAACGGGAGCTGGAGCACCACGATTTCGGATACCGACATGGCACTGCTGGTTAACGGCAGCCAGACGATTACCGTCAGCGTGAGTGATGTCTCTGGCAATACCGCGACATCCAGCAGCACTGTTACGGTTAACACTAACGCGAGCGGGCTGTCTATTGCGCCAATCACCGGGGATAACCTGCTAAACGCGCAGGAAGCGACAAGCGGCATTACGATTAACGGCGGCGCCGTCAACGTCGCGGCGGGCACGGATGTCAACGTCATACTCAACGGGAAAACCTACACCGTGCAGGTGCAGCCAGACGGGACCTGGAGCGCCGCCATTCAGCCAGGCGATCTGCGAGTGCTGGGGGATGGCATCATCACGGTTAACGTCACGGCGGTCGATCAGGCGGGTAATGCCCTGTCGGGTACGCAACAACTGGGCGTCAGCATCAATAATCCACCGGTGGCATCACTGCATATGCCATTCAGCAACGGTTACCTGAATCTCAGCGACGCACAGGCCGGACAAACACTCTACGGCACGACGGGCCTGCGCGGAGCCGGGCAAACCGTCAGCGTCACCATTGGCACCACGGTCTATTCCGGCACGGTTGACAGCAACGGTAATTGGAGCCTTCAACTGTCACCGAGCGTTCTGACTCCGCTGGCAGACGGACTACTCAACATTTCCGTTACCGTCAGCGATGCGGCAGGCAATACCTCCACCGTTCAGGGCAGCGCCTTCGTTGACTTGACCCCACCGGTGCTGACCATCAATCCGATTGGCATTGACGATATCATCAACATTGCGGAAAGCCTGCTGCCACTGGAGATCACCGGTACGTCGCCCATCCACGACAGCGGCCGTCCTATCATTGTTAACGTCACCATCAACGGGCAGATCTATCAGGGGCTGGCGCAGACAGATGGCACCTGGAGCGTCACCGTGCCTGCTGGCGACCTGCAAAATATGCCAAACGGCATCACGGCAATCACCGCCAGCTTGACCGATGCTGCCGGCAACACTGGTACGGTAAGCCATTCGATTACGCTGGATACCGACCCGGCCAAAGCACCGACTCTGACGATAGCCACGCTGTCGACCGATGATTACCTCAATCTGGCCGAATCGGGCCAGCCGTTGACCATCAGCGGTAGCAGTCAGAATGTGGAACAGGGCCAGCAGGTCACTATCACTCTCAACGGTGGAATTTATTTCGCCACCGTGGGTGCGGATGGCAGTTGGAGCGTACAGGTCCCTGCAACAGATGTCGGCAACCTCCCTGACGGCAAGCAAACCGTGAATGCCAGCGTAACGGACGTGAGTGGTAACCCCGGTTCAGCGACGCATAGCATCACTGTCATCACCGATGCGACTAACCTGCCAGCCATCACCATCGCCACCCTGTCTGGCGACGATGTCGTCAGCGCGCAGGATGCGCAATCCGACCTGCTCATTTCCGGTTCAACGACAAATGTTCAAGTGGGACAGCGCGTCACGGTGACGCTGAATAGCAAAACGTATCTGGCGACCGTTGGCGCTGACGGTAACTGGAGTACGACCGTTCCCGCTAGCGATGTGCAAAATCTGCCGCAGGGCAATCAGAATGTGACCGCAACGGTCAACGACATCGCACAGAACCCGGCTACGGCCACCCATCCGTTCACAGTCGATACCGTTCCACCGCTGCTGTCTATCGACATGTTGGTTGACACCAGCGACATCGGTTTGGCGGACGCACTAGCCGGACTACCGCTGAGCGGCAAGGCCGAAGCGAACCTTCTAGTCACGATAAAAGTCGGTACGGCCGTCTATAGCGCTGTCGCCGATAGCAACGGCGTCTGGCAAATCACCGTTGCGGCAAACGACCTGCTGGCGTTGGGCGACGGAGTGAAAACGCTGCAAGCCAGCGTGACCGACGGCGCAGGTAATGCCAGCGCCGCCAGCATTGATATCACGCTAAAAACGCAATCACTCCCGACACTAACGCTGGATTCGCTCTATGACAACAACGTCCTGACTATCGCGGAGCTGGCGACGGCAACAACCATTGGCGGCAGTTACACCAACCTGCCCGTCGGGACAGTGATTCAGGTTACGATCGGGGCTTACACCACGACGGGTGTGACGCTCGCGGGCGGCCTGTGGAGCGCCACCATTCCGGCCAATGCGCTTAGCATTCTGGCAGATGGCAACGTACAGGTCAGCGCGACGGTCACAGACAGCGCGGGTAATACCGGCAGCGCGGGCGGTACGTTGGATGTCGTCATCCACACCAATTTCACCATCAGTATCGCCACACCGTTTGTTGACGGCGTACTCAATCAGGTAGAAAGCACGGAAGATCAGCTGCTGACGGGGACAACGGGGCTCATCGATCCGGGCCAGAGCGTGTCTATCTCGATCACCAACGGCACGTTAACACACACCTACAGCGCCACCGTTGCCGCTAATGGTCAGTGGAATGTGACACTGCCATCTGCCGATTTGACTTCACTCGGTGACGGTACACACACCATTAACGTCACCGTCACTGACCGCGCGGGCAACACAGGAACAGGAAACGGATCCTTCACCAGCGTGATTGTGGGGGTTCCCGTCGCCTCGCTGGATACGCCGTTCGGCGATGGCAAACTGAGTCTGGCTGATGCACAGCCGGGCGCGACACTATCCGGGCAAACGGGGCTAACCAGCAACGTGGGGCAAACCGTGTCGGTCAGCATTAACGGCACAAGCCTCCCAGCCACCGTGAATGCCAACGGTAGTTGGTCGCTATCGCTGGATCGCCAGACGCTTATCGACCTGCCGGATGGCTCAGTGAATTTCACTGTCACCGTGACCGATTCTGCGGGCAACACCAGTACCGCAGCGGCCACGGCAAATGTGCTGACTACCACCATGCCAGTGGCAACGCTAGACCTGCCGTTTGGCGATGGCATCCTTAACACCACTGAAATTCTGGCCATCCAGACCTTAACGGGTAAAACCGGTATTACCAGCGCAGGCCAGGAAGTCACGATTACCGTGACCAACAAAGCCACGCTGGCAGTCACCACCTTTACCGCCACCGCAGACGGCTTAGGCGGCTGGTCCAGAAATCTGAGTCCTGCCGATTTGGCGCTCTTTACCGAAGGCAATTACAGCATTAGCGTCAAGGTCACCGACTGGGTGGGCAATAGCAATACCAGCACGGCGCTCGATGTCAGTTCGGCGCAAACACGGCCCGCCCCGATTGTCGATGTACAACCGTTTGGCATCGATGGCATCCTGAGCAGCGCCGAAGCCGCATCCGCGCTGACCTTCTCTGGCCGCACGCAGATTGGCGGCAACGGGCAAAGCGTTAAACTGGAGATCGACCTCAACGGCATTCGCTACACCGCGACGGTAGATAGCAACGGCAACTGGTCCGTTACGCTTCCTCCTAATGCGTTGAATTCGCTGGTCGACGGTCAACATACCATCACGGTGACCGCCGTCGATGCCGCAGGCAACACCGGCACGACGCCCATCATCTTTACCAGCGATCTCACGCCACCGGCGATCACCTTAAATACCCCGTTTGACGACGGCTACCTGAGTATCGTGGAAGCGGGCACTCTGCTGGGCAGAACGCTGAGTGGTAACGCGGGGGATGCCGTGAACGTAACGGTCACATTTGGCGGACAGGCGCTTGTCACACAGCTGAGCGGAGGCGTATGGACAGCAACACTGACCCCAACACAGCTCAGCCAGCTTGCTGACGGAACACATAACATCGTCATCACGGCAACGGATAGCCTGGGCAACAGCGCTACGTTGAATTCTCAGGCGATCCTTGCCGTACAAGCCACGCCGACGCTGGCGATTACCGCATTCGCCGGACTGGATGGCCTTAACTACGCGGAAAGCCGCACCACGCAGACCATCAGCGGTACCTCCACCGATTTGGCGGTGGGGCAAACCGTGACCGTCACGCTGAATAACATCGAGTACACGGGAAAAATTCTCGCAGGCGGCACCTGGAGCGTAACCATCCCATCAGCCGATTTGCAGGATCTGGCAAATACGGCGTACACGATCACCGCTGATGCAACAGATAAAGCGGGTAATCCGGCGACACAAGCCAGCGTGGGATTCAACGTCAACCTGACACAACCACCCATGGTGATGGTGATCGACCCGATAGCGGGCGACAACATCATTAACGCCAGCGAGATAAACGGTAATGTCACCATTTCCGGGCGCTCTATCGGCCCGTCATCGGCGATGACCGCGGTATCGCTTAACATTGGAAGTACGCCACTTGTCGTCATCACCGACAACAATGGCTTCTGGAGCACCACCATTCCCGCCAGCCTCTATTTCACCACGCAAGGCAACATCAATATCACCGCGACGTCGCTCGATGCGACCCTCACGAGACCCGTGCTGGTCGATACGGTCGCGCCCACGCTGGATATCGTTGCTTTTGCCGGTGATAACGTGCTGGGCGGTACAGAAGCCAGCACCGCACAGACGATTACGGGTACGGCATCCACCACAGAGGCCGGACAGCTCGTCAGCGTGGTGCTGAATGGAAAAACCTACAGCGCTCAGGTTTCCGTCACCGGCACCTGGAGTGTGAGTGTCCCTGCCGCCGATCTGGCACAGTTAACCGATGGCTCCCACACCATTACGGCAACGCTCGCGGACACAGCAGGAAATACCACCACGGATACACAGGTCGTTAGCGTTGATACGGGTATTCCACTGCTCAGCGTGACATTGTTCGATGACAATATCCTGACGCTGGCTGAAGCGTTAGCGGGCGCGGCGATTACCGGTACAGGCGAAGTGGGTGCCACGGTTACGTTAACCGCCGGGCCGCTGACAGGCACGACAACCGTCGGGTCCGACGGCAACTGGACGATTCCGGTACTGTCCGCCAATTTACAAAACCTGATCGACGGGCCGCAGGTCATCGGCGTGACGCTGACCGATACCTCAGGTAATAGCACACACCTTGATGTCACGCTTGACGTTGCGTTGAACAAAACGCTCGGCGCAGGCATTACCGATATCTTCGGTAACGATGGCATCCTGAATCTGGCCGAATCACTGTTGACGCAGGTCATCAGCGGTAACGCGACCGGCAACTATCTGGGTGCGAAAGTACAGGTCACCGTGTTGGGCACCACAGTGGAAGGCACCGTCGGCGCCAACGGGGCCTGGAGCGTTGCCCTGCCCTCGAACGTGTTCACTGGCTTAAGCAATGGCGTGCTGGCGGTTAATGTCGACATCGTCGATTCACACGGCAACGTGAAGAATCAGTTGGTCAACATTGACGTGTTGAAAACCCTGCCAGTCATTGACTCTGTTGTGGCCTTCACGGATGGCGCACTGAATGCCGCGGATGCTACGACCAGCCAGATTATCAGCGGTGTCGTCAGCAATGTGAATATCGGCGCTGGCGCAACGGTTGCCGTGACGTTGGGCACCAAGATTTACACTGGGATTACCGTCGGTGCAGGCGGTGCCTGGAGCCTGTCCGTTCCTGCGCTTGATTTACAAGCCTTGCAAGATGGAACGCTGGCGCTGGGCGTCGCGGTCACCGATCACGCAGGCAATACCGCCAGCCAGATCGTGAACGTCCCAACCGTCATCAAGAATCTGCCGAGTATTACGCTCAACCCGGTCTTTGGCGATAGCCTGCTGAATCTGGGCGACCTGCTGGTCAACCAAACGCTTAGCGGCACGGCCACCGGTCTGGCAGGCAGAACCATTACGCTCAGCATTTCAGGCTCACAAATCGCCACAGCCACCGTCGGCTCAGATGGCAAGTGGAGTGCTGCCGTCACCCCGAGCGTACTGGGTATTCTCCAAGGGCTCGGCAGCGGTGATTTCACTGTGAGCGCCACCGCGACAGACAGCGTAGGCAATAGCAGCAGCGGCAGTGCGGGCATCAAGTTCGATTTCGCCCAGCCAGTGATTACTCTCAACCCGGTATTTGGCAACGATGGTTTCCTCAACGCCGCAGAAGCACTGGTGGCGCAAACGATCGGTGGCGTGGTCACCAATGCCAGCGCCGGATCGCAGGTTGCCGTTACCCTTGGTGGTAAAACCTTCCTGTCTACGGTTGGAGCGGGAGGCGCGTTCAGCCTGACGCTACAACCGTCCGATCTCGGCACGCTGCTCGATGGCAGTACCACGCTGAATGTGTCGGTTACGAATACTTCCGGCAATATTGGCACGGTCAATAACGCTATCAATATTATTGCCAAAAACCTGCCAACGATTAGCCTTGGCTCACTGTTTGGCGGTGACGGTTTCCTCAATGCCGCAGAAGCCGCATTGACGCAGACGATTAGCGGCACCACCACTAACGCCGTCGCGGGATCGTCTGTCGTGATACGCATCGGCACCCTGACGCTAAATGCGACCGTCGGCAATGACGGCACCTGGAGCACCAGCGTCACGCCGCTGCAACTGTCCGGCTTGGCGAACGGTAACCTCACCGTCAGTGCCACGGTAACCGATCCGGCAGGCAACAGTACGGGTATCAGCACAGGCCTCAACATTGCCATATTACCGCCAACGATTACCCTTAACCCATTGTTCAACAACGGAGTCCTGGATCTCCCCAGCCTGTTAAGTACGCAACTCATTGGCGGGACCACGGCCAATGTACCAGCGGGCACCGCGATCAACGTCACGCTGGGCAGTAAAACCTACACCACAACGGTCGGTGCCAACGGCAGTTGGAGCCTGCCGGTCCCTAACCTCGATCTGAAAGCCCTTGCGGATGGCGTCACTAACGTCGGTGTTCGTCTGGTCGATGCAGCGGGTAACGTGGGTACGCAAACCAGTACCGTCAGCGTAGCGATTAACGGTCAGCCAACACTGACCATCAATCCGCTCTTTGGCGGTGATGGCCTACTCAATGCGGTCGAAGCGGCGGCGGGTCAGGTCATCAGCGGAACCAGTACCAATGCGATAGGTTCTACGATCCAGATTTCGCTGGGTACCAAGACCTACTCTGCCGTGGTGCAAAGCAACGGTAGTTGGTCCGTCAGCTTGCCTTCGCTCGATCTCAACAGCCTGACCGACGGCACGCTTTCCCTCAACGCCTCTCTGACCAACGCCGCAGGAAACAGTACCAGCGCGGGCGCCTCAATCGGTGTGGGCGTTCATGCACTGCCAACGGTCAACCTCGGTTCCCTGTTTGGCGGAGACGGCTACCTGAATCTGGCCGAAGCGGGCATAAACCAGATCATCAGCGGAACCACAACCAACGCGGCAGGCGGTAGCGTCACGCTGACCGTGGGCGGACTCGTGCTCAACGCCGCTGTCGCCAGCAACGGTACCTGGAGCATCAGCGTCCCGAGCGCTAACCTGCTCAACATCGCCGATGGCAATTTGTCCGTCGGTGTCAAAGTCACTGACCGCTATGGCAACACTAACAACACCAGCAGCAATGTAGTCGTGAAAACGCACCAGTTGCCGCAGTTGGGTATTGATGCGGTGGGATCGCTGATTGGTAACACGGTTGGCCTGCTGGCGAATGGCGTCACCGTCAGCGGAACATCGCGCTACGTGCAGCAAGGGGCCAAGGTAACCGTCACACTGCTCGGCCAGACGCTACAGGGCACCGTCGGTGCCGATGGCAAGTGGAGCACACAGTTCACCAGCTCACTGCTGGGGATCAACGTCCTGAACGTTGGTGCAATTTTGACCGCGCTGCTGGGAACGGCGGTTGAAGCCTCCGTCACCGATCAGGCGGGTAACTTCACCGGCGTATCCGCCGGATTAACTTCCGGTATCTCCCTCGGGTTACCGCTGATGAGCATGATGGCGCTGGATGTTGACGATAGCAGCGTCGCTCAGGTGTCTTCGCTGTCCATCGAACAGAGCGACACTGGGGAAAACACCGATGTGCAACCCCTTCATGTCAGCTCGAAAATGGCGGCAGTCGCACTCAGCGAGACCAACCCCCTCGACAACAGCGCCAGTACCGACGTGGAAGACAGCGTTTATGCCATCGGCGGCGTTGTTATCAATCTGGCCGACGGCACCGTGCAAACGGGCGAAGATGTCGAAGGCGGTGAAGGCGACGATCTCATTACGCTCTCAACGCTTGATTTCACTCAGATCGATGGTGGTAACGGCATTGATACGCTGGTTCTGGATGGCACCGAGCTCAATCTGGATCTCACCGCGCTGGGGCTGAAAATCGACAACGTGGAAATCTTCGATTTAGGCCAAAGCGGCACCAACAGCATCACGCTGGATCTCGACCGCGCCCTGAATGTCACCGACCGACCAGAGGATGATTTGCTGATCGTCGGGGGCGAAGGCAATCAGGTGAACCTCATCCCAGGAGAAGGGGCGTGGAGCACGGTAGGACAGCGCGATATTGATGGTCAGCGTTTCGACGTCTACCACCATTCATCGTTAGATAGCGCCAACAACCTGGGAGATGTACTGGTGCAGCAAGGCCTGCTCGTCAATATGGTGTAACGGTGTTAACGCCTTCCCCCTGCCAAGGGGGAAGGTTTTGAAAGGAGGTCAGTTAGGGAAAATCACTGTTACCAACAGGCTGACCCCTTTGAAAGGAACTAAAACAAAGAGTGATGAAAACAGGGGTCATTGATGCACAAACCATTTTTTATCAGGGGCATGTTTTTTCCGCGCAATCGCGCTTTTTTAACACGTACATTACGCCATCACACGCCGCGTTGCGTGCTGACGACCGGACTGGCGCTCGGGCTGACCTGCGGCCTTCCTCTCCTCTATAGCCCGCCGACGTTTGCTCAGGCCGTTGCGTTTGACTGGTCCGCCGCACCAACGGAACAGCAGGTCGACAGTCTGGATCTCAAGCAGGCTATTCTCCGCGCATTCGCACGCAACCCACAAATCGCACAGGCCTCGGCGCAAATTCGCGTCGGCGAAGCCGATCTGCGCGTGGCACAAAGTGCCTGGTTCCCGCAAATCGGCCTGAGCGGCAACGTCGGCCGTTCAGATCAAAGTGATACCGGCGGCACGATGAGCAACAATTCCACAGCGGGTCTTACGCTGAAACAGCTCCTGTACGATTTCGGTAAGACCGGCGGCAGCATTGATGAGCAGCACAGCCTGTCAGACGCCTACCGCTATCAGCTCTACGGCACCATGACCACGGTCGGTCAACAAACCTTGCTCACCTACCTGAAAGTCAAACGCTATCAGGAACTGAGTCAGGCAGCCGAGCGCAATATCACGTCGCTCAGTCTGGTAAAAGACACCGCGACGCTCCGCGCCGAAGCTGGCCTCAGTACGCAATCCGACATCCTGCAAGCGGAAACCCGTATCGCGGGTATGCGAGCAACACTGGAGCAATACCGTGCGCTGGAACGTTCCTCACTGGCACAGCTCAGCGTGTTGACCGGCGTTCTCCCCACCGCCCTGCCCGATCTGCCCCGCGCGCTGCTGCAACAAAAAATTACGCTCAAGGCGCTCCCGTACCAGCAGAGTAATGCAGTGCTGAGCGCACAGTCCAAGCAAGAGGCCTCGCGCCACCGGATTCGTCAGGCGGAAGCCCAGCACTTCCCCACCATTGCCGTGCAGGCAGGTCGCACCCGTTATGAAACCGACAGACGTAATTACTGGGATGACCAGCTACAGCTGGTGGTAGAAGCCCCGCTATATCAGGGCGGGGCCGTCAGCGCACGCGTTGATGCGGCGTCAGGCACGCGCGAAGCGGCGCAGGCCGAAGTCGAAGCGGCGAAGCTGGATATGAACCAGAAAGCCTCCACGGCCTATGCCGATCTCATCGGTGCGCAGCAGCGTGAAAAAGCCAGCCAGCAGCAAATTACCAGCGCGACCTACACCCGTAACGTCTATCAGGATGAGTACAAGCTCAGCAAGCGCAGCCTGAACGATCTGCTCAGCGTTGAGCAAGACGTGTTGCAGGCTGAAACCTCACGCATCGGCGCGTTATACGACGGCTGGGAGGCGGCGGTTAACTATGCCGCTGCCGTCGATAATCTGCTGGATATGCTGGGTATTGAACGTCATCAAGCTAGTGGCGAGACGCTACCGTCGCTGTAAGCCGGCTTGCCTGCCGGATAAGAACATGCAGGAATATCAATGACACAAGTCACCCAAACTGAAGTCTGGATTGCCGCGATGGCTCGCGCCGCCGCCCACTATGGACAGGTGGTGGATACCCAGTCGGTACGCCAGCAAATGCGCTGGTACGAACAGCAGCCGATTGCCCGCCAGTTAGAACAAATCAGTCACCTGATGGGGTTGAGCATCAGCCTGCGACACACGGAGAAACTCCGCTGGCGCAACCAGATCTTACCGGTATTGGCGGAAACCGATGACGGCGGCGTCATCGTCATCGAATCATTGAATGACGAAGGCATGGCAACCTACTGGCTGAATGACGGCGGCGACCTTCAACGCGAAGCCGAACTGGCTGAACTCATCAAACACAGTCAGGGGATTATCGTGCTGGTCGGCATCGCGGAACGCGGCCGCGATACCCGCATCGATGATTTCGTCAAACCATACCGTAAGCACTGGTTCTGGCAACACTTTCGCGGCGCAAAACGACAGATCGGGGAAATTTCCCTGGCCTCTATCGTGGGTAACGTTCTGGCGCTGGCGGGAATTCTGTTCTCCATGCAGGTGTATGACCGCGTGATTCCGGCGCAGTCGATTCCCACGCTGTGGGTGCTGTTTTTCGGTGTGCTGCTGGCCGCCGCATTAGAGTATGCCATCCGTTTATCACGTACCATCGTCTCCGACCTGATGGGAAAAAGCATCGATCTGAACGTGTCGGGTATGCTGTTCGCCCGCGCACTGGCGATAAAAAATGAGGCTCGTCCGAAATCCACCGGCTCGTTTATTTCGCAGCTGCGGGAAATCGATCAGGTGCGTGAACTGCTGACGTCGACAACCGTGGGGGCAGCAGCCGACATGCCGTTCGTCTTGCTATTTCTCGGCATCATGGCGATGATCGGCGGCCCGCTGGTGTTTATTCCCATGCTGGCGATCCCGCTGATTGTGATCCCCGGCCTGCTGCTGCAATGGCCGATGGCGAAGCTCGCCAAAGAAGGGATGCGTGAAAGCGCATTGCGCAATGCGGTGCTGGTCGAATCCATCGAAGGGATCGAAGATATTAAAGCGTTGCAGGCCGAACCCTACTTCCAGCGCCAGTGGGAGCAAACTCATGAAGTCAGCGCCGCCATCGGGATGAAGCAGCGCGTGTGGGGGGCACGGCTCAGCGGCTGGGCATCGACCGTTCAACAGCTCACCTATGCTGGCATGCTGGTTTTCGGCTGCTATCTGGTGATGGCAGGTGATATCACTACCGGTACGCTTGTGGCCTGTAGCCTGCTTTCCTCCCGCACCATCGCCCCGCTCATGCAGCTTACGATGGTGTTTTCCCGCTGGCAGCATGCGAAAACCGCGATGACCGGGTTGGATGACCTCCTGCAAAAACCGCTGGATCGGCCGGAAGACGGCAAAATGGCGCACTGTCCGATCCTTCAAGGGCACTTCCAACTGCACAACGTGCAATACAGCTACGATCCTGAAAAAGGCGATACCGCCTTGCAGGTCGGCAAACTGGAGATCAAACCGGGCGAAAAAGTGGCGCTGCTGGGTAAGGTCGGCGCGGGTAAATCCACCCTGCTCAAGCTGCTTGCCAATCAAGCGACCGCGACGCGCGGCAAGGTCATTATTGATGGCGTCGATATCAGCCAGATCGATCCGGCGGATGTCCGCCGCCAGTTGGGTTTTCTGTCACAGGAATCGCGCCTGTTCTTCGGCAGCCTGCGGCAAAACCTAATGCTTGGCAACCCGCACGCTACCGAGCAGGAACTGTTGCAGGCGCTGCGCATTAGCGGTGCGCTCAGCCTGATCCAACAGGATGCCTCCAGCCTGGATCGCATCATTCATGAAGGCGGGCGCGGTTTATCCGGCGGGCAGCGGCAGATGATTCTGCTCAGCAGGATGCTGTTGCGAAATCCCCAGATTGTGCTGCTGGATGAACCCACCGCCTCGATGGATGAACAGTTGGAAAGCCACGTTATCCACCAGTTAAGCAGTTGGCTCACGGGCCGTACGCTGGTACTGGTGACACACCGTCCAGCACTGCTCAAGCTGGTTGACCGCGTGGTTGTCATGGATGGCGGGCGCATCGTGGCAGATGGCCCGCGTGACCAGATTTTGAAGGCGGTCAGCAAACCGGCAGATACCGCACAGAGCGTGGCGTAAGGGGAAAGACAATGAGTAGCATCACGATCCATGATGACCTGAAACGCCAGGGTCGACGCGTCTCCGTTATTATCTGGCTCAGCCTGCTGGGGCTGATCGTGTTTTTTATCTGGGCCACCTTCGCCGTGCTGGATGAGGTTTCCGTCGGGAGCGGTAAGGTGACGCCATCGACCCGCGCACAGGTGATTGAAAGTCTGGACGGCGGGATTATCGGCCAGATCTATGTGCAACAAGGTAACGTCGTCGAGAAGGGTCAGGTGCTGGCGCAGTTGGACATCAACCGCTTCCAGTCCGTCTACGGCGAAGCCTTCTCCCGCGTGCAGACGCTGCGGGCGTCCGCCGAACGTCTGCACGCCGAGCTCAGCGGCGCACCGCTAAAATTCAGCGCAGAAACCATGAAGGAACCCGCGCTGGCCGCACGCGAACGCCAACTTTATGAATCACGCTTGCGCAATCGCGATGAAACTGTCGCCAACCTGCAACAGTCTATGCGGCTGGTGGAACAAGAGCTGCGAATGACGGAGCCGCTGGTGCAGCGCGGTGCCGCCAGCGCCGTCGAGGTGATCCGGTTACGCCGTCAGATTAGCGAAATCCGTGGCAAAATCGACGAAGCCAACAACCAATACGCCGTCCGGGCGCGGGAAGAACAGGTCAAAAACAACGCCGATCTGGAAGCGCAGATGGAAGTGGTCAGCGGGAAAGCCGATCAGCTCAAGCGCGCCACCATCACGTCACCGGTGCGAGGGATTGTGAAAGATATTCAGGTCACGACCGTGGGCGGCGTGCTGCAACCGGGCGGCAAGCTGATGGAAATCGTACCGCTGGAAGACCAATTGCTGATCGAAACACGCATCAACCCACGCGATATTGCCTATATCCGACCGGGTTTGCCCGCCACGGTAAAAATCACCGCCTATGATTCCTCCATCTACGGCAATTTAACGGGTGAAGTCGAAAGCGTGTCACCCGATACCCTTCAGGACGAAGTCAGGCGCGATCAGTTTTATTATCGGATCTATGTGCGCACCACGCAGGCAGAGCTGGCCAACAAAGCCGGTGAAAAATTCCCCATTGTGCCCGGCATGGTCGCCAGCGTGGAGATAAAAACCGGTCAAAAAAGCGTGCTGGATTATCTGATTAAACCGCTGAACAAGGTCAATGAAGCACTGCGTGAGCGTTAAGTCAGTACACTCAATGCACGCTGTCATTTTATAAATAACGGTGCTGTGATTGCTGAAAAAATGAGTCGAGCGGTGATAATGGGTAGATCGTAAAGACGCTGCGAGTACCTCCCTGTAAGCTCGAGCCGCGCCATCCCTGGCGCGGACGCTTTACTCTTCTATCCCATTACCACCGTTCTCGTTCTGCAAGTAGATTTGTCAACGCTCTGGACGTTGTCATGACAAAACAACTTATTAATCGAACTACTTCTTAACGGTGACGTTCTTGATTTGCCATGTGCTGTCACTCGTCAGTTTGACGTTCTTCATCGTCACTTCTATCGGCTTTTTCGCATTCTCGCCGTTCAGCACCACCACACCTTTGGTTTGAGACGTAATATCCTTAAACGTAATGTCGCTCCAGTCAGGAACATTACTTCCCTCTTTTTTCTCATATACCGTGTCAATCACGATCGGTTTCGCCACGTTCTTCATGACTACGTTGCTATACCGAACACCATTGACAACGCCGGCTGCCGATTTGTCGCTTTTAATACGTAAGCCATTCGTGGTGCCAGTCATAACCAGATCATCGACCGTCACGTTATAAACTCCCATCGTTTCGCTACCGATCGACATGCCATGTCCCGTTCCAAATTCATTATGCAAAATGGAAATATTGCGTGTCTCAGAACGCCCTTTATAGGCTTTGATCGCCACATTATCGTCGCCCGTCGAAATATTACTGTGGGCAATGGTGATGTTCTTTGACGACATCGGATCGATACCGTCGGTGTTTCTGGCGGTAGATGGCGTTTTGATCGTGGTTTTCCACGCGGTGAAGCCGTCACCATCGCTGAACACGACGTGGAAATTCGGGGAATTAATGAGAGAAACGTTATACAGCGTGAAGTTCTTGCTCTTATTAATCTGAATCAGCCGGGGGGTATTCTGTTTTAACTTTTTCACTTTGGCATCGGCAGCCAGATCCCACCAGCTCACCTTTTTATCCTGAAGCTTCACGCCCCCCTGTCCATCAATGGTGCCCGGCCCATAGATTCCGCTATTCGTCGTGCTTGTAGCGGTAATAAATGCATCGCAGCCTTTACCGTTTGTATCCACCACGCCACAGGATGACGGCGCATTCTCAAAAGACTTGGCATTATTCACAGCACGTAGGGTTACCCCTTTGTCGATTAATAAGCTCACGCCAGAAGGTAGAGAAAGCGGGCCACTCAGAAAAACGGATGAACTCCCTGCGCTCAGCTTTACCGCTTTTCCTTGCCCGCAATTATTCAGCGCTTTTTGAATTGTACTCGTGGCAGTACTACTGTCCGCTTTAAGCACCGTACAGGAAGACGGTGCTTTCGGTTCACTCACCGTTCGGGAATCAGAAGCAAATGCCGATGCGCTAAACAAACCGATAAGCCCCAGTGATAATGATAAAACTCGCTTGCCTGATTGATATTCCATGTCAAACCTTACCTTATAAGCATCCACAACTTTTCCATCCCCAAAAGGCATTACGCTTTCATTTTGCTTAATAAGAAAAATAAAACGCCTTTATAGAAACTAAAAATTGTCACACATACCTATGTAGATTAATGAAAAGTCCATTTACATAAAATTATTCCAATGCTTATTCGGAAAGCATTCAACTTTACGCATGATTAAAATATCACCAAAAAATTAAATGAAGTATCAACGAAACGTGGAAACAAAACGAATCCAGTCATGCGCAGAAGCCAGCGGGTGGTAAGCTTTTCTTCTCTTCACAGCATTCATTCATTTTTCTTATTAAAAATAAGAAACCTCATAATATTTATCAATTTGATAAAAAATTATTAAATAAAAAATAATAAATAAATAATAAAATTAAATATAAAATAATCACAGGATAAATTAAATAATCTGATTAACCTCAATAAAATCCACGAATTATTATTCATTTCATATCCCCTGCTATATAATCCTTCCCGATGCGCAAGGACTCCCTCTTTATTTGGAATAAATAAAGAGAAAAATATCCGTTTAATTTACAAGGAAAAACACATGTTTAAGTATTTAACACCGATATTTTTATGCACCGCTGCTATTTCTTTTCAGGCTCAGGCTGATGACACCATGCTGATGCTGCTGAAAAAAGATAATGCTACCTATTTAAGCTGGTCTACCGATGCAGGCAACGTTGTTCGCCAGGATGTGTATCGCAGCACCAGTAGTGCTCCGGCTGGCAGCGAAAAAATCGCAGAGCTCAATTCCAGCGACAGAACCTTTACCGATTTAACCGCCAATCCACAGTCAGATTATTGGTATTGGGTAGATACCGTTAGCGGCAATAAGAGTGTCCTGAAATCTAATGCCGCCTCAACAGCACCAGCACCATTGCGCGCAGCGCCGCTTAAGGCAGCAAGCCCTGAATGTAAAGCCGGCGCGGTAATCAAAAACAAATCTGTCGACTGCGGTGGGATTACTCTCGGTCTGAGCTGTAGCGGTGACAGTGATAAGCAACCTCCTGTTATCACGCTGGAAAACGCGAGTATCAAGAACCTGCGCATCTCGGCAAAAGGCGGTTCTGACGGCATCCACTGCGCAAGCGGCGACTGCCGTATTGAAAACGTGATCTGGGAAGACATCTGTGAAGATGCAGCAACCAACAACGGCAAAACCATGACCATCATCGGCGGTGTGGCACATAACACCACCAATGGCCCTGGCGGTAAGCCGGACAAAGTGCTGCAACAGAATGCCAAAAACAGCCACACGATCGTTCAAGGTAACTTCACCCTGACTGGGCAACACGGCAAACTGTGGCGTTCTTGTGGTGACTGCACCAACAACGGCGGCCCACGTAACCTCACCATCATCAGCGCAACTGTTGACGGCACCATTGGTAGCATTGCTGGCGTAAACCGCAACTTTGGTGATATCGCTGACATCCGCGATCTGCGTATTAAAAACTACAAAGAAGGTAAACCGCCGGTATGTGAAGAGTTTACTGGTGTAGAGAAAGGCAAGGGTGAGTCCCCTAAACACGGTGAGAAATGGGATACCAAGAACTGCAAAGTAAGCCGTTCAAACGTTAAAGCCCTGTAATTCTGCCAGCAGAATTCACACCTAAGTTCATATATCCTCTGGGGTCCTGACGCATCCATCTTCAACAGACCGTGCTATCAAGCACGGTCTGTTTCATTTCATCATCCTTGCTGCAATTCGGTAAACAGCGTGCGCTTCAGCGCCAGCTCGACACCACGCAGTTCCGCCAGCCCTTTCAAGCGCCCGATTGCCGAGTAGCCGGGATTAGTTTTCTTTTTCAGATCGTCCAGCATCTGATGTCCGTGATCTGGGCGCATGGGGATTGGACGGCGATCGCCCGCCTTCTGACGCCGTAGTTCTTCCGCCAGAATGGCCTTGATAATCGCCACCATATCCACATCCCCCTGCAAATGCGCCCCTTCATGGAACGAGTTGGGATTGTCTTCCCGACAGGTGGCACGCAGATGGGTGAAATGCACGCGATCGCCGAACGTTTCCAGCATCGTCAACAGATCGTTATCGGCCCTTACGCCATAGGATCCTGTGCAGAAGGTAAAGCCGTTATGAAGGCTATCGACCGTCTGTTTCAGCCAGCGCATGTCTTCAATCGTGGACATCACGCGTGGCAGCCCAAGGATCGGACGCGGTGGATCGTCTGGGTGAATGGCAAGACGAAGGCCGGCAGCTTCCGCAACGGGCACAATCTCACGGAGGAAATGCCCAAGGTGCTCACGGAGTTTCGCATGGTCGATACCATCATATTCCGCCAGACGGCCACGGAATTGCTCCAGCGTATAGCCCTCTTCAGAGCCCGGCAGTCCGGCGATAATGTTGCCCGTCAGGCGCGCGATATCCTCTTCGCTCATCGCACGGAAGTAGTCGGCAGCCTGTGCCTGTTCATCCGCCGTGTAATCTTTTTCAGCACCGTGACGCTGTAAAATATGCAGTTCAAAAGCCGCAAAGGCGATATGATCGAAACGCAGCGCTTTTGCACCATCCGGCAGAACGTATTCCAGATCGGTTCGCGTCCAGTCCAGTACAGGCATGAAGTTATAACACACCGTATCGATCCCGCACTGCGCCAGGTTACGTAGCGATTGCTGATAATTGGCAATATGCTGCTGATAATTCCCCGTCTGCGTTTTGATCTCTTCATGAACCGGCACGCTTTCTACTACCGACCACACCAGCCCTTTCGCCTTCAATTCGGCTTTGCGCTTTTCAATCTCTTCAATCGACCAGATTTCGCCATTCGGGATGTGGTGCAACGCCGTCACCACGCCGGTCGCACCTGCTTGCCGCACATCATCCAGTGAGACAGGATCGTTCGGGCCGTACCAACGCCAGGTTTGTTCCATATTGAGTTACCTTTTTTCGCCAAGTGAGAGAGTTGTTTTCGTCACTTTCTTTCATCAATAAATAAGGAAAAGCCTACCTCACCGACACAGGCTGTCAAACTAAACTCACGAATTGATTGACCAATTACACAAAAAATTCGCATTTTGGACTAACATCATGCGTAATAAAGCTGAAATCGTGAGGAGCAAAGTCAGAAATGGATTATTTGGTCTGATATCTTTTCTCTCCGTACACCAATGCGATGCCGGAGAGAAAAGTTACACAGGAAGGGAAACGCAGGGGGGAATCAGGATTCCAGACGTGAGGGAACGGACTCGAACAGGTAGCCGTCGAAGGCCGGATCGTCCACATTTGAGATTTCAAGCAGTTTAATTTTTACGTTTTCCAGATGCTGCCACATTGCCTGACGCGCCATGTTCACATCACGACGAGACACGGCACGCAGGATTTGTTCATGATCGTCCAGCCACTGGCGCTGATAGCTGAAATCATCGGTATGGGAGTGAATGCCTTGCCACATGGGGCTGCATTTACGCGCCTGCCACACCTCATACACCATATTGGCTAAGACGCTGTTTTGGGTAGACTGCGCCAGCAGGCAATGGAATTGTTCATCGGCGCTTTCATCCACGCTGCCGTTCTCAAGCGACGCCCGTTCTTGTTCAATGGCCTGCCGCATTTTCACGATGTCGCTCTTGGTCGCCTGCATCGCGGCAAACGCAGCGACTTCACCTTCCAGCAGCTGACGCGCCTGCATCAGCTCGAAGGGGCCATAGCCGCTGTCCACCACGCTGTCTTTTCCCTGCGCGCTCGGCAGTTGCATGACATAAACGCCAGAGCCTTTGCGCACCTCAATCAGCTTTTCCAGCTCCAGCATGATCAGGGCTTCACGCACTACGCTGCGGCTGACGTTGTAGGTTTCAGCAATATCACGCTCGGGAGGCAAGCGGTCGCCAATCTGATAGTTTCCCTTCAGAATTTCCGCGCGAAGATTGTCGCCAATCTGCTGATATAAACGCATACCGCCATCCCTTTATTCAACATCGGCCATCATAATATTGGCCTGACCAAAAGACAGGAAAAACGCCCAATTTGTCTGAAGTATAACATGAAGCCTTATAGCGCAGCACGTTGAGCAATCTGCATGATAAATAATTTCAGATATAGTGTTGTCGAAACGCCATATCCAGTTAGCGATCAGGTTGATGTTGCCAGCAGGCAAGGAGCACAAATGACAATAGACGTATTCCGGTTCGTTTCGTGGACAGGCTGGCAACGGGGAGTGGCAGGTTTGTTCGCCCTCATCGGCGTACTTTTCATGGTGGGATGCAATAGCAGCCCGCGCGACATCACGCCATTAGGACAAACGTCATTCGAGCGTTACCAGCAAGACACCACGCGCTGGGTAGAACAGCATCGCGCCTTCCAGACCACGGATAAACAGCTGGAATTACGTTGGAATACGCCCAGTGAAACCCGCCCCACCAGCCAACCGCATAAAGCCATTTTGCTGGTGCACGGGCTGGGTGACTCACCCGGTTCATTCACTGACATCACTCCGCAATTGGTCGAACAAGGCTTTCTGGTCAGAACCGTGTTGCTACCGGGTCATGGCACCCACCCCTCCGACCTGCTGCACGTCACCGTCGATGACTGGCGCAACGTGGTTGCCGAGCAGGCTGCCATCCTCAGTAAAGAGGTTGATGAGGTTTATCTGGGCGGCTTTTCCACCGGCGGTAATCTGGTTCTGGAATACGCCTTACAGCACCCTGAAATCAAAGGGCTGGTGCTGTTCTCCCCCGCAATTAAATCCAACGAAAAATACGACTTCATGGCCCCGGTGCTCTCCGTGTTTACCGACTGGCTGATGCCGCCGCGCCCCGGCTACCCCCAGCAGTTGGCAACCCGCTATATGCGAGTGCCGACCAACGGCTTCGCCCAATATTATTATTCCAGCAGCAGTGTGCGCTCACAGCTCGCCAAAAGGCCTTATGACAAGCCGGTGTTAATCGTGCTGGCAGAGCATGATTCCGTCGTTGATACGGCTTATGTTGTCAACGAATTCGATAAGCAGTTTACCAACCCGCACAGCCGCCTGATCTGGTATGGCGATCGCCCTGCCGGTATCCATTCTTCGCGCGTGTTGGTGCGGACAGGCTCACTGCCCGACTGGCGAATCAGCCAGTTCTCGCACATGTCGCTCCTGTTTTCGCCAGACAATAAGGAATACGGCAAAACAGGGGCAATCGTCATCTGCGCCAACGGACAACCCCTGAACGACCTGAAAACCTGTCAGGATCGCAGCACGCTGTGGTATTCCGACTGGGGATACGTGGAAAATGGCAAAACTCATGTGCGCCTGACCTTTAACCCCTATTTCGACTGGCAAAATCAGATCATGGCCAACGTGTTGAGCACGCAATAACCTTACTAAAAACGGGCTGTCATCATTTGGTCATCAAGGGCGGGTATTTTGACTTAAAGATAAATACGCCCAAAGATTAACCATGACCGCCATGCCCGTTCCTTGCGCCCGACCACTCCTGCGGGGTACACCCGTGGCGCGAGATCTTTGCATTCCTCTGCCGGACGTTTCTCCTAACACCGACAACGCCACCGTATTGCAGTTATTCAGTAAGAATAAAGAGTGGGTCAGTCTGCCTGTGGTGGAGGATGGACGCCCTTTCGGCTTAATCAACCGCCATATTTTTCTCTCGCAGATGTCCCGGCCTTTTTATCGCGAACTGTACGACAAAAAGAGCTGCATCGCGTTTATGGATAAAAATCCGCTGATTGTCGATGCGCTGGCGTCATTGAACGACGTCGCGGATCAAACGGTGATTACCGGTGATAAATCGCTGACGGATGGCTTTATGATCACCGAGAACGGGCGTTATATCGGTATCGGATTAGGCATCGATCTGATCAAGGCCGTCTCCGATATGCACCTACGCCAGCATCAGCAGATTATGCAGAGCATCGAATATGCCAGCGTGATTCAGACAGCGATGCTGGCGACATCAACACAGGCGATGTCCCGCACGCTGGCCGACTGGTGTTTAGCCTGGGAACCGCGAGACTGTGTGGGCGGCGACTGTTATGCCTTTAAAACCTATCAGAACGGCTGGCTTGCCGCCGTCGCGGACTGTACCGGACACGGCGTACCCGGCGCATTCATGACCCTGATTTTCTCTTCTGCACTGGAACAGGCGCTGACACAGCACGGTCCGATGCTGCCGGCGCAGTTATTACAGGCAATCAACCGTCATATCAAAGATACGCTGGGGCAGCGTGACGAAATGCGTCAGCTTGCTACCTCTAACGACGGCTGCGACGCGATGCTGGTGTTCTGCGATATGACGCGAAACACGCTGACGTTTTCCAGTGCGCGAATGCCCGCGTTCATGTTGCAACGCCAGACAGGACAGTTGACACCACTCCAATGCGATCGTATGGGCGTCGGCTATACCGAAACGCCTTATGACTACCAGTGGTCAAGCTATGAATTACCGCTTCATGATAACGATATGTTTTTCACCACCACGGATGGATTGACGGATCAAATTGGCGGAGAACGCCGGATTATGTTTGGTAAACGTCGCCTACAGGAGTACCTCCGACACCATCAACACCAGCCGATGCGCGAACTGGCTAACCAGCTCCTGTCGACACACAAGATCTACCAGGGCGATCAGACCCGACGAGACGATTTAACATTTTGGGGCTTCCGACATTGTTCGACTTTTGTTTAATCAGGCAGACAGAATGATGCCAAACATCAAATACACCGAATTTTTTTCACCCTCACACCAGCATGACATTACGCTGTATTACGTGGGCTATTTTTCACAAAACATCATCAGTTCACTGGCCGAAACCATGCGGCTACAGTTGGAGAAAAAACAGCTTCCTGCCGGCATCCGTCGCCGACTGTTTTCTACGTTCGTCGAAATGGTGCAGAACATTACTCGCTATTCCGCTGCACCGTTAACGGCTCTCGATCAGCCCGTCGAAGTCCGTCATGGCTCCGTGTGTTTGGGTTACGAAAATGGGAAATACTTCCTGTTGTGTGCCAACCCGATACACCCCGACGATGTCGAGACGCTGCGAGGGCGTCTTGAGCCACTGCGCGGTATGACGCTTGATGAAATCCGACTCGCCTACAAAGTCTCTCTGCGTGATGAAACCCCGTCATCAAGCAAAGGCGCGGATATGGGGCTATTGACCGTCGCGCGTGATGCCAGTGAGCCACTCCAGTTTACGTTTCGGGCCGATGCATCAACGGGGCTATCTACGTTTTATCTGAAGGCAATCATTTAACATGAAAAATATAACAACCCTAAGCAACCTCCATATTTCGGGGACATCCTGTACCCCGACGGTTGATTTTCACTTTGACACACACCGTCTTTATCTTTCCGGCGAATCTTACCCTGAGAATGCCGCGGCGTTTTATCGCCCGCTGCTCACCGAGATTCAGGCGTATCTGCACGCGTTAACAACCTACGCGGAAACGATGCCGCCGGATGAAGCGCTGCCGAGCATCGACATTCACGTCTCCCTGATTTATTTCAATAGCTCCAGCACCAAGATGCTGTTCAGTTTATTCAACCTGCTTAATCAGGCTGCTGAACAGACGCTCTCGATTGCACTGTATTGGTATTACGACAAAGACGACGACATTGCGGAAGAATTTGGTGAAGAGCTTCACATCGATTTCCCTGCCCTGACCTTTCACAGCACAATTTTGAGTGATAATCATGAGCACAATTGAATTGTTTACACCGGAATACGACATTCTGCTCGCCGCGCGCAACATCGCTAACCAGCAGGAAAGGCCAGCCGAAGTCTATCGCGACACGCTGCTGGCGTTAACCGACCACTATCAGCGGCTGGTACGCGAGTCGCACCGCCTGATTTCACGCAGCGACCGGGCGGAGAAAGAGCTGAACCGTCTGAACGCACAGCTCAATCAGTTGGCAGTCGAGCTGGAGTACAAAGCCAGCCACGATCCGCTAACCAGCGTGTATAACCGTGGCGCGATTATTGAACACATTAACCACGCGCTGGAGCGTAATCAGGCCGCGCTCATCGTGCTGGATATCGATCATTTCAAGCAGGTGAATGATACCTATGGTCACCCTACCGGAGATGCCGTGATCTGCGATCTGGTTTCACGCGTGCAACAGATTCTGAATACCACGAGCAGCATTGGCCGCGTCGGCGGTGAAGAGTTCACCATCCTGCTGGAAGGGCATACGCTCATGCAGGCCGTCTCGCTCGCCAGCCGTCTTCATCAGGATCTCAACAGAATGCCGCTCAGCGTGCTGCCACAACAGCGCGTTACTGCCAGCTTCGGCGTCAGTTGGGCACCGCAGAAAACCCGCTTTGATGCGCTCTACGGTGCCGCGGATGCCGCGCTCTATCAGGCCAAGGAAAAAGGCAGAAATCGAGTGGAATTTCAGTAAGCCGCAGGCTGGGCGATTGCCGTCGCCCAGACTCACAACCATAATAGTGGGTATCAGCTCCTCCGAGACAGATCCCCTATGCGATTCGATTTAACCGATCTCCGGCTGTTTCTCAATATTCAGAAAGCAGGCAGCATTACCGGTGGCGCAGCGGCGTCCAGCCTGACCGTGCAGGCTGCCAGCGAACGAATCCGGGGAATGGAAGATGAACTTGGCGTACCACTGCTGCTGCGCTCAAAGGCAGGTGTCTCGCTCACCGACGCGGGCTTTTCGCTGGCGCACCATGCCCACATTATCCTGCGTCAGGTCGAACATATGCGCAGCGAGCTACACCAGTACAGCAAAGGGCTGCGCGGCCATATTCCGCTGCTGTGCAACTCGGCGGCGCTGAATGAATATTTGCCTGCCCTACTGGGTCGCTATCTAGTGATTTTCCCGCAGATATCCGTCGCGGTGAATGAAAAACTCAGCCGTGATATCGTCAGCGCTATCCGTAATCAAACCGCCGATATTGGTATTGTCGCCGATTCCGTGCCGCTCGACGGGCTGGAAACGCGTCCGTTCCGTCAGGACGAGCTGGTCGTTGTGGTTCCCCGTGACAGCATGTGGTCTGATGCACAGCAGCTCACCTTTTCCGCCATTGCCGACGCCGAATTTATCGGGCTTAGCGAAGGCGCGGCCTTGCAGGAACACATCGACGAGCACGCCAAAAGGCTGGGAAAACGCCTGAATTACCGCGTGCGTCTTGCCAGCTTCGATGCCGTCACGCAGGTGATTCACAGCGGTATCGGCATTGGCATTCTTCCGCGACATGCCGCACAGCGCATGATGGAACGGCTGGCGATTCGCACGATCCCGCTGTCAGACGACTGGGCGACACGCAATCTGGTGGTCTGCGCCCGCCAGTTTTCCGCACTGCCCGGCTATGTTCAGGATTTCGTGGCTTTTATTACAGAAGAGAATGCGGCTTAAAGCAGCCCGCGTGCAGCCATGTATCCGCCCAGCGCCACCAGCCCGATGAAGAAGCAGCGCCGGAAAACCGGTTCGCTAATCGCGTGGCGCAGGCGTTGCCCCATCATCATGCCCAGCAGCGCGGGAATCAGCGCCAGCATCGACTGCCAGAGATCGATGCCCTGTAGTCCAATCCCCTGCATCAGCTGTAGCGCCAACCCCAACGTAGAAACGGTAAACGCCAGCCCCAGCGCCTGCACCAGATCGTTTTTATTGAGCCGCAGGCATTGCAGGTAAGGCACTGCGGGAATCACGAAGACGCCCGTTGCCGCCGTGATAGCTCCGGTGATGTAACCCACCAGCGGCGACAGCCAGATTTCATGACGGCCCGGCTGCGGCAACGTCGTCGCCATGATTCCCCACAGGCCGTAAACCACCAAAATGCCGCCAAGTGCCGCGCTCGTCCATGACGATGACGAGGTGAGCGCTGGCAAACCATTCCAGAACGTCCCGATAATGATCCCGGCAAACAGCGTCCAAAACCGTTTAATCAGGCTGAGAAAAGCGGGGCCGCAGGCGAGCTGCCAGATGTTCGTCACTAGCGACGGAACAATCAGGAGCCCGGCCGCGCTGGCTGCGGGCATCGCCAGCGTTAACAATCCCATCGCGATCGTCGGTAATCCCAGGCCAATCACGCCTTTCACCACGCCAGCCAGCAGGAACACCACCATCATCGTCGTCATTTATCGCCTCGGTTTGCTGCACCATAGAAAACCCCTATGCAGGAATAGTCCAATGAGGTCGCTGCTGGTGTCTATGCGGATTGTATTGAGGGTGATTCAGGAAAAATTGGAGGCAAAGGGAGGGTTAGTCGAAGTGAGATTTCGCATCGCATGCGATGCGGCGACTGCTCATGGGGTTGTCGCTATCTGGCGTAAAAAATTATGCAGCGGTGGGCGTGACCGCCGAGTGAGCGACAGGACGTCGCGAAAGCCAGTGCCGCGTAGGGAACGCGTCACTGGCGGCTCGGTTAGCGGTCACGAATGCCGATGGCACCGCGCAGCGGCATAATTTATGCCAGAAGCCTGGGTTCGCAGGGCGGCGGCGACTGAGCGCCCTGCGTCGGGCGCGTATACGGTATAGCATATGAATAGCAGCGTTATGGCGCACGAAACTGTCTCTGCGTCTACATTGAAAATATGACGAAGAGACAGCCTGTAAAGGGAAAAGCTTAATAGCTCTGATTCTGTCGAGCGCGGCCTACAGCCTCACCCAGTTGCCACACGGCCATCGCGTAGTGCGTGCTGTGGTTGTAGCGCGTGATGGTGTAGAAGTTCGGCAAGCCGTACCAGTATTGATATCCCGTACCGATATCCAGTCGCAGCAGGCTGGCTTCACTGTATCCCGCCAGAGAATGCTGTGGCGTCAGACCCGCAGCCTGTAGTTCCGTGAGCGAGTAGCGGGTATTAAAACCGTTCGGGAGCAGCGGAGCCTGACCGTTTGCCTGCACCGCGACAGGTGCGCCTTTCACCCATCCGTGTGCTTTGAAATAATTGGCTACGCTGCCAATCGCATCCACCGGATCCCACAGGTTGGTATGTCCGTTGCCGTCGAAATCCACCGCATAGTTCTTGAAGGATGACGGCATAAACTGCCCATAGCCCATCGCGCCCGCGTAAGAGCCGCGCAGGCTAAGCGGATCGTTGCCTTCTTTACGCGCCATCAACAGGAAGGTTTCTAGCTCGCCCGCAAAGTAATCGGCACGTCGCGGGTAATCAAACGCCAGCGTTGCCAGGGCATCAATGATGCGCGTTTTCCCCATCACTCTACCCCAGCGGGTTTCCACGCCAATAATGCCAACGATGATCTCAGGTGGGACGCCGTAAATGTTCTGGGCGCGCTGTAACGCATCCTGATATTGATTCCAGAACGCCACACCGTTCTGCACGTTGTCTGGCGTAATAAACTGATTGCGGTAGCGGTTCCAGGCGCCGTTCGGCCCTGACGGCGGGCGCGATGTCGGGGCTTGTTTATCCATCAGACGGATTACCCAATCCAGACTTTTCGCCTGAACCAGCACATCATGTAGTTGCTGGCGGTTAAAGCCGTGCTCCAGCACCATTTTATCGACAAACCGCGCGGTAGCCGGGTTAGTCGCAAAATCACCGCCTAGCGGATGAACATTGTGTGCGGGTTCAAGCAGGAAGCCACCTTTAAAAGGATTACCTGAAGGCGCTTCTGCGGGAGGAGGGGCCGGCTGACTGCTACAGGCCGAGAGCAAAACGAGCAGAGGGAGAAAACGAACCAAATGACGCATCAGATATCCGTATAGCCAGGTAAGAAATCAATACAGGCTATGGTAAAGGATTGTCTGATGTGAAAAAACCAGCCAGAGGTGAAAAAATGCAGCGCGCCAACCAAATAGAAGACCGGCGCGCGCGTTATCACATCCGAATCAGTTTTTCTTCACAAACTCGGACTTCAGCTTCATCGGGCCGAAACCGTCGATTTTACAATCAATATTGTGATCGCCTTCGACCAGACGAATGCCTTTCACGCGGGTACCGATTTTCAGCGGCGTCGAACTGCCTTTTACTTTCAGGTCTTTAATGACCGTTACTGTATCGCCATCCGCCAGCAGGTTGCCGTTGGCATCTTTCACCACTAAACCGTCATCCTGCGCTGGCGCATCGCCTGCCGCCGACCACTCATTTCCGCATTCAGGGCAGTTAAGCATTTCGCCCTCTTGCCAGGTATATTCAGAACTGCACTTTGGACAATGAGGTAACTGTTGCATGATAAACTCCTGAAAAATTCACAATAAAAAAGTAATAAATATCATTAGGTAACTCCCCTATTTTCGATATTTTACCCTTTTATGTGCATTTTTAATAGTGAAGCCGTGTTTATCGTGACTTTACGACTCATCCGACGCGGTTTCACCTTTTTCCGCCAGAAACGTAATCAGTGCTTCTTGCGTTAGCGCTTTGGAATACAGTCAACCCTGCGCATAAGCGACGCCAAGGCTTTTCAGATAGGCTTCCTGGGCAGGAGTCTCAATCCCTTCGGCAACGATATGCAGATTAAGGCAGTGCGCCATGCTGACAATATGAGACAGCACAATATCAGTCGGTGAATGGTCACTAACATTCCCAACAAAGGACTTGTCGATTTTAAGCTTATTGGCTTTTACCCGCTCAAGATATGACAGCCCTGCGTACCCAGTGCCAAAATCATCAATGGCAACATTGTAGTGGCACACTGAATTTGGCCACCTGAATAGAGGTGATATCATCACCTCACAGTCAAAACAGGTGACATTATGACCGGACGTAACAGACGTAATTTTAGCCCCGAGTTTCGCCTCGAAGCTGCCCAGCTTGTACTCGATCAGCACTACACCGTTGCCGCCGCTGCTACGGCAATGAATGTCGGCAAATCCACGATGGACAAATGGGTTCGACAACTGAAAGAAGAGCGAGCGGGAAAATCACCCACTGCTTCACCCATGACACCTGAGCAGATTGAAATACGTGAGCTAAAGAAAAGACTTCAACGCGTTGAAATGGAAAGGGATATATTAAAAAAGGCTACCGCGCTCTTGATGTCAGACTCCCTGAACAATTCTCATTAGTTGAGAAACTCAGGGCGCGGTTTCCTGTTGCCGTTGTGTGCAACGTGTTTGGGGTTCATCGCAGCAGTTATAAATACTGGCGGCAGCCCAGGAAGCCTGACGCCACGAGAGTGGCATTACTGAGCCTTGTGCGTGAAGTTTATCGCGAAAGTAACGGCTCAGCAGGAGCGCGAAGCATTGCCGCGATGGTCACCACCAAAGGTATAAAACTGAGCCGCTGGCGGGCGGTAAGTGTCAAGGTAGTTGGCACCCTTGGTTAATTTAAGCCGCCTGTTTTTCCCGTTCCGGATTCAACGTTACCGGGCCTTCCGGCTGCCAGTTTCTTGTCTTCCCTGACCAGCGCTCAGGATGCGCTTTCTGTGCCTGACTATACAGTTCATCCCGCTGGGTCAGCAGAGCTCTGTCTTCACCACGATGTCGTTCTGCCGGCGTCACATAGCGTATTCCACTGTGACGATGCTCTTCGTTATACCAGCGGATAAATTGATTCACCCAGTGACGGGCATCCTCCAGCCTTCGGAACCCTGATGACGGCCACTGTGGGACATATTTCAGCGTCCGGAACAGCGACTCTGCATACGCATTATCATTACTGACTCGCGGTCTGCTGTGAGACGCTGTGATATTCAGTTCATGTAGTTTCATCCGCAGCGTCTGCGATTTCATCGCCGCACCATTATCAGCATGTAACACCAGGGGCTGACGCCAGCAGCCTTCCCGTATCACGCTACGTTGCATCAGTGCCGCTGCCTGTTCACCACTTTCCGTCTCATACACCTCATAACCGGTGATTTTTCGGCTGTACAGGTCGAGTATCATATACAGATAAAACCAGCGACCACGCACTACAGAGGGTAGCCAGGTGATGTCCCACGACCACACCTGACAAGGCCCAGACGCTATAAAGGTTGTCGGTGCTGATACCTTCTGCTGCCGTGCCTGACGTCCTCTGCGATGGACTTCACCTGAGCGACGCAACACCCGATAGAATGTTGACTCACTGGCCAGGTAAATACCCCTGTCGGCCAGACGCGGCACGATTTGTGAGGGGGGAAGGCTGGCATATTCCGGTTCATGACAGACACCCCGTATCCGGTTTTCTTCCTCCGGACTCAGCCGATTAAACGGCACGGGTCTTACCGCCTCAGCTCGCCGGTCACGGGGAAAGTACTGCCAGCGTCGCCAGGTACGCAGGCTGATGTTGACTTCACGGCAGGCAATGGCCAGTCGCGCTCCCGAGGTTACCGCTTCATTTATCCAGAGAATAAACTGCTGTCGCTCACCTTCAGGTGTCAGTCGTCCCCGTCGGTTTCCCCGTAGTAGTCTGTGAGCTTTTTTCGCAATACCAGTATGGCTGCCGCCTCCGCAAGGGCTTTTTCTTTACGGAGAAGTTCTCTCTTTAGCTGTTTGTTTTCTTTCTGACTCTGCTTGAGGGCTGCTTTATCATCGGGATTTTCAGTCTGCATAAAACCTTGTTTCCAATGAACAAGTTGCTCCGGGTAGAGTCCTTTCTTACGGCAGTATTCCGCGATTTCTGCCTCACTGAGTGTGGCGGTTTCGACTATCACGGCAAAGCGCGCATCTGCTGACCACTGGTCTGTTGTTTTCTCTGCTCTGGGCACGGGTTTTCCCTCTGATCTAGCCTGATTTCGCCAGTTATAGAGGGTAGCTTCGGATATTCCTTCCATCTGTGCAACAGCAGCCACGGTCATATTGTAGGGCGGCAGCAGTTTTGCCAGTATTCCGGATTTTCGTTCAGGGGAAATACGTTTCATTTGTCACTCCATCACCCTCGCGTTTATTTTCAGAGGGGGTGACAACTATGCTGACACTGAGGGCGGGCAACAAAGCTGATGAAAGCGCTCAATATTATCAGCTGTCAGCAACCTGGCCATCGTTATAAGAAGGCGTCTAAGGAACACATTGAGATCCCTAATTATCTGGATCGCCAGTTTGCTGTTACCGAGCCTAATCAGGCCTGGTGCGGTGATGTGACTTATATCTGGACGGGAAAACGCTGGGCTTATCTGGCTGTAGTACTCGATTTGTTTTCCCGTAAACCGGTTGGCTGGGCGATGTCATTTTTCCCTGATTCAGCACTGACAGGTAAAGCCCTGTCGATGGCCTGGGAAGCACGGGGAAAACCGGCTAATTTACTGTATCACTCGGATCAAGGCAGTCACTATACCAGCAGGAATTTCAGGCAGTTACTGTGGAGATATCAGATAAAGCAAAGTCTGAGTCGCCGGGGAAATTGCTGGGATAACAGCCCAATGGAACGGTTCTTCAGAAGCCTGAAAACAGAGTGGGTACCGGATAATGGCTACGCGAATTTTAGCCAAGCCAGCACGGCAATAACGAATTACATCACAGGATATTACAGCCAGCTCAGACCTCATCAATATAATGGTGGTTTGACGCCGAATGAATCAGAAAGATTGTTCTGGAAAAACTCTAAAGCCGTGGCCAGTTTTTGTTGACCACTACACTCTTGATGATATGTAGAACTGATTTTTCAACGTGAACGGAACTATTCCCATTAAATGTTTTGTTTTCTAAAAGGGAATACTCACTACATGCAAACGCATCACAGTTTTAGGAAATGCGTAGTTTCCGTCAATGTTTCGATCTCACTGGTCATTTACTACTGTTCGCTTTAACACTAGCCGGTAATGCAACTGCTTTCATATTTCGAAAGGACTCATGAATAATCAATCAACTCTTCTATGGTTAAATTAACTTTATGTTATTAATAGTTTTTAAGAGATTTGAATTGTCTTTATCAAGGAGAAAATGCAACCATAACACCTCTGAAACGCACCTACTTTTAGCCCTATTTAAAAAAACAGGGCATTGTAAATTATTTATAACTAAATCAACTCTCGTTATCGGATAGCAATTCACCGTTTTCTTGCCATTCGGATGTTTTCTTACCAAAAGGTTCTTTTATATATCTAATGATGCCTAAGGGTGTTCTCATATCACCCAACGCATCAAATATAATAGCTCTAACATCTTCAGACAACTTAATAAATGCCTCCCAGTCCAATGAAAGATTATTAATATATTCAATCGGAAAACGTAACTCAAAGTAAGTTTCATCAGCTTTAATTAAGAACGTCCGCCCCCGCATATGATAAGATGAGCTTTCCTTAATGCTTTGAATTAACTCTGGTGATAAATTACTTATATCAACAACTCTCTCTATACCGGCATGATTTTTAAGAAGCACATCCCATGAGTCTTTACAACGGATAAAAATTTGATCATCTCCGATTCTCAATGCCTTCATAAAATCAATTAATCGTCTATATTTGACTACACCTCTAGCAACTTCTCTCTCGTTACTAGAGCCAATTGAAGTTAAAATTGCGGTTTTCAAATCTTCGAACTGTTCTGTAAGACTATCAATCTTCTTAATTTCAATGGCTTTCCTTCTTTGCTCATGAATCAACCGTTGAAATAAGAAAGACCATTGTTTGCGTAATGTTTCTTCAATATCTTGAGTTTTCGAAAATGGGAATAAGCTATTTCCTTTTGCTCTCTGCCTTAGGAAATTAATAAATTCAAAAACAAAAACTGCGGTTTCATTTTTTTCAATGGATGGGAATATTATATCTTTAATGATACCCTTATCTTTATTCCTCTCATACAAAGAGTGATCATGCCATACTGCATTGTCAACAAAAGTGAATATAGGAATCCCAGACTCAATTGCTTTTAAAATTTCCAACTGAGTTATCGATATATTCTCTTTCTTTTTTAAAAACTCTATTGTTTTCCCTGGCTCTTGAAGAGAATCAAAATCTACTTTTGTTAAAGCTTCTGGAACTACTTTCCCACCAAAACGGGACCCAATAATCAGAACAACAACATCGGCGGAAGAAACCTCATCAATACAACTAGTATGAGTATGCTGTCTTGGGTCATAGAGAAGATCACTATAATCACTCATCATAGGTTCATAACCAAGATTTTGTATAAAAATTCTTAATTGCGAACGTAGAAGCGATAAATCATAGCAAGTAGAGGAAACAAAGACCCTTAATCCAGCCATAATAAAAATATTCCTTTTAAAAAAAACACAATTATTTCAGTTTATCCCACCGCACTGCTGAAACTATACCCCAGTTGCCACTGGCATTGGGCCTACGCCATTTTGCCGTCTCCATGCTACGGAGATACTCCAGTGCTTCGGAAAATGAGTCAAAACGCTTTTGAGCCGCTTTATCACCAACGCCAAAAGAACCATCGCGAGTGCTTGCCAGTCCGGGATGAAAGCACGAGCCATCGGCAGCATATGGAACCAACAGTTCCGGATCGTTATCTTCGGATGAGTCGAACGTCAACAACTGCCAAGGCTCAACACTTAAAGCCTCAGCCAGCACCTCAATCGCATCAAGAGACGCATTAGAGCCACCACGTTCAATTCTACTCAGATAGCTTCTCGCAAACCCGCATAAATCAGCAAAAGCTTCCTGGCTCATTCCGGTAGCGATACGCAACTCTTTTACTCGTTGTCCAAACAGGATTCTTAAAGATTTCTTCATGCCCTGAATGTGCAAGTTTGACCTCTACAAGGCCACGCTCCAATTGAGACATTTTGAATCTAAAGACCTCCTTTGTGAGCACCATCACCATCATCAACACCTTTCATCCTTTCGCCCCATAAGATTCAAAATGATCACCAATGGTGACATTTCAAATCTAACCAGTATGATGATCATTATCGGCTGGGCTAAGCCAGCAATCTCTATCAGGTAGATGTAATTTGGAAAACGAGGGAATCATGACGGGATCATACTTTTTATTACCGATGGCAATGGGGGCCGTGCTTGGTTGGGTAAGTTACAATGTAGTCGCTCACGTTACGTCGAAACGGCAAATTAACACGCTACGTGCTATATCATGGGGCGTTCTTGCAACTCTCACAATGATGCTTGGCGTAAGCGCTTTTTCCGCTATAGGAGCGGAACAGACGTTAACTAAGCAGAACGTCCAATGTTCAAATAACAGCCCTGAATGTTATGCGAAAGCGCACTATAACCCCGTAAGAAAGTGCAGGCAGGCAATTGATGAAAAAGCAGAATTTCACCATATATGGCTGAAAAACGCATCTCAACAGATTTTTGAAAAATATCTTTGGCACGACCAGACCAAACGAACTATACAAATCTTCGGTCAACAGGCTAAAGCGATAAACAGTTTAGGAATATTAACGCCACTCCAATACTTTTGTATTTTCAACGCTAACACCGGAGAAATTATCGCTGCGTCATTTGAGTGAATAATGCTTCCCAATAATTTTGAAGAAAGCATCTTAATGATGCTTTCTTCTTTACTAATAGTAACAAACAATAAAAACAGTTTAATTAAAAGTATTCTTCCCAGTTACTTATCCATTGCTCATTTATCATTAAAAGCCTACTTATTATACGTAGAGGCTATTTCAAGTATTTGTATGAAAACCTCATGAAAACCACTATAATCGACATTATTAAAAGGTGGTTGACCGCTGCAAACATAATCTGCAAATTTGTTTTTAGGTAATGCTACATTTTTCCTCTCTGAGATATTAATCACATTATCATCATACACAAGAGAACTCTTGTTAATCCGGCAGAAGAGATTAGGATCAGTCTTATGACAATTAAGGTTATCGAACTCATCCTTAAAATACAAACGTCTTCCCTCGCTATCACAAGTAAAAAGTAACGAGTCTTGATACAGATGCTCAATACATATTGAGTCATTCCCTTTTCTAAATTCAGGAATAGGGATAATTAGACTAAATACGTTATTACCGTGATCTCTGTAATTACCCGGAGAACCACTCATTTCATTTACTATATTTCTTTCATCTCTATCAAAGATGCATAAAGTGAGATGTTTTTGTGATGTTTCTCGCAGATTTTCACACAGCGTTTTAAGATTTGCGCTTCCAGGCTTGCTTGAGTTTTTGAATATTATTTTCAAGTCAAGGAATTCACCACGATTTTGAAATGCATTCAGCGCCGCTTGGAAATGTTTTGTATCAGTCACACCTTCGGTATAAATATGAATTTCGTCGGTTATCTCTCGCCGAAATTTCTGCTCATCAATTTTAAATTCGCTATCAAGTGTTTGTAATCGCTTAACAAGCGTTAGGAAAGTTGCATCAGTATATCCTTTTACATGACCAACATGGATTATTTTACCGCGTATTACCAATCTCATTTGTGGCGGTTGATCATCAAATTTATTAGATCTTTCTATTTCTTTCTTCCAATATTCCTCAGCAGCGTCCAAGCCAAACTTCTCCCACGCATAAAGTCCTGCACGGATAGACTTTATATACTCCTTCGGTATATTGGTTTTTTTGTTAACTATAACCCCTGTAACAAGTTGCCTCTCGGATTTTTTACGAAGAGTCGTCTTACCAGCATTCACTTCAAAACCAGAATTTATTATGATATTTTTTATTGCTTCACTTAGTTCTACATTACCATCGTCGCCTCTTATTGCTATTGCCGAAGGGAATACACTTCCATTATTAGAGATAAATATATCATCGGCATAGCGAGTGTAGTAACACTTGTTTGAAGAAGCTAGTTGCTTAAGTTTATAATCTAATCCTTTGCAAATGATGTTACTAATCACTGGACTAGCTGGTGAACCTTGTGGTAAGCGCCCATCTTTTGTGCAAAGACGTGCTACAGTATTTGCCGGGGATTTAGCAAAGCAAAATGGAGCGCGTCTTAACACTCCTGAAACTCGCGCCGAACTTATTGAATGGAAGAAATCCTTTAAATCCAGGCGTAGTAGCCATCGTTGCCCAACGTGAATTGAGGCATGTTCAACTATGCCTCTTTCTTTAACATACGCAAATACGCAAGAACGAGGTGTATAGTTTCTCTCCAGAAAATGAGAAATTGTTTTTTGGATATCTTTAAGCCCTCTATTTGGAGCTTCAATTAATCTTTCTCCGTTAATTCGCTTGCGAATTTTGAATGAGTGATACTTATCATCATCACTTAAATAATAGGCGTAATAAGTTAACTTAGCAGTAGTAATACCGATTAGTGCAGCTAATTCTTTATTGTTTTCTATCTTATATTTTGGCGAGGTATTAAAAGGGAAAAATGTATCCATCACTGGCTCATGCTCCTTCTGGTATGAGAGGGCAACTCAGGACCCCAACAACCGCGAGTAACCCGTGGCGGCGCGACGCGTTAGCGTCAAAGGTAAAGGCACTACAAGCCGAGACGTATACATCTCAGAAATGCGGGTCCTGAGGCCCAACACAATCGTAACCATGTTGATTCTATTGGTCAATGTATCTAGACAACTGGTTTCTAAATCAACAAATACCTACTGTTTTTTCGAAAAAAAATCATTACTTAACAATAAATTAATATATCAGCCGAGCCGTGAAATTACCCTTTGGAGCTGCGACAATCCCCACTCACCACCTTTCGGTGCTGGTGTCCGTGAAGCATTTAGCGTTTCAACCATTTTGCGCTGCGATAGTCCGCGCACTTTCATGCTTTCGATTAACGGCCGCATATTCTCTGCGAAGCTCTCTGCCGCTTGTTGGCGGGCTTCAATGTTACTTTTGAGGTTAGCACTACCCGCCACCCCCAGAACTTTACCACGTGCTTTGGCGGCTGCGAGAGCTGCTTTTGTCCGGGCGCTAATCTGGTCGCGTTCATGCTCAGACATAACCGCGTGCATCTGGATCATCACCTTGTCAGCTTGTGGCATATCGGCGGCCACAAAATTAATCCCAGTTTCAATTAGTCCGGTAACAAAGTGCACGTTGCGGGCCAGGCGGTCAAGCTTAGCGATCAGCAAAGTAGCACCTTGTTTCTTACACGCGGCCAGCGCTGCCCGCAGTTGCGGACGTCTTTCTAGAGCATTTGAACCTTTACCTGTCTCAATCTCTTCAAACTCGTCGACAACTTCCCCAGTAGTGCTTCTGATGTAAGCAGAGACAGCTTCCCTTTGAGCTGCCAACCCTAAACCGCTCTTACCCTGCTTCGCAGTGGAAACGCGGTAGTAAGGGATGAACTTGCCTTTTGCCATGTCGCTGACCTCGCAGCTAATCGAACGTTTAATGTGTGGTCAATGTATACACAAACAATATAGGATGCAATTAGTTTCCTATGTTGTGCAAATTAATTCCATTGGGTATAATGTCATTGCGTTACTAACTATAAGGATGATGTTGTGAACTCTGAACCAAAAATTAGAACAGCCAAGTTAATTGGAGAAAATCGTACTTCGTTGAAGCTTGATGAAAGCACTTGGGCCGCAATTGACATGCTGGCTGGGAAACAAGGCACTGATTGGAAAGGCTGGGCAAAGATGGTGCTTAAAGCAAATCCTGACTCACCAAATAAGGCAGCTTTGCTCCGAGCCGCGGTAGTAGAAGAATTAATGACCGAGCAGATTCTTACCCTCGCGGAAGCTGGGCCAGTTCAAGCCAATATCAGCCATAAAATTATCGGAAATGGCTATTGGCGGTTAAATGACGAGCAACTTCAGAGCGAGCTAGACGGCGCAACCATCGTCACACGTGATAACTCATTTGCGGCGTTTACCTTACTGACTGGCTACAGAGATAAAAGCTACGGCGGATCACCATTCGTGATCATCCAGAACGAGCTACGCGGTCAGCTACATCTCATGATCGCTCCAGACGTTGATTAAGGAGGAAAAAATGAAAGTTAAAACGCTTTCAGCAAGTGAGACGGCTTACTTTTTGAGAGTCAAGCTGGGCGACGTCAGGGCATGGGATGATTTATTAGCGGATATGCGGCGCGGGAGGGCTAGCTATTGCGGTGAGTTCTTACTTCCTGTCGGAAAGTATTCCGCCACTCGCCACCCTCGCCCGGTTTATCTATTTAGTGAAGTATGTGAGTTCGTCGAAAAAGTCTCACGCCTTTGCCCTCCCCCCGCCAAGCCGCACATGCTGTCTATGCTTGAGGTTGACATTGACCTCACCGATAAGCGGCATTGGAGCGTTCGCCCTCCAATAGCGACGAGCTGAAAGGCTGGCAATGAACAACTATCAACAAACAGCGGATTCAGCCTTGAAGCAATTCAGGGCTACCGCCGTCATCGACTGGCTCGACGTTGAGATTCGCACTGAACGCCCAACACAACACCAACACATCCGCAGAGCGCTGAGAGAGATAACGAACGTTAATCGCTGGTGGGTTGAGGCAATCGACATGCAGCCCGGTGATGTTACTGACACATTCCGCATTCGCTTTCATGACGAGCTGGTGAACAACTATCAGCAGCTCCGTGCTGCGCTCCATGCGTTAGCCAGACGGTTCACGTTTACAACCGAACCGACTATTGCCGGGATAGAGATCAGTTGTGACTTCTGGCACAAACAACAGTCAGTTGAAGCAACTCGCGCCCTCACATATCGGATGCAAACAAGCCTGTTCGCTCCGGGCACCAATCATCGCCAATACAACGGCGAAAACAACAGTAACCAATTTCTTGATAAGCCCGGCAATCGTATAAACCCGGCTTATAACCTACGGATTGGCAACGAAGATGACGCCATTTCATGGCAGTGCTATCACAAGTGCACCGACAAGAAGCAGCCGCTGCCGCTTCGTCTGCAACGTGCTCGTATAGAGGCGACATTACAGGGTGACGCGCTACAGCAACACGGCTTCGGTCTTCTCTCCGGGCTGCAACACTTCCCGTTTGAAACGCTCTCCAGTCTTTTCACGTTCCGCAGTCCGATAGCTGCGGCACAGATGGCAAAAGGGGATATGTTCCGACTCATTTCAATCAACTGGATACGCACATACAGAGATGCAACGACGGAACGCGGCATTCACTCGTTCAGCACTGTAGGACAACGCGACAAGAAAGGCCGAACTCGGACAGAGAGCAGTCACCTGACAGCAGACAAAGAACTGAGTAACCGGGTTAGAGCAGCATTGCGGCACCTACACCCGTGAATATCCATTCCAAAAAAGTGTGCGGATTTTGAAGCATTGATCCGCGTATCTACAGGGGGGACGGGCTGCTACCTAATAACTTAAATACATTCAGCCGCTAACCAACTACGTTTACACACAACAACAGGTAACAGGGAAAACCGGAAGTGAGAAGCGGAGCCGCGAACTTCACCAACAAGCTGTCAGGGATATGACCGCTGAAAAGTGAAGAGTCTTAGGTTTTAACATCCCCCTTCTTGGCGAAGCAGTTAAAAACTTCGGAGTTTGAAAAACAAAACCTTATACAAAGAATTGTGGGCGATTATGCTTAATGCCAAAAGTGCTGAGAGAGCGCCGCAAATACCACCCCATAAAAAACCTACTGCCCAGGATAAAAACGCGGCAAGGGGCTTTACAAGCGCTTTCGATACAAAAGTTAAAGCTCACCCAGATTTCTCAGTGATAGCTCAATCTCCGCTACCCACTTATTAGGACAAGGGTAAACCCGGCTTTCGGTGCTGATCCGGTTCGGAGATACGCGGCGGGTTAGTCCATGCAATGACTTAACATGCGCTATCCAGCATGTTTTGACTGATCTCCCTGTTCGAGATTTAACATCATCAGCAATTTGTCGATAGGTCGCCATAGATGTCCATACTCCGCTAGTTGATATTTTTCAGCACGTTGCCGCATATTCCATCAGTGGCAAGGTTACGCGCTTGTTTCCACTGGCTTCGCCAGCAACTCTATGACAGCTCCGCTAATTCTGCACCATGATTTCACTACCCCTGAGAAAAAACGCGCCACACAGCTTCCCTGCGCGTCTGAGGGGTTTTGCTGCTTCGGCTTACGAATAGCTGTCTGGTTAGTAGTAGCTTCATAGGCCAGCCAGGTTTACTTTAATCTCTATCAACAAGGAACCGCCCAGTAGCTACTAACGGAGACAACTTTTTGATAACCGTCGAAATACTGCAATACACCTTACGTAAAGGCACCGGAACTGCTTTTCACGCAATCATGCAGGAAATCAGCGTTCCCCTACACCGACGCCACGGGATCGACGTTGTTTCGTTTGGCAACTCGCTTCATGACCCGGATTGCTACTACCTGATTCGCGCCTTTGACAGCGCTGAAAAAATGGCTGCGGTTCTCAATGATTTTTATGCAAGCGATGACTGGCGCAGCGGCCCACGCGAAGACATTATTCGCAGCATTGGAACCAGCATTAAAACAGTGATGAATCTACCATCAGAAAGCGTGGAAGGGCTGCGGGTGCAATTGTAGGTCATCAAGTTTCACTAAACGCGTTTTGAGCATCTCCAAATTTCGCACTATGAAATCTACAACCCTTAATAAAAAAATGCGCCAGAATCGTTCTGAGCGCGTTAGATCAAGAAAGAGAGTCAGGCTGTTGCGGTTCTTTTCGCGTTTTCTTGTTGCGCTTCATTCGCAGGATGTTACCCGTAGCGGAAGTTAGATCGCTATTACTAAACTTACGGACAATGACCTTGATACTGCGAAGATATAACGTTTTTTTGGCATATATCAAATTGTTGAACCATAAAACTATCGCAACACATACAAATAATAGAGTATTTTTATTCGTAAAGTCTGTATGAGAAAAAAATGGCATAGATATAATCACGCAGGGTTACTACTATAGTGCAAAGCATTGACTTACTTAGAGACTACGGAATTTTCAGAAATTACATCAAGACTGATGCAAAAGATTTTGGAAGGCTTAATTTAATATACGGCTGGAATGGAAGCGGAAAATCAACATTATCATCGCTTTTTGAGCAGATAGAAAACCGCCAGAATACTAGATACCCTAATTCAACCTTTTCTATAAAAACCTTCGATCAAGGAACGATAACAAAAGATAACATTTTCGCAAATAATTTAAATCTGAAAGTATTCAATCAGAGTTTTATAAACAAAAACATTGACTGGAATAACTCAGTAAAAAGTATTTTGTTGATAGCTCAAGAAAAAATTGAAGAGAAGAAAAAATTAGAGGAATTGAGAACATCTTTAGATAAAAAAACAAAAGAGTATGTTAGAAGAAAAACAGCGAATGATAAACTTACCGATGAACTTCAAAAGTTTCTAACGGATGCAGCGAAGAGAACTAAAACAAGTTTACAAGTTATTGATACCAGTGACTCAAGATTTTTAAGCTATAATAGAACAAAACTTGAAAACTTCATCACGTCAAATGTTGATCTAATAAAAAAAGCAGATTCAATCCTAGATATAAATGAAGTAGCAAGGTTAACTAAAGCAGCAAATCCCACACAAAAACCGGCAATTACAACCAAAACTCCGAGCGTAGACTCTTCTCTACTTAAAAAAGCACAAGATAGGTTAAATGAACTATTTAAACAATCAGTAACAAACAAAGTTATTGAGAGCTTAAAAAACAATCAAGATATACAATCTTGGGTTTTTAGTGGATTGAATTTAAATCTAGGTAGCGATAGCTGTCATTTTTGCGGGAACAAGATTTCACAAGAACGAATCGATGAATTAAACGCACATTTTAATGATGAATACAGAAAGTTTTCAGAAACTCTAGACAAAGCTAAAACATGGTTAACAAGCCATTTCATTGTGTTAGCAAGCAACAGTGATATTGATATTTATGACGAACATAAAGATCTTCTAAAAGAAAAATCATCACTCCTTAAAGATGAGGCTGAAAAAATAAACAGTTACATCAATGAATGGGAGAAAACATTAGATGAAAAAATAACCAACCCTTTCAACATTGATCTCTTTGCCGTTGAGATACCTAACTCCTTATTTATTAACTTCAATCAAATCGCAACCGAAATTAATAAAATAATAGAAATGCATAATAAAAAATGCAAAGACTTCAAAGAAGAAACTCACAAGGTAAAATCAAAACTTGAGTCACACTATGCAGCATCGGAGGTAAATAGCTTCGATTATTTCAGAAAAATATCAAATCGCGATGCAGAAACAAAAAACTTGCAAACAAATGATAATGACCTAAAAGAAATAAAAGCAGAAATAAAATCCATTGAAGATTCGTTATCAAATGAAACCATAGCAGCAGATATTTTCAATAAGCATCTACACGGTTTTCTTGGTCGTTCAGAATTATCTCTCCAATTTAATAAAGAAAAAAATGGATACGAAATACTCAGAGATAACCAAATTGGGCATGCACCTAATCTTAGCGAGGGTGAAAAAACTGCCATAGCCTTGATTTACTTTATAACAAAACTAACAGAGAATGATAACAAAATCTCCGACAGCATCATAGTTTTCGATGATCCCGTTTCGAGGAGACTGTAATTAAAATTGTGTAATTGCCTGTTTTTGATATGTTCACTCCAACAACGGAGACAGGCAAACGATGGACGAAAAGAAACTTAAAGCACTGGCTGCTGAATTGGCTAAAGGCCTTAAAACCGAAGCCGACCTCAATGCGTTTTCCCGCATGCTGACGAAGTTAACCGTCGAAACCGCGCTCAATGCAGAACTGACTGAGCATCTCGGGCACGAAAAAAATGCCCCTAAATCAGGCTCCAATACCCGAAATGGTTACTCGTCTAAAACCGTGTTATGTGACGACGGTGAGATTGAACTAAGCACGCCACGTGACCGTGAAAACACCTTCGATCCGCAACTGATAAAGAAAAATCAGACGCGCATCACGCAGATGGACAGCCAGATTTTATCCCTGTACGCCAAAGGTATGACGACCCGTGAAATCGTTTCTACATTCAAAGAGATGTACGATGCCGATGTGTCGCCCACGCTGATATCCAAAGTCACCGATGCGGTTAAAGAACAGGTGACAGAATGGCAAAATCGTCCGTTAGACTCACTGTATCCCATTGTTTACCTTGATTGTATTGTGGTGAAAGTCCGTCATAGCGGCAGTGTCATTAACAAAGCGGTATTCCTCGCTCTGGGTATTAACACCGAAGGCCAGAAAGAGCTGCTGGGTATGTGGCTGGCCGAAAACGAAGGCGCGAAGTTCTGGCTAACAGTGCTGACGGAGCTTAAAAACCGAGGACTTCAGGACATCCTGATTGCCTGCGTGGACGGCTTGAAAGGCTTCCCAGAGGCCATCAACAGCGTCTATCCGCAGACACATATCCAACTGTGCATCATCCACATGGTGCGAAACAGCCTGAAATACGTCTCGTGGAAGGATTACAAGGGCATCACCAGCGGGCTGAAAGCGGTGTATCAGGCCCCAACCGAGGAAGCGGCGTTGATGGCGCTGGACACATTCGCGGGCATCTGGGATGAGAAATACCCCCAAATCAGCAAAAGCTGGCGTGCGCACTGGGAAAATCTCAACACGTTCTTTGGCTACCCGCCGGATATCCGCAAGGCTATCTACACCACCAATGCCATCGAGTCGCTGAACAGTGTGATTAGGCAGGCGATAAAGAAACGTAAGGCGTTCCCGACAGATGATTCGGTACGTAAAGTGATTTATCTGGCGATACAGTCGGCCTCGAAAAAATGGAGTATGCCGATCCAGAACTGGCGGCTGGCAATGAGCCGTTTTATTATCGAGTTCGGTGACCGCCTGAGCGATCACCTTTAATACGGTGGCAATTACACAGAATTATGGACAGGCTCTTATAATATGGCATCCCCCATAACAATTGGGGGGATGCAACTATCAGTTTTTCTGGCAAACACTTACCATTTCATCATAATGAACCTTGTCAATTTCTTCTATCCATAAAAAGATATCTCCGATTACGTTTGTGCCTTCACCTATTAAATTTTCAGCAATATCTTCATTCATTTCGATAACAGCACTATGGGAATATTTGTTAATGAAGCGATAAACCTTTTCTTTTTTATTGCTATCAAAGACAACACAATTTTTTGCAGCAACATCCATTAGTTGTGATAAATCTGATCTATGTTTTGGGTATTTGAAGTTTAAAAATGATTCTAACAATTTACGAGATAGATTTGCTGTAAAGAATGCCTGCTCACGAGTCAGGGCGGGATTCCACTTTGTCGATGAATTAACCAAAGATAACCTCGCTACGAAAATCTCCTGACCATCCGGCACATTGTCGTTTGCCCGCTATGCTATCTTTTTTACCTTCATGCTGTTTCAGAACACTCAACGCGACTCGATTGAACAGCGCCATATGCGCCGCTCCTTCCGGGTCTTTCAGGTTCATCTCATCCTCTCTGAAAACCACATCCAATACCCAATGCAGTTGATTTTCTATACACCAATGCTCGCGTATCATTTGTGACGCTACCCGTGCGTCTACCGCCAACGAACTGACATACCAACGCGACTCTCTGTGTACCACCTTTCCCCGCTCACCACGTTCACTCACCACTTCTATTAACGTACGAATTGTCGGCCAGCGTTGTTTTAACTCCTCGGGAAGGTCCGCATCTATCTGCATCACCTGACGATATTCCGTCCGCCCATGCGCCTGATTATTTTCACTGTGCGTCGCCAGCCCTTCATCGTCATAACATGAAGAAAAACGCTGTTTAACAAATTCATACAGCTTTTTTTGGTTCCCTTTAATGCCGACGATAAACTCGCCTTTACGCTGACAGATAAGCTGCAATGTCTCCACCTGACAATGAAGAGCATCCAGCGTGACGGTGGCATTTTCCAGCGACAGACATTCAATAAGCTGGCGGGCCACTGGTCCTTCTTTACCTTTTCTTTCAGTAAGTTGTTGATACAACGCAATACCATTGCCAATGTCGTAAGCGCTGACGACATGCAGGGCTTGCGCTAAAAAGCCGTTGCCCGTTCCGCGAAGTGTTTTACCGTCAATTGCTATCTGTTTTCTGCCATTACCACTGCGACGTTCATTAATCCAGCTTAACAGTGCCGACATCAGGGACTGGCTATCTAATGCCTTGATAATATTGGCGATACAATGACGTTTTGGAATACCATTAGCAAAAGGAGAATGCTGTCTCAGCCACGGGAGTTGGCACTCACCGAATTGCTGTATGGCTTTCCAACCCGATGCGCCGCTGAGCACGGCAGCAAAGGTGAGGAAAATGACGTCCATCAATTCATGCTTTTTATTCGTCTCGCAGCGAGGGTCGGGTATTTCATTGATATAATTAAAGATGGTCATTGTCTTTCACTGAGTGTTGGGGGGAGATAAAACTCAGATCAATGAAATCGAAATAAGTTCTCTATTTCAATAAGTAAAGTGGGATCCCACCCTGGCTCACGAGTTAGTCGAGGATGTTCTTTATGCTTATACAAAGTATCAAAGATATAATGATATTCTGAGTTGTAATCAATTAAACTCGGGTCAGCATTACATATTGCTGATGAGCGAGGCGTAACAGCACTGGGTTCAATGGTATAGAAAAATGCGTTTTCAATTTTTTCTTTCCTTTTTCTGTTTTTATTGTTTGTATTGAACCAGTCGCGTGCCAATTTGAAAAACGTAAAGTTATGAGTTAGTAAAAAAAGTTGCTTTGCATCATTACAATACGTTTTTATAAATGAATATGAATGAAATAGATGGTTTGAATCAAAACTCGAAACGAGCCTGTCCATAATTCTGTGTAATTGCCACCGTATTAAAGGTGATCGCTCAGGCGGTCACCGAACTCGATAATAAAACGGCTCATTGCCAGCCGCCAGTTCTGGATCGGCATACTCCATTTTTTCGAGGCCGACTGTATCGCCAGATAAATCACTTTACGTACCGAATCATCTGTCGGGAACGCCTTACGTTTCTTTATCGCCTGCCTAATCACACTGTTCAGCGACTCGATGGCATTGGTGGTGTAGATAGCCTTGCGGATATCCGGCGGGTAGCCAAAGAACGTGTTGAGATTTTCCCAGTGCGCACGCCAGCTTTTGCTGATTTGGGGGTATTTCTCATCCCAGATGCCCGCGAATGTGTCCAGCGCCATCAACGCCGCTTCCTCGGTTGGGGCCTGATACACCGCTTTCAGCCCGCTGGTGATGCCCTTGTAATCCTTCCACGAGACGTATTTCAGGCTGTTTCGCACCATGTGGATGATGCACAGTTGGATATGTGTCTGCGGATAGACGCTGTTGATGGCCTCTGGGAAGCCTTTCAAGCCGTCCACGCAGGCAATCAGGATGTCCTGAAGTCCTCGGTTTTTAAGCTCCGTCAGCACTGTTAGCCAGAACTTCGCGCCTTCGTTTTCGGCCAGCCACATACCCAGCAGCTCTTTCTGGCCTTCGGTGTTAATACCCAGAGCGAGGAATACCGCTTTGTTAATGACACTGCCGCTATGACGGACTTTCACCACAATACAATCAAGGTAAACAATGGGATACAGTGAGTCTAACGGACGATTTTGCCATTCTGTCACCTGTTCTTTAACCGCATCGGTGACTTTGGATATCAGCGTGGGCGACACATCGGCATCGTACATCTCTTTGAATGTAGAAACGATTTCACGGGTCGTCATACCTTTGGCGTACAGGGATAAAATCTGGCTGTCCATCTGCGTGATGCGCGTCTGATTTTTCTTTATCAGTTGCGGATCGAAGGTGTTTTCACGGTCACGTGGCGTGCTTAGTTCAATCTCACCGTCGTCACATAACACGGTTTTAGACGAGTAACCATTTCGGGTATTGGAGCCTGATTTAGGGGCATTTTTTTCGTGCCCGAGATGCTCAGTCAGTTCTGCATTGAGCGCGGTTTCGACGGTTAACTTCGTCAGCATGCGGGAAAACGCATTGAGGTCGGCTTCGGTTTTAAGGCCTTTAGCCAATTCAGCAGCCAGTGCTTTAAGTTTCTTTTCGTCCATCGTTTGCCTGTCTCCGTTGTTGGAGTGAACATATCAAAAACAGGCAATTACACAATTTTAATTACAGTCTCTATTATAACAAACAAATTAAATCAGACAGCTAACAAAAACACTCAAACTTATGTTTATTGTTTAAGATTACGCTCTCTATTATTTCTTTTAATTTGTAGCGCATCAGCTACCGCATCTACACCATCTTCGCAAACAAATGGAGCAACTTCTGGTAGCCCTAACGTAACGCTCTCAAGCACAGCATAGAGGGCTGCTGGTGGATGATCTTTGCTATATCGGTTCTCCGTCTCTCCAGAACCGCGGATATGTCCAACAAACTGCGCACGCGTCTCGCTGTCGATTCCTGCTTGTTTGAGCCTGGTAGAAAACGTGTGACGGAATGAATGGAAAGATTTTTTGCTGTCTTTTTCAAAGCCTAACCGTTTTTTGAGCAACGAGCGATTAAACCAGTCCGAAGCTTTATCGCCATATCCTTTTACAGGGTGGTAAGGAAGCTCTGGAAATAAACGCGCATGACCTGCTTTCTTCAATGCTTCGCAATAGCGGATTAATCCAAGTTTTATCAATGTCGGATGCAACGGTATTTTTCTTCGTGAATTAATCGTTTTCAGTGACTGATCGGCCCGATCGTTGTTGATTTCAAAGAAATAAAACCCGGTCGCATCCTGCTTAATATCATCTAGATAAAGTTGGCATAACTCATTAATCCTTGCTCCGGTAAAGAATCCGATGAGTGGCAACCAGTAATGAAATGCACGGTAATGATGGAAGCGTCCCTCGCTATTTCTATCCACAGTTCCACGTTTAAACCAAGGGCAGTTAAAAATAGCGCGCAAATCCTCATCAGTGAAATCAGCTTTGAAGTCCTGATCCATCTTTTCATTTTCTACAGGTGCGAAGAATTGATTCGCTGGGGACTTAATAAAAATACCTTCTCCATCAGCCCACCTGAAAGCTTCGAAGATAACCCGCATATATTTACGAACGGTGTTATCGCTCATTAGAGAGTCGCCATTCTCTTTTGCTTTAACCACCAGCTTATGAATGTCATTGATTTTGTATCGGATTTTAGCCAAATCACGCCGTGCAGGTATCGACCTTAGTAAGCTCTCATACTCACGGAGATAGTCACGATCTACTTTTATAAGCTTTGGATCACCCATGACTTCAACCAGTAGGCTAAAACCTTCCCGAACTCGATTCTCTGCCTTTTCCGTGAATTTCCCCCCGCGCTTGTAGCGAATATATTTTTCACATAGCTCGCTCATTTTCACAGAGTAGTATTTACGATTTACATACTCATTCTCTGGCAATGATGGGGACAATATTGCAGTGGATATTGCTTTTGGCTTCTCAGGAGTTGCAGGAGAGAGCACGGGACTATATGACAGCCAAAATAATCGTAAGCGCTCAGCTTGCACACGATGAATCATTAATGAAGTAGGTGAGATTTCGACACCGGGAAAGTCAACGAACCATGCAGCTTTGGATGAAGCCTCTGAGGATTTAAACGCGGTTTCTGCTTCCAGCGTCTCGCCTGCTATCATCTGACGTAATATACGTGAGGCAACCAAGGGCTGAATATAACCGTTCAGAGAACCTCTGATCCCGATGTTAATGGCACTATCGATGATAAATCCAGAAGCCCCAGGATCATCCTTATCAACGAGTGAGAGGTCTTCTACATAGTAGGCAGGACGCCCATCAGCAAGCCAAAAAAGCGGGATATTCGTATCAAGTAGTCGCTGCGCCACTTGTTGCAGGGAAGCGCTCGTTAAACCGCAAAATTCAGCGAGGCTGATCATTCCTTCTCCAGCCAAAGCAGGCGCACTGCTTACCAACTTTTCTCTATCCAATTTTTGATACTCACCCAGACATCGCTGCCAGACAACCAATAAACCTGCGGCAATCGCTCTCGCTTTTCTGATGTCGTTTGTTTCTGTTGAAGCGTGAATCTCACGCTGTCCCGTGTAGAGACGGTATCGGGCGGGAACTGCAATACGGACAACATAAATACCGCTGCTACGGCGATACAGATTATCACGTTGAGCCATCGGCTGTATGACCTCTATGTAGTAGAGGCTACGCGATTTCACTTTGAATGAATTTAACGTTAATTAAATCAATAAGATATAAGTGAATGGTGCCGATAATAGGAGTCGAACCTACGACCTTCGCATTACGAATGCGCTGCTCTACCAACTGAGCTATATCGGCTTTGGGATCGTCGTGGCGAGAGCCAGACGTGAACTACGGGGTGACAAATTAGTGATAATGGTACGCCAAGTCAAGCGCTTGGCGGTCGTATGCTGGTTTTATCATCACCCTTATATTGATAAGGCAGTTCTGATAATTTTCCGTACTAATAACACCATATACTATAATTTTTCGGCTTAACGGACGCGCTGTACGCCACGTACCCTAAACCCACGGTCTTCTTCACATGAAGTATCAGAAAGAGGCTTTGTTGAATAAATCAGAGTCAGCCGACAGGATGGCTCCAACTGGAACCCTTGTTACGCGATCCGGACGCTGTGCGGCATACCCAATAACGTCATTCGGTTCAGCGCGTTAACCATCGCCATCGCTTCACCCACCTGCGCGTCATAGTCCCGCAGGCTCAGATGACCACCCAGCAGGGTTTTGATACGGAACATAGCCGTTTCTGCCACTGAGCGACGGTGATAACCCACTTTCTTTTTCCAGACGCCATTACTTCCGCTCAGGTGCTGATTCGCCACTGCATGGTTACGCTCAGGGTACTTGTCGGGCCAGTATTGCGCACCCTTTCGCGGCGAGATGAGTGGCCTGATTTTTTTCTTCATCAGGGCATCATACCAGTAGCAGACATCGTAAGCGCCATCTTCTGAGGCTTGTTTGATTTTGCGGTGAGTCTGGTTTATCAACACAGGAAGAGCCTGCGCATCAGTGGTTCCACTGAGAGATAAATCGGCACAGATAGTCTCATGTGTGACACTGTCTGCCGCCAGATGGCGTTTTCTCCATACTCTGTGCTTATCTGTCCCGTACTGCCTGACTTTCCATTCGCCTTCGCCGAAGACCTTCAGACCGGTACTGTCGATGACCAGATGCGAGATTTCACTGTAGTGAAGTGGTCGGCCACGACCTTCAGGTTGTGCGTTGTCGGTCCATGCGGCAATCGCTGATTCATCAAGCCAGACCGTCAGTGAACCACGTTGCCTGAGCGCGTTGTTGTAGGCAGACCAGTTGGTGATTTTAAACTTTTGCTTTGCCATGAGGATCTGTGTTGAAACGAACTGTCGTGATCAGATCCGCCAGTCACCTGAAAGTTCGATTTATTCAACAAAACTACGCAGTGGTTGAATCAATAAGCGCATTTTGCCGATATTGATGTGTCGAAGCTAAAGTATCACGGAAAAAAGTCTGGCATACTTTACGGACAGGTACAGGGATATCTCATTGAATTTTTTGGCGAAAATCAGTAGATCATAAAACTCGATGCCTGTCTCCTTTTCTGGGGATTCGTCAGCCCTTAAGGCCGAGGTTCAGAGATGAGCCGAGTATTGCCAACGCATAAGCAGCTTGAAGTATGACGGGTATATCTGTATGGCGTCAGGATTGTTAACAAGCCATCCTTCATTGTCGTCAGAGCTTTCCTTCGTCCACATGACACGCGCTTACTACCATTTACTCAAAAAATAAATTTTCGTAAAAATCATTATCCCTCCTATAAAATAATTAGGCTAAATATAAATTTAAAAAATACTCCTCCATAAAAAAATAGAAAATATTCATTGAAAATCATAAACATTCAATATGATGTTTATCAATTTTGAAATTTTATAAATTTATACTTTAATTTAACCATTAAATTAATTGCAAAAAAAAATAGCGAGGTAAAAAAACTCATTTATAAAAATAAATTCGTATAAACTTAAAAAATTAAGGCATAGGGAAGATATGGCATATAGAAAATTATTTCTCAGCGCGACTGTTTTTCTATTCAATTTTTATCTACCTAATGTAGATGCTCAAGAAGCAAAAAATGAGTCGCAAGTAAATACATTCATGAACCCTCCCATACTGACCGAATCGTCAATGATGCCGTCTGGAACACTTTATCTAATGAAAACTGATAATCCAGCTCAGCCTCATGCAGGTCGAGAGCAAACTTTAGATCTTAAAGTGAAATATATAGAGGGATTAATTCACAATCCAGCACAAGGACACCCCGATAAAGTACGCTTACGTAGCTATAGCGGCACAGGTGTCGATCCCTACCACCCTTTTATAGCCCCAACGATTGAAGCCATGCCGGGAGATACTGTCAGAATAAGACTCGATAACCAGTTACCTCCCGAACCTGATTGCAGCAAAAAAATGATAACATTAACGTCCCACATTGTTACAACTACACCAATCTACATAGCCACGGGCTTTGGGTTAGCCCAACCGGGAATAGCGATAATGTCCTGTTGTCAATTAACCCAGGTGTGAAGTTTGAATATGAATATAACATTCCCTCCGATCATCCTTCTGGAACATTTTGGTATCACCCGCATAAGCATGGTTCAACCGCAGTTCAGGTTGGCAGTGGTATGGCTGGTGCGCTTGTTATTCGTGGGAATCGTATGCCAACCGAAACGTCAAACGGCGATATCGATACACTGCTGAAGACCACGGATGGTAAACCATTCCCTGAACATCCGCTGGTTTTTGAGCAAATTCCCTATGCCTGCCTCAAGGATGGCGAGCTGAAGGAAAAACCAGATGGATCTATTGACTGGTCATGTAACCCTGGCGAAGTAGCCTCTTATAAGCAATTCGAGCCAGGATCATGGGATGATTCGGGTCGTTTTACTACAGTCAACGGCCGAGTAAGGCCTGTTTTTGCCAATACCAAAGCTGGTCAGGTTGAACGCTGGCGTCTGGTTCATGCTGGGGTGCGTGAGACTATTAAAGTAGAGTTTCGTAAACTCAATACCAATGATTTTCTCTCACGAGAAAAGGACCTTAGCGCAGCAGATGAGGATCGTTTTGTACGCGATCTCTGCACTGGCTCACCGAGCCCTTATGCTGTCGTCGCAGCTGACGGACTGACTATGCCCCAGGGACTGGTACAAACTAATACTACCCTGCAACCCGGCTATCGCAATGATCTACTTGTCAATTTCCCTGAAGATGGCCTCTATTGTATTGTCAATCCACCGGTAAAAGCAGCGGATAACGCCTCGCGTGAAGACAAAGCACGCTCGGTGCTGGGTTTCGTCAGAGTCAAAGGCGGGAACCCTACAAGCGACCCCATAGCGTCAACAACTCAGCAACTGATCGAGCGTGCGCAGAAGGCTTATCAACCCGAGCTGGCCAAAGAAATTGTCAGTAGTTTGAAAGAGGGCCTTAAGCTGACCAAATTTGTTCCCCATCCGCCTATTACTGACGAAGAGGTGAGCCATGTCCCAGCGCAGGAACTGGTGTTTTACATTGATACAACCAAGACGCCCCCGACGTTTGAAGTGGGTAATTCATTTTCTGTAGTAAAAAATAGCGATGGAACCTATAGCCCTGCTGGCTCTCATTCCTATTCCCCTACCCAGATCGAGCGCCCATTGGTACTTGGAACCGCGCAGGAATGGCAATTACAATCCTATTTCGCTAGTCATCCTTTCCATATTCATGTAAATCCTTTCGAAATTATTCAGATTCTCGATCCAAATGGCAATGACGTGAGTATGCAGGGCGCGAAGGAAGCGGATGGTAGTATCTCACAGTACGCTGGTCTGAAAGGCGTCTGGAAGGATACATTATGGATAAAAAGTAACATAACCATTAAGCTCCATTAACGCTCCAACGGGTCATACAAAATTTCTATTCGTACACGTTATGAACGCTATATCGGTGAGTTTGTATTGCATTGCCATATTCTGGATCATGAGGATCAGGGAATGATGCAAAATGTAGTGATTGGGCTTCCTGACGGGGCGGGAGGGCTTGCGCAAGGTCATCATTGATATTTTTTTTAGAATTTCAAATACGGTGTAAAAGTAAAGGGTTCTCTGTCATCTTCTCTACTCATAACAGAGAACCCTGCTGCCTTCAGGCAGCAAAAAAATTACACACGAATCAGATCGTCGCCATAACCAATCCACTTATAGGTGGTCAGCGCTTCCAACCCCATTGGACCGCGCGCATGCAGTTTCTGGGTACTGACTGCCACTTCCGCGCCGAGGCCAAACTGGCCGCCGTCGGTGAAACGCGTACTGGCGTTGACATACACCGCAGAGGAGTCCACTTCACGCACGAAGCGTTCTGCATTGCCCAAGGAGCGCGTCAGAATCGCATCAGAGTGCTGTGTACCATGTTCGCGGATATGGGCCACCGCCGCATCCAGATCGTCCACCAGCGTGACGTTCAGGTCGTTAGAGAGCCATTCATCATTGTAGTTGGCATCTTCCACGGCAACGACGCTTGCCGGGCCATCGGTCAGGTAAGGCATTGCTGACGGGCTGGCATGTAACGTAACACCAGACGCCGCCATTTTTTTGCTCAGTTCCGGCAGGAAACGGTCAGCGATACGTTGATTGACCAACAGCGTTTCCAGGCTGTTGCAGGCGCTAGGGCGCTGTACCTTAGCACTTTCAATGACGGTCAGCGCTTTGTCGAAATCGATGCTGTCGTCAGCATAAATGTGGCAAACGCCGATACCACCAGTGATGACCGGAATTGTCGATTGTTCGCGACACAGCTTATGCAGACCTGCACCACCGCGCGGAATCAGCATATCCACGTAGCGATCGAGCTTCAGCAGTTGATTGACCAGCTCACGCTCCGGGCTTTCAATTGCCTGCACCGCAGCGGCAGGCAGGCCGCACTGTGACAGTGCCTGCTGAATCACTTTTACCGTTGCTGCATTAGTGCGATACGTCTCTTTGCCACCGCGCAGAATCACCGCGTTACCGGTTTTCAGGCACAGGGACGCCACATCAATGGTGACGTTCGGACGCGCTTCATAAATCACGCCAACTACGCCCAGCGGCACACGACGACGCTCCAGCTTAAGCCCGTTATCCAGCATGCTGCCATCAATCACCTGCCCTACCGGATCGGTCAGACGGCATACTTGACGCACATCGCTGGCAATCGCGCTCAGTCTTTCCTGCGTTAAGAGCAGACGATCCTGTAACGCCGCACTCATGCCATTTTGGCGTGCATCGGCTAAATCCAGCGCGTTAGCTGCCAGAATCGTCTCGCTCTCGGCTTCCAGCAAATCCGCTATCGTCAGCAACGCACGATCTTTCTGAGCCGTGCTCAAGACCGCTAGCTGATAAGAGGCCGCTTTTGCCGCTTTACCCATTTGTTCAAGCATCGCGAACTCCTTAATTGATAATCATATCGTCGCGGTGGATAGCCACCGGACCATATTCGTAGCCAAGAATATCGGCAATCTGTTGAGAGTGGTGTCCGGCAATCATACGCAGCGCATCGCTGTTATAACGCGTCACAGCATGCGCCACATCGCGCCCCGCCAGACTACGCACGCGGATCACTTCACCACGGGAGAAATTCCCTTCTACGGTGCGAATACCTTTAGGCAGCAGCGAACTGCCGCGCTCGAGGATCGCCGAGAGCGCGCCGTCATCAACGGTGATTTCCCCTGCCGGCGGTGCGCCAAAAATCCAGTGTTTACGGCTTTCCAGCGGCGCATCCAGTGCATGAAAACGCGTTCCGACAGAAATATCGGCAATCACATCACCAATCACACCCGGTTTGTTGCCTGCGGCAATCACCACGTCGATACCGGCGCGGCAGGCCACATCAGCAGCCTGCAATTTGGTCGACATGCCACCCGTTCCGAGACCAGACACGCTGTCGCCCGCAATGCTGCGCAGCGCATCGTTGATACCGGTGACTTCACGGATCAGTTCAGCATCAGGATTATTGCGCGGATCGGCGGTAAACAGCCCAGCCTGATCGGTCAGCAGCAGCAGCTTATCCGCATCGGCCAGAATCGCCACTAGCGCAGACAGGTTGTCGTTGTCACCGACCTTGATTTCGGCGGTCGCAACGGCGTCGTTTTCATTAATGACCGGGACGATATTGCTATCCAGTAGCGCTCGCATGGTGTCGCGCGCGTTGAGGAAACGCTCACGATCTTCCATATCCGCACGCGTCAGCAGCATTTGTCCGACGTGGATACCGTAGATGGAAAACAGCTGTTCCCACAGTTGAATCAGGCGACTTTGACCCACGGCGGCCAGCAGTTGTTTGGTCGCAATCGTGGCCGGGAGTTCGGGGTAACCCAAATGTTCACGTCCGGCGGCAATCGCCCCTGAGGTGACAATAACAATCCGATGCCCTGCCGCATGTTGCTGCGCGCACTGGCGCACCAGTTCAACAATGTGGGCGCGGTTAAGACGGCGCGAACCGCCGGTTAGCACGCTGGTGCCCAGTTTCACAACCAAAGTCTGGCTGCCGCTCATAATTTTTCTGCCGTTGAATGTCAAAAAATAAGAATAAGGAAAACGTTGTAGCAGGACAGACGCGTTATGCCAACAGGCACAACGCGAAAACCTGCGAATAAATCGGGGATCGTCGGGGAAGTATCACGGTCGAACGACAAGGGTACAGGCGGGTTCCAGCGAGTGCAGCATTTTCTCCAGCCGAACATGGAAAGCTTGTTTGGCATTTTCTACCTGCTCCATCACGGCTTTATCCTTGATCTTTTCCTCGCGCCAATTGCCCTGCTTATCAAATAAGCCGTAGTAATACTCATAGGCAAAGACTTCACCGGTATCTTCCAAATTCAGCCACCAGCCCCAGAACTCCCGCTGTTCTGGCGCTGGTTTGATGTTGACGCAGACCGCCAGACAATCAAAGAAGAATGCGGAACCTTCACACTGTGCTTCACGGATATAAGGCCCCAGTGCCATAAAGTTTTTCATGAGCCGGCTTTTGAGGTGTCCACTCGGTAACATCATCTACGATCTCCTTTGGTTGAACTTTCTTTTTAGCAGAGAATGGCAATTTATCAACCACCTGGGATCAGGTTACTGTTCGACGTCAGGATTTTTATGCATCATGTTCAACACACTTTATCCTGCAACCAACCGCTGATTTGCTGTAGTGCGCGGTGGAAATTCTGGTACACCGGCGAGAAATTAACCGCCAGCAGTTTCCCTTGTGCGGATGAATTCACAATCAGGCTGGCCTCTTCTTTCGGGCAGAGTGGATCGTTATCCCAGTAGCCTGCCAGCATCGGCGTCGGGCAGCGGCGTCCTAGCAGCCCCTGCGTTTTCAGCGAATAGCGCCCCAGCTCGGTTTTCAGCGAGGCATCCGTCGAGAACGGCATACCCAGCCGGCTCGCCAGCACATCCATAAACATATCCGGCACCTGCTGCTGACGATTCGGATCGCTTAACAGATGGTGAACTACCGGGCCAAGGCAGGCCACACCGCGCAAGCGCTGCGATTCCAGATACGCCAGCCGAACGGCAATGTTGGCCCCAAAACGGAAGCCAAACGCGACAACGCGGGTGTGATCGACCCACGGGACATCCGGCAGCGCGCGCAAGACCTGCTGATGCAGGAAGCTGGAATCCTGAGTCAGCTTCCAACGGGAAGAAAATCCAACTGAGGGGACATCAATCGTCAGCATTGCCATGCCCGCTGGCGCAAAATAGTCCTGAAACAGGCGATGATAATCGCTCTGCAACATTTCCAGACTGCCGCACATAAGCACCGTTGGGAAAGGCGCTTTCGCCTGCGCAGGCATATGCAGAAAACCGGTCAGCGTACCGCCGCCAGCAATCGGGAAGGTCAGTTCTTTGAGTTCGTAAGACAGGTACTTGGCGGCCTCTTCATAGGCGCGGTTTGCAAGCGTTTGCGCCTGCTCCGCCAGCTCATCACCTTTAATATGCGGATAGGCAGCAATGCTGTAGAGGTTGGCAGCATTCAACCAGAGTTGCCCGGTTTGCGCGTCATCTTCATTTTCCGTGGCCCGCTGCTGCCAGTCTGCGCCCTGCTTCGCCCATTCATAAATCCAGTTACCGCCGCGGTAGCCGATCACCGTATCGAGCAGTTGTTCATTACTTCTGTCGGCCTTACTAGCAGCGATGCGCGACAGTACGTCTTCGATTTCCCACGGGTCAACACCACGCCAAATCCACATCAGCCGGTTAATCATCCGATACCAACTATGGGTCTTCTCCCCTTCCAGCGTAGAATGCAGCCCCTGCACGTCCTGACTATTCCGCGCACGTCTGACCAACGTCGAGGTTTCTGGATGTTTAAAGGATGGTTTGAATAGCGTTTCAGACAGGTTAGCTTGCGCCACAGCAGCCTCCGTTAATGTAAACCGCTGTTAGCGGACATCAGACGACGTTTTCGTCACCCACTAAAGTGTAACGAATTCAGGCCAGAGAAGACAAATATCAACGGCAGAAACACACGATCGGATCAAATCCTGTGGCAGAAATGATGACAGTTCAGAAACAACCGTCGCCATAAACAACAATCGTCAAAAACAACAATGCCCGGCTAAACCGAGCATTGGGGGAAATCGATATTCGCTCTGGCGATTAACGGCCAGACAAAGGCGGAACAAACACCACGCCCATATCCCACGGCTGTTCAATCCAAGTATCCTGTGGAATATCAATCACGTAGTCATCGACCAGCGGTTGACCAGCAGGTTTGGCGAAAATGGTCACAAAGTGCGCTTTCGGGTACATATCACGAATCGCCTTCGCCGTACCGCCAGTATCAACCAGATCGTCAACTACGATGAACCCTTCGCCATCTCCCTCGGCACGCTTGATTACTTTCATTTCGCGTTGGTTGTCATGGTCATAGCTGGAGATGCAAACGGTATCAACGTGACGAATGCCCAGCTCACGCGCCAGCAGCGCGCCAGGAACCAGACCACCGCGACTGACGGCAATGATGCCTTTCCATTGATCGGCAGGCAGTAAACGCTGTGCCAGTTTGCGGGCATGAATTTGCAACATATCCCAAGTTACGACGTACTTTTCGCTCATAAAATATATCCCAGCCGAATAAAAAACGGCTTAAGTTGAGTCTGAGGGGGGAAAAAGGTTGCGCGAGATTATAGATAGCCAACAACATAAAAACCAGTTTTTCTCAACGTGAGAATCGAGTTTTTCCTGACAACCTGCGCCCTGCCGAACCCGTTGGTTCATATTGCAGCAGGAAAAATAAGACGGGGCCGACGGCAATTCCCCTGCTTTGATGGAAAATGATATTCTGTGTTGACGCGCCATGTTCCGTGGCTAACTGCGATTAATTTTTAACCTGTAGCGCCTGCACGCCAGAGTGCGAAGATAGGTGGCTAAAAAGGAGACTCAAATAGTGTCTGAATTATCTCAACTTTCCCCCCAGCCTCTGTGGAATATTTTCGCCAAGATCTGTTCTATCCCACACCCTTCTTATCATGAAGAAGCGCTGGCTGCGCACATTCTGGAATGGGCTAAAGAGAAAGGCATCTATACCGAGCGCGATCAGGTCGGCAATATTCTGCTGCGCAAAGCGGCAACCGCAGGCATGGAAAATCGCAAACCTGTCGTGTTGCAGGCGCATCTGGACATGGTGCCACAGAAAAACAACGACACCGTACACGATTTCACCACCGATCCGATCCAACCTTACGTTGACGGTGAGTGGCTGAAAGCACGCGGCACCACGCTAGGCGCGGATAACGGTATCGGTATGGCTTCTGCTCTGGCAGTGTTGGCCGATCCAAGCGTTGAGCACGGCCCGCTGGAAGTGCTGCTGACGATGACGGAAGAAGCCGGTATGGATGGCGCGTTTGGCCTGCAACCTAACTGGCTTCAGGGCGAAATCCTGATCAATACCGATTCGGAAGAAGAAGGCGAGATCTACATGGGTTGCGCCGGCGGTATTGACTTCATCACCCGCCTGCCGCTGGTGCGCGAACTGCCACCTGCCGGTTATCACACGCTGAAGCTGACGATTAAAGGGCTGAAAGGCGGCCACTCCGGCTGTGACATCCATTTGGGGCTGGGCAACGCCAACAAACTGCTGGCTCGTTTCCTGTTCGAACAGGCGCAAGCGCTGGATATCCGCATTCTCGATCTGAACGGTGGGACGCTGCGTAACGCGATTCCGCGTGAAGCCTTCGCCACGCTGTCACTGCCTGCCGCTAACGTCGAGCAGTTGAAAGCGCTGAGCCAAGAGTATCTGGCCGTGCTGAAAAATGAACTGTCCGCCGTTGAGAAAAACGTGACCGTACTGGTGGAAGCCAGCGACAGCAATGAGCACCCGCTGACGCAGGACAGCCGCGATCGCCTGCTGGCACTGCTCAACGCCACGCCGAACGGCGTGATCCGCATGAGCGACGAAGTCAAAGGCGTGGTAGAAACGTCACTGAACCTCGGCGTTGTCACGATGGAAGACGACCACGCAGAAATCATCTGCCTGATTCGTTCCCTGATCGACAGCGGTAAAGACGCCGTCGTCGGTACGCTGACGGCGCTGGGCCAGTTGGCTGGCGCGAAAACATCACCGAAAGGTGGCTACCCTGGCTGGCAGCCGGATGCCCATTCGCCGGTCATGGCGCTGGTGCGTGAAACGTATCAGAAGCTGTTCAACAAGACGCCGAACATCATGGTGATTCACGCCGGTCTGGAATGTGGTCTGTTCAAAAAACCGTACCCAGACATGGATATGGTCTCCATCGGGCCGACCATCACCGGGCCGCACTCCCCGGATGAGCAAGTGCATATCGGCAGCGTCGATTTGTACTGGAAATTGCTGACAGCGCTGCTGAAAGCGATTCCGTCACGTGCTTAATCGCGTAGTCGTAAAAATCAGGGCGGCGCATAGACGTCGCCCTTTTTTATCCTCAACTGAACAGCTTTATCCCCAATCAAACACCAGCTGTCGCTCAATTTGCGGGTCGAGCAGCGTCACATGTAGCCCAACCAGCCGGACGCCTCTGGATTTACGCCGCTCCTGCCAGGTTTGCTGCGCAATCTTCAACAGATCCTGTTTATTCAATACTGGCCACACATGTTCCTGCGTGGTTTGCTGGAAATCATCAAACTTGAGTTTGACGCCCTGACGCGCAATATGCAGATCGGGCTTCACCCGTTTCAGGCGGACTTCCAGCTCCTCATAGAGCTGTTCGATCAGGTTTTCACACTGTTCCCAGTCGTGAATATCCTGCGCCAGCGTCTTCTCCACGCCGACCGACTTCCTAAGCCGATCGGGTGAAATCCGTCGCTCATCGATCCCCTGACATCGCTCCCACAGCACACGGCCAAACTTACCAAATTCTTTAAGCAGATCTGCCAGCGCATACACCCGAACATCGGCACAGGTATGCAGGCCACGTTCTTCCAGCCGCTTCGCCGTCACCTTCCCGACGCCGGGTATCTTCTCCAGCGGTAGCGTCAGCAGGAAATCATCCACCTGCTCCGGTGTAATCACATATTGTCCATTCGGCTTATTTAATTCAGACGCGATCTTCGCCAGAAACTTGATGGGTGCAATCCCCGCCGAGGCGGTCAGATTCAGTTCATCGGCGATGGTTCGACGGATTTCTTCGGCGATACGCGTCGCCGAACCGTTACAGTGTGGGCTATCAGTGACATCCAGATAGGCTTCATCCAGAGAAAGGGGTTCGATCAGCGACGTGTAGCGGGAGAAGATCTCACGGATTTGGCGCGAGGTGGACTTATACACCTCCATGCGACCCGGCAACAACGTGAGGTGTGGACACAGGCGCAAGGCGGTTGCCGTTGCCATCGCGCTACGGACACCGTAGCGTCGGGCAGGATAGTTCGCGGTGCTAATGACGCCACGGCGATCGGCGCTTCCACCAATCGCCAAAGGAATATCGCGCAGGCGCGGGTTATCACGCATCTCAATTGCTGCGTAGAAGCAGTCCATATCAACATGAATGATTTTGCGCATACTGGCCCTCCGATGATACTGTATAAATATACAGATCAAAGTCAGTATAGACAAGCTGCGCGATGCCTGCGGCGTTTACTGCGCGATCAGCATAACCAGCTTAAATTCGCCCTGCATGGCAGGATGGAAAGTCTGTTGATGATAGGCGATATCGCCAAGCAAAGGATGGTGGAAACGTCGCTCGCCGCCTTCACGCGCGGTTACTGCCTGCTGCGACCACCAGAGAGCAAACTCGCGGCTTTCTTCACACAGCGACATCACGATGTGCCGAACAGCGTCAGTAGGCGCGTAATGGCTTGATTCTGCGCGGAACTCCGCCACTACCCGCTTCGCTCGTTCCGGCCAATTGACCACCAGCAATTGAGCTAGCGGATTCAGAAACATGAAACGCAGCAGGTTTGGCTCGGGATCGTGTCCCAGCCATCCGGCAAACAACTGTTCCGACGGTGCATTCCACGCCAGCATATTCCAGCTACCATCCAGAAGATACGCAGGACAAGTGATGTGATGCAGGCTGGCGGCAATCTGCGCATCCGGCGACATTGCCCTATTCTGCTTCTGGGGATCCTTCACGCCAGCAAGGCTAAAAAGATAATCGTGCTCTGCGGGTTCCAGTTTTAACGCCTGCGACACGCGGAGCAAAGCCGATGCCGAAGCGGACACATCACGCCCCTGCTCAAGCCAGGTATACCAGGTGGTGCTGATTCGGGCGATTTGCGCCAGCTCTTCGCGGCGTAACCCACTGGTGCGCCGCCGCCCGGACGCTGGCAACCCCACCATTTCCGGCGTAGTCCGCTCACGCAGCGCCCGTAAGAAAGCCCCCAGCGCTTTTGGGCCGCTCAGAGAATTGGCAGACATAAACGAATGTGCAGACATAGTCAGGTGTCCTTTTCATCCCGCTCGTCAAGGCGAGTTCGTGATGACAACAGCATGAGTGAAAGAGGTGTTAATCAAACAGGGAGTATTTTATACCCGTATAAATGCTCATATTGTACCCGTATTTTTCCCTCATTATAGTGTGTTCAGACCGACGTCTTCTTTAGTGGCTGGCGCGCCGCCGTTTACCCCATGATGAAACGAAAGCAATTCGGATAAAGCGAGAGCAATGATGGAAGAAAAACAGAACCATAGTCATCGCGTCGAACATCAGTTCGGCTCACAGGCGCAGAACTACCTGACCAGTGCGGTGCATGCACAGGGCAAAGATTTAACCCGGCTGGCGGCTTTATTAGCGCCCTTCCCGCAGGCGCGCGTGATCGACGTCGGCTGCGGTGCTGGCCATGCCAGCTTCGTCGCCGCACAGGCCGTCGCAGAGGTTGTCGCCTACGACCTGTCTTCCCAAATGCTGGACGTGGTGAGTCAGGCTGCCGCAGAAAAAGGACTGAATAACATCCGCGTACAGCAAGGCGTAGCCGAAACCTTACCGTTCGATAACGGCAGTGCGGATATCATTATCAGCCGTTATTCCGCCCATCACTGGCATGATGTCGGTCAGGCGTTACGGGAAATGCGGCGCGTTCTGAGACCGGGTGGACGCGTTATCATGATGGATGTCGTTTCGCCCGGTCATCCGCTGCTGGACAGCTATTTGCAGACGGTAGAGAAGCTGCGCGATACTTCGCACGTACGTAATTATGCGCCCGGTGAATGGTTAAGTCTGTTTGTGGAAGCAGGGTTCATCGTGCGTAACGTCACCAGCGACAGGTTGACGCTGGAGTTCAGCAGTTGGATCGCACGTATGCGCACGCCAGAACATTTCGCTGTTGCGATTCGTGAACTGCAAAAAACGCTGCCGGATGAGGTGGTACAGCATTTTGAGGTACAGGTTGATGGTTCCTTTGTCACCGACATTATGATGATAGAAGCCACCCGCGCCTGATGCGCTTTCCCACAATTAACGACCTCAAATTTGAACGGCCCGCATCCTTTCGGGCCGTTTTTTGTAAATGTTATTTTTTAGCGCTTTTCAACGCTTGATTAATATGAAACCAATGATAATGTGATTTCGTTTTCGTCGTTGCCTATTCGCCGACGAAATAGATACCGATAACGGCAGCCCCAACGCTTTCGCTAAAACACCAGTAGCGCGACGCGGATGCCGCATGTAGCAGGCAATTTTATTATCAGGAACCATAATGCAAAAAATCGCGCTGTCGTTTGCGATGTTGTTTTTTTTGCCTTCTCTTGTTGTTACCAGCGCAGCCAGCGAGACCGCACCACCGCTAGCGCCGATAGCAAAAGAATTAAAACAGCAATTATTAGGCTCTCCGATCTATATTCAGATCTTTAAAGAAGAGCGAATATTCGAACTTTATGCGAAAGTCGGTAACGAATACCGTTTATTGGAACAATACCCCATCTGTAAATATTCGGGTGGATTAGGACCAAAACGCGTTGAGGGGGATTTAAAAAGCCCGGAAGGTTTTTATCAAGTTGACCTGCGTCAGCTTAAGCCAGACAGCCAATATTACCGCGCGATCAATATCGGTTTCCCCAACGACTATGATAAATCACAGGGATATTCCGGTCGTTATTTGATGATCCACGGTGAGTGTGTGTCGGTTGGCTGCTATGCCATGACCAACACCTATATGGATGAGATTTATCGCTATGCCGAAGCGGCGCTACGCAACGGGCAAGCGAAGATTGATATCGCCATCTACCCGTTCCGTATGACAGAACAGAACATGCAGCGCCACCGTAATTCCACCTACGCCAGCTTCTGGAAACAGCTTCAGCCGGGGTACACCTATTTTAATCAGCATAATCAGCCACCGGCCGTCACGGTGTTTAACGGACAATACGTCGTTAACCCACCATTGATGACCAGCCAGCCGACCTTAAAGTATGCGCTCGCCGAAACAAAATAGAACGAATTCACCTGGCATAATCTGATGCCAGGTTTCGTTGCCCGTTAGCGGCTGAGTTGCCAGCACGGTGACGACATCATTGGGTGTCGTCTGCTGCTGGAAATCAATCTCCACATCCTGATCCAACAGCGTCGCTTTACCAAACGGCGCGCGGCGAGTGATCCAGTAGAGTTTGGTTGAGCAATACCCCATCACAAAGCGCCCGTCCGACAGCAGCATGTTAAACACGCCTTTCTCCCGCAAGACATCTGCCTGTTTGGCAATATAGCGGAATACCGCTGGCCAGTTGCCCGGTGTACGCGGGTAGCGCTCAGCCAATTGGGACAGCAGCCAGCAGAAAGCAAATTCGCTGTCCGTCTGGCCAACAGGGCGAAACATGCCTGTTTTCAGGGAATGGTAGCCTTTCAGTTGCCCGTTGTGGGCGAACGTCCAGTTCCGCCCCCACAGCTCACGCGTAAAGGGATGGGTATTTTCCAGCGACACCGCACCGCGGTTGGCTTGCCGGATGTGTGAAACCACCGCACACGATTTGATAGGGTAATCCTGCACCAATCGCGCAATCGGCGAGTTATAGCTTGGCAGCGGATCTTTGAACGTACGGCAGCCGTTCCCTTCATAAAAGGTAATTCCCCAGCCATCCCGATGCGGTCCGGTTTTCCCACCGCGCTGTATCAGCCCGGTAAAGCTAAAGCAGATATCCGTCGGCACATTCGCGCTCATCCCCAGCAGTTCACACATCTGACTTCCTACCCTTCCCTTCTTGCCCGTTTAGAGCGAATTAATGTGGCTTACTGATCCGCCATCTCTTTTTCAATCAGCTGAATCAGGATGTGAATCGCTTTGATATGGATTTCCTGAATACGGTCGGCATAACCGAAATGCGGAACACGAATTTCCACGTCGGCCGAACCTGCCATTTTACCGCCGTCTTTCCCGGTCAGCGTAATGACCTTCATGCCTTTCGCTTTTGCCGCCGCAATGGCTTTAATAATGTTGCCGGAGTTACCCGAAGTGGAAATCCCCAGCAGCACATCGCCTTCACGCCCCAGCGATTCAACATAGCGAGAGAAGACAAAGTCATAGCCAAAATCGTTGCTGACGCAGGACAGGTGGCTCGGATCGGAAATCGCAATGGCCGGATAGCCCGGTCGATTCTCGCGGTAGCGGCCCGTCAGCTCTTCGGCAAAGTGCATGGCATCACAGTGTGAACCACCGTTACCGCAGGAAATCACTTTACCGCCCGCTTTAAACGCGTTAGCCAGCAGCACCGCAGCATTTTGAATCGACTGAATGTTCGCATCATCACTCAAGAAATTATTCAGTGTTTCTGCCGCTTCTTTCAGTTCACTACGGATTAAATCCTGATACATGGAATCCTCTCATTTTGTCTGGTGACAACATTCTTTTCTGTTCAGCAGTGTAGCGGATAGTACCAACAGCGAGAAGCACGTAATCACGGGATCGAGAGGATCGCTGATGCCCATCAGAAAACGCACGACTGCCGCTCGGTTTGTGAAGTGAGTTGTAATTATGATGTAAACGAATTGATAAAAATAATCAGATAAACTACAACGAATATAAGCAACAGGTCAGACCTCTTATGATATTGACCTACTACGCCTTATTTCACTGATGACACGGTTCTCGCTTTCTACTGCCACACAACGCTCGGTGGAAAGCTGAAAACCCTCAATTCGATCACAATGCTGGAGACACGTTATGGTTGCTGTCAGTATCCTCCTCCTACTGATTATCATCGGAGCGATGTTTTATCATCGGCTCAATCTGCTGCTCGGCAGTGCCATCCTACTGGCCTACTTCGCGGCCATGTCCGCCATGTTGCTGTGGCCCGTCTGGTTAATGATTCCGCTCGTGGTTCTGCTGGTTCCGATTACGGTTCCCGCCCTGCGCCAAAAGCTGGTTTCTGCTTCCGCGCTGCGCATGTTCCAGAAGGTCATGCCGCCGATGTCGAACACGGAGAAAGAAGCGATTGATGCTGGGACAACCTGGTGGGAAGGCGACCTGTTCCGCGGCGCGCCGGACTGGAAAAAGCTGCATAACTATCCACGTCCACAGTTGACCGCCGAAGAGCAGGCCTTTATTGACGGGCCGGTTGCTGAAGCCTGCCGAATGGCAAACGACTTTGAAATCACCCACGAACGCGCCGATATTCCGCCAGAACTGTGGGAATTTTTAAAAGAACACCGCTTCTTTGCCATGATCATCAAGAAGCAATATGGCGGGCTGGAATTCTCTGCCTATGCACAGGCACAGGTGCTGCAAAAACTGGCGGGCGTTTCCAGCATTGTGGCGATCACCGTCGGCGTGCCTAACTCACTCGGCCCCGGTGAACTGCTGCAACATTACGGTACGGAAGCGCAAAAAGATCACTACCTGCCACGTCTGGCACGCGGTCAGGAAGTCCCCTGCTTTGCGCTGACCAGCCCGGAAGCGGGTTCCGATGCGGGCTCGATTCCCGATACCGGCATAGTCTGCTACGGCAACTGGCACGGCGAACAGGTCGTGGGCATGCGCCTGACCTGGAATAAACGCTATATCACACTCGCCCCTGTCGCCACCGTGCTGGGGCTGGCCTTTAAGCTGTACGATCCCGACCATCTGTTAGGCGATCAAGATGACGTAGGCATTACCTGTGCGTTGATTCCGACGGATACCGACGGCGTTAAAATCGGCCGTCGCCATTTCCCGCTGAACGTGCCGTTCCAGAACGGACCAACGCAGGGTGAGAATATTTTTGTTCCGCTGGATTACATCATCGGCGGCGCGAAGATGGCAGGTCAGGGCTGGCGTATGCTGATGGAGTGCCTGTCAGTCGGGCGCGGCATTACGCTACCGTCCAACTCTACCGGCGGACTGAAGTCGATTGCCCTCGGTATCGGTGCTTACGCCCACATTCGCCGCCAGTTCAAAATCTCCATCGGTAAGATGGAAGGCATCGAAGAACCGCTGGCACGCATTGCGGGTAACGCTTACGTGATGGACGCCGCTGCGACGCTGATTACCAGCGGTATCATGCAGGGTGAAAAACCGGCGGTGCTCTCCGCTATCGTCAAATATCACTGTACCCACCGCGGTCAGCGCAGCGTACTGGATGCGATGGATATCGCCGGCGGTAAAGGCATCTGTCTTGGCCCGTCCAACTTCCTGGCGCGCAGCTATCAAGGCGCACCGATTGCGATCACCGTGGAAGGGGCGAATATCCTGACGCGCAGTATGATCATCTTCGGGCAAGGTGCCATCCGCTGTCACCCTTATGTGCTGGAAGAGATGGCAGCCGCGCAGGATAACGACGTATCACGCTTTGACCGTGCGCTGGTGGGTCACATCGGCCACGTTGGCAGCAACAAAGTGCGCAGCTTCTGGCTTGGGTTGACCAACGGCCGCCTGAGCAGTGCACCAGTCAATGACAAAACACGTCGCTACTATCAGCAGCTCAACCGACTCAGCGCGAACCTGGCGCTGCTGGCGGATGTGTCGATGGCGGTATTGGGCGGTAGCCTGAAACGTCGTGAGCGTATCTCCGCGCGTCTCGGGGATATTCTCAGCCAGCTTTATTTAGCTTCCGCGACGCTGAAACGCTATGAGGATGAAGGGCGTCAGAAAGCAGATTTACCGCTGGTGCACTGGGGCGTTCAGGACAGCCTGCATCAGGCCGAGCAGGCGCTGGACGATCTGCTGCGTAACTTCCCGAATCGTGCTGTAGCGGGGCTGCTGACCTTTATTATCTTCCCGCTAGGTCTGCGCTGCGCTGCGCCGTCTGACCGCCTCGACCATGAGGTCGCGAAGATTCTGCAAACACCATCGGAAACGCGCAGCCGTCTGGGACGCGGCCAATATTTGGTTGCCAGTGAGCACAACCCTGTGGGGCTGTTGGAAGAGGCGCTGCTGGATATCATCGCCGCCGAGCCGATTTACCAACGCCTGTCGAAGGCTAGCGACAAACCGCTGCCGTTCATGCGATTGGATCAGTTGGCAGAACAGGCGCTGATCGAAGGTCAGATTACCGCAGAAGAAGCGGGTATTCTGACCAAAGCGGAAGCCAGTCGCTTACGCTCAATCAACGTCGATGACTTTGCGTTCAACGCGCTGGCCGCCAACAAGCCTACGCCCGTAACGCAGCCGGAAAGAAAAACCGAAGCAGCATAAATAGAAGCTAGAATCAGGCCGGTTATGCTGGCCTCAGACCGTTAACAAACCTATTGGCAGAACGAAAACGGTAGTAACGGAATAGAAGAGTAAAGCGTTTGCGCCAGGGATGGCGCAAGCCGAGCGCACAGGGACGTGTTTACAGCGACTTTACGATCTATCCGTTACTACCGCTCAACGGCCTTTGTTCACTATCAATATTGATGCCTGTTCTTTCCTTTAAAGGCACATCAGTTGTAAAATCTACGCCATCTTTTCTTCTGAATGAAACCTGACACATGGCTTACATCCCCAAGAACTATGCCAGACTTGAAAGCGGCTACCGCGAAAAAGCGCTCAAACTTTTCCCGTGGGTATGTGGTCGCTGTTCACGCGAATTCGTCTATTCCAACCTGCGTGAATTAACCGTTCACCACATCGATCACGATCACAGCAATAACCCAGAAGATGGCAGTAATTGGGAAATGCTGTGCCTCTACTGCCACGACCATGAGCATTCGAAATATACCGATGCGGATATGTACGGTTCGACCGTCGTTGCAGGCGAAGATGCACAGAAGGATGTCGGTGTTGCCACCCATAATCCTTTCGCGAATTTGCAGGCCATGATGAATAAAGGGAAGAAATAATCGGTTTGCCGCTCCCATCAGGTTCATTGACGGGAGCGGTTATCAACGAGTCAGGCGCCGCTCTGTCGCACACGCGCCAGCAGCGCACCCACATCAGCAATATGCGGAGCCGCCAGCACTAACGTTCTGCCCAGCGCAATAGCATGTCGCTGGCACGCTAAACGCGCTTCCGTCTCCTGAATACTGTCCAGATCGGCGACGTGCGCCAGCCCAATCGTGCGGCGAATCAATTCGGTGCCGCAGTAGCCAACGGCATCCAGCCACACCTGTTGTAAAAACAGCGTGGCATAACCCGATTCCGCCAGCGCAGGATCGCGGCTTTCGCTTTCGCTCAATGCCAGAAAACGGGCGGAAAAGGTCTGCCACAGCGTACGAATATCTTCCAAACGTCGTTCGCGTCCAGCCGCCGCCTCGCGCGGTGCGAGTAGCCCCGGTAGACCGCAATAATTCAGCAGCAGATTGCCGATTGCGGTGCCAGCATCAAAGCCGATCGGCCCGTAGAAACCGAATTCAGCATCAATCGCCTTTAAGCGCCCTTCTGCCACAAAGATCGATCCACTGTGAATGTCACCGTGCAGCAGCGCCTCGGCTTTGCTCAGGAAGCGGTGTTTCAGCCCAGCAACCGCCAGCTTCAACGCTCGGTCCTCACGCAATGCGTGTACATCCGGCGTCAGCGCAGCATCAAATTGGTTTCTTTCGTGATCGATATAGGGGTCGGTAAAGAAAAGATCTTCGGTAATCTGACACAGTTCAGGGTTAGTGAACTGGCTTACCGCCGCTTTCTTCTCATGCGGGTGCTGATAGAAATCAGAGGTATGGAATAACGTCTGCGCCAGATATTCCCCCAGCTGTGCCGCCGCCTGAGGATAATCCGCGCCGTTAACCAACTCGCTACGCCAGATACGATGATCGGAGAGATCTTCCTGCACCATCACCGCCAGTTCGGGATCGTGATATAACACGGTCACGGTATGCTGCGGACAAAAACGCGCATGCGTCAGCAACGTTTCGGCTTCAATGCGGGCGCGGTCAAGCGTCAGCGGCCAGGATTCCCCGACACAGCGCACGTAGGGCAGCGCCTGTTTAACGATTACCCGACTGACGCCCGCTTCGTCTTTAATTTTAAACACCAGATTCAGATTGCCATCGCCGATCTCTTCTGCGGCTACCAGCGTTTGCGGCTGACTGACACCACCGTACTGGCGGGCATATTCAACAGCGTCATCCGCCGTAAAAGTGCGGTAAAGTGACATTCCAACTCCTCGCTATTCTGAAATCAAAACTGTTCTTAAATTAAAACTATTTTTGAAATAAATATATGGACATAAAAACGTTCGGACGTCTATACATCTATCAGGCATCTTGGCAGAATAAGAATATCGATGCAACATGGATTTAACGACCTATGCAGACACTTAACACAACCAGCCTGAAAATCGTTGATAACCAACTGTGGATCCTCGATCAACAGGCGCTACCGCAAGAAAAACGCTGGAGCCCGTGTCCGGATGTCGCGTCACTGGTTGAGCATATTCAGACGCTGCGAGTACGTGGCGCACCACTGATTGGCCTGTCCGCCAGCCTGCTACTCGCGCTGCTGGCCGAGAAAGGGTTATCACAAGCCGAACTGGCGCAGGCGCTGGAGACGCTGCGGGCATCGCGTCCTACCGCGGTGAACCTGATGAACAATCTGGATCGCATGAAGCTGGCGTTGGCACAGCCGCAGTTTGTCGATGCACTGGTGCAGGAAGCCCTGCGCCTGGTAGAAGAAGATCGCGCTCTGTGTGAGCGCATTGCCGATCGCGGCGCTGCGCTGGTAAAACCCAACAGCCGCTTACTGACCCACTGCAACACCGGCGGGCTGGCAACGGCAGGCATCGGCACCGCTATCGGCGTGCTGCTGCGCGCACATCAGCAGGGGAAAGTCGCGCAGGTGTGGGTCGATGAAACTCGACCGCTATTGCAGGGCGGACGCCTCACGGCCTGGGAGCTGGGCGAGCTGAGCATCCCTTATCAACTGATTTGTGATTCGATGGCCGCCAGCCTGATGGCGCAGGGTCAGGTCGATGCAATTTGGGTCGGTGCAGACCGCATTGCGGCTAATGGCGACGTTGCCAATAAGATCGGCACTTACAGCCTCGCGGTACTGGCGCACTATCACCAGATTCCGTTTTACGTCGCGGCACCGCACACCACGCACGATCCCGTGTGCCCAGACGGTCGAGCCATCCCTATCGAACAGCGTGCCGCCGCCGAAGTCACCGGCGTTTCCGGCAGCTTCGGCCACTGCCAGTGGGCACCGCAGAACGCCGCCGTCTACAACCCAGCATTCGACGTCACCCCCGCCGCCTTAATCAGCGGCTGGGTACTCGACACCGGCGTGGTCACGCCACAGGAAGTGAAAGACGGGATATTCCAGAAGGCGTTGAATTTATAACAAACCCAAAAATTTCCAAGAGCCTCAGGATACGCCGCACGGACGCGGCGAAGCCATCACCCAATGGTGACCGTTCCTCCACCAATCAACACGCCACCGCAGCTCACTGCATCACCCGTTCGCGCCGCGGGTTTACCATCAACGAGTACGCTGGATGAACCGCTGCTAATGCTCCGGTCATGGCCGTGAGAAGCCAGCGGATCGCCTTGTCGGGCCAACGGTAGGCCGTCAACCTTAACCGTTGATGATCCTGAAGCGACAGGCGTAGGTGGATGGCTCCCCTGCCCGGTGTCGCTATCGCCTACTTTAACGGCGTTACCCATTTTTTAGTCCTTTTAGTTGAATAGTCAGGCTTGCTGCAACGATCATGCTGCGGCCTCGTCATCAGCAGTTAATACCTCGATTCCGCGTGGGACGAAGAAGTTATTGTTCCTCAACATCGTACCCGCCTGATCGTTCAGCGTAGCGAACCGGAGTTCCTCTGATGCGAAGTCGTGCATAAAATAATTGAAGAAAATATCCGCCGCATGCGGCACCCGCTTAGTTTCATCAAAAAACTTCACCAAATTGGCTCCCTGATACATCTGCCGGCGCAGCCCCCGGCTTCTCAACACGTTCTCCGCATCGCGCCCGACCTGTATCAACCAGCCCCACTGCGCGTTGAGTTTATCCCGCTCACTTCCACTCACGTTTTGGCGGAGTAGTTTGTAATCATGCAATTTTTCCCCCAGCCAAACGCAGTAGTGGATCATGTGCAGTTCGAACGCTTCCGGGGTCGGGTTCATTTGCCCCACCCATTTGCTGTAGAACTCACTGTATGCCTTCGCCGAGTAGCCCAGCCGGCTATCCTGCATGATGAAATATTGGGCTACTCGTGGGTTTTTAGCATCAAGAGTGAGAAAATTGGGAAAAGGCACCTGCGCCCTACGCGCGGTTTCAAGCATTTGTCGCAACGGCACCCGGCACAGCTCGGCACTGGGGCGCTGTTCGTTGGGTAACAGTCCTCCCGTCACGTCTTCACTGATGCCGGGGCATAGCACCTCACGCCAGCCGGACCGGAGCGGCCCCAAAGGCAACAGAGGACGGTATTCTCGTCGTTCATGGGCCGCTATCAGGTGTAAGGCGCTTTTGACTGCGGGATGAAGCGGTTTATCGAATGCAATCACTTTCGCACCAAAAGCCGTGGTGATCATGCCAACAACAGGGTGCCGGGCAACGAGCCCTGCCCCGTCAGAGACGGTTGCCACGGTATCCCCCATGTCCAGCGAGCTGCGGCGTGTGCAGTCGAACAGGCCAGCAAAGATGACCTCAACCTTGCTGTCTTCGTAGCGGTATTCGTTTCCCACTTTGGTACAGAGTGTTTCCAGCAATTCGTCGATAAAGCGCCGTGCTAACGCCGCCCCCAGATCGGCACCAAACACCGAGATCTGGATTAGTTTGATGGGCAGTTGGTTCTCCTTTTTACTCAGTGCAATGCTTTCTTTGAACTTGTTTTTAGCCAAATCTACCCGAGCATCAACCCCAGTCATCATCAACTCCGCCACGATCGGGTTATCTCGAATCGGCTCGGCGGCTTCGAGCAGCGCGCGGGTCACCGCCTTTTTGGCAGTGGACGCTACGGCATCGAGGCCGCTCTTCATGGTCCGCAGGTCATCTAGCTTATTGGAGAGAACCTGACTCCAGTCCCCCTTGAAAACACCCTTGACAGTATCGACCGCCGTTTCTTTCCCCTGTTCAACCAGTGCATCGGCATAGTCCTCAGGCAGCGCTTTCTGTCTGGCGTCCAGAATGCTGTCCAGTCTCTCGGATGGCGTATCGTCAAGGGGGGTAGCTAAACCAGGAATATAAACTTTGGCATACGTGTATGAAGAAGTAAGGTCTGCTTTTATTTTTAGAGAGTGGGCACGAAACAAACGGCCTATGTTAGTCAGACGCTGGCTGTCTTCATCCACATTAATATTTCGCTTCAGACCATCAAAGAAGAAGCCTATCTGTAACGCCAGTGAGCAAGTGCCTATTCCTGCCTGATGACGGCTTTCTTCACGCGCAACGCGACATTCAAGATCATCCCAGTCAACCATCTTTACTTCCTTGTTCGATAAGTATCAATCACATCTTTCATACCAGGAATACCCCACCCAACCCAGCGCACCATCACCTGGTTATCCGGCAGAAACAGCACATAGAAATTATCTTGTCCTTTTTCTCTCTTAGGCATTGGTAAAATAACTGTATGAATCTCAGGGCGATAGCCCAATTCGTCATATTGTCGGCGGGTCATCGCCAGTTCCCATTTTATCTTAACTGTATCTCCCTCTATCCGATAAGGTCCCGCAGAACTGCCTCCCGTATTAAGCCCATCAAATGCGTCGGTATTCCCTCCCATATTGCCATTGACATACACATAGCTAATGGGGCGGTCGATCACCGAATGGACAACGATTGACGCTCCGCCATGCCGTTCCTGAATCAGGAACGTCCAGACCAGCCAAAGCACCAGCAGAATGCTTGCCACCCACCGCCCCCAGCGCGGCAAGATCTGCCATATCGCCGTGATCAGCCCCGAGATTGCTCTCGTCAAACCAGTTGCCGCACTCATACTGTGGCCTTGTCATCAGCAGTTAATACCTCGATTCCGCGTGGGACGAAGAAATTATTGTTCCTCAACATCGTACCCGCCTGATCGTTCAGCGTAGCGAACTTGAGTTCCTCTGATGCGAAGTCGTGCATAAAATAATTGAAGAAAATATCCGCCGCATGCGGCACCCGCTTAGTTTCATCAAAAAATTTCACCAAATTGGCTCCCTGATACATCTGCCGGCGCAGCCCCCGGCTTCTTCGCACATTATCCGCATCGTACTCGACCTGCTTCAGCCAGCCCCACTGCGTGTTGAGTTTATCCCGTTCACTTCCTGTCGCGTTTTTGAAAAGTATCTTGTAATCATGCAGTTTTTCCCCCAGCCAAACACAATAGTGGATCATGTGCAGTTCGAACGCTTCCGGGGTCGGGTTCATTTGCCCCACCCATTTGCTGTAGAATTCACTGTATGCCTTCGCCGAGTAGCCCAGCCGGCTGTCCTGCATGATGAAGTAGCTTGCCACGTAGGGGTCTTTCTGATTAAGCGTTTTAAAGTTGGGAAAAGGCACCTGCGCCCTGCGCGCCGTTTCGAACATCTGTCGCAACGGCACCCGACACAGCTCGGCGCTGGGGCGCTGTTCGTTGGGTAGCAACCCGCCCGTCACGTCTTCACTGATGCCGGGGCAAAGCACTTCACGCCAGCCTGATTTGAGCGGCCCCAACGGCAACAGAGGACGGGATTCTCGTCGTTCATGTGCCGCTATCAGGTGCAAGGCATTTTTTACCGCCGGATGAAGGGGTTTATCGAACGCAATCACTTTCGCGCCAAAAGCCGTGGTGATAAGCCCAACAATAGGGTGCCGAGCAACCAGTCCCGCCCCGTCAGAGACGGTTGCCACCGTATCCCCCATGTCCAACGAGCTGCGGCGCGTGCAGTCGAACAGGCCAGCAAAAATGACCTCAACTTTACTGTCCTCATAACGGTATTCGTTCCCTACTTTGGTGCAGACCGACTCCATTAACTCGTCGATAAAGCGTCGGGCTAACGCCGCTCCCAGATCGGCACCAAAAACGGAAACTTGGATTAGCTTGATGGGCAGTTGATTAATTTTTTTTACATCCGCCACGTTCAACGTGAATTGGTTCTTTGCTGAATCCACCCGCGCATCGACGCCGGTCATCATCAACTCAGCCACTATCGGGTTATCTCGGATAGGTTCAGCAGCTTCGAGCAGAGCACGGGTCGCCGCCGTTTTGGCAGCGGACGTGGCGGCGTCGAGGCCACTCTTCATGGTGCGCAGGTCGTCCAGTTTATTGGAGAGCACCTGACTCCAGTCGCCTTTGAAAGCCCCCTTGACCGTATCTACCGCCGCTTCTTTACCCTGTTCAACCAGCGCATCGGCATAATCCTCTGGCAGCGCCTTCTGTCTGGCGTCCATAATGCTGTCCAGCCTTTCGGACGGCGTATCGTCAAGGGTTGTACCTAAACCAGGAATATAAACTTTAGCGTAAGCGTACGAGGATGTGAGGCTGGCTTTAATCTCTAAAGGATGAGATCGAAACAAGCGCCCTACATTAGTCAGACGCTGGCTCTCTTCATCCACATTGATATTTCGTTTCAGACCATCAAAGAAGAAGCCTATCTGTAACGCTAGTGAGCAAGTACCTATCCCTGCCTGATGACGACTCTCTTCACGCGCAACACGACATTCCATATCATCCCAATCCACTTTATTTATCTCCTTGTTCTATAGGTATCGACGATACTATCCATTTCAACGGCACAGCTTTCAGCCCACCTTACCATCGGTTTATTATCAGGTAACATCAGCACACAGAAACCATTCTGACCTTTCTCTCGTTTAGGCATAGGTAAGGTGATAGTATGTTTCTCAGGCTGAAATCCCTGTTCTTCTTGTTGCTTTAGAGTGGCGCTTAGTAGCCAATCTATTTTGACCGTATCTCCGTCTATCCGATAGGGGCCAGCACTTCCTCCTCCCCCGGCATGAAATCCATCAAACGCAAAGGTATTGCTACCCATATTACCGTTGACATAAACGTAACTAATGGGACGATCGATCACCGAATGGACAACGATTGACGCCCCGCCATGCCGTTCCTGAATCAGGAACGTCCAGACCAGCCAGAGCACCAGCAGAATGCTTGCCGTCCACCGCCCCCAGCGCGGCAAGATCTGCCATATCGCCGTGATCAGCCCCGAGATTGCTCTCGCCAAACCGCTTGCCGCGCTCATGCTGTGGCCTCGTCATCAGCAGTTAATACCTCGATTCCGCGTGGGACGAAGAAGTTATTGTTCCTCAACATCGTACCCGCCTGATCGTTCAACGTAGCGAACCGGAGTTCCTCTGATGCGAAGTCGTGCATAAAATAATTGAAGAAAATATCTGCCTCATGCGGCACTCGTTTAGTTTCATTAAAGAACTTCACCAAATCGGCCCCTTGGTACATCTGCCGGCGTAGCCCCCGGCTTCTCCGAACATTATCTGCATCGTACTCGACCTGCTTCAGCCAGCCCCACTGCTCGTTGAGTTTATCCCGTTCGCTTCCTGTCGCGTTTTTGAAAAGTATCTTGTAATCATGCAGTTTTTCCCCTAGCCAGACGCAATAGTGGATCATGTGCAGTTCGAACGCTTCCGGGGTGGGGGACGTTTTCCCCACCCATTTGCTGTAGAACTCACTGTATGCCTTCGCGGAGTAGCCCAGCCGACTATCCTGCATGATGAAGTAGCTGGAGACTCTACGTGATGTCTTCTGTAAAGTTCGGAAATTAGGAAAAGGCACCTGCGCCCTGCGCGCCGTTTCGAACATCTGTCGCAGCGGCACCCGACACAGCTCGGCGCTGGTGCGCTGCTCGTTGGGGAGCAGTCCTCCCGTCACATCTTCACTGATGCCGGGGCAGAGCACTTCACGCCAGCCTGATTTGAGCGGCCCCAGAGGTAACAGAGGACGGGATTCTCGTCGTTCATGTGCCGCTATCAGGTGCAAGGCACTTTTTACCGCGGGATGAAGGGGTTTATCAAACGCAATCACTTTCGCGCCAAAAGCCGTGGTGATCATGCCAACAACAGGGTGCCGGGCAACCAGTCCGGCCCCATCAGAGACGGTTGCCACGGTATCCCCCATGTCCAGCGAGCTGCGGCGCGTGCAGTCGAACAGGCCAGCAAAAATGACCTCGACTTTACTGTCTTCGTAGCGATACTCGTTCCCTACTTTGGTGCAGACCGACTCCAATAACTCGTCGATAAAACGCCGGGCCAACGCGGCTCCCAGATCGGCACCGAACACCGAAATCTGGATCAATTTGATGGGCAGTTGATTAATTTTTTTTACATCAGCCACGTTTAGCTTGAATTGGTTCTTTGCTGAATCCACCCGCGCATCGACGCCGGTCATGAGCAACTCAGCCACGATCGGATTATCACGAATAGGTTCGGCAGCTTCGAGCAGGGCGCGGGTTGCCGCCGTTTTGGCAGCGGACGCTGCTGCGTCGAGGCCACTCTTCATGGTCCGAAGGTCGTCCAGCTTATTGGAGAGCACCTGACTCCAGTCGCCTTTAAAAACACCTTTAACGGTATCTACCGCCGTTTCTTTCCCCTGTTCAACCAGCGCATCGGTATAATCCTCGGGCAGTGCCTTCTGTCTGGCATCCATAATGCTATGTAAGCGCTCAGTGGCTGTATCATCAAGTGGGGTGCCTAATCCTGGAACGTAGACCGCAGAATAAACATATGACGAACCAATCTCCGACGTTCTTCTTTCTGGATGAGCACGAAACAAGCGCCCTACATTAGTCAGACGCTGGCTATCTTCATCCACATTGATATTTCGCTTCAGACCATCAAAGAAGAAACCTACCTGTAACGCCAGTGAACAAGTGCCTATACCTGCCTGATAACGGCTTTCCTCACGCGCAACGCGACATTCCATATCATCCCAATCCACCATCACAATTTCCTCGTCCGATAAGTGTCTATTACATCCTGCATATCAAGGTGACAGCGATAGGTCCAACGTATCATCGGCTTGTTATCTGGCAAGAACAGTACGCAGAAATCATCTTGTCCCTTCTCACGCTTTGGCATCGGCAAAGTGGTCGTATGTTTTTCGAATTGAAACCCTGCTTTTTCCTGTTCCTCGGTCATATCCAACTCCCAATCAATTTTGACCGTATCCCCAGTTATCCGATAGGGGCCTGCGGTTTTCCCTCCCGCATTCCGTCCGTCAAATGCATCTGTGTTTCCCCCCATATTGCCGTTGACATAGGCATAGCTAATGGGTCGATCCATTACTGACATCACAACCAATGACGCCCCGCCATGCCGATCCTGTATCAGGAACGTCCAGCCTAGCCAGAGCACCAGAAGAATGCTCGCCAGCCACCGCCCCCATCGCGGCAATATCTGCCATATTGCCGTTATCAACCCTGAAATCGCCCTCGTCAAACCGCTTGCTGCGCTCATGTTCGTCCCTTTTGTTCTTCCAACGCTTGCTGACCACCTTCCAGATAGGCGAATGCCCACAACCGTCTTTGAGACTCTGTCGCACCAGCCTGCTCGGCTTTCGCCAATGCCTTACGAACCATGCTCATCCTTTCACAGGACGGGAAATGTCTGATGCTATCTCCCTCTTGCCACAGAGTGAGCAGACGATGCTCGTCAGGCAAACCTTGCAACGCTTGATATAACTCAGACGTCAATCTCACCAGAACAGGTTCAGTGGGAGGAATCGATAGACTCAGTTCGCGCCAACTGCCGTCGCATTCTCGTAACCACCAGCGATCGATCCCGCCAAACAGCCCACCGAGCCACGGGGCGTCGTGTTGTTCAACAAGCAGAGGCAACGCGTGCGGCGTGTAGAACCGCAGCAGTTGGCTAAATTGCCCTGCGGGTTCAATCACCCTCACCCCCAAAGCCAGTTGCTTTTGCAAAGCGCTAAGGGATTGGTCGCTCTCCAACAGGCCAACCACGTGCCCCTGCTGAACAAGCGTCGCCAGTAATCTTTCATCCTCTGGTGAACAATGCCAAAGCCAGGGGCCCAGATTGATCAATTCAAACAAGTCATCATGAAAATAGAGCGGTAAAAACGGATTTTTGCTCAACTGTTCGCGCTGTTCAGCGGTGAGGTTCGCCCCTTCCAGCAGGGCGATACAGGCACCCCGGTGCCAGATAGTTTCAGGTAGCATCTTATTCTCCCTGTATCAATGCATCGCCCTGCGCCATGGCACGCAGTAGACAGGGAATACAGACCGGTTTTTCAAGAGGCGGTATTTTGGGCAGTTGGGGCAGCGCAATCACCTCAACCGTTCCCGGTAATGAGGGCAGTTGACCTGCCCAACCAGAGCCACAACCCGGGCTGCCACCTGAATTCATCTTGATGCCGGGGCCGACCAGCGTCACGCCACTGGGATCGATCTTCACGAAGCTTCCCCCGACTTTCAGCGTCAGCTCCGCGCCCGCTTCAAGAACCACCTTAGCCCCCGCTTTTACATGCACTTCCTCACCCGCCTCAATCAGTAACGCTTGCCCCAGTTTCTGATGCATCGACGCATCAACGGTCAGCGAGAGGCCTCCTTTCACGTGGTCACGTTTCTCGTTCTCCACCGTCAGGTGATCGTTGGCTTTAACGCGGGTGACTCGCTCATTATCAATCTCCGTGTGGGCATCATGTTTGATATGCCAGACCACGTCATTCTCAACGAGCGCCTTGAGATCTTTCTGCCCGTGAATATAAATCTCTTCCTGACCGGCCTGATCCTCAAAGCGCAGCTCGTTAAATCCTTCACCTTGATGCGTCTTCGTACGCAGTACGGTACGCGTCTTGTTAGCAGGCAGCGGATAGGGGGACGGATTAGTCGCATGAAAGGTTCGCCCAGTCACAATCGGCTGGTCGGGGTCGCCTTCAAGGAAGCTAACAATCACTTCATGCCCGATGCGCGGGATGGCAATCATTCCGTACTGGCCGCCCGCCCAGCCCTGACTGACGCGCACCCAGCAGGAACTCTGGTCGTTACTCGCCCCGTAGCGGTCCCACGGGAATTGCAGTTTTACCCGACCATACTGGTCGCAGTAGATCTCTTCCCCCGTTGGACCGACGACGGTGGCGATTTGCGGGCCGTCCACCCTCGGTTTGTAGGGCATGGCGGCACGCCACGTCGTCGTGCCTTTCACCACAGTAAAACTGTTGCTCATGGTCGTCGGTTCGCCGCCGCTTTCCTCTTCCAGCGCCTGCGGCTGTTGCCCGACGTGCGTGACGCTCACTGTCTGCCACACTGCGTTCAGCGCCGCATTCGGGTGTTCCGTCAGCGTAAACGTGTTGCCCGGCATCAGCCCCGCGCAGTTGGATTCCCCTTCGCTCGTCACCGCCCCTGAGCGCAGCGCATCCAGCCGGTAGCCGCTGAACGCCTTGCCGCTCGGGTCTTGCTTATAGCGGCCCGGATAGTCGTAATGCTGATAGCTTTCGCGCTGGTGTTCTAGTTCGCCGCTTATCTTCTTGTGCGACAGCCCGTAAGCCGGTGTTTTGAAGCTGTAGTCTTTCAGCTCGACATCCGATGTGCTTACCCGCTCCGCGTAGTGGAAGCGCCGGACATATTCGCCTTCACTCAGCCCATGTGTCGCCAGATTGAAGAACAGCTCAGGGCCTTTGGTCAGTGCACCCGCATCGTCGGCAAACACCACTCGGTGTTTGCCCTCTTCGTATTCGTGGAAGAAGTACATTCCCTCCTCGGCAGCCAGACGGGTGATAAAGGCTAAATCGCTTTCCCGATACTGCACGCAATATTCGCGCACTGCGTGCTCGTTACGCAGTGCAAAGGCGTAGTCGGTAATGCCCGCTTCTTCCAGCAGTGCACCGATAATCGCCTCCGGCTTTTGGGCCTGAAAGATGCGGGCGTTGGTACGCAACCCTAGCCGCCACAGTGCTGGACGAACTTCCGCCTGATAGCGTGTGCGCCGGAATCCGGTGTCGCCCTGCGTGAAGCCGCTGATAATCCCGCTGACCCGACGTTTCAGTTCGCCTTCATACCAAATCATCAGCTCGCACGGCTGGTCCAGCACCGCGCCGAAATCGACATCCGGCAACGCGCTCGCCAGACTCAGCGACAGACTGAAAGGCCGGTTCAGCCCTTCATCCAGCCTGAAATCCACCACCGCGAAAGTGCCTGCTTCCAGGGCACCGACCTTTACGGTGAACTGTAATCCTGTACTGTTTGCCATCGGCTTTCTCCTTATTGTTATTGTTGCTCTGCCGCCACGGCTACCGCATGCACGCCATTCTGGCTAAACGCCATATGAGCAAAAACGCCACGCAGGTGAAAAGCGCAGAGCATTTAAATCGAGCAGCGATTCGGTATGTTCACGTCGTGGGAAACAAGAAGGTCGCGGGGTTGAAACGGTGTGAAGAGTGATGAAAACGTTCCATGTGGCATCCTTGACGCTATTCCTTTTAAAAAAATACGCGTAAAGAATAACAAGATGTTCGCAGAGCCAATAGCACAAAAAAAGGACTAAAACGAAGCAAGTCCATTGATTAATATTAAAATAATATCATTAAGAATAAATTAGATAACTAACTAAAAGACTCAATCATCATCTAAGAACAGAGCATCTACCCTGTTCTTAGACTATTGATAAACCATTTTCGTCCGTGGAATAAGGGCATAAAACCCTACAAGCTATCGCTCCAACTTCGGATACGCATCCGCGATCTTATCGCCGGTGAAATGCGCTATCCACCCTTCCGGATTATCAAACAGGCGGATGGCGGTGAAGTGCGGCTCCGGTCCCATATCAAACCAGTGCGCCGTGCCTGCGGGTACGGATAGCAGATCGTTCTTCTCACACAGAATCTGGTAAATCTTGCCGTTCAGGTGCAGGCAGAACAGCCCCGCGCCTTCCACGAAAAAGCGCACTTCGTCTTCATGGTGGACATGCTCGGATAAAAATTTGGTGCGTAACTCCGCGCGCTGCGGATTATCAGAACGCATGCTGATAACGTCCCAGCTCTGATAGCCTTTTTCTTCTACCAGCTTATCGATTTCATGCTGGTAGGCCGCCAGCACTTCTTCAGACGACGGCGCGTCGCTCAGCTTCTGGCTGGCTTCCCAGCGTTCAAAACGTACACCGATCTCATTCAGCTGCTTCTGAATCGCCTCGGCATCCTGACTTTGCCAAATCGGCTGGCTTGCATCGCTGTCGCTAAAAATGGTTAATCCACTCATTGGGCGTACTCCGGTAAGTCGATCTGGTCAAAACGTGCCACCTGACGGTGACGGCTTACGCTATCCGCATCATCACGGATAAGCTGACAGGTGTGCCAGCCGGCCTCCTGCGCGGCATCCAGCTCCTGACGAATGTCCGACAGAAATAACAGTTGCGCAGCAGGTAGCCCGATGGCTTGCGCAATCGTGCGATAAGAATCGGTCTCCCGCTTCGCACCGACGCGAGTATCAAAATAGTCGCTGAACAGCGGACGCAGGTCACCCGCATTGCTGTAGCCGAACAGCAACTGCTGCGCTTCTACCGACCCTGATGAATACACATACAGGCGCAGGCCCTGCTGCTGCCATGCGGCGAGTTGCGCGGCCACTTCGGGGTACAGATGCCCCTGAAAATCGCCGTTACGGTAGCCCGCACGCCAGATAATGCCTTGCAGCTGTTTCAGCGCGGTGGATTTACGATCTTCATCCATAAACTGATTCAGCGCGGTAATCAGTGCATCATTATCCGCATCGGGCTGACCCAGTTCCTGACGCAACGCATCCAGCGCCTGCGCGATCTCAGGATCGCTACCCTGCTGCCGCACCGTGTCGGCCAGTCGTTCACGGGCATAAGGGAACAACACGGTGTGAACAAAACGGATGTCGCTGGTGGTGCCTTCAATGTCGGTCACGATCGCGTTAATCATGCTTTCGCCTCCAGCAGTCGACGCTGCAATTCACATTGGAACAGGAACTCTAGTCCTTCCAGATGCCGACGTGCTTCTTTCACCGTCGCGCCCCAGCAGTAAAGGCCGTGGCCGCGCACCAGAAAGCCATAGCGTAGCGATGTGTGGCTGGCGTACTCGGTCACCCGCTGCGCCAGCGCCGGAATATCCTGATCGTTATCGAAAATGGGGATCGCCACGCGATCCAAATGAGTACTCTGCCCGGCCAACGACTTTTGCATTTCGTAACCGTGCAGCACCAGTTCAGCGCCCTTCTCTACCCGAGACAGCACCGTCGCGTTCACCGAGTGCGTGTGCAGCACCGCGCCGATAGTCGGCTCACGGCGATACAGCAGCGTATGCAGCCCCGTTTCCGCCGACGGCGTACGCCCGCTCGGCACATGGTTAGTGGCAATCTCTACCAGCAGGAAATCCTCTGCCTGAAGACTGCCTTTATCTTTACCCGATTCGGTAATCAGGCACTGCGCTTCATCAAGGCGCACGGACATATTGCCGCCCGTCGCCGGACACCAGCCCTTCTCACCTATCCAGTGGCAGGCCGCAAGCAGCGCCGTCAATTGTTGATTTTCAGTCATGAGGCTTCCCGTTTTTGGTCTCTCTGTTTCAAAGCATGCAGTTGCAGGTTTAGATTTTTTCATTATGTCTTAGCACGCAAAGGCATTTAGCCGTTTAAACGTCCAAGCGTCTTGATTGCCAAATACTAACAGCATGTTATATTACCAAGCAATACAGGCTTGCAGGAGTTCCACCCCGCTATGAGCGCCGCTCTGATCCCCGACAGTAAACTGCCTTCGCTGGGCACCACCATCTTTACCCAGATGAGTGCACTGGCCCAACAGCATCAGGCCATCAATCTATCACAAGGTTTCCCTGATTTTGACGGCCCGGATTATTTACAACAGCGGCTGGCGTATCATGTCAGTCAGGGCGCAAACCAATATGCGCCAATGACCGGTGTTGCGCCGCTGCGTCAGGTGATTGCTGAAAAAACCGCAGAGCTGTACGGCTGGCGACCGGATGCCGATAGCGAAGTCACCGTCACGGCGGGCGCGACAGAAGCGCTGTTTGCCGCCATTGCGGCACTAGTGCGCCCCGGCGACGAAGTGATTTGTTTCGATCCCAGCTATGACAGCTATGCGCCCGCTGTCACACTGGCTGGCGGCGTACTCAAACGCATCGCCTTGCAGCCGCCTGCATTTCGCGTGGACTGGTCGCATTTTGCCAGTTTGCTGAGCGATCGTACTCGTTTGGTCATCCTGAATACACCGCACAACCCGTCCGCTACCGTCTGGCAGAAGGCCGATTTTGAGCAACTGTGGCAGGCAATTGCCACACGCGACATCTTCGTACTGAGCGATGAAGTCTACGAACACATCTGCTTCGACAGTGAAGGACACGCTAGCGTGCTGGCACACCCGTCGCTGCGTCAACGCGCTATCGCCGTTTCATCGTTTGGCAAAACGTTCCACATGACCGGTTGGAAAGTCGGCTACTGCGTCGCGCCAGCTGCATTGAGTGCGGAAGTCCGTAAGGTTCACCAGTATCTGACGTTCTCCGTGAACACGCCTGCGCAGTTCGCCATCGCCGATATGCTGCGCGAACAGCCGCAACACTGGCGCGAACTACCTGATTTTTACCGTACCAAGCGCGATCGTTTCATCAAGGCGCTGGCGGGCAGCCGTTTTGACATTCTCCCCTGCGAAGGCACCTACTTCCTGCTGGCGGACTATCGGGCGATTTCCGACCTGGACGATGTCAGTTTCTGCCGCTGGCTGACCGAGCACGTTGGCGTCGCGGCCATTCCGCTGTCCGTCTTTTGCGCCGATCCGTTCCCACATACGCTGATTCGACTATGCTTTGCTAAACAGGAAGCGACGTTGGATGCCGCTGCGGAGCGTTTATGTCGACTTTAAAGATTTCATTACTGCAACAGCCTCTGGTCTGGCGCGATGGCGAAGCCAACCTGCGCCACTTCGATACCTTATTAGCGGAGATGAGCGGGCGTGATGTGATTGTGCTGCCGGAGATGTTCACCACCGGCTTTGCGATGGAAGCCGCCAAAGGCAGTCTGGATCAATCAGTCGTAGAAGCGTGGCTGCACCAGTGGGCGCGGAAGACCAATGCGCTGATCGGTGGCAGCGTCGCAGTGAACACGCCAAAAGGCGCGGTGAACCGGTTCCTACTGGTCGATCCGCACGGCAAGGTGTATCACTACGATAAACGTCACCTGTTTCGCATGGCGGATGAACATCACCACTATCAGGCAGGAACAGAGCGAGTCACCATTGAATGGCGCGGCTGGCGCATCTGCCCGATGATCTGTTACGACCTGCGTTTCCCCGTATGGTCGCGCAATAGACAGGATTACGATCTGGCACTGTATGTCGCCAACTGGCCTGCGCCTCGTGCGGCACACTGGCAGACGCTGCTAGCAGCGCGTGCCATTGAGAACCAAGCCTACGTTGCAGGCTGTAACCGCGTTGGCACCGACGGCAACGGCCACAGCTACCGTGGCGATAGCCTGATTATTAATGCTCAAGGGGAAATTCTGGCCTCTGCCGCGCCCAATCAGCCTGCCCGTCTGGACGCCGAACTGTCGCTGGAAGCGCTGCAAAGCTACCGGGAATCCTTCCCCGCCTGGCGCGATGCCGATCGCTTTACGCTATAAATACCGAGCTTTTCTCGTCCCGACCTCATCATACAAGATGAGATCGGGCAACTTTTCAGCTACACCGCTGTATGAAAATCCACGGGCGCATTGAGCACAGGCATAACAATTTTCGCCCTGATAACAAAATCACCAAAGCCTTCGCCCGCCTTTCTCTCTTTCGCCCACAGGGCAATCAGCCGTTCGATTTCAGTCAGTAATGTCGGCACGTCGATATTATCTTTATACAAGCGAGGAATACGCGTCCCTTCACGGTTGCCGCCAATGTAAAGGCTATAGCGCCCCACGGCTCGCCCAATCAGCCCCACCTCCGCTAACATGGCCCGTCCACAGCCATTTGGGCATCCGGTAATACGAAAAACGAACGACTCATCACCCACGCCATGTTTATGCAACAGATGTTCTATCTCCGAAACCACATCCGGCAGGATTCGCTCTGCCTCGGCCATCGCCAGCGGACAAGTGGGAAACGAGACACACGCCATGGAATCTTTACGCTGTGACGAAAGCGATGAACCCAACAACCCATACTGTCTAGCTAGCGCATCTATCTGCGGTTTGTCTTCGCTTTCCACCCCTGCAATGATGATGTTCTGATTCGCCGTCAGGCGAAAATCGCCTTTATGCACGCTGGCAATCGCCGCAATACCACTTTTATTCGGTAAGCCCGGTTTATCCAGCAGACGCCCGCTGGGAATAAACAGGGTCAGGTGGTGTTTGCCATCAATCCCTTCGACCCAACCAATGCGATCGCCGCGCTCAGAAAAGGCGTAGGGTTTCAGTGGAGAAAACGTCACTCCGCTGCGTCGTTCGACCTCGGCTTTAAAGACATCGATCCCGACACGTTCAAGCGTATATTTTGTCTTCGCGTTACGGCGATTCTCACGGTTGCCCCAATCGCGCTGGGTCGAGACTACCGCTTCAGCAATGGCAAGCGTATCTGCCAGTGGGATGAAGCCAAACTCCGTCGCCAGACGGGGATATGTGCTGGCATCTCCCTGCGTCATCGCCAAGCCACCGCCCACCAATACATTGAAGCCCAGCAGTTGATCGTCATCACCAATGGCGACAAAACTCAGATCGTTGGCGTGAATATCCACATCATTTTGTGGCGGAATCACCACCGCCGTTTTGAATTTTCTCGGTAGATAACTGTTTCCCAGAATCGGTTCGTCATCGGCCTGAATAATTTTCTCTTTATCTAGCCACACTTCCGCATAAGCGTTTGTACGCGGTAAAAGGTGCTCAGAAATCTTCTTTGCCCATTCCCACGATTGACGATGCAAAACGGATTCAACTGGGTTAGCCGTACACAACACATTGCGGTTAACATCCCCCGCGGTAGCGCGCGAATCCAGCCCGAGATGATTAAGCAGTTTATGCACGGGCTTGATGTCATCTTTCAACACACCATGCAGTTGCACCGTCTGTCGATTAGTAATGCGAATGCTGCCATAGAGCGTGTGCTCGCGCGCAAAGGCATCAATACCTAGCCACTGGTGTGGCGTAATGATCCCCCCCGGCAAACGGACGCGCAGCATAACGGTATGCAGCGGCTCTAATTTCTGAGCAATACGCTCTTGCCTGATATCCCGATCGTCCTGCTGATACATCCCATGAAAACGAATTAACTGGAAGTTATCCGCAACAAATCCCCCCGTTAACGGGTCGGCCAAATCATCTTGAATCGTACCGCGAAGATAATTACTTTGTGTTTTAAGACGCTCATTATCCGACAGTTTTTTATCACTCATTATGCTATCTCACTCGCTAGTATTTATTGGAATAATACGAATGAAGTAAAGCAGGCATAATTCACCATATATAGATACAGTCCTTTTCACTTCTCCTATAACAGTAAATTACCCATAAAAAACAACACATTCCCCCTTAAATCCGAAAATAACAAATAAACATGTCATATAGCGATAAAACATATCTACGATATAAAAATCAAAATACTGTTATGCAATTAAACATTAGGATTGTTATATGAGAACGAGAGCAATAAGCGGGGAAGGATAAAGAAAGGATAATACCGCTCAGGCTACAGGCTGCCTGAGCGATTTCAGAATGAGGGTTAAATCAGAAAAATAAAATACTCATCGTTATATATGCATCACGCCACTTTATGTACCGCGCGATAAAGTGCCGCTAATGCCAGCGCTACATCTGCCGTGGTAACAGATTCATCGGGATGGTGGCTGATGCCGCCGCGGCAGCGGACAAACAACATCGCTACTGGCCAGCGTTCAGCAATGGCGATGGCGTCGTGCCCCGCACCGCTGGGCAGCATCAGCGTTTTCCCCTGAACCTGCGTCACCGCCTCATTTAATACCGACTGCAACGCGGGATCGCAGCGGGTTGCCGCAATACGATAATACTCTTCAGCGCTGAACTGACAGCCGCGCTGGTGCGCGATAGCCTGCCCCAGCGTCAGGAGTTTTTGTAGCAACGTATCCAGCGGCGCATCCTCCGGACCGCGAATATCCAGCGTCATCTTCACCTCGCCGGGAATGACATTCGCCGCGCCCGGTAAACACTGTAACGTACCAAATGTAGCGACCAGATGAGGATCGCTTTCTCGCGTTACCCGCTCAGCCTGCGCCATCCAGTCAGCCGCCGCCGCCAGCGCATCCTGCCGCTGCGTCATCGGCACCGTGCCTGCATGCCCTGCCAGTCCGAGGAATGTACAATTGAGCCGCCGTGCACCGTTGATCGCGGTGACCACGCCCAGCGCCAGATCCTGCTGTTCCAGACACGGCCCTTGTTCGATGTGCAATTCCAGATAGGCGGTGATGTCGCTGACCGGACGCGCCGCCAGTGCCACCTCAAGCGGATCCAGCCCCGCAATGGTCAACGCCTGCGCCACGCTGGTGCCCTCGGCATCCTGACAATCCAGCCAGTTCTCCGGCCAGGTGCCCGTTAACCCTCGGCTGCCCAGCAGCGTAATACCAAAACGCGTACCTTCCTCATCGCCGAAACCGATGATTTCCAGCGCCACGGGCAAACGCGTCCCCTGCTGATGGAAGGCACGCACGACTTCAATCGCCGTCAATACGCCCAGCATGCCGTCATACCGTCCGGCATTGCGTACAGTATCCAGATGCGAACCGAGCAGCAGCGCTGGCGCATCCGGTGTTAATCCTTCATAGCGGCCACAAATGTTGCCAACGCTATCCTGCCAGACGTTCATGCCCGCTTCGCGCATCCATTCCCCCACCTGCGCATTGGCACGCAGGTGTTCCAGCGACAGATAAACGCGGGTCAGATGGCCGGGCGTTTCGCTCATTTCCGCCAGCGCATCGCAGCGCGACATAATCTGCTCAGCGGCAACCTGTGCGGCAGCGGGCAACATCAACATTTCACTCATGCACGTCCCTCATCCGCCGCGTAGCAATTCCAGGCGGCCTGCAAAGCCTCGCCCTGTACGGTGCGGAAGCCCAGGCGATTCAACACCGCCTCCAGCGCCGTCAGCGTTTGCATCACGCAGTCTTTACGCGCGTTGTAGCCCATCGTCCCGATGCGCCAGATCTTGCCCTGAAGCGGGCCAAACGAGGTGCCGATCTCAATGGCAAAATCTTCCAGCAGCAGCTTACGCACCTGCTCGCCGTGAACGCCGTCAGGAATCACCACGCCCAGCACGTTATTCATTTTGTGGGTCAGCGAGCCAAAGGTGTCCAATCCCATTCCCTGAATCCCCGCCACCAGTGCACTACCGTGCAGCGCATGGCGAGCAATACTGCGATCCAGCCCTTCTTCGAGGATCGTTCGGGCACACTCGCGTGCAGCGAACAGCATGCTCGTCGCCTCGGTGTGGTGGTTCAGGCGCTCCGGCCCCCAGTAATCCATCACCATGCCCAGATCGAAATAGTTGGAGTAGATCATCTCGTCGTCGCCGTCCTGATGGGCGTCCGTTCGGATCCCCTGTTCAACGCATTTACGCCGGCGGATCACCGCTTCCATCTGCGAACTGAGCGTGATCGGTGAACTGCCGGACGGCCCGCCGAGGCATTTCTGCAACCCTGCGGAAACCGCATCCAGTCCCCATTTATCCGTTTCCAGCGGGTTGCCGCCAAAAGAGGCGGTAGCATCGGTATAGAACAGCACGCCGTGACGGCGGCAAATCTCACCCAGCTCCTCCAGCGGTTGCAGCATGGTGGTCGATGTATCGCCCTGCACCGTCAGCAGTAAACGCGGGCGTACCGTTTTGATCGCATCTTCGATCTGGTCTGGCGAGAACACCTCGCCCCACGGCACTTCGATGGTATGAACGTCAGCACGGCAGCGGCGGGCAATCTCGCACAGCAGATGACCAAAACGACCAAACACCGGCACCAGCACCTTATCGCCGGGGCGGATCGCCGACAGCAGAATCGCTTCGATCCCCGCCCGCGAGGTGCCGTCTACCAGCATCGTCCAGCGGTTTTCCGTGCGGAAAAGCTGACGATAGAGCGCCATGACCTGATTCATGTAGTTCGTCATCGCGGGATCATATTGCCCCACCAACTGACTGGCCATTGCCCGTAATACGCGCGGATCGGCATTGATCGGCCCCGGCCCCATCAGCAAGCGATGAGGGGGATTGATTTGCGCGTACAGTTCGCTGTTCATGGTTATCTGCTCCAGATTCTTTACGTTACCGATCTGCTAATCGAATGATTTGATGCGCGTTTCCGTGCGTGATTAGCTCAAAAGAGGGAAGTCTTACGCTTCCGATAGTCCCCGGACCGAGGCGATGAACTGTTTCAGTTCGCGGGTTTGCGGGTTAGCGAACAGCGTTTTGCTGTCGCCCTGCTCCCAGACCGTGCCCTGATGCATAAACACCACGCGGTCGCCCACTTCACGGGCAAAATTCATTTCATGCGTCACCAGAATCAGCGTCATACCTTCTGCGGCCAGCTGTTCCAGCACCTTCAACACTTCGCCGACTAATTCAGGATCGAGCGCCGAGGTAATTTCATCGCACAGCAGGACTTTTGGGGTCATCGCCAGCGCGCGGGCAATCGCGACGCGCTGCTGCTGACCACCCGACAGATTGGCGGGATAGTAGTGAAGACGCTCGCCCAGCCCGACCTTATTGAGCATCTGTTCACCCAGCTCACGGCACTCCGCTGCGCTTTTTCCCAGCACGCGGCGCGGTGCCAGCATCACGTTTTCCAGCGCCGTCATGTGCGGGAACAGATTGAAGTTCTGGAACACCATCCCGACCGAGCGGCTGATTTCCCGCGCCTGCGAATCCCTATCGGTGACAGTCATCCCGCCCAGCTTGATGCTGCCGTCCTGATAGCCTTCCAGACCGTTTATGCAGCGCAAGAGCGTGCTCTTACCGGAGCCGCTGCGCCCGATGATCGAAATGACCTCACCCATTTCGATATCCAGATCCACACCTTTCAGGACGTGGTTCTGGCCGTAATATTTTTGAACCTGATTAATGGTGATGAGCGGCATTGAATTTCTTCTCCAGATAGCGGCTGTAGTAAGAGAGCGGATAGCACATCAGGAAATAGCCCAGCGCCACCAATCCGAACACTTTAAACGGCTGATAGGTCACGTTATTCAACATGGTTCCCGCCTTGGTCAGCTCGATAAATCCGATGATCGACGCCAGCGCGGTACCTTTAATCACCTGCACGGAAAACCCCACGGTAGGCGCGATGGCGATACGCATCGCCTGTGGTGCAATCACCCGATAGAGCGTCTGGCCGAAATCCAGTCCGAGACAGCGCGACGCTTCCCACTGCCCTTTCGGCAAGGCTTCCACGCTGCCGCACCAGATATCCACCAGAAAGGCGCTGGTAAAGAGCGTCAGCGCCAGTGCCGCGGCCGTCCACGGGCTCACATCAATGCCGAACAGCGCCAGCCCGAAAAAGGCGAGAAACAACTGCATCAGCAGCGGCGTCCCCTGAAACAGTTCGGAATACAGGTGGACAAGGCGCGTCGGCCATTTGCGTTTAGTTAGCCGCAGCAGCATCAGCGGAAAGGTCACTATCGCGCCGCCGATGAAAGCCGTCAGCGACAGCAGTAGCGTCCAACGTGCCGCCAGCAGCAGGTTGCGAACAATATCCCAGTCGGTAAATGTCATCATGACTGATTCCCCAGAAAGCGCCGACCCGCCAGCAGTAAGAGTTGTCGCATCAGAACAGACAGCATCAGGTAACACAGTGTGGTTGCCAGATACACTTCAAAGCTCAAGAACGTACGGGACTGAATCAGGTTGGCAGCAAAAGTCAGTTCTTCGTAAGACACCTGCGACACCACTGACGATCCCAGCATGACGATGATGCATTGGCTAACCAGCGCCGGATAAATCCGCTGGAGCGCGGGCGGCAGAATCACTCGCAGGAAGGTCTGCATCCGCGTCAGCCCCAGCACACGGGCTGCTTCCCACTGGCCTTTCGGCGTCACCTGAATCCCCGCGCGGATAATCTCGGTGCTGTACGCTCCCAGATTAATCAGCATCGCCAACAACGCGGCCTGTCCGGCGGTGAGCTTCAAGCCCAGACTCGGCAAGCCGAAAACGATGAAGAACAGCTGAACCACAAACGGCGTATTGCGGATCAGCTCGACGTAGACACCCCATAGCCGACTCAGCAGGGTGGGCTTGCCGCTGCGCAAGGCTGCACCGAAGATGCCGATAGCAATGCCGCCGAGGGTTGCCATGACCGTCAGCTCAATGGTGACCCACAACCCCTCCAGCAGCTCAGGCCAGAACGGAAATAGCGCGGAAAAATTAAGCTGATAGGTCATGGCGTGCTCCCGTTAAGCTTTGATGCTGGCCGGCAGCGGCGCTTTCAGCCATTTTTCCGACAGGGTATTGAGCGTATTGTCTTTCAGCGCCTGCTCAATCAACGCGTCGACTTTCGCTTTCAGCGCAGGCTCATCTTTTTTCAGCCCGATGTAGCACGGTGAATCTTTCAGCATAAACTTCGCTACTGGTGCTTTCGTCGGGTTCTGCTCGGCGATAGCGGCTACTACCAGGTTACCCGTTGCAACATATTCCACCTGCCCGGACAGGTACGCCGACAGCGTGGTGTTGTTATCTTCGTAGCGCTTAATCTGTGCGGCCTTCGGCGCGATATCCGTCAGCACCATGTCTTCTACTGCACCGCGCGTGACGCCGATGCTCTTGCCTTCCAGCGCGTCTGACGATGTCAGCGTGCTGTCTTTCGGCCCAAATACGCCGAGGAAAAACGGCGCATAGGCGCGGCTGAAATCGATCACTTTTTCACGCTCGGCATTTTTGCCCAGACTGGAGATCACCAGGTCAACTTTGTTGGTTTGCAGATACGGTACGCGGTTAGCACTGGTTACCGGAACCAACTGCAACTTTAGTTTCATCTCTTTCGCCAGGTAGTGGGCGATATCGATGTCATACCCCTGCGGTTGCAGATCCGTCCCCACCGATCCAAACGGCGGGAAATCCTGTGGGACCGCGACACGCAGCACGCCGCGCTTCTCGATATCCTGCAACTGATCGGCCATCGCGCTACCGGCCTGAACCAGTAACATTGCCGCACCCATCACCGCCAGTAACCCTTTTTTGATGCCCAGTTTATTGATCAACATCGTCTCTGCCCCCGGTTAGTGTAATTGAAACGAAAGATTCTTTAAAAACAAAAATTGAAACCATCGTTGCAGAAATTAAGCAAGGACTGTGCCAGATTAGATTAACGCCTTCTGTGCTATTGAGTACGGGGGGTCAGAAAGTTCGGCTAAAACATGGGATAGCGATGGAGATGATTATGGTATGGGTATGTAATATCTGTGAAAGGTTTCGGCCGTGATTGCAGAAAGATTATTTATGCAACTCATGCACCACGCCCGACGTAGGGCTGCTCAGTCGCCGCAGCCCTACGAACCCTGGCTTTCGGCATGAATTATGCCGCTACGCGGTACATTCGAAACGTGTGTCATCCTGTCGAACCGCCTGTGACGCGCTCCCGGCGCGGCACAGGCTTTCGCAGCGTCCATGCTGCTCATTCGGGATGCCCCACGTTTCTCATCATAATTTTTTACGCCTATGAACAGATAACAACGAGAAATAATCCACAGCGCTACGTCACAAAAATAATCCGGTGCTATCACGCCCGAAACGATCTGCATGACTATATAACAACCAGCTAAAACGCACCATCAAGGTGCGCCAGCACCATCCCAACGCACCATTAGCGTTGCTCAAGCTCATCCAGTTCACCATAAAGATCCACGATCTGGTGGATGCGTTGGCGTCCGTCACGCAGCATTTCATGCAGTAATGCATTGCTGATCACATTCACCAAACTCATCGCAGAGGAATAGCTGTCAAACGCCGAGACGCTGTCCAGCGGGACGCACAGCGACCAGGTTGCCAGCGACATTAGCGTACTGGCCTGTGGTTCGCACAGCAGCAAAACGGGCACACCGCGCTTTTGCAACTGTGCCAACAGCGGCTGGATCAGACGCGGGCGGCGGCGAAAAGCCACCACAATCACGACATCCTGTGCGGTGAGATCCACCAGCTCTTCGGATAACGTCTGCCCCGGCTGTGTCAGCAGCGTGACCTGTTGGCGAATCTGGAGCAACTGTTGGCGCAGGTGCAGCGCCACCGGATAGCTATTGCGCAGCCCAATCAGACACAGGCGCTGCGCCTGCATCAGCGCCTGAATCACTGCGCCAAATTGCACGGGGTCAATCTGGTTTATCCACTGCGTCAGGTTCGCCATTTCCTGCTTGTAATGCCGCGCCAGCAGGGTATTCCCCTGCACGACATCCCGGTTATCCGCCAGCGGCATCCCGCTCTGGCGCAGCGTTCTGAGCTCATCGCGCATATCGCGGTAGCTGGGGTAACCCAGCCGTTTGAACAACCGACTTACAGTCGCTTTGGAAACGCCGCTCAGCCGCGCCAGCTCGGCGCTGTTGTAGCTAATTAAATCGTCAAAGTGATCGAAGATGAAATCCGCGACGCGCTGTTCCTGCGGTGAAAGTTCGCCGTAGCGATCCCGTAATCGTTCATCTATTTGCATCATCGTCTCTCACCCGTTGCGCTTGCTGTAACGTTTGTTTCATGTCGCAGAACATAGCACAGGATTGTCAGGATGATATAGGTACCCCTTCCGGCATCGCATGCGGACTTTCTGCTGCACTAAAAAACTGGAACGCCGTTTGCTTATAGCTAAGGTTAATAACTCTTACCCTACATAATATTTAAAAAAGGAATCCTGAAATGATGCAAAGCAACACCGCCCCGCTGGGCATGGCGGTAGCACCTCATCATTTAGCCAGTGCCAGCGCATTGGCCGTTCTGCGCGAAGGCGGGAACGCCATTGAAGCTATGGTCGCAGCGGCGGCAACGATTGCCGTGGTGTACCCACATATGAACGGGATCGGCGGCGACGGTTTTTGGCTGATTGTGCCCCCACACGGCGAACCCGTTGCTATTGATGCCAGCGGGGCTGCGGGGTCACTGGCCTGCCGTGAGTGGTATCAAGGTGAAAGTCGCATTCCACACCGGGGCCCCAAAGCGGCGCTGACGGTCGCGGGCACCGTCGGCGGCTGGCAGGAAGCGCTGAACTATTCACAAGAATTAGCCTACTCACAAGAAATAGACGGTATGCCGCTTGCGCGTCTGCTATCTGACGCGATTCGCTATGCGGCTGACGGCATTCCCGTCACACAGTCTCAGGAGGATGCGCTCACCCAGCGCTACCACGAGCTGAGCGATTTTCCGGCCTTTAGCCAGCTGTTTATGCCGCAGGGGAATATCCCGCGCGCAGGTAGCCGTTTCACGCAGCCGGATTTAGCCGATACCCTGACAACGCTGAGCCTTGAAGGGCTGGACAGCTTTTATCGCGGATCCGTCGCCGCCCAGCTGTCGGCACAGATGGCGCAGCTTGGTATGCCACTGACGGCGGACGATCTGGCAAATTACCGCGCCAAACGCACCACGCCGCTGGTGCTGAAGCACAGCAAAGGCGATATCTATAACCTCGCGCCGCCGACGCAGGGTCTGGTGTCGCTTGCGATTCTCGGCCTGACCGATCATTTAGACATGGAAGATCTGAATGACAGCCAGACGATCCACCGCATTGTCGAATCGACCAAACTGGCGTTTGGCCTGCGTGACCGCTTCATTACCGACCCTAAGCAAATAACGCAGGACGTTCAGGCGCTGCTGGAAAACGATGCGCTCGGCGTGCTGGCTCGTCAGGTCGATACTCGAAAAGCCGCGCCATGGGGAGAAGGCAAAGGCCCCGGCGACACCGTCTGGATGGGCGTATGCGACAGCAGCGGCCTGTGTGTGTCTTTCATTCAAAGCATTTACCACGAGTTTGGCAGCGGCGTGGTCTTGCCGGGAACCGGCGTGCTCTGGCAGAACCGCGGTGCCTCGTTCAGCCTCGATCCGGCACACTTACTGGCGCTAGAGCCCGGTAAACAGCCGTTTCATACCTTAAATCCTGCCGCTGCACGTTTATCTGATGGGCGAACCATGGTCTACGGCTCGATGGGAGGAGACGGACAACCTCAGACGCAGGCGGCCATCTTTATCCGTCACGTCCAACAAGGGCTGCCGCTACAACAGGCGATTACCGCTCCGCGCTGGCTGCTGGGCCGTACCTGGGGACAAACTTCCGATACGCTGAAAATCGAAGATCGCTTTAAACCCGCAACCGTGGATGCCCTGCGCCAGCTCGGTCACGACGTCGAGCTGTTGAGCAGCTTTAGCGAAACGGTCGGCCATGCGGGTGCCATCGTACGCCACACCAACGGCATGCTGGAAGGTGCCTTCGATCCGCGCAGCAACGGCAGCGCGGCTGGCTTCTAATCATGAATCAACCGAGAGAATATGCATGACGACCCACTCAATCGATAGCGACACGCTGGCCGCTTATCTTCAACACATGGAAACGCTGCTGGCGCTGCAACTGAGTCAGGAGCGGCGTCAGGAGCTGTTAGTTCAGTTCAGCCGCATCAACGCCATGGCGCAGCCGTTAATGGAATTCCCTCTTGATGAGCATCAGGAAATTGCCGGGGTTTATACGCTAGGAGCTTATACGCTATGAGTCTACCCGCTATGAATAGACCTTCAGCGTTATCTATCCGGCAGATTCAGCAAGGTTTGCAGGCTGGCACGTTCTCCGCCAAGGAGCTTGCACAGCAGGCGCTGGGCGCCATTGAACAGACCAACCCTACGATTAATGCCTATACCCACGTTACCAGTACACGCATGTTGGCAGAGGCTGAGCGCATCGACTCAAGCCGTCAACGCGGGGAAACCTTACCTGCGCTGGCCGGCGTACCTTACGCCGTAAAGAACCTGTTTGATGTCAGTGGCGAAACTACGTTGGCAGGAGCCGAGCTTCTCAGCCAGCGCCCCCCCGCGGCACAGGATGCTTTTGCCATCCGTCAGCTTGCCAGTCAGGGCGCGCTGCTGTCCGGTATGTTGAATATGGACGCCTATGCTTACGGCTTTACCACCGAAAACAGCCATTATGGCGCGACGCGTAACCCGCTCGACACACAGCGCATCGCGGGTGGATCGTCTGGCGGGTCGGCCGCCGCCGTCGCAGCAGGCTTGGTTAACTTCACGCTCGGCAGCGACACCAATGGCTCGATCCGCGTGCCGTCGTCGCTATGCGGTATTTTCGGGCTAAAGCCGACGTTTGGCCGTTTATCACGCCACGGCAGCCACCCGTTTGTCGCCAGCCTCGACCATATCGGTCCGATGGCGCGTAGCGCAGACGATCTGGCACTGGTGTTCGACGCCTTACAGGGTCGTGATGAACACGATCGTTTTCAGGCCAAGCGGGAAACGCAGCACACCGCGGCACAGTTGGAAGCGGGCAGCGACGGATTACGCTACGCAGTGCTCGATGGCTATTTCTCCATCTGGGCCAGCGAGGAAGCCAACACCGCCGTCCGCCAGATCGCACAGGCGCTGGGTGCACAGGACAGCCTGACGCTAACCGATGCCGCACTGGCACGTAGCGCCGCCTTTATTCTGTCGGCCAGCGAAGGGGGGAATCAGTATCTGCCAGCCTTACGCACGCAGCCTGAGCGCTTCGAGCCCCTGTCACGCGAGCGGCTGCTGGCTGGCGCCATGATCCCCGCCGCTTGGTATGTGCAGGCTCAGCGCTTCCGTAATGATTTCCGTCAACAGACACTGGCGCTGTTTGAGCACACCGACCTGCTGATCGCCCCAGCGACGCCCTGCTCCGCCACGCTCATCGGGCAGGAAACCATGCGCATTAATGATACCGACCTACCCGTCCGCGCCAGTATGGGCATGCTGACGCAGCCGATCTCTTTTGTCGGGCTGCCCGTCGTGACGATACCGATGACGACCGCGAGCGGCCTGCCGATAGGCGTGCAGATTATTGCCGCACCGTGGCGCGAGGATCTTTGCCTGCGGACGGCATGGGCGCTGGAGCAGCAGGGCATCACTTATACCCGTCATACTTCAAGTTGCATGTGCGTTGGCTGCGCTCAAATACTCGGCCCATAGTGGGCCTCGCCCTAAAGGGCCGCTGCAAGCAGCGTTCAAATCTGCTCCCGGCAGATTTGTCACCCGAATCACTTACCAGTGTAAGCTCATCGGGATGCCTTCCCTTGCCGCCTGCCTGAAACTCGAATTATTTAGAGTAGTTATCTTATGAGGAAAGAAAATATGTTGCCTGACGATATCAATCAGCCGGATGTGCTGGCTGACGTGACCGCCGCGTTCTATCGCTATGAGAAAGCCTTAACGGGTAATGACATTGCGGTGCTGGATGAACTGTTCTGGCACGATGAAAAAACAGTGCGCTACGGTGCGGGAGAAAATCTGTACGGGATAGAGGAAATCCGAGCCTTTCGCCTCGCTCGCCCTTCTGCCGGTCTGGACAGAACGCTGCGTAATACGGTCATCACCGCTTATGGTCATGATATGGCCGTCGCCAGCACGGAATTTACCCGCACAGGCAGCGCGAAGATCGGCCGCCAAATGCAAACCTGGGTAAGAATGCCAGAAGGTTGGCGCATTGTCGCCGCCCACGTCAGCCTGATGAGTGAGTAACAATGGAGGAAACAAGCGCCATCACTATGCGCTTGTTTCAGTTCCCACTAATCTACTTATCCGCCAAATTAGGCGCATCTGAGGCTAGATAATATTTGCCATCAATAAGCACATATTCACCAGAAGCCAGCTTACGCTTTATCACATCACGCGCCGCCATTTGCAGCTTTTTCCCCAAGGCGAAAAATGCCTGTTCCTGAAGACTTAACGTCGTAATATCGTGTGAGGATGACATAGCTTCTCCTATCTGAACCAAGTCGATTAAATGACTGCATACCTGGGATACGAATGTTAAATCTGCTTTTCCCTGCTAACCCCAGTAAACCATCATATAAATCCGCGAGATCGATTTTCCTTTTCCCTGAAAGGTCGGGGGCTGCGCACCAATAGTAAGCCCCCGATCGGGAAACATTGTAGTGGTCAAAAATCGCTCTAGCAACCGACGTAATCACCTTTAGAATTTGCCCAGAATTGAGCTCAACATGCCGATAAGCTTCCAAACGCTCTTGATTCTCAACTTTATCAAAAGCAACCGTCCAAAGACCCGACTGGGGCATTTGAAAACCAGGTATGTTATGTTTCTCATCAATCCCTTTATTAAGCAATTCCTCCGCTGACTGGAGTTTTTGGAAACCAATGGCATATACCATGCCACCAACGATAAACTGACGCATAAGCAACTCACCATTCCCTGTATAGTCTTCGAAATCATGGTATTCCCAAGTGACCACTTTTAGCTTTTCCTTAGCAGAAATCAGATGAGCAGATAACCAAAATACCTTTCTTGTGACAATGTCCTTATTTCTCTTTCTGGTTTTGCTTCGCAATTTTTAAAAACACTCAAAAATCCCCACTTGCCGATGGCGTTATCCTCTAAATATGACAGATATATTATTCGGAACACTCTCATTTATTGGTGGGAATTAATGCAATCATTTAACCCACTATATCTTTGCTATACTGTATAAAATACCGACAGATAGCATAAGTAAAAAATGTACTTACGTCGGCCTATTCGGGTGCCTATAAGACAAAAATCGTGATTTATTTACCCTATTATTCGATTAATGGGATTCACTATAAATGGTGATGTATTCACAATCAGAAAAGGTTATATCAGCCGCTAATCCAATACGTAATAACCAACAGGTAACGCACTGTTATAAAAAGAATTCCCCTTCAAATAAAAAATCATAAAGATCACATAAATCATGAAGATAACGTAGCGATAATCGTGTTGTCACTATTGCTAATATTGACCTAATGAGAGACCTCACTGAGGCAATAAAGGGTTGTCTCAGAATCTGAGTATGGTAGGGTAGATTATGTTTAATCATTATCAGGGTTACGTTATAGAATTATAAACGACACAGGAAAACAATAATTTCATGGCAATTAAACTTGAAGTAAAGAATCTTTATAAGATATTTGGCGAGCACCCAGACAGAGCATTTAAACTGATTGATAAAGGCCTGAGCAAAGATCAGGTATTTGAAAAAACAGGGCTTACTGTCGGGGTAAAAGATGCCAGTCTGGCCATTGAAGAAGGCGAGATATTTGTCATCATGGGATTATCCGGTTCCGGCAAATCAACCATGGTACGCCTTCTCAATCGTCTGATAGAACCCACTCGGGGTCAGGTACTGATCGATGGCGAGGATATCTCCAAGATATCCGATACCGCGCTGCGCGACGTGCGCCGCAAGAAGATCAGTATGGTGTTCCAATCCTTTGCGCTCATGCCGCATCTGAACATCCTCAACAATACCGCGTTTGGTATGGAACTGGCTGGCGTACCGAAAGCGGAACGTGAGCAAAAAGCGTTGGATGCCTTGCAACAGGTAGGGCTTGAAGCCTACGCGGCGTCTTACCCAGATGAGCTGTCCGGCGGGATGCGACAGCGTGTCGGTCTGGCGCGTGCGTTAGCAAACGACCCCGATATCCTGCTGATGGATGAAGCGTTCTCCGCGCTCGATCCGCTGATCCGTACTGAAATGCAGGATGAGTTGATCAAGCTCCAATCTCGTCATCAACGCACTATCGTCTTTATCTCGCACGATCTGGATGAAGCGATGCGCATCGGTGACCGGATTGCCATCATGCACGGTGGTGAAGTGATTCAGGTCGGTACACCCGATGAAATCCTGAATAACCCCGCCAATGACTATGTGCGCACCTTTTTCCGCGGTGTCGATATCAGCCACGTGTTTAGCGCCAAAGATATCGCCCGTCGTCGCCCGGTCACCTTGATTCGTAAAACCCCCGGCGTGGGGCCGCGTTCCGCGCTGAAGATCCTTCAGGATGAAGACCGTGATTACGGCTACGTGCTGGAAGGTGGGAAACGTTTCATTGGCATCGTGTCTATTGATTCACTGAAGCTGGCGCTGAAAGAGCAGCAGCCGCTGGAACAGGCGTTACTGCCCGAACCTGTTCCCGTGCCCGCAGATATGTCACTCAACGAGCTGATTTCTCAGGTCGCACAGGCTCCCTGTGCCGTCCCTGTCATCGGCGAGAACAATGAGTACATAGGCATCATTTCCAAAGGAATGCTGCTACAGGCACTGGATAAGGAAGGAGTGACCAATGAGTAAATCAACATCGAATCCGTGGGATGCGACCACGGCACAAAACCAGACGGCCGATCAAGGTACAACCCCTGAGCAGGCTAATGACGCACAGCAAAACGATCCGTGGGCGGCCAGCTCGCAAAACGCTCCAGCCGATTCTGCACCAGCAAATGATGGTGCTACGCCTGACAGTGCAACACAGAGCGCCCCTTGGTCCACTGGCGCGCCTGCTCAGGATGCCCCCGCCAACGGCGGCGATGCGTGGAGCACCTCACCGGCACCCGATGGTTCTGTCGATGCCGCGCATCAGGCTACGCAATCCGGCAGTGACTGGTTAAACAGCTCCGCCCCGGCGACGCCCGAGCATTTCAACCTGCTCGATCCGTTTAAAGACACGCTGATCCCGCTGGACAGCTGGGTCACCCACGGGATCGATTGGGTTGTGCTGCACTTCAGACCGGTCTTTCAGGGCGTTCGCGTCCCAGTTGATTTTATTCTGGGCGGTTTTCAACAATTCCTGCTGGGTATGCCAGCGCCGATTGCCATTCTGGTGTTTTCGCTGATTGCCTGGCAGATGTCCAGCCTCGGCATGGGCGTGGCTACCCTGTTGTCTCTCATTGCGATTGGCGCAATTGGTGCCTGGTCGCAGGCTATGATCACGTTAGCGCTGGTGCTGACTGCGCTGTTCTTCTGCGTGCTCATCGGGCTCCCCGTCGGGATCTGGCTGGCACGTAGCGAACGGGCTGCGAAGTTCATCCGGCCGCTGTTGGATGCCATGCAGACGACGCCCGCGTTCGTTTATTTGGTACCTATCGTCATGCTGTTCGGTATCGGTAATGTGCCGGGCGTCGTGGTGACCATTATCTTTGCCCTGCCGCCGATTATTCGCTTAACGATTCTGGGTATTCGTCAGGTACCAGCCGACCTGATTGAAGCCGCCGAGTCATTTGGTGCTAGCCCGCGCCAGATGCTGTTTAAGGTTCAGCTCCCGCTGGCCATGCCAACCATCATGGCAGGCGTTAACCAGACGCTGATGCTGGCACTGTCGATGGTGGTTATCGCCTCGATGATCGCCGTAGGCGGTCTGGGCCAGATGGTACTGCGCGGTATTGGTCGTCTGGATATGGGTCTGGCTGCCGTCGGTGGTGTCGGGATCGTCATTCTGGCCATTATTCTTGACCGCCTTACCCAGTCTCTGGGACGCGATCGCCGCAGCAAAGGCAACAAAAGCTGGTACGCCAGCGGCCCGATTAGCCTGCTGACCCGTCCTTTCATCAAGCAATAACGCTCGTCCCGCTTGTCTGGCACACGTCAGACAAGCGGCGACATTCACTATTCGTTTTATCAGCAATATTTACGATCTCAACGCACGATAAAAACAGAGGGAATCATGATGCGTAACACCACACTTTGGGCCACCGCCCTGACTACCGCCCTGTTGAGTACGCAGGTTTACGCCGCAGACACTGCGCAACCTGGTAAAGGTATTTCCGTTATTCCGGTGCAAAGCACCATCTCCGAGGAAACGTTCCAGACGCTGCTGGTCAGCCGAGCGTTGGAAAAGCTAGGCTATGACGTGCAATCCCCCCGTGAAGTGGACTACAACGTGGCCTACACCTCGATCGCCTCCGGCGATGCAACGTTTATCGCGGTTAACTGGGACCCGCTGCACGCCGACCAGTACAAAGCCGCTGGCGGGGATGCGAAATTCTACCGTCAGGGTGAATATGTCTCCGGTGCCGCTCAGGGTTACCTGATCGACAAAAAAACGGCTGAAAAATATAAAATCACTAATATTGCGCAGCTAAAAGATCCGAAAATTGCCAAGCTGTTTGATACCAACGGCGACGGTAAAGCCGACCTGACGGGCTGTACGCCGGGCTGGGGATGTGAAGCCGCCATCAACCACCACCTTCCTGCCTATGGCTTAACCGACACGGTAGAACATAATCAGGGTAACTATGCAGCGATGATTGCCGATACCATCACCCGTTATAAAGAAGGCAAGCCGATTCTGTACTACACGTGGACGCCGTACTGGGTGAGTGATGTGCTGGTTCCGGGACGTGACGTAGTCTGGTTGCAGGTACCTTTCTCTTCTCAACCGGGTGAAATGAAAGATGTCAGCACCAAGCTGCCAAACGGTGCCGACTATGGCTTCCCCGTTAACACGATGAAGATTGCCGCGAATAAAGCCTGGGCCGAGAAAAACCCAGCAGCGGCGAAGCTGTTCGCTATCATGAAGCTGCCGATTGCGGATGTGAATGCGCAGAACCTACGTATGCACGAAGGTCAGGGTTCACAGAAGGATATCGAACGTCATGTTGATGGCTGGATCAAAGCCCACCAGCAGCTGTTTGACGGCTGGGTGAAAACCGCTGCCGATGCCGCGAAATAATCACCGGTAGACGAACGCCCCTTTCACAGGAAAGGGGTGTTTTTCATTGATGGGCGATAATTACGGCAGGTTGACGATTTCAACCCAGTTCGCCCCTTTTCCGGTCGGGAATTGCCCGACTCGCACTAAATCCCCGTTATCCTGATTGATACGATACACCGACAACGACGTCGATTTTTCACCGCTGGCGATCAGGAATTTCCCGCTTGGATCGATCTGAATGCCGCGCGGCTGCGTTTCTGTCGGGTAGCGCGTAATGTATTGCAGTTGTCCGGTTTTCGGTTCTACCCGCAGCAGCGTAATCGTGCTTTTGGTGCGTTCCGATACGTACAGGAATTGTCCATTTGGCGTCAGACGTAAATCAGCGCTCCATATCTGTGGGCGGCTGTCGGTGCTATTTTTATCCGGCGTAATGGTTCCCGCTCGCATCCCCGCATCGGCTGGCACGGTGTCCGTGTAATCCAGTAACGTAAGCTGCCCCGTCTTTTCATTCAGCGCCAGACGCGCGACTTTGCCAGACAGTTCATTGCTCACATAGAGCGTTTTATTATCGGGTGATAACACCAGATGGCGCGGCCCGTTTCCTTTAGGCAGCGTAATTTCTGCTGGTTCATTTGGCGTCAGCGTGCCGGTTTTCGCATCAAACCGGAACTGTACGATTTGGTCGCTGCCCAGGTTGCTGGCAAAAACGAACTTATTTTTGCGATCGGCAATAATACTGTGTGCCTTCTCGCCTGTTGGCACCACGGTGGCGACACTCGCGTTCACTTTGCCATCTTTATCAATGCCATTAACCGCGACTTTATTACCGCCGTACGAGGCGCTGAACAGCCACTTTCCAGTGCGGTCCGTCGAGATGTAAGCCATGCTGTCCGGCAATTCCGCTTTGCCTAACGGGCTCAGCGTCCCACTTTTAGGATCGATTTTATAGCTAACCGCCGAGTAAGGAATACCGCGTGTGGCGGCATAGAGGAAGGATTTATCCGGGCTAACGGCCATCGGCATCACTTTCGCGCCAGCGGCTGCTTTCCCAATAGCGGTTAATTCGCCGCTTTGCGTATTGAGTGTGTAGGCATCAATAGCGCCATCAGTGGCAGCAGAGACGTAGACGGCCGTGACCGCCTGCGCGCCCATCGACCACAGTGCCGCGGGAAGAAATGCACATCCCATTAACACTGCAACGCTTTTTTTCTTAAACACCTGATAATGCTTAAACATAATGTCCCCTGTCGATAATGTTATGACGCTGGCGATAAGCTAAATCAATCTCAGGAAAAACAAAACAAACTTAAGAAGCGTAAAGATATTCTGGTATCTCATTAGGCTCTGCCGGATACTATACCTTCTGCTTTTAACATCATATTAACGTTCACACTATGCCTCTTCAGCAACAATCTGTATCACCTCAGCCACAACCGGGGCTTAGCCTGTCTTTGACCCTGATTATGTCTGTCGCGACCGGCCTTGCCGTCGCCAGTAACTATTATGCCCAGCCGCTGCTGGAGACCATTGCCAGAGTCTTTGCGCTTTCCGTTAATCAGGCAGGGTTCATTGTCACCGCCGCACAGCTGGGTTATGCCGTCGGCCTGCTATTTTTGGTGCCGCTGGGGGATATGTTTGAACGCCGAACGCTGATTGTCGGCATGACGCTACTCGCCGCGGGTGGGATGCTGATCACCGCCTCTGCCCCCACGCTCTGGATCATGATTGCCGGTACGGCATTAACCGGGCTGTTCTCCGTTGTCGCACAGCTCTTGGTGCCTCTCGCCGCGACGCTGGCGACGCCGGAAACACGCGGTAAAGTCGTCGGCACGATTATGAGTGGCCTGCTGCTGGGGATTCTGCTGGCGCGTACCGTCGCGGGTGCGCTTGCTTCACTCGGTGACTGGCGCACCGTGTACTGGGTTGCCAGCACGCTGATGGTCATCATGGCGCTGGTTCTGTGGCGGGCATTGCCGCGCATTCCTCAGCAAAACACGCTGAATTATCCGCAATTGCTCGTCTCAATCTTCCGCCTGTTCTCTGCCACACCGCTGCTGCGCACGCGTGCCATCCTGGGCTGTCTGTCCTTTGCCAATTTCAGCATGCTATGGACGTCAATGGCCTTCCTGCTGGCCTCTCCGCCATACGGCTATTCCGAAGGCGTTATCGGCCTGTTTGGACTGGTCGGTGCGGCCGGAGCCTTAGCAGCATCACGCGCTGGGCGTTTAGTCGATCAGGGCAAGGCCAAGCCGACCACCAGCGTAGGGATTATCCTGCTTTTGCTATCATGGGGCTTTATCGCGCTCGGTATTCATTCCGTAGCAGCGCTGCTCATTGGTATTATCGTGCTGGACCTGGCGGTTCAGGGTGTACACGTGACCAACCAGAGCGTGATCTACCGTATGATGCCCGAAGCACGTAATCGCCTGACGGCAGGCTATATGACCAGCTATTTTATCGGCGGCGCACTGGGATCGCTCCTTTCAGCCTCGGCTTACCAGCAGTGGGGCTGGCTGGGCGTCTGTGCCGCTGGCGGTATTATCAGTCTGTTGAACCTGCTGGTGTGGTGGCGAAGCCATCATCACGAAACGCAGGAAGCGATGGCGGCGCTGTAGACCTTCGCATTGCAACTATCGCATTTTTAATTATCACGGTTGAGACCCTCTCATGTGAGACAATTTCTCATGAGAAGATTCCGCCAGAGACTATCACGCCCGTTCCGTAATAACGTGAAATTCCGGTAATGCTTTGCTAGTGTTACCGGTTAATTCCTTTTAAGTACAAAAAACATCAAGCCAGTGAAGACACCAACTACACCCGCATCACCTGCACCGACAAAATCTGCATCTTTTAGCGAAGGCGTATTTGATAGCCTGCCGATTGTTATCGGCTACATGCCCGTGGCATTCGCGTTTGGCATGAACGCCGTCAAGCTAGGGTTTACCCCGCTGGAAGGCATTTTCCTTTCCTGCATCATTTACGCCGGCGCCAGCCAGTTCGTCATCACCGCCCTACTCAGCGCGGGCATGTCCATCTGGGTGGCGGCATTGACCGTCATGGCGATGGATGTCCGCCATGTGCTGTATGGGCCCGCGTTACGGCATCGCATTGCACAACGGCTGCCGACGAGGAAAACCGCACTGTGGGCGTTCGGCCTGACGGATGAAGTCTTTACTGCGGCAGCTACCCGATTGGCGAAAGATAACCGACGCTGGTCAGAAGACTGGATGATGGGTGTATCACTGCTGGCGTGGCTTTCATGGGTGCTCGGCACGGTGATCGGAGCCGTGTTCGGTAACGGCCCGCTGAATGATTACCCTGCCGTTGAAGCGGCGCTGTCTTTCATGCTGCCCGCACTGTTCCTGAGTTTTTTACTCGCATCCTTCAGGCGGAAACAGAGTCTGGTCGTCGCCTGCGCACTCGGCGGCGCACTGCTTGGTCTGCTGCTTTCCTCCATCCCAGCCGCAATACTGTTCGGCATTCTCAGCGGCTGCCTGGCTTCACTGGTTAACCCTGCCACGCCACAGGTGAACACATGAGTACAGAAGTCATTCTTATCGGGCTGATTGTCGGGCTGGTGAACTACCTCTTCCGCTATCTGCCTCTGCGGCTGAGCGCCTCACGCGCTTCCGGCTCGCTACAGCGCGGCAAAAAAGCCCTGTTGCTTGATAGCATTGGCATTGCCTCCATCTGTGCACTGCTGATTGTTTCCAGCGTGCCGGATATTCTCGCACATCACGAAAAGCTGCTGCCAACCTTAATAGGCTTTATTACGCTGACAGCCTGTTTTTATAAAACCCGTAGTATCGTCTTATCCACATTACTGGGTGCGCTATGTTACGGCATTGCCTTTAAACTGCTTTGAATCCGCAGTATAAATTATCAAATAAGATTTTGATTTAAATAAAGTAAGCAGTTAATTATTCTTTATTTCAGCTATTCTCCGCTTACTTTCTGTCACAGAAATAAGCACAATTTCCCACCTGAATGCCGTTTACCCACTTAGTAACATTAGTTACTATGCACATCGTGATTAATGAGGTTTATATAAGAAATGGACAGTTCATTCACACCTATAGAACAAATGCTCGATCTACGAGCTTCACGCAAACCCGACTTCCCGCGTCAGGAAGTATTACTGCTGCGTTTGTTCATGCACGTACAGGGCAAAATCCTGGAACACAGAAACAGAATGCTGAAAGAACAGGGCATCAATGAAACCCTCTTCATGGCATTGCTGACGCTGGAATCTCAAGAGTCTTATAGCATTCAGCCTTCAGAGCTCAGTGCAGCGCTGGGATCGTCGCGCACCAATGCAACGCGCATCGCTGACGATCTGGAGAAAAGGGGCTGGATTGAACGACGCGAGAGCAGCAGTGACAGACGTTGCCTGCACCTACATCTGACAGAAGAAGGCAAAGCGTTTCTTGGCCAGTTGATTCCACCACAGCACCACAGCCTCCATGTGCTCTGTTCGGTACTTGAATCTGGTGAGCAAAAACAGCTCGAAAGCCTGATGAGAAAGCTCTTGGTTCGGCTGGATGAAATGGACGATTTCGGCAACGCATAGCAGAAGAACAACAAAAAATCATAGCCAGTACCTTTTTTACCCGGAATGACCTGATACGTGCGTATCGGAGCAGAGGTTTTTTTGCTGCGAAAAATACGCATGACCTTTCCGTTACTTAGCGAAACGGCAATCCTACGCCTCGGGTGGGGACTCTGAAGACTCCCCCGAGCCGCACAGCAATATGAATTCATTGCGACTATCGCCAGGCTGCTGTGTCTGGTGCGATAGCCGATACAAAGAAAATAAGAAGAGAGAGAACAGCATGAGTGAAAGTGTGGAAAATCAGGTGCCGCAGACGCCACAAAGAAACAAGAAACAGCAACGTAAGCGTGTGCTATCACTGCTAACGTTTATTTTCGTCGCGCTGGGCTGTGTCTGGCTGGTTTACTGGTATCTGATTCTCAGGCACCACCAAAGTACCGACGACGCCTACGTCGCCGGTAATCAGATTCAGATCATGGCGCAGGTCAGCGGCAGCGTCACCCATGTTAACGTCGATAATACCGATTTCGTTAAGCAGGGACAGATTCTGGTGGAGCTGGATCCTACTGATGCTCAGCAGACGTTTGAACGCGCGAAAACCGGACTGGCCAATAGCGTACGTCAGACACACCAGTTGATCATCAACAGTAAGCAGTATCAGGCTAATATTGAGTTACGCCAAACCGAGCTGAACAAGGCACAAAGTGACTTGAGCCGCCGGGAAGCGCTGGGCAGCGCCAATGCCATCGGGCGTGAAGAAGTGCAGCATGCTCGCGATGCCGTCGCGACCGCCAAAGCCGCGCTGGAAGTCGCCAGACAGCAATATCAGGCGAATCAGGCAATGATTCTGGATACGCCGCTTGAGAAGCAACCCGCCATACAGCAAGCCTCCGTAGAAATGCGCGATGCCTGGCTGGCGCTACAGCGCACCAAAATCGTCAGCCCGATTGACGGCTATGTCTCACGCCGTAGCGTGCAAATTGGCGCGCGTATCTCTTCGACGTCAGCACTGATGGCCGTGGTTCCAGCCAATCACCTGTGGGTCGATGCGAACTTCAAAGAGACGCAGTTAGCCAATATGCGCATCGGCCAACCGGCTACCGTGATCGCGGATATCTACGGTGACGATGTCGTGTACCAAGGAAAAGTAGTCGGCCTTGATATGGGGACCGGTAGCGCGTTCTCTCTGCTGCCCGCTCAGAACGCAACTGGCAACTGGATCAAGGTCGTTCAGCGCCTGCCCGTGCGTATTGAGATCGATCCGAAGCAGATTGCCGAACATCCGTTGCGTATCGGTCTGTCCGCACTGGTTAATGTCGATACCGCCAATACGGAAGGCAGCGCGTTAGCAGAAACCTCACGCACCACGCCAGCCTACCAAAGTGATGCTTTGACGTTGGATCTCACGCCTGTTAATCAGGAAATCAGCGCCATTATTCAGGCGAACGCCGGTTAATCGGGCAGGAGAGAAACGTGCAGAGAGAACCGCTTAAAGGTGCCAGTCTGGCCTGGATGACCGTTGCTCTGTCGCTGGCAACGTTTATGCAGGTGCTGGACTCCACCATCGCCAACGTCGCTATTCCGACTATCGCCGGTAATCTGGGTGCGTCCAACTCACAGGGAACGTGGGTCATCACCTCGTTCGGGGTCGCCAACGCCATCTCTATTCCTATTACCGGCTGGCTGGCCAAACGGTTTGGGGAAGTCCGCCTGTTTTTATGGTCAACGGCACTCTTCGCCCTGACATCCTGGCTGTGCGGAATGTCCACCAGCCTGGAAATGCTGATTTTCTCCCGCGTCTTGCAGGGGATTGTCGCCGGGCCGCTGATCCCGCTGTCACAAAGTCTGTTGCTCAGCAATTATCCCCCCGCCAAACGCAGCATCGCTCTGGCGCTATGGTCGATGACCGTGGTCGTCGCGCCGATCTGTGGCCCGATTCTGGGCGGCTGGATTAGCGACAACTACCACTGGGGCTGGATATTCTTCATCAACGTTCCGTTGGGCATCGCCGTGGTGTTTATTGCCATGCAAACGCTACGCGGGCGGGAAACCAAAACCGAGATCAAGCCCATCGACACCATCGGGCTGGCATTGTTGGTTGTCGGTATCGGCAGCCTTCAGATGATGCTCGACCGGGGCAAAGAGCTGGACTGGTTTAACTCGACAGAAATCATCACCCTGACCGTGGTGGCAGTGATTGCGATCGCCTTCCTGATTGTCTGGGAGCTAACGGACGACCACCCAGTGGTGGACTTGTCGCTGTTTAAATCGCGCAACTTCACCATTGGCTGTCTATGTATCAGCCTCGCCTATATGTTTTACTTCGGGGCGATCGTGCTCTTGCCGCAGCTGTTACAGGAGGTGTATGGCTATACCGCCACCTGGGCTGGGCTGGCATCCGCACCGGTTGGGCTGATGCCAGTGTTACTGTCGCCGATTATCGGTCGATTCGCACCGCGTCTGGATATGCGCAAACTGGTGACGTTCAGCTTTATCATGTATGCCGTCTGTTTTTACTGGCGCGCGTACACCTTTGAGCCGGGCATGGATTTCGGCGCATCGGCCTGGCCGCAGTTCGTTCAGGGGTTTGCCGTCGCCTGCTTCTTCATGCCGCTGACCACCATCACGCTGTCCGGGCTACCGCCGGAGCGTTTGGCAGCAGCATCAAGTCTGTCGAACTTTACCCGGACGCTGGCAGGATCGATCGGGACGTCGCTAACCACCACGCTCTGGACACAGCGCGAATCGCTGCACCATGCGCACCTGACGGAATCTATCACGCCCTATAATCCGATAGCGCAGGAAACGTACCAGCAGCTTCAGGCGATGGGAATGAGCCAAACGCAGGCCTCAGCCTACATCGCAGAGCAGATTACCGCACAGGGACTGATTATTTCTGCCAACGAAATATTCTGGGCCGCAGCGGCCGTATTTCTGGTCCTTCTGGTGCTGGTCTGGTTCGCTAAACCGCCCTTTACCACTGGCGGTGGAGGCGGTGGCGCGCACTAACTCGCCGTAAGCTTTCTGTCCCCTTCCGTCAGCAACTGGCCGAAGGGGAACCCTCTTTTACCCTTTCCACCGTCCCCTGATTATTCGAATACGTCTCGCCATCCTTATAGCGCGGTAGCGAATAAGGATTTACAGATTCGGGATAAACATATTTTCACATTCCGATTACAATGCGCCTCTTTTATTCGGGGATTAAGTGGTTCTTCTATGTCACAGGTTTTACATTTCATTTTGGCAACGGCGGCAATCTTTTTGCTGGCACTGCTCGTCAGTCACGACAGAAAACGCATCCGACTGCGCTTTATTGTGCAACTGCTGGTGATTGAAATTTTGCTGGCCTATTCCCTTTTACATTCCAGCATCGGGCTTAACGCGATTAGCGCCTTTGCCGGTTTGTTTGAAAAGCTATTATCTTTCGCTAATCAAGGCACCGATTTTGTGTTCGGCGGGATGAACGCGCAGGGACTTTCCTTTATCTTCCTCAATGTGCTCTGCCCTATCGTCTTTATTTCTGCGCTGATCGGCATTTTGCAGCACTGGCGAATTTTACCGTTTATTATCAAAGGTATCGGCACGCTGCTGTCCAAAGTAAACGGGATGGGGAAACTGGAGTCGTTTAACGCCGTGAGTACGCTAATGCTCGGGCAGTCAGAGAATTTTATCGTCTATAAGGGCATCCTCGCCGACATGTCGCCACGTCGGATGTACACGATGGCGGCAACAGCAATGTCGACCGTATCCATGTCGATTATCAGCGCCTACATGACCATGTTGGACGCTAAATACGTCGTCGCCGCGCTGATTCTGAATATGTTCAGCACCTTTATCATTCTGTCGATTATCAACCCTTATCAGCCTGACGACGAACCAGAACTGAAACTGGAAAAGCTGCATGAAGACCAAAGCTTCTTTGAAATGCTGGGGGAATATATTCTTGCCGGTTTTAAAGTGGCGATGATTATTATGGCGATGTTGATTGGCTTCGTGGCGTTAATTGCCGCCGTGAATGCACTGTTCAGCACCATCTTCGGCATTAGCTTCCAGTCGATTATGGGCTATGTCTTTTCACCGCTGGCGTGGCTTATCGGCATTCCGTCTTCCGATATTCTGAACGCAGGCAGCATCATGGCGACCAAGTTGGTGGCGAATGAATTTGTTGCCATGATCGAATTGAAGAAGATCGCAGCAGAGATGTCGCCACGCGGACTGGGCATTTTGTCCGTGTTCCTGATCTCCTTCGCTAACTTCGCGTCAATCGGCATTATCGCGGGCGCCATCAAAGGGCTGAATGAAGCACAGGGCAATGTGGTATCGCGCTTCGGCCTGAAGCTGGTTTATGGTTCTACGCTGGTGAGTTTACTGTCTGCGGCAGTGGCGGGATTGGTGCTGTAATATTTATATATTGAAAATCATCAGCCCCGTTTCAGGGGCTGATGAAAAATCAGAACGCGACGCAGACGGGTGCATCAATCCGCATGACGGATTCCTGTGCGAAACGTGATTTGTAGGTCGTACGCAACGCTTCAATATCACGCTCCCGATCGGGGCCGTGAATCAACATCAGCGCCTTGCTGTTCTCTCGGGCAACCACGCCATCATTCCCCAGCCATTGTCCTTTGGCATCAAACACCGTCAGCCCGTCTTTAAAGCGTGGCGTAACGTCACCATCCAAAAAGGCTTTCCACTCGGCATCTGAAATCACCGGGCCAGCGGGACGATTCAAACCAAAATAAAGCGTGGTCTGCACCTGTTTGTCGCCAATCTGACACGCATCAGCGGCTGTTGCAGCGGCAGCGGACGAGCGCGGCAGCGAGTTGCAACCGCTTACCAGCAATGTACCCAACAGTAACGATACCGCGATAATTTTCTGCTTCATTAATCGTTCTCTCATCCGTGGTTACACCGACTCAGGGAGCCCATTCTCCCTGAGCGTTGACGCGTACTATCAGGCCTGGTTCTGTCGCCACCACTCGGACAGCAAAATGCCCGTAGCGACGGAAATATTCAGACTTTCAACCTTACCGGTACCGCCGATAGAGACTTTCACGTCCCCCTGCTGCCAAGCGCTATCCGACAGACCATCACCTTCCTGACCCAGCACGATCACGGTTTTCGCCGGAAGCGTCGCTTGCGACAATGCCGTGCCTTTATGGCTGGACGTGGTCACGATGGTATAGCCTGCGTTACGGAACTCCGTCAACACGGACAGGAAATCGTCAGCGTTGATCGCTTTAACGTGTTCCGCACCGCCTTCTGCCGTGCGTACGGCTGCACCGGATTCCAGCAGCGCCGCATCCTGCACCAGCACGCCTTTCACACCGAAATGCGCGCAGCTGCGCATAATGCCGCCGAGGTTGTGCGGGTTACCCACATCTTCCAGCGCCAGTACACAGTCTTGCTCGCCAGCCGTTTTCAGGTACTCACGCACATCCATTCCCTGACGCTTTTTAATCAGGAAACACACGCCGCCGTGGTGCTCGGTGCCGGAAGCCTTAATCAGCTCTTCCTCTTCCACGACATGGTAAGCCTTGCGGTTTGCCGCCATCCAGCGCAGTGCATCGCGGAAACGCGGCGTCACTTCTTGCAGGAACCAGGCTCGAACGATCACTTCAGAACGGTTTTTAAACAGCGCCTGACAGGCATTTTCGCCGTAGACACGTGTTTCTTCCTGACGCTGGCGACGCAGTTGCTCAGGATCGATATGGCTCTTGCCTGTGATACCGCCATGGTCCGGCGTTTCGCTGTCGCCTGGCGCACGGGACACGGTTTTCCACGGTGATTCATAACCACCGGTATCGTCACCGCGCGGCCGGCGAGGCTTATCACCGCTGCGTTCATTACGATCTTTATTGCCCCACGGCGATTTCGCATTGCTATCGCCGTCGCGGGACGGATTTTCCCGGGCATAGCGCGGGTTAACATCACGTGGATGCTTCGGCTTTTCGCGTTGATCGCGAGAGCCGCCGCCATCACGCCGATCGCCACGGCGATCTCTTTCAGCAGGGCGCTTGTTTTTATTCTCTTTCTCGCCCTCATCATCACTGCGGACGTACATCACACGGACTTTGCCGCTTTTACTATTGAATGAATCGCTCATTGTTCTCTCCACCTACGCGCTGGGCGCGAAGATTACCTTATGTACACCCGCTTAGCCACACGCTTGTGGTAAAAGAGCGCTAACAGTCAGAAGCTATTGTAGCTATTGGGCAAACCACGTTGTTGCCATAATGTCTCCCCACCATAATTTATTCACGCTTAAGCAACATATTGCTGACTTTCCAATGCCGCATTGCGCGCATTTTATCAGCGACATCTTTATTTTAGCCCTTTTATCTGAGGCCCTGTTATGAATACGGTATGTGGATCTTGCCAAACAACCAATCGCCTGCCAGAAGAGCGTGTTGATGACCATGCAAAGTGTGGTCGTTGTGGAGAAACCTTATTCAGCGGTGACGTTACCAATGCCACAGAAGCGACGCTCGATAAGCTGTTACAGGACGATCTTCCCGTTGTGATCGATTTCTGGGCCCCTTGGTGTGGCCCCTGCGTCAACTTCGCCCCGGTGTTTGAAAATGTCGCGCAAGAGCGTAGCGGGAAAGTCCGCTTTATTAAGGTCAATACCGAAGCCGAACCAGCACTCAGCGCACGTTTCCGTATCCGCAGCATTCCAACCCTCATGATCTTTAAACAGGGCCAGATGGTCGACATCCTTAACGGCGCGCTGCCAAAAGCACAGTTCGAGAGCTGGCTGGACGAATCACTATAGAGAATTAGGGTAGGAGCGTAGGTATTATTGTCTCCTACCCTTTTGGTCAACCCGCCTGTCGATTAGAATGTCGCCTTTCTGAATCAGCTTCTCAATGATGAAAACGAAGCAGGTTCGTTGCAGAATCTCATGGCGCCATCTATTTCATGCTCAACCATCCTTTAATGGTCAACCGTCCCCTCATGGACAATGCCGTACTCCGTCTGCGCCAGCAACGTCTTGAGCAGTCAACCAAACCGTTTCGCGCCCGTGGCTGCCGCGTAGTACGCTGCCAGCAGTGTTTATTACCCGCAACCAACTGCCTGTGTCACACCATTCAGGCGCAGGAGTCCCGCAGCCGCGTCTGTCTGGTAATGTTTGATACCGAACCGTTAAAGCCGAGCAATACCGGACGTCTTATCGCCGATATTCTCCCTGAGACGCAGGCGTTTCGCTGGTCACGCACCGAGCCCGATCCCGAATTGCTGGCCACTCTGCAAAACCCGGACGTTCAGCCGTATCTGGTTTTCCTTGCCGATGCAGCGGAAGAAGGACGTCAGGTGTTTCACCAGCTTCCCGTAACGGAAAAGCCCGCGCTATTTGTCTTACTCGACGGAACCTGGCCGGAAGCGCGTAAAATGTTCCGCAAAAGCCCTTATCTGGACAACCTGCCGATCCTGTCGCTGAATGTAGAGGCACTTTCCCGCTATCAACTGCGTGAAGCCAGCAGCGCAGGACAACACTGTACCGCCGAGATTGCCATCGCCCTGCTCGCACAGGCGGGGGATATCGTCGCGGCCGACGCGCTATCACAGCATTTTGACCGTTTCCGACGACACTATCTGGCGGGGAAATCACACCACAGCTTGCGGGAAAATTTACCCATCGTCACAGCACAAACGGCAGAAAGCGTTTAGTATCAAAAGGGATTGATCTAAAGGAGTGACGCATGAGCCAGCGCGGATTGGAAGCACTGTTACGCCCTAAGTCTATCGCCGTTCTCGGCGCGTCCGAAAAACCGGGAAGAGCCGGTTTTCTGATGATGAAAAATTTGTTGGACGGCCATTTCAGCGGCCCCGTGCTGCCTGTTACACCGAAATATCGTGCGGTCTGCGGCGTGCTAGCCTATCCGACTGTTGCCAGCCTGCCCATGACGCCCGACCTTGCCGTGATTTGCACCAACGCCAGCCGTAATCTCACGCTGTTAGACGATCTGGGACAGAAAGGCTGCAAAACGGTCATCATCCTCTCCGCACCACCGACCCAGTTCAGCGAATTAAAGGCCTGCGCTGCACGCTACCACATGCGTCTACTTGGCCCTAATAGCCTCGGGCTACTCGCGCCCTGGCAAGGCCTGAATGCCAGTTTCTCCCCTGTACCGATTATGAAAGGCAAGCTGGCATTTATTTCGCAGTCGGCCGCCGTGTCCAACACGATACTGGACTGGGCGCAGCAGCGCGGTATTGGCTTTTCCTATTTCATCGCTCTGGGCGACAGTCTGGATATCGATGTCGACGACCTGTTAGATTTTCTGGCTCGCGATGGCAAAACTAGTGCGATTCTGCTGCATCTGGAACACATCAGCGATGCGCGCCGCTTTCTTTCCGCTTCTCGTAGCGCGTCCCGAAATAAACCGATACTGGTGATCAAAAGCGGGCGTAGCCAGCAGGCACAGCAGTTGCTGAATGACCAGCGCCACGGTCTGGATGCCGCCTATGACGCGGCAATTCAACGCGCAGGCTTACTGCGGGTACGGGATACGCATGAGCTTTTTTCCGCGGTGGAAACCTTAAGCCACCTGCGGCCGCTGCGCGGTGAACGCCTGATGCTAGTAAGCAATGGCGCATCGCCCGCAGCACAGGCGCTGGATCAGCTCCTCAGCCGACAAGGCAAGCTAGCACAGCTCAGCGAGGCGACCCGACAAGCGCTACAGGAAGCGCTACCGCCAACCGTCACTATCGGCAATCCGCTCGATCTGCGTGATGATGCGACCGCGGCTCGCTATCTGGCAGCGGTTTCAGTATTACTGGACAGCGATGAAGTCGATGCACTCTTAATCATTCACGCGCCCAGTGCCGCGGCTCCCGGCACCGATAGTGCATCTCAGTTGATCACGCTCTTCCAACAGCATCCGCGTGGGAAAAGAATTACGCTGCTGACCAACTGGTGCGGCGAATTCTCCTCGCAGGAAGCACGACGTTTGTTTAACGACGCGGGCATTCCGACCTATCGCACGCCGGAAGGCGCGGTTACAGCATTTATGCATACCGTCGAATATCGACGTAATCAGAAACAGCTAAAGGAAACCCCGGCGCTGCCGCTGAATTTAGGCATCAACGCCAGTCAGGCACATGCGCTGATTCATCAGGCGCTATCAGACGGCGTGACGCAGCTCGACACGCATGAAGTTCAGCCGATCCTGCAAGCCTACGGCTTGGATACGTTACCCACATGGATTGCTGGCGACAGCGCAGAAGCCGTCCATATCGCCGAACAAATTGGCTATCCGGTCGCGATTAAGCTGAGATCGCCAGATATTCCGCATAAATCGGAAGTTCAGGGCGTCATGCTATACCTGCGAACCGCCAGAGAAGTCCAGCAGGCGGCAGATGCCATTCTTGACCGAGTGAAGCGCACCTATCCACAGGCACGCATCTACGGCCTGCTGGTGCAGAGCATGGCAAATCGCGCCGGTGCGCAGGAGCTCAGGATTGCCGTCGAGCAAGACCCCGTTTTCGGCCCACTGATTATGCTAGGGGAAGGTGGCGTTGAGTGGCGAGAAAAACAGGCTGCCGTCGCCCTACCTCCGTTGAATATGACGCTAGCCCGCTATTTGGTGCTGCAAGCGGTGAAAGGCGGCAAAATTCGGGAGTACAGCGCGCTGCGTCCGCTGGACGTTCCCGCACTCAGCCGCTTGCTGGTTCAGGTTTCCAACCTGATTCTCGACTGCCCTGAAATTTCCCGGCTAGACATTCATCCTCTGCTGGCATCCGGGGATACATTTACGCTGCTGGATGTCACGCTACATCTGGCGCCGTTCAGTGGCGATCCGCAATCAAGGCTGGCAATTCGTCCTTATCCGCATGAGTTGGAAGAAACAGTTACCCTCAAAAATGGTGATGGTTGTCTGTTCCGGCCAATTTTGCCGGAAGATGAACCGCTGCTCAGTTCGTTCATTGCAAGAGTGACAAAAGAAGACCTGTATTACCGTTATTTCAGCGAAATTAATGAATTTACTCACGAAGACTTAGCCAATATGACACAAATTGACTACGATCGTGAGATGGCATTCGTTGCCGTGCGCCAGCTCGGTGAGGAGACGGAGATTATTGGCGTGACGCGTGCGATTTCCGATCCGGATAATACGGATGCGGAATTCGCCGTGCTGGTTCGCTCCGATCTAAAAGGGCTGGGCCTTGGCAGACGCCTGTTGGAAAAGCTGATTGATTACGCCAAAGCGCATGGTCTCTCTCGTTTGACTGGCATCACTATGCCGCATAATCAAGGCATGATACAGCTGTCCAAAAAGCTCGGTTTTCACATCGACGTACAATTAGAAGAGGGAATTGTGACACTGGAATTGCCGCTGAAGAATTGATAGCACGACGTGACATGGCTCGTGCAACGGGAATTGTGATACCCATTCAATGGCAAAACAGACTCACAACAGCTGGAAAGTAATGGTATTATCGCCCATTCGGCTACTCCTTAACTTTTGATAATGACCAGAAGGTCATATACCCTAGTACAGCTCGAAGTATGGTGGGTATAAACTAATGAGAGAAGAATCGCACTGTGATGCTGTCAAATTTTAAACGCAATAAATATCAACAGCACCTTGCACAACTGCCCAGAATTCCTCAGAACGCTGATGATGTTCAGACGTTGCATTCGCCTGAGCTTTTCCGCACGACGCTGATTAACGCCATTCTGAGTGCTAAAAAACGCATCTATATCGTGGCGTTGTATCTTGAGCGCGATGATGGCGGCATGGGGATTCTATCCGCAATTTATGAAGCCAAACGGCAGTGCCCAGAGCTGGATGTCCGCGTTCTGGTAGACTGGCATCGTGCTCAGCGCGGCAGAATCGGCGCAGCGGCAGAAAATACCAATGCTGACTGGTATTGCGATATGGCGAAAAAACATCCAGACACGCATTTCCCTATCTATGGTATTCCTGTCAACACGCGTGAAGCCTTGGGCGTGCTGCACCTGAAAGGGTTCATTGTCGATGACACAGTTATCTACAGCGGGGCCAGCCTGAATGATGTTTATCTGCACCAACATCAGAAATACCGTTATGACCGCTATCAGCTGATTCATAATCCGGCATTGGCCGAGACGATGGTGCAATATATCCAGACCATGCTATCGGCTCCGGCAGTACAGCGGTTGGATCATACCGATCGCCCCAAGAGTCTGGAAATCAAAAATGATATTAAGCAGTTCCGCCAAACGTTGCGTACTGCCAATTATCAAGCCCCGGAACACAGCGCGGACGCAAACGAATTAACCGTCACGCCACTGGTCGGGCTAGGGAAACAAAGCCCGCTGAATAAGACCATACATCACCTAATGTATTGCGCTGATGAGCATCTGGTTATTTGTACTCCCTATTTCAACCTGCCAGCACTGCTGGTGAGAAATATAATCCGGCTATTGCGTGATGGTAAAAAAGTAGAAATTATTATCGGCGATAAGACTGCTAACGATTTCTATATTCCAGAAGACCAGCCTTTCAAAATCATCGGCGCGTTACCGTATCTCTATGAGATCAACCTTCGCCGTTTTCTGAGTCGTCTGGAGCGCTACATTGAGAATCAGCAGCTTGTTGTGCGGCTATGGAAAGACGGTGACAACAGCTTCCACCTGAAAGGTATGTGGGTAGATGACAAGTGGCAGCTGTTGACGGGGAATAACCTTAACCCGCGAGCATGGCGTCTGGATCTGGAAAATGCCATCCTGATTCACGATCCTCAGAAGGTTCTATTGCAGCAACGTCTGGACGAGCTGGACACGATCAGGACGCATACTCACGTCGTAAAAAGCTATATGGAACTGGAGAGCATTGCGCAATATCCAGTGAAAGTCCGCAAGCTGATACGACGTTTGCGCCGCATCCGTATCGATCGACTCATAAGTCGTATTCTCTAAAACTCACGCTATACTTTGAAAAACCTCGGAAGCCGAGGTTTTTTATTGTCATTTTGGGATGTAGCCAGTGCAACCACCGGCTATGCGTTATGGCAATTGTCTGAAAACTAAAGCTTCATCCCCTTGCCTCTGCGATGCAGCGTCAATGACACAATAAACGCAATCGCTCCCATCACTGATACGTACCAGAAGAAAGCCGTTTCCATACCAAATGATTTCAGCGAAAGTGCAACATACTCAGCCGAACCACCAAACAACGCATTAGCAACGGCATAAGATAAGCCTACGCCCAATGCTCGGACTTCAGGTGGGAACATTTCTGCTTTTAAAATGCCGCTGATGGACGTGTAGAAACTGACAATAATCAGCGAAAGCATCACCAATGAGAAAGCAATGACAGGGCTCGTCACACTCTGCAGTACAGTCAGAATGGGAACGGTCAGCAGTGCCGCAAGTCCGCCGAAACAGAGCATTGAACTACGACGGCCAATCTTATCCGACATCGCACCAAAGAACGGCTGTAGCAGCATAAAAATAAACAATGCGAGGGTCATTAACCCGCTAGCCGTTTTCGCATCCATTCCTGCCGTATTCACCAGATATTTTTGCATGTAAGTGGTAAACGTATAAAAAGCTAAAGAACCACCGGCCGTAAAACCCAGTACGGTAATAAAGGCACGGCGATGTTTCCACAAACCCGCAAGCGAGCCAGCATCTTTGTGTCCGCGAGTCGTTTTATCAGACGTTTCATTCAAAGAGCGACGTAAATAAAGCGCAACAATCGCCAAAATAGCGCCGAGAGCAAAAGGAATACGCCATCCCCACGCACGCAAATCTTCATCACTCAGAATCTGTTGTAATATCACAACGACTAACAGCGCCAGCAGTTGACCGCCAATCAGCGTGACATATTGGAAAGAAGCATAGAAACCCTTTCTTCCCTCAACGGCAACTTCACTCATATATGTTGCGCTAGTACCGTATTCCCCACCGACAGAAAGCCCCTGAAATAAACGGGCTAATAACAGTAAAAAGGGAGCCCAGGTGCCAATGGTTTCATACCCAGGTAAACATGCAATAACCAGGGATCCAAAACACATCATGCAGACTGAAATTAGCATTGAATTTTTACGACCATGCTTGTCTGCAATGTAACCGAAAAGCCAACCGCCTATCGGTCTCATTAAAAAGCCTGCTGCAAAAACCCCTGCTGTTTGTAGTAATTGAGTGGTGGTATTTCCCGAAGGGAAAAAGATATGGGCAAAATAGATTGAGCAAAAGGAATAAACATAAAAATCAAACCACTCAACCAAATTCCCCGATGAAGCGCCAACTATAGCTCGGATACGCTGACGCGTATCTTTCGCATTTTCCGTTAGATCAGTCATCCTATTTTATTCTCCTGTTTTTCCGAGCATAAAACGATGCCCGCTATAGTAAAGCAGCACTTAAACTCTGAGGCAAAAAGTTCCTGATTGTAATAATTTATTAATGTAACAACGCAAGTCGTGCCTTTATTATCCTTAACAGAAACACGGATAAATAAAGCAGTAACAAACAGGATGTCATTATGAGATGGGTTAATAAGAAGATAGGCGAGTCTATTCAGGTAAAAGGGAGAGTTTACTATCCTGAAATAGAAATAAACAAAATGCCATCCTTAACAGGATGGCATTTTGTCTTAATTGAAACCTGGCAGTTCCCTACTCTCACATGGGGAAGCCCCACACTACCATCGGCGCTACGGCGTTTCACTTCTGAGTTCGGCATGGGGTCAGGTGGGACCACCGCGCTATCGCCGCCAGGTAAATTCTTTTTTAAGCCGAACATTAACCCAAATAACTGGTGCTGATACCCAGAGTCGAACTGGGGACCTCACCCTTACCAAGGGTGCGCTCTACCAACTGAGCCATATCAGCGCACCTGTATAAATTGATGCCTGGCAGTTCCCTACTCTCACATGGGGAAGCCCCACACTACCATCGGCGCTACGGCGTTTCACTTCTGAGTTCGGCATGGGGTCAGGTGGGACCACCGCGCTATCGCCGCCAGGCAAATTCTGTTTCATTCCAACCGTCATGCTTTGCTCTCGCTCTCGCATAACCATCAGAACCAATCCTAAAACAAGCTGATTATCAAAATCTCTTTGAGTCCATCTCAAAACACCTTCGGTGTTGTAAGGTTAAGCCTCTCGGGTCATTAGTACTGGTTAGCTCAACGTATCGCTACGCTTACACACCCAGCCTATCTACGTCGTCGTCTTCAACGGCCCTTCAGGGGCATCTAGTGCCCAGGGAAGACTCATCTCGAGGCAAGTTTCCCGCTTAGATGCTTTCAGCGGTTATCTCTTCCGCACTTAGCTACCGGGCAATGCAATTGGCATCACAACCCGTACACCAGTGGTGCGTTCACTCCGGTCCTCTCGTACTAGGAGCAACCCCTCTCAATCTTCCAACGCCCACGGCAGATAGGGACCGAACTGTCTCACGACGTTCTAAACCCAGCTCGCGTACCACTTTAAATGGCGAACAGCCATACCCTTGGGACCTACTTCAGCCCCAGGATGTGATGAGCCGACATCGAGGTGCCAAACACCGCCGTCGATATGAACTCTTGGGCGGTATCAGCCTGTTATCCCCGGAGTACCTTTTATCCGTTGAGCGATGGCCCTTCCATTCAGAACCACCGGATCACTAAGACCTGCTTTCGCACCTGCTCGAGCTGTCACTCTCGCAGTCAAGCTAGCTTATGCCTTTGCACTAACCTCCTGATGTCCGACCAGGATTAGCTAACCTTCGTGCTCCTCCGTTACGCTTTGGGAGGAGACCGCCCCAGTCAAACTACCCACCAGACACTGTCCGCAACCCGGATTACGGGTCTACGTTAGAACATCAAACATTAAAGGGTGGTATTTCAAGGTTGGCTCCACGCAGACTGGCGTCCACGCTTCAAAGCCTCCCACCTATCCTACACATCAAGGCTCAAGGTTCAGTGTCAAGCTATAGTAAAGGTTCACGGGGTCTTTCCGTCTTGCCGCGGGTACACTGCATCTTCACAGCGAGTTCAATTTCACTGAGTCTCGGGTGGAGACAGCCTGGCCATCATTACGCCATTCGTGCAGGTCGGAACTTACCCGACAAGGAATTTCGCTACCTTAGGACCGTTATAGTTACGGCCGCCGTTTACCGGGGCTTCGATCAAGAGCTTCGCCTTGCGGCTGACCCCATCAATTAACCTTCCGGCACCGGGCAGGCGTCACACCGTATACGTCCACTTTCGTGTTTGCACAGTGCTGTGTTTTTATTAAACAGTTGCAGCCAGCTGGTATCTTCGACTGATTTCAGCTCCGTGAGCAAGTCACTTCACCTACCATCAGCGTGCCTTCTCCCGAAGTTACGGCACCATTTTGCCTAGTTCCTTCACCCGAGTTCTCTCAAGCGCCTGAGTATTCTCTACCTGACCACCTGTGTCGGTTTGGGGTACGATTTGATGTTACCTGGAGCTTAGAGGCTTTTCCTGGAAGCGTAGCATTGGTTACTTCATCACCGTAGTGACTCGTCATCACGCCTCAGTGTTAATGACGACCCGGATTTACCAAAGTCATCCACCTTCACGCTTAAACCGGGACAACCGTCGCCCGGATAACCTAGCTTTCTCCGTCCCCCCTTCGCAGTAACACCGAGTACAGGAATATTAACCTGTTTCCCATCGACTACGCTTTTCAGCCTCGCCTTAGGGGTCGACTCACCCTGCCCCGATTAACGTTGGACAGGAACCCTTGGTCTTCCGGCGTGCGGGTTTTTCACCCGCATTATCGTTACTTATGTCAGCATTCGCACTTCTGATACCTCCAGCAACCCTCACAGGCCACCTTCGACGGCTTACAGAACGCTCCCCTACCCAACAACACCTGAGTGTCGCTGCCGCAGCTTCGGTGCATGGTTTAGCCCCGTTACATCTTCCGCGCAGGCCGACTCGACCAGTGAGCTATTACGCTTTCTTTAAATGATGGCTGCTTCTAAGCCAACATCCTGGCTGTCTGTGCCTTCCCACATCGTTTCCCACTTAACCATGACTTTGGGACCTTAGCTGGCGGTCTGGGTTGTTTCCCTCTTCACGACGAACGTTAGCACCCGCCGTGTGTCTCCCGTGATAACATTCTTCGGTATTCGTAGTTTGCATCGGGTTGGTAAGTCGGGATGACCCCCTAGCCGAAACAGTGCTCTACCCCCGAAGATGAATTCACGAGGCGCTACCTAAATAGCTTTCGGGGAGAACCAGCTATCTCCCGGTTTGATTGGCCTTTCACCCCCAGCCACAAGTCATCCGCTAATTTTTCAACATTAGTCGGTTCGGTCCTCCAGTTAGTGTTACCCAACCTTCAACCTGCCCATGGCTAGATCACCGGGTTTCGGGTCTATACCCTGCAACTTAACGCCCAGTTAAGACTCGGTTTCCCTACGGCTCCCCTATACGGTTAACCTTGCTACAGAATATAAGTCGCTGACCCATTATACAAAAGGTACGCAGTCACCCTGATTAATCAAGGCTCCCACTGCTTGTACGTACACGGTTTCAGGTTCTATTTCACTCCCCTCGCCGGGGTTCTTTTCGCCTTTCCCTCACGGTACTGGTTCACTATCGGTCAGTCAGGAGTATTTAGCCTTGGAGGATGGTCCCCCCATATTCAGACAGGATGTCACGTGTCCCGCCCTACTCATCGAACTCACAATTTGTGCATTTTTGTGTACGGGACTATCACCCTTTACTGTGCGACTTTCCAGACGCTTCCACTAACACACAAACTGATTCAGGTTCTGGGCTCCTCCCCGTTCGCTCGCCGCTACTAGGGGAATCTCGGTTGATTTCTTTTCCTCGGGGTACTGAGATGTTTCAGTTCCCCCGGTTCGCCTCATTACGCTATGTATTCACGTAATGATAGTGTGTCGAAACACACTGGGTTTCCCCATTCGGGTATCGTCGGGTATAACGCTTCATATCAGCTTACCGACGCTTATCGCAGATTAGCACGCCCTTCATCGCCTCTGACTGCCTAGGCATCCACCGTGTACGCTTAGTCGCTTAACCTCACAACCCGAAGGTGTCTTTGATAAATCAAAGTCACTGTCGTGCTGCGATTATTTGAGAGACTCATTGACACACTGATACACCATTCATACCTGAAGGTACCAATGCATGTTCAGCTGTCATGTTTCAATTTTCAGCTTGTTCCAGATTGTTAAAGAGCAATATCGTAAACATGACTCCGAAGAATCATCTTTAAGATATTCATGATAATGTCTTTCACTCATTATCGGATTGGCGTCCCCAAGGGGATTCGAACCCCTGTTACAGCCGTGAAAGGGCAGTGTCCTAGGCCTCTAGACGATGGGGACACGAAAAATCCGTACCGAATCAGAAATTCGGCACTATCGTGTCAGCATGAGTTTACACTCATCGCATCAACAGGTGCGCTTGCTCAGTATTTTCATCAGACAATCTGTGTGAGCACTTCACTTAACACACATCTTCTTGGTAAGGAGGTGATCCAACCGCAGGTTCCCCTACGGTTACCTTGTTACGACTTCACCCCAGTCATGAATCACAAAGTGGTAAGCGCCCTCCCGAAGGTTAAGCTACCTACTTCTTTTGCAACCCACTCCCATGGTGTGACGGGCGGTGTGTACAAGGCCCGGGAACGTATTCACCGTAGCATTCTGATCTACGATTACTAGCGATTCCGACTTCATGGAGTCGAGTTGCAGACTCCAATCCGGACTACGACGTACTTTATGAGGTCCGCTTGCTCTCGCGAGGTCGCTTCTCTTTGTATACGCCATTGTAGCACGTGTGTAGCCCTACTCGTAAGGGCCATGATGACTTGACGTCATCCCCACCTTCCTCCGGTTTATCACCGGCAGTCTCCTTTGAGTTCCCGACCGAATCGCTGGCAACAAAGGATAAGGGTTGCGCTCGTTGCGGGACTTAACCCAACATTTCACAACACGAGCTGACGACAGCCATGCAGCACCTGTCTCAGAGTTCCCGAAGGCACTCAGCTATCTCTAGCTAATTCTCTGGATGTCAAGAGTAGGTAAGGTTCTTCGCGTTGCATCGAATTAAACCACATGCTCCACCGCTTGTGCGGGCCCCCGTCAATTCATTTGAGTTTTAACCTTGCGGCCGTACTCCCCAGGCGGTCGATTTAACGCGTTAGCTCCGGAAGCCACGCCTCAAGGGCACAACCTCCAAATCGACATCGTTTACAGCGTGGACTACCAGGGTATCTAATCCTGTTTGCTCCCCACGCTTTCGCACCTGAGCGTCAGTCTTTGTCCAGGGGGCCGCCTTCGCCACCGGTATTCCTCCAGATCTCTACGCATTTCACCGCTACACCTGGAATTCTACCCCCCTCTACAAGACTCTAGCCTGTCAGTTTTGAATGCAGTTCCCAGGTTAAGCCCGGGGATTTCACATCCAACTTAACAGACCGCCTGCGTGCGCTTTACGCCCAGTCATTCCGATTAACGCTTGCACCCTCCGTATTACCGCGGCTGCTGGCACGGAGTTAGCCGGTGCTTCTTCTGCGAGTAACGTCAATCGATAAGGTTATTAACCTTACCGCCTTCCTCCTCGCTGAAAGTGCTTTACAACCCGAAGGCCTTCTTCACACACGCGGCATGGCTGCATCAGGCTTGCGCCCATTGTGCAATATTCCCCACTGCTGCCTCCCGTAGGAGTCTGGACCGTGTCTCAGTTCCAGTGTGGCTGGTCATCCTCTCAGACCAGCTAGGGATCGTCGCCTAGGTGAGCCATTACCTCACCTACTAGCTAATCCCATCTGGGCACATCTGATGGCGAGAGGCCCGAAGGTCCCCCTCTTTGCTCTTGCGAGGTTATGCGGTATTAGCTACCGTTTCCAGTAGTTATCCCCCTCCATCAGGCAGTTTCCCAGACATTACTCACCCGTCCGCCGCTCGTCACCCAGAGAGCAAGCTCTCTTGTGCTACCGCTCGACTTGCATGTGTTAGGCCTGCCGCCAGCGTTCAATCTGAGCCATGATCAAACTCTTCAATTTAAGATTTGTTTGATTTGCTGAACTCGTCAGCGATGCTCAAAGAATTAAAACTGTTTATTCGTAATGAATTTACTGTTGTTCACTCTTCAAGACTTTTTTATATCGTTAAGATACGGTCTTGTGAGTGCCCACACAGATTGTCTGATTAAATTGTTAAAGAGCAGTGCCACATCTTCCGTGGCGCGGGCCGCATATATTATGCTTTTCCGCTGTGAAGTCAAGTCATTACTGACCGCCTTCGTTGAATCTTTTTTCCTGTCACCACAACCGCGTGTCGCTGTTGCCGTGTCAGTGGAGGCGCATTATAGGGACTTCTCGGCCACTGACAAGCGCTAAATGCAAATTATTTTCCAAGCGTTCAAAAAGAAACCAAAAACCAGTATTTCGTGCACTCTCCATACAGAAAATGAATGTAATTTGAGCTTGAGACGTGAAAACGGGGACATTCATTGGCAAATGTCCCCGTTGATTACTTACCGTTTCACATTATTCTTGCAGTGCGACTATCTGTTCGCCTTCAACATCTAACGTGATCGGTTTACCGGGTATCAATTCCCCCCCCAGTATCTGCTGAGCAAGTGGGTTCTCTATCAGTTGCTGTATCGCTCTTTTAAGCGGACGAGCACCATAGACAGGATCAAACCCGACCTCCCCAAGCATATCTAAAGCTGCATCCGTGATCGTGACGCTATATCCACGCTCTTCAAGACGCTTGTACAGTCTCTGGAGCTGAATTTGTGCGATGGACGTAATATGTGCCCTTCCCAGTGGATGGAATACCACGACCTCATCGATACGGTTGATAAACTCGGGGCGGAAGTTGTGGCTAACAACTTCAAGCACCATATCTCTCATTTCGGTATAGCTGCGCTCACCAAAACGTTCCTGAATAAGATCAGACCCCAAATTGGACGTCATGATGACCACAGTATTACGGAAGTCGACCGTTCTGCCCTGGCCATCAGTAAGGCGGCCATCATCTAATACCTGAAGTAGGATATTGAATACATCAGGATGTGCCTTTTCGATCTCATCCAGCAAAATGACCGAATAAGGACGACGCCGCACCGCTTCCGTTAAATAGCCTCCTTCTTCGTAACCGACATATCCCGGAGGCGCACCGACCAAACGTGAAACCGAGTGTTTCTCCATAAACTCAGACATATCGATACGCACCATGGCGTCGTCACTGTCGAAGAGGAAAGTCGCCAGCGTTTTGCAGAGTTCCGTTTTCCCAACACCTGTTGGCCCAAGGAAAAGGAACGAGCCAATAGGACGATTCGGGTCAGATAGCCCAGCCCGACTACGACGGATAGAATTCGCTACCGCTTCAACGGCTTCGTTCTGCCCAATCACACGCTGATGCAGTTCATCTTCCATGCGTAATAATTTTTCTTTCTCGCTTTCCAACATACGAGAAACAGGAATCCCAGTCCAACGCGCCAGCACATCAGCAATTTCAACATCCGTTACTCGATTACGCAGCAAATGCATCGTTTTCCCTTCCTGCTGCGTTGCTGCTGACAGTTGTTTCTCCAGCTCAGGGATTTTGCCGTATTGCAGCTCAGACATTATTCCCAGATCGCCCTGACGACGAGCCTGTTCCAGCGCAATTTTCGCCTGCTCTAAAGACGCTTTAATATTCTGCGTTCCCGTGAGTGATGCTTTTTCTGCTTTCCACTCTTCTTCTTGTTGGGAATATTCACGCTCTTTTTGGTCAAGTTCAGCACTCAGCAATTCAAGCCGCTTTTGGCTGGCATCATCAGATTCTTTTTTCAACGCCTGCTGCTCCAGCTTTAACTGGATGATCCGGCGTTCAAGCCGATCAAGGGGCTCTGGTTTCGAGTCAATCTGAATACGAATACTGGATGCCGCCTCATCAATCAGGTCAATCGCTTTATCCGGCAACTGACGATCCGCGATATAACGATGAGATAACATGGCTGCCGCAACAATTGCTGGGTCAGTAATTTGTACATGATGGTGCAATTCATAGCGCTCTTTCAGCCCACGCAGAATCGCAATCGTGTCTTCAACGGTCGGCTCAGCGACAAACACTTTCTGGAAACGACGCTCAAGGGCCGCGTCTTTTTCAATATATTGCCGATACTCATTGAGCGTTGTCGCCCCAACGCAATGCAACTCACCACGAGCCAGCGCGGGTTTTAGCATATTGCCGGCATCCATCGCGCCATCGGCTTTACCAGCCCCCACCATCGTATGGAGTTCATCAATAAACAGAATGACGTTGCCTTCCTGCTTAGACAGATCGTTGAGCACGCCTTTCAAACGTTCTTCAAACTCACCACGATATTTCGCCCCCGCCACCAGCGCGCCCATATCTAGTGAAAGTACTCGCTTGTTTTTCAGGCCTTCAGGCACTTCACCATTAACGATACGCTGGGCCAACCCTTCCACTATCGCGGTTTTACCCACGCCGGGCTCACCAATTAATACTGGGTTATTTTTGGTTCGACGCTGTAGGACCTGAATAGTACGGCGAATTTCTTCATCACGTCCGATCACCGGATCGAGCTTGCCTTGCTCCGCTCGCTCCGTGAGGTCAATAGTGAATTTTTTTAATGCCTGGCGCTGATCTTCAGCCCCTTGATCGTTCACTTGCTCCCCTCCTCTCACTTGATCGATAGCGTTTGTTACACCTTGTTGCGTGACGCCCGCCTTTTTCAAAATATCCCCCAGCGTGCCACGAGACTCCAAAGCAGCAAGCACGAAAAGTTCTGAGGAAATAAAGGTATCGCCACGCTTTTGCGCAAGTTTGTCGCACATATTCAATGCGCGGACTAACTCGTTCGAAGGTTGAACATCACCATCAGTGCCTTCAACCTGAGGCAAACGCGTGATTGCCTGGTCGATTTCGGTTTTCAGGTGATGAAAATTGGCTCCGGAAACAGTCAGAAGTGGACCAACAGTTCCACCATCCTGATGAAGCAAAGCGCTCATCAAATGAAGTGGTTCAATAAACTGGTGATCGCGCCCAAGGGCAAGAGACTGGGCATCAGCAAGAGCAAGTTGGAATTTGTTGGTAAGACGATCCAGACGCATAACACCTCCCATACACTGGTCAAAATTGCTACTGGAGATTAAATGAGGTCATCCCTCAAAAATTTCAAGGTTATTTTGCCAGTCGTAATGGGATTTAAACGTTACTTGTCCCGGATCGTCTTAATTCAATAGGTTATATCAGCCAGATTAAACTTGCCATACGGCCAGTTACACCATCACGCCGATAAGAGAAAAATTTGTGAGGTTCACTCACAGTACAGGCATTTCCACCAAAAATTTGCGTTATCCCTGCAGCACGTAAGCGCAGACGTGCCAGTTGGTAGATATCGGCAAAAAATTTGTTTCCTTCAGGCCGAAATGCAGAGGCCGCCGCCGCATCATGCTGAATAAATGCATCCCTAACCTCAGGGCCGACTTCAAAGGCATCAGGCCCAATAGCAGGCCCCAGCCACGCCATAATTTGCGCGGGTTGCGCACGGAAACAGGCTAACGTGTCTTCCAATACCCCGGCGTGCAATCCCCGCCAGCCAGCATGGGCGGCAGCGACTTCGTCACCGTTGATTGCACAAAAAAGCACGGGCAAACAGTCGGCCGTCATCACCGCACAGACTTTCCCTTTCTTGTCGGTATAAGCCGCATCACCGCAAACAGACGTAGGGGACACCTTACCAATACGAATCACATCAGTGCCATGAACCTGTTCTAGCCAATGCGGCATAGTAGGAAGGCCAGCCAGCTCCACCAGCATTTGCCGATTTACGGTGACGTGCGCGGGCTCATCGCCCACATGATTCCCCACATTTAGCGAATCATAAGGTGCACGACTACACCCGCCAATACGCGTCGTACTACAAGATTTCACACTTTCTGGCAAAGGCCAGTCGGGGTATATCAGCATAGTCCGTCACCTCTATAAATCGGCACTTATCGTATTGAATACATTACCAGTCGAGCTGATCCTTAAATGCTTCGGTATCGGCTTTCAGTGCATCAATCAGATCGACCATATCCTGTGGTAATTCCGCATGCCATTCCATGTGAATGCCAGTAATAGGATGGTAGAAACGCAACATGGTGGCATGCAGCGCCTGACGATCGAACCCACGTAGCATCTCAATGAAATCCTCCGAAGCGCCTTTTGGCGGGCGAGGACGACCACCGTATAGCTGATCGCCAACCAGAGGATGATTAATATGCGCCATATGCACGCGAATCTGATGGGTGCGCCCCGTTTCCAGACGCAACCGCAAACGGGTATGCGCACGGAAATGTTCCATGATGCGATAATGCGTAACGGCAGGCTTACCCATGGGGTGCACGGCCATATGAGTACGCTTGGTTGAGTGACGAGCGATAGGCTGCTCGATCATGCCACCCGCAGTCATCGAACCAATCGCAACGGCTTCATATTCACGAGTAATTTCACGCGCCTGTAGCGCCTCAACTAAACGCGTCTGTGCGGGTACAGTTTTCGCGACCACCATAAGCCCTGTCGTATCTTTATCAAGTCGGTGCACAATCCCGGCACGGGGCACATCGGCAATCTCAGGATAATGATGTAACAAGGCATTCAATACCGTGCCATCTGGGTTACCCGCACCGGGGTGAACCACCAGATCTCTGGGTTTATTGATGACCAGGATATCCTGATCCTCGTACACGATATCCAGTTTGATATCCTGTGCTTCCCAGCGTGCTTCTTCTTCAATCAATGCATCAATCGCTACCGATTCGCCGCCAAGTACTTTCTCTTTTGGCTTATTGGTGACATTGCCGTTAATCTGTACTCGATTCTCAAGAATCCACTCTTTTATGCGGGATCGTGAATAATCAGGGAACAATTCGGCCAAAGCCTGATCTAAACGTTGTCCGAGTTGAGATTCGGCCACCGTTGCGGTGAGTTGTACTTGTTGTGCCATATTATGCAGCTTCTTCGTTAACGTTGGGTTTTGACGGCGACGCCGTTTAAAATAATGTACTATTGTAGCTGGTCTAAATCGGGAGCTTCACGGACAGTCTCCCGGAATAACATTCTGAGGATAATCAAAACGTCATGACGCGTATGAAATATCTGGTGGCTGCCGCCACGTTGAGCCTGGCGCTGGCTGGTTGCTCCAGCAATTCCAAAGATGCGGTTCCTGATAGTCCGCCATCTGAAATCTATGCCAATGCTCAACAAAAACTGCAAGACGGCAACTTTAAAGCAGCCATCACGCAGTTGGAAGCACTGGATAACCGGTATCCCTTTGGCCCTTACTCGCAGCAAGTACAGTTGGATTTGATCTACGCCTATTACAAATCCGCAGAGCTGCCATTGGCCCAAGCTTCTATTGACCGCTTCCTGCGACTCAACCCGACCCATCCAAACGTGGACTATGTCCTGTACATGCGCGGCCTGACCGACATGGCGTTGGATGATAGTGCGTTACAAGGCTTCTTCGGCGTTGATCGTTCCGATCGCGATCCGCAGTATGCTCGCACCGCATTTCGGGATTTCAGTAAGCTCATTCAGGGATATCCGAACAGCCAATACGCCACCGACGCAAACAAGCGTTTGGTCTACCTCAAAGAGCGTCTGGCCAAGTATGAACTTTCTATCGCGCAATACTACACGAAACGCGGCGCTTATGTGGCAGTAGTTAATCGCGTTGAGCAAATGCTGCGTGATTACCCAGATACTCAGGCAACGAAAACTGCGTTGCCGTTGATGGAAAATGCCTACCGTGAACTGCAACTGGCCGCACAAGCGGACAAAGTCGCAAAAGTCATCGCGGCGAATCCAGCATAAACGACAAGTGACACGCAGTAATAAGACGGCAGCTTCGGTTGCCGTTTTTTTATGGTTCGATCGATTGGCTATACATAGATGATGTAGAAAAAACGGGTCGGTGGGAGTCAACAACAGCGCGGTAACGTCAATACATCCTATCAATAATGGCACAGGCCAGATGCCCCCTCAAGCACTTCCCTCCTATTCCCGATGATGCTTCACAAATCGCGTTTTCTTGACAAAAAGTGACGAAAAAAAGCGATCAATATCACGCTTTTTGTCACAACTCACTGTATGCTGAAATTATCCAAGACGGACATAGGCAGAGAGGTAAGTTTATATGACTATTAATATTACCAGTAAGCAAATGGATATCACCCCCGCAATTCGTCAACATGTCGAAGACCGTCTTTCTAAGCTGGATAAGTGGCAAACCCAGCTGATTAACCCGCATATCATTCTGTCAAAAGAGCCTCAGGGTTTTGTGGCTGATGGCACTATCAGTACGCCAAATGGCCCACTGGTTGCCAGTGCCAAGCATGACGATATGTATGCCGCCATCAATGAGCTAATTACCAAGCTCGAACGCCAGTTGGACAAACTCCAGCATAAAGGTGAAGCCAGACGCGCGGTAGCTAGCGTCAAAGAAGCGAATCTCCAGCCGACTCAAGAAGAGTAATTCATTCTCTTTACCTCAATATAACGCGCCTGAGGGCGCGTTTTTGTATTCCAAACTCAGCAATCCGCATCCTAAAGAGCCAACGCTATACCTCGTTTAAGATTGCGCTCGGCGATTTTGTATTGACAGGATGAAAAGCCAACAGTTACCTTACCTACTCAGAATCTGGATATCCTCCTGACTAACCGAGTAAACATGATAAATAAACTGTTCTTCTTCGTATTCTTTTTCACCTTCCCCTGATTTGGGAGGCGATTCGTCGTAAGAGCAAGAATACGAAGACGAACAAAAAAGCCTCCTAACCGGGAGGCTTTTTTTATATAAGAACATAAGACAGGTAACAGCATCATGACAGACAACCCATTACTGGCACTGCGAGAACGCATCAGCGCATTGGATCTGCAATTAATTGAATTGTTGGCACAAAGACGAGAACTCGCGCTGGACGTTGCCCGCAGCAAATTGCATTCGCATCGCCCAATCCGTGATAAAGAGCGTGAGCGTGATTTGCTGGATAAACTGACGGCCGCTGGGAAAAAGCATCATCTTGATGGTCACTACATTACCCGCTTATTTCAGCTCATCATTGAAGATTCGGTACTGACACAGCAGGCGCTCTTGCAGCATCACCTTAACCAAACAACGTCGCACTCTGCCCGGATTGCGTTTCTCGGTCCGAAAGGCTCTTATTCCCATCTTGCCGCTCGCCAATATGCTGCGCGACACTTCGAACAATTTATCGAATGTGGTTGCCAGAAATTTCAGGATATCTTCAACATGGTGGAAACTGGGCAAGCGGACTATGCCGTTCTGCCGATTGAAAACACCAGCTCTGGTTCGATTAATGACGTCTACGATCTGCTGCAACACACGGCTTTATCCATCGTCGGCGAATTAACCAATCCGATAAATCACTGCGTTTTAGTTGCCACCGATACGTCATTGGAACAGATCGAAACGGTTTACAGCCACCCTCAACCGTTCCAACAGTGCAGCCATTTCATTAACCGTTTTCCACACTGGAAGATTGAATATTGTGAGAGCACGGCTGCGGCAATGGAAAAAGTCGCAGCGCTCAACTCACCAAAAGCAGCAGCGCTCGGCAGCGAAGCCGGTGGTCAGCTTTATCAGCTACAGATGCTGGAACACGATCTGGCCAATCAGTCGCAAAACATCACCCGCTTCATTGTATTAGCACGCAAGCCGATTGATGTGACGGAACAAGTGCCGGCAAAAACCACGCTAATTATGGCAACTGGCCAACAGTCAGGTGCGCTGGTAGAAGCCCTGTTGGTACTGCGTGATAACGGCATTGTGATGACCAAGCTGGAATCCAGACCGATCAACGGTAACCCGTGGGAAGAGATGTTCTATCTGGACGTACAGGCCAACCTGCGCAGCGATGACATGCAGAAAGCGCTAAAAGGATTAGCCTCTATAACCCGCTCGTTAAAAGTGTTGGGCTGCTACCCGAGTGAAAACGTCGTACCCGTCGATGTGAACGAATAGTCGATGTGAACGAAGAATTGAAAAAGCCATCCTGGTATCCCCAGGATGGCTTCTTAAACACAACCAAGATAGTAAACGTACTTATTGACGAATATCGTTTGCCTGACGCAAAAGCACCCGGCTCTCCGCCTGAAAACGTTTGGCATAGTCACCAAACCAGTGTTCGACCTTCTTGAAGCTGTTGATAAATTCTGCCTTATCCGTCTGCTCCAGTAGCTCAATCGCCTCGCCAAAACGTTTGTAGTAACGCTTAATCAACGCCAGATTATCCTCTGAAGACATAATGATGTCGGCATACAGCTGCGGATCCTGCGCAAACAGCCGTCCAACCATGATCAATTCCAGACGATAGATTGGCGATGACAGCGCTAATAGCTGTTCAAGCTGCACATTCTCTTCCGCTAAATGCAGACCATACGCGAATGTAGCAAAGTGGCGCAGCGCCTGAATGAACATCATGTTCTGATCGTGTTCGACTGCGCTGATACGATGCAGACGCGCGCCCCACACCTGAATCTGTTCCAGTAACCACTGGTAGGCTTCCGGTTGCCGACCGTCACAATAGACGACAACCTGCTTGGCAAGGCTGCCGCTGTCTGGCCCGAACATAGGATGCAGACCAAGCACCGGACCACTATGCACCGCCAGCATTGCCTGAAGCGGGCCATTTTTTACCGATGCCAAATCAACCAAAATACAGTCATCTGGTAAAGCAGGCAGGCGGGCAATCACCTGTTCAGTCACGTGAATCGGCACGCTAACAATCACCATGCCAGCATCAGACAACAACTCGTCCGCACGCGGCCAGTCATCTTGCTCCAGAATTCTCACCTGATAGCCCGACAGCGTCAGCATTTTCTCAAACAGATTGCCCATTTGCCCCCGGCCACCGATGATGACGACCGGACGCAACTGCGGGCACAGCGGTTTAAAGCCTTTGTCATTTTCACTGGTGTAGGATTCGCGCATGGTACGCCGCAGGATATCTTCAATGAGATCCGGCGGAACCCCCATCGACTCCGCTTCTTTACGACGTGAGCTGAGCATGGCCGCTTCACGATCGGGCGCATAAATGGGCAAACCATGGCGGCTTTTCACTTCACCCACCTCCGCCACCAAACGCAACCGACGTGATAACAGCGCGACAAGCTCCTTATCTACCTCATCTATCTGATCACGCAATACGGTCAGTTCAGCTACCATATTTTGTTACTCTCCTGAATGTTTCACACGTGCAGCGCTAAGCTCTTGGTGAACGGAACGCAGCAACGTCTCTGTACTTTCCCAACTGATACAGGCATCCGTGACCGATACACCGTAGTGCATATCTGAACGCGGCTGTTCTGAAGACTGGCTCCCCTCGTTGAGGTGGCTTTCCAGCATCAAGCCTATAATGGAACGATTTCCCGCCTTGATTTGTTCAATCGCAGATTCAACAACAAGTGGCTGACGGCGGTAGTCTTTATTCGAATTACCGTGACTACAATCTATCATCAGCGATGGTCTCAGTCCCGCCTTCTCCATCTGTTTTTCACATTCTGCGACATCCTGTGCACTGTAGTTTGGTGTTTTACCGCCGCGCAGAATCACATGGCCATCAATGTTCCCTTGCGTTTGCAGCAAACAGACCTGGCCCGTTTGATTGATACCCACAAAGCGATGCGGCATTGCAGCGGCTCTCATCGCGTTGATCGCAGTACCCAGACTGCCATCCGTACCGTTTTTGAACCCAACAGGCATCGACAGGCCGGAAGCCATCTCACGGTGCGTTTGTGATTCTGTCGTACGTGCACCGATAGCCGACCAACTGAACAAATCGCCCAGGTATTGCGGGCTGTTCGGATCGAGTGCTTCCGTCGCCAGCGGCAGTCCCATATTCACCAGTTCCAATAGCAACCCGCGCGCAATATGCAGGCCAGATTCCACATCAAATGAACCATCCATGAACGGATCGTTGATGAGCCCTTTCCAACCCACGGTGGTACGCGGTTTTTCAAAGTAAACACGCATCACAATGTAGAGGCGATCGTTCAGCTCAGCGGCAAGCGACTGCAGACGGCGCGCATATTCCAACGCAGCATCCGTGTCATGAATCGAGCAAGGTCCGCAGACGATCAGCAACCGATCGTCACGACCATGAATGATATCCGCAATGGTCGCTCTCGCTTGCGCAATATCGCGCTGCTCTGCGTCGTTAAGCGGGAACTTAGCTTTCAATTCATCAGGGGTAATCAAAATTTGCTCGTCACTGATATTAATATTATTAAGCGAATCTTTTTGCATGAGTCTGTTCCTGAAAAGTTCAATATGTTCGCGATCGTCTGTAAAGACTGCGGTCTGTAACCTGCCTACGCGTGATGTTTACACCATAACACGAACCGTAAAGATTTCAATCCACTTAGTGTAAATAAAAAATTACCACCCTAAATATTGCCAGAAAAACGATATCTGTCTGGCCTATCACTTCCCGACGCAACCATGCTAATCCCTGGCGTGAATAGTGATAGAATCACGCCAACAAGGGGGAAGGATGCTGAAAGCCATAATCATCGATGACGAACAGCTGGCACGTGAAGAGCTCAGCCTGCTACTGGAAAATGAGTCTGATATCACCATCATTGCACAATGCAGCAATGCGCTGGAGGCGATCCCGGCTATTCATCGGCTACAACCGGATGTGATTTTTCTGGATATACAGATGCCAAAGGTCAGCGGATTAGAGCTGGTTGCCATGTTGGATCCAGAAAATATGCCTTATGTCGTCTTCGTGACAGCCTATGATGAGTACGCAGTGAGGGCATTTGAAGAGCATGCTTTTGACTATTTACTTAAACCACTAGATGCACAGCGACTAAGCAAAACGCTAAATCGTTTACGCCGCGGCGTGAGTGTAAATAAAAACGTACAGATAATTTCAGAACCCTTGCTTCGCCACATCCCCTGTAACGGACACAATCGTATTTTTTTGCTCAAGATTGAGGAAGTCGAGTATCTTTGTTCAGAACTCAGCGGCGTGCATGTCGTGGGCGTCAGTCAATCTGGCTATACCCAGCTTTCACTGAAAACGCTGGAAGAGAAAACGCCCTTCGTCCGTTGCCATCGTCAATATATGGTTAACACGGAACAGCTGAAAGAAATCCAGTTAATGGAGAACGGCGCAGCAGAAGTATTGACGCATACGGGAAAACACATCCCCGTCAGTCGCCGCTACCTCAAATTACTGAAAGAAAAATTGGGTATTGCCTGATGCGATGCTTCTTCAGGCCGATGGCCGAAACATTGAAGGTTTGATGATGAAATACAGTTATGTCTTGGCTGTAATTCTTTTAATGACAGCATGTCAAAGCAACATCCCATCGCTACCCGCTAAAAGTGAGTCAGGATTCTGGTACGAAACGGGTTATCAGGATGCAATCTCTGGCATGGTCGTAAAGGACGATAGTACTTTGCAGGAATGGTTTGGTAATCCTCAGATCGACCGTGAAACCTACTTACGTGGCTATCAGGCCGGACAGTCGGCTTTTTGCGGTACAGATAACATGGAAGAATGGGGAAAAGCAGGGAAAAACTTTCCCGCCAGTTGCGATGGCGTAGAGAATGCAGAGACACTGCGAACTCGCTGGCAACAGAGCCTGCCTTAACATCCTCCCAAAGATAAAGCGATGATCCATACTCATCAGCAATTTAGCTGGCAAAGCGCTATGGCTCATCGCATCTGGTAACAATTCTACTCACTTTTGTACTCGCACAGAAATACGTCAGACATACCTCCCCTCTATTATCGCTCACATTAAATAGTCACATTAAGTTATTAACAATCTGATGCTGGGATAACGAAAGGCATACCTCACTGATAGTTAAAACCATTATTCCTGATAGCGATTGATATTATGGAGTGCTCATATGTCCGGTTCAAGCAAGCCTCATAACTCGTCTCTAAATAGCAGCCCAAGACTCTTATCACATACGGCCTCATCTCAGGAAAGCCATGATGAACGAGTCGCCGCAGTAAAGAACAAAATTATCGAGTCCGGCGACTATCCCGGCATTTCCGTAGAAGAGCAACTCGCGCTTCTGGACGCGTTTTCCCACCTCAAGTTAGGCCAATTTTTACTGAAACATCATGGGTTAAATGCGTACTGGACGCATAATGTGATAGCACATCGACCCACTCACTACATTAATCCGCTCGAAGAAATCATCTACACCCAGTTACCCAATGTTTTAGCGACACGCGAACGATTCAGTATTTTTCAACGTCTGCTTCAAGAACTCTTGCGCCCAGACGCTATCATGGTATCTGTCCCCTGCGGTGTCATGGCCGACTTATTGTTGTTGGACTATACGCGGCATCGAGATGTGAAATTAATCGGAATCGATCTGGATAAAGAGGCACTAGAAGAAGCTTACAAACTTGCCAGTCAGCAAGGGCTGGAAAATAATATATCGTTGGTACTTGCTGATGCATGGACAATTGACTTGGCAGCACAGGCAGATGTGATTACCAGCAACGGACTCAACGTCTATGAACAAGATGATGACAAAGTTACTGAGCTTTACCGCGTATTTTACTCTGGGCTGAAACCAGGAGGTACGTTGATAACCAGCTTTATGACGCCTCCTCCTACGCTGTCGCAAGACTCCCCATGGATAAACACCGATCCAAAATTGCTAGCCCTCCAATATGTGCTTTTCTCACGTATTATTGGGGCAACCTGGACAGCGTTTCGTACCCATAAACAAACACAGTCGCAGCTAGAGCAGGCCGGATTCACCGATATTCAGTTCATTAACGATCATATGCACATGTACCCAACTGTTATCGCGAATAAGCCGTTCTGAACAGGATAAAAACGGTATCAACACGATGTTTTGATCGCCGTAACCGATCAATATTGAAAAATTGATCTGTATAAACGTTTATAAAATAACCACACCTAATGTCATCATGGTACTGAAATTCAAACAATAATGATGGCACCAGGGAAAGCGAAGCCCACCAAAATGGTGGGCTTTTTACTACCAACACGGGCCATCATTTAGACTCGGGCCTTAAGCAAAGCCCTCATTCCCAGAAAGAGGACTACCACACAACCATGCTCTATGGACATTTTGCGGCCATCCAGCATAAAAAAAGGGGCTTAGCCTTTGGCTAAACCCCTTATTAATAACAACTTTCGGATGTTGCGAAAGCGCTATCTTAGTTAAGACGCTCTTTGATACGAGCAGACTTACCAGTACGCTCACGCAGGTAGTACAGTTTGGCTTTACGCACGGCACCACGACGCTTAACAGCGATGCTGTCAACTACTGGAGAGTGAGTCTGGAATACACGCTCCACGCCTTCGCCGTTAGAAATTTTGCGAACAGTGAATGCAGAATGCAGACCGCGGTTACGAATAGCGATAACCACGCCCTCGAATGCCTGCAGACGTTTTTTGCTACCTTCAACAACCCATACCTTCACTTCTACGGTATCACCCGGACGAAATGCAGGTACGTCCTGCTTCATTTGTTCGTCTTCGATTTGCTTAATAATGTTGCTCATAATATGTCTCTTACCCTAGGTAAACTGATAGTTGGGTTCGTCAGGTCAAACCGGCGTAACCACCTAATACTCTTGTTGCTCAGACTGATATTCACGTTGGAACTCAGCCAGCAACCTTGTTTGCTCGTCAGTCAGAGCTAGGCTTTTCAGAAGTTCAGGTCTTCTAAGCCAGGTTCGGCCCAGCGACTGCTTCAATCGCCAGCGGCGTATTTCTGCATGGTTGCCAGACAGTAACACTGCCGGAACATCCATGCCTTCCAGTATTTCAGGGCGAGTGAAATGAGGACAATCCAGCAATCCATCAGCAAAAGAATCTTCTTCTGCTGAAGCCTGATGCCCCAGAACGCCCGGAATAAAGCGGGCAACGGAGTCAATCAGGGTCATCGCTGGCAGTTCCCCACCGCTGAGTACGTAATCTCCTATCGACCATTCTTCATCGATTTCGGTTTTAATTACGCGCTCATCAATCCCTTCGTACCGTCCACAGACCAGAATCATCTTCTGGTTCGTAGCGAGTTGATGTACGCCTTGCTGATCTAATTTACGGCCCTGAGGTGATAAATAAATCACTTTCACGCCTTCGCCTGCCGCTGCTTTTGCTGCGTGGATCGCATCCCGTAAAGGTTGCACCATCATCAGCATTCCGGGGCCGCCGCCATAAGGCCGGTCGTCCACGGTGCGATGCCGATCGTAAGTGAAATCACGAGGACTCCAATACTGTACGTTCAGCAGGCCATTTTTAACTGCCCGGCCAGTAACTCCGTAATCAGTAATTGCCCGGAACATCTCTGGAAACAGGCTAATCACCCCAATCCACATAGTCTCGTTCCGCTGGGTACTACTGGTCGATTCAGAGTTCAAAAACCAGGATCCCAATCTACTTCAATAGTTTGAGCAGAAAGGTCGACGCGCTTAACAACCTGTTCGGTGAGGAACGGAACCAGCCGTTCCTTGACTCCGAAGGCATCTTTCAGGTTAGCCTTTATTACCATCACATCGTTCGAGCCGGTTTCCATCATGTCGATGATTTTACCTAACTCATAACCCGTTACGGTCACGACCTGACAGCCAATAAGATCCTTCCAGTAATAATCACCTTCGCCCAGATCAGGCAGTTGTGACGAATCTACGACAATTTCACAATTAGTCAGTAAATTAGCCGCATCACGGTCATCAGCACCTTTCACTTTGATGATCAGATCCTGATTGTGATACTTCCAGCCTTCAATCTCGACAAGCTGCCAACCGCTTTTACTCTGGATGAACCAAGGTTGATAATCAAAAATGCTCTCGGCATCTTCGGTGGATGAAAACACTCTGAGCCAACCTCGGATGCCATATGCCGACCCTATCTTCCCCATCACAATCGGGTTAACAGGAGGTTTTGGGCTGAGTTGATTGCTCATTATCACCACCGCAACAGGTTATGCTGCTTTTTTAGCGTCTTTGATCAGCGAAGATACGCGATCAGACACAGTTGCACCCAGACCAAGCCAATGCTCGATACGGTCCAGATCCAGACGCAGGGCTTCTGCTTGACCAGATGCGATTGGGTTGAAGAAACCTACGCGCTCGATGAAACGACCATCGCGCGCATTGCGGCTATCGGTCACGACTACTTGATAGAAGGGGCGTTTTTTCGCGCCGCCACGTGCCAAACGAATTGTTACCATAACATCCTCTTTAGTGAATAAAACAACTGGGCCCCATCGAGGAACGGAGCCCAGTATGTCATATAAAAAGCCCGAAAATTTTACTCATTTTGGCGCAAAAAGCAATCTAAAGCGTATAATCACGCCAAGAGTTTCTCAGCACCATCAATTTCGGTGATTAACGCCCAGGGAATCCAGGTGGCATCATCCCTTTCATACCGCGCATCATTTTCGCCAGACCGCCGTTTTTCATCTTCTTCATCATGCGTTGCATATCATCGAATTGTTTCAGAAGACGGTTCACATCCTGTACCTGCATGCCGGAACCTTGCGCGATACGACGTTTACGCGATCCTTTAATAATCTCAGGTTTGGCACGCTCCTGACGCGTCATCGAATTAATGATCGCCTCCATACGCACCAACACCTTGTCATCCATTTGTGATTTAACATTATCAGGCAGTTGGCCCATGCCCGGCATTTTGCTCATCATACTTGCCATGCCGCCCATGTTGCGCATCTGCTTGAGCTGGTCCAGGAAATCGGTCAAATCAAACCCATCGCCCTTCTTCAACTTATTAGCAAGCTTTTCTGCCTGTGTACGATCGACCTTGCTTTCAATATCTTCAATCAGTGAAAGCACATCGCCCATACCGAGAATGCGTGATGCAACGCGCTCAGGGTAGAACGGCTCCAGCGCTTCGGTTTTTTCGCCGACACCGAGGAATTTAATGGGCTTGCCAGTAATATGGCGGATAGATAATGCCGCACCGCCACGGGCGTCACCATCAATTTTGGTGAGGATCACACCGGTCAGCGGCAGCGCTTCATTAAAAGCTTTCGCCGTATTCGCCGCATCCTGCCCCGTCATGGCATCAACCACAAACAGCGTTTCAACCGGCTTAATCGCCGCGTGAACCTGCTTGATTTCGTCCATCATCGCGTCGTCAACGTGGAGACGGCCCGCGGTATCGACTAACAAGACATCGTAGAACTTCAGCTTAGCGTGTTGTAATGCACGTTCTACGATAGCAAGTGGCTTTTCCTGCACGTCTGACGGGAAGAAATCGACCCCCACCTGCTCTGCCAATGTTTCCAACTGTTTAATCGCCGCAGGGCGATAAACGTCAGCTGAAACCACCAGCACTTTTTTCTTATGCTTTTCGCGCAGGAATTTACCCAGCTTGCCCACGCTGGTCGTTTTACCCGCACCTTGCAGACCGGCCATCAGAACAACCGCAGGCGGCTGTGCGGCAAGATTCAGCTCGGCGTTAATTTCACCCATTGCGCTGACGAGTTCATTCTTAACAATCTTGACGAACTCTTGACCCGGCGTCAGGCTTTTGTTGACCTCATGCCCAACAGCACGTTCTTTTACACGATTGATAAAATCACGCACCACGGGTAACGCGACGTCGGCTTCCAGCAATGCCATACGCACTTCACGCAACGTTTCTTTAATGTTTTCTTCAGTCAACCGCCCGCGGCCGCTGATATTGCGCAATGTGCGCGAGAGTCGATCGGTTAAATTTTCAAACATATCTCATGCTCAACGTAAGACAGGCCGCCAGCGCGACACGAATGGAAGAGATTATACACAAAAGCGGCAACGATCTCAGCGCTGCTGATGGAGAACTGTTGGTGCCCACGGCGACTAACGCTATACTGATTCTCTATTTTACCTAGTTGATATTTAATAACCTATTTGTATGTCTGTTTTCGCTATTGTGGCGCTTGTCGCCTATACACTCAGCCTCGGACTGATTATCCCCAGTCTGCTGCGCAAGAACAGTGCATATCGTCGGCTGGCAATACTCTCGGCCAGCGCTGCGCTACTCTGCCATGCGGTGGCGCTCTATCAACGTATTTTCGATGTTCAAGTCGGTCAAAACCTTAGCCTGCTGAATATCGGCTCGCTGGTCAGTCTCATCATCTGTACGGTTATGACGATTGTCGCCGCGCGCGATCGCGGCTGGTTTATTCTTCCTATCGTCTACACCTTTGCGTTGATCAATTTAGCCTTCGCTAGCTTCATGCCGAGTGAATTTATTACGCATCTGGAAGCGTCACCGGGTTTGATGGTCCATATCGGTCTGGCACTTTTCTCTTATGCAACCTTGCTGATTGCGGCACTTTATGCGCTCCAGCTTGCCTGGCTTGATTATCTGCTCAAGAATAAAAAGCTGGGTTTTGCCGCTGACATGCCGCCGCTGATGGGCATTGAACGTAAGATGTTTCACATCACGCAGATTGGTGTCATCTTGCTCACGCTAACGCTCTGTACCGGTTTGTTTTATATGGATGACCTGATCGATAACAAAGAGAACCTGCACAAAGCCGTGTTCTCCCTGTTTGCCTGGTTCATCTATATTCTGCTGCTCTGGGGACATTACCATGAAGGATGGCGGGGACGGCGCGTCGTCTGGTTCAGTCTGATCGGCGCACTGATGCTAACGCTGTCCTACTTCGGCAGCCGGGTTATACAGCACTTTCTCGCGGTCTGACACATTCACGAGTACAAAAAAAGAGAGCCAACGTTCGGCTCTCTTTTTTATCTGCGCATATCCAACAAACTAGATATGTAGCTCAGCCAGTTTATCTTTCGGCAACGCCAGATCGTCATTTTGGTTGATACCAATATCGTGATCCACGATGTGCTGAGCAATCTCCTGTGCTTCCTTCAGTGAGTGCATCTCATAGGTGCCACACTGAAATTCGTTCAGCTCAGGAATTTTACGCTGGTCAGTCACTTTCAGAACGTCCGCCATCGCCGCCTTCCAAGAATCGGCAACGCGTTGCTCGTCCGGCGTACCAATCAGACTCATGTAGAAACCCGTACGACATCCCATCGGAGAAATGTCGATAATTTCAACGCCATCACCGTTTAAATGGTCGCGCATAAAGCCAGCAAACAGGTGCTCTAGCGTATGGATGCCACGCTCTGGCATGACTTCGATGTTCGGACGACAGAAGCGCAGGTCAAATACCGTGATATTGTCGCCATGAGGGGTTTTCATGGTTTTAGCGACCCGAACTGCGGGTGCGGCCATACGGGTATGGTCAACGGTAAAGCTGTCTAGTAACGGCATAATGCCACCTCCTCATAGAAAAAATTCATTTTTTCTCGTTTCCGAGAACTTTTCCTTTTTATGCGAGTCTGACTTACTGAAAGACGCGCATTTATTATCATCATCCCTATTAGAGATGTTTATTTGGCCACAGTTTCTGTGGCCTTTTCTTTTTAATGCGTCGCCAGATAGTCGTCAAAACTCATCGTATCTTCAGACTCAATCTGACGTTGACGCTGCCAGGAGTTCTCACTCGCAGCAGCCAATTGTTCTTCCGTCAACACCTGCAGCGGCTCACTGCTGAGCATTTTGCGGTATTCTTCCGCTAAATTCAGCCCCACGCTACCATTGCCTTCTTGCTTCATCAACGTTAATAGTCGACCAGAGAACGTCGTTTCTGGATCGTCAAAACCAACAAGCAGTTCATCACATACCTGCTGATAGTGCGGTTGATTGTTTTCAGCGTCCAGCACTTCTGCAACGCGACGTAAATCCGCAAACAGAGATTTCCCCACCTCAGCAATCGGCTGCTGGATGGTTTCACACCGCATCCCCACCGTTTGCCCAGGTTTACGCCCTTCCAGAATCACTCGGTTCCAGTTTTTACGCGTACACAGTAGCTCATCCGCGCTCATTTCCGGTGCATCTGCCAGCGCACACCAGATCAGGAATAAATCCAGGAAACGCACCTGACTTTCACTCACTCCTGTCGGAGAGAACGGGTTGATATCCAGCGAGCGCACTTCGATATATTCAATTCCGCCACGCAGCAATGCATCAGATGGCGTTTCACCCGCACGCGTCACACGTTTCGGACGAATCGGCGCATAGAGCTCATTCTCAATCTGCAAGACATTCGTATTCAATTGTAGATAACGACCATCCTTCTTCATACCAACCTGGGCATATTCCTCAGACGGCGTTTTTATCGCGCGCTTTAATGCGGCGACATAGGTATCAAGATCGTTAAACGTAATTCCCAGATTACTCTGTGATTTATTGGTGTAGCCTAGGTCACTAAGCCGTAGAGAGGTTGCATAAGGCAGATAAAGCATGCCTTTTTCCGTACGCTCAAACGGCAGTGCGGTTTCCCGCCCTTTTAGGAAAGAAGAACAGATCGCCGGAGAAGCACCGAACAGATAAGGGATCACCCAGCCAAAGCGGTAATAGTTGCGGATCAGCCTGAAGTATCCCGCAGAAATGGCTTTTTTCCCGCTCTCTGCATCAGCGACACCCTCTCGCGCTTGCCAGAATGACAGCGGAAGGGAGAAGTTATAATGCACGCCGGAAATAGTCTGCATCAACGCACCATAGCGGTTTTTCAGCCCTTCACGATAAAGTGTCTTGAAGCGCCCAACATTTGATGAGCCATACTGCGCCAGCTCGATATTTTGCTCGCTGTCGATAAAGCACGGCATGCTCAATGGCCACATCCGCTCATCGCCCAGATTGCGGGAAACGTGACGATGAATATCGCGCAGAAACGTCAGCAGGTGATCGACATCTTTGTCGACTGGCGTAATGAACTCCAACAGCGCTTCAGCAAAGTCTGTCGTGATCCACGGGTGTGCCAACGCCGAGCCCAATATTTCCGGGTGCCCTGTTGTAGCAAGATGTCCGTTTGCTGTTACGCGCAATGTTTCGCGTTCAATTCCACGCTGAATACCCTTCACTGCTAGTGGGTGTTTTTCCAGCCAAGAAAGTGCTTCTGAAATGTCCGGGATCAAATCGACCTCCCGTTGTTAAAATGTAATGGTTGTAAGCATAATTGAAACTCAGCAGCACTCACCAGTTCGCATTGCAATCTGGTTAAGGCCACCACGCCATCCCCTGCAACGTTATACCTGCCAATACGATATACCGCAGCGCTTTTCCAATACCGATGAAAACCGCCGATTGCATCCAGGGCATGCGTAGCCAACCCGCTAACACGCACAATAAATCGCCTACTACCGGCACCCAGCTAAATAACAACGCAGCGCAGCCATAGCGCTGTAACCAGCGCATGGCCACCGAATACCCAGCTTGTTGTTTTGGCTGAGGGAGTAAGCGCCCTATAAAAATATTTGTTAACCCGCCCAGCGTATTTCCTACCGTTGCCACAGCAATCAACAGATAGGGTTTTGCACTGTCAGCAAGTAATAACGTTACCAGCAGCACTTCCGAACTGCCAGGCAACAGTGTTGCACTGAGCAGGCTACTCCAGAAAAGAGAAAAAACAGCCCAGAATTCACTCACAATGTACGGACGTCAACCACGGCCATGTTAGCGCGTTTAGCGGCTTCAATGCCGTAGTCAGCATCTTCAAACACGATACAGTGTTCTGGTGCGACAGAAATCAATGTAGCGCAACGCAGAAAGGTATCGGGGAAAGGCTTATGCTGCATAACATCATCAGCCCCAACGATTGCATCAAAATAATCATGCAGCCCTAAATGCGTTAGCAATCTATCAGCCATGCCATGCGTGCTACCTGTGCCAACTGCCATCGGACGCCGTCCGCGATAGTGCTTAACAACATCAATCAGCGGCAGTGGTTTTACGGTATCCAGCAGCATCTCCTCAACCACAGCGGTTTTTTCCGCCGCGAGTTGGTGAGCATCAATATCAGCTTGATGACTGTCGATAATACGCTGTGCAATACGCCAGGTGGGCGAGCCGTTCAATGCGGTCATGGCACTGGCATCATATCTCATACCATATAGGGCAAGAACCTGATCCCACGCTTTATGGTGCGTTGGTTCGGTATCAAGCAGGGTGCCATCCATATCAAAGATCAGCCCTTGATAGCGATCGTACATCATGACTCCATGATCACTGAAAAGAGAGCTTACTTTATCGTAAAGTGAAAACGTTGTCGCTTATTCAATAACCTTATAAAAAACAGGTTATTACCTCCATAGGAGTAGACAACCTTCATTTATTCGTCGGCTCAATATCAATATAGGCAAGAGAGAGGCAAGAATTAATACACGGGAGTAATGAGAAAAATATCATTCTGATATCAGCAGAACAGAAGGCTGTGCCATCAGAGCGCGAAAATAGGGTAGAGAGCGGTTGCTAAAACAGAAATGGGGCATCGGAGGAAATTATCTGGCTTGCTTAGTACTTCAGGACGTTGCTAAAACAAGATTACTCTACGCTTATCGATTAACTAAGGTAAGAGTTTTATTTACATCAAAATATGGTGCATCCGGGAGGATTCGAACCTCCGACCGCTCGGTTCGTAGCCGAGTACTCTATCCAGCTGAGCTACGGATGCAGAGTGTGGTGCAGAAATAATGGGGTGAGCAATTAAACGAGATACTTAAGAATGGTGCATCCGGGAGGATTACTCGGCTTCGCCTCGCCCTTCGGGCCGTTGCTAAAGCAACGTTTTCCTCCCTTGTACTTATAGGCCGCGTAGGCTGATTATAAGAACAAGATAACAACCTTATCCATATCGAAATATGGTGCATCCGGGAGGATTCGAACCTCCGACCGCTCGGTTCGTAGCCGAGTACTCTATCCAGCTGAGCTACGGATGCATTGATAATTCTTCATCTGCGACAAAACTTGCTTTCACTAATACTACTTGCCTTGCAAAGGCAGTATTTAATGGTGCATCCGGGAGGATTCGAACCTCCGACCGCTCGGTTCGTAGCCGAGTACTCTATCCAGCTGAGCTACGGATGCATATTAAATGGCGGTGAGGGAGGGATTCGAACCCTCGATGCAGCTTTTGACCGCATACTCCCTTAGCAGGGGAGCGCCTTCAGCCTCTCGGCCACCTCACCTTACATTACCTGATTCGCTACTAAGAACTTCTTGTTAGTGCTCACCGGTACTGCGTGGCGCACATATTACTTTCCCAGACTTATAAGTCAAACAATTTTTCCCACCTTGTGTTCGTTTGAACAATTCGCATCCAAGACGCGCACTTTCACAACAAAAAGTCTATTTTATCGACAGAAAAACAGGCGGTTACCTTGCCAAAGGAAGCGCACAGTAAAAATGGATATATCGATAAATGTGTGGGGGAAAAGCGGGAAATAACAAGTGCGTCCCGCGAACACGAGACGCATTGTCAATCAATATGACGTTGGTTGAGATTTTTCGGCCTGAATACGCTGATAGATCTCTTCACGGTGGACAGAAACCTCTTTAGGTGCATTAACACCAATACGCACCTGGTTGCCTTTCACTCCTAATACGGTAACCGTTACCTCATCGCCGATCATGAGGGTTTCGCCAACTCGACGAGTCAAAATAAGCATTCTTTGCTCCTTGAAAGATTATAAAGAGTCGGGTCTCTCTGTCTCCCCGCCATTATCCATCATGTGCCGTGAAAACGTAAACCTAGACGATGGTATAACCACACCATCACACCCCGGTTTGTCACTACTTGTTAGTTTAGTCGATATCAGTAGCTTGTGCTTTTGTTATCACAACAACAGAACTGAGCATGTAAAGCTTCAGAATATCTGAAGGTAACACACTTTCTATCCTACTTGCCGGATCCTTTTCCGCAGACAAAAACGCCACAACCAGAAAGTTATGGCGTTTTTGTTGGATAACGCAAATAAAACGTTATCTGTCGTTTATAGCTTAGCAGCAACCCAAGATTCAACGCTTGCCAGCGCAGCAGGCAGTGCTGACACGTCTGAACCACCAGCCTGAGCCATATCTGGGCGACCACCGCCTTTACCGCCAACCTGCTGGGCAACAAACCCAATCAGTTCACCGGCTTTTACACGGTCAGTCAGATCTTTCGTTACACCAGAAATCAAGCTAACCCGGCCTTCTGCCGCCGTTCCGAGAACGATAACAGCAGATCCAAGCTGATTCTTCAGGTCGTCAACCATCGTGCGCAGCAGTTTAGGATCCACGTTGTCCAGTTGCGTGACCAGCAACTTCACACCGTTAACCTCTTTTGCTTTGCCAGACAGCGACGAGCTTTCCTGCGCCGCTTGTTGAGCCTTAAACTGCTGAAGCTCTTTCTCCAACGCGCGGGCACGATCCAGAACAGAGCGTACCTTATCCGTCAGGTTGTGACTATCCCCTTTCAGCAGTTGCGCAATGTCTTGCAAAACGTCGCTCTGGCGATGCAACGCAGACAACGCATTCTCACCCGTGGTCGCTTCAATACGACGCACGCCGGCAGCAGTGCCTGATTCAGAAATGATCTGGAACAGGCCAATATCACCGGTACGGCTTGCGTGCGTGCCCCCACAAAGCTCAATGGAGAAATCACCCATCGTCAGAACACGGACATGGTCATCGTACTTCTCGCCGAACAGCGCCATTGCGCCCTTCGCTCTCGCATCATCCAGCGCCATGACATCCGTTTGCACGGTAAGGTTACGGCGGATTTGCGCGTTGACGATATCTTCAACCTGACGAATCTGCTCAGGCTTCATCGCTTCCGTATGTGAGAAGTCAAAACGCAGATAGCTATCGTTAACCAGAGAGCCTTTCTGTGCGACGTGATCGCCCAAAACCTGACGCAGCGCGGCATGCAGCAAGTGCGTCGCAGAGTGGTTCAGACGAATGCGATCGCGGCGTTGGCTATCAACGTTTGCCTCGACACTGTCGTTAACACGCAGCGTACCCTGAGTCAGTTTACCGACGTGACCAATTGCCTGACCGTATTTCTGAGTATCCTGAACAGCAAAGCTGACGCCCGCATTTTTCAGTTCACCCTGGTCGCCAACCTGACCACCGGATTCACCATAGAATGGCGTTTCGTTCAGAATCACAACCGCTTCATCACCTGCCGCAATCTGATCAACCGCGTTTCCATGGTGATAAATCGCAATAACCTTCGCTTGCTGCTGCGTTTTTTCATAACCGCAGAACGGTGTGTTTTCATCCACACGGATGAGGCTGTTGTAATCTACGCCAAATCCGCTGGCTTCACGCGCGCGCTGGCGCTGCGCCGTCATTGCGGCTTCAAAGCCTTCTTCATCGACTTTCAGGCCGCGCTCGCGGCACACATCTGCCGTGAGGTCGACAGGGAAACCATAGGTGTCATACAGGCGGAAGGCGGTTTCACCATCCAGCGTATCCCCTTTCAGGTTTTTAATTTCTTCGTCCAGCAGAGACAAGCCGCGTTCCAGCGTGCGGGCAAACTGTTCTTCTTCCGTCTTCAGCGCCTGCTCAACCACAGACTGCTGTTTTTTCAATTCTTCAGCCGCTGGCCCCATGACGTGAATCAGCGGCGCAACGAGTTTGTAGAAGAAAGCATCCGTAGCGCCCAGCATATTACCGTGGCGCGCAGCGCGGCGGATAATACGGCGCAGAACATAACCACGGTTTTCATTAGATGGCATCACGCCATCGGCAATCAGGAACGCACAAGAGCGGATATGGTCAGCGATAACACGCAGCGATTTGTTGGTTAAATCCGTCGTTCCGACGGCTTTCGCTACCGCATCAATCAGCGTTTTGAACAAATCAATGTCATAGTTTGAATTGACGTGCTGCAAGACGGCAGAAACGCGCTCTAACCCCATGCCGGTATCGACGGAAGGTTTAGGCAGTGGCAGCATGGTGCCGTCAATCTGACGGTTGAACTGCATGAACACCAGGTTCCAGATTTCGATATAGCGATCGCCGTCTTCATCAGGGCTTCCCGGCGGGCCACCTGCGATGTGCTCACCGTGATCGTAGAAAATCTCGGTACATGGACCACACGGCCCCGTTTCACCCATCTGCCAGAAGTTATCAGAGGCGTAAGGTCCGCCTTTGTTATCACCAATACGAATAATTCTTTCGCGCGGCACGCCAACTTCATCAGCCCAAATGTCGTAGGCTTCATCATCCGTTGCGTACACCGTTACCCACAGTTTTTCTTTCGGCAGATTGAACCACTGAGGAGATGTCAGCAATTCCCATGCATAGCGAATCGCATCATGCTTGAAATAGTCACCGAAGCTGAAGTTACCCAGCATTTCAAAGAAGGTATGGTGGCGTGCGGTATAACCTACGTTTTCCAGGTCATTATGTTTACCACCGGCACGTACGCAGCGCTGCGAGGTCGTCGCTCGGGCATAGCTGCGTTTATCCAGACCGAGGAACACATCTTTGAACTGGTTCATACCCGCATTGGTGAATAACAATGTCGGATCGTTGTTCGGCACCAGAGAGCTGCTATCAACAACCTGGTGTCCCTTACTGTGGAAAAAATCGAGAAACGCTTGACGGATCTCAGCGGTGCTCTTGCTCATAATTGTCCTGGAATCAAGCTAGAAGAACAGATCGCGGGCAAGGTTAGTCCAGCATGCTGACGTTACCGAGCAACTCACGAACAAAAAAGTGGGAATAAGATAAATTTTCTTCGATGGGAAGTAAAATCCCGTGTGCGTTCAATCTGAAAAATTCGTATAAATTGACTGGATTTCTTCATGAAAGAAGCCACGATAAAGCAGATATCGCTGATGTTTGACTTTGTCTTTCCATTCATCGGACAGAGGATGCCCGAATTTTCGTTCCACAACCGATTTCGCCAGTGCACACCAATCGATATCACTCTCGTTTAATGCTGTGGCTAACGTTGTCTTATCGATTCCTTTCTGGCTTAGCTCCATTTTGATCCGCTGGGCACCATAGCCTTTGCGGCTCCGGCTGCTGATATAGCGGCGAGCATAGCGCTCGTCATCCAGCCAACCGTGTTCCTTGCAGTAAGCAATAGCCGCTTCCACATCTTCTGCCGCAGCTCGGGCTGTGGCTTCGTCTGCCTCATCTTCTGCTTTTGCGCTTTCTGACTTATATAAATACGCCGCACATTTGCGGCGTATTTCGGTTTCACTATAATCGCGAACAGAAAGCACATTCATCGCATAGCGTAATGGTTTATTCATCCATCTATCCGCTGAAGTGCCCTGTCACAATCCATTCAGCCACCATTAAAACTCTTCGTTGCCTTCACCAGCGAATTCATCTTCGTCATGGCTATTTCCAGCGGCGGCTGGCGTCAGTTCATTGCCTTTGTGCAGCAACATTTCACGCAATTTCTTGTCCAGTTCCGCAGCAATGGCCGGGTTCTCTTTCAGGAAATTACAGGCATTCGCTTTACCCTGACCAATCTTGTCGCCGTTATAGCTATACCAGGCACCGGCTTTTTCGATCAGCTTGTGTTTCACACCCAAATCAACCAGCTCACCGTGGATATTGATGCCTTCGCCGTACAGAATTTGGAATTCAGCCTGTTTGAACGGTGCTGCTACTTTATTTTTCACGACTTTCACGCGGGTTTCGCTGCCGACCACTTCTTCGCCTTCCTTGATAGCGCCAGTACGACGAATATCCAAACGAACAGAGGCGTAAAACTTCAGTGCGTTACCACCGGTAGTCGTTTCAGGGTTACCGAACATCACACCGATTTTCATACGGATCTGGTTAATGAAGATCAGCAGCGTATTGGCTTGCTTCAGGTTACCCGCCAGTTTACGCATAGCCTGACTCATCATACGAGCAGCAAGCCCCATGTGGGAATCACCGATTTCACCTTCAATTTCGGCTTTCGGCGTCAGTGCTGCAACGGAGTCGACGATGATAACGTCAACAGCGCCAGAGCGCGTTAGTGCATCACAGATCTCCAACGCTTGCTCGCCAGTATCCGGCTGAGAACACAGCAGGTTATCGATATCTACACCAAGCTTTTTCGCATAAATCGGGTCCAGCGCATGCTCAGCATCGATAAACGCACACGTTTTACCTTCGCGCTGAGCGGCAGCAATAACCTGTAAGGTCAGTGTTGTTTTACCGGAAGATTCTGGGCCATAAATCTCAACGATACGCCCCATCGGTAAACCACCGGCACCCAAAGCGATATCCAGAGATAAAGAGCCTGTAGAAATGGTTTCAACATCCATTGAGCGATCCTCGCCCAACCGCATGATAGAACCTTTACCAAATTGCTTTTCGATTTGACCCAGTGCTGCCGCAAGTGCCTTTTGTTTGTTCTCATCAATAGCCATTTCTGCTCCTGTCATGCGGCGTAAAGCTGCTCTCTCTACGCGGCTGCTTAATCATGAATTGCCGAATAATTACTGACATTATACTGTATGCGCATACAGCATCAAGGTTATTTTTTCAGAAACGTGTCGAGCAACGTTTGCAGCGCAAAATGAACAGATTGCAGGCGCACCGCGTTTCTGTCTCCACTGAACCGCATTGTCCGGGCGAATGCCCCACCCTGTTTGTCGGTGAAACCAAACCACACCGTGCCGACAGGCTTCTCTTCGGTCCCCCCGTCTGGCCCGGCGACGCCGCTTACCGATATGGCAAAATCGGCATCGGCGGCCTGTAAAGCCCCTGCGGCCATCTCATTAACGACAGCTTCACTCACCGCGCCATACCGTTCCAGTGTTTCTGCGTTCACATTCACCAGACGCTGCTTGGCCAGATTGCTGTATGTCACAAAGCCGTAGTCAAACCAGCCAGAACTACCTGCGATATCGGTAATAGACTTAGCCAGCCAGCCTCCGGTGCAGGATTCCGCACATGTCAGCGTGGCACCACGCGCCTTCAGTTTTTCGCCCACCAAAGCACTTAACCGCAGAATGTCAGCTTCCGTCATTGCCGCCTCATCTTAATCAAGGATTGTTGGGTCAGGGTAACACTTTTCCCTGAAAAAGACGCTCCGCTGCGCGGTATGCGAAGCGCATAGCAAAGAAGATGAAAAAGGAATGAAAACCGAAGAAGAGCGAATAAAACGCTGCCGAATAATCAGGGAGACAATAGCACGACGCTAATAGAGTAGTCGGCTGGCAGGAATACAGAGGGAATAGGAGTAATTAATAATGATTGAGCAATTTACATACAGCCAGCGCAACTGGTGCATCGCCAGTCCTGCTTATTTATAGCCTGAAAGAAATATCTGAAATAACACTCTTCGATAGGGACATTATTTTCTTCAAAGCTATCGGCCAGCCAGTCGATATTTTCCAGAATCCAATCATCTTCATCGAGTCCGTCCCGGTACATTTCATCATCAGGATCGATGATAGAATAGATCCCCATCGTTCCCATATGATTTTCTTTATATTTTTCCGGCAACGTGAAATCTTTTTCTTGATAAGATATTAACCAGTGACCATGGCAAAGCAGGTTGCCATTACGGCTCCACTTAGCAACAAATGGATTGCTCATATTTATTCCCACCAGCATAAAAGCTGATTATAAACGTATCACGAAACATTTATAAAGTAAATCACCTCACAATTCATATATTATTTATAGGACAGAGCGCATGGATAAATATCTATTACATCTTAGTAGGTATAAATCCATTAAGAATAAATTGATAAATATCAATTTATATAAAATAAAATATCAAAACAGAGAAATATAAATAAAAAAGCCCACTAAAAATAGTGGGCGGGGTACAACGATTATTGTTATGTAAAAACCCTAGTGTTTTGCGGCACGTCATTCGGCTTCTGTCTGATGCTTACAGTACCAAATGAACATTAGCTCAACATTAGGTGCGCAAAAATCCTAGTTATTGCTACGATAGTCTACGCCAGCACAATCCACGCACTCCCCTGCTTTGCTTCGCTGGCCGATATCAGTCAGAATGGCGGACATATGCCCATAAAGGGGTAACAATCCATTAGGGAGGATGACGGGTGTTTCCCTCTTTCTTAAGAAAAATCGCAGCGAAAAACGGTAGTTATGCTAATGAAATCAGCAACAGTATTACTATCAATCGCCCAACAGAACGCTTGTTTGATCTTTGGCGCAAGCCGGAAACATTGCCGATCCTGATGGGGCATTTTGCCCATATCGAGATACTGAACTATACCGACTCCAACTGGCGGATTAACACGCCGATTGGCGCACTCATTGAGTGGCAGGCACGTATTATTGACGAA